>NZ_VVIP01000028.1 GCF_009650435.1 Foetidibacter luteolus
ATCTGTATTGAATCTAACAGAACAATACTGTCAACCGGTGAAACACAACAGGAAATAAGGTATTATATCTCAAGCCTGCAGGCAACACCCGAAAATTTTTTAAGCATCATCCGCCAGCATTGGGGTATTGAAAACAAGCTGCATTGGGTGCTGGATGTAATTTTTAACGAAGACCTCAGTACAAAACAGGCCGGTAATGCCGCTGAGAACTTTAGCATTATCACTAAAATAGCCCTCAACCTTTTAAAGAATAATACCACTAAAAAATTAAGCATCAAAAAGAAACGGCTCCTCTGTACCCTGGACAACAACTTCCTCGCTAATACTGTTTTCAATAAATTTTAGACGCGTTTGCCCTGGGTACATCTCCCTTCATCCAGTCCTTTACACGCAAATTCATTAACTTGTTATTGTAAAATAATAGCCTTTATTAAACCAAACCGTCATGTCATCTATAACCACACCCACTATTTTTTGCGAGCAGCAGTTTCCCCTGCTGCCTGTAACCAGCATTGCCGATGCACTGGAATTTTACACGCATAAGCTGGGGTTTACAGTGGGTTTTACCTGGGGCGACCCGCCGACAATGGCAGGGGTAAACCTGGATAAAGTATCGCTGCACTTAAGCAGCAACGCAGGCGCCACCAGCAGTGCTTCTGTGTATTTTATAGTGGGGGATGCGGATGAACTGTACGAATTTCACCAAAGCAATGGCGTTGAAATTGCAGTGCCCCCTGGTGACAGGCCTTATGGTTTACGGGACTATAACATAAAAGACCCCTTTGGCAACATATTGGGTTTTGGTCATTATCAATACGGTACCGGCCCGGCCATAGAAATTGAAAGAGTGGATGTACCGGTAAGGCTTGAAAAGCGTTTGGCAGCCCTGCTAAAAGATCTTGCCGAACACAAAGGCATGACCATTGACAGTTGCCTGGAAGAAACCCTGCTGCATACATTTGAACCCTGGGGTGACAGCGTTGCCAGCCCCCACACCAAAAGAACGCTACAGTATATTGAGCAGCTAAAGAAAAAACACGGCATTGATTACGACACCCACGGAAGTTACCGTTTTGTGGAAAAAGAAAAAGAGTAACATAGTAAAGCTGCATCCGTTTGTGTCCTCTTTTAAAATGCCTGACCAAAATATATTGGGTAGCCGATGCCGGGCCATTATCGGATTAGATAACTATTTTGAATGCTCTGGTTGTTAACCAAAGCCTCGTAGAGGCGGCATGTTAGTAGTTGTGAAAAAATAACATTGCCGGGAGCGCCTTAGGTGCGATATGTTCATGGCATGTTTTGTATGAAGCTTATCGTTAACAGCTATAAGTTAGCGCACCGGATGTGGTTAATAAGCTTTACACAGGCTTTCTTTTCCGTTAAAGTATTCAATCTGTTGCCAGCAATGCTTCTGGCGCCAAAGGCGGCAGAAGCATTGCGACCCTCCCCCTGGTGCGTGTCTCCACGCACCAGTCCTATCCGGGTATGAAAAGATGCCATGAAAAAACAACCGTACAAGTGAGTGACACAACAGGCGATGCCATGAAATTCCATAGTCCGTCCACAAAAAAATACAAAAGCCGAAGGCTTTTTTTCCTTCTTGCATATTCTATAGCTTTACCGCATGAGTAAAGTAAAGACAGCCTTTTTTTGCAGCAACTGTGGTTACGAGAGTACAAAATGGCTGGGCAAATGCCCATCGTGCAGCCAGTGGAACAGTTTTGTGGAAGAAGTGATTGATAAAGGCAACGGCAAAGCAACAGCGGATGAATGGAAAAATTACACAGACGATAAAAGAAAAAGCCGCACCGTACACCTGAGCGAGGTACAAAGCAATGAAGAAAAAAGACTGGTTACTACCGATGCTGAACTGAACCGCGTACTGGGCGGCGGCATAGTGTCGGGAAGTATTGTACTGGTAGGCGGAGAGCCGGGCATTGGCAAGAGTACTTTGTTTTTGCAGAATGCGCTTCAACTTAAAAACACGGTTACACTGTATGTTAGCGGCGAAGAAAGTGAACAGCAGATTAAAATGCGTGCAGACAGGCTGAAAACCACCAATGATAATTTTTACCTGCTTACAGAAACCGCCACGAATATTATTTTCCAGGAAATTAAAAAGCTAAAGCCCCAATTGGTTATTATTGACTCTATACAAACACTGCAAAGCAATTTGATAGAATCATCGCCGGGCAGCGTTTCACAAATAAGGGAAAGCGCCTCGGAGCTACAGCGCTTTGCCAAAGAAACCAATACACCGGTTTTTTTGATAGGGCATATAACAAAAGATGGCAATATAGCGGGCCCGAAAATACTGGAACACATGGTAGATACCGTTTTGCAGTTTGAAGGAGACCGCCACTATGCTTACCGTATTTTGCGTACGCTTAAAAACCGCTTTGGCAGCACGTCTGAACTGGGCATTTATGAAATGACCGGAGAAGGTATGCGGCCTGTATCCAACCCATCGGAAATACTGATAACACAAAGGGAAGACCAGTTAAGCGGCAGCGCCATTGCGGCTACCATGGAAGGCCTGCGCCCTTTGCTGATAGAGGTGCAGGCGCTGGTTACACAAAGCGTGTACGGTACGCCACAGAGAACCGTAAACGGCTTTGATTTAAGAAGGCTGCAGTTATTACTGGCAGTGCTGGAAAAAAGGGGCGGCTTTCACTTTGGCGTAAAAGATGTGTTCCTGAATATTGCCGGCGGCCTTAAGGTAGAAGACCCATCCATTGATCTTGCCGTTATCTGCGCATTGCTTTCGTCGTACGATGATGTACCTCTTTCGCAACAAATATGCTTTGCGGGCGAAGTAGGCCTTAACGGAGAGATACGGGCCGTTAACCGTATTGAACAACGTATTGCCGAAGCGGAAAAGCTGGGCTTTGAAAAAATAATCGTGTCGCGGTATAATAAAAAATCGCTGGAAAACAACCGCTTTAAAATTGAAGTGGTAGCCCTTGGCAGGGTTGATGAAGTGTACAAATATTTATTCTGATACACTGCTAACAGGTTGCATTGACTTTGGCACGATAATGTATAACAAAAACGAAAACATTATGGTTACCCGTTACATGCTTATTCTTATTGCCACTACCATTGTAAGCACGGCCTGCGGCGACAGCGACAGCACAACAGATACCGTTGTTGGCAATGACACTGCAACCAAAGAAACCACACTTGCTTATAATGCGGATAGCCTTACCGGCTGCTACCGCATGGTAAAAGACAGGGACACTGCTGACCTGCAGCTTACAGCCGGGAATGGCAAAATAACCGGCTCGCTTACTTACAGCATTTTTGAAAAGGACAGTAACAAAGGAGACCTGCAGGGAGAACTTAAGGATAGCCTGATATGGGCTTTTTATACTTTCCAGTCGGAAGGTGTTACGTCTGTTAGAGAAATTGTTTTTAAAGTAACAGATGGCGGGCTACAGGAAGGTATTGCACCAGTGATGGTAAGGAACGACTCCGCCTTTTTTGCAAAAGATTCCGCTTTTCGTTTTATGGAAGACAGGCCGTATGAAAAGGTAACCTGTAATTAAACATGTTGTTTAATGCTAATACCATTATAGCAACAGTTTGCACAAACTACGGGCTAACCTCTCCATATCTTCTTTGGTATGCAGGGCATTTAATACAATACGTTTAATGGTTGGGCCGGATGCGTTGGGATATGCGAATGATGAGATGATAATACCATCCTCGAGCAATGCCTGCTCATTAACAGATGCCGGTAAAATAAAAACCGGCAGTTGGGGGTGGTAAGTAACGCCGGGCAGTTGCCCTGCCAGCGCAATAAAATAACGGATGTTTTCCCTTAGTTTATTTAGTTGAAGCCGGTAAAGCTGCTGGCCATTAATAAACGCATGCAGCAAAGCAGGTGCGGGTGCCGTGCTGGCCGTATATGCCGGCAAGGCCCTTAATTTATCAGCCACCGCAGCGGGGCAACTGATAGCGCCTGCATTGATATTACAGGCTTTAGACAGTGAATAATTTAACACATATTGCGCAGCATTGTTTTTCGGCAAAATGCAGGCAATACCTTCCCCCTTTTCGCCCAGCAAGCCGAAGCCGTGGGAATCGTCTATTACCAGGTAATCACAACGCTCTGTTATTTGCGCAAAATCTGTGATAGCAGCTTTTAACACATTTACAGAATCGGTTGCCGTAATGTTTAGGCCCCCAGGAGCATAGTTACCGTTATACTGAATAGCAGGGTGGGCAGAAGGATAGTTGTGCACTGGCTGTTTCCAAACATCCACGGCCATGTTACCAGCCTGGTAGCCAGACGCGACCAGCACAGTTTCTTCTGTTCCGGTAATTTCTGAAAGCAAGGCTTCGCACTCTTCATATAAAGACAGCCGCGTATTAGATATACGCGATGAAGGAAAGAGCAATCCATACCTGTTCATACCTTCCCTCACCAGTTGAGCAAACTCCGGCACATGGCCCATGCCCAGGTAAGAATAGCCTGAAAAAAACAGGTATTCTTTGCCATCTTCTGCCAGCGCAGTACGGCCGGGTTGTGCTGTAAGGTTTAATTTTTTCATCGCCTACCTGCCCGTTTGCTTTTTCATCTGCTCGTTGTATTTGTTGCTATCGCCCTTGGCAATACTAAGTGAGTTCCACGAAGCATCTTTGATCATTTTACCAATAAAAACAATTTGCCCTACATGGTAAGGGTAATGTGCCAGTTGCCGCAGCAAGGCATCATAAACTATCAGCGGCTCTGTTCTTATGAAAATTGTCCTGGTTAAGTCTGCCGGGCTAAGGTTGGCAATGGTGCCCAGCACACAATCCCAGCCTTTGTTCCACATTTCCGTAAGCTCCTGGCGGGAAATATTCCGTACATCAAATTCCGTATCCCGGTTGCGCCAGGGCTTTTCGCCGTCTTCAGTTAAAAAATTGGTGAAGCGGCTCATCATGTTGCCATACATGTGCTGTATAATAAGGGCTATGCTGTTGCTTTCGTGCGATGGCTGGTAAAAGAAATCTTTATCTTCCAGTTGTTCAAAGGTTTTGTCGCCAAGGTCTTTGTAAAACAGGAAGCGTTTGTGCACATCCTTTAAGAAACTTGCTTCCATGCATCCAGGTTTTATGATAATACAAATGCTGTTGCAAAATATAGTGTAAGCAAACAGGAGTATGATACCAGCGATATAACGTGTGGAATCGCCTGTTGCGTCGCAATCCGTTCATCGGTTGGTCCATTGGGCGGCTTTTCAGACCCGGGTAGATATTCCCCTAATGACTTATTTACTTATTGCCTTCTTGACTCCTTGCCTTCTTGACTTATTGACTCCTTGTCTTCTTGACTCTCTCTTCTAAAACCCGGCCACGCAATCATCTCCCCTTTTATCAGCAGCAGACTCCAGCTTACCATTGTTCATTTTTATCACCTCAGTACGGCCGATATTTCCCCGGCGGTCAAGCTGGTATCCCATTTTCTCCAGGGCACTGGCTGTAACATCAGGAAAATCCTTTTCCATATAAATCAAATCCGGCAGCCATTGGTGATGAAACTTAGGCTTGTTAACCGCATCTGCCGCACTCATATTAAAATCAACCATATTAACAATGGTTTGAAATACTGATGTAGGTATCGTCGTACCACCCGGCGTACCCATAACTGCGTAAGGCTTATTGTTTTTAAGCAGCAATGTGGGGGCCATGGAGCTAAGCATGCGCTTGCCTGGTGCAATAGCGTTGGCTTCGCCACCGACCGCGCCATACATATTGGGCACGCCGGGTTTTATGCTAAAATCGTCCATCTCATCATTCAGTAAAAAGCCAGCGCCGCCCACAACGGTCTTGCTGCCATAGTGATTATTAAGCGTGGTGGTTACCGCCACCATATTGCCTTGCGCATCCATGATGCTGATATGTGTTGTTTCTTCACTCTCCTTAATTATACCAGCTTTAATCGTTTCACTTTTGCCCGCTTTACCTGGCACAAAATCTTTCATTCGGGCGGTTATATAAGCATCGCTGGTCAGGGTTTTTACAGGCACATTCCAGAAGTCGGGGTCTCCCATATATTCAGCCCTGTCGGCATAAGCACGGCGTTCAGCTTCCGTCATTAGCTGTACCAGCTCTGTTGAATGAAAACCGTACCTGGCCACCGGGAATGGCTCTATCATCTTCAGCATCTGTACCAGCAACAGGCCGCCGCTGCTGGGCGGTGGAAAGCTTATCACCTGGTAACCCCGGTAAGTAAATGTAAGCGGCTCACGCTCCTTTGCCCTGTAGTTCTTTAAATCTTCATGCGTTATACAGCCTTTGCCACGTTGCATTTCAGCAACAATAAGGTCCGCGGTAGTACCCTCATAAAAACCTTTGGCGCCGTTATCACGTATGCGCTTTAATGTTTCGGCAAGATCTTTCTGAACCAGGGTATCGCCCCCCTTCCACGCCACTTGTTTTACAAACGCAAGGGGTTGCGTGTTATATTTTACAAAATCATTTTTATCGGCATTGAAATTGGCAGCTTCTTCTTCTGTAATTACATAGCCAAATTCAGCAAGGTCAATAGCTGGCTGTATCAACTCTGCAAAAGGCAGTTTGGCATAGGGCATGGCAGCGAATAAACCAGCCACGGTACCTGGTACACCCGAAGATAAATGGCCATTTTGGGACAACTCAGTCAACGCATTACCGGCAGAATCCAGGTACATGTCGCGGTGGGCTTTGGCAGGCGCCTGCTCCCGGTAATCAATGGACAGTAACTGCCCATTGGCTTTACGGGCTATCAAAAAACCACCGCCGCCAATATTGCCTGCGCCAGGGTAAACCACGGCCAATGCCAGTTGTGTGGCAATCATGGCATCAAAAGCGTTGCCCCCACGTTTCATAACGGCGGCGCCCACCTGGCTGGCTAACGGGTGTGCCGATACGACGGATGCTTTACTAAACAAGGCGGTTTTAGTAATGCTGTAATGGTAGGGGTCAACTTCCTTACCAGCGCCTACAATGGGCTGGCGGGCAGTACACGAAAAGGTTACGGCTACAAATGATACCAACAGGCAAATTTTCTTCATGCAGGCAAATTAAACATTGTTGAATTTTTGCGCAGGAATTTTTATGGGCGCCGTTTGCAGCAGGCATTAAATTTTCCTCCACTTCATCAGCTAAACAAATTATCAACCTGTTACGCTTCAACGGATAAACCAGCTACCTGCAACCAGCAACCGCCTTTCGGGTGAGGGATTGAAGCGGATACCCCGGTGAAGCCATCGCAGCAGAAGCCTTGTGCCGGAGTATGAGCGGAAAGCCCGACCCCTTGCGTAGCTTGGGGGCACCCCCTGAAAAATATTATCGCATTGATACTTACCTTCATGGGTAATGTTATACAGCGACAGCTTGGAGCTTTTGAGGAAATTTATCAGCAACGTTCACCCACTCAGCAGCGGTGAATGGGACGATTTTTCGGGCATTTGGCAGCCTTTTGAGGCCCGGCGAAAAACAGTGCTTACCGCTACCGGCGAAACGGAAAAATACCTGTACTTTGTTACAGAAGGCGTACAAAGGGCCTTTTATTTAAGCAACGATGATAAAGATGCTACGCTGGTGTTTATGTACCCGCCATCGTTTGCCGGTGTGGCCGATTCTTTTTTGCTGCAACAACCTTCCAGGTATTATTTTGAAACGCTTACCTACAGCAGGTTTATACGCACCACATACCTGCAGGTTAACGAAATGATGCAGCGGTACCCCAATTTTAGAAGCCTTATGCTTACCATGCTAAGCCATGTTTTATCGGGCGTGCTGGAGCGGCAGATAGAGTTGCAGTGTTTTTCAGCCGAACAAAAGTTCAGGGCACTGCTGAAACGCAGTCCACACGTATTGCGGTTGATACCTCACAAATACCTGGCATCGTACCTGGGTATAGACGCCACTACTTTTAGCAAACTGCTGGGCAGTATAAGGATAGATTAATACGGCGCTTTATTTTTCAGCCGTTAAATTTGCGCCTATGAATTTACAGGATGTACGGCTGGTGGCCGTTGATATGGACGGCACACTGCTTAACTCAAAAGGCGAATTAAGCCCCGACTTCTTCCCCATTTTTAACCAGCTTACACAAAAAGGAATACAGTTTGCCGCCGCCAGCGGCAGGCAGTACTATAACCTGCTTAACCGTTTTGAAAGCATTAAGGATAACATGATTTTTATTGCGGAAAATGGCGGCTACATGGCTTACCGCGGCAAGGAACTGCTGGTGCAGGCTATGGACAAGGAGGTAGTTGTTGGTTTGCTGCAAACCATGCGTGATATTCCGCAAACATCTGTAGTACTATGCGGGGCCAAAAGCGCCTACATACATGATACGGAACCGGAATTTGTGGAGCATGTACGGCTTTATTACGACCGTTGTGAAATAGTGGATAACCTGGAAAATGTAACAGGCGACCAGTTTTTAAAAATAGCTATTTACGACTTTGCAGGCTCAGAAAACAACAGCTATCGTTACTTTAGCCATTTGCAAAACCAACTGCAGGTAAAAATATCGGGTACGTATTGGCTGGATATATCTCATAAAGATGCCAGTAAGGGCACGGCTATTGAACAATTGCAACAGCACCTGGGCATTGGCTACAGCCAAACCATGGTTTTTGGCGATTACCTTAACGACCTGGAAATGATGCAGCAGGGTTACTTTAGCTACGCCATGGCCAATGCCCACGATGGTATAAAGGAAGTATCCCGTTTTACTACCAAAAGCAACGACGAAGACGGCGTTGCCCTGGTACTGCGGCAACTGCTTTAGGCTGGCGAACATAAGTAGCAACGGCCTGTTAACCTATTTTTCTAAAAGGCTATTGGATTGCACAAAGAAACCTCTTCAATACCAGGGGCATGAAAAGGCTTCAGGGTTGAAAGAGGGGCTATTTTCCGGCACAATAGAGTAAAAAATCCAACATATATATTAAAAAGGAAACCATTCTTTTTAACAGGGCACGGATAAATTTTCCGGCCAAGGCCGGTTTTAAAAGAATGCTCCCTGGAAAAGGAGCATTGATGTCAGCATATATCATAACCCCCAATGAATAGTACTCTAAATGTACTTGCGAATTGTTCGCTGCTAAGGTAAAACTGTTATTGCGCCGGCGCACTTCCTAAACTACGCAATTTGCATGCGTAGTTTAGGAAGCCCAAAAACGTATTTCTACGCAAAAATTTGCGGAAACTACGTTTGTAACTGGCTTTCTTTTTACAGATATTCACATTTTAATTCAAAATCAGAAAAACCATGAGTTACGAATTGCCTGCCCCGGGCTCTCACGGCATTACCCTTCAGGAAGCAATCGGTATGACAACCCTGTACAGGGCAAACCGGGAAGCCATTTTAAAAGACGAATACCAGGGAATGGATATACTGGTAAAATCGCACACGTTTAATATTCAGGACTTTCAGCCCATTTTCAGCAATCCGTCATGTGCGGGACTGAGAATTTACTATGGCATGAGCGAGGACCTGAAAGTACATGCAATTGTTGTGGGTACAGATAACGAGGGAAATGACATAATTCCACTGCAAGGTGGCGAAACAAGTATTAATACTGGCGGGGTAATACTGGAAGATTCAAAAAGATGTCCTCCGTACTGTCCGCCGCCATGTGATTTAAATCCGTAAATGTGTCAATCCGCATATTATTAGACTGGTTAGCTTACATCGTAGGTATCGCTGCCGTTATTGGAATAATCCGTTACAAAAAAATAATAAAATCGTACCGGCCCTTTGTGTATTTTTTATGCCTGGGTTTTGTAACAGAAATAATCAGCGATTTGCTTATAAGAGTTTTTCAAAAGGATAACAGCCTTCTTTTAAATGTGTATGTGTGGCCGGAAAGCTTGCTGATACTCTGGCAGTTTCGTAACTGGGCCGCTATTGCCCGTGGCAACAGTAAAGACAACAATTACAAAATACTCGCCATTGTACTAAGCGCTTTCTGGCTTATTGATAATCTGTTTGTTCACAACTTGCACAGCAAATTAAACCCGCTGTACAGGATAATTTACGGTTTTGTTACAGTGTATCTTAGTATTGACCAGATAAACAAGCTAATTCTCCAGGAAAGAACGAAGTTACTTACCGATGCCCGTTTTCTTATTTGCGCAGCCTTTGTTTTTTACTACGCTTATAAAGCCACCCTTGAAGTATTTTTTGCAATTAACTTGCCACTTAGCCTTGAATTTTACAAGCAAATCTTTGATATTGTCATCTATGTTAACCTTTTCGCTAATTTGCTTTTTGTATTAGCGACAACATGGATTCCAACGAGACAAAAATTTTCACTGCCATACTGATTGCCGCATCTATTATGGGCGTCATTATCCTGTTTTTTTTTGTAACCATCCTTAAACACCACCGCCAAAACCTGCTGCTGAACAAACAAAAGCTGCTGGCTGAAATAACCACCCTGGAAAAAGAACGCCGCCGCATGGCTGCTGACCTGCATGATGACCTGGGGCCCCTGCTATCCGCGGTTAAACTGCAGGTAAACAGCGTAGAAGCCGCCACAAGAGAAGACCAGGAAATTATCGAAAAATCCGGCAAGCACCTGGATGAAATGATTATGCGTATACGCGAAATAGCCGGCGACCTAATGCCGCAACTGCTTGAAAGAAAAAATTTTATGGCCGCCGTACACGCCTACATAGACCGCATTAACGCTACCGGTGCCTTAAGGATAGAATACAATGAAGACTTTCCCGAACTGCCGCCAGACCGCAACAGGGATATACATCTTTATCGTGTTACACAGGAAATACTCAACAATATATTGCGTCACGCCAAAGCCACACAGGTTAATTTCACCATATCGTTGCCCTCAAACAAGCTTATTATCAGCATTAAAGACAACGGCATTGGCTTCGATACCAATCGTAAAGACTTTGGCGGCCAGGGCCTCCGCAACATGCTTAGCCGCGTGGAATTATTAAATGGCGAATTGTACCTTGACAGTGTTACCGGCCAGGGCACTAACTTTGTAATCGAAATTCCCGTTGCAGCAAAATCATGACTAACAAACTTATAAGGGTTGGCATAGCCGACGACCATGAAATATTCAGGGATGGCCTGCGCATGATAATAAACAAAGCGCCGCTTACAGAAGTTGTTTTTGAAGCCAGGGATGGCAAACAGCTTGTTGAATTCTGCGATAAGTTTTTACCTGATGTAGTACTAACAGACATTGTTATGCCGGTTATGGATGGCATTGAAGCCGTACGGCAAATAACAGCAAAACACCCCACCATAGCCTGCATGGCCCTTTCTATGTTTAACGAAGACAGCCAGGTTATTGACATGATTGAGGCCGGGGCCTCTGGCTACCTGGTAAAAAATGCCGGTAAAGAGGAAATTATTGAGGGCATCAACAGCATACACCAAAACAAGCCTTACTACTGCAAGGCATCCTCGGCCACACTGGCCCGCATGATATCATCGCAAAACCGCAATGCAAGTACCTTTTCTCCCAGGCCCGTGGAGTTAACAGATAACGAAATAATGATTGTACGGTTAATTTGCCAGGAAAAAACAAATAAAGAAATGGCCGATATCATGTCTTTAAGCACCCGCACAATAGAGGGCTACCGTATTAAAATAATGGACAAGTGGCAGGTAAGAAGCACGGCGGGTATAGTGGTATATGCCATCAGGAGTGGGCTCTATAAATTCTCATAGGCGATAATATATCCCGTTTACCATTCCATAGCTGCTCCTCAATAAGCTTTCCAAGGTTGGCAGCCAGGTCTTCATCATTACCGCAGGAAAACACCCAGCGGGCATGCGCCATATCTATAACATAATAGATCAGTTGCCTTATGTCACCATTTTCAAAATGCAACTCGTAATTAAACGGATCCAGTGGCGCTATTTCCACTACAACATGCCCCTCCCCCGGTGCGTCGCCACTAAACGATAGAACACCCGAACTACTCATTTGCTGGTTTTGATAGGCACAAGATATTTAACATCTTTCACAAGTGCAAGCGTAGTTCTACGCATTCTTCTTTCCTAAAATACTTTAACAAAAAGCATTGTGCAACGCACAAAAAGCATTATAAGGGGGTGTCCCTCGTGCCTCGGGCCGGGCTTTCCGCTCATACTCCGGCACATAAGCTCTGCTGCCAAGGCCTCACCGGGGTATCCGCTGCAATCCCTCACCCACCAGTGCATCAGGCCGCCTCTTACGCAGGCAAACAGTACGGGTAACTGTCGTAAAATATAACTGCTTTATATACTGCGTTAACTTGCAGTTTCATAAAATTTATTCCGCGAAATATACTTCAGCAAATAGTTATTGCAGTATATTTCCATTGATATTTTGCAAAAGAATTTTTTTGAGGTTACTGGCGTTCGTGCCCTATTTTTGCAGCGATTTTCTCACACACAATCTTGTCAGTATGACCTGGAAGCAAGTATTTACCTCCTCTGTAGGCAGGAAGTTGACCATGGGCCTAACCGGAATTTTTCTCATTCTTTTTTTAGTGGTGCATGCTGGTTTAAATGCCTGTATATGGGCAAACGATGGCGGCGTTATGTTTAATAAAGCAGCCCATTTTATGGGCGCAACAATTGTAATAAGGATACTTGAAATAGGGTTGTTTGTTTTTATTTTTATACACATTATACAGGGCCTTATCCTGGAAGCTTCTAACCGCAGTAAACGCGGAACGCCTTATGCCGTTAACTATGGCAATCGCGGCAGCAAATGGTATAGCCGCAGCATGGGGTTGCTAGGTACGCTGGTATTGTTGTTCTTAATACTTCACTGGATACATTTTTGGATACCATCCCGCTTTACCGGTACCCCCGAAGTAACTTACGACAACAAAACCTACCATGACTTGTTTACTTTAATGAAGGAAATTTTTGCTGAACTGTGGGTAGTAATAGTATATGTGCTGGGCTGCATTTCCTTGGGCTACCACCTGGCGCATGGGTTTCAAAGCGCATTCAGAAGCCTGGGGGTACACAACAAGAAATATAACAACATGCTTACAAGCCTGGGTTATGGCTTTGCTGTAATTGTACCGCTTGCTTTTGCCATGATGCCGGTAAGCATGTACCTGGGCTGGGTTAGTTAGACTGGTGAATAAAGTTCTGAACGTACAAGTGAGTGACACAACCGGCGATGCCATGAAAAACAAAAGCCGGTAACACAATAATAGTAAACATCTTTCTTCAATGCCTGCCGAAGGCGGCGTTAAAATCAGTGGTTATGGATGCAAGAATTCCTGCCGGACCGTTAGACGATAAATGGACAGATTACAAAGGACATTGTAAGCTTGTTAACCCGGCCAATAAGCGCAAGCTGGAAGTTATTATTATTGGCACCGGTTTGGCCGGCGCTTCGGCGGCGGCATCGCTGGGCGAGCTTGGGTATAAAGTAAAAGCATTCTGCTTCCAGGATTCTCCCCGCCGGGCCCACTCCATAGCAGCCCAGGGCGGCATTAACGCTGCAAAGAACTACCAGAACGATGGCGATAGTGTCTTCCGCCTGTTTTACGACACCATTAAAGGTGGCGATTACCGTGCCCGTGAAGCCAATGTGCACAGGCTTGCCGAAGTAAGCGCCAACATTATTGACCAATGCGTGGCCCAAGGTGTTCCCTTTGCCCGTGAATATGGAGGCCTGTTAAGCAACCGCAGCTTTGGCGGCACACAGGTACAAAGAACATTTTATGCTGCCGGCCAAACCGGCCAGCAATTACTGATAGGCGCTTACCAGGCACTGGAACGCCAGGTGGCTTTGGGTAATGTAAAAATGTACAGCCGCCACGAAATGCTGGAAGTAGTAATTATTGATGGTAAAACCCGCGGTATAATTGCACGCAACCTGGTAACGGGCGAATTGGAAAGGCATTTTGGCCATGCCGTATTATTATGCAGCGGTGGTTATGGCAACGTATTTTATTTAAGCACCAATGCCATGGGCAGCAATGTTACCGCTGCATGGAAAGCACACAAAGCAGGCGCCTATTTTGGCAACCCCTGTTTTACACAAATACACCCTACCTGCATACCTGTTAGCGGAGACCACCAGAGCAAATTAACCCTGATGAGCGAATCGCTGAGAAATGATGGCCGTATATGGGTGCCTAAAAAACAAGGCGATAACCGCAGGCCCAACGAAATACCGGAAGAAGAAAGGGATTATTACCTGGAAAGAAGGTACCCGGCGTTTGGCAACCTGGTGCCCCGGGATGTGGCCAGCCGTGCAGCCAAAGAAAGATGTGATGCCGGTTACGGCGTAGGCAGCAGCAAGCAGGCGGTTTATCTTGACTATGCCGCTGCTATTGAGCGTTACGGAAAAATTGAGGCCGGCAAGCAGGGCAATGACAATGTGGGCAAGGATGAAATTATAAAGATGGGTAAAGAAGTGGTGAAGGAAAAATATGGTAACCTTTTCGATATGTATGAAAAGATTACCGGCGAAAACCCTTACGAAGTACCCATGCGCATATACCCTGCCGTACACTATACCATGGGCGGCCTTTGGGTAGATTACGAACTGATGACAACCGTTCCGGGGCTATACGCTTTGGGTGAAGCCAATTTCAGCGATCACGGCGCTAACAGGCTGGGCGCCAGTGCACTGATGCAGGGCCTTGCGGATGGCTACTTTGTAATACCTTATACCATTGGTAATTACCTGGCCGATGAAATACGTACGGCACCCATACCAACCTCTCACCCGGCTTTTGAAGCAGCAGAAAAAAGCGTAAGCGACAGGTTAAACACTTTGATGAACATAAAAGGCAAGCAAACAGTTGAAAGCCTGCACAAGCGCCTGGGCAAGATTATGTGGGACAAATGCGGCATGGCCCGCAACAAACAGGGCCTGGAAGAAGCCATCAAGGAAATACAGCAACTAAAAAAAGAATTCTGGAGCGATGTAAAAATACCCGGCGGTATTAATGAGCTAAACCCTGAACTGGATAAAGCCGGCCGTGTGGCCGATTTTATTGAGCTGGGCGAACTGATGTGCAAAGATGCCCTGGAAAGGGAAGAAAGCTGCGGCGGCCACTTCCGCGAAGAATCACAGTCTGAAGACGGGGAAGCATTACGCCATGACGACAGGTTTATGTATGTAGCCGCCTGGGAATATAAAGGAGACCATAACTGGCAGTTGCATAAAGAAGAACTTGTTTACGATGTGGTGAAACCAAGTACGAGGAGTTATAAGTAAACTCTATGCATTGACCGTTATGCAGCTTAACTGGTTGATGAATCTTAAATTAATTTATTAACGATAAAGCATCCACCTATCAGGAAGAAGGCTTATGGAACATTACAACATGAACCTCACACTCAAAGTGTGGAGGCAGAAAAATCAAAGCGACAGAGGACAGTTTGAAACTTACAAAGTAAGCAACATATCCAGCGAGATGAGCTTCCTGGAAATGTTTGATGTGCTGAACGAAGAATTGATACAGGAAGGAAAAGACCCTATTGCTTTTGACCACGATTGCCGTGAAGGTATTTGTGGCATGTGCTCTATGTATATTGACGGCAAACCGCACGGCCCGTGGCAGGAAAACACTACCTGCCAGTTGCACATGCGGGCTTTTAAAGATGGCGACACCATAACGGTGGAACCCTGGAGGGCTAATGCCTTCCCGGTGTTGAAAGACCTGGTAACAGACCGTACCGCATTTGACCGCATTATACAGGCGGGCGGTTTTATCTCTGTAAATACGGGCAACGCCGTTGACGCGAATGCTTTGCCGATTGAAAAGGCTAAGGCTGATGATGCTTTTGCCGCTGCTGCCTGCATTGGTTGTGGCGCCTGCGTGGCAGCCTGCAAAAACAGCTCCGCGCTGTTGTTCGTGGGCGCCAAGGTTGCACACCTGGGATTGCTGCCGCAAGGCGAACCCGAACGTAAGGAGCGTGTACTGAACATGGTTGCACAGATGGATAAAGAGGGTTTTGGGGCCTGTACATCCACGGGGGCCTGCGAGGCTACCTGTCCTAAAGGCATTTCTATCAGCAACATCAACAGGTTAAACAAAGAATACCTGGTAGCAAGCCTGGTATCGGAAAAGTAGTATCACTCTTAACGCATAAAACGTTGGCCGTCTTTTAAAAAGGCGGCTTTCTTTTTTACCTTAACAACTCAATATACATTTTATGGATTACACCGTTCCGGCCGGCACCCGTATTGGCCACGTGCATTTAAAGGTTTCGGATATTGAGAGGGCACTGGGCTTTTACAAAGATTTGCTGGGGTTTCAAATAATGGCCCGCTATGGTACGCAGGCCGTATTTATTTCGGCAGGTGACTATCACCATCATATTGGCCTGAATACCTGGTACAGCAAAGGCGCTGGCCCTGCACCTAAAAATGCGGCCGGGCTTTTTCATACGGCTATTCTTTACCCCACGAGAAAAGATTTGGCCGTTGTGCTAAAACGCCTGCTGGATGCCAGTTACCCTTTTACAGGGTTTGCCGATCATGGCGTTTCTGAAGCGCTTTACCTGGATGACCCTGATGGTAACGGTGTAGAACTCTACTGGGATAAACCTAAAGACAAATGGCCTATTGATGCCAATGGAAACCTTAACATGTACACAGAGCACCTTGATATACCTTCTTTACTGGCTGAACTGGAAAAATAAATGCCCAACAGTTATTTTAGTTTTAAACAATTTACCGTACAGCAGGATAAATGCGCTATGAAGGTTTGCACCGATGCCTGCCTTTTCGGTGCATTTATTGCAAGGGGGCAATGGTTGCAGGGCAACCGGGTTCTCGACATAGGCACAGGCACCGGCCTATTATCTCTTTTACTGGCGCAGAAGCATGATCATGCAGAAATTGATGCGGTTGAAATTGATGATACCGCTGCAGTACAGGCTTCTGAGAATTTTGCCGCTTCGCCATGGGCTGACAGGCTGAATATATACCGCCAGCCAATTCAACAGTTCACTGAAAGGGGCGCCGGTTATGACTTCATCATCTCCAACCCCCCTTTTTTTGAGGGCGACTTGAAAAGCAATACCGCTAACCGCAACCTTGCCCTTCACAGCGAAGGTTTAAAACTGGAAGAACTGGTTGGCTGCATTAACAGGCTGTTAAAGAATAATGGAAGTTTCGCCGTTCTGCTGCCTTATCACCGGCTGGATTTTTTTGAAAAACTTGCAGGCAATCAAGGTTTCTTTCTTGCGGAAAAATTACTCGTTCAACAAACCCCCAGCCATCCATTCTTTCGGGGTATTCTTGTGTTTGGGAAAACTGTGGTGCAAACATTGCAGCACCAAATAACCATCAAAACAACTGAAGGCAAATACAGCCCGGAGTTTACAGAATTGCTGAAAGATTATTACCTGCACCTGTAACAAAAATGTTTCTGGCACCTGCGGTGGCAGAAACATTGTCTGCAAGGGTCTGAAAAGATGCCATGAAACACCGAACGATGAACGGATTGCGACGCAACGATGATGCCATGAAAATACTGTCGCTGGTACCATAAATCGTGAGTCGTGAATGGTGAATCGCAAGTGGGATTGTCACCCTTACATCGTACACCCCACACCTAACATCCCCATTAACTAATGCTTGGCATAAGCTGCCAGGTAATCGAAATGCGGGGTTAGCTGGCCATGCTTTAAAATAGTGGCTTTTTCAATGGTATTATTACCCTGTTGCAGCAAGTCGCCCAGCACATGCTTAATTAACTGCTCACCAAAATAACGGCTGGCATCGCGGGGCAGCTCATTGGGCAGGTTGCCAACGGCCATCACATCAATGCTGCCTTCCATATAAGGCGCTGTTATACTGCCGGTTTGTTTGTTAACGCCATATACCGGGTTTTCAATGGTGCCATCGCCAAGGTTGCAGGGCACGCTGCCGCCTTTATCATCCGTAATATCGGCAATGGTTTTAATCCTGAAATCGGGGTGCCGCAATGTGTCCCATTCAAACAGCCGGGGCATATAAGTATCCCAGTAAATGCCATTCATCAGTATGTCCGTCTGCATGCAATACTTTTCAAAAAGGCAGGCGTATTCATCCGCATGTTCATGAAAGTGTTCGCGGTTATATTTACCCGTTTTTTTGTGGCGGTAAAGGTTGCTGCCCTTCAGGTGCACATACACCGGGTAGGCGAATTCTTTTATCAAAAAATCATCGGGCTCAACATCCTGCACATCCATCAGGTTCATAATGTCAAGTATGCCATGCGCCACACGGCCACTGCCTGTTACCGCAATCTTAACATTGGGCAGCTTAAGGCCAAAATAGGTATGGATAAGTTCGCGGTAATCCTTGTGCCTAAACACACGGCCTATATCAAAAGCGCCGGTTCGTTGCCCATAAGCCATCACCCCGTTATGTGCCCCTACCACACCGGCAAAAAACCCAAAACCTATAATCCGTTGGCCATCTTCATGCTCCAGGCATTCATAATCAATAAGCGTAATTTTCTTATCCATCATGGCATGCATTAGCGCCTGGTTGTAGGGTTGCTTTTTTTTGGTATGAGAAAAAAACAGGTAGGTTTTTCCGGGCATCAGCATATCAACAGGCACTTCCTTAATACCCAGCAATATATCGCAGTTGCTAAGGTCGTCACTTAATGATATGCCGGCCTGTTCATACTCTGTATCGCTGAAACACCTGCCGGCACTGCGTTGCACAACAATGGAGCAACCCGGCAAATTCCTGGCAAGCCACCTGCATTGCGATGGTATCAGCGCTACCCGGTTGTCTGCCGGTGTTTTACCTTCACGTATTAACCCTATCACTGGCATTGCTGTAAGTTTTGCCATCTAATGTAAGGATATCCATAAAGCAAGGCAAAGAATTTTATGGGGCGGACTGCGGTATTTCAATTGAACTTCGTTGTGTCACTCACTTGTACGCCAGGTTCTTCGTGGCAACTTTTAAGCGGGTATTAAACTATGCCTTACTGCGTATGAGCATTATACACTTAATGTTGTTTAGTTAAGAATGTCAGCCTTAGTTCCGAAACTTCGGAATCGAAGGCGTATGCGTGAAAAGCAGCATATATAAAACGGTTTCGACAAGCTCAACCTGACATTCGTTTCTTAACTAAACGCCATTGATTATACAATCTTCACCATTTGCAGTACAGCATATACTTTTGTGTAAAACAAATACATGGCGGTTAATACAGCAGCGTATAAAAACATAATGCAGGAACTTGCGGTAAAAAATGCAACCCTGGTAGCCGTTAGCAAAACCAAACCAGCAGAAGATATACAGGCCTTATACGATGCAGGACAACGGGATTTTGGCGAAAACTATGTGCAGGAACTGGTTGATAAACAGGCACAGCTACCCAAAGACATCCGCTGGCATTTTATAGGCCACCTGCAAAGCAACAAGGTAAAATATATTGTTCCTTTTGTGCACCTGATACATGGCGTTGACAGCCTAAAACTGCTGCTGGAAATAAACAAGCAATCCACGAAAATAAACCGCACAACCAATTGCCTGTTGCAGGTACATATAGCGCAGGAAGAAACAAAATTTGGCTTTGACAAAAACGAACTGGATGCGCTGACAGAGCAACTTGTCGCTAAAAGCATTGATACAAGCCACGTACATATACAAGGCTTAATGGGTATGGCTTCATTCACCGAAAACCGGCAGCAGGTAACTAAGGAGTTTAGCTACCTGCAATCACTTTTTGCAGATATGGCCAACAAGCTGCAAAATACCGGTCACCGGTTTAACACATTGTCTATGGGCATGAGTGCTGATTACGCAATTGCATTAGAACATGGCAGCAATATGGTAAGGGTAGGCAGCCTGCTATTTGGAGAGAGAAACTATCATAAGTAACCCGCATTGTACGTCAGGCACTTACAGGAAAATATTGCCCTGGTTATTTTGGATAGCCCGGTATGTTCCTACCCAAATAAATATCCCGCCTGGCCACCAGTATACCGGAGCTGTCTTTTGTAACAAGAATGCCATTACCTGCCCTTCCGGGTTGTTTCCCCCTTTCTTCCTGTGTTAGCAAGGGGTCGTCATCAAACAAATATTCATCAATATAGTATTCATTTAACCCAGGTTCTTTAATGGTGGCATGTATATGTGCCGGCGCCTTTCTGTTGGGATAAGCGGCGGGTTTAAGCGTAATAAATTTGTACTCGCCTTTTTCATTGGTACGCAGCCAGCCACGTATGTGGCCATGCCTTTTGCCCCAGCCTTTATCATTTCCTTTGGTTGAATAATAACCCTGCTGGTCTGTATGGTACAGGTACAATACAACACCCGGCGCGGGGGTTTTACCATCAGCTTTGTACACAACACCGTACACCTGCAGCCTGGGGCCTGCCTCTGCATAGCCAGGCAGGTAAAGAATGTGCGGCAGCTTATTAAAGGGGGTGTCGTTTTCATAAATAGCTTCACAGCCTTCGCAGGGGCCGCCTACCTGTTTGGTAATAGCTTCTTCATTTACAGGCTGGGCGCAGGCTGCGTGTACAATAAACAGTAACGGGCTAAGCAGGTATGGAGGCATTTTCATATCACTTACTTTAAAGCTGTAAATTGGTGATGGTGCCGCGGCAGCCAAAATAATTTACAGCTATGGCACCATCCGCTTGACGAAAAGCATTGCACTGATATGGCTTTGCCTTTTAAATACAAGCGGTACATCAAGCCAATCATACTTTTCATGTAACTGTATTTACCCGGCTGATTTTGTACATTTATTTTGGCTTATGAAGCTGATGAATACCATAACGCGTTACAAACTCCACCACCTTATCTTCTGGCTGGCGTTGCTGGGTCTGTGGTATTTTTTTCGCTACGAGGACTTTCATGACAAAAGCCTGGCTTTTACCATTACACTGCTTAAAGTGGCAGACCTGGCTTTTATGGTGTACCTCACCAACTACCTGCTGATACCTCAACTGCTTTATAAAAAGAGGTATGTGTTGTTTGCCATTAGCTTTATTGTGCTGGTATTCTGTTCCAGTTGGCTTAAGATGTACCTGGAAGGGCAACTGATGCACAACCCGCAATTGTTTAACCTGTTCACCAGGTTTAAGGTGAGGTTTTATGACAATGTGATACCGCATTTTCTGCTGGTAAGCACCGGCGCAGGCTTTAAGCTGCTGATAGATTATGCCAGGGCGCAAAAGAAAATGGGCGAAATGGCAAAGGCCAATGCAGAAGCGGAGCTTAATTTTTTAAAGTCGCAGATTAACCCGCACTTTGTTTTTAACTCACTTAACTCTGTATATTTTCTTATTGACAAAAAGAACAAAGACGCAAGGGATGCGCTGCACAAATTTTCCGGTATGCTGCGCTACCAACTGTATGAATGCAATGGCAATAAAACCTCCATTGAAAAGGAACTGGGATACCTGGAAGATTATATTGCCATGCAGCGGCTGAGAAATGAAAACTGCTCCGTAAATTTTTACTGGGCGCCGGGGTTAAAGGGCGTGACTATCGAACCTCTGCTGCTGATGCCGTTTGTAGAGAACGCGTTTAAACACCTCTCCCATTTTGACAATGGCCAGCCCAATGAAGTAAGTATTGACATGCGCCATACAAACGGAACGCTGCTGTTTACGGTAAACAACACCTGTGAGCCCGATAAAAAACAAACACAGGAGCCTGGCGGTATAGGCCTGAAAAATGTTCAGCGCAGGCTGGAGTTACTATACCCGGGTAAGCACAACCTTACTATTAAAAACGGCGGAAAGCACTTTAATGTAGTGTTACAGTTGCAGGTATAAGTGTCAACGCTTCTGCCACCAGTGGTGGCAGAAGCGTTATCTATATGGGGCTGAAAAGTTGCCCAATGAACCAGACGATGAACGGATTGCGACGCAACAGCCGATGCCATGAAATACTGCCGCTGGTACCATAATGGGGAATGGTCAATGGTGAATGGTGAATCAAGGGGCAGTGAGCATCGATTCTTTTGCCAAAGGCCGATTATATATCCGCATAAATTTTAGCTGCATGAAAATAAACAGCATTATTATAGACGATGAGCCGCTTGCCCGTAAGGGGCTGCGGGAATATATGGAGGATGTGGCTTTTCTGCAGTTTGCCGGTGAATACGATTCTCCGCTGAAGTTGATGGAAAACAACTTTAGCGACATTCAGCTTATGTTTCTTGATATTCAAATGCCCAAACTTACCGGGCTTGACTTTTTAAAGAACCTGCAACATCATCCGTTGGTTATAATAACAACGGCATACCCGCAATATGCGCTGGATGGCTTTGAGCTGGATGTACTGGATTACCTGGTAAAACCCATTTCGTTCAACCGTTTTTTAAAAGCGGCCATGAAAGCCAAAGATTTCCTGGAAACACATGGGAGTAATTCACCATTAGCTACGCTGCCACCTAAAGAGAATGACTACATTTTTATAAAAGCTGATAACCGGCTGGTAAAACTGTTTTACAGCGATATACTTTTTGTGGAGGCGTTGCAGAACTATGTTACCATTTACAGCAAAGACAAAAAATATGTAACCTACCTGACTTTTAAGGGCGTTGAAGAAAACCTGCCGGCGGAAAGCTTTATTAAAGTGCACAAATCTTACATAATACAACTTAACAAAATTGATGGCATAGAAGGCAATGAAATAATTATAGGGCAACACCACATACCCATTAGCCGCACCAGCAAAGACGAGGTACTGCAAAAAATACTGAGCGGACGGTTTTTGAAGAGATAGCCAACCACCTGTAACCAGCTACCTGTAACTTTTTACTTTAACGTTTCATCCAGCCATTTAAAAAACTCATGCTGCCACACCAGTGCGTCCTGCGCTTTTAATATCCAATGGTTTTCATCAGGAAAATACAGGAACCTGCTTTTGATGCCTTTAAGTTGCGCCGCCTGGAAGGCCTGCTGCGCCTGCTCAAAACATACGCGAAAATCTTTACCGCCCTGGATAATCAGTATGGGCGTGTTCCATTTATCAACAAAATTGCTGGGGCTCTGGCTAAAGGAGCGCTGCGCAACTGCATTGGTTTTATCCCAGTAAGGGCCGCCCTTTTCCCAGTTTTCAAAAAATAGTTCCTCGGTAGTGCCATACATGCTCCTGAAATCAAAAATGCCGTCGTGAGCGATAAAAGTCTTAAACCGGTTGTTGTGTTTGCCAGCCAACGCGAATGCCGAGTAACCGCCAAAGCTTGCACCCACGCAGCCCAGGCGGGCCTTATCTACAAAAGGCTCTTTGGCCAGTGCGTCAATAGCGCCCAGGTAATCGTTCAGCACCTGGCCGCCCCAGTCTTTGCTTATCTCCTCATTCCATTTAGTGCCAAAGCCCGGCATGCCACGGCGGCATGGCGCCACCACAATATACCCCTGGGATGCCATCAGGTGAAGGTTCCAGCGGAAAGAATAAAACTGCGTAAGCGGCGATTGAGGCCCGCCTTCGCAATATAGCAGTGTGGGGTATTTTTTTGCGGCATCAAAACCCGGCGGATAAACAACCCACACCAGCATCTTTTTATTATCTGTGGTGGTTACAAAACGGCGCTCTGTTTTGCTGGCGGCAATACTGTTATAACTACTGTCGTTTACATGTGTTAACTGCTGCATGCTGCCATCCTTCAGCAGTACAGTGTATAATTCGGCGGCGTGGTTAAAATCTTCACGGGCCACAACAAGCGTATCGCCGGCCTGGCCAACAATGGCTTTTACGTTATAATCGCCTTTGGTTACCTGCTTTATCACGGGCATCATTTTGGTAAGGCCGGGATAGTTCACCGTGAATAACTGCATCGTGCCATTAACCGGGGCTATAAAGAAAATATCCCGGTCGTTGGTACCCCACTTAAAGCTCTCTACATGTATGTCATCCCTTTGCGCGGTAAGGTTTTGCCTGCTTATGCCATCGTACACAACAATGTCCTGCTTGTCACTCTCATAGCCATCTCTTTTCATCTGAAGCCATGCCAGCTTGCCCTTGCTGTTATAGGCCGGGCTTACATCGTAACCCTTGTTTTCGGCGGTAAGATTTTTGGTAGTGCCGGTAGTAATATCGTACTCATACAAATCTGTATTGGTGCTAACGGCGTAAGCTGTGCCGTACTTTTTCTTGGTAACGTAAAGAATATGTTTACTGTCGGGGTTCCATATAAAATCTTCGTCGCCGCCAAAAGGTTTCTGCGGGCAATCGTAAGGTTCATCCGGCATAATATCTTTTTTAGCAATGCTGCTTCCGCCGGTTGGGGCAAAAAACACATGGTCAAATTTGCCGTCTTCCCATGTATCCCAATGGCGGTAGTTCAACGTTTCATAAATCTGTACATTGCTTTTGGTAAGCGATGGGTAAAAGTCGCTGCCGTAAACATTTTTCAGCTTAACCCCTTCGCTGCTGATGATGTAGTTACCATCCGGTGAAATACGGTCGTTGCCTTTCAGGCTGTCTGCATTGGTTATTTCAACAGCCGGGCCACCGGCAATAGCAATCCTGTAGGTTTTAGTGATGATTTTATTCTGGCCAACATCGGGTACGCCAACGGTAAAAATGGCAAACTGTTTGTCTTTACTAATGCCGCTGCCACTAACCCGGCCCAGGCCCCAGAGCAGTTCGGGCGTCATATTTTGCTGGGCAAACAAGTGGATTGTACAGAGCACGGCTATGGCTGTAAAATACTTTTTCATACCATCGTTATTAAGCGGCTAAGATAATGTTTATTGTTGCTGGTAAAACGCGGTTATGTAAGCTATAAAATGTACGACGATATGTTCTTTCTGCTTGCGACTCACCATTCGATGAGAATATCGAACAAGGAACAAGGAATGTTGAATGAAGAAGAGAAAGCTCCCACTCACCATTCACCATTCACGATGAGAATATCGAACAAGGAACAAGGAATGTTGAATGAAGAATGAAAAGCCCCACTCACCACTCACCATTCACGATGAGAATATCGAACAAGGAACAAGGAATGTTGAATGAAGAAGGGAAAGCCACCACTCACGATTCACCACTCACCATTCACGATGAGAATATCGAACAAGGAACAAGGAATGTTGAATGAAGAAGGGAAAACCCCCACTCACCATTCACTATTCACCACTCACCATAAGCCAACCACAAAAAAAATTAATTCGCCCCAACCCAAGGAATTGCGGTAAAAGAGCGTTAACTTTTACTTCACAAAAAAATGAACGCCATGAAGAAAATAACTTTACTATGCATGGCTGGTTTATTCATCGTTGCTGTGTCTGTAACAGGCGGTTGCAAAAAAGGCGCCTGTGCTCCCAAAAAAGCCAAAACTGAAACAGCCAAAACATCCACCACTACGGCCAGCGGCGAAACCAATAACGGTTCGCACGACCATGGCTGCGGTAATGGAAGCGGTTCCGGCGGAGGCTACTGATCATCGTAATGATGAATGCTGAAAGTTCTCATTGGGCATGGCAGCTTAATGAGAACTTTTATTTTACGCTATTACGTATTATTGTGAAAACAATATTCTATGCAGGATTGGAGGGTGTTTCAAAGATTTTCTGACATGCGTGAAGCAGAAGTATGCGCTGCATTGCTGAAAACCGGTAATATACCCGTAATGATTGAGGACAACACCCGCATTGCGGACAAATTTTTTGTTGGCGAGGATTACGACAAAAACATACAAGTAAAAATCAATTTTCAGGATTTCGAAACAGCGCATCATCTTATGGCGGAAAGCGCTATGAAATCGATAGCGTTACTAGACGAGGATTACTATCTCTATTCTTTTTCTGATACAGAATTGATTGAAGTTGTAGCTAAACCTGATGAGTGGGGCACAATTGATTATGTGTTGGCCCGGCAACTTTTAACCCAAAGGGGCATGCACATTACCGATGAAGCGGTTGATAACTTTAAAGAAAAGAGGTTAGCCAATTTGTCGAGACCGGAAGACGGCCTGAATAGCTGGGCAACATGGGGCTATGGTTTTTTATTGTTTTCGGTATTGATAACGATATGGCGTGTACTTTCCCTATGGGGCTTGATTGCCTGCTCAATGGGTATTTTTGTCGGCTGGTCATTAATGCATGGCAAGAAAACATTGCCCGATGGCAGCATTGTTTTTCTTTATAATGAAAGAAGCCGGAAACATGGCCGCTTTATATTCTGGACAGGAGTAGTATTCACAACAATGTACCTGATTTTTTCCCTTATTAATCTTAAGCGCGGCAGCGACCTGCCCGGTTTCCTCTAATGACCTGTATAGGCGATGTAGCGGCGTTTAAAAATTGCCAGTTCCTAAGCACTGCTGCATTTGTCATTAAAAATTCATTGAGTTTGATAGTGCGCTTAAAATGATGTTTGTGTCAACTACAATTTTCATTTAACAAAGCGACTTTTGTTTTTTGCCCACCAACCTTCTTTAGCCTTTTTAGCCAAAGCGTCAACGTCTGATTGTTTGGCTTTTGATTTGGCAGTCGCTTCTTTATAGGCCAGGCAATCAACTAAACGTTGAAGCCCCTCTATGTCAACGTATGATGGAAGCCTGATAATTATTTCTTTGCTTGTTCTTTCGATTACCATATCACTTAATTTTCTGTGTTGAAGTTACGAAAACACCCTGCCTGTGTAAACCTTTGTTGGGCGCCCGAAAATGGCACACAACAATCTTTCTATGCAGCATTTTACCCTTTCCGCATATCTTTTTATTGGAACTCTTCGTTATGTAAAATAACTTACAGCAATTTCCAGAACAATGAGGCGACTTGAACAATATCTTATTTACGCGGCTTTTTTTATCATCTTCTGTACCGGGTGTTCCAAACAATCCATCACCCTTTCCCTTCCGGATATTAAAGAATATTATCCGGTACAGCCGGGTAAGGTGTTTATTTACCGGCTTGATTCTACCGTAATCCCTCCTTTTGGCACAGCGCTCATCACAAGGTCGTACATGGCCAAAGACAGCATTGAGTCTGAATTCCTGGACAATACCGACAGAACATCTTACCGGGTTTACCGTTATACAACAGACACTTTGTTTCAGCAAGGCTGGCAATATGTTTCCACCTATTTTATTACCATGGCAGAAAACGCTATCGAAGTAAGCGAAGACAACCTGCGGTTCATAAAGCTGAAAGCCCCCGTAAACGCGGAAAGCACCTGGAAAGGCAATACATATATAGAAACCGCTTCGGCCAACTCGCCGGTGCGCTACCTGCATAACTGGGATTATGCTTACCAAAACATCAACGAACCTTATACAGTATTAAACGGTACGCTGAATAATACGTTAACCATTTTACAACAGGATGAAAATTCTCCTGATACGGAATTCGACCCATCAGAATTGTTTCATGAAAGAAATTATTCAGTTGAAGTATATGCAAAAGGCATAGGGTTGGTATATAAGGATTTTTTACATTGGACATGGCAGCTTAACCCAACGCCGGCTTTTTCTGATAACAGCTATGGCATAAGGCTTAACCTTGTTGAGTACAGATGATTGAACAGCCAACAAAAGCACAATATCTGTACGCAATGCTGGTGAATAATGTTCAGAACGTACAAGAGTGCGACGCAACGGAAGCCAAATTCATGTTCCTGCGCCGGGCCCATAAAAATTTTCTTTGTTTATTTTTTACAGCTTAAGCAAACAATGAAAAAATTAATTCTAACGGTAATATTGGTATGGTGCGTAACAGTTACTTTTTCTCAATACGATAAATGGATTGTGAGGTTTACGGATAAGCACAACAGCAGCTTTGATGTAAGCAGCCCGTCGGCTTACCTTTCTGAAAAGGCCATTGCAAGAAGAGGCAAACACAACATACCCATAGACAGCAGCGACCTGCCTGTTAACACAGCTTATGTAACAGGCCTGGCCGCGATTGCCAACGTAAAAGTGCTCAGTACATCCCGCTGGCTAAACCAGGCACTCATTGAATGCAGCGATGAAGCCAGCCTGCAACAAATAAAACAATTGCCTTTTGTGCAATCGGCGCAGGATATCGGCAACCGCAAAGCCGGCAACAAGAAGAAGCCCGAGCCAACTTACCCGTTGCGCAAAACACAGAAACAAACGGGCGCCAATGATTTTTACAGTTACAGCAACTCTTACGCACAGGTACATATACACGAAGGCGAGTTTTTGCACAACAAAGGGTTTCGCGGCCAGGATGTTACCATTGCTATGCTGGATGCGGGCTTTAACAGCTATAAATCAATAGGCGCATTTGACAGCATGCTGATGAAGGGGCACATGCTGGGCGAAAAAGATTTTGTAGCCTTTGACAACAGTGTTAACGAAGATGATTTTCACGGCATGTTTTGCCTTAGTACCATTGCCGCCAACTGGCCCGGGCAAATGGTGGGCACGGCGCCGGAAGCTTTTTTCTGGCTATTGCGCAGCGAAAGAAGTGGCAGCGAATACCCCATTGAGGAACACAACTGGGTGGTAGCCGCCGAATTTGCGGATAGCGCCGGGGCGGACATGATATCTTCTTCGCTGGGCTACTACACTTTTGACGACAGCCGCTTTGACCATAGCTATGCTGATATTTATAAAAACAGCACCATGGTTAGCCAGGGTGCGGCATGGGCCTGCAGAAAAGGCATGATTGTAATGAACAGCGCCGGCAACGAAGGTAACGGCTCGTGGAAGTACATTATTTTTCCCGCCGATGCAGACAGCGTTTGTGCCGTTGGCGCGGTAAACAGCAGCGGGCAAATAGCCTCTTTCAGCAGTTATGGCTATCCCGGTAAAGTTAAGCCCAACGTGGTATCAGTGGGTGCAGGTACGGTAATAGCGGGCCCGCAGGGGCCGGTAACTGGTTCCGGAACTTCTTTCTCTAACCCTAACCTTGCTGGGTTGGTGGCCTGTTTGTGGCAGGCTTTTCCGCAATACAATAACATGGACATACTGGACGCTGTTTACCGCAGTGCAGACAAACATAACAAGCCTGATAACCGCTTTGGCTATGGCATACCCAATATGAAAACCGCCTACCGGCTGTTGAAACACCGCCAAAATACGGAGCAGTATGGCGAAGATTGGTTTTGGGTAACACCGGCGGTTTTTTCCACCACTATTGATGTACGTTTTACAGGCCGGGTGGATAGTACCGCCACTGTTGAACTGTTGAACCCGCAGGGCACCGTGTTGGCCACCCTGCACTTTGCCACCGAGAAAGAAGATGTGTACGATTCCTCTTTCAACAGCCTGCTTAACCTGCCCGGCGGCAATTATACCGTACGTTACACAGATTATACTGGCAGCCGCAGCATTACCGTTAAAAAGAATGGGCCGGTACTTACAGACTGGCTGATGGCGGCGCCTAACCCATTCAACAACAACCTTACCGTTTACGCCAAAGCCCCTGAAACCGGCAAAGCCACGTTCAGGCTGGTAACGGTGTCGGGAAAAATAATAGAAACCGTTGAGCTTAACACCGTGGCGGGTTCGCAATACAGCGTAAGTTTTAACCGCGCCAAATCAGTTGCACGGGGCGTTTATTTTGTGGAATACATTAGTGATAACAACAGGAAAAGCCTAAGGGTGCTGAAGTAAACTTGGATACCAGCGAGGGTACTTCGTAGCAGCATCGTTGCGTCGCAAGCACTTCATCGTTCGGTTATAATGGCGACTTTGGTTTCCAATTCTATCATCACTTTAGCATGCAAAGCGTGTAACAAAGTCTTGTTCACCATATACTAAAAATGCGGAGCGCTTCCGCCCCGCATCCGTTTATTAAAAACTTCATTTACCTACGCCACCACATTAATCATCCTGCCCTTTACATAAATCACTTTTTTATGCGGCTTGCCATCCAGCCATTTCTGAACCACTTCGTTGCCCAGGGCAATTTGCTCTACCTCCTCCTGTGTGGCATCCAGTGCCAGCTTAAGCGTTGTGCGTAGTTTACCATTAACACTTACCGGGTATTCTTTCTCAGATTCTACCAGGTATTTGGCCTCAAACTTAGGGAAGCTTGCATCCAGTATACTGCCGGTATTACCCAAAAGGCCCCACAGTTCTTCCGCAATATGCGGCGCATACGGCGTAAGTAATATCAACAGCGGTTCTAATATTTCGCGTTTGTTGCACTTTATGTCAGCCAGTTCATTGGTACAAACCATAAAGGCGCTCACCGCCGTATTAAAAGAAAAACGCTCCGTGTCGTCCTCAATTTTCTTTATGGTTTTGTGCAGTATTTTCCATTCGGCATCAGTGGCTTTATCATTGGTCCAAACCTGTCCCTTCAATTCATCATAAAACAAACGCCACAGCTTACGCAGAAAACGGTGTACGCCTTCAATACCTTTGGTGTCCCATGGTTTGCTTTGTTCTACCGGGCCAAGGAACATTTCATACATGCGGAAGGTATCTGCGCCGTATTTGATAACGAGGTCGTCCGGGTTTACTGTGTTGAATTTAGACTTGGACATTTTTTCAACTTCAACACCACAGATGTATTTGCCTGAGTTGACATCAGAATCATCCTTTCCAGATATAGGAGTATTGAGACTTCCATCTTCGCAAATAAAAATAGCCTTTTTATCATCCAGCCTCCACTTTCTAAAAGAATTCATATTTAGTTCAACGCCATCTACAATATTCACATCAACATGTATGGCATTGAAAGGAAGTGTTCCTTCATCATGCAAAGAAATCTGCAAATCCAAGTCAAGTTCTTGAATTTTCTTTTTTAAATATTCAACACTTGTGCTATCCCCCTCACTGATTTTATCCGCAAAATTTTTAGAAATATAAATTGGAGCAATTTGTGAGATATCCGTGTCAGGAGGAAATATGCCTGCATTTTGCACCCTATACACAAACCTGCTACTCCCCTGTATCATCCCCTGGTTTACCAATTTCTTATACGGTTCATCATGGCCAATATGCCCCAGGTCAAACAAAGCTTTTGTCCACATGCGGCTATAAAGCAAATGGCCTACCGCATGTTCTGTACCGCCAATGTATAAGTCAACCTGGCCCCAGTAATCACTTACTTTACGGTCGCAGAAAGCGGCATCATTATGCGGGTCCATATAGCGCAGAAAATACCAGCTACTACCGGCATAACCGGGCATGGTGTTCGTTTCCCTCACCCCCTGCCCCCTCTCCACAAGTGGAGATGGGGTAGGCTTTGTAAGCTCCGACTTAATCTTATCCCTTACTGCAAAAACATTTTCCAATACTTCATCATTAGAAAACCTGATTACCCTGAAGCCAATCTCTTCCAGCACTTTTGTCCTGTTATCGTCGTATAATTTTTGTTCCTCATTTTCATGATAACCACCATCAACCTCAACAATTAGCTTTTGTTGCAGGGCGACAAAGTCAGCTATATAAGCATCAATAGGATGCTGCCGTCTGAACTTCACACCCAGTTTGCTATCACGCAATACTTCCCACAAAGCATGTTCAGCTTCCGTATGACCCTTCCTGTTTGCTTTGGCGTTTTCATACTGGACAGGTGAAGCAACTCTGTATTTTGGCACGTTGGCTGCACCAACGGCTCCCTTCTCCACTTGTGGAGAAGGGTCGGGGATGAGGACCCAATCTTTAATGTTGGCCAATGGCCCCTCTCCTTCCGGTCCGGGGGAATAAGAATCTACCTTTGGTAATTCCAGTGGCAGTTCGCTTTCATCCAATGGATAGGCAATTCCATTCTTCCACGCAATCGGAAATGGCTCTCCCCAATAGCGTTGGCGACTAAATGCCGCGTCACGCATACGGTAGTTAACCTTCGCCTTACCGATGCCCAGTTCTTCAATCTTTTTGTTAACTATACTAATTGCATCACGCATTACAATGCCATCCAAAAAGTCGCTGTTGGTAAGCTTTGCATCCTTGGTAGGGTTAGCTTCCTCACCGTTGAAGTAGTCGCCAATAATATTCGTGATGGGTATATTAAAATGCTTCGCAAACTTAAAATCACGTTCATCACCGCAGGGCACGGCCATGATAGCACCAGTGCCATAACCGGCCAATACATATTCACTTATCCAGATAGGTATTTCCCGGCCATTGAAAGGATTGATGGCATAAGCGCCGGTAAAACAACCGGTGATCTTTTTTTCCGCCATACGCTCCCGCTCACTGCGGCTTTTAACGTAGGCAATGTATTCGTCAACAGCGGCAGATTGGGCTGCAGATTTTATTCGGTTAATCAAATCCAATTCCGGTGCCACTACCATAAAGTCAACTCCAAATATGGTATCGGGCCTTGTGGTATAAACAACCAGTCTAGAGCTGGCATCTTTGATTTCAAAGCTTACTTCTGCACCTGTTGATTTCCCAATCCAGTTCGTCTGCATTTCCTTCATCGCCTCACTAAACTCAATACGTTCAAGACCTTCCAGCAATCTGTCTGCATATTCAGTGATGCGCAGGTACCATTGACGCAGTTTCTTTTTAACAACAGGATACCCCCCACGTTCACTAACACCATTCACTACTTCATCATTAGCCAATACAGTACCCAATGCTTCACACCAGTTTACTTCGCCATAGCCGCAGTAAGCCAGGCGGTATTCCATTAAAACAGACTGTTGGGTAAATTCATCAAAGGCATTCCATTCCTCAGCGGAAAACAGGTTACTGGTGGCAGGTTGCAGGTTGCCCGTTACCGGTAGCTGAAATTTATCATTGGGAACCGGATGGTTGGTATTTCCTTCTTTCTCAAAAGCGGCAACCAATGCATCAATAGATTCTGCCTTATTTGTTTGCCTGTTGTAGAAGCTTTTAAACAGTTGCAGGAATATCCATTGCGTCCATTTGTAGTATTTAGGGTCGCTGGTACGCACTTCACGGCTCCAGTCGAAGCAAAAGCCGATATTATCTAACTGCTTGCGAAAGTTGGCAATATTCTGTTCGGTACTCACGGCAGGGTGAACACCATGGTCAATCGCATATTGCTCAGCAGGCAGGCCAAACGCATCATAACCCATCGGGTGAAGCACGTTAAAGCCCTTCAGCCTTTTAAAGCGGGCATAAATATCGCTGGCTATATAACCCAGCGGATGGCCCACATGCAACCCGGCGCCGCTGGGGTAAGGAAACATATCCAGCACATAAAACTTTGGCTTGTCACTCTCATTTGGCACTTTATACGCATCTGTATCTTTCCAGCGCTGCTGCCATTTCTGTTCTATCTCACGAAAATTGTATTCCATCAAACTGTTTATTGCTTGTTTTTTGTTCAAAGTTTAAGGTTCAAGGTTCTGTCGTCTCCTGATTAAACATGGAACATCTGAACATTGAACATTTTTTAGATACCAGCTAAGTACTTCGTGGCATCGTCCCTTGCGTCGCAAGCACTTCATCGTTCTGTTCAATGGGCATCTTTTCAGCCCGGATCAGGGCCGTTGCAAGCCACCTAATAACGCTGCACAACAGCCACCAACATTGAACTTTGAACAAAACAACATTGAGCAACTGAAACCTGTTACCCAATGCCGCGTAGCGAACAGAACGTACAAGTGAGTGACACAACGGAAGCCTCATAGCAGTCCCGAAGGTTCGGGACAGTCCGTCCACAAAAAATCCACACCTCATACTAAGCCTGCGAAACTAACGTTAAGAATGCGTGCAAATGTAAGCGAATCCACTAAATTTGCCCCACCTCATCCCCCGCCCTTCTCTACGCGGTGGAGAAGGGGGTTAAAAAAATTATCGAATGGCTGAAATTGGAAAATCTTCTCTGCGCCGCAGCAAACCCAGTTATATCTATAGTATCATCGGTGTGGCCATTGTGCTGTTGATTATGGGCATTATGGGCTGGTTCTTTTTAAACTTCAGGCAGGTAGGCAATTCTCTTAAGGAGGACATCCGCATAAGCGCCTACCTGCGCACCATGAACAAAGACACCATTAACCAGATACAGCAGTACATAACCGCCCAACCCTGGGCCAAAAATGTAACCTACATCAATAAGGAAAGCGCCAAAGAAATCTGGAACAAAGAAAACAACGAAGACTGGAGCAAGATACTGGACTATAACCCGCTTCCGGAAAGTATAGACTTTTATGCACGCAACGAATACGTGGACAAAGACAGCCTGCAAAAAATAAGCGCCAGGCTAATGGCTGCCTACAAAGACCAGATTACAGACATTACATACCCGCAAACACTGGTTACCACTTTAAATGAAAAATCAAGGGTATACGGTGTGGCGTTTTTGGTAATATCAGTACTGCTGGGCATTATTGTTATTATCAGCATTGACAATACGATACGGCTGGCTATGTTCAGCAACCGCTTTTTAATTAAAACCATGCAAATGGTGGGCGCTACCCGCAATTTTATTGCCAAGCCGATGGATTTAAGGGCTGTTGTAAACGGCCTCATCAGCGCATTGATTGCCATTGCCATATTATTCGGGCTGATACAATGGGCCGAAAGCTGGATACCTCAGCTTAAAGCCATCCGGGATATTAAGCTGAACCTGGTACTTTTTGGCGGTATGATACTGGTTGGTGTTGGTATCTCCGTTTTCAGTACCCACCGCAGCGTAATGAAGTACCTGAAGATGAAGCTGGACGATTTGTATTAAAGGCAAGTGGCAAGTGAGGTTGGCTGGTAGTGGGGGATTACAAACAGTTAAATAATCTTTCGCACACCCCCACTCGTCATTTACCACTAACCAATTTTTCCTATATTGCACCCCTACAAACCAATAACAATGGCTGAACAGAAAAAACAAACAATTGCACCTTTGTTTACAAGGGACAACTATAAATGGATGGGTATTGGCGCCGCCGTAATTGCGCTGGGCATGTTTTTAATGAGCGGTGGAAAAAACCAGGACCCCAACACTTTTGATTATAACGTGGTGTACAGCTTTACCAGGATTACCGTTGCGCCCATTTTAATTGTAGGCGGCCTGCTGATTGAGGTGTACGGTATTTTCAAGAAACAGAAGTAACATAAAAATACATTGAAACAGTGGTGGAGACAGGATGCGTCCTGTCTCTTTTTTTGTGTAATTTTAAAGGGTAAAAGAGGTTTATATGAGCAACATTTTAGAACAAATGCCGCCGCCTACCAGGTTTACGCCGCTGCAGCACGAGATGTTGAGGCTGTTTAACAGGAATACTTCAGAAGAAGATTTACTCGCCATCAAGGATTTGATTGCTAATTATTTTTTGGAAAAATTGCGGGATAAAATTGACAAAGCGGTGGAAGAACATGGTTATACCCAGGAAGACTTTGATGCGTGGCTAAATGACCCCAACCAGTAAAATATGCTTGTTGTAATAGATACGAACGTACTCATCGCTATCGTGCCCTCAAAATCCAGGTATCATTCTGTTTACCAGGCAATACAACAGAAAAAAATCTTAATGGCTATTACCAGCGAGATTCTGCTGGAATATGAAGAACAATTAAAACTGAGGTACAAAAACTATTCGGTTGATGAAGAACTTGAAGGCCTCGTTAACAGCCGAAATGTATTTTTGTATAGCCCTGATTTCAACTGGAACCTCATCGCCGCCGATCCCGAAGACAACAAATTTGTTGACTGCGCCGTGGCCGCCAATGCCGATTTTATTGTAACCAACGACGCTCATTTTAATATTCTGAAAACCATATCTTTTCCTAAGGTAAATACCATTTCTTTGCAGGAATTTATTTCTTTACTGCAAACCCCGTAGAACGTTTTATGAGCATTATACAGGCAATCATCATCGCTATCGTTGAGGGTATTACCGAATTTTTGCCCATCTCTTCCACCGGCCACATGATCATCACCAGCTCTTTAATGGGCATTGAAAAAGATGAATTCACCAAACTGTTTGAAGTAGCGATACAGTTGGGCGCCATTCTTTCAGTTGTAGTGCTGTACTGGAAAAAGTTCTTCGACTTCAGCCGCTGGCAGTTTTACATAAAGCTCATCATCGCCGTAATACCGGCCCTTGTACTGGGTAAACTGTTCTCCGATAAAATTGACGCCCTGCTGGAAAGCCCCACAACGGTAGCTGTCTCTATGCTGGTGGGCGGCATTATACTGTTGTTTATTGACAACATCTTTAAACGCCCCACCATTAAGGAAGAAAGCAGGATAAGCTATGGCAAAGGCTTTGTTATCGGCATCTGGCAATGCCTTGCCATGATACCGGGCGTTAGCCGCAGCGCAGCCAGCATAATTGGCGGTATGCAGCAAAAACTTACCCGCAGCCTGGCAGCGGAGTTTTCATTTTTCCTTGCAGTACCAACCATGGCTGCCGCTACCGGTTATAAATTATTGAAAGCTTTCCAGGAAACACCGGAAATGCTGAAGGACAAAAACAACTTAATTGCTTTGGGCATTGGTAATGTTGTAGCGTTCGTCGTAGCCATGCTGGCCATCAAATTCTTCATCAGCTTTCTGCAGCGCTTTGGCTTTAAATTGTTTGGATGGTACAGGATTATTGCAGGCATTGTGCTGTTGATACTTATCTGGCAAGGGGTGTTGTAGAGAGGCTTTGAGTGGTGAGCCATGAGCTTTGAGCCGGGAGCCGTAAGTTGTGCCCCTCATTCACCATTTACTGCTCACCATTCACTGTTATGATACCAGCGATATATTTCTATGGCATCGCCTGTTGCGTCGCAAGCACTTCATCCTCCGGTTTTTTATGGCGGCTGTAGCCTTGCAGTTCAATGCTTCATTCTTTTTACGCAGTGATTATTCGGCAAAACATTCGCAAACAAGCCCATAAATCATCACTTTTCACCTTTTCTCCATTCTAAATATTCCCTTACATTTAACCCATGCAAACAGCTCCTAAACGCGTTATCAACGGCTGGGCCATGTACGATTGGGCCAATAGTGTGTATAACCTGGTTATCACCACTACTTTTTTTCCCATTTATTTTACTGCATCCACAAAAGACGCATTCGGGGGAGATAACATTCCCTTCCTGGGCAGAACTTTTGTCAACTCTTCCCTATACGACTATACTCTTTCTGTAGCTTATTTGCTGGTGGCTTTATCTTACCCCATCCTCACCTCCATTGCTGATACAAGGGGCAACAAGAAAAGTTTCATGCAATTCTTTTGCTACTTCGGCGCGGTGGGCTGCAGCCTCATATATTTTTTTGAAGGGCCAAACCTTTGGATGGGCATCCTGTCCTTTATGATGGCTGCAATGGGTTATGTAGGCAGCCTTGTTTTTTACAATGCTTACCTGCCAGAAATAGCTGCCCCCGAAGACAGGGACAGGGTTAGTGCCAAAGGGTACTCCTACGGGTATATTGGCAGTGTGCTAATGCAGGTTATCGGTTTTGCGCTGGTAGTAATATTTGCTGATCATCCTACCATATCCGGCCCCAGGATTACCTTTTTGCTGGTAGGTATTTGGTGGATTGGTTTTGCCCAAATAACCTTTGCAAGGCTGCCCAAAACAACTAAGGTTGAAAAAGCCAAAGGCAACGTACTTACGGATGGCTTTAAAGAAGTAAAGAAAGTGTACAACGAAGTAAAAAAGATGCCGGTTCTCAAGCGTTTTTTGAGGGGTTTTTTCTGTTACAGCATGGGCGTGCAAACGGTTATGCTTGCAGCCACACTTTTTGGCAGTAAGTTATTGGGCCTTAGCGATACCAAACTCATCATTACTGTTGTAATTATTCAGTTAGTGGCAATTGTAGGAGCTATCTTAATGAGCCGGCTTTCCGCTAAATATGGCAACCTGCAGGTACTGATGGGCGTAGTGGTTTTCTGGATACTGGTTTGCGTAGCGGCCTACTTTACAGCTTGGTACAAAGAACAGGGAGGTAACCCTGAGTTTCATTTTTACGGCCTGGCCACCGCTGTGGGGCTGGTGATGGGTGGCATACAATCCCTCAGCCGGTCCACCTACAGTAAGCTGATGCCGGAAACAAAAGATACCGCTTCTTACTTCAGCTATTATGATTTGACGGAGAAAATAGCCATTGTTATCGGCATCTTCAGCTTTGGGTTTATAGAAGAACTTACGGCACATCGCGGCGGCATGAAGAATTCCGTTTTATCCCTCATCGTATTTTTTGTAGCCGGGTTAGTGCTGCTATATACCGCCCTGCGCAAACAAAAACAACTGCAACTCTCATGAAGCTTTACACAATAGACACGGAACTGTTTAAACTGGATGGCGGCGCCATGTTTGGTGTAGTGCCCAAAAGCATCTGGAACAAGCTAAACCCGGCAGATGAAAACAACATGTGCACCTGGGCCATGCGCCTGCTGCTGATTGAAGACGGCAACCGGCTGATACTGGTTGATACCGGCATCGGCAATAAACAGGAAACTAAATTCTTCAGCCATTATTACCTGCACGGGACTGCAACACTGGAGAACTCACTAAAGAAACATGGCTTTACTAAAGATGACATCACCGACGTTCTTCTTACACACCTGCACTTTGACCATTGCGGCGGCGCCATTGAAAGGAGCCATGACCAGTTAATCCCCGCTTTTAAAAACGCCATTTACTGGAGCAACGAACGGCATTGGCTATGGGCTACCCAACCCAACGAAAGAGAAAAAGCTTCTTTTTTAAAAGACAATATCCTGCCCATACAGAAAAGCGGCCAGTTACAATTTATTCATACCCCTGCCGGCTCAATAGAGGAAACTGGCAGCCTTGGCAGCACTGCCTTCAGCGAAAATATATCTCTGCGATTTGTAAATGGCCACACCGATATGATGATGCTGCCGCAAATACGATACAAAGGCAAAACCATTGTTTATATGGCTGACCTGCTGCCCTCTACAGGCCATATACCCCTGCCTTATGTAATGGCTTACGATATGTTTCCGCTTACTACCTTACAGGAAAAGAAAGTCTTCCTGAAAGAAGCCCTGGAAAATGAATACATCCTTTTCTTTGAACACGACCGTGAAACAGAGTGCTGCACCTTGCAGCAAACAGAAAGGGGCGCCAGGCTAAAAGATATTTTTAAACTGGAAGATTGGTAACACACCTGGCTAATCTATATTCCCCGGGTGCCATTCTCTTGCTTCATTGCTACGGTCTAAACTAAAGAAGAGTGTTGTCTGAAAGAAATTCTTGCCGCTGCCGTCATCGGCTTTACGGTAGTCGTACTGCCTTATCCAGCCGGATTGCACCGAAAAACTTTTGCTGAATACATAACCGAGCCCCATAAAGAAACGGTTTCTTTCAAAATAAGGCGCCAGGTTTCCAAAGAATACTTCATCAAACACAGAAACAAACACCGCGTTAGTTTCTATTTTCTTTTTATTAACAGGAATCAGCGGGTTAAGGCGATACCTGAAACGGCTGCGAAAATCACCGTTTAACCAACGCTGTTCAATGCGGTAGCGGTGATCAATTTTAACACGGTCAATATTGTTGTTTATGGTAAGCTGCTGCCATATCCTGAACTCTTTTGCCAGCATAGGTGTTTTATAATTTCCGGTGGAGCTATAGGTTTTGTAATCCCCAAAACCAAGCAACAACTGGTGTTTTTTGAGAATGTTGTAAGCTATACCTCCTTTAAACTCGTGATAAAAGAAAACATCTGTAACGTTTTGTGACCTGGTTTGTGTTTCAAAGAAGAAGTTCCAGCTACTGTCTGGTTTGTACATAAGGTTAGCCACATACCAGCCACCGGTAGCCTTTGTATTCTGCGCGTTTGCAATTATTGCTGTTAAGAGTGTAAATAACAATATTAAAACAGTCTTGCCCGGAAAGGTTTTCTTCATGCCCATGTTGTAAAAGCCCGCAAAAATAGGTGGTTTGGGAGAATGGGTAAGGCTATGCAGGTAAAATATTATTCTGCAAAGCAGGCCGCTTTGCAATCAATTCCGTGTTTCCATGGCAATTGGGCCTTTTGTACGCAGCACCGCGGAACTGCAAGTTCCGCAGCGCATTCTTCGTTTTGCCAAAGAGAATTATCAATCGGTATTCACAATGATGAGGGCTGCCGTTTTTGCTGCTCAATAAAGCGTTGGAGTACAAGTGAGTGACACAACAGGCGCTTAATTCTTGTTCCTCAGTTCGTCCCAAAAAACTCATTTAAAGCCGTAGGCTTTACCAGTTACGGTTTATATCCCACTGCTCAAACTCCCTGGCAACAGCGGTAAGAAAGGATGCGCCCAGGCTGCCGTCTATAATGCGGTGGTCGTAACTTAAAGACAGGTACATCATGTGCCTTATGCCAATGGTATCGCCCTGTTCGGTTTCAATTACAACGGGGCGTTTTTTAATAGCGCCTACGGCCAGTATGGCCACCTGCGGCTGGTTAATGATGGGCGTTCCCATCAGGCTGCCGAAAGTGCCCACATTGGTAAGCGTAAAAGTACCGCCCTGCGTATCATCGGGCTTAAGCCTGTTGTTACGGGCATTGTCAGCAAGCGTATTTACTGACTTGCTAAGGCCTACCAGGTTAAGGTAATCGGCATTGCGGATAACAGGCACGATGAGGTTACCGTTTTGCAGCGCCGTGGCCATACCGATATTGATGTCTTTTTTTACGATGATGCGTTCGCCATCAACCGAGCTATTGATGAGCGGATAACGCTTCATTACACGCACCAGGCAATCTATAAAGAGCGGGGTAAATGTTATTTTCGTATTCTCCCTTTTCTCAAAATCTTTCTTCACTTTTTCACGCCAGAGCACCATATTGGTAACGTCGGCTTCGGCAAAGCTGGTTACATGGGCGCTGGTATGTTTGCTGTCAACCATGTGGCGGGCAATCATTTTACGCATGCGGTCCATCTCAATTACTTCCACATTACTTTCAGCACTACCGGCTTTAGGCACGGTAGCCACTTCTGTAGAAACCACAGCCGGTTGCGCCGGTTCAGGTTGCTTGGCTGGTTGAGCTTTTGGCTGGGTTAATATGTCTGTAGTAATGGCGGGTGCATCTGCTGCTGCCTGCGGGCTTACCTTTTCGGCAACTTTGTTTGCACTGCCGTTTTTGCGGCTTTCCACGTACTCCAGTATATCTTTTTTGGTAACCCGGCCTTCATTGCCCGAGCCCGGAATTTTCTCCAGTTCGCTTAACGCAATACCCTCACTGTTGGCTATATTCAATACCAGCGGCGAGTAAAAACGGTTACTTCCGGCAGGCACATGTACCGTGGGCGTAGGCTGGTAGGGAACAGCCATGGTAATTTCTTCCAGGTCTTCTATACCAGCATCTTCATCAGGCAGGAGCGCCGGTTGGGCAGCTACAGACACTTCGGTTTCAATACGTGCAATTACAGAACCTATGGGCACCACATCGTTAACATTGAACAAAATTTCGCTAATGGTACCCGCAACCGTGCTTGGCACTTCACTATCCACCTTATCCGTGGCAATTTCCAGCACGGTTTCATCCTGCTGTACGCTATCGCCAGGTTTCTTCAGCCATTTTAAAATCGTGGCTTCCACTATGCTTTCACCCAGTTTGGGCATCACCAAATCAACTAATGCCATATATGGTTTGCAATTTTTAGTATTATGCCTTACAGCAAGCTGTAAGTGAAATTCATTTATGGGCCCGGCTTCATTACTGCTATGAAGCTTCCGTTGCGTCGCACTCTTTTGCGCCTTATCCGCTATGCAGCAATGTGCATCCTGCCTCTAAGCGGCTATCCGGCTCAAAAGTAACGGTTCTGCATTAATTTACCTTATCAGGCGTTTTCCAGCACAAAGGCACGCAGAAAGTTAAGTGCATTGGTAGCCGTTAACTGAATGTTCCGCTGGCGGTCAAAACGCAGGCTAAGCTTTTTGGTAGCAGTCTTGCCCTGGCAGGCGGCGGCTATCCAAACAGTGCCCACGGGTTTCTCCGCACTGCCACCGTCCGGCCCCATAATACCGCTTACTGCAACGGAAAAATCGGTGCCGGTAACGGCCAGTGCGCCGGTGGCCATTTCCACAACAGTTTCCTCGCTTACGGCGCCGTTATTTTGCAGGGTTGTTGTTTTTACGCCAAGTACATTCTGTTTTATGCTGTTATCATAACTAACAATGCTGCCCCAAAAATACCGCGAAGCACCAGCGACAGAAGTAATAAGGTGGGCAATATAACCACCCGTACAGCTTTCTGCCGTGCACATGGTTTTACCTTTTTGCAACAGCACTTTGCCAATCACCTGTTCCATGGGCAGGTCTTCATTGGTTACCAGGTATTCCTTCACAAGCACCTGCAGTTTTGCAAACTCTGCATCAAGGGTCGTATTTACTTCGTCTTTTTCACCACTGGCGGTAAGGCGCAGGCGCACCATGCCGTAGCTGGGCAGGTAAGCCAGTTTTACAAATGCTGGTAATGCTTCCTCCCATTGTTTTATTATTTCCGCAAGGTTAGATTCGCCAATACCTGCCGTAAGCAGGGTACGATGGCCAATGAACGGCAGCATAAAACGTTCTTTTACCAGGCCCAGCACATGCTCCTGCATAATGCCCTTCATTTCATGCGGCACACCCGGCATGCTGATAAATATCTTTCCTTCTTTTTCAAACAGCATACCCGGCGCAGTGCCGTTGGTATTTTTTAGTACGGTACATACATCCGGCACTTCGGCCTGCTTGCGGTTGCGTTCCAGCAGCGGCATCGGCCGGCGGAACACATGCTCAAACAGGTAGGTTACATGCGCCAGTGTTTCCTGGTGCATTATCATTTTACCGCCGAAGTATTCGCACAGCAGCGGTTTGGTAATATCATCGGCGGTGGGGCCCAGCCCGCCGGTAATCAGTATAATATCGCTCCTGCGGCCCTCTTCATCCAGTGCCTGCCAAATATCATCCCATCCGTCGCCTACAGCCACCCGGTGTTTTACCCAAACGCCAATTTTATTCAACTCCTGCGCCATCCAGGCGCTGTTGGTATCAATAACCTGTCCTATCAGCAGTTCATCTCCTATCGTAATAATGGAGGCGTATACTCTTTTGATATAGTTCCTTTCCATATAATTCGTTGTCTGTCTTTAATTTTAGCGCAAGGTAAAGTATATGAGAACATTTAACATGGTAATTGGTTTACTGCTGCTGGCAAATAACCTGGCGGCGCAAACCACAGACAAAGGACTGGCCAAAGCCATGCAAACCTTGCTGAAAGATGAGCAGCTAAAACATGCTTCGGTAAGCCTGTATGTGGCAGAAACCAAAACAGGCAAACCTGTTTACGGCTACAACGAAGAAATTGGACTGGCGCCTGCCAGCACACAAAAGATTTTTACCGCCATAGCCGCGCTGGAAACGTTGGGTGAACAATACAGGTATAAAACGGAGATTGGCTATACCGGTAATATTTCCAACAACCTTCTTAGCGGCAACCTTACAATTACCGGTTATGGCGACCCTACACTGGGTTCATGGCGTTTTAAAGGACGGAAGGAAACCTGCTTTGCCGATTCTGCTATCAATATGCTGAAAAAGGCCGGCATTGAACAGATTACTGGCAACATAAGCGGGGAAGGCACAAAATTTGAAAGCCAAACCATTCCCGGCGGTTGGATATGGGATGACATCGGCAACTATTATGGCGCCGGAGCATGCGCCCTTAACTGGCACGAAAATCAATATGATTTATTTCTAAAGCCCGGCGCAAGGGTAGACGATAAAGTGAGCATCATTAAAACCGAACCTGAATTATATGGCGTCTCACTGGTAAGTGAAGTTACAACTGGCCCTGCCGGTAGCGGGGATAATGGATATATTTACCTGGCGCCTTATACACATTTTGGTTATGTAAGGGGCACTGTTCCGGCAGGCCCGGCAAGCTTTGTTATATCCGGCTCCATACCCAACCCGGCTCATCAGCTTATCTTATTTATGGAAGAAGAAATGGATAAGCAAGGCATACCAATTAAAAGGCAAGCTTTGGAAAACAAAGAAAAAACAACAACGCCGGTAAATATTTATACCCATTACTCCCCCACTCTCGATTCCATCATTTATTGGTTTTTACAAAAAAGCATTAACCTGTACGGAGAAGCCCTGCTGAAAACAGTGGCTTACGAAAAGACCGGGTTTGGTTCTACCCAAAAAGGCATCGAATTCTTGAACAAATTCTGGAAAGAACGGGGCATAGAAGAAAGCGCCTTAAATATTATGGATGGCAGCGGCCTTTCACCGCAAAACAGGGTTACCACAAAAGCTATGGTTACCGCTTTGCAATATGCCAAAAGCAAAAGCTGGTTTAAAAGTTTCTATGCCGGCCTGCCCACCTACAATGGCATGCGCATGAAGAGTGGCTCTATCGGTGGCGCAAGGGCGTATACGGGGTACCACACTTCCGCAGCGGGTGTACAATACAGCTTTGCCATTATGGTAAATAATTACAGCGGCAGCGCGGGGGCGGTAGTGCAAAAAATGTATAAGGTGTTGAATGAACTGAAGTAACACCAGTTTCTACGCGGGTGAAAAGCCGCCCAAAGAACAAGGCGTACAAGTGAGTGACACAACCAAAGCCTCATAGCAGTCCCGAAGGTTCGGGACAGCCTGCCCCATAAAAAACTATAGTTTAAGCCGTACATCCATCCTGCTTAACAAGCCCGTTAACACAACCATAAGCAAAGCAAACGCCAGCGATTTTAAAAGCCCTACGCCGCCTGTAAGCAGCGCATCCGGCAGGTGCAAACCCAATAATACAACAACAGCATACGCATAGTAAGGCAGCAGGTAACAAAGCAGCGTATCTGTACCGGCTGGTTTTATTAATGTAAACCAACGCGACTTACCCTGCACATCTGCAATGGCATAAACAGGTATAAACACCAGTATGGCTATGGCGCTGCAGATTAATACCCAGGATGGCGTTGCACCCAATTTGGCAATACCTCCAATAGGGCGCAGGGCAAAACCCGCACCCATAAAAACTATAGCCATCACAAAAAGCGTTACCATTAATTTTACTGGCTGGTTGCGCTGTACAAAACCCCTGAACACCTGCGATGTAACAACACCTCCCATTACCAGTGCGGTTAAACCTCCTTGGCCCAGGGGCCCAATGATGGTATGCATCAATTTACTTTCAGGAAGTTGGTGCGCATGGTGGAGTACTGATAACAGCAGCAGTAAAAGCCATGCGATAATGTTGATATAAAGCTTGTTATTTGAAAACGCGTATATCAAAGCGCCCAACAGGTAACTCCACCCGATAAGGCCGAGAATACCCCACCATTGCGGTGCAAAACGGGTAACATTGCCATCATCTCCACCGCGGTACACCCATGCCAGTATAAGTAATACAATTATAGCCACTGCCTTAGCCACATTTACATTAATGGCCCTTACCGTTTTGGGGTACGCGTTCCAGATAATAACAAAGCAGGTGCAGCATATAACATTCCATACCACGCGCCGCATACCTGTTGCCGCCTCATTAATGCCTTCTCCATTAACAAGGTACAGCCCCATTACCAGCAGCGCTATGGAGCGCATCACAATATGCCATACCACCTGCGCCTTATTATCGCCCTTGCTTATACGGTTACTGACGGCATACGGTATAGACAGCCCTACAATAAACAAAAACGCTGGAAACACAGCGTCAGCAAGGCCCATGCCATCAACGCCATGCTCCACATGCTCCAGCCAGGCGGGTATGTCTTTTAACGACCACAAGTCGTTCACAAAAATCATCAACAGCATGGTAAGGGCACGAAGGATATCAATAGAAGCGATGCGTTGTTTTGTATTAGTCATGAAACATATTATACTGAAATATAGAAAGATACGAACGCACTGTAAAATACTGTGCAGGTTTTTTATTAGCCCGGCGGCAGAAAAGCCTCCATCGTCTGAAGGAGAGCATTATGAGCCCAACGGCAGGAACATCTATTAAGCGTCCCTTGCGTCGCACTCTTGTACGCATTGTTCTTTGGGCGACATTTAAGCAAAGGCCTGTACAGGCTAACAAACTTTACCCGCAGTGCCTGTATCAACTAATTCTGTAAAAGTGTCGCTCTTGTCTTCTCCCGGCCTGTCTTTACAGGGAAAATCTTTTTCGATAACTATATCAAGTGCCTCCCTGCCCTTTATCGGTAATGAATGATAAATGCCCACTTCGTCTGTCTCCATCCAACTGATGGCTACAGGCGAGGGTATGTGGATACAGATATTGTTGTTGCTTATTTCGGCTAGCAAGGCGGGTACATCGGCAATGCGCAGCTCGTAGGTAAGTGTAGCGGCAGGAAAAGCAACCTCATCTTTCACAAAGCCATTTTCTTTAAGCAAGAGTAACTCTGATTTTTTGATGCGGTAGCGTATGGAGTTTTTCTCAAACCTTAGTTTCATGCCGGTTAATTTGCTGCAAGTTACGAACCAATGATTTTTTCCGCCCCGCAATAAATATTGAAGCTGTTGTTCTTAACAAAGCCAATTACGGTAAGGCCATAGTCGCCGGCCAGTTCAATGGCCAGGCTTGTGGGCGCCCCAATGGAACAAAGCATGGGCGCCCCGGCCATTAAAGATTTTTGCACCAGTTCGTAGCTTAACCTTCCGCTAAACAATAACAGGTTATTATGCAGGGGCAGCATCTGCTGTTTTAATAAATAGCCTGCCAGTTTATCCATGGCATTATGCCTGCCCACATCTTCAGCCACCTGCAATATTTGGCCGGTATTGTTTACCAGCGCAACAGCATGGGCGCCGCCGGTATTACTAAACAACCCCTGCGATGATTGCAGCAAGGCGGGCAAAGCCCCTATAACAGAAGCGTTAATTTGAAAACCTGTGCCCACAGGTTTAAATACCGCCTTTTGCTTTACCAGGTCATCCGTGGTTTTGCCGCAAAAGCCACATGCGGAACTGGCTATAAAATTCCTTTTCCGCTCAACCGCGTTAAACAGAACATGAGGGGCAAGGCTTACTTCTATGGTGTTTTCCTGCAGGTCTTCATCACCGGGGTTACCAACGAACCTGGCGGATAAAATATCTGTGGCCTGCTGAATGATGCCTTCGCAAAAGAGGAAGCCTGTAACCAGGTTAAAATCTTCACCCGGCGTACGCATGGTTACAGAAAGTAATTCTTTTTGCCGGTTTAAAGCCGGGCCATGAACAAGGATTATCTGCAATGGAGATTCAGCTATGATGTTATCATGCTGCTTTAGCCTTTCACCATTTCTAATGGAATGAACAATTGCCTGCTTAATGCCTTTGTTGTTTTTTGACATACCTATAAAACTATTTCTCCACAGCGAAATTTAATGACTGCCCTCTACAACCACTGCCCCAGCCTTCTAAGGCTTTCCGCATTGTGCGCCGGGGCAAAAACATGCACATAAGGCAACGCTGCCTTCATGCCTGCCACGCCGGGGCTGTATGCGTGGTAACCAGCCAGCGGGTTTAGCCAAATTATTTTGCGGCATTTGTTACGGATGGTTTCCATACTATGCTGCAATACCGGTATATCGCCCGTATCCCATCCATCGCTCATGATAATTACAATGGTCCTCTTATCCAGCAGTTGCCCCGCATAATCTTCTGTAAACCTGTGAAGGCTCTCCCCTATTTTGGTGCCGCCCCCCCAGCCCTGGTTTTGCCCTTGCACCCATTGCATGGCAGTGGCAAAGTCCCGCTGTTTAAGCAAAGTTGTTATCCGTTGCAAACCGGTGCTGAAGGCAAAGGTTTCTACCCGTTTATATACCTGCTGAAAAGCGTACATAAACTGCAGCAGGAAGGCAGCATATAAATCCATAGATTTGCTTACATCGCAAAGTATTACCAGTTTAGTACGGTTGCGTTTAGGTTGATGAAAAACGATATCCAGCAACTCACCACCGCGGCGCATATTTTTTCTTAACGTCCTGCGCAGGTCTGGAATGTTTGCATGATTATCTCGCTGGTAGCGGCGGTTAATATGTGCGGCCAGCCTTTTAGACAGTGCTTTTATGTTCCGCATCAACTCGTCCACCTCATCATCTGGCACGGCACTAAAATCTTTTTTCGTGAGGCTTTCCTGCACGCTGTACACGGCCATTTCTTCTGTTTCCTGGTTGCGGTGGCCATTCAGCCAGCTTTTCAGCGATGTAAAGGAAGCATCCTTACCATTGGTTTGTATTTTCTTTTCCGGCCCTGTTTTCACTTTTGCGTCAACCGCTTTGCCAAGCTCTTGCCAGTAATCATTAAACAAAGCATCAAACTCATGCAACTGCTTTTGCGATTTGCAGCAAATAGCTTTTAACGCCAGCTTTAATACCTGCCGGCTGCTGTAATCAATACATTCCAGGGCTTTAAGGGCGGTTATTTCTTCATCAACGCCCAGCGTAAACCCTTTGCCCCGCAGGTAGCGGCAAAAGTGTATGATGTTTTGCGAAAGTGATGTATGGCGTTGAAGCATAAATGAGGTTAAGTTGAATGCAGTGGCAGGCTTTTTATCCGGGGGCTGAACAACTGCTCCTGTTTCTGCTACCGCAGGTGCCAGAAACATTATCTATCCGGGTCTGAAAAGATGCCATGAAAAACCAGGCGATGAAGTGCTTGCGACGCAACGATGATGCCATGAAAGGCCACAGCCCATATCATAAATTATCGCTGCCCTCATGCTTTACCTATAATTCAATTTTAGAAATAATGCCCGTTTTTTCCATCAGTTCGCTTAACGATAATTGCGCCTGCCGGGTATCTCTCCAATCTTTCAGTATTACACCGAGTGTTTGTTCAATAACAGACCTGTCCAGGTAATCAATATGCAGCGCCGCCAAGGCCATGGCCCAATCGAGTGTTTCCGCAACGCCGGGGGTTTTCTCCAGTTTCATTTGCCGCAAGGCCTGCATAAAACGGGTAATTTGTTCAGCCAGCTTTGTATCTATTTCCGGCACTTTGCTTTTTACCACCAGCCACTCTTTTTCAAAATCCGGGTAATCAATATACAGGTAAAGGCATCGCCTTCTTAACGCTTCGCTTAGCTCACGGGTGCGGTTGCCGGTTAAAATAACCTGGGGAATATTTGTTGCTTTGATGGTGCCCGTTTCAGGAATAGTTATCTGCCAGTCGCTGAGTACTTCCAGCAAAAAACTTTCAAACTCTTCATCAGAGCGGTCTATTTCGTCAATCAGCAATACCGGCTTTTTGTGGTGTGTAATAGCCTGCAGCAAAGGCCGCTTCATTAAAAATTCATCGCTGAAAATGGTTTTCTCTTTCTCGGTAACGGATTGGCCGTCATGCTCCGTCATTTTAAGGTGCAGCAACTGGCGCTGGTAGTTCCATTCGTATAAGGCATGGGTTGCATCCAGCCCCTCGTAACATTGCAGGCGTATTAAGTCTGTTTGCAAAGCCCTGGCCATTACCTTGGCAATTTCTGTTTTGCCAACGCCTGCTGGGCCTTCAACCAGCAAAGGCTTGTTTAACTGCAACGACAAAAACACAGACATAGCAACGGCATCGTCCGTAATATAGCCCTGCCTACGCAGCATTTGTTCAATATCCGTAAGGTTCAATTGCGGCTGGTGCGTATTTGCCATTGGTTGGTTTAATTAATGAGATAACAGAAGCTCGCCGCCTGCAGGGCTGTAAACCGGTTCATCCAGCATTTGCACATTAAATACCCGGCAAAAATTACGCTTCAGCTTTTCTTTTGCTTCGGCAACATTTACATCATGCCCCAATTCCTTTGCCAGGGATGTAACCTGTTTATTTTGAATGCCACAGGGAACAATATAATTAAAGAAGTTTAAATCTGTATTTACGTTAAAAGCAAAACCGTGCATGGTAACCCAGCGGCTGCAGCGAATGCCCATGGCGCAAATTTTACGTTCCCTGCCCGGCACAGAGGGCTCCAGCCAAACGCCGGTTTCACCTTTGCTGCGCTCACCATAAAGGCCATATTCAGCCATGGTGAGTATGATCACTTCCTCCAGGCTGCGCAGGTACCAGCCCAGGTCAGTTTTAAATTGCTCAAGGTCAAAAATGGGGTAACCAACCACCTGTCCCGGGCCATGAAAAGTAATATCGCCGCCACGGTTAATGTGAAAATATTCAATGTTTTTTTCCAGCCTTTCGGTTTCAGATATCAATACATGCTCTGCCTTGCCGTTTTTGCCCAGGGTATATACCGGAGCATGCTCCACAAAAAGCAGGTGCTGCGCAGGCTTTTCGCCGCCGGATTTTTGTTTAACCTTCTGCTGCAACAAGCCTTCCTGAAAATTCCATACCTGCGCATAAGCAGGCTGCCGGCCCATATCTGTAAACAATACCTGGTTCATCATTCTGTAAAAATAACCAATTGCGGCAGTAATTATTTCAGGTTGAGTAGTTAACCCAAAGCGGAGTTTTTATGTTACCGGCAGGAGGACAAGCATGAAGCTTCGTTGTGTCACTCCCTTGTACGGCTGGATTCGCTATGCAGCTTTTCCCGCAGGGTAGGTTATTTAGCCGCCCGGGCGGCTGGAGATTTTAAGATCATTACTGGTTAGACGGCTATAAAATGCAGTTTGTTTTCAACAATTAATATATTTTTTTTGGTATTAAACAACAAAAAAGTGCAATCAAAGAAACAAATCCTGCTTCCAAAATTTCAACAGATATTGGAAAAGATGGCGGGAAACACGCAGCAATTTTATACGATATTGATTATTTATTGGGAGTTCATAATTTAAGCCGTATTAATTAATTCTATGGTTAACAGAAATATGTAATTTTGGATATGTCTGCATTTCGGTTAAACCGCTTTGCTTTTAAGGCGCAAACAGCGCAAGAAGCAGCAAACCATTCCACGTACTACAGGAGTTTGAGTTGGCAGGAGAGGCTTAAAATTGCTGGTTACCTTAACAGCATTGCCTTCAACTATCCGGAAAACAAACCTCCAAAATTAGATAGAACAGTATTCAAAGCAGTTACAAGAAATCATTAATGGCTAACATTTTTAATGATGACTTTATAGATTTTCTGGCTGCGCTGAATAAGCAGGAAGTGAGATATATTCTTGTAGGCGGTTTTTCTGTAATCCTGCACGGTTACGCAAGAACAACAGGCGATATGGATATTTGGGTTGAACGCACTGCAGGCAATTATCAAAAACTGAAAAAGGCTTTTGATCAATTTGGGATGCCAGTTTTTGATATGACAGAAAATAACTTCCTGTTTCATCCAAACTGGGATGTATTTACTTTTGGCGTTCCTCCGGTAGCTATTGATATTATGGTTAAAGTAAAAGGGCTGGATTTTCAGGAGTGTTTTGGCAAAGCTGTCATTTTTGAAGATGAAGACCTAAAGATCAGGACTATTCATAAAAATAATTTGATAGAGGCTAAAAAATCGTCAGGAAGGGCTAAAGATTTAAATGATCTGGAAAACCTAACTTCCGAATAGTTATTCGTTCATTTTATCGCTATCTGCAAATGCAAATAATGTATTTTATTATCAGGCGGATTAATTGCCCCCTCATCATCATGCCCTTACGACATCAGGATTTCTCCAAAAAAAAATGCTCAAGCTTTTACACCATGAGCATTTCAGCGGAAGGAGAGGGATTCGAACCCCCGGACCTGTGACAGTCTTCGGTTTTCAAGACCGACGCAATCGACCACTCTGCCATCCTTCCGGGTGCAAAATAAGGGTGTGGAGTTTTATCTTCCAAAAAATAATAATGTTTTAAAAAATAAGCGCTCAAGTTGGCATGCACCCATTAGCTGTAACAACAGCACATGCTATATGGCAAATGGTAATGGCATACAAACGCCGTTAGTTTACAAACCCCCACCAAAAGCCAAACCTTAGCCACATGGCCCGGCCGGGATAATGCTGCACAGTAAAGTTGGGCTTATTAAACCCAGCCCCTGATGTGCCGCTGCCCAGGCTGAAGGAATTTACATTTTCCAGCCGTACAAACGACTTAAAGCTTTTGATGCGGAAATGAAAGAACAGGTCAACATCCGGCCGGTTGGAAACAGAATAAGTATCCTGGTAAAAAAACTGGCCGGTAAATGGTGAATAATTATAGGGCTTAAAAGACGTATAATACCTTATTTCAACGCCGGTGGAAAGAAACAAATTGGTGAAAAAATTGCCTTCAAAAGCAAGGCGGTTGCGGGTTAATACAGAGGGAAAAGCTACAGGCGGGTTGCCGGTTGCCTGCTGTACATGCAACTGCGCATACCAGTTAAAAAACCTGCTTAGCCTGAATTTCTTCTCGCCGCTAAGCTGCAGCATATTAAACAGGGCGCCTTCCTGCTGCGGGTTAAAAAAATTGTCGAAATAAGTATAGTTGCTTACCAGGTAATAATTGCCGGATAGTTGCAGCTTTAACGCGGCCAGGTACAGGTTGGCAAAAATGCGGGTGGTGTTTTCCTTCTTTAAATCCTGCTGCAGCGTTACGGGAAAAGACGTCCTGTTTTCAAATAGGTAAGATGGTGTGCGGTTTACGTTTTGAAAGCCTACTTCCAGCGAGCCTATCTTTTTGCCCAGTATACGTTTAAGGCTAATGTAAGCAGCATAATCACCTACATAACTGCCCGTTATATAAAAGCGCCCATTGGCCTCTATATCCCATTTTTGGTTGCGGGTGCGGTTACGGTACTCCCCTACCAGGTAAGTATTACTAAACTGGCTTCTTGCCGATGTATCAAACTGTCCTTTCAAAAACTGGAAAGCCGCCCCCAGTTTTAAAAACTGGTTCAGGTTCTTTTTCTCCGGAAAGGTGAGCAGGCTGAACTCGTTGGTAAAATCCTGCCAAACATCTTTAAACAACACCGTATCCAACGGGTTGTAGTAATTAAAGTAGGCGCTGTAGTTAGAAGAGGTAGGTACATAGTCCCTAAAGCTGTACTGGTACTTGGTAAAGCTAAAGGTATGCTGCAGCCTAAGCCTGGGATAGAATAGTTTATAAGTTACCGAGTCTGTAACCAGGGAATCTTTACTGCCAAGGTCGTAATAGTGCCGGAAAAAAATAGTGCTGGTATTGTACTGGTTGCCGGTAGCCACGTTTGTATTAAAAAAGTTACGGGATATACCGGCTGCCCTGTTGCCCAGCCTGGACAATAACTCAAACGGGTCGCCGCGGGTAAGGCTGTCCAGTCGCTTTTCATCAATTAACCCGCCGTTTTCTGACGACTTTATACTGTTTAGAATGTAAATAAGGTAAGCACCGTAGCGTTTGTTGTTAGACTGGTAGAATGCATTAACCCTTATGTTGCTGTGGCTGGTATTTTGGTTACGGTAAGTACCGGGAGAATTGATAAACCGGTAGTCAAACGTAAAATTAAAGTTACTGCCCCGGTTTTGCGTGTGGGTAAGGTTAATCATTTGTTCGGCCTTGCTGCCTATCATGTAGGCAAGGTCAGTATAAGGCCGGGTGGTGGTATAAAACTTTGTTTCTTCCAGTTTGTACATGTAGGGGTCAAAGGCGTGAAAGCCGGCATCCCAGCCGGGCTTCATGTTGGGCGTAAAAAGCAGCGGATAGGTTGCCGTGCCAAAATTGCCCAGGTCGTTATAAGTATAAGGTACGGGGTAACGCCGCCTGAAATCGTTGATGGAAGAATCCAGGAAATTTATCCTGGAAGAATCAAAATACTTAAAGCTGATGGTAATGGAATCTTCATTGGCATCACGGTGTTTAAGCGACAGTGAATCGGTGCTTTTTTTAATCGGCCTGCCCTGGCTATCATAACCAACCCCTGTTTGACTGTTGGGAAGGTTTGGCCTTACCTGGCCATGTACCGCATTAGCCCAAAACAAAACAAAACCGATGATATATAAATAAATACGCTTGCTTTTGTACATGCGGTTGAACGATAAATTGTTCACAAACTAAATATAAATACCTATGAACCGTGTTTAAGATGCTGTTAATATGATGTAGTGCCTACATTGTTTAAATGCAAGATGCAAAGCAGAGCCACCCATTTACACCTCATATTGCACCTGTACAGCTTACGGGTTATTAGCCATTTGAACCACCTGCACTTAACCCGGCCTGCAAATACGCAGCGGGTTTCACTTTTGGGTGAGGGATTGCAGCGGATACCCCGGTGAAGCCATCGCAGCAGGGCTTTTGTGCCGGAGTATGAGCGGAAAGCCCGACCCCTTGCGATAGCTTGGGGGCACCCCCAAAAAACAAGTACGAAATTATAATCACGAAGTACTTTGGCACTTATGCGATGTTAGGTATGAAAATGCACGATGCATTGCCACACATTAACAGTAAAGCCGTACCTGTTACATCAACTCACCATTTCCTTAAACAACGCCGTTAGTTTGGGCTCGGCATCTTTGGCCGCGGCCAGCACTTCTTCATGGGTAATAATGCTGGTATCATCGTCACGTATGCCAAGGTCTGTAATTACGCTTACCGCGAATACTTTCATACCGGCATGTATAGCCACAATTACTTCCTGCACCGTACTCATGCCCACCGCATCTCCGCCAATGGCTTTTATCAGGCGGTATTCCGCATGGGTTTCAAAAGTTGGGCCTGTAACGCCGGTATAAACGCCTTCCTTTAAATTGTAGCCTAATCTTTGGCCCACTTCCCTGGCTTTGGCTATAAGCGCCTTGTTGTAAGGTTCGCTCATATCAGGAAAGCGGGTACCCAATTCCTCTTCGTTAGGGCCGAGCAACGGGTTAATAGTAAACAAGCTGATATGGTCTTTAATAATCATCAGGTCGCCCACCTTAAAACCGGCCTGCACACCACCTGCGGCATTGGAAAGCAGCAAGGTTTCTACACCCAGCATTTTCATTACCCGCACCGGGTATGATACCTGCAGCGGGCTATAACCTTCATAAAAATGAAAACGGCCTGCCATAACCACTACTTTGGCGCCGTTCAATTCTCCCAATATCAGCTTACCGGAATGGCCAACTACTGTACTTACCGGAAAATGCGGCAAATCAGTATAAGGTATTTCTTTTTCGATGTTTATTTCGCTGGTAAAATTGCCCAGGCCGCTGCCCAGTATAATACCCGTTTTAGGCGTATGTGGGTATTGAGCTTGTATATATTCCGCAGTTTCCTTCAACTGCTGCATTAATGCTGATGGCATGAAGATTTGTTTTTACTTTAATGAGCAGGCTGCCCAAGGCCCGTCAAGGCCACGGGCAACACGACGGCGGCAAATATAATGAATGGCAGTGAGCGTTAGGAAGGGATTAACCGCTTAGATTCACTACTTACCATTCACCCACTCCGCCAGTGCATCCACCAGGTCGGTGTTTTCTTTTTCTGTGCCGATGGTAATACGCAGGCAGTCATTGCAGAGTTTTACATTGCTCCTGTCACGCACTACGATACCCTTGGTTAGCAGGAACTCATACACTTTACGGGCATCCTTTATTTTTACGAGGATGAAATTGGCATCGGAGGGATATACTTTCTCAACCGTAGGGATGCTTTCAAACACCTCGGTCAATGCATTGCGCATGTTTACCAGTTCACGTATCATGTCATTTACCTGGCCCACTTCTTCAAGCGCTTTTAACGCCAGCTCCTGCGTAGCCTGGTTAATGTTATAAGGCGGCTTAACGCGGTTGAGTATCTCCATTATGTCAACGGAGGCGAAGGCCATGCCCAGCCTTAAACCTGCCAAACCCCAGGCCTTGCTGAATGTTTGCATCACAACCAGGTTTGGGTATTCGGCCAGTTCTTTTATAAAAGACTGTTGGCGGGAGAAATTGATGTATGCCTCATCAATAACCACCAGCCCGTTGAAGTTGTTAAGTACAGTTTCTATATCCTGCCGGTAAAACGAGTTACCGGTAGGGTTATTGGGAGAACAAATCCAGATTATTTTGGTGTTCTCATCGGCCAGGTTTTCCAGGTGTACCAGGTCAAGCTGAAAATCATCCAGCAAAGGCGCTTTGCGCACTTCAATGTCGTTAATGTTGGCGCTTACTTCGTACATGCCATAGGTTGGCGGACAAATAATTACGTTGTCTTTACCGGGGTTACAAAAGCAACGGTACAAAAGGTCTATGCATTCGTCGCTGCCATTGCCCAGGAAAATATGCTGTGCAGCTATGCTTTTTATTTTACTGATGGACTGTTTTACTTTGTTCTGGTGTGGGTCTGGGTAGCGGTTGTACCATTTAGGCAATGGTGAGCCGAGGCTGTTTTCGTTAGCATCCAGGAATACTTTTGCTTCGCCGCTAAACTCATCCCTTGCCGATGAATATGGTACCAGCTTTTGAATGTTGGGGCGGGTTAACTTGTTTACATCAAATTGCATAGCGCCGTTATTTTCCGGTGCCTCTTTTGTTTCCTGCATATCCTGCCAGGTTTAATATTGAATAAATAGTTTTATGCTAAATCTTACTCTACTACTCACTACTCACCACTGACCACTCACCACTCACCATTCACCACTCACAGCCTCACCCTAACCGCATTTGCATGTGCCTCTAACCCTTCAGCGTCCGCCATGGTGATGACTGTTTGCCCGATGTTCTGCAAACCTTGCGCAGACAATCGCTGAAAGGTTATTTTTTTTACAAAGCTGTCTACACTAACTCCGCTATACATTCTTGCATAGCCATTGGTGGGCAGGGTGTGGTTGGTACCGCTGGCATAATCCCCTACGCTTTCGGGGGAATAGTTGCCCAGAAAAACGGAACCGGCATTGGTAATTGTGTCTGATATTTCAACGTTGTTGCGGCAGCAGAGTATCAGGTGCTCAGCCGCGTATGCGTTTACAAGGTCCACCGCCTCTCCCATATCGCTAACCAGTATGGCCTTGCTGTTATTCAATGCCTGCAGGGCAATATCCCTTCTGGGCAATAAGGCCAGTTGCTTATCCAGCTCTTTCTCCACTTCGCGTATAACAGAAGCAGACGTGCTTACCAGCAGTACCTGGCTATCCGGGCCATGCTCTGCTTGTGATAACAGGTCTGCCGCTATAAAGGCAGGCTCGGCAGTGTCATCGGCCAAAATACAAACCTCGCTGGGGCCGGCCGGCATGTCTATCGCTATGCCCTCCTGTTGTATCAATTGCTTGGCGCAGGTAACATATTGGTTGCCCGGGCCAAAAATCTTATACACTTGCGGAATGGTTTCGGTACCATAAGCCATAGCCGCTATAGCCTGCACACCGCCTACTTTAAAAATTTTTGTAACCCCGGTTATACGGGCCGCCACTAAAATAGCGGGGTGCAGCTTACCTTCCTTATTGGGAGGTGAGCAAAGAATTATTTCTTTACAGCCTGCCAGCATAGCAGGTGTTACCAGCATTAAAATGGTGGAAAATAAGGGTGCTGAACCGCCGGGTATGTACAAGCCCACTTTTTCAATACCTACACTGCGGCGCCAGCATTGAACACCAGGCATGGTTTCAATAATTTCGGGCGGCGATAATTGTTTTTCGTGAAAGCTGATAATATTATCAGCAGCGGTTTTAATAGCCAGCTTTAGTTCGTCGCTTACCAGCGATATGGCTTCGTCAATTTCCCTGTTGGTTACATAAGCGTTTTGCAGTTCCACGCCATCAAACTGCTGTGTATATTTTTTAACGGCGGCATCGCCATTTTGTTTTACATCATGCAGCACAGCTTTTACTTTTTCCTGTAGCGACGATGTATCCATCACCGGTCTTTGCAGCAAAGCTGGCCATTCTTTTTGTTGGGGAAATTGTATCAACTGCATGTGAAGTATCTTAAGTTTAAATAATAACAAACAATAAACCTGCTTATACGAATACAGCGTGTTACACCTGAGGGTGAGGGATTGAAGCGGTTACCCCGGTGAAGCCTTCGCAGCCAGGCTTTTGTGCCGGAGTAATAGCGGAAAGCCCGACCCCTTGCGTAGCTTGGGGGCACCCCCTACTGCCAATGCCAATCCCGTTCAGGAAGATTTAAATAATCATCTTTTCAATGGGCACCACCAGTATGCCCTGGGCGCCGGCAGCTTTCAGCTTTTCGATAATATCCCAAAAAGTGCTTTCGCTTATAACACTATGTACACTGCTCCAGCCTTCTTCCGCAAGTGGCAATACGGTGGGGCTTTTCATGCCCGGCAGCAAAGAAATAATTTGCTGCAGGTTGTCGTTTGGGGCGTTCAGCAACACATACTTATTGTTCTTTGCTTTTTTTACAGATTGTATCCTGAAAAGCAACTTATCCAGAATAGCTTGTTGCCCAGGCGCAAGCTGCCTGTTACGTATCAGTACCGCCTGAGACTGTAATATAGTTTCCACCTCTTTTAAGCCGTTCATAAACAAGGTAGAGCCACTGCTTACCAAATCGCAAATGGCTTCTGCCAAACCTATACCCGGCGCTATTTCCACGCTGCCGCTTATCTCATGTATCTCGGCATTAATACCTTTCTCATTCAAAAAATTCTGCACTAACACAGGATAGCTGGTGGCTATGCGTTTGCCTTCCAAAAAATTCACATCATCATATACATCTCCTCTTGTTACAGCGATAGACAAACGGCATTTGCCAAAGCCAAGTTTTTCTACCACATCAATCTTTTTGTTCTTCTCATATACCACATTCTCTCCCACAAAACCAATGTCTGCAACAGCATCTTCCACATACTGGGGGATATCATCATCCCGTAAAAAAAATACTTCCAATGGAAAATTGCTGGCTTCACTCTTCAGCTTGTTTACACCATTGCTGATGTCGATACCACACTCTTTCAACAGTTTTAGCGAATCATCGTGCAGGCGTCCTGATTTCTGGATAGCGAGCTTTAGTTTACCCTCATCCCCTGAAGGGGTGCTTTGAATGCCTTGGTTCATTATTATTTATTGAAAACTGTCCCTGAATATTTTTGCCCCTTCATGGGATAGGGGTAATAAAAAAAGGCCTACCTACCGGTAAGCCCTTTGTACAATATTGTGTTAGCTGCACAGTATCACCGGCCTACCTTACTGGTAAGATATGATGGTGGTGATGTATGTGCAACTGATTGTTCATTTGAAAATTGTGCTGCAAAAATAGGGCATGCTGTTTACCGTCCAAATTTTTATTGATAATGCTTGTGTTTCTTTTTTAGATACCAGCAATAGTTTTTCATGGCGACTTCGTTGCGTCGCAAGCACTTTATCGTTCGGTTCAATGGGCGGCTGTAGCCTTGTAGTGTAACACGCTGGTTATTGCCCAACCTTTTGCTTGCCGGCATATAGCCCGGCGGCTATCTTAAATAAAAAAGGCTGCCCCTTGCGGAAACAGCCTTTATCCTATATGATGTTAAGTTTATTCAAACTTGAGGTCAAGGCCAAGGCCTCTTAACTCATGCACCAATACATTGAATGATTCAGGAATACCAGCCCTTGGAATGTTATCGCCTTTTACGATAGATTCATAAGTCTTGGCACGACCAATGATATCATCAGACTTAAGCGTTAACAGCTCCTGCAGTATGTTGGCAGCGCCATAAGCTTCCAGTGCCCACACTTCCATTTCACCAAAACGCTGGCCACCAAACTGCGCTTTACCACCCAGCGGCTGCTGTGTAATCAAGCTGTATGGTCCGATAGAACGGGCGTGCATCTTGTCATCAACCATGTGATGCAGTTTAATAACGTAGATAACACCAACCGTTGCCTTCTGGTGAAAGCGTTCGCCGGTTTCGCCGTCGTACAGGTAGGTATGTCCCATCATCGGTATGCCGGCTTTCTCACAGTAGTCGGCTATTTCATCGGTAGTAGCACCGTCAAAAATTGGCGTAGCGAATTTAGTACCCAGTTTTAAACCTGCCCAGCCAAGAATGGTTTCATAAATCTGGCCCAGGTTCATACGGCTTGGTACGCCTAACGGGTTTAACACAATATCAACCGGGGTTCCATCTTCCATGAACGGCATGTCTTCAGCACGTACTATTTTGGCAACAATACCTTTGTTTCCGTGGCGGCCCGCCATTTTATCACCTACTTTCAGCTTACGCTTAACAGCCAGGTAAACTTTAGCCAGCTTTAATACACCGGCAGGTAACTCATCACCGATAGAGATGTTGAATTTCTCCCTCTTGTAACGGCCCAGCTCTTCGTTGTATTTGATGTTGTAGTTGTGCAGCAGAATGTTGATTTGCTCATCAACGCCAGCATCGCCAGTCCAGCCGAGTGGGTTAACGTTCTGATAGTCTATGGCAGCCAGGTTCTTTTGGTTGAATTTGGCGCCTTTGCCAATCAGCATTTCGCCAAAGTTGTTGGTAACACCCGCGGAAGCTTTGTCTTTCAACAAGGTCTGCAGCTTGCTCAACAATATTTCCATTACGTCTTCAGCGTTCTTCTCATGTACTTTCTCTACTTTTTCCAGTAACGCTTTTTCACGCAGCTTGGCGTTTTTATCTTTCTTGGCACGCTGGAACAGTTTCTTATCAATTACCACACCTTCTGTACCGTTAGGCGCTTTCAGAGAAGCGTCTTTTGCATCGCCGGCTTTGTCACCAAAGATGGCACGCAACAGTTTCTCTTCCGGTGTAGGATCGCTTTCGCCTTTAGGGGTAATCTTACCGATAAGGATATCGCCTTCTTTAACAGTTGCACCAATACGGATGATACCATTCTCATCAAGGTCTTTGGTTGCATCTTCTGATACGTTAGGGATATCCGGAGTCAGTTCTTCTTCACCCAGTTTGGTATCGCGAACTTCAAGTTCGTATTCTTCAATGTGGATTGAAGTGAACAAGTCTTCACGAACTACTTTTTCACTGATAACGATGGCATCCTCGAAGTTGTAACCTTTCCAGGGCATGAACGCTACCTGCAGGTTACGGCCCAGAGCCAGTTCACCATCTTTTGTAGCATAACCTTCAGTAAGGAAGTCGCCTCTTTTTACCACCTGGCCTTTTTTAACGGCGGGACGGAGTATGATAGAAGTTGACTGATTGGTTTTGATGAACTTGGTAAGGCGGTAAACTTTCAGGTCGTCTTCAAAGCTTACAAGGCGGCCCAGGTCGTTCCTTTCGTAACGAACATGTATTTCCTTGGCATCCACAAATTCAACCACACCATCACCTTCCGCATGTATCTGGATACGTGCATCACGGGCGGCTTTACCTTCCAAACCTGTACCAACTATTGGTGATTCAGGGCGGATTAATGGTACTGCCTGGCGTTGCATGTTCGATCCCATCAATGCACGGTTGGCATCATCATGCTCCAGGAACGGAATAAGGGAAGCGCTCAAACCAACAATCTGGTTAGGGGCAACGTCCATGTATTCCACATCATTCTTCTCCAGTATCGGAAAGTCGCCGGTTTCGCGGCTGATGATCCTGTCTTCAACAAAGTTGCCTTTATCGTCCAGCACAGAGTTACTCTGCGCAATTTTGGCGGTATCTTCTTCCTCAGCGCTCAGGTAAGTCAAATGCTTAAGGTCAACCTGGGCATTGCTTACTTTACGGTAAGGCGTTTCAATAAAGCCCATTTCATTGATCTTGGCATGCACACAAAGTGTGGATATCAAACCAATGTTGGGGCCTTCCGGTGTTTCAATGGTACACAGACGACCGTAGTGAGAGTAGTGTACGTCACGAACCTCAAAACCTGCACGCTCACGGCTCAAACCACCTGGTCCCAACGCGGAAATACGGCGTTTATGGGTGATTTCGCTCAGGGGGTTAGTCTGGTCAAGGAACTGTGACAACTGTGAAGTACCAAAGAATGAGTTGATTACGGAAGAAAGTGTCCTGGCGTTAATCAAATCAACCGGTGTAAATACCTCATTGTCACGAACGTTCATCCTTTCGCGGATGGTACGTGCCATACGGGCTAAACCTACACCAAACTGGGCGTATAACTGCTCGCCTACAGTGCGTACACGGCGGTTGCTCAGGTGATCAATATCATCAATTTCCGCTTTGGCGTTGGTTAAACGCACCAGGTATTTGATGATTTCAATAATGTCTTCGCGGGTTAACACCTTGGTATTAAGGTCGGTGGTTACATCCAGCTTACGGTTTATTTTGTAGCGGCCCACTTCGCCAAGGTCGTAACGCTTGTCGCTAAAGAACAGTTTATCAATAATACCACGTGCAGTTTCGTTATCGGGGGCATCAGCACCACGCAATTGACGGTAGATGTGCTGTACCGCTTCCAACTCACTGTTAGAGGTATCTTTATTTAATGTGTTGTAGATGATGGCATAATCGCCACCCACATCTTCACGCTGAACGAAGATGCTTTTTACCTCCAGTTCAGAAATTGTATCAATCGCGTCTTCATCAAGGATGGTATCACGCTCCATCACTATCTCGTTACGCTCAATGGACACTACTTCACCGGTATCTTCGTCCACAAAATCTTCCACCCAGGTCCTCAGTACGCGGGCAGCCAGCTTTTTGCCAACATGCTCTGCCAGGGACTTTTTATCGGCTTTTACTTCCGTGGCCATACCAAACAGTTCAAGAATGTCTTTATCTGTTTCGTAGCCTATGGAACGCAACAATGTTGTTACAGGGAATTTTTTCTTACGGTCAATGTAGGCAAACATCACGTTGTTGATGTCTGTAGCAAACTCCATCCAGGCGCCTTTAAAAGGAATTACCCTTGCAGAGTAAATTTTGGTGCCGTTGGGGTGGATAGACTGGCCGAAGAACACACCGGGGGAACGGTGTAGCTGAGACACCACTACACGTTCTGCACCATTGATAACAAAAGTGCCGCGGGGTGTCATGTAAGGTATGTTACCCAAAAACACGTCCTGAACAATAGTCTGGAAATCCACGTGCTCTTCATCGTTACAGCTCAGGCGTAATTTGGCTTTCAACGGCACAGCGTAGGTTAAACCACGCTCCATACATTCTTCAATAGTGTAACGGGGAGGGTCAATAAAATAATCAAGAAATTCCAGCACAAAGATGTTGCGGGTATCAGTAATAGGAAAGTTTTCCTTAAATACTCGGAAAAGGCCTTCCACATTACGTTTGTCCGGGGTAGTCTCTAACTGGAAAAATTCTTTGAATGATTCTAACTGAATGTCTAATAGGTCTGGAGTTTCAGCCAGGTGTTTTGTTTTACCAAAGCTGATCCTGTTTTGAACTTTTGTTGATGACATATCTGTAATTAACCGGTTTTGCTAATAATTCTGGGGAGAACTTACAGGTTCTCAGTGCACTGATTTGGAATTAGTTACGTTTTCTTTATGGCCATAAAACGTAACACAATTGCTAATTAGCCCAAAATAAAGGATGGCAAAATTAAGAAACGGGAACCAAACGCAAAAACAAATTTTATGCCCTAATGTTAATATCCTGCAAAGGGGCAGAAATATTTTTAAGGTTAATATGTTGATTTAAAAGGCGAACAATTACTTTAGAGGTGATTTTTTCTTATGCTGAAACGTATTCTTGAACTTTTTGCGGGTGTGCTAATTGTAATAATTGTCTTAGCCAGATGCGGCGACGCAACCAATGCTTCTAAGCCACTTATTACGTATATTTTTACCAATAAGGCCCTGACTGTTATAGTCAACATTGCTCTATTGGTATTGGCTGCCAGGCTTATTTCGGGAAAACAGAAAAAAACAAACAGGAAAGAAGATCATCCTACATAAAAGTTATTTGCTTCCATGTATTTTACACACTGGCTTGCTTTGAAGTATGGAATAAGAACAGTTTGATTAATTCATATTCCCTACCCATCCGGGTCTGAAAAGACCCCATGAAAAACCAACCGATGAACGTAGTGCGACGCAACGATGCCTCCACAAAGAACCTGCAGTTGGCCACCATAAAAAAAGCCGGAGGCTTGATTGCAAACATGCAGCTAATTAACTTCCATTACTGTCAATTACACCTCAAGGGTAAACGCCAATTCCTTATTTTTGCCCTCATTGTAAAAATAACCGCATGAGCGAAGAAAAGAGCCTGAATTTTATAGAAGAGATTATTGAAGAAGATTTGAACAATGGTAAACACACTTCGATTGTCACCCGCTTTCCTCCCGAACCCAACGGCTACCTGCACATAGGCCACGCCACCAGCATTTGCCTGAACTTTGGCCTTACCAACAAATATCCCGGCTATACCAACCTGCGCTTTGATGATACCAACCCCGTTACAGAAGAAACCGAATATGTGGAGAGCATTAAAGCCGATATTCAATGGCTGGGCTTTAAATGGAAGAACGAACTCTATGCATCTGACTATTTTCCGCAACTGTACGAATATGCCGTTAAGCTGATTAAACTGGGGCTTGCTTACGTGGATGACAGCACTTCGGAAGAAATAGCTGCCATGAAAGGTACGCCAACCGAAGCCGGCACAAACAGCCCTTACCGCAACCGCAGCGAGGAAGAAAACCTGCAGCTTTTTGCCCAGATGAAAGAAGGCGTTTTTCCTGATGGCAGTAAAACACTCCGCGCCAAAATTGATATGGCACATGTTAACATGCTGATGCGTGACCCCATACTGTACCGCATTAAGCACGCCCACCATCACCGCACCGGCGATGCATGGTGTATTTACCCCATGTATGATTTTGCGCATGGACAAAGCGACAGCATTGAAAATGTGACCCATTCCATTTGCACGCTGGAATTTGTGCCGCACCGCGAACTATACGACTGGCTGATTAAAAAGCTGGAAATATACCCATCCCGCCAGTACGAATTTGCACGCCGCAACCTTACCTACACGGTAATGAGCAAACGTAAGCTGCTGCAACTGGTGAATGAAAAATTTGTAGAAGGCTGGGACGACCCCCGCATGCCAACCATCAGCGGTTTTCGCCGCAGGGGATATACGCCGGAAAGCATCCGCGAATTTTGCGACCGTGTGGGTATTGCCAAAAGAGATAACGTGATTGATGTGGGCCTGCTTGAATTTTGCGTTCGTGAGCACCTGAATAAAATAGCCAGCCGCCGCATGGTGGTGTTCGACCCGCTGAAAGTGGTTATCACTAACTACGAAGAAGGCAAAGTGGAAATGATGCAGAGTGAAAACAACCCCGAGGAAGAAACCATTACCTACCGTGATGTTCCTTTTAGCCGGGAGCTGTATATTGAGAAGGAAGATTTTATGGAAAACCCGCCGAAGAAATTCTTCAGGCTGGCGCCGGGGCAAATGGTTAGGCTGAAGAGCGCTTACATCATAAAATGCGACGAAGTAGTAAAAGATGAAGCCGGCAATATTACCGAAGTAAGGTGCTCGTACCTGCCCGAAAGCCGCAGTGGCAGCAATACCTCCGGCGTTAGCGTTAAAGGCACGTTGCACTGGGTAAGCGTTCAGCACGCTGTGCCTGCAGAGGTGCGCCTGTACGACCGCCTGTTTAAAGTAGAAGACCTGGGCGAAGCTGAAGGCGACTTTAAAGATTATATTAATACAGGTTCGTTGCAGGTGGTTGAACATGCTTACGCAGAGCCTGCTTTAAGAACCGCCAAATTTGACGAGCGTTACCAGTTTTTGCGTAAAGGCTATTTCTGCCTTGACAAAGACAGCAACGAAGAGGTGATGGTTTTTAACCGCACTGTAACGCTTAAAGATGCCTGGGCTAAGGAACAAAAGAAAAACTGATAGTGTATACTCCGCCTGGCGGGGCCTACGCCCCCTGAAGGGGGCTATTATGGGCCCGGCTGTATGAACTACTATGAGGCTGCCGTTGCGTCGCACTCTTTTACGTTCTGTAATTCTACTCAGCATTGTGCGGCAAGCTTTATTATCATTTTAGCAGGCTTCGTTTAAATAGCAGTTAACTCCCGTTTACAAATAACATTACCCGCCTGTTTGCAAACAGGCGGGTTTTTATTGATATTGCAGGATGAATTTGCTTGAACATTTCCGTTATCACATACAGCAAAACTTTCCCCAGCTATCTGCATGCACAGGCAGGCTTGTTATAGCGGTAAGCGGCGGTATTGATAGTATTGTTTTAACTGACCTGCTGGCAAAAGCCGGCTTTGACTTTGCTATTGCCCACTGCAACTTTAAACTGCGGGGAGAAGAAAGTGAAAGGGATGAGCAATTTGTAAGAAGCCTCGGGTTAAAATACAATAGTGAAGTACTGGTAAAAAGTTTTAACACGGCCGAATATGCCGCCGAGAAAAAGCTGTCCATACAGGAAGCTGCAAGAGAGTTGCGCTACAACTGGTTTAGTCAACTGGTTGATAAAGACAGTTACCTGCTAACCGCGCACCATGCGGATGATAATATTGAAACGCTGTTAATGCATTTTTTCAGAGGAACCGGCATACAGGGCCTTGCCGGCATACCAGCTTACAGCCGGGAGAAAAGAATTATCCGGCCACTGTTATTTGCCTACAGAGAGGATGTAACAGCTTATGCAAACGAAAATCAATTACAATGGGTGGAAGATTCATCAAACGCCAGTGACAAATACACCCGCAATTTTTTCAGGAACCAACTGTTGCCGGCCATTGAAGAAGTATATCCCCAGGCACGAAAGAACCTGCAGGATAACATAGAACGATTTAAAGAAACGGCTCTTCTGTATAACCAGTCCGTTAGTGTGCATAAACAAAAACTCATTGAGATAAAGGGTAATGAGTTGCACATTCCTGTATTGAAGCTGCAACAAACTGCGGCCTTAAAAACCATTGTTTGGGAGATTATTAAAGATTATGGCTTTACAGTTCACCAAACTGATGAAATTGTTAAGCTGCTGTCAGCGGATAATGGCAGCTATGTACAAAGCCATGCTTACCGTACCATCAGGAACCGGCAATGGTTGATTATAGCCCCACTTGAAACAACTGAAGCTGCTACCATCCTGGTAGAACCATCAGACAGGAAAATAGTTTTCGACAATAACTGCCTTACCGTTGAAACCGTTGACGCCGCAACTTATCAATTATCAACAGCCGCATCGGTAGCATCGCTGGATGCAGGCCTGGTTAAGTTCCCCTTACTATTGCGCAAATGGAAACAGGGCGATTATTTTTATCCGCTGGGTATGCGCAAGAAGAAAAAACTCAGCCGTTTTTTTATTGATCTTAAACTTTCCACCACAGATAAAGAAAAGGTTTGGGTGCTGGAGTGCGACAAGAAAATTTTATGGGTAGTTGGTTATCGTATTGATGACAGGTTTAAGCTATCGGCCGGCACCAAGCGGGTATTGAAATTGAAGATTGATTAACCCGAATTGTAAACATGTAAAAATGCCCGCCAAACAGGTGATGCCAACTGAGTTAGGCGTTGAAGTATCACTCGTCAAAGCAACCAAATATTGCGTTGACGATGGTTGTGAACGCAGCTCCACCCGGTGAAGGCCTGTGCGTTGGCTTAGCACTACCACAAAAGCCACCTATCCGCATTTCTATAAAAATCACCTATATTTGCCCCGCTTCTATCTTATGAACGCTGACCCTTAAACGCATAGCTTCCCATACATTTCAATTACTGTAATTTTGCCCATGTATATGTTACCTGGAAAATCAGAGAAAATAACCGGCTGGGGAAACTACCCTGTTTCAGAATCAATTGTATTTACCCCTTCTGCTGAGAAAGACATTCAGAACGTATTAAAGGAAGAAAAACTGGTGCCCCGTGGTTTGGGCAGGAGCTATGCAGACCAGGCAGTAAACGACAACCGTTATGTAGCCGTTTGCACACACCTTAACCGGTTTATTGCCTGGGATGAAAAGGAAGGTATCCTGGAATGTGAGGCCGGGGTGAGCCTGGAAGACATCATCAATACATTTACCCCGCAAGGTTGGCTACCTATGATTTGCCCGGGCACTAAATTTGTTACCATCGGCGGGGCTATCGCCAACGATATACACGGCAAAGCCCACCATATAGATGGCTCTTTTGTTAACTGCGTAATTTCTTTTACCATACTTCTGGCCAGCGGCGAAACCATAACCGCATCCCGCACCGAAAATGCCGACCTGTTCTGGGCCAACTTCGGCGGCCTGGGTTTGCTGGGCATTATACTTACCGCCAAAATAAAGCTGCGGAAAATTGAAACCACTTATTTCAAGCAAAAAAGCGTGGTGATCAAAAACCTTGACCACATGCTTGCTGCTTTGGATACTTATGACCATGAGTACAACTATTCCGTTGCATGGATTGATACTTTAGCCAAGGGCGACAAACTGGGCAGCGGCGTATTAACGCTGGGCAATGCGGCCAGGCTGGATGAACTGCCGGAGAAACTAAAGAACGATCCCCTGAAACTGCACCCGAAAGGCAAACTGTCTGTTCCTTTTTTTATGCCCAACTTTACACTGAACGGTTTAACAGTGCGCATTTTAAATAAAGTGATTGGCTTTGTTCAGAACTCTCCCAAAGCGTTTGTGCACTACGAAAAATTCTTCTTTCCGCTGGATGCCATTAATAACTGGAACCGGGGTTATGGCAAACGCGGTTTTATACAGTACCAGTTTGTTATACCCGAGGAGAATGGCAAAGAAAACCTTACTGAAATATTGAAAATGATTGCAGCCAGCGGCTGTACGCCTTTCCTGAATGTGTTTAAACGCATGGGCGATGGGCAGGGCATCCTGTCTTTTCCGTTTAAAGGATATACACTAGCTATTGATTTTCCCATGACCAAAAACCTGCCCGCCTTTGCGAAGGAACTGGATAAGAAAGTGCTTCAGGCTGGTGGCCGCCTTTACCTGGGCAAAGATGGTCTGCTGGATGAGCAAATGTTCAAGACCATGTACCCGCAACACCAGCAATGGCTGGCTATAAAGAAAAAATACGATCCCAATAATGTATTTACTTCCAACATAGCAAGGCGGTTGGGCCTGGAGGCATAAAAAGGCGATTGTTGTTGATGCACGATGCATAGTGTATTACAAGGCTGTTGTATTACGGTACTATTTATTAAGCCTGCCCGCAGAAACAACAGCGTGTGGCACTTTCGGGTGAGGGATTGAAGCGGCTACCCCGGTGAGGCCATCGCAGCCGTGCTTTTGTGCCGGAGTAGTAGCGGAAAGCCCGACCCCTTGCGATAGCTTGGGGGCACCCCCAAAAATTCCTCACAGCAGAACGCAACAGCGCTGCCCCCCACCGTTCCTTAAACCCGGGATGACAGCTTACCTTACAATATTCCCCTGCTGCTAACAAGATTGTACCAGTTTTTGTAAACACTTTACCGGTTTTCTGCGGCATGTAAATAAATTGAATAGTTAACTGTAGCAGGATAAACTGTTTGCCCTATTTTAGAAGCTGCAAACTTAACCAGCTAACCATTGCCTGCATGAAAAGAAGTCTATACATACCACATTGCCTGTTACTTATTGCCGTGCTGGCTTTGCCCTGCGATACAGATGCACAACAAGCCAAAAACATTACCCTTCAACAGGAACTGCAGTTTCTGCATAATATTGCACAATTACCATTGTATAACACCAACACTTATTCGGCGCAGGTATCTACCTACGATACTACCGGCGGCAACAACGACGGGTTTAACGGCGACTACTCTTTTATAAGAAAGACGGCAGACAGCAGCCTGGTTATTTTTGATGTACAGGGCTGCGGTGTTGTTAACCGTATATGGACGCCCACACCTACAGAAGACACCCTTGATTTTTATATTGATGATACCAGTAAGCCTGTCCTTTCCATTTACTATAAAGACCTGTTCTCCGGCACAGTGTTTCCTTTTGTGCAACCACTTTGTGGCAGCCAGCTTGGCGGTAACTATTGCTATTTCCCTATTCTTTTTCAGCAGCGGTGCATTATTATAGCAAGGGCAAAACGCATGCAGTTTCACCAGGTGCAATACAGGTTATTCCCGCAAGGCACGCAGGTGAAAAATTTTACACCCATGCTTAATGATGAGGAAAAACTGGCTTTGCAAAAAATAAAAAACGTGTGGACAAACCCGCAACCTGCCGCCATTGTAAAAGAAACTAAAACACTTGAGCTTTCTGCAGCCTTGCAACCCGGCGAAACAAAAGACATCCTCAATCTAACACAGGGTGGCAGAATTACCAGCATTGAACTTTCGCCCTCTGCCGTATTTGAAGGGCTTACAAAGCAGGTGGATTTACTGGTTTATTGGGACGATGAAAAAGAGCCTGCCATCAATTGCCCCATTGCAGATTTTTTTGGTTATGCTTTTGGCAAACGCTCCATGCGTGGCCTGCTTATTGGCAGCAATACAGAGGCGGCTTATTGTTACCTGCCTATGCCTTTTGACAAAAAGGCCAGGATAGCATTGCGCTACAGGATGGCAGATAACCTGACGGCGAAGACGGTACAAATTCATGCTAAAATAAATTACACACTACAGCAGAGAAACCCAGGCATAGAAGGCCGGCTATATACCTACTGGAATAAACAGCAGCCGCAAAAAGGCAGCCCGCATGTGTTTTTGCAAACCAGTGACAAAGGGCATTTTGTTGGCGCCATTTTACAGGCACAAGGTTTACAAAATGGCATGACAATCTTTTTTGAAGGCGACGATTCCACTGTTATTGACGGGCAAATGCGGCTGCATGGCACTGGGTCAGAAGATTACTTCAACGGCGGCTGGTATGCATTTATGGATTGCTGGGATGCCCGCATGAGCCTTCCTTTGCACGGCTCACTTGATTACTCTTTGCCTTATTGCCGCACAGGCGGCTACCGCTTTTACATGGGCGATAAGCTGTCTTTCGAAAAAAACTTTTATCACTCTATAGAGCATGGCCCGGAGAACAATGCCTTCCCTTCCGAATACACTTCTGTAAGTTTTTATTACGGCAGCCATGCACCCCAGGGCAGTACCAAACCGTTAACTGTTTCCACGGCTGTGTATGTGCCTGATACACTCAATCTATACCCACAGTTACTCGAGTTTACGGTTTGGGATGCTGCTGATGTTAAGGCCACCTGGGCCTACCCCACCGGCGGCCAAAGCTTTATATTTGGCGTTAACAGCGAGAGTAAACTGCGCTTATCGTTAAAAGATATCCTGCCGGGCAAATACAAGCTGTACGCGGATTACGAATTGAATAGCGAAGGCTGCGATTTCTCCATCTGGCAAAGGCAAACACAGCTTTCAGAATGGATATCCACCAGCGCCGGCACTAAATCCCGCAACAGTAATCATTACCTCTGCGATATTACTACCGACGATCTTGTGAACGCACTTACCCTCCGTTTCAAAAATACAGGGCAAAAAAAATCATTCTTTCTTAACCGGTTCATCCTGGTAAAGCAATAAGTGTACGGGCATAACACAAAGCAATATGCATTGATAGGTTTTATGGGGTGCCCCCAAGCTACGCAAGGGGTCGGGCTTTCCGCTATTACTCCGGCACAAAAGCCGGGCTGCGATGGCCTCACCGGGGTAACCGCTTCAATCCCTCACCCGAAAGCCGGTTACCGGTTACAAGTTGCAGGTTGCTGGTCTGTTGATTATGTGGATGATTATTTTAGTTTAATATCATGCAGGGAAAGAAAAATATTCAATAAGTCCGTTGACGATTACAATAAGGTATGTGCGAAACCCAAAACTCACGTTTTATTAAATAACTCTGTAATCTTACAGTAACTTATACCGTAAATTCAGCTTACAATTTTAAACACTTGTGCTATGTGGTGGATATACGCATTGCTGTCAGCATTGTTTGCAGGGCTTACTGCTGTGCTGGCAAAAAAGGGAATAAAAAACATTGATTCAGACCTTGCCACGGCCATAAGAACAACGGTTATACTGGGCTTAAGCTGGGGGCTGGTTTTTCTTAAAGGGGCAGCTTCCGGTGTGCAGCAATTCAGCAGGCAAAACTGGGCGTTTCTTGTGTTTTCTGGCATAGCCACAGGCCTGTCGTGGATATTCTATTTCAAGGCATTGCAAGTAGGTAAAGTGTCGCAGGTAGCTCCCGTTGATAAGGCCAGCGTAGCTATCGCTATTATCTTATCAGTAATTTTTCTTGGTGAACAACTCACCTGGAAAACTGTATCCGGCGTTGTGTTGATTACGGCAGGCACTTTAATAATAGCATGGAAGTAAAGGCCCTTGCAAAAGGATTACATCACACCAAAGGTTTCTTTTTTAATTTTTCAGTTGATTCTATAAAGAAAAGTGGGCACCACATGAGGATAATGAAGAATACATATAGCAGTTCTTTCATACATTGGATTTTGAAGCGTTCTGGATTTGGAAGAGCGTAAGTTATTATAATTATTCGTATCTGCCGGTATATTTTTTCTGCCAACTTGTAACAACCAGTGTAGCACGCAATTAGCTTAATGATGCTTAACCATTAACAAGAAAATTTGCTTAAATAACCATTTATTATTATTGCAACAGTCTAAATGATCTATGAAAAAAGGACAACTTATTTTTCTTGTTATTATTTCCCTTACAGCCTGGGCAGGCCTGCTGTTACAGTTGTACATTATGCCTAAGCAAAATGGCTTCTTAAGGGCTGCTGAAGAATTCTTCAGTTATTTTACCGTGCTTTCAAATTTACTTGCCGCCCTGTATGCCACTCTAAAGCTTTTTGGCTGGTGGAAAAACCCAGGTGCGGCAGGCGCAATACTTTCCGGCGCAATATGCTCTTACATAACCATTGTTGCCGTTGTTTATCACACGTTACTTAGTAAACTGTGGAACCCGGCCGGCATATTTTTTATTGCTGACCAGTTACTGCATACTGTAGTGCCAGTGTTGTTTGTACTGTTTTGGTTTTTGTATGCAAGAACAGGGTTGCTGCAATGGAAACATGCTTTACTCTTTTTAATATTCCCGGTTTGCTATATTATTTACACAATTGCTCACGGAGAGTTATCTGGTTTTTATCCCTATCCATTTATCAATGTAGGCCAGTTGGGTTATAGTGCAGCATTGCAAAATACGGCGGGGCTGGTGGTGGTTTTCCTGGTAGCCGGTTGCATTGTTATTGGATTAGATAAAAGCAGGCAAAATCAGAAACAGGTTTTTGCTAAATAAAAAACCGGGGCGATAACCCCGGCTTCATATAGTATTCAATTAAAAGTATTAAGACACAGCTTTGTGTAAATCCCTGTAACTTTTTATGGTATTGTGAGATTGCAGCAGGGATGCCTTCTGCTCACTTACCAATGAACGCAGGTTCGCACTCAGGTCATTATCTTCCAGTGCTTCTTTGTATGCTTTTTGAGCGGCATCTTCACCATATTCGCAGGATGATAGTATGGCATGGCGGTCGTTACCGGTAAACGTATTTTTAACATCCATCCATGCCCGGTATATTTTACCCGGCGTAGTTGTTCCTGTGGCTACTTCACCACCAAGGGCAACCACTTCCCGGCTTAGTTCATCAACATATCCCTGGCTTTCATCTATCATACGGTTAAATAAAACTTTCAGGTCACCGTCAATAATATCTGTCTCTTCCAATGCTTTTTGGTAACCGGTAATCCTGTCGTTATTAATCCTGATAAGGTCATTTAGAATGTCAACATTATTCTCGTTGCTGTTCATATTGATTATTTTTTTAGGTTAACAATACTTCTACAGGATAGAATATTGTGCCGGAAATGATACCCATTGAAAACGCGGGTTACAAGGGCAGTATAATCCACATCGGCCTACTCAGAGTGAGGAAGTTACCCCTCAATATCCGATGCCGTAATTGCCGGGATAAGGGCTTACGAAATGTGATATGCGAAGGAACATTCAAGGAAAATTTCTGCCGCTGAAAGCGCAGAAATAAAGGCTAACCTGCGGGAAAAGCTGCGTAGCGAATCTGAACGTACAAGAGTGCGACGCAACGATGCTTAATTCATGCCCTGTTGCCGGGACCATAAAAAGTTAAAACCCGGTTTTACCGGGTTTTAACAACCTCATCTATAAAAATGCCGCAGTATAACTTTCTTTTACTTCTTTTAAATCAGCAGGTTTACCGGCAAATACAAGATTGCCGCCACCATCGCCGGCTTCGGGGCCAAGATCTATTACCCAGTCGGCATTTTTAATAACATCGGTGTTGTGCTCTATTACCAGCAGCGAATGGCCCTGCTCTATCAACGCATTGAAAGAAGCCAGCAACTTTTTAATATCATGAAAATGAAGGCCGGTGGTAGGCTCATCAAACACAAACAACACATGCCCGCCGGATTTACCCTTGCCCAGGAAACTGGCCAGCTTAACACGCTGCGCTTCGCCGCCACTCAGCGTATCGCTGCTCTGGCCAAGCTTTACATAACCGAGGCCTACATCCTGCAAAGGCTGTAAAGCTTTCGCCAATGATTTTTCATCCTTAAAAAACTCGATAGCTTCATCCACGCTCATCTCCAGTACATCGTACACGCTTTTGTTTTTGTATTGTACCTCCAGCACTTCCTCCTTAAACCGTTTGCCACCACACACTTCGCAGGTAAGGTGAACATCCGCCAAAAACTGCATTTCCACCACCTGTTCGCCTTCGCCCTTGCAGGCATCGCAACGTCCGCCATCTACGTTAAAAGAAAAATGCTTAGGCTGAAAGCCACGCACTTTTGACATAGGCTGCCGGGAATACAAATCCCTTATTTCATCATACGCTTTTATGTAAGTAACCGGGTTACTGCGGGATGATTTGCCGATGGGGTTTTGGTCAACAAGTTCTACCTGGGTTATATAATCCGTATCGCCGGTAATGGCTTTATGAAAGCCTACTTTATCAGCAAACTCTCCCTTTAGTTTTTTCAACGCAGGATATAAAATCTGTTTTACCAATGTTGTTTTTCCGCTGCCGCTTACCCCGCTTACCACGCAGAGCAGGTTAAGGGGAAACTCTACCGTAATATTTTTCAGGTTGTTTTGACGGGCGCCTTCTACTTTAATGCTACGGTTCCACTTACGGTATTTGGCGGGTGCCGCAATGGACAATTTGTTGCTGAGATATTGCCCCGTAAGGCTTTTGGGGTTGCTGATAATTTCATCGTAATTACCGGCAGCTATTACCTCGCCGCCAAGGTGAGATGCCAGCGGGCCCATGTCAATAATGTAATCAGCCTCCCGCATCATCATTTCATCATGCTCCACCACTACAACAGTATTGCCTTCATCCCTTAACTGCTTCAGCACTTTAATAAGGCGGGCTGTATCCCGGGAATGCAGGCCGATAGACGGCTCATCCAGTATGTACAATGAATTGGTGAGATTGCTGCCCAGGCTGCGGGTAAGCTGTATGCGCTGGCTTTCGCCCCCGCTGAGTGAGTTGGCCAACCTGTTTAAGGTAAGGTAACCAAGGCCAACATCCAGCAATGTCTGCAACCGCTGGTTAACCTCCAGCAGTATGCGTTTGGCAATTTCCTGGTCGTGGCGGGAAAGTGTTAACTGGTTAAACCAATCCTTCAGGTCTTTTACAGGCAGTTTGCAGAGTTCGCCGATATGTTTGCCGCCCACTTTAACATATAAAGCTTCTTTTCGCAAACGGTAACCGCCGCAATCCGGGCAGTTGGTACGGCCCCGGTAGCGGCTAAGCAACACCCTGTATTGTACTTTGTAGAGGTTTTGTTCTACTTCTTTAAAAAACTCATTGATGCCGTAAACAGTACCCTGCCCTTTCCAGAGCAAATCATATTGAGAGGGCGTTAAATCCGCCACGGGTTTATGCACAGGAAAATCAATGGCCCTGGCGCCTTTTACAAACTGTTCCCTCCACCAGCCCAGCTTCTCCCCTTTCCAGGGTGCAACGGCGCCCTCGTATACGCTTAGCCTGCGGTCTGGTATTACGAGTTCAGGGTCTATACCCAGCACCTGGCTAAAACCTTCGCAGGTGGGGCAGGCACCATAAGGATTGTTAAAGGAAAAAAGATTGGGTACCGGCTCTTCAAACTGCAGGCCATCCAATTCAAACTTATTGCTGAAGTGCAGCAACTTGTCGCCTTGTTCCGGTAGCTGTACTTCTACCAGCATCTCGCCCTCCCCTTCATAAAAAGCCGTACCGATGGAATCGCTGAGGCGATGGGTATCATCTTCGTCAAAATCCTTGGTTACAATGCGATCTATTAAAATATGGGCTGCCTGCTGTTTATCACCTGCAGCCAGTTTTTGTTTCAGTTCCTTGTCAGTTAAATCCAGCAGTTCTTCTATACGTACCGGCTGCCTGTTGATATACAAACGGGCAAAGCCTTTTTGGGTGAGAATATTAAGCTCTTCGCGGCTATCGCGGTTGGCATGCTGCTTAAAAGCGGCCAGTATAACAACGCGGCTGTTATGCGGCAATGCGTTGATGGCATTAAGTACATCAGCCACATCATCTTTCTTTACTTCGCGGCCACTAATGGGAGATATTGTTTTGCCGGTGCGGGCAAACAGCAGGCGCAGGTAATCGTAAATCTCCGTCATGCTGCCCACCGTACTGCGGGGTGTGCGGGTAATTACTTTTTGTTCAATGGCAATGGCCGGGCACAGGCCTTTGATGTAATCAACATCGGGCTTAACCATACGGGCCATAAACTGGCGCACATAGGCACTAAGGCTTTCGGCATAGCGCCGCTGCCCTTCCGCAAAGAGCGTATCTATGGTTAGTGAAGATTTACCGCTGCCGGATACGCCGGTTACAACAATAAATTTATTGCGGGGAAATTCTACCGTGATATTCTTAAGGTTATGCACCCTTGCACCCTTCACCAGTATCACATCTTTTGCCGCAGCGGGCTGAACGGCTTTTTTCCTGGCCGCCTTTGTTGCTGTTTTTTCTGCCATAACAAACGGCAAATTAATTAAACTAAACCAGCAGAAAAACTAAAAAATTGAGCAGAGTTTTTTTTAATGAAGATGCCTGACAAATAACAGGGAAGCGCCCACTACCGCCCCAAGTTAGCTTCCAGCCCGTTTACGGGCTTATCTGAGTACACTAACACGTGGCCGGCACGCAATTGTTCGGTATCAGAACTGTTCAATATTTTTAACTGTACGGCGTGTTTTCCTTTGGGCAAATCATACATCCAGCACAGTTCGTAGCGGCGGGTGGTGTAAGCAGCGGGTAATTTTGGAGATTCCACCAGTTTCCCATCTATATACAATTCCGTATTAAACACAAAGGCGGTGGTACTGGCCCATTTGGCTGTTTCGCCACGCAATACAAAGCCGGTTCCTTCAAATTCAAAGCTGATTTCGTTCTTAGCACCGTTCCATACCACCGGAATTTTATTAACCGGGTACACGCCGTCAAAACTCTTCTCAAATCTTACGGCTACCGGTTGCTGCGCCTTAATGGTGATGTTCTCTCCGTTGATGGTTCCGCCATTGCGTTCTATATTTTGCAGGGCATGTTTAAAGCCAATGTCGTACACATCTTCCAGGCTCATGGTGGTGTATTTAAAGTCTATGCCTTCGGCTTCTTTTAAGCCCTGTTTCCAATAAGCGGGTATTTTATCGTAGCCCAATATGGTGCCTAATATGCCGCCGGATGATGACGGGTTACAGTCCGCATCCTGGCCGCACCGGGTAGTTATTTCAAGGGTTTGTGTAAAATCTCCTTTGCCGTACAGCAGGCCGATAACCACGTAAGCGGCGTTTACATTGGCATCTATGTTAAAAGGTGCAAACACGCCTTCAGGGCAGCCAATGTCATTGGCGTATTTTTTTTGCACTTCCATCCATGTTTGTTTCCAATCTGCCGGGTATTTCCTGTGCCAGCCGATAACATCACTGATGCATTGGTAAAACAAGCTTTGGCGGGGCACTGTTTTCAGCGCCTCGTTAACTATATAATTTATATCGCTGCTGGTAAATGCCAACGCGTACATGGCACCCACATATACGCCGCCGTACCAGCCATCGCCGTAGTTCATTATATGGCCAATTTTGTCGCTTATGGCAGAAGCTGTATTGGGCATAGCCGGACTCATTAAACCGGCAAAATCGCTTTCTATCTGGTAGTCTATACAATCGGCATGCGGGTTGTTTTTCCAGTGGCCGCTTTCCGGCGCTTTAATGCCATGCAGAATGTTGTAGCGCCCGGCCTGGTTGGCATGCCATAATGCATAACCTGCATTGGCAAAGGCGTTGGCAAAAGAATCTACCGGCGCATCCAGGCCATATTTTTCAAATACGTCTACAAAAGTCAGGTCCATGTATAGGTCGTCGTACAGGCCGGGGGTATTCAGCATTGTTTTTTTCAGGTAGCCATCATACCATAACAAGGGTTGATAATCGCCGATAAACGTTCCCTGAAAACCAAACTCATAAGGGCCGCCGAAAGTAACACCAATGGTTTGCCCGGCCCAGCCACCCATGATTTTATTTTTCAGTTGCTGTTTGGTTAGGGTTATTGCTTTGCCGGTTTGCGCGGCAATACCGGTGGCAAAGCAAAGCAATACGTAAAAAAGGACATTTTTCATCGGGAGAAGTTTATAGCGATTTACTGATCTATTTGGATACCAGCCACGGTTTTTTATGGCGGCTTCGTTGCGTCGCAATCCGTTCATCGTTCTGTTTTTCATGGCGACTTTTCAGCCCGGGTAGAGCATACCGAACAAGGAACAAGGAATGTTGAATAATGAAGTGGAATGCCCATTCACTACTCACCACTCACTAAACAAGCAACATGGAACGTTGAACAAACTAACTTTTATACGCCACTACATTGGTTAATGTGCCGATGCCCTCTATAGAAATACTCACTTCATCGCCGGGCTCTAAAGTAAAATGATCCGGCGGAACAATGCCCGTGCCGGTCATCAAAAAGCAGCCGGTATCGAAGTTGGTTTCGCGGAAAAGATAGGCGGCCAACTCTTTAAATTCCCGTTTTATTTTGTTTACCTGTATGCTGCCGTTGAACATTTCCTTTCCACCCCGGGTTATTACAAGCGTGATGGTTGTATCGGTTGGCAGAGGCTCCTGCGGTACATACAAACAAGGGCCCAGCGCAGCGCTGCGTTCGTAAGTTTTGGCCTGAGGCAGGTACAAAGGGTTTTCGCCTTCAATGCTCCTGGAGCTCATATCATTACCAACCGTATAGCCCTGTATACTGCCGCTGGAGTTCATGTATAAGGTAAGCTCCGGCTCCGGAACATTCCAGGTGGAGTCTTTGCGGATGTACACTTCCTGGCCCGGGCCCGCAACACGTTGCGGGGTTGATTTAAAGAACAACTCCGGCCTTTCGGCATCATACACACGTTCGTAAAAATCCCCGCCTCCCGCATCTTTCGATTCTTCCATACGGGCATTGCGGCTGCGCAGGTATGTTACGCCGGAAGCCCATACCTCCTGGCTGCCAACAGGCGGCAGCAGGTATTGTTCTGTAAGTTCTTTAAACTCCTGTTCTGTTATAGCCGCTGACTCTTTCGATAAATCAGTTAAATGCCCAAAGAGGTCGGTTTGATTGATAAGCAAATCCCAGTTCTTATCCAGCAGGTAGTAGCTATTGTTATTTTCTAAGATGATGCCTTTTGTTGTTTTGTACAGGTGCATGTTATTATAAGTTTGTTGATGATAAGAAACGAATATCGAACAAGAAACAGTAATGAATATCGAACAAGGAACAAGGAATATTAAATGGCGAAGTGAAATACCCCCACTCACTATTCACCACTCATCACTCACCAAATGAATATCGAACAAGGAACAAGGAATATTGAATGACGAAACGGAATGCCCCCACTCACCATTGACTATTCACCATTCACCATTCACCATTCACCAAACGAATATCGAACAAGGAACAAGGAATATTGAATGGCGAAGCGGAATGCCCCCACTCACCACTCACTATTCACCACTCACCATTTACCACTCACTTCCTCACTTCATCCAGTTCTACCCCCAGTACCTGCTTTACGAGTTGCTTCAGCGAGGCATAATCGCCCTGCAGGTGAACTGTAGCCTGGCGGTATTCCTGCACTTCTCCCGCCTTCAGTTCTGATGCCGCTGAAGATGATTCTATTTCATAAAAAGGGCCCATTTGTGTACCATCTTCAAGAGGGCCATCGTTGTAAGCATTTACCGCGTCGCCTTTATAAGGCTCTTTCTGCAACTCCCACTTGCTGTTTACATAACTGCCCTTTTTATCAACCGGAAAAAGGATTAAGGTAAGCACATTCTTTTTAAAATCATAACTGCCGGCAATGCCCTTGGCTATTACAGGAGAAAGGCCAAGCTTGCTGCGCTTTTTGCCATCCGCGGTAAAATACAATACGCTGTCCTTCACCTTTAACCTGTCTGGCGGAATAGTGCCGAAATAGTTGTCGGTAATATAAGAACGTGCATTGGCAACCCCGTTGAACGGAATGATAACCATTGTTTCTTCTGTTGGCGTTAACATGGCCAGCAGCCAGATAGATAACAGGCCTTTGTCTTTCTTCCAATCGGCGGCGCCTGCATTCTTTACTTTGTTTACAGTTTCATAACCTACGGCATTAACATTACCGGGAAGCGTAACCCCCAGTTTTTGCGCTATGGCATCTTTACCCAGCAGGCTTACAGTTCTTTCAATAGCCAGGTTAAATTCAGTTCCGCTCCAATTGGTGATGGTGGCTTCTTTTTTGAATACAGCATGGCTGTCATCCGCTTCGGCTACATCGTAAGCAACGGTATCAATAATGGCAGGCACCTGCCAGTTAGCAAAGTTAAAAGAGTCTTTACCCTTAAAGTAAATGGAGTATTGGCCACCTTCAGGGCCCAGCCAAAAACGCTCTTCGCCCCCAACAGGGTTAAACTGTTTTTTCTTTTCAGGTGCTTCTATCAGGCTGTAATTAAGCCAGCCATAGCTGGCGCCACTATCGCCAGTGGCGGTGCTGGTCATAACCCGGCCCTGGTAATCGGCAGACAGCAACACTTTTGCATTACCATCCTTGTCTTTTAACTCCAGTATTTTGTTGTTATGCTTTTGCAGAAAGGCTGCATCGTAAGCGTAACTGCCTTTTGGCGCCGCGGAACTGTCTGACGGATTTGTTTCTTTGTTGTTACCGTTACCACAAGCAATAAGAGATACCATGTAGCATACACCGGTAATTTTTACAAGCATACTTTTCATATAGCTGCAGTTGTTCGTTTGTTCAATGTTTGTTTGTTCAATGTTCAATGTTTGCTTGTTTTGTACGATACAAGTACTTCGTACTTCGTAAATCGTACTTGACCTAAGCCTGCCTGCAAAAAAACAACGTGTTACACCTTGCGCCAGGGATTGAAGCGGATACCCCGCTGAAGGCCCTGTGCAAGGGCCTTGTGGCGGAGTATGAGCGGAAAGCCCGGTGCCTTCGGCAGGCGCCATAAATATGTATGATGTTAGATGTACGATGTTAGATGTATGATGTATTTCCGAACCGGAATTTAACAACAAAAGCTTAATTCACTTCAAGCTTATCTTTTGCTGGAATTTTAGGGAATGCGCCATGCGGTTCGCTCTGGTACCAGAAAGAAACGGAAGCAATATCATCCTGCAACGGCAGGTAACGGCCTTCGCTTCTCCAGCCCAGCGCCTGTATGGTTACCTTGAGATTCTTTTCGAACCGGATGGGGTCTGTAATATGCCAGCGGTACATGCCAAAACGTTGGGCAATCTGGTAGTGCCCATCCCCTTTTATTACCTGGTGAAAACCGGTGTATGGCCCGGTAAACTCAGTATAGTTTACCTCTTCTACGCCGTACTGGTTTTTACTTCTTGTATCAAAGTCGTAAGAGCCGCATATATAGTCTTCGGTGCCTGTGCCGCAGATGGTAGGAAACTCGGTATCTCCATCCATAAAGAACTTAATCTCCCCTTCGCCCCACCAGCCATTGTTGTGTACGCCCCAGGCCAGGTAAGTACCCACATAATGCCCCTTGCCCTGTATGCTGTCAACCAGTACATAGTCTGTTTTGTATGGCAACGGGTTTACCCTTCTGAACTGTGCGTGAAAGTAAGCTGCATCATCCGGCACGCTGGTAAGGGTATAATCTACCTGGTAGTAGAGCACCATATCGTGCTCGTCAATATTCTCCATGGTAATGCGGCATTTTTTGCGGAAGGGCATTGCCCAGTAACAGTTGAAAGCGCTGCCCGGGTTTACCGTTACCGCCAGTGACTGCAGCGAAGCATACTTGCCCCAGCCGCTGCAAAAGAAGTCCCCCACAGGCGCTTCAACAGAGGGAGTTGTTTCATCGTCCCAATAAAAGCGGATGATAGAATAACGCCAGTTGCCGGTAGGCGTCATCCATATATGCTGAATGGCTCCTGGGCCTTCAATTTCAGCAATAGTATAAGTTGTTTTGGCTTTAATGACTACACTTGGGCTCACTTTCCATTTCTGGCCAAGGTCCCGGGATGCCCTTTCGCCGGTGCCGGTAGTGGCCATGCCCCCTTTTCCTTTTTCGCCCTTAAAATTTTCAGGGCTGATAGAACGTGTTTTTGCATCGGAGAGGCGGTATAAATTACCGAGGTTAACATCCAGGCCACTGAACTTTTGTTGGGCATTTACGGCAAAGCAAACTAGCAAGGCAATACAAATCGCTGAAACATGTTTTTGCATAAGTAGTGTTTTATTGCATGTGGTTAATAAGAGATTATTGCAAGCATTTTTAGGCAGAAAGTTATAAGGCGGAAGGCCATGATTTACCCTTAGCCCTCCCACCGCTGAAAATTATTTATTCTTCACTATATACCTGCAATATTTCTTAATTTATTGACAAAACAATACCCAACTCTGCCAATAAAGTACCAGAAAAACAAAAGCCGGCATTTTTGATGCCGGCTTGTATGTAATATAGAAGATACCTTAACGCAACACTACCGCACTAAGCGCAGGCAAGTGTACTTTCAGCTTGTAGCATTGGGTTGGTTCATCTACCAGTTCGCTGTTTACATCGGGGTTGTACACGTCGCCGGTTCCCCAGAAATCTTTATCGTTGCTGTTAAACACTTCTTTCCATGTTTGCTTGCCGTGTACATACACTTCCCAATCCCGGCGCACAACGGGTGTCATGTTCAGTATAACCAGCACATCGTCCTGTGGGTTATTGCCTTTACGCTTGAAAGTGATGACAGATTCACTGCGCCTGCTTAAGTCGCCCCATTCAAAGCCCCCCTGTTCAAACTGTTTTTCATATAAAGCCGGCTCCGACTTATACAGTTCATTTAATTTTTGGATGCAGTACTTCATACCACCATGACTTACATACTGCAGCAACTCCCATTGCAGTTCGCTCTTGTAATTCCATTCGTTGGTGGCGGCAAATTCATCGCCCATAAACAGCAGTTTGCCGCCGGGATGCGTAAACATATAAGTGTATAACAGGCGCAGGTTGGCAAACTTTTGCCACTCATCGCCCGGCATTTTATACAGCATGGGGCTTTTGCCATGCACCACTTCATCATGGCTAAGCGGCAGCATAAAGTTTTCGTTGTAGAAATACATCATACTGAACGAAAACTTATCCTGGTGAAACTGCCGGTACACAGGGTCTAACTTAAAATAATCAAGCGTATCGTGCATCCAGCCCATCATCCATTTCATGCCAAAGCCCAGGCCGCCTTCAAACGTGGGCCTGCTTGTTTGCGGCCAATCTGTAGATTCTTCAGCGATGGTTTGTATATCCGGGAAATCACGGAAAAGTGTTTCATTCAAATCCTTTACAAAGGCTATGGCTTCCAGGTTACCGTTGCCGCCATGTATATTGGGTTCCCACTGGCCTTCGTTACGGCTGTAGTCCAGCCGCAGCATGGAGCTTACCGCATCAACCCTGATGCCGTCAATATGAAACCTGTCGCACCAGAACCTGGCACTGCTGATAAGAAAGCTTTTTACTTCGCCACGTGCATAGTTAAAGATATAGCTGTTCCAGTCAGGGTGGTAACCTTTGCGCATGTCAGCATACTCGTAAGTATGGGTACCGTCGAACATAAAGAGGCCATGGGAATCGTAGGGAAAATGCGAAGGCACCCAGTCAAGTATAACCCCTATGCCGGCATTGTGAAAGGCATCTATCATAGCGGCAAAATCCTGCGGGCTGCCAAAGCGGGAAGTAGGTGCAAAATACCCTGTGCCCTGGTAACCCCAACTGCCATCAAAAGGGTGTTCCATAACGGGCATCAGTTCCACATGCGTAAAGCCCATTTCTTTTACGTAAGGTACCAGGCGTTCTGTTATCTGGGCGTAGGTATTGTAACGCTCTTCATCGTTTTTGTCAGGCCGCATCCAGCTTGCAAGGTGCACTTCGTAAACGCTCCAGGGAGCATTAAGTGCATTATGCTTTTTTCGTTGCTGCATCCATGTAGCATCCTGCCAGTCGTGATAAGTACCCCAGGTTATGCAGGCTGTTAAAGGCCTCATTTCCCACAAGTGGGCAAAGGGGTCGCCCTTATCCAGTTGAATGCCCGCAAAGCCATGAATATGGTATTTGTATGCTTCACCGGCCAGCAGGTTGGGTATAAAACCTTCCCAAATGCCGGAGTTATCCATACGTACATTAAGCGGGTGCGCAGTATTATTCCAGTCATTAAAATTGCCGATTACATTTACCTGTGTAGCGTTCGGCGCCCATACGGCAAAATAAGTACCCGGCGTATCCAGCACTTCTATTTGTTTGTTGCCAAATAACTCGTACAGTTTATAATGCGTACCACTTTGAAAGTTGCGGACATCTTCCTCCGTGAAAAGAGAATAACCCCAAACGGGCTTTGTACTGTCAACAAAGTGAATGTCCTCGTATTTTTTTTGCACAGGTTTGTTTTTAGTTGATGATTTAATTGCATAGGCCCCCGCATCAGCAGTAACGCCTTTCTTTGTTTTTTCCTGCGCAGCAGGTGTTTTGGATGGCATAGCTTTACCGTTTAGACTTATTAGAAACCATTAACGTAAAATTAGGAAGGTTACAATTGGTTTGCACAATAATTTATGCATTTTCACGTAAATATGCCACCGTACCGGAAATGTGTTGAATGGCTCGCATAAACCCTGTCGTAACTATCCCAGCTTTTTAGGACAAACTGCTAAATCAAAGTAATATAGAATAAAGATTGCTGCTTTTGAAAGAAAGCGTGTAATGCTTTGTGCTTGCTGATGCACAGTGGGGAGTAGAGAACAAGGCGTACAAGTGTTCCAATCTTGCTGCTTCGACACGCAAGATTGCTCAACCAAAGCCCGATAGTAGCAACGAACGGCCAGTACCAAATAAAAAATGAATTTGATCAAGGGTTCATGGCTATTCGTCAGAAAATGAAATAAAGAAAAAATGATTCTAACATCTTTGGTTTACAAAGAAATTATGAGCCAAGCAGAAAATACGAATGAGCATAGTTGCGCAATTATGCTGCTTAGACACGCAAAATTGGAAACGAACAAACAAAATTCCTTTAACGAAAATTTATAACTAAAAAATTAGTTATAACAACCGGAAATATGGATTTTGCAGCCGGTTGTATCTTAAACACTTAACCGAAACCAACCTCATGAAGAAACTAATTGCGTTTACATGGGCAATACTGTGCATAAGTTGCCTGGCAATGGGGCAAAGCGCTTCCATAAAAGGGGCGGTAACAGACAGTATTAACAAGAAAGACCTGCAAAACACAGTTGTTTCGCTGTTACAGGCAAAAGATTCCATTCTTTATAAATTTACCCGCACCAACAACAAGGGCGCATTCGAGCTTAAAAACCTGAAGGCCGGCGATTATGTACTGTTGGTATCTTACCCCGAGTACGCTGACTATGTTGATAAGCTTACCCTTGACAGCACCAGCTCCATTGATTTAAAAACATTGTTCCTTACATCCCGCGCCAACCTGCTGAAAGAAGTAATCGTAAAATCGCAGGTGAGCGCCATAAAAATTAAGGGCGACACTACAGAATATACAGCCGACAGTTTTAAGGTGGAAGCCAATGCATCTGTTGAAGACCTGCTGAAAAAATTGCCGGGCATACAGGTTGATAAAAACGGGCAAATAACAGCGCAGGGCGAAAAGGTACCCAAGGTACTGGTGGATGGTGAAGAATTTTTTGGTGACGACCCAACCCTGGTAACACAAAACCTGCGTGCCGATATGGTAGATAAAGTGCAGGTTTTTGACAAGAAAAGCGACCAGGCCAACTTTACAGGCATAGATGATGGCGAACGAACGAAAACCATAAACCTTAAACTAAAGGACAACAAAAAGAATGGATACTTCGGTAAAATAAACGCCAACCAGGGAACGGAAGGCTACCACGATTACCAGGCCATGATCAATATGTTTAAGAACAAACAAAAGTTTGCCGCCTACGGTATTGTTTCCAATACAGGAACATCTGGCCTTAACTGGCAGGACAGGGATAGTTATGGGCAAAGTTTTGCCTCATCCGTAGAGTACGATGAAACCAACGGTTGGTTTATGTTTAACGGCAGCGGCGATGATGAACTGGATTCCTGGGATGGGCGCTACAATGGCCGTGGTTACCCATCTGTAAAAACAGGTGGCATGCATTACAACAACAAATGGAATGAAGACAAACAGTCTGTAAACGCCAACTACAAATTCATGAACCTGGATGTTAACGGGCAAACGGATATCAAATCCCAATACATCCTGCCAGACAGCACATCGCAATACAATAACCAGCAGCAATTTTTTACCAATGAAGCCATGCGACATGCAGCCAATGGCAATTATGAAATACAGATTGATTCCTCTTCTTCGATAAAAGTGATAGCAGATGGCGGCCTTACCAACAAAAAAACCAACAGCCGCTATCTCTCCCAGATGTATGATAAAGACAGTGCCATGATTAATAACAGTATCAGAGACATCTCCAACGAATCTGATGCCCGCACTTTTAACAGTAATATTCTCTGGCGCAAGAAACTAAAGAAAAAAGGAAGAACACTTTCGCTTAACCTGAGTGAGCAATACAGCATGACAACTTCTGACGGTTACCTGAAAGCACAGAATGATTTTTACAAAACCGGAAGCATTACCGAAACGCAGCTTACCGATCAATACAAAAATTCAAAATCAGAGAATCTTTCTTTTGACACCAAGCTTACTTATTCCGAACCCTTGTCAAAGGTATCGTCCCTGGTGTTTAACTATGGCATTGTGGTAAACAACAGCTCCAGCGAACGCAACTCTTTCAACAAAGCCAGCGACGGCAAATACACCCAACTTGACAGCCTATTCAGTAACGATTACAAGTTTGATGTATTCACCCACCGTACAGGCCTTAGCTATAGCTTTTTTGAAAAGAAAATTAAGTTTAACCTGGGCTCCAACGTTGGTTTTACAGATTTTAAACAAACCGATGTACATGCAGACAGCTCCATAACAAGAAACTTTGTTAACTGGTTTCCCAATGCCAACTTCAATTACCAGTTTACGCAATACAGGCGCCTGTCATTACGGTACAATGGAAGCACCCAGCAACCAAGCATTCAACAGATACAACCAGTACGCTCTAATGAAGACCCCCTGAACATTTCCATTGGCAACCCCGACCTTAAACCAGCTTTTCGCAATAACATCTGGATGAGCTTTAATGACTTTAAAGTATTGAGTGAAAGAGGTATCTGGACAAGCCTGAGCTACAATTTTACGCAAAACGCTATCAGCAGCAGGGATTATGTTGATTCGCTGGGCCGCAGGGTTTACCAATCTGTTAACCTGGATGGCAACAGCTCCTGGAATGGCTACCTGGATTATAACTTTAAAATAAAGAAAATAAATACCAGGCTGGGTTTCAACGGCAACTTCAACAGTTCCAAATACTCAAGTATTGTTAATGACGCACTTAACGTTACAAGAAGCAACACCTACCGCATGGGTATTTGGATAAGCAATGAGAAAGAAAAGAAATATAGCTTTAACATCAACGCGGGTGCTGCTTATACCAACAGCAAATCCTCCGTTCAAAAGAACCTGGAAACCAAATACTGGACCTTTGATGTAAACCCCAACTTGGATATATACCTGCCGCTAAAGTTCCAGGTGCATACTGATGCCAATATGAACTTCAGGCAAAAGACCAGCGTATTTGATAACAATACCAATGTGGTATTGCTGAATGCCTGGGTTGGCAAGAAGTTCCTGAAAAAAGATGCCCTTTTGGTTAAGGTTTCCGGCCAGGACATCCTTAACCGTAACCTGGGTGTTGACAGGTCGCAGAGCAGCAACTTCATTTCTCAAACAACTTATACCACTATACGCCGTTACTTCCTGCTTTCCGCGGTATGGAACTTTACCAAAGCCGGCGGTGCAGGCGCCCCATCCAACGGAAACTAATTAAACAGTTAAACATGCAAAAGATATTCACTTACCTGTTTCTATCATGCGTTTTGCTGGCAAGCATTACTACCCATGCCCAAAATGCCATCTTCCTGTCCGAAGGCAGGATTGAATTTGAAAGAAGGATAAACTTATACGCCCAGTTAGAAGATGAGGACAACAACGATACCGACTGGAAAGAATTGATGAAGAAAACAATGCCCAAGTTTAAAACCACCTACTTCGACCTGAATTTTAAAGACGGCAAAACCCTGTACCGGCCGGGCCGCGAAAACACAGACAATAACCGCCTGTGGCAGCAACCGGCGGAAGACAATATTGTATTCAACAACCTGGAAACCTACCAGAGCACCACGCTGAAAAATGTGTACGACCAGGCTTTTCTTGTGCAGGATACCACCCGAAAAATAAAATGGAAGATTACCGAAGAAACCAGGAATATTGCCGGGTTTACCTGCCGCCGCGCCAATGGTATAGTGATGGATTCCCTTTACATCGTTGCCTTTTATACAGATGCCATTACTACCTCCGGCGGGCCTGAATGTTTTACAGGCCTGCCCGGCATGATAATGGGTGTGGCAATACCCCGCGAACATATTACCTGGTTTGCTACAAAAGTGTACACCGAAGTTATTACAGACGCCAAACTTAACCCGCCGGCCAAAGGCAAAAAAACTACCAATCAATCCCTGTTAACAACATTAAAAGACAGGATGAAAGACTGGGGCAAATGGGGTGAGCGTTACATTAAAGCAATTATGTTGTAAAATATTTATGGGCCCGGCAGAAGAATAAGCAGGAGGCTTTACTTGCGTCGCACTCTTGTACGCCTTTATCGCTATGCAGCTTTTCCCACCATGTATAACATGAACGCTGTCAGGCTACATTATGCAGAGAGTTCTGTGACAGAGCATTGTAATATGCCAGTTGCGCTTCAAGCATTTTCTTATATGCAGCAAACTTATAATCATACAATACACCCGCAACTTCTACTGTAATCTGCCGCAGCTTGTTTAATTCATCATTCTGAAATTCATTTGCCATAAAGTAATGATAGAACTTTTCGAGAAACACCTGTACATCATTATGTAAATCACTATGCTGTTCTTTATTGATAATACCCTCTTCCATCAACTCCTTCAATCTTGCCTTCAGGCGAAGCTCATGTTTATTTTTAAGCTCGCTTATCAGCCCGTTTATTTGTTCTAGCTGCAACTGGCCATAATAAAAAGGTTGGATGCAGTTAATAACCGCGTTAGCGTCGGTAATATATGCCTGGTACTTTTCTGATGCCTGGTTAAACGATGCGTAATCTGCTTTAACCTGTACATTATACCCGTAAAAAAAGCAATATGCCTGTTTATCCGCCTGTTGAAGTTCTTGCTTCTGGCTGGTTATTTCCTGTTCCAGTTGGGCAATCACCTGGTCGCAGTCGGTTGCTGAAAATTTTTGTCCGTCAAAATCAAAACTATTCACATCAATCTGCTTTTCTTTAATGGCTTTCACTATCTGCAAATCCCGTTCATTGTTGTTAATAAAAGAGTTTAATGCAGCCTTTTCAGTTGTAAACAATTGCTCTAACGAAGGCAACGACCTGGTGTTCATAGCGTCATCCACTTCCAAATCTTTTAACTCAACAAAACGGCTATCATAATAGCCGTTGTACACTTCCGGCAGGCGGTACAGCTCATTTTTGTTTTCATACCACTCGGCATAAGCGCCGCTGTCCATTTTCTCCATCGCCTCTCCGTTTTTAATATTCCGGTAAAGGTTTTGGGTTAGCTGCTCCTGCAGCTGCATTGTATTGTTAAACACCACCCAGGCCGAAGTTTCGTCGGGCAGTACCTGTATATCAAGTTTGTCAAGATGCGCTTTTCTCTCGGCCAACTCCGGATGGCTGGCCCACTGGTCTTTGTAATTTATCCTTGACTTGGAAAATGAATGCACAAACTCAAACGATACTTCCGGCAGTCCTTGCCTAACCGGAAGTTTATACCTGTTGGCCATATTGCGAAAAACTGCCAACTGGTTATCAAAAATGTTAGCTGAACAACGCTTTTGTTTCAACAGTTCATCAGCATTGTCAACCGCGGTATTATAGCAGCCTGCCGCGACTTCTATCCTGCTTAAGCCACTTATAACATTATTACCGCCTGCAACGCTGGCGGCTACAGCATCGGCATGAAATTCCATTTCACGGCTAAGGCTCATATAGTTCTTATTGATCAATTTATACATTTGCCTTAGTATGTACTGTATACCCTCAGCTATTTTAATGGTTATGGCGGCAAAAAAACTTAATACACCATCAATGCTGGCCCAACTGTTTAGAAAAGTACCATACCCTGTATTTTCATACAGCATATTGTAAATAATGCGGTTTACATTGTAAGTAAAGCTTCCCAGCTTCATGCTTCGCTGGCTAAAATGACCAAATTCATGAGCAATAACGGCTTTAAGCTCGCTGATGTTAATGCTGTTCACTAATCCAAAACCTATTTCCAGGTTTTTACGAACAGGAAAAAACATGCTCCAGAAACTGGAATTATAAAAAACGCAGGCATTTACATCGGGAGATACAAATATCTTTTTGGGAAAAGCGGTATTCGTTTCCTTGCTAAGTTGTCTTATAAAGGCAAAAAGTTCAGGCTGTTCCTGTTCGGTAATCTGCACCCTGTTAGGGTTTTCGTTTTTTGAAACAGAGAAAATAAATTTTATAAGAAAAAAGATGACTGATACGCCAACCGCCATTAATCCCAGGCCAGCCAAAAGAGTGATTAGTTTGGGCATAGCCGCAATTATCAATACCCCCAGGTAGCAGCAGCCAACAGCCAACAACACCGCCCCCACAACCAGTAACAGGTACACAGCAAAAAACCATACAATGGAAACAATAACTTTTGCAACCTGCTTTTTAAAAGCGGCAGAGGGCTGCAGTTTTTCAGGAAGTACATTTTGGGGCGTAGGAGGGTACGCAAAGTTTTGCATGTTGTTTGGGTTTAGGATACAATTTTAATAAAAAAACAAACCCTGGGAAATAGGTTAAATCAATTTTAATTGCCCTTAGCCAGGCAATCACACATGTTTAATCATCAAAATCATTAAATTTTTTCTTGCTGACAACCACATACAACCATTAATCGTTATAACAAGTGGATTTAACGGGGTTTATTTGAACGGGGCGGGTAGTAAAGTACCCGCTCTGTTAGTTTAGCTAATGGCATAACTGGCTGGTATACTGCGCTATCAGCAGCTTGTTGCACTTTGGGGTGAGGGATTGTAGCGGCTACCCGGTGAGAAAAATTAACTGGCAGAAAAATTGATGGGCAGGGAAACGAAAAAAATGGTACCGCAGCCGTTGTTATTTTCAAACCATATTTTTCCATTGTGGGCTTCAATAATCTGCCGGGTAATGTACAGGCCCAGCCCAAACGAAGGCTCGCCCTGGGTACCTTTTCTTTTTGCTGTAAGGGTCATATTAAAAATCTCTTCCTTCAGCTCCGTGGGTATGCCAATGCCATGGTCTTCTACCGCCACCATAATATGTGCCCCATCCTCTTTCATTCTTATAGTAATGGTTTCCTGTGCAGGACTAAATTTTACAGCGTTGGCAATAAGGTTACTGAATACCCTCCAGAGTTTCTCCCTGTCTGCATGTATGCTTGCCTGAACAGGATAAAACTCAAGCTGCTGTTTCTTTTCCGCTGCTTTTGGCTGCAACTGTTTTACACAATAATCCAGCAGGTGGTCAAGCTCTACAGGCACTTTTTCTATGTCTTTAACAGAGGCATTTGTTTGCAGCAGGTCGTCAATAAGGGAAAGGGCATCAGTACCGCTTTTTTGCATGATGCGCACCATTTCTTTTTTCTCGTTTTCGCTAAGCCATTCGTTAACCTGCATTTCAGCAAAGTTAAGCATGGCGCTAACGGGGTTACGCAGGTCATGCGCAATTACCTTCATCATGCGGGTATTTTCATACTGGCTTTTTTCAAGTGCCTCAAGCGCTTTCTGCATTTGCCCGTTACGGGTATTTATTTCTTTGTTAAGGCCTATTAACTGGGATACATTGCGGCGGGACTGACGGTACAACCGCCATACAAGTACGGTAATGATAACCGCCATTAACAGGCAGATGATAATGATGTATAAATACAGCTTTTGTGTTTGCTCTTTTTCTTTGGCCAATACCAGTTCCTGCGTACGTTCCAGGTACTGCAACTGTTTACGTATGTCCTGCTCAGGGCTTGGCTTTGATGCGGAGGTAACTGAATCATTTAAGCTTAGGTATTGCAGAATATCTCCGTAAGCATTTTTATAATCGCCCTGCTGCGCCAGGGCAGCGGCCCGCAAACGCAGGTACCTTTCACGGTGCTGTACACTGCCATTAACACTATCCAGCCATACCTTCATGTTTCCGATTACCTGTTGCGCTTTTTTTGGTTCAGACCTTTTTAAATAAAAACCAGCCAGCCGTTCCCTGGTGTATTGGGCATCTTCTTCTGCACGGTTTGGCTTACTGGTTAGCGCTATGCTTTCTTTCAACACACGTTCTGCAGCGGTATCGTTGCCCATATCCATCAACAGCTTGCCCATATTGCCATACACTACACCTTTGGCTGTTTCAATATAATCCGTGCGGTCTGTAAAAACCAAAGCATGTTTGTTGATAAAATCAAAGGCCAGGTTATAATAGTGCAGGGCGCTGTCTTTAATACCAGCATTGCTGTAACAAAGGCCTATATCATCCAGGTGCATTTGTTTGTAAACAAACCTTATAAAAGGGTCTTTCTCTTTGTCCATTTCAGCAAACGCCTGGTGAAAAACGGGTATTGCCTCCCTGTAATTCCGCTGCTTGTATAATTCGTATGCCAGCCTTGAGTAATAACCAACAGATGATGGCAACCCCTTCATTTTCCTGCTTACAATATCTTTTGCCTGGTAGTATAATGCAAATGCGGCTTCGTACCTGTTAAGGGCCATCAACGCATCGCCTTTAAAAAAGAGGGCTTTAACATAATCGCCGGTGTATTGCCCGTTTATGTACGGCTCATGTATTATAAACAACATACTGTCAGCGTACAGGGTAGCGCTGTCGTAGTCCCTCTCTATGGTAAAATAGTAATCCCTTATTTTGTCGTACTTGCGGTAAATATCACCCCGGCCGGGCTTAAAACGTTGGTACGATGTATCCAGGTAATGCATCATGGCGCCCCGCCTGAAACCGGAGACTTTAGACAATACGGAATCTACAATAACCGGGTTATCGGGCACGGTTTTGCTGCCATTGTTACAAGCCATTAAAAAAAAGAAAACCAGGTGCAGGGATACTGCTGAAGCTGTTTTGGTGGATTTACAAAAATAAAACAGGCCTATAGCCATTACGGGAGTTTTATTAACCGGCAAATGTAGTTTAATTAGCCAGACGAACACCGGCCTGCTCTTTTAATTTTACCGTAATGTACAGTGGCCAACAGCATAATTACAAGGCAATTTTTTTTACCGGATTACAAGAAGTGTCTCCCCCAAAAAACACCAATGCCCATTTGTAACAGTCCCATACAGAGCATGGCTATGCCTTTTGATGGCCATTTATAAAACCTTTCCGCGAAAGCAGCCGCGTGTTGCACTTTCGGGTGAGGGATTGCAGCGGTTACCCCGCTGAGGCCATCGCAGCCCGGCTTTGTGGCGGAGTAATAGCGGAAAGCCCGGCCCGAGGTACGAGGGACACCCCCTAAAAAAATTCTACCACAGTATAACGCAGCAACCCAGCCATGCAGCGATGGGGATTGCAGCAAAAACCGGAACGGCATAATACCCGCCCGTTTAAAGCATGCGAAGCTTTTTTTACCCATGTGGCCTCATTAACATTTTAGGGTTATTATTGCACCCAGGTATGTTTAATAGCTAACCAGTACTATGGCAAAAATTCTTATACAGTTTGCCCACCCGGCATTTGGCAAATCAAAGGTTCACAAAACGCTGGTTAAATACAGCCGCGGCCTGCAGGGCGTAACCTTTAACGACCTGTATGAGCTTTATCCTGACCTTCATATTGATGTGGCAAGAGAGAAAAACCTTTTGCTGCAGCATGATATTATTGTACTGCAGCACCCATTTTACTGGTACAGCGGACCCGCCATTATTAAGCAGTGGCTTGACCTGGTGCTGGAATACAACTGGGCATACGGGCCTGGCGGTAATGTATTGGAAGGGAAAAAAATGATGAGCGCCATTTCCTGCGGGGGAAGTATAAATGCTTATACACAGGGCGGTTACAACCGTTATCCTGTAACAGACTTTCTGTTACCCTTTAAACAAACAGCTTACCTGTGCAAAATGAACTGGCTTCCGCCATTTGTAATACATAGTACATACCGCCAAAAAGCCGGCGGGCTTGAAGCACTTGCCAGCCAGTACACAGACATTTTAACAGCGCTGGTAAACGAACAAATAGCGCCGGAACAATATAACCAGGCAACTTATATAAATGATATTGAGCTTGCCATAGCAGATGCCGGAGCGGTTAACATTACTGAAGGAAAAACCGAAAACTGAAGAAGGACTGGAAGAGCCGGCGGAGAAATGCACGGCGTTTAGTCTATACTTCCAATACAACAGGGTTAGCCTTTTTGACCTTTTTTTGCAGGCCTGTCTTTCTTTTTTTTACCCCACCATAAAACAAAACCGGTAACAGGCAGGCTGGCAGCAATAAGGCTTGCGCAGAAAGCAAGTATTTTACCGGGCAGGCCCAATATAGCGCCTACATGCACATCATAATTCATGCGCATTATTTTATCGGCTACGGTGGCATCTTTAAAGCTGCCATACGCATGCTTAACCGGTATTTCTTTAAGGGTGTATTGGTCGTAAAAATGATAGTCAGCTTTCCAGTAAGTAGATGCATCCGGGTTAATGGCAGCTTCAATGCTGGATGAGTCGGTTTCGGGGAAATGCATATCAATGATGGCAGCCGTGGGGTTTTCCGCACTTACTTTTTGCCAAATGGCATCTACCGGCGAAGCAGCAACAGCTTGTGATTTTTTAGTTTTGTCAGAGAGGCTTTCCGCAAACTCCACCTGTGCCTTACCGCCGGATGTTACCCAGTACACAGATTTGGCAAACCACTGAAAACCCCAAACCAACCCGGTAAGAGCGATAAAAATCACAATCCACGTCATATAAAAACCCAGCACATTGTGCAGGTCGTAATTAACCCTGCGCCATTTGGCATTCCACTTAATTGTAAAGCGTTGCTTGCGGGCTGCCTTATTTTTAGGCCACCACAAAATAAGGCCGGTAATAATCATGACAACGAATATCAATGTAGCCGAAGCCACAATTGGCTGACCTATAGCTGGCGGCAGCCACAGGTAAAAGTGGCCCATTAATACTACCCTGAAGAACTCGGTGTTCATATTCTGCAGATTAAGCACCTGTCCACTGTAAGGGTTTATGTGTATAAGGTAATAGTACTCAGGGTCTGCATTATAAAAAGCAGCTACCGCAGCTTTGTTTTTGTCGCCGTAAGATATGCTGTGCAGTTTTTTATCCGGCAGTTGTGCCAACGCTATTTTCTTAAGCTCGGTAGGAGGTAAAAAGGGTTTGCTCTCTTGTTGCACATACTGGTAAGGCTCGGTAAAATGCTTTATTTCTCTTTCAAAAGCCAGTATGCAGCCCGTTATCCCAAGGAACAATACGATAAGCCCGGACGCAAGACCTAACCAAAGGTGCGCCTTAAGTATTATTTTTTTAAAATTCATGCAATGCTTAGTAAGTGCTAATTTGATGAAGCCAGGTTATACGTATGCTTACGCAGTACCGGGGTTATGCCAGCATTGCAAATGTGTGCCGCAGAAGTGGTAATGATTTATAAAATCAGGAAAAACTTTTACGTAAAGCGGAATGGGGTATGTTTGGTTAAACCTTAAAAAGCTTTTGTTCAGTTTTTCTTTTTGGCTTTGGTAACCGCCATAGCCGCATTTTCCTTCACCCTGAACTTTACAATTTTTGTTACCAGGGCGAGGGGCAAGGGCTCATTTAATGGAAATTGAACGGAACCTTTGGCGCTTTTGTAGCGGGATAACTCTTTTTTAAAAGCTTCAATGCCAGAGGGTGTAGGGTAAAAGCCGATGTGGTTTTCGTAGCAGGCAAAGTAAACCAGCATCCCCCTCAGTTTATAAGCCGGCATTTGATAACTGATCGTTTCTTCAGCCCCCGGCGCAGCAGCTTTAATAGTTTGGCGCAACTGCTGCAGCAGCAACTGTATACCAGGAGAAAAACCGGCTATATATTCATCCACGTTGGCTACCTGTACTTTTTGCATAAGGGTAACCTGTTTATTTCATTTAACAGGCAGGCTAAGATAATTTTCTTCCTCCTTAAATGCAAGCGTGTATCTGCTTTCCGGCTGTACAAGCTAACATAAGCTGATGAAAGCCTTAATGCATGCTGTTTGTCATCATAAAAACAGAGCCACTACTCACCTACCTTACCTTAAACAAAATACGCATTGTATGAAAGGTCTTGAAAATCCAACTTACCTTTTGTTACTGATTATTTCTAACGTTGCCGCATTGCTAATGATTGTATTGGCTGTTAAGTGGCCGCGCATTTCCCGGATGGTATTGGCCACTCTTTTTGGCTGGGCATGCTATATAAACTGGAAAACATCGCAACTAACACCACAGGTATACCTTGAGTACGGCAATCTTGCATGGACACCCTTTTACCGCGAATTTATTAATGGCTGGTTTGCCGGCAATATAAAGCTTGCCGTAGGCGGTATAGCTACCTGCCAGGGATTGATAGCGCTGGGCCTGCTGGCGGGTGGCCGCCTGCTAAAGATTGCCGGCACGGGCGCCATACTATTTCTGCTGGCTATAATACCCCTTGGCGTAGGCTCCGGGTTTCCCGCTACACTGCTGATGGCCATTGCTATGCTGGTTACTTTAAGGAAGGCAAAAACACCCCTTATCAGCAAACGTTTACAACCAGTTGCCCCAAACTGAACAAATTACAAACTGCCCAGCCTGCCCCCATCTACTGGCAGGTTTATGCCATTAATAAAAGCCGCTGCAGGCGAACACAAGAAAGCCACCGCGGCGGCAAACTCTTCCGGCTCGCCCAGCCTTCCCGCAGGTACGGTGGACAATGTTTTCCGCAACACCTCATCCACAGAGGTATCATTGGCCTGTGCCTGCCTGCCAAAAAGATAATCCAGCCTGGCTGTTTTGGTAAAACCGGGCAACACATTGTTTACGGTTATGCCACAGGGGCCTAATTCGTTAGCCAGCGTTTTGGCCCAGTTGGCCACGGCGGCACGCACGGTGTTGGATATGCCCAAACCTGCAGTTGGTTGCTTGGCCGAAACGGAAGTAACGTTTACAATACGGCCAAACCCTGCCGCTTTCATCCCCGGCACTATGGCCTGCGCTAAAAGGTGCGCTGTTATCAGCAGCGACCGGAAGGATTTTTCCAGTTCTTCCGCTGCTGTATCAATCAAAGGCCCGGAAGGCGGGCCGCCGGAGTTGTTTACCAGTATGTGTATGGTATTGCCGCCGGCCAGGTATTGTTTAACGGTATGCTGTAATTGATAAGGCTGCCCGCTATCAGCAACAAGGCAAGTGTGTTGCTGCTGCTGCGATGCATCAAGCGATTGCAGCACTGTCTTTAATTTTTCTTCATTTCTTGCCAGCACAATTACATTGGCGCCGTTAAGGGCAAGCTCTTTTGCCGTAGCTGCGCCCAGCCCTTGCGATGCACCGCATACCAGCGCTGTTTTTCCGGTTAAGCTTAGGTTCATAAGATTATTTTTTATGGTACAGACTGAAGTTCTTCATGGGGACTTCCGTTGTGTCACTCACTTGTACGTCCGGTTTTTCATGGCGGCATTTAAGCGGGTACCATTAAGCACAAAGAGAAGCCCGGGGCTTCTCTTTGTGCTTATAACAATTCTATTTTCAAACAAGCTACTTGTTCTTGCCAATACAGTTCAGATCTTTAAAAGCCTCTTCCAAACGTTTTACAAAATTGTCTTCTCCTTTGCGAAGCCATACACGTGGATCGTAGTATTTTTTGTTGGGTTTTTCCTCGCCTTCGGGGTTACCTAACTGGGTTTGCAGGTAAGCTTCATTCTTTTTGTAATAGTTCAGCACACCTTCCCAAAAAGCCCATTGCATATCGGTGTCAATATTCATTTTAATAACACCATAATCCAGTGTTTCGTTAATCTGCTCTTTTGCAGAGCCGCTGCCACCGTGAAACACAAAATACAATGGTTTAGATCCTTCAGGCAGGCCTAATTTTTCAGATACATAAATCTGGCTGTTCTTTAAAATTTCAGGGCGCAGTACCACGTTACCCGGGCTGTAAACACCATGCACATTACCAAAAGAAGCAGCAATGGTAAACCTTGAGCCTGTTTTGGCCAACGCTTCGTAGGTTTCAAACACATCCTGCGGCTGCGTGTACAGCTTGGAGTTTTCCACATCAGAGTTATCCACGCCGTCTTCTTCACCACCCGTAACACCCAGTTCCACTTCAATGCTCATGCCCAACGCATTGATGCGCTTAAAATATTCCGCGGATATTTCAATGTTTTCGTGCAGGGGCTCTTCACTAAGGTCGAGCATGTGAGAGCTGAAGAGAGGCTGGCCGTTTTTGGCTTTATATTCTTCGCCGGCTGTAAGCAGGCCGTCAATCCAGGGCAGCCATTTTTTAGCTGCATGGTCTGTATGCAGCACCACCGGCACACCATAATATTTTGCCACATTGTGCACATGCAGCGCACCGCTTACAGCACCGGCAATATTGGCCTGCAATTTATCGTTGGGCATGCCCTTTCCGGCATAGAACTGGGCGCCGCCATTGCTGAACTGTATGATAACGGGAGATTCTACTTTTGCCGCTGTTTCCAGCACCGCGTTAACAGAGTCTGTACCTATTACGTTTACGGCGGGCATTGCGAATTTATTTTCTTTCGCGTCTTTATATAATGCTTCTAACTCATCGCCGAAAAGTACTCCGGCACTGTATTTAGCCATGTTTGTATTATTTTTTGGGTGATTAATTCCAGAAGCGCTAAGATACATGTTTGAACGGACTTGCCAAAGGCAGCAGTAACAGGTTTGGGTTATAAAGTAGGGAGTAACTTTTTGTAATTTTTTCTTTGTAAGCAACTACCTGCAAAAGCAGCGTGCTGCACCTTTGGGTGAGGGATTGAAGCGGTTACCCCGCTGAAGGTCCTGTGCAGGGGGCCTTGTGCCGGAGTATGAGCGGAAAGCCCGACCCCTTGCGATAGCTTGGGGGCACCCCCTTATACTTATTAAACTAAAAAAACAATTAGCCGGCAACAGCAACCGGCGGCTGTACCATTTCGGTAAAATCATTAATAATCATATCCGCCTCTGTAAGTTTATCGCGGCTGTTGGTGGTGGTTAGCGCTATAACCTTCATACCTGCGGCCTTGGCAGAACGTATGCCGGCCAAAGCATCTTCAAACACGAGGCAATTTTGTGAATCAACGCCAAGGCGGGCAGCGGTTTTTATGTAAATCTCCGGGTCTGGCTTACCCCTGTCAATATCACCCGCATCTACAACAGTATCAAAATAAGCTGCAACATCAATATACTTAAACATAAACTCTACATTTTCCTTAATGGCAGATGTGGCAATGGCCATGGGTACACCGGCTGCCTTTAATGCCTGCAGCAAAGGTTGCAAACCGGTAACCGGCTGTATATAAGGCACATACAATTGCCTGTAAATGCTTTCTTTTTCAGCGGCATATTGCAGGTTTTCAGCTTTACTGAGTGTGTTGTTGTACAGGTAAGCTATGGCCTCCCTGGTGGCATGGCCGTTAATGCGTTGCTTATAAGCTTCTTCTGTTAGCTGTATCCCTTTGTTTTGCAGGAATTTTCCCCAGGCCTGCAGGTGAAAGCGGTGGTTATCAATCATAGTACCATCCATATCAAAGATAACAGCGCAACAGTTGAGCCGCTGTAACAGATGCTGAAGATAGGCCATGAGGCAGTGGTTATTTGTTGGTTAGATAGTATGGGGCTGGCGCCCCTGCGTGAAAATAAGGCAAAGAATATATGCGTGAAAATTTAATGCCGGGTACGCCTCAAATTTTAATTTTATGAATATGAAGACATACCTGCGTTACCAGTAATTAAATAAACACAGGTACGTACAAGACAGGTTTACGTTTAGGATAATCGGCCCGGGCAGAAGCATAGCCATTACTCCACACTCTCGCCCCATAAACGGCCAATCGCTTCGCTGGAGACATGGGAAAATTTAACGCTGGCTTTGTTTAAAGCGATAAAATCCTTTGCCGAAAGTTTTCTGGAATTATCAAAGCTATACAGGAGATCGTAGCCTTCGCCACGTATCACCATATCCACCTGCAGCAGCTTTGCTGTTTGCCCGGTGTTCTTTTTATAAAGAAGAGGTTTATTCAGGTATGCCTTGCTGTCTGTTTCAATGGAGGCAGCTTCTTCAAAAGTCAGGTATTTCATGCAGGAGTTTCTGAGCGTAAAAATAGGTAAAAGTTGGTATCAAGCTTTGCCCGCCGCAGATTTAATAGTTAACGCCCTATTCGTATCATTGCATTAGTTTTTGCAGCTCTGCAAAAGACACTTTAAGTACAGTGCCATGCCGCAGCCCTTTGGGGAAACTGACTTTATCAGACTCATCCTGCCAGTGCAGCAAATCTGTTGATGTTACCGCGCCGTAGGCATGTTGTGTGTACTTATCGAAATACACTATCCATTTCCCCTGCCATTTTACAGCGGTTGGCCCCTCGGCCCAATAGTTACCGGTAATAGGTTTTGAGGCCTGTCCATAGCCGGCAGTTAACTGTGTACTGGTAGCCATGCGGATGTTTTTTTCTGGCACAGGCTTTAGCGTTTCGTTCTTGAGAAACATGATGTACCGTTGCCCTTCCTTATGAATAGAGGCATCAATAACATTAAAACCCTTATCGTACAAAACAGCCGCACGGGAAAAGGTTTTAAAATCTTTTGTAGTAACATAATACATGCGGTGGTTGTATTTGCTATCGCCGGCAGTATCACTTTCAGGAAACCTGCCGGGTATGGTAGTGGCCCAGTAAATCATGTATTCGCTATTGGCTGCATCGTAAAAAATCTCTGGCGCCCAGCAATTAAGCGCATCGTTTTCGTGCGCCATAACGGGTATATCCTGCTGCGGGCTCCAGTTAACCAAATCTTTCGAGCTTGCATAACCGATGCTTTTCTCATTCCAGCTTACCGTCCACACCATGTGAAAAAGGCCATCTCCACCCCTTATAATGCAAGGGTCACGCATTAACTTATCCACTCCTGCCGTTGGCGTTAAAAAAGAGCTACCGCCTTTCAGCGCTTGCCAGCTATAGCCATCCTTGCTCCAGGCAAAGTGTAGGCCATCTTCACCATTGTTGATGAAATAAGAAAACAGTAATGCAGAATCCTGGCGCTGTCCATAACCGTAACAGGCAACACAACACAGCACAAAAGACAAGAATATTTTTTTCATTACAGCATTTTATTGATAAACGATTTTTACCAGCGATACACCCTGCCGTGGCAGGTTGAAAGATAACCGCAATTCACCACTCTTAACTTTCCGCTGTTCCACTGGCAGCAATAAAGCAAGCTGGCCGGCTTTTTCAAGCTGCGCATATTGCTCTTTATTAACCTCTTGCGGAGAGCCCATTTTCTTCCATAGCTCATAAGCATTGCTGTGCAGGCTGTCAATACGGTAATGCTGCAGCAATATTCTTTTGGCGGGAATATTTTTTACAGTCAACTGTAATCCCGCAGTGGCCGCCGGCAAATCATCATCGTGGTAATTCCACAACATAACGGAAGCGCTGCTGTCGCCAACGGTAGCAAAAGCATCAATATCGGCTTTGGCACCCCGAACCCCGGCATAAATAAGCGTATCTAACGGCAAGGCGCCGGGGTTAGTTACCTGTATCTTGTTTTCTTCCATCAAAGCAAACATGCGGAAAACATTCAGCACGGGCTTATTTACACCATTGGTTGCCAGGTCTCTGAAACCATGGAACCAGGGCTGGTTTTCAAATTCAAATGACCAGCTTACAGCACCTTCCATATTTACACCGTAGCGTTTGGCCAAATCGTAAATGCGAGTAAAAGACGATGCGGTATAACTGGAATACATGGTGCCGTTGCGGTAAGCATTTTCAGGGTTGGTGGTCATGCCACAGGCAGCGCAGCCCTCGGGGTCGCATTCGCCGATAATAATGGGCAAATGCTTGAACGCGGAAGCAGCCACGGTTTCAAAACCTTTGGCAATGTCTTTCAATTCGCTGGTCATGTTCATACGCACATGGCCATTTACAAGTTTTGGAGATCCCTTTGCGTGAAAGCTGATGTACTCCAGCGGAGACCCTTTTTTACCTGTAGCGTAATTGGTTCCTTCTGCGCAATGCAACAAAAACTTCCTCAAAAATTCGTTGGCCTTATCCCACGATGGCCCTGTTGATGTAGGCCCTCCCACTATTGTACCGGGACAGGCCCTTTTAACTGCGTCCGCAGCATAATCATAGAGCGCCAGGTATTCTTCAAATGTACCTTTCCAGTAACTGATGTTCGGCTCATTCCATACCTCCCAGTACCATGTATTTACTTCCGCTTCTCCGTAACGCTGCACGCAATGCTTTACCCATTCATATACCAAAGCTCCCCACTTTTTATAGTCTTTGGGGGGATATGCCCAACCGGTATATATCTCCTCGTAAGGATGGCCGGGCTGCCAGTAATGCCGGTAGGGTTCGGGGTGTGTGGATAATGCCTGGGGCATAAACCCGATTTCGGCTATGGGCTTCATGCCATTGCTTATATACGTGTCAAAAATAGAATCTACAATACGCCAGTCATACACCGGGTTTCCATTGGCATCCTCTGTATAGGCGTTCGTTGAACCCCATTTTAAAGCGGCTTCTCCATTACCGCTTGTTAGCAGGTTATGCGCCCTTACATATACCGGCCTTTTGCTAAACGCTGCAATCTCTGCCAATAATTTTTTACCATCCTTCATGTATGTATAATTGGGCTCATCATAACCGAAATATGCCCAGATAGGCTTTATTTTTTCCCTGGGCGATAACAGGTTTGCTTCAATGTTAACGATGTTGTCCTGCGCTAAAACATTTACTGCAAATAGTAATAAGACAACAAAAGACGATAGGTTAAGCAACCGGCGTATGTGCATGAGTAGAAATTTCATTAAATGTACATTATACAATTAATATAACCGTGCTACTGTAGAGAAAACTCCACAATTTAAAAACTAATTATATTAGTAATTTAGCACTAAATAAATTATCAGGTATGTGGGAACGTATAACAGAAAAACTGTCTATCCTTGCCGATGCAGCCAAGTATGATGTATCGTGTGCCAGCAGCGGCAGCAACAGGAAAAACAGTAACAAGGGTTTGGGCAACACCGGCAATGGCATTTGCCATGCTTACACAGAAGATGGCCGCTGTGTGTCATTGCTGAAGATACTCCTAACCAACCATTGTATATACGATTGCGCCTATTGTGTAAGCCGCAAAAGCAACGATGTTAAACGGGCCGCGTTTACAGTGCAGGAAGTGGTTGACCTTACTATTAATTTTTATCGCCGCAACTACATAGAAGGTTTGTTTTTGAGTTCTGGTATTTTCAGCAATGCGGATTATACCATGGAGCGCCTGGTGTTAGTGGCAAAAAAGCTAAGAACAGAACACCGCTTTAATGGGTACATCCACCTTAAAACCATACCTGGCGCAAGCAATGACTTATTGGAGCAGGCTGCTTTGTATGCCGACAGGTTGAGTGTTAATGTTGAAATGCCTACAGAACAAAGCCTCAAGCTACTTGCACCCGACAAAAAAAGGCAGGATATGCTTAACCCAATGACCTATCTTAAAAACAGCATACAAGCCCGCCATGAGGAAAGGAAGACCAGCAAAAAAGTACCAGTATATGCCCCTGCTGGTCAAAGCACGCAAATGGTAATTGGCGCCACACCTGAAACTGATCTTCAGATACTGCTGATGTCTCATTTCTTTTATCAAAAAATGCAAATGCGCAGGGTATACTATTCCGGTTATGTACCTGTAAGCAACGATAACAGGTTACCCTCCATAGGTACGCCAGTGCCGTTGCTGCGTGAAAACCGTTTGTACCAGGCAGATTGGTTGTTACGCTTTTATGGTTTTACTGTAAATGAAATTGTGTCTCCCCACCAGCCCCTGCTGGACGCGGATATTGATCCCAAACTTGCGTGGGCCTTACGTAACCTGCACCTATTTCCAGTTGATGTTAACAAAGCAGACCTGTTTCTCCTCAAACGGGTGCCAGGCATAGGCATCCAGTCTGCCAATAAAATTTATGCTGCCCGAAAATATGCATTGCTTAACGAGCAACACCTGGTTAAAATTGGCATCGCTTATAATAAAGCTAAATACTTTATAACGCATGGTGTAAACAATAACAACTACAAAGAATTAACGGCCATGCAAATAAAAGACCGGCTGGTTAACCAGGCAGTATCTAAATATAAGCCCAACTTTTCGCCGCAAATGAAACTGTTTTAAACATCTTCAAGCCAGGTAACTTTTACTCAAAAGTTTTGCCGTTAACGGCAAAATAATGTTTATGGGCCCGGCAGAAGGAACAGGCATTGAGCTTTACTTGCGTCGCACTCTTTTACTGCAACAATTCTATTCAGCATTGCCGTAGCAGATTGCCCCTGGGCAAATCCACCAACTTAAAATAATGCCGCATGCATACATTTATTTACAATGGAAGTTTTGAAGGATGGCTTACCGCTGTTTTTGAAATATATGAATACAATATCAACGAGGAAGTGGTGATTGTAAAAGATGCTATATACCAGCCATCGCTGCTCACACAGGAGCATATCGTAACCCCTGATGATACAAAAGCCAAACGTGTATGGAACGGCCTTAAACAGAAGCTATCACCCAGGGCACTGGAAACATTGTACCATAGTTTTCTCTCAGAAGACAAGGGAATAGAAAATCAAATGTTACAGTATGCCCGGCTGGTGTTTTCCAATAAACTAACCATTGAACACAACTTTAGTAACAGCGCCATCCTAAAAATTACTCAAACGGCCCAAAAAGTACGACGGGAAAGGCACCGGATGACGGCATTTGTAAGGTTCCAGTTAACATCAGATGGTTTGTATTACGCACTGGTTGAGCCTGACTTTAATGTATTGCCGCTTATCATCAAACACTTTAAAGACCGGTATGCGGATCAACGCTGGCTTATTTATGATAACTACCGCAAATACGGCATCTACTACAATTTACAAACCGTAGAAATTGTTGAAATAGCTTTTACGGAAAGCAATGCATCTTCAGGTGCTATTTTGTACGATGAAAAAGAGGCGCTTTACCAGCAACTCTGGCAACAATACTTCAGCAGTGTAAATATTAAGGCCAGGAAGAATACCAAACTGCACATACAACACATGCCCGTACGCTATTGGAAATACCTTACGGAAAAGAGGGATTTTATGTAGCTGTATTACAGAGAAGGCAAAGATTGCCGCTCTTTTTGCCAGGCTGCCAGGTTGCCGTTAATAACAATAGTTTGCCGCTTTTGCAATAAGCCACACAATGCTCCTATTGCTGCCCCTGTAGCTCCGCCCGCTATTAAACCTCCCGCAAAACCCTCGGCAGGTGAATAATCTAATATCTCAAAGGAAGAACCCTTATCCTGGCCTGCGGAAGCAAGGCCAATTATCCCCCCTGAAACACCGCCAATAACTGCGCCAACGGCAACGGCATGTCCTAATGACCTTTTTATTTTGATGACCCCTATGGATGAAACAGCTATCTCGTGCTGCACTTTATCTTTTTCAATAAGCAGGCTTGAATCTGTTGTGGCTATAAGTTTACCTTTTGCAATTCTTTCCCCGGCAATGTTGAAGACGCGGATGTAAATATGTTTTACCTGTGCATGGCTTGCAAGCAAATACAAAAGCACTGTTAAAGTGCAAATAATATTTTTTCGCATAATGATGTTTATGAAGGCTGAAGGAGATAGAACAAATTATATATTATTTAGCTGAAATGCAAGCGGTGCAAACCTTAAGGATGGAAAAAACAGTTTTAAAATTACAGCTTCTTCATTATCAATTTTTTGAGTACAAATGCCTTCCGCAATGCGTTACACCTCCAAAAAACATTTTTTTGTTATATAAATATTTGTTTAGCTTAGTACAAGATTCATTGAACCGACAAAGCTTGCCGGGGGAAACAAATTTCTTCACCACTAAATTTTAATCCCATGGTTCAGACAGACATCTCACAGCTCTCTAAGGAGTGTAATCAATGGAGAGAGCATTTACATTCCTTACGCGATGAATTTAACGAGCTCAAACACCAGTTACAAACCATCGCAACTAAAGCGCTCTCTAAAGACCAACTTACCGACCTAGAACACTTCCAGAACCAGCTTCACATCCAGCTCATCAACATCCACGATTTAAAGCAGGCAGTAAAATCTCACGACCGTACCGTTAACAGGGAAATATCGGACAACAGTGGTAACGTTTCTGAAGACGTTTATGTGGACCATGAGCGCTTGTACGATGATTACGAATACCTGAAACACAGCCTTCAGGAATTACGCACAGATTTTAATAAGTTCAACAGCAGCATTTGAAGCTTTAATAGGTAATGAAAGCAAGTAAATGCTGTTCACTCATTTACCTGCTTTCAAATAATACTGCTGCGTTACTATAGAACATTATCTTATTTATTCTTAAAGTTCACTGGAACACGCTTCATCATTCATCCCCGAACCTGCATAGTGCTACATATAAACAGAACACGGATTTCAAGGACGAGATAAACATCACACAGGATGACAAAACCCATCCTTCATGCTCTTCGGTTATTATTGCCATATCACCCAGCATATATTGTCTAATCCCTGGCATCCGTGTTCCTTTTGTCAGTAAGCGTATACACTGCAGTATATGTAGTTAAGCTTACACTGTACAGGATGCCCAACCGGAGCGTAATTGCTGCATAGCGCGGTGCAGTACAAGAGTGCGACGCAAGGATGCCTAATAGTAATCCCTCCTGCCGGGCTCAAAAATCTACTGACACAATTAATCAACTAAACACATTAAACGCATACAACCATGTCAGAATTTGATACATCACACGTAAAAAGCATTGTCTTGCTGGGCCATGCGGGCTGCGGCAAGACCACATTGGCGGAATGCATGCTCTACGAAGCGGGAATAATAACCCGCAGAGGCAGCATAGCCGAAAAGAATACAACAGGAGATTACCACGAACTTGAACAGGAACGTGGTAATTCTATTTTTAGCAAGCTTATGCACGCCAAATGGCGTGGCTACAAGATTAACATTATTGATACCCCTGGTTACGACGATTTTACCGGGGAAGTAATAAGTGCCTTACGGGTGGCCGATACCGGCGTAATGCTGCTTAACGCTACTGCCGGCGTGGAAGTAACCACAGATATCATCTGGAACTACACGGAGCAGTTTAAAACGCCCATGATATTCGCCGTTAATAAACTGGATGATGACAGCGCCGATTTTGACAGCACGGTGGCAGAAGCGAAAAACCATTTTGGCAGCAAGGTGGTAGTGGTGCAATACCCCCGCCAGCAAGGCGCGGGTTTTCATGAAATAATTGATGTGCTGCGCATGACCATGTATAAGTTTAAAGACAATGGCGGCAAACCCGAGAAACTAGAAATACCCGCCGATGAAAAAGCGAAGGCCGATGCCCTGCATAAGGACCTTGTGGAAGCCGTTGCCGGTAATGATGAAGCCCTTATGGAAAAATATTTTGACCAGGGTGAACTGGATGAAGATGACATAAAAAATGGCATGAAAAAAGCCATGATAAACCATGACATCTTTCCCTTGTTTTGTCTTAGCGCAGAGCGTAACATGGGCAGCGGCCGCCTGATGGGTTTTATTGACAATGTTTGCCCCAGCGCCAATGAAATGCCCCCGCAAAAAACAAAGAGCGGCGCCACGTTGCCCTGCGACGCCAATGGCCCTGCCTGCATTTTTGTATATAAAACAGTAAGCGAGCCCCATGTGGGAGACCTTAGCTTTTTTAAAGTGTACAGCGGCACCGTTAAAAGCGGTATGGACCTTGAAAATGAAACCACCGGCGTTAGCGAAAAGCTAAACCAGTTGTTTTTGGTAGAAGGCAACAAACGCATAAACACCAACGAACTGGTGGCGGGCGATATTGGCGCCACGCTTAAGCTTAAAAACACGCATGTAAACAACACACTGCACATAAAGGGCAGGAATTATGAGTTGGACCCCATAGTTTTTCCATTGCCTAACATGACTGTAGCGATAGAAACGCTGAAGAAGGGTGAAGAAGAAAAACTATCGCAGGCATTGCACCAGTTGCGGGAAGAAGATCCTACCCTGCTGATAGAATTTTCCCCGGAATTAAAGCAAATACTGCTGCACTGCCAGGGAGATATGCACCTGGCTGTGGCACGCTGGAAAATAGAAAACCAATATAAGGTTGAAGTACGCTTTATAAAACCACGCATACCTTACAGGGAAACCATACGCCGCATGGCAGAATCTACTTACAGGCACAAGAAACAAAGCGGCGGCGCCGGCCAGTTTGGAGAAGTGTTTATGCGCATAGAACCCTGGCACGAAGGCATACCTGAACCTGCCGGGCTTAATGTACGCGGCCGCGATACCTACGACCTTGACTGGGGCGGCAAACTGGTATTTTACAACTGCATTGTGGGGGGCGCTATAGATGCACGGTTTCTGCCCTCGATCCTGAAGGGCGTAATGGAAAAAATGCACAACGGACCATTAACCGGCAGCTATGTAAGAGATGTTAGGGTATGTGTGTACGATGGCAAAATGCACCCTGTTGACAGTAATGACATTTCCTTTAAAATAGCAGGCCTGCAGGCATTCCGCCAGGCTTTTCAGCAGGCAGACCCACAGATACTGGAACCTATTTACAACGTAGAAGTTCTTTGTCCGGACGAGCTTACAGGCGCAGTAATGGGCGACCTGCAAACCCGTCGGGCCCTGGTAGAGGGCATTGACAGTGAGGGCAATTTTCAAAAAGTAATTGCCAAAGTACCATTGGCAGAAATGGATGGATATTCATCTTCGCTGCGCTCTTTATCGCAGGGCAGGGCCAAGTTCAAAAGCCGTTTTCATGAGTATGCGCCTGTACCTTACGACCTGCAGCGCAAGCTGATGGAAGACTACAGCCGCAAAGAAGTGGAAGAAGCTGTATAAAACAATAGTAGTTTGCACAAAAAAAGCTGCTCCGCAATGGGGCAGCTTTTTTTATGCAAACTTTTTTTTTGGGGGGGACGAACTGAATTGCTACTATGAGGCTTCCGTTGTGTCACTCACTTGTACGTTTTGTCCGCTACTCAACATTGTGTTGCAGGCTTTTGCTATTCAATACCTTTTATTCAAAGTGTAGTGTTGGCGGTAACCACGCAGTTATTTCTCAATGCGTGTAAACGTAGCCAGCAAAGTGGTGCAAAAGCCCAGCAATGCAATTACCGCAAAAGACCAGCGAAGGTTGGATGCTTCAGCAATAAAACCTATAAGGGGAGGCCCAAATAAAAAGCCGGAATACCCAATGCTAGAAACCGAGGCAATGGCCATACCGGAAGGCATAGTTTTTGAACGCCCTGCAGTACCGTACACTAGCGGCACAACAGACGAAACACCGATACCCACAAGCAAAAAACCTGAAATAGTTGTGATTACATAAGGGAAAAATACAGCCAGCAAAAACCCGGCTGCAATGACCAATCCACTCATTTGAATCATTGTTTTCTTACCAAGTTTCTCCGATAACCAATCTCCTGTAAACCGCCCCGCAGCCATTGTACTCATAAAGGCCGTCAAGCCAAGGGGAACAAGTTCTGGAGACGCCTGAACCGCTTTCTTTAAATAAACCCCGCTCCATTCAAACATAGTTCCTTCGCAAATCATGCAACAAAAAGCTATAAGACCAAGCTTTAGCAAGAAACTATCCGGCATCACGAAAAGTGGTTGTTTTTTTGCGTGCTTTGCATCCGAAAAAAGAAGATACTTACATGTTACTATTACCGTCAGAATTTCAGCGGAACTAACAATGCAAAAGTGAGCAAAAGGTGATATATCCGAAGATACCATTAATGTACCGATAGATCCACCGCTAAAACCAGCCAGGCTCCAAAGCCCATGAAAAGAAGCCATGATACTGCGGCCGTAAATAGTTTCAATACCTACCGCCTGTGTATTAACGGATATATTAAACAGGTTTCCAAAAAAACCGAAGAAAAAAAGCGTCAGCGATAGTTGCCAAACTTCTGCAACCAGCCCAAGAAAGGGCAACGTGCAGGCGTACAGCAAAGCAGCGAGAATAACTATTTTCCGGCTGCCAAACTTTGAAACCAGCACGCCGGAAAAAGGCAGGCTAACCATTAAGCCAACCGGCAGCGAAAGTAAAACTGTTCCCAACCCACCTTCGCTTAATTGCAGCTTTTGCTGGATATTGGGTATCCTGGATGCCCAGGACGCAAAACAAAAACCTGCCAGGAAAAAGAAAACACTAACCGCTACACGGGTTGCCCTTCTTGAAATATTTACAGCTAACGCAGCCTGCACCATAGTTTGTGATTATAGTTGCTTGATTGAATATGAGGCTCACAACCGCAGGTATTGTGTGGAATACGGTGCAAATATCTGTAAAAGTGGTGAAAGGCGTAGCGAAGATAAAATCGCCTTCATACACTGCTTTCAATGCAGCATAGTGCGTACATTTATCTTAATCAAATCCACAGCCTCATGACATCAACCGCTACCACCGTGCAGGAATACCTTGATGCTTTGCCGGAAGACAGGAAAAAACCTGTTGAAGAACTCAGAAAAGCCATCCTGGAGAACCTGCCCAAAGGTTTTAAAGAAGAGATGAATTATGGCATGCTGGGTTATGTGGTACCGCATTCCTTATATCCTGCAGGTTACCATTGCGATGCTAAACAGCCACTGCCTTTTATGAACATAGCCTCTCAAAAAAACTTTATAGCGGTTTACCACATGGGTATTTATGCAGATGAAAATTTACTAAAGTGGTTTACAGAAGAATACAGCAAACAAAGCAAAACCAAACTGGACATGGGCAAAAGCTGCATTCGTTTCAAAAAATTTGACACCCTGCCCTACCAGCTTATTGGCCAACTGGCATCCAAATTAACCCCGGCAGAATGGATTGCCCTTTATGAAAAAAGTTTCAGGCGCTGATACCGCAAACTCAAAAACCTTTACACCCATATTATCTTTAGGTTAACCCGCCCGGCACATTACAGGCTATTGTAGCTTTACTAAACATTTTTTTAGAACCCTTATACCTGTAATGTATGAAAACAAATGAACAAACCCTATGGGCAAAAATCCACAACTTCGCCCTTGACGCACCTGGCGCATCCTTTACATTTACTGACCGCCTTGCCAGGCAAAACGGCTGGACAAAAACTTACACCCAACGCGCTATTGAAGAGTACAAAAAATTTATTTTTCTCTGCTGCATTACGCCAACCGGTGTAACACCGTCTGACCCTGTTGACCAGGCCTGGCACCTGCACCTTACCTACACCAAAAGTTACTGGGTTGACCTGTGCAGGAACACCCTGGAAAAAGAAATTCATCACAACCCAACCAAAGGGGGAAAAGCCGAAGCTCAAAAGTTTGATGGCTATTACACCGGTGTACATACTTTGTACAAGGAAACATTCGGCTATCCGCCGCCAGCCGATATCTGGCACAACAACAAAGAGCGTTTCAGCAACATTAACTTTCAGCGTGTAAACCTTTCGCGGTACTGGCTTATAAAAAAGCCTGTAATTACCTTAAGGGATGTTATGCTGCCGGCAGCTCTCGCATTAATTGTTATGCTGTTTATACAGGCAGCGGGCGCAGAAGTGCTGGTGGTTGCCGTCGCTATCATCATTGTAGCACTAATCATTAAGTTTGCAGTAGAACCATTTGTTGAAAAGGAACGCAAGAACCGTAGTGATGGTGGTAGCTGCAGTGCCCATACCTACAGCAGTTGTTCTGGTGGTGATGGATGCCACAGTCACGGAGATGGCCACAGCGGGTGTTCAGGCTGCTCGTCCAGTGGTTGCAGCGGTTGTGGCGGCGGAGGTGATTAAAACATCAACGTTCCTCATTTAAAAGAAAAGTTATGGAAGATCTTCTTGTACCGAAGTATTCAGAAAAAGAATTAACAGGGCTAAATCTACTGGAATCACATCAATACTGGCAAACTAAAAGAATTCTTTTTAACCTGCTGGTCGGCATTAATGGAGTAATTGCAATTAGCCTTCACTGGAATAAGGTAACATTCTTCGACTTTTTTGGTATAATCCTTTGGGGAATAGTTGCCAATATTTTTTTCTCAACGGGCTATGCGTTGGAATCTTTTGTAATTGTAACCAGCAATAATGACAAAAATCTAAAATCGGTAAGAGAATTTCTTTTCTGGGCAGGTTGCTTGAGTTACATATTTGTGGGCTATGTTACAACAGGATCTTATTACAGTCTTGACACCTTTTAGAAATTATTGTTTCCCCACCCTTCCCGCACCCCTGTACCGCGGTTTCCAGTAGGTATCATTTAAGTCACTAACACTAACGCCGGTACTGGTAGCTGCATGAACAAATTTGTTGTTAAACAGGTAAATGCCCACATGGGTAATATCGCCGCCGGTGGTATGAAAAAAAACCAGGTCGCCTTCTTCCAGGTCTTCCAACTCTATCCTTGTTGATTGGTCGTATTGTTCCTGTGCCGTGCGGGGTATATCGGTGCTGTACACATCACGCAGCATAATTTGTGTAAAGGCAGAGCAATCAATGCACCTGTCTGTTACGCCGCCCATACAATAACGGGTGCCCCACCATTTATCTATGTTTTGCAGCAAAGAAAGGTTGGTTAGTTTTTCTACCGTAGCATCCAGTACAATCGCGTATTTCAGTTGAAGCCAGTCAGCCTTTTCAATATCAAAATTTGTTAACGCCACATCAGGCTTTACATGGGTAACTTTCGCTTTCTTTTCTATCCTTTTAGGCTCTGCTGTGGAGGGATATTTAACGCCACCGGGTGTTACATTGATATCGCCCAAAAACCGGGGGTCTTTACTCTTCTTAGCGGTGGAAGTATTGCTGCCGGAGCTGGCACTTTTAAAGCTTTTGCACGAGGTAAGCAATGCGGCAAAAGAAATACTGTATATAATGCTCTTCCAGTTCATCAACCTGCGCAAGATGCGGTTTGAATCATTACGATGCAAGATTTTTTTATAAACGCATGTGCATAACCGCATATTGTGGATAAATTAAGACCACTGATGCCGGTGATTTAAATGATTGTGTTGATTTTTGCCGTTGGTTTGATCAATGTGGAAGGGTGTGGTTTTAATTGTGCGAAATTACAGGGGGATGCCCATTGCTGAATAGAGAACAAGGCGTACAAGTGAGTGACACAACAGGCGGCGATAGTAGTAATAAAGTTGGTCCCATAAAAACATAAGGGCGGACTTTTTTTAATACCAGCGATGGTATTTCATGGTCCCGAAATTTCGGGATTGCATCGCAAACCGACGTAGGAGGTTCGCCAGCGCCAAAGTAAAACAACAACGTTGGCTGGCAATCCTTTCATCGTCCGGTTAATATGGCAACTATTGGTTTACAGTATATCAGCCAGTAGCTTGCGCACATCGTAAACGTTAAACATGGAACATTGAACAAATTATCCTGTAACCGGTAACTTAAAGAAATGAATTTTTCACACATACACGTACATACGCAATACTCGTTGCTGGACGGTGCCGCTGCCATTGACAGCTTGTACAAAAAAGCCGCTAAAAACAATATGCCGGCCCTGGCCATTACCGACCATGGCAATATGTTTGGCGCTTTTGAATTTGTAAGCCAGGCATGGAAGAACACCAAAGTAATTGGCAAAGATGAAAAGGGTAAGGACATTACCACGCCGGTTATAAAACCGATTGTTGGCTGCGAGTTTTATGTAGTGGAAGACAGGCACCGCAAAACATTCAGCAAAGAGGTAAAAGACGAGCGTTACCACCAGGTATTGCTGGCAAAAAACAAACAAGGCTACCAAAATTTGGTGAAGCTTACATCGCTGGGTTTTATTGAAGGGTATTACAGTAAGTACCCCCGTATAGATAAAAGCCTGATTGAAAAATACCATGAAGGGCTGATTGCCACTACCTGCTGCATTGGGGCTTATGTGCCGCAAACTATTTTGCATGATGGTGAAGAAGCAGCGGAAAAAGAATTTAAGTGGTGGCTGGATATGTTTGGCGAGGATTATTTTATTGAGCTGCAGCGCCACAATATTAAAGAGCAGGAGCTTATTAATAATACGCTCATCAAGTTCTCTAAAAAATATAACGTACCGGTAATAGCTACCAATGACAGCCATTATACAGACCGCGAAGATTACAATGCGCATGATATATTGCTTTGCATTAACACCGGCGAAAAACAAAGTACGCCAGGCTTTGATGACTTTGTAAACGACGAACTACAGGTAAAGAACAGGCGCTTTAAATTTCCAAACGACCAGTTTTATTTTAAAACGCAGGAAGAGATGGCCAGGCTCTTCAGTGATATTCCGGAAAGCATTGACAACACGAATATGATTGTTGACCGTGTGGAAGTGCTGAACCTGAAGAAAGATATTTTACTACCGGCCTTCCCTATACCCAAAGAATTTCAAAGCGGGGATGACAGTAACATTAACCAGTGGAACTACCTGCACTACCTTACTTACGAGGGCGCCAAACAACGCTACAGCGAGATAACGGAAGAAATAAGGGAACGCCTGGACTTTGAGTTGTTCACCATTAAAACAATGGGCTTTGCCGGTTATTTTTTAATTGTTAGCGACTTTATTAAAGCAGGCCGTGACCTGGGTGTTTTTGTAGGTCCGGGCCGTGGTTCCGCAGCCGGCAGCGTTGTGGCGTATTGCATAGGCATAACGAATATTGACCCGATAAAATACAACCTGCTGTTTGAAAGATTTTTAAATCCTGACCGTAAATCAATGCCGGATATAGATACCGACTTTGACGATGAAGGAAGGCAAAAAGTGATTGATTATGTGGTGAACAAATACGGCAAGAACCAGGTAGCGCAGATTATTACGTACGGCACCATGGCGGCCAAGATGAGTATTAAAGATGTGGCCCGTGTAATGGACCTGCCGTTGGCGGAAAGTAACATCCTGGCCAAGATGGTGCCCGACAGGCCGGGCACGGATTTAGGCCGTGTGCTAACCGCCCCATTTACTGCAAAAGAAGCAAAGGATGGACAAAAATCCCTGGAAGAAAAAGAAGGTTATGGTGGCGAAGAATTAGAAAACATTAAACGCCTGCGGGAGATATACGCAGGCACTGATATACGCGGCCAGGTGTTACGCGAAGCCGAACGCCTGGAGGGCTCTGTGCGTAACACGGGCATACATGCGGCAGGCATCATCATTGCGCCGAAAGATTTAACCGAGCTGATACCGGTTGCCACGGCCAAAGACTCAGACCTGTGGGTTACCCAGATTGAAGGCAGCGTGATTGAAGAAGCCGGCGTTATAAAAATGGACTTCCTGGGGTTAAAGACCCTCTCCATTATTAAAACAGCATTAGAGCTGATAAAACAGAACCACGGCGTTGATATTGTAATAGACGACATTCCGCTGGATGATGAAGCCACTTACCAGCTTTACCAGAAGGGTGAAACCAATGGTACGTTCCAGTTTGAAAGTCCCGGTATGCAAAAATACCTGAGGGAGTTAAAGCCGGATAAATTCGCTGACCTTATTGCGATGAACGCCCTGTACCGGCCCGGCCCGATGGCGTATATTCCGCAATACGTAGCACGCAAACATGGCCGCGAAGAAGTGGTGTATGATATTGCCGACATGCAGGAATACCTGGAAGAAACCTATGGTATTACGGTGTACCAGGAACAGGTGATGCTGCTTTCTCAAAAGATTGCCGGTTTTAGTAAAGGCGACGCAGACGTGTTGCGTAAAGCGATGGGCAAAAAGCAAAAGAGCGTACTGGATAAAATGAAGGCGCAGTTTGTAGATGGCGCTGTAAAGAAGGGGCACAACAAAGATGTTCTTGAAAAGGTTTGGACAGATTGGGAAGCATTTGCCCAATACGCGTTCAACAAATCGCACTCAACCTGCTATGCTTTTGTAGCTTATCAAACAGCTTACTTAAAAGCCCACTACCCCGCCGAATATATGTCGGCGGTGCTAAACCATGCCGGCGCTATCGAAAAGCTTACCTTCTTTATGGAAGAGTGCAAGCGTATGGGAATGAAGGTACTGGGGCCGGATATCAATGAATCGCTAAAAGGCTTTGCACCCAACAAGAAACGGGAAATACGTTTTGGCCTTGGCGGCTTAAAAGGCGTGGGCGAAGCAGCCATAGAAAGCATTTTGGAAGAGCGCAACAAAAACGGCGCTTATAAAGATATTTTTGATTTTATTACCCGTATTAACCAACGCACGGTTAACAAAAAATCAATTGAAAGCCTGGTGTATTCCGGCGCTTTTGACTGTTTTTCTGCCATGCACCGTGCACAGTATTTCTTTACTCCGCCGGGCGATACAATGAATGGCATTGAACGCATCATTCGCTTTGGTAACGTGGTACAAACCAACAAAACACAAAGCAGCAACAGCTTGTTTGGCGACAGTGTAATGCCCGAAATTGCGGCGCCCAAAATTATGCCCTGCGAAGAGTGGACGCTAACGGAAAGGCTGGACTATGAAAAAGAAGTTACCGGCCTGTTTATGAGTGGCCACCCGCTCGATCATTTTAAGTTTGAACTGAAGTACTACGGCATTATGCCCCTGGCCGACTTCAACGAAATAAAAGAAGCACCCCAGTTGCAAAACCCCAATCGTATCTACCGCATTGCCGGCCTGGTAACGGATGCACAGCACCGTGTAACCAAAACGGGCCGCAACTTTGGCAGCCTGGTAATTGAAGATTTCAGCGGCAAAACAGAAATGATGCTGTGGAGCGATGATTACATGCGGTTTAAAGATTACCTTGATAAAGGCAAAAACGTTGTGGTTAACGGCTATTTTAAACAGCGCTTCAACAACGACCAATACGAGTTTAAACCCAGTACCATCAGCCTGCTGGAAACATTGAAACAATCCCTGACTGCCAAGCTGGAATTCAACTTAAACGCAGCCTCCCTTACCGGCGATTTTGTTTCTTTTGTTACGGAAAATGTAAAGAATCATCCCGGTAAAGCAACAGTCCGATTTAACGTTGTTGAGCCAAAAGAAAATCTCAAGATCAGTTTATACTCTTATGAACGCGGCTTTACCATGAATGATGAGATGGCCAATTTTCTGCTGGAAAACCCGGATGTGGAAGTAACCGTTGGGTTGGCGGACAGGTAAGGTGTCATACCGTCCGCCGCATTACTTTTGTTCACATGCATTCATTTCCTGAATACGGTAATAAAGCCCTGCTTTTTAGCGTCTTGCTTTGTGTAAGAAACACCGTCTATCTTTAGGCCATCCCTGTCAAGCAGGGTTATTATACCACCATCATTGGAAAGCTGGGCCGCACGGCCAGACAATTGAATTTTTGTTACTTCCGCAGCTCTGAGAATGGTATCGCTGATTACTTCTTTCTTCTTCATTTTATCCGCAATTGCCCATCCCTCAAGATCAATATCCTTGTCGGTAGCATTCAGCAAATACACAAACTCATCACCTACATCATTAGCTTTAGGGTTTACCAACGCGGCAAAAATTCTTACTGCGTTTTCCTCTTCCGGCAGCACTGGCACATCAATTGGGGTACCGCCATCTTCATCATCGTCATCCACAGTATGCACCACTTGCGACTGAAACTTTAAAAACATAGCTACCCACCGGTCTTCATCCGGGTAATGAATAAACAATCCGCCATCCTGGTAAATGCCATTGTCGCCGGCATGACTGCCGCTATTACCCTGGTTCATGTGTATATCATGTATGCCATTACCTGGCAAAAAATCAAAATACTTGTCTCTTGCATTATTTTCCGGCCCCCACCTGTCGCCAAAAGCATACACCAGCGATCCGGGCGTATCCAATGCGTGTTGTATGTGTGCATCAAAAATGTCATTCAGGTCATTATTGGGGCCGCCCAGCAAAGTGGGCACTATGCGCATATCGTTTATATCAAACAGGTTGCCCCTTATGTAATCAAGGGCCGCGGTGTTAGGCTGTTTGGGTAGTCTGGAAAAACCCGGCTCAAGTTGTTTTACATGTTGCAAAATGGGGTGCGCATAATTGCTGCTCATGTAAAACTGCAGGTCCGATGGCTGCTGGTTCGACTTTACATTTACCGCAATCCTGAATTTTGTGCCATTGGCATCAATCAGTACCTGGTAATGCGGCTTGCTCCCCGGATTTTTTTGCATGGCTGTTGGGCTGTCCATTTTATCCATAACAGTACCCACCAATACGCCGTAATTAGGTAGTGGCATACAATAAGTTTTTCTTTAAACAACAATATCTTAATAACATTTCAACAGGAGCTGCAGGCTGACAAATAAGAAGAATTCAACTCAAGTGTAACAGGTGCTATAATATTAATATTAGTTTTTCTATAATGCAAGAGGCAACACGGGAATTTATTTTTTGATAACATTTCACAGTGCTATCAGCATCTGCCGGCATGCTAAAACAAGGTAGATACCAGCAATGGTTCTTCGTGGCATCGTCCCTTGCGTCGCAATCCGTTCATCGGTTGGATTATAATGGCGGCATTTAAGCGTAGAATATTATCGCATGCACCCGCAAAGCGGGTGCATGCGATAAATCCATACCTTCACCCCCTAACCTTAATTCACAAATTACATGAGCAAAAAACTAAAGGCCGGTCTTATAGGTTATGGCATATCAGCCAAAATTTTTCATGCCCCGTTTTTAAAGGTTTCCCCTCACTACGAAGTAGCAGCCGTGCTGGAGCGAAAAAAGAAAGACTCCCTGGAATTGTTTCCGGATACAAAAATTGTGAGAACACTGGAGGAACTGCTGGCCATAGAAGAGCTGGAGGTTATTATCATAACCACCCCTAATGAAACGCACTTTCCTTACGCCATGCAGATATTGCAAGCAGGCAAACACGTAGTGGTTGAAAAACCTTTTACCATAAAAAGTGAAGAAGCTTTGCAACTGGTGGAAGCTGCAAAGAAAGCCGGGAAAATATTAAGTGTTTACCAGAACCGCAGGTACGATTCTGAAGTGGTTACCATTAAAGAAATTTTGAATAAAGGCCTGTTGGGCAAAGTGTACGAATTTGAAGCCCACTACGACCGTTACCGCCTGGAAGCCAAGGCCAATGCCTGGCGGGAAGAACCTATTGCCGGCAGCGGCATCTTTTACGACCTGGGCGCCCACCTTATTGACCAGGCCCTGTATTTTTTTGGCCTGCCGCAAAATGTTACCGCAGACATACGCATGATACGGCCGCATGCCCGTGTGGATGATTATTTTGATGTTCGTTTTGATTATGGCTATATGCGGGTATTGCTAAAGGGCAGTATGCTGGTACGTGAAAAAGGGCCGCATTACATGATACATGGCGATAAAGGCTCCTTCATTAAATACGGAGAAGATCCACAGGAAGTGCTGTTAAAAGCCGGTGAATTGCCGCAAGGCAAAAACTGGGGTAAAGAACCCGAAGAAACATACGGCCTGTTGCACACAGAGATAGACGGCAAAATTATTAAAGAGAAATACCCATCGCTTGCGGGCAACTATGGCAACTACCATGAGAACCTTTACCAAACCATTCGCAATGGCGCCCCCCTGCGGGAAAAGCCGGAGCATGGTTATAATACAGTAAGGCTTATTGAACTTGCTTTTGAAAGCCACCACAAAAAGGCAACCGTAAGCTGTGAGGGCTTGCTGAACGTAGGCTATCCTGCAGACTAAAGAAATACAGGTTTTATCTAAAAAGCAAAACGTATTGCAAATGTTATACGTTTTGCTTTTTTACTTTTCGTACAAAAGCTTCTGTCACACCTGCAAATCCAGCTATTTCGGCAATGGTAAACCTATCTGCAGAAAGTAAGTTTTTAACAACGGTTGTTTTGGCTTCTTCAAGTCCTTGTTCAAGCCCTTTGGCTAAACCCTTCTTCTCCGCACGGTCCAATAAAAATTCTTCAATTACCATAGTAATTTTATTATTGTTTATTCCTGACACAACTCTATCAAAATTAATATTACTCGTATAAAAAGAAAAACGATACGCAGAATTTATGGATAACCTCTCCGCTAATTTATCTTACTACCTTTAACCCAATGTTCCTGACTGTATAACAACCTCGTTACCGGGTTACTTACTCGCTGCGCAGGCTTTTAACGGGATTGGCAAGCGCTGCTTTTATAGCCTGGAAGCTGATGGTTACCAACGCTATGGCCAGTGTAATAAAGCCTGCCAGGGCAAATACCCACCAGCTAATAGCCGTGCGGTAAGGATAACTTTCCAGCATTTTGCTTAGGGCCCACCAGGCAACGGGAAAAGCTATAACAATGGAGATACCCACCAGCTTAAGAAAGTCTTTGGACAGCATGCTTACTATACCGGGTACACTGGCCCCCAGCACTTTGCGTACACCTATTTCTTTTATTCTTGTTTCCGCGGTGTAAGTAACCAGGCCAAACAAACCAAGGCAGGAGATGAGAATGGTAATGATGGCAAAGCAGTTAAAGAGTTTGCCTACCCTTATGTCTGAGCGGTAGTTGGTATCAAAAGCATCATCCAGAAACTGGTATTCCAGGGGGTAATCGGGGTTGTATTGCTTCCATATTTTTTCAACGGCGGCCACAGCTTTAGATGCATCTTTAGCAGTTGTTTTAACATACATACGCCAGCGCCAGGGGCTAAAATAAATGATAGCAGGCTCTATTTGCCTGTGCAGGTTTTGAAAATGAAAATCTTTTACCACGCCTGCAATTACCCCTTTTTTATCGTGAAAGGTAAACCGCTTTCCTACCGGGTCTTTGATGCTCATCACCTTAATTGCGGTTTCATTCAGCAAATAGTTGGTGCTGTCGGCGGGTGTGCCGCTAAAACCCTTGCCCTGCACTATCTGCAAATTCATTACATCAAGAAAATTACGCTCAGCGGAAATCTGGTTGATAACAAAGGTTTGCTGTGCCGCTGTTTTGCCATCCCAGTCAGCATCGCCGGTACTGCTCCATGCATTCATAATATCTGCGCCGGAAGCTGTTACCGCTACTACGCCCGGCTGCTTTAATAGTTCTGCTTTAGCTGCATCGTAGTGTTCTGTTATGTTGCGCATGCCAAAGTAAAGCAGGTTTTCTTTGTTATAGCCAAGGTTCTTTTGCCTTATATATTTTAACTGGTTGCCAATGATGATGGTGCCAACGATAAGCATGATGGAAAAACTAAACTGTACTACCACCAGCACTTTACGGAAAGCTACTTTGCTGCCAAGCCCGCTAAGCTTGCCTTTCATAGCTTCCAGCGGCTTAAAGGATGACAGGCTAAGCGCCGGGTATATGCCGGCCAGCAGCATGGTTGCCAGCAGCGTTATGCCATACACCAACAATACATTGCCCTGCAGGGGGTTGAAGACAATGCGCTTGCCCGCTATTTCATTGTACAGCGGCATAACCAGGTATATAAGCGCCGTAGCCACCAGCATGGCAATAAGAAATATCATTAACGCTTCGTGCAGAAACTGCCAGAACAACCCTCCTTTATTGGCGCCGATAATTTTTCGCAGGCTTATTTCTTTGGCACGCTTAATAGCCCTGGCGGTAACCAGGTTAACATAGTTAATGCAGGCAATAAGCAATATAATAGCGGCGACAATAATAAACACCTTTACTATAGTGATGCCATCATCCTTTCCCTCCGGCGTATAGAGATGCACTTTGCTTAGGGGCAAAGGAATATAAGTGAGGTTTTTAGTAAATTCGCCATCCTGGTTGCGGCGGTGTATATTGGCTAACTTTTGCCCGACTTTTTTGCTATCTGCACCCGGCGCCAACAACAGGAAAGTACTGTAGTTGTAGTTGCCCCAATCTTCATCAAGCGACTTCCAGTAGTCATTACCAGTGTAGTCCCGTTTAAGAACCGTGAAATCGAAAATAATGTCGTACCGTATGCTGGAATTAAACGGCATATCTTTCATTACACCGGTAACGTGATATGCATTCTTGTCATCTGCATTTAAGATTTTGCCGATAGGGTCTTCTTCTCCAAAAAATTTCTTAGCGGTGGTTTCAGAAAGTATAACAGAACGGTCATCTGTAAAAGGTTGCCGGGCATTACCTTTTACCAGCGGAAAATTAAACATGGTAAAGAAAGTGGCATCGGCCAAACCACAGCGGTTATTGAAATACTTTTTGCCTTTGTATTCCAGCAGCGATATACTCCAGTTATCCGTAACGCGGCATGTATTGGCTACTTCAGGCAGTTCCTTCCTGGCAAAGGTGGCTACCGGGGCTGGCGTGCCGCTCCAAACATTATCTTTTCCTTCCTGCTTAAAAGAGGCCGCCAGGCGGTAAATGTTGTTACTGTTGCTATGAAACCTGTCAAAACTCAACTCATCCTGCACCCATAGCAGCAGCAATATGCAGGCGGCCAGGCTAACCGCCAGGCCAATGATGTTAATGGCTGAATAGGTTTTATTTTTTAGCAGGTTGCGCCAGGTAAAGCGTAAGTTGGTTTTAAACATTGCTGTAGGTTAAAATTGGTTACTGTATGCAAAAGACAATGTAATGGTCAATCTTGGGTATTATAGAATACAAGTAAAATTGCCGGCATTGCCGGGTGGAGTATTATCGGTAGTTACCATGCAAAATTTCTGTAGCCTGCGGCTACAGAAATTAATCTACCCTGCGGGAAAAGCTGCGCAGCGAACAAGGCGTACAAGTGAGTGACACAACCAAAGCCTCATGCCTGTTCTTCTGCCCGGCCCATAAACTGTAAAACAATTAAGCATGCCTTGGGCATGCTTAATTGTTTATTGCATAAAATGTATTAATCTTAAAGACCGCGGCTTGGATGACCAGCCTTCCTCTACATCAGAACTGCCGTTGGCAACCATGCCTGCCGTACGTAATGTATCAGATTTATTTACTGTGCTTTTTTTGCCGCTGTGGGCATTAACAACATACAGCGCCAGCACTACCGCAATTACCGCAAGTGCGCATACAATATTTACAAAAGCGCTTTTTTTAACTGAAGCTTCTTCGGTGGCGGCGGGGGTATGTTGTACAGGTTTCATACAATATGTTTTATTGTTTCTGCCTTTTGGCAGAAGCGCTGTTATACAAGGATATTTTCTGTAACAGTCTGCCCATCCAGCATGCGTATAATACGGTGGCTGTAACGTGCATCATGTTCGCTGTGGGTAACCATTACGATGGTGGTACCCTGTTCGTTCAATTCGGTCATCAGTTCCATTACTTCGTTACCGTTGTGGCTGTCCAGGTTACCGGTGGGCTCATCCGCCAGTATTAGTTTGGGCTTGTTTACCACGGCACGGGCAACGGCAACACGCTGTTGCTGGCCACCGGATAGCTGTTGCGGGTAGTGGTTGCGTCGGTGCATAATCTGTACTTTATCCAGTACTTCCTCCACACGCTTTTTTCTATCGGCGCTTTTTACACCGGTGTAAATCAGGGGCAGCTCTACGTTTTCAAAAACTGTTAATTCATCAATCAGGTTAAAGCTCTGGAACACGAAGCCAATGTTGTGTTTGCGCAGGTCGGCACGTTTGCGTTCGTTAAAGTTGGCTACTTCAATTTTGTTGAAGATAAAGCTGCCAGCATCGGGGTCGTCCAGCAGACCAAGAATGTTCAGCAGGGTTGATTTGCCACAGCCGGAAGGCCCCATGATAGCCACAAATTCGCCTTCCTTTACTTCTATGGAGAGTTTATTAAGGGCTACCGTTTCTACTTCTTCGGTGCGGTAAACTTTTTCGAGGTCTGTAATTTTTATCATGATTGTGAATTTGAGATTATTATACGTTTTGGTTGATGATTAGTTACACTTTTATTAACACTTTTGACTCCCTCACTTCCTGACTATTGACTCTTTGACTTCTTGACTTTCTGACTTCTTGACTTTTTGACTCTTTGACTTTCTTCACCGTCACTGCTTTTTCAATACCAGCTCTTCCATGGTGCCATAGTTTTCGTAGCTGCTGGTTACTACTTTATCGCCCGGTTCAAGGCCCTGCAGCACTTCGTAGTAATCTGTGTTCTGGTTGCCTAACTGAATGTTTACTTTATATGCGGTAGAGCCATCTTCTTTTACTTTAAATATCCAGTTACCGCCGGTTTGCTGGTAAAAACCTCCCTTGGGCAACAGCAGGCTTTGTCTTGCATCGCTCAATGCCAATACTATTTGCAGGGTTTGGCCACGGCGTATGCCTTTGGGCACTTTGCCTGTAAACTCCATATCAACCTGGAAACGGCCATTGGTAACCTGCGTGTACACTTTTTTAATTTCAAGCTGGTACGATGAATCGGCGAAGCTAAAAGTGCCTTTTAAGCCAGTGTAAATCCTTGAAATATAATGTTCGTCTACATCTACCCTTACTTTAAAGCCGCCCAGCACATCCAACTGGCCCAGGCGCTGGCCCTTGTTTTTGTTTTCGCCAATTTCAGCGTCAAGAGATGTTAATTGTCCGTCCACCGGCGCCCTAACAATAAGGTCGCCCACTTTTTTACGCATTACATTCAGCGCATTCTGAGAGCCCTGGTAGCTTTGTTTGGCCTGATCCATCTGCTGCTCTGTGCTAACAGAGTCCTGTACCAGTATCCTTTCAGAGAGTTTCTTTTTTTCCCTCTGGTAGTTGTAATCTATTTCAGATTTCCTGAATTCCTGTTCACCAATAGCTTTTTTCTCATACAGGCTCTTATTCAGTTTGTAAAGGCGTTCTGCCTCATTGTAAGAGCTGTTGGCTTCTGCCATCTGGTTTAAACGGCTTACGGTATTTTGCTGGGCCGCATTGCGGGAAATCTGCATTTGCGTAAGCAGGTTATATACAGATGTTTCCTGGTTTACCAGGCTCAGTTCAAGGTCTGTATTGCTCAGGCGCAAAATAGGCTGGTCTTTTTTCATAATCGCGCCGTCTTCTACATACTTCTCTTCAACCCTGCCGCCTTCCTGGGCATCCAGGTAAATAGTGGTAAGTGGCAGCACAACACCGTTAACGGGTATAGATTCCTGGAACACGCCTTTTTTAACCTCGCTTACCGTAATACGTTCTGTATCCACATTCAACCTGGATTTGCCGGAAGTAAAATAATAACTGCTTACCAGCAAAGCCACCAGCGCCACAATACCGCCAATCGTCAACAACTTTTTCGTGGTCCATTTTTTCTTTTGAATAACTCTGTCCATTGTAATTGTATCTTTCTTGTTTGTTTTTTTAATAAGCACCCGGTGTAGAAACACAAGGTCATAGTCACATGAGAAAAATCATCAGCACTAAACAATATATGAAAGCTGTGCCAACAGGTGCGGCAATTGAATAGCAATCAGTTATGAAATTTTTGGGGCTAAAAACTGTACCAAAGCGAACACAAACTGTCCGCTTTTGATACACTATACCAGAACAGGCAAAATAAAGTGCTTTATTTACCAACGTTTTACGGTTTGGTACGTGAATGGTGTATAGTGAGTTGCCAATGAAGCAAATGTGAAGGTAACCTGTAAAAAACCGAACAAAAAGAAGTGCAGCCAAAGAAGTTTTATGGGCCCGGCAGCAGGATTTCTATGAGGCGTCCCTTGCGTCGCACTCTTGTACTTCCGGTAATGCTGCGCAGCAATGCAGCCCGGGTTTTAATTAAGGTTGCCCGGGCAACGGATTTATTTTGAAGGGGGGAAAACAGCTTGGTATTAAAGTATTATATTCCCTGATTATTTCCAGGGAAACCAGATAAATCAGACTAAAATACAGGTAATAGAACATGAACTTAAAGAACGCCAGCGTACTGGTTATAGACGATGATACCGACGTACTTACCGCGGTTCGCCTGCTGATGAAAACAGAGGCTAAAGACATTACTACCGAAAAAAATCCCGAAAACATACGCAGCCTGTTAAGCAGGCAGCGCTACGATGTAATTCTGCTGGATATGAACTTCAACAGTTCCATCAATACCGGCAACGAGGGCATTTTCTGGCTGCGCAAAATAAAAGAGCTGGGCTCTGATGCTGCGGTGATCATGATTACGGCTTACGGCGATATAGACCTGGCTGTACGCTCCCTGAAGGAAGGCGCGGCCGACTTTGTGGTTAAACCCTGGCATAACGAAAGGCTGATTGACACCATTAAAGACGCTTTGAAAAAACGTGAATCCGGCAAAGCCAATACGCCCAAAGTAACGCAGGACAACATCATCGGCAGCGAACTGCTGGGCCAGAGCGAAGTAATGCAGGATATATTCTATAAAATTGAAAAGATTGCCCCCACCGATGCCAATATACTGATACTGGGTGAAAACGGCACCGGTAAAGACCTTATTGCCAAAGCCATACACCAGTTTTCCCTGCGGGCTAAAAAGTCTTTTGTAAAAGTGGACGTGGGCGCTTTAACAGACAGCCTTTTTGAAAGTGAACTATTCGGCCACAAAAAGGGCGCTTTTACAGACGCCCGGGAAGACAGGATCGGCCGTTTTGAAACCGCCAGCGGCGGCACTTTGTTCCTGGATGAAATTGGCAATATATCCTTACGCCAGCAGGCCAAACTGCTAACCGTATTGCAAAACCGCCATATAACAAAACTGGGCTCTAACGAAGCCATACCGGTAGATATACGCCTTATTTGTGCCACCAACGTACCCATGAGCGAACTGGCTAATGAAAACAAATTCAGGAAAGACCTTGTTTACCGCATTAATACCGTGGAGATAACTGTGCCCCCATTACGCCGCCGTGGTGACGATATCGGCATGCTGGCCAAGCATTTTGTAAAAATTTATACCGCCAAGTATATGAAGCCGGATATCGGGTTATCATACACAGCGCTGGAAAAACTAAAAACCTACCATTTTCCGGGCAATGTGCGGGAACTGCAATACACCATAGAGCGTGCCGTTATTATGGCTGAAGGCGATGAACTGCAGGCCCGCGACCTTATTTTCTCTCCTATTGAAGCGCCACGCCAGGAAGAAGTGGTTAGCGTGGAGGACCTGAACCTGAGCGCCATTGAACGCAACACTATTTTAAAGGTGATTGAAAAGCACAATGGTAACATTACCAAAGCTGCAAAAGAACTGGGCCTTACCCGCACAGCACTGTACCGGAGGCTGAATAAATATGACATTTAGTAAGTACGAAGTACTTGGTGTAGCAGGTGGGTGATTTGCACGCAGGCTGTTAAAAGTACGATTTACGAAGTACGAAGTACCTTGGTGTAGCAGGTGGGTTATTTACAGGCAGGTTGTTATAAGTACGATTTACGAAGTACCTGCTGTTTATACCTTGCTATGTAACAAACCATTCATATTATTCTGTTGTGGCCTTCAAATGATGTTCAACCGGGGCCCTGCTGAATAACATTCCAATAGCCTGATGGCTGCGGAACAACGTCATTAAGTTAATGAAGAAAGACTTTGTTCTTTGCGCCATAGGTGCTACATGTTTGTAGAAATAGCATACAACAAGGGAATTATGCCGCATAGCGGCTACCCTTAAGCAACGATTGGGTAGCCACTCCGTGGCATCCGTGCATCTAAATGATTTTGTTTCTACAAACAGGAAGCCCCGATGGGGCTTAACTTAATGACATTGGGCTGCGGGATAGAAGCGGAAAGCCCGCAACCACCGGAGCCTTAGCACAGGTGGTGAGGACTTGCAGCGGATAGCCCGGACAACAGTACCGGCCAGGGTATCTACTGCTGAGAGCCCCAAATAAAAATCATCTTTTTATGCGCAGCATAAACACCGTGCCCAAAGCCGGCTAAACATTACCGCTCTGTACATGTACTTAAACCGGTGCCTGCCTCTATACCCTTCTTATATCTACCTGCACTTTCAATTGCTGGCTGCTGCTGCTGAAGAGTACGCCTTTCAGGGGCGCTATATCACCGTAATCCCTGCCCCAGCCAATGGTAATGTGCTGGTCGCCGGGCACCTGGTTGTTGGTGGGGTCGAACTCTGCCCAGCCCATCCCCGGAATGTACACGGCAAACCAGGCATGAGAAGCATCTACACCGGTAAGTTTTTCTTTGCCTTCGGGTGGCAGTGTTTCAATATAGCCGCTCATGTAACGGGCTGGTAAACCCATAGCCCTTATGCAGGCGATGGCCAGGTGGGCAAAATCCTGGCAAACACCTTTGCGTTCCCGCATTACAACGGTTAAAGGTGTGGCGATAATGGTAAAGCCTGGTTTAAATTCAAAATCGTGGTGAATGCGGCGCATTAAATCCTGCGCTGCTTCAAACAGCGGGCGCCCGGCCGTAAAGGAACGCATGGCATAGGCGGCAATCTCTGCATCGGGGGTAGTAAACGCAGTATCCGCAATAAACTGCCGGGGCTCAAAAAGCTCGGGCCTCGCTTCGTTCATCTGTGTTAATGCTTCCTCCCAGGAGGTGTTGCGAAACAGGTCAATTTCGTAGTTGCTGTTGCTATGTATGCTAACTTCAGAAGATACAGTTATGCTGAGTTTACGGTGCTCCCTCTGTACGGCAAAATAAGTAACATGGTTGCCAAAAAAATCATCGTAGTGGTTAATCACTTCCGGCTGTGGCGATATTTTTATACCAAAGCCCTGCTTGGTTTGCCGCATGGTATTACGTGGCGCCAGCCTGGCAATGTTGTGGCAAAAACTAACCGGCTCCCTGTAGTTGTATTCGGTGGTATGTGTAATAACGTAGTTCATGTTACGATGTGGGATGTACGATGTGGGATATATGATGTGAAACCCACTCTACTGATTGCTAAAATTTTCTCATCATTATCCTTGTTTTTAGCCTCGCCCCCAGCGAATCCCGCACACGGGAGGTATCTGACAATTGAATGGTCGTATCAATATATAGCCTGTACCGGATAGCTGTGCCGTTTACCAGGCTGTCAAACGCTGCATTGCTGCCGGCAGCCAGCAACGCCTCTGTGCGGGTTACGGCGCTTTGCCTGTTAAGGGTTACATCGTAAATAAACTTATAACGGGCGGTACCTGCAGCAGGCTTAAGGCTAACGCTGTCAGGTTGTATAGCGCTGTCTGCCCTGGGCAGCGTATCGTGCAATGGAGGCGATGTTACGGCCGAATCCGGCGTTACAGATGGCAAAGCATTGTCGGTGTCAACTGTTTTGCCTTTGCTAAAAAACATGCTGTAAACACCCCATCCGGCGCCGGCAAGTATTAGCAGTATAATAATTACAGCCAGGGCAAAAACACCCCCGCGTTTTTGGCTGCGGCTGCCGGCCTGGCTTTCAGCCCTTTCTGCCTTATACCGGCGCCTGCTCTCTTCTTCTTTTGCCGCACTGCGTACCTGCTGCTTAAAGGATAGCTGGTTGTTGTTATCCAGCACCAGCTCACCAAGCCCTTCAAGCATATAAGATTTGCTTATATTAATCCATTGCTTTGTTTCAATCAGGTAAGATTCTATATCGGCTGCTACCAGCGGCTTGGGCTTGCGCAGGTTATCCGCTATATAATCAATCAAGGCCGGTGTTGTTTCGGCTTTTTTATTGTAAACAAAATCTATTTTAGGAACGCTGGTAAAAGTATTGGCATCGCTTACAAAGGGTTCGCCGGTAACCGTAAAGTCACCCACCTTCTCCAGCGAAACAGCTTTGTTAGCCAGCAAAAAATCGTGTATCAAATTATCGTACCTGTTCACTTAAGGGTATTTTGAAGGCAAAATAGGGAAAGTTGGCCATAACAGCTAATAGCCGTGCCGGCAACGGCCACTATCACCAGGCTTTTGGCCAGCGGAAAAGCAGGGCTTTGACTGCCCTGAAAGCAGCCCTGCAAAAGCAGCAACAGGTATAACCGCCGGGTGAGGGATTGAAGCGGTTACCCCGGTGAAGCCATCGCAGCAGGGCTTTTGTGCCGGAGTAATAGCACAAGCGAGGAAAAGCAACTAAATGTTGCTTTGACGAAGGTTGCGAACGCAGTTCTGCCCGACCCCTTGCGATAGCTTGGGGGCAAACCCTGTTTTTTCTTAACGCCCACGCTGCAGCCCACAGGTTAAAGGTGGTTTTATTACCTGTTATAAAAACTTATCTTAGAAACCAATTAACTTACATGGCATAAATTTCAAGGGAATTTTCTTTTGTTGCAATGCAGCAGGCATGGCGATAAATTTCTTATGATTAAAGTTGATAACAGCAATGAAATCCATACTTGTTTTTGGTGCAGGCAAATCTGCCACGGTGTTGATAGACTACCTGAAGAAAACCATTGAAGAACAGGGTTGGGCGCTGGTGGTGGCAGACAGTAACCTGCAGGCTGCTAAAGAAAAAACCGGCAACCAGCCTGGCGCTAAAGCGGTTGAAGTAAACATTGGCAATGAGGCAGAACGCAGGGCCCTGGTGCAACAGGCAGACCTTGTAATTTCCCTTATGCCGCCGGTATTGCACCACCTGTTAGCAGCAGATTGCCTGCAGTTTAACAAACATTTCCTCACAGCTTCTTACGTGGATGAGAACATGCAAAAACTGGCCGCAGAGATTAAGCAGAAAAACCTGCTCTTCTTATGCGAAATGGGGCTTGACCCCGGCATTGACCACATGAGCGCCATGCAACTGGTTAATAAGATTAAGCAGCAGGGCGGCGTAATAACCTCGTTTAAATCACACTGCGGCGGTTTAACCGCACCGGAAAGCGATGACAACCCCTGGCGTTATAAGGTTAGCTGGAACCCCAGGAACATTGTTCTGGCAGGCAAAGCCGGCGCCCGATATAAAGAGAACGGTATAGAAACCACCAAAACATACCAGCAGCTTTTCGACTTTACCAACCGGGTAGATGTGCCGGGGTTAAGAAGTTACTCATTTTATCCCAACAGAGATTCTTTAAGCTATATACCGCTGTACGGCCTGCAGCAGGCATCAACTTTTATACGTACCACTTTGCGACACCCCGAATTTTGTTTTGGATGGAAGAATGTAGTTGACCTGCATTTAACCAGTGAAGAAAAAGTATATGATACGGATGGCATGCCCCTCAAAACATTTTTTAAAACTCATTTTGAAAACAATGGTTTTGCCGAATGGTTTCGTGATATGCTGGCAGGCACACTTAAAACCACAAAACTGCTGATGCACTCTTTAGAGCGGTTAATGGAAATAGCCCTTAGCGAGGATGAAGAAGTACGTAAGGAAATGATGGTGGTAGATGAAAAAGGCAACCTTTGCAACCTTACGCTGGAAGATGTAAAAAATACCGCATCAGAAGCTGCGGCGGCGCACATGTACACTACTAAATTGGTTATGGAGCAATTGATGTTCCTGGGCATGAACGATGAAACCCTTATTAATAAAGGCTTGTGCAGCGCGGCGGATGTTATGCAGTTTATACTGGAAACAAAACTGGCATTGCAGCCGCACGATAAAGACATGATTGTTATGCTGCATGAATTTGAATACCTGCTGCACAACACACCCAGAAGCCTGCGTAGCAGCCTTGTAGTTAAGGGTAAAAACGCGGTGCATACGGCTATGGCCAAAACGGTAGGGCTGCCCCTTGGCATCGCGGCAAAACTTATTTTGCAGGGCATCATTACGGCTACCGGGTTGCACATTCCTACCGCTCCATCCATTTACGAACCCGTTCTGCAGGAACTGGCCCTGCACGACATATTGTTTATAGAGTATGAAGACTGAGGCCCCGTTGGCTGAAAAGAAATTTTTATGAGCCCGGCTTTGGGTACATCTATGAGGCGTCCCTTGCGTCGCACTCTTGTGCTCTACCGCTTTACGCAACAACTGATTCTGCATCCCACAGCACAATCTCATTAAGTTAAGGAAACGAATGTCAGGTTGAGCTTGTCGAAACCGGTTATACAAGTCATTTTTCACTAATCCGCCTTCGACAGGCTCAGGCTGACAGCTTAACTTAATGACATTGGCCCGCAGCATTGCGGGATACTCGTTATCCGCTATGCAGCAATCATCTTCCCGGCTTTGTCATACTGCACAACAGATAACCAGCGTACACAGTTTCGCTATTCTTAAACCAACATGCATGAAAAACTTCACAGTAACTATCGAAGAAGCGGCAGCCCAATTATCCCGGGAAACAGGACACCGGTTTACAACCGTAATGCAAAATGGCACGATGAGCGTGGAGTATTACGCCCCAGATAAAGTTGACCTGCAAACGCCTCACAAGCAGGATGAGTTATATGTGATAGCAAGCGGTTCCGGCACTTTCTTCCGCGCCGGCCAAACTGTGCCCTGCAAAACCGGCGATGTATTGTTTGTGCCTGCCGGCGTTGAGCACCGCTTTGAAAACTTTACCGCCGACTTTGCTACCTGGGTTATCTTTTATGGTGCACACGGCGGGGAAAAGGAATAATATTTACAGGAATTTCTTTAGTAGTTCCCTTAATTCAGCAACACCCTCCGTTGCAGGCTTCTCTATGCTGGTAACATTATAGAAGGATGAATTGTAGGGTATTTTTTTGTCAACAATAAATTTAGGGCAATGCCGTGGTGCATAATTTACCAGGCCTGCGGCCGGATAAACCACCAGCGATGTGCCCACCACCACGAATATGTCTGCGGCGGCCGCAAGTTCGGCGGCTGGTTCAATCATCGGCACAGCCTCCTCAAACCAAACGATGGCCGGGCGTAACTGTCCGCCGTCCTCTGCGGTATCGCCAAGCTTTATATCATCCCTTATATCATACAGGCGCTCTTCATCAATCTCGCTGCGCATCTTAAAAATTTCGCCATGCAGGTGCAGTATGCTCTTGCTGCCTGCCCTTTCATGCAGGTCATCTATATTTTGGGTTATTATCTTCACATCAAAATCATCCTGCAATGCTGCAAGTCCAACATGCGCTGCATTGGGCTGCGCTTTGGCAACTTCTTTCCTGCGGTAATTGTAAAAATCCAGCACCAATTGCGGATTTTTGCGCCAGCCACGGGGCGTTGCTACATCTTCTATATCATATCCTTCCCAAAGGCCATCACTATCGCGAAAGGTTTTAAGGCCGCTTTCTGCACTAATGCCTGCACCCGTTAACACCACAAGTTTTTTCTTAACCATGCTATAAAATTATTGGGATGAAATTAAATAATAATGGCAGCATACTGCCATAATCAAATTTATATTTGCAGCCCTTATGTTTTTACCGGTTAAGCACAATATTCATAACAACGCATTTTGGTTGTTGCCGCAGCGGGCCATCTATTGGGAAGAGCAACAGGCTTTAATTGTAAGCGACCTTCACCTGGGCAAGACCGGGCATTTCAGGAAAAGCGGCATTGCTGTGCCACAGAATGTGTACAAGGATGACCTTCACCGCCTTTTCTCCATCATCCAGCACTACAAGGCTGAACAATTGATTATTGTTGGTGACATGTTTCACAGCAAAGCCAATAAAGAGGTGGATTTGTTCAGCCGCTGGCGCACGGATGTATCGCAGCTTTCCATCCACCTGGTAAAGGGCAACCATGATATACTGCAGGATGTGTATTACGCTGCTGCCGGCATACACGTTACTGATGAAATGCTGCAGGTACAGCAATTTTCCTTTGTGCACGACCCCGTACTCTGCGAAAAAAATACCGGAAAAGATAGTTATTATTTCTGCGGGCATATTCACCCCGGTATTACAGTAAGAGGGGGCAGCAGGCAGGCACTAAGCTTTCCCTGCTTTTATTTTACAGCTTCACATGCGGTATTGCCCGCTTTTAGCGCCTTTACAGGCATGTACATGATAAGGCGTAAAGAAAATGAAAATGTGTTTGCCATAGTGAATGGCAACATTATGCCCCTGTAGTTGTTTAGTAAGTGCAATAAAACATCCGCATGGTAAAAATAGCTTACAACCAGTTATACGCACACCCTTTACCGGAAGGCCACCGTTTTCCCATGCTGAAGTATGAATTGATTGCCGGGCAGTTATTGCATGAAGGAACAATTAATGAAACCAATTTATTTTCGCCGGCAGTATGCCGCGAAGAAGTGGTTTTGTTAACACATGAGAAAGAATACCTTGACAAACTGCTAAACCAGCAGTTAAGCCCATCGGAGCAACGCAAGATAGGTTTTCCGCAATCACCACGGCTTACACAACGGGAACTGGTAATTACCCAAGGAACTATTGATTGTTGCAGCTATGCCCAACAGTTTGGCGTAGCCCTGAACGTTGCAGGAGGAACCCATCATGCTTATGCCAACCGCGGCGAAGGTTTTTGCCTGCTGAATGATATGGCGGTGGCTGCCAATTATTTACTGCACCAAAAACAAGCCCGGCAAATAATTATTATTGACCTTGATGTACACCAGGGCAACGGTACCGCTAAAATTTTTGAAAACGATGACAGGGTTTTTACTTTCAGCATGCATGGCGCCCACAACTACCCTTTTCACAAAGAAAAAAGCGACCTGGATATCCCGCTGCAGGATGGTACCGACACTGCAACTTACCTGCAACTGCTGTATAACACATTACCGGCTTTAATTGATAAAGTAAACCCAGACTTTGCTTTTTACCTTTCCGGTGTTGATATACTGGAAACAGACCGGTTTGGGAAACTGCAGGTAACAGTGGATGGCTGCCGGTTAAGAGATGAATTTGTGTTTAATACACTCAGGCAACACAGCATACCAGTAACAGTAGCAATGGGCGGTGGTTATTCACCGGATGTAAAAACCGTAGCAGATGCGCATTGCAATACCTTCAGGAGTGCCGTGAGCATTTATAGCTAAAGTATGCAATAATTGCAGTGAAGTATTTTTACGTTAGTTCATTTTGCGCTTAAGGCTGGTTACCTGCTCCTGCAGATCGGTTACGAGATGTGCCAGTTGATTTACATCCCACCGTTGCAGGGTATTGGCCTTGGTAAGTATCATTTGCGCTTTCCACATTTCAAGTATATCATCTGTATTTACCTGGTATGGCTCAAACTGGGGATTATCGCTTACAAGCGTTACCTTGTTCCTAACCTTATTGTTGCGTAGTACCCTTTTATAAACAATGCCTTCGTTCTTGGAAATAACCACGTAAGTATTGTTGGATTTCACTTCTTCCACCGTATCCACTTTCTCGCCCACTATCACACTGCCGCTGGGGGTGGGCAGCATACTGTCCCCAACAATTTCAAAGGCGCGGTATTGGCCGGGGGCAAGCATGGGCAGGGTAAAGGTATTTAGCTCGTCAATAAATTCCGGGTCTGCATAGCCGGCAAGATAACCTGCCGCGGCTTTTACCGGCACAAGATGTATTACCTGTGCGTCTGAAGCCATTTTTAACTGCCTGCGTTTATCGAGATAACTGCCGCCGGTTTTTGATGCACTGAGGTCTTTCAATAACAATTCGTCAAGACTTAGCTTAAACATGCTGCAGATAAATTCAAGCACATCAAGGCGGGGCTCGGCCCTCTCCTCTTCGTAAGCACCTACAAGAGAACGTTTTATTTTTAGCTTGTTGGCAAATTCTTCCTGCGTCCATCCACGAAGTTTACGCAGGTATCGAAGGTTTTTTCCGGCATAACTCATAAACTAACTGATTTAGCCGCAAAATACTAATTATTTTAGTTGTGCAAAACTTTTTTTACGGTTTTATTTGTTTCCTGAGTTTTTACAACATATGAGGGCGCTTTGTGGTACACACCTGGCCACATAAACCGTAGCGTGTTGCACCGGCGGGTGAGGGATTGCAGCGGTTACCCCGCTGAAGCCTTTGCAGCAGAGCCCTGTGGCGGAGTAATAGCGGAAAGCCCGACCCCTTGCGCAGCTTGGGGGCACCCCCTGAAAATATTCCTTTACGGCATGGCGTTGCGGCGTGCATTTTTTACCTTTTTAAACAAAAGCAGGCTGTTATACTTTACCGGCAGACAGCGAATCTTTAAAAACTGGTATCATAGTTGCGTACTTAGAACATGCGCCTTAAATGGTGTTTGCTGTAAAAGGTTGGTACTATTACGAGCCTGCAGCAGCAAAAAAGAATAACACTTAAACAACAAGCATATAACCGAAAGAAAAAATTATGGAGGTTAAATAAAATTTATACCTTCATATTCCGCTTCTGGAATTCTACCCAATATCTGTTTGCCAAACCTCGCTTCATTATCCCGGAAACCATAGTGAGATAAACTGATTGGTTACTTTTTTAATTGTATTTGATGAAATATTTCGAATCCTTTAAAGCCGTGGTTATTATTGTGTGCATTATAAGCCTATGGCTGTTCGTACTGTTCAATTCAACCAAAGAGAAACGCCTGAAAAACAAGAGAGGTAAAAAAATGATATAAACCTTTACAAAACAAACCAACATTACTGCTAAAACATACAGCCCAAGACCTGGTTAACCTTTAAAGTTTTTAATGCCGGGCTGCTGATACCTGTGTACCGTACAATGCCGTTTTATCTTAACATTTTGCCGGGAAGCGGAGTTGATTATTTTTGCCATCCCAAAAATTAGGAAAGATGAGTGTTGCTGTTACAATAAGAGAAGCCGCCGCCAAAGCTTTTAATAGTTTATATAACCTGGATATAAAGCCAGCCGATATATTGGTTAATGCCACCAAACCAGAGTTTGAAGGTGAGTACACCATTGTGCTGTTTGCTTTTGTAAAGCAACTAAAAAAATCTCCGGACGCATTGGGTAATGAACTGGGCGGCTATCTTTTGCAGCATGAAAGCCATCTTTTTTCCGCATTTAATGTTATTAAGGGTTTTCTCAACCTCTCAGTAACAGACAGTTACTGGATAAATTTTTTGCAGCAGCAACACAGTAACACATCTTTTGGCCGCAAGCCCAAAAACGGCCAGAAAGTAATGGTTGAATACTCTTCTCCCAATACCAATAAGCCCTTGCACCTGGGCCATTTGCGCAATAACTTTTTAGGCTGGAGTATTGCCGCCATACTGGAAGCCAACGGCTTTGACATTGTTAAGACCTGCATTGTAAACGACCGTGGCATTCACATTTGCAAAAGCATGATTGCATGGCAGTTGTTTGCCAATGGCGCCACCCCGCAAACCACCGGCCAAAAGGGAGACCATTTTGTGGGCGACTACTATGTGAAGTTTAACGACGAGTATAAGCGGCAAACAGAAGAACTTATTACCAAAGGACTTACAAAAGAACAGGCCGAAAAAGAAGCCCCTATTATGAAAGCCGCACAGCAAATGCTGCTTGACTGGGAAGCAGGCCAGCCTGATGTGATGGCACTTTGGCAGCAAATGAACAGTTGGGTATATGCAGGCTTTGACGAGACCTACAAAAGAATAGGGACTGATTTTGACAAAGTATATTACGAAAGCAACACCTACCTGCTTGGCAAGGACCTTGTAGAAAGCGGGCTGGCAAAAGGTGTGTTCTTTCAAAAAGAAGATGGCAGCGTTTGGATTGACCTTACCGCTGATGGCCTTGATGAAAAAATTGTGCGCAGAAAAGACGGCACTGCTGTTTACATTACGCAGGATATTGGCCTGGCAGTAAACAAATATGATGAATACAGGTGCGACCAGAGCATATACGTGGTGGGTGATGAGCAGAACTATCATTTTAAGGTATTGAAGCTGATTGCGCAAAAGCTGCAACTGCCCGCTGCCGATGGCATTTATCACTTGAGCTATGGCATGGTGGAGCTGCCTACCGGCAAAATGAAAAGCCGCGAAGGCACCGTTGTTGACGCGGACGACCTGGTGGATGAAATGATAAATATTTCAAGGCAAAAAACAGAAGAACTGGGAAAAGTAAAAGACTTTAATGCGGCGGAGCTTGAAGCCTTATACAATACCATTGGCCTGGGTGCCCTGAAATTTTTTCTGCTACGGGTTGACCCCAAAAAGCGCATGGTATTTAACCCGGAAGAAAGCATAGATTTTCATGGCTTTACAGGCCCTTTTATACAATACACGCATGCCCGTATTAAAAGCATACTGCGCAAAGAAGAAACGGCCAACGCTGTTGCAGGCAGCACCGCAGGAAATACATTGCTGATGCTGGAAAAGGATGTTATTAACTGGCTGGAACAGTTTCCTGCTGTTATGGATGAAGCCGGCAACGAGCACGACCCCTCCAAACTGGCTATTTATATTTTTAACCTTGCTAAGATTTTTAATTCATTCCTAAGTGAGCATTCGATTGTTTACGCCGAATCTCCCGAAAAGAAAACCCTTCGCCTGCAGTTGGCAAGGCTAACCGCCTATACGCTCAGCAAAGGCATGCAATTACTGGGCATACAGGTACCTGAAAGAATGTAGCGTTTATGCAGCGGCATTTTTTTGGGCCCGGCTGTAGAAAAAGCATGAGGCTGCCGTTGCGTCGCACTCTTGTGCACCAACGCTTTGCGCAACAGCAAAACCAGCATCCTTCAGCATCAGGATACTGTTGTATTAACTGTACCTGTACTGCAATTATATAAACCTGCACCCTACCTTACTCGCCGGAGTTACCCTTACGTAACCACCATCATCATGACAAGCCGGGGTTAACACAAATTTCAACTGTTACTCAAAACCAATCCCTTACACATATACAACTGTTATCTAAACCACCTTACAGTTGCAAGGCGCAAAAAATTCTTTGATGGCTGTAAGGTTTGCTCCTTTATTACGTATCTACTGCCAAAAGCCAGTTATGAAGTACTTATTAACCGCTGCCTTATGCCTGCTGCTGGCAGCAGCTTGCAAAAAAGAAAGTACGCCAGCCACCCCGCTGGACGAGAATGCAGACACTACCGCAATACTTAAAGATTCCGGCAGCTTTGTTAACGGGCCGTATGGTGTTGTATCCGGCACTGCCAAAATCTACAAATCAGCCGGCAAATACCAACTATCGCTGGAAAACTTTACTTCTACCAACGGTCCAGACCTTAAAGTGTACCTGAGCAAAGAGATACAGCCGGTAAACTTTGTAAACCTGGGCTCCTTAAAATCAACCAGCGGCAACCAGTTGTATAATATTCCAGCCGGTGTGGCAGTGGCTGACTATAAATACGCCCTTATACACTGCCAGCAATACAACCACCTGTTTGGCTATGCGGAAAGAAAATAAAAAACCAATTGTATGAAATATGTAATCTTTATTTTGCTCCTGGCAACCGGGGCCATGCAGGCCCGTGCACAAGGTTGCAGCGATGCCGGCTTTTGCAGTATTGGCGTACTTAAAAATAACACCCACCCCGGCGGCAAAGTCAGCAGGCAACTTAACATTGGCGCAGGCTATGGGCTTGGCCAGGAAAATACCAGCATTATCAATCCTTATGTCGAATATCAAACGGGGCTGGGTAAAAAATGGGCCCTGCAAACCAAGCTTACAGCGGCCTATGCTACGGGGTTTTTGGGCTCCAATTTTAACCTGGGCGATATTTATGTGTTCTCCACTTATGCCGCGGTTAATACGCCAACCTCAAGGGTAAATTTATTGGGTGGCATTAAAGCGCCGTTAAGCAGCTCCAACAACAAATACCAGGGTAAGCCCCTTCCGCTGGATTACCAGGCCAGCATTGGCACCTGGGATTTTATTGCAGGCATCAACTACATTATAAACAACAAATGGGAAATTAACGGCGGCCTGCAGGTACCGGTTATACAGCGAAACAAAAACACTTTCTTTCCGGATGAATTCATGGGCATGAAAGCCGATGGTTTTGCACCCACCAACAACTTCCGCAGAAAGAGCGATGTATTGGCCAGGTTAGGCTATTATATACAGTTGGCTGCTGCATCCATTAGTATAAAGCCCAACCTGCTGGCTATCTATCATACCGGCAAAGACAGCTACGAAGACCGCTTTGGCAAAAGAACAACCCTACAGGGCTCTGCGGGCTTAACTCTAAATGCAGGCATTGCCGCCACAAAAAAATTTACCAATGGTAATATACTGGAAGTTGTAGCTGCCACGCCCTTTATTACCAGGGATGTACGCCCCGATGGCCTTACCCGCAGCGCTGTATTTAATGTTCAGTACAGTTTTGTACTGTAAGCATGGGAGGCAGGTTTTGCTGCACCCAAAGATTATTTAGCTTTGGCAAATATGGAGGATAGCTTTTCTTTACAGCCTGACAAATGGGTGGACAACTATGCAGACAAACTGTACACTTACGCAATGGCAAGGGTAGCCAACGCTGGTGCGGCGGAAGATATTGTACAGGAAACTTTTTTAAGCGCCTGGAAGGCAAGAGACACTTACAATAAACTTGCCTCTGAGAAAACCTGGCTGTACGTTATTTGTAAGAACAAAATCACAGACTATTACAGGCGCCAGCCAAAATTTACCGTTCCGCTAAACACAGGGGAAGAAGATGTATATTTTGACCAAACAGACCATTGGACAGAAAGTACAAGACCCCAAAACTGGCCTATTGATTATCACGGCACAATGGAAAGAAAAGAATTTTATAAAATACTGTACCTGTGTAAAAGTAAGCTTAAAGAATTCCAGCAGCGGGTATTCGCACTAAAATACCTGGAAGAACTTGGTTCAGATGAAATCTGCGATACGCTTTCCATCTCCAAGGAAAATTACTGGGTGCTTCTGCACCGGGCCAAGCTGCATATACGTGCCTGCCTCGAGAAAAACTGGTTACACATAAAATAAAGCCACGATGAGCAAATTGCGAAAAAGTTGCAGGCAAGCCACCTACCTGTTAGGCAAAAAAGAAGAAGGGCAGCTTACGTTTAAAGAGCGGCTGGTACTGGCGTTACACCTGGCTTTATGCGACATGTGCAGGCTGTTTGAAAAGCAACTGAACTTTGTACGCCGTAACGCAAAACAGCTTCATGAACATACCCACCATCAATTACCGCAACAGTCAAAACAAAAAATAAAGGCTGCTTTAAAAGATGCCGGTGAAGGCGGCACTAATTAAATAATCCCCTTTGCGGGATGATACTAAAAAGGTAACATCAAGGCAGGCAACAACCAATGTTCCTGCATTCAAATTAATTATCTGCAACCAATTACAGCTACCCTTTGTATTTCCGGTTAATTACCTATTTTTAAATATTTCCTGGTAACGCCAATTCTAACACAAGATGTTATTCCGCATGAAAAAGAACCGTATTAACCTGGTTATTCTTGCCAACGCCTTAACCGTTATTCTGCTATCACTAACCATCAACTTAAAGGCCCAGTCTTTCTTTAAATTGGTACGCAGCCAGCAAAAGCAGGCCAACTATTGCCGCAGCATTATGCAAACAACTGACGGCGGTTATGTGCTGGCCGGCGGAAGCACTACCAGCCCGGTGGACGAACCTGCCGACAGTGGCAGGGCCTTTGTTGTAAAGGTTGATGCTACAGGCACACCTCAATGGAGCAAACGTTTTACCAGCGGCCCCAAAGTTTGGAACCAGGTAGTGCCCACCAGCGATGGTAATTTTTTAACCGTGGGCACAGACGCGGACCTTAGCGGCGATTTAACCGCACAGCTTACAAAAGCCTATGTTACCAAGTACGATAACACAGGCAATATTCTCTGGCAAAAATATGTGGGCCTGTTGGCAGAAGCCTTTACCTGCGGCATACTGGCAAAAGATGGCAGCAATATACTGGCAGGCGCTTCCCTTAAATTTTCGTTTACTAACCCCACCATAGAACTGTATGTGGTAAAAATGAACAGCGACGGTACCGTTGCATGGACAAAAAGCTACGGCGTAAGCAATATAGGCCTGGTAGTGGCCAGCTCTATTAAAGAAGTTTCCAGTGGTGGTTTTATTATTACAGGGCTTACAAGCTCTAACGATAACGATGCCTGCCTGTTGCGCATAGATGCCAATGGCAATTTGCTGTGGTCAAAGCTAATGGGCAGTACGGTAGATGATATAGCCGCGGATGTTATTGAAACAGCCGACAAGGGTTTCCTGATGCTGGGCTCAACGGCAGGCGCCGGCGGCGGGGCAAGTGATTACCTGCTTTGCAAATTTGCATCAGACGGCACATTGGTGTGGCACAAAACCATTGGCGAAGGGCTTACAGACCTGGCGTACAGCATTACAGACTACGGCAATGGCAATTACCTTATTATGGGGCTTACCGGTTCTTTCGGTTCCCGTTATTTTGATAACCACCTGCTGGTGGTAGATGGTAACGGAAATGTATTGCGATCAAAAAGGTTTATTACAGATGCAGGACCGGAGTTGGCTTACACCAGGCCGCAACTCACTAAAAACGCGGCCGGCAAATATGTGCTGGGCGGCAATTTCATGAACCGCAAACAGGATGATTCTTTTGACTTTGGCATACTGCAGTTTGATGACGGGTTTTCTACCTGCATATCCAGCGATACAGCCGCGGTTACCCAGGGCAGCAGCCTGGAGTTTTACCCGTTTGCGCCCACTACAGCCTCCCGGGGTTCAGCCAGCAACTTTACCGCCACCATTGTAAGCGGACATAGCAGCAGCATTGTATGCCCCAGGCCGCCCGTATTTAATGTAAAAGTTGGCAACTGGAGCGACCCAACCACCTGGAGCACCGGCGAAGTACCGCTTGCCACAGACGAGGTTACCCTCAACTTCGATGTAACTGTTGATGTAGATGCCATATGTAAATCCCTGCAGGTAAACAACCACAACGTACATGTAAACAGCAATATTCAATTGTACATTTTAGGGCAGCAGTAGTTAAAAACATGGGGGCTTTCAGCTATCAATCTTTAGCCGGCTGCAGTCCCGGCTTTTCGCTGCAAGTCCTCACCACTCGTACCTCGTGGTTGCGGGCTTTCCGCTGCAATCCGGCAGCCATTGGGCGGTGGGATTGCTATTGAACTTTGCCCGCAGGGTAGTCTAAGTTTCTGCCGCCTTCGGCGCCAGAAACATGGGGTAGAAGCGGCTATCCTTACAATAAAAAAGCAACATCTTCACACATATTCTTTCAGATTCATCTAACAACGATTCACTAAACGCAAACCGTTAAAGCACGGAAGCCAGAAAAGAGAAAACCGTACTTTTCCTGACTTGTCCCTTTTAGTGCGGAGCGTTTAGTTTTTCTATAAATTCCTTCATTTTAG
>NZ_VVIP01000029.1 GCF_009650435.1 Foetidibacter luteolus
CAGCAAACGTGAAACGGTGCAGCAATTAAACAAACTATACAGAAGTTTTTGAACCACGTTAGTCATGTAGGAAAATGTAAGAATTTGAAACTGGCAGCAAAACGTGAAACGGCGCAGCAACTAAACAAACTATGCAGAAGTTTTTGAACCACGTTAGTCATGTAAGAAAATATAAGAATTTGAAACTGACAGCAAACGTGAAGCCGTGCAGCAACCAAACAAACTATGCAGAAGTTTTTGAACCACGTTAGTCATGTAAGAAAATGTAAGAATTTGAAACTGACGGTAAAGCGGGAGGCGGTGCAGCAGATAAAAAGCTGTACAGAGGTTTTTGAACGATGCAGGGGATGCAAGAAAATATAAGCAACAACCAGGGATAAAGAGTTGATAGATACATACCTCAGCGTAAGTAAAACAAATGAACCGATGAACGGATGTAGAAGGCTTAAGGGCTATACATACGAGTGCCCGGCAGAAAAAGCAGCAGGTGTCACCACCGCGCCAGGGATAGAAGCGGATACCCCGCTGAAGCCATCGCAGCATGGGTTTTGTGGCGGAGTAGCAGCGGATAGCCCGGTGCCTTCGGCAGGCGCCCTGATTAACTTATTTAGATTGCTTGTACCCTAAGCCTGTAACGGGTAAGGATAATTTACAGCCACTAAAAACAACCCGTGAGATACTGCTGAAAAATCGGCCCTGGTACAGTCCCGGGCTTCTATGATGCGGCAAAAATCTTCCACAGACAATACACCCCGGCCCACCTTAAGCATGGTACCTACCAGGCCACGTACCATACCGCGCAAAAAACGGTTGCCCTGTACATGATACACCAGGCAATTGTTTTCTGCAACCCACTCCGAAACATGGATATTACACAGAAAGGTTTTTACCTGTGTATTGCGTTTGGAAAAGGAGGTAAAATCCTGGTACTGCATTAGCACGGCAGCAGCCTTATTAAGGCTTTCTATATTAAGCCGAAAGGGATAATACCAAGACCTGTCGTTTAAAAATGGGGATTTTGACTGGCAGATAAAATACTTGTACTGCCTTGAAACCGCATCGAAACGGGAATGTGCACCGGGGGCTACGGGGTATATGCCCTTAATAACAATATCCGGCGGTAAAATGGCATTGAGGTTGTATACCCGCTCTGGCGGAATTATTATATCTGTATCAAAATGAAAAAAATTCTGCAGCGCATGCACACCGGCATCTGTACGCGACGAGCCTGTAAGCAGGTAGCCGGATGAGGAACTTATTGACGGAAATATGACGCGAAGTGCCTTTTCAACCTCAGATTGTATGGTTAAGGTACCCGGCTGAACCTGGAACCCGCTGTAACGGGTTCCTTTATACGCAACTTCAAGAAAATAACGTGGCATGTGGCAAAACTACATCCTGAGAATTGCTTTGAAACGCTTTTTGTAGTAGCTGTCGATCAATTGGGATTCAAGCGTGGCATACTGGCCAAAATCGTACGTAAAAGGGTAAGCGGCATCGAAAAAATGATAGCGCCCCTCATCGCTCAAAAACAGGCCGCTCAAGGCCTTTACCTGGCTGGTGGACACACATTTGCCAGACATAAGCTTTCTTGCCACTTTAACCATTTCATCATCGCTACTGGCTGAAACCATTTTCTTTTTCCACTTTTCCAGGTCTTCGTCAGTGGCCATTTTTTTACAATCGTTGTTAACCAGGCTGGCGGAAGAAGAAGATGATACATTTTGCGTAACAGCAGGCGCATCTTCAGTTTTTGGCTTTACCTGCGGCTCCGCGGCAGGTTGTTTTTTAGGCTGTTCGGTTTCTGATGTTTTATTGAAAAAAGGATTGCCTACTTCTTTAGCAGGCTCTTTTTTGCTTGTAACTGTGTCTTTTTCCGAGGGAGGAAACTGCAGAAAAGGTTTTTCGTTAGGCGTATATGGCTGGTACCCAGTATTCTTTTTTGTTTCCGCCGGTTTTTCTAAAGGCTGGCTGGCAACTACAGTTTCTTTTGCAACGGTGTCAACTGCGGCGGCAACATCATCTGCTTTTTTTATTCCAGTTGCCGGAATAAACAGGCGGATGGTATCCTGCGATTTGCTGTTGAAATCAATAAAAACTATGTCGGTACCTTCATCCGTACTTTTTTCAGAGACCTTTATTACGCCTTTTGTTTTGGCGGCGTCGTAACTGTCGTATGGGTTTTCTGCGGCAGCCTCTATAGTATTCTCATTATCGCCGGTATCCCTCGGGGTTGTAACAGGCACGCTGGTTACGGTAACAGAGTCATTATTAACCGCAGCGGCTTCTTCTTTTACCGGCTTGGCAGGTTCCTGTTTTTTTGTAACTACAGGCACAGGCTTGCTTAAGTTGGGGTCGTCTACCACGTCAGAAAGCATATCGCCAAACGCGTTGTTTTTGGGGGCAGCAGGGGCATCCTGTTTGGGTTTTTCTTCTTTGGGCTTTGTTTCCTTTACAGTTTCTTTAGAAGTTGCCAAACCCTCTGCCATCAACACTTCCATGGTTTGAAAATTAAACAGCCCCCACCCTTTCTCTCCAAAATTCTTCAGGGCATAACCATCATCTCTTTTATCAACCTTTATTTTAAATTGCTGTTCCGGAAATTCATCTTTTGGAAAGCCCAGCCTCAACTGGTAATCGCCATCGGTAAGCTTAGGTATTATCAGGTAGCCAATAGCGGATGAGCTATAGTTTTTACCATTCAGTATAACGTAAAAGGGCTGATTCTTTTCTGCCTCTATGTATATAAAGTGATTTTGCTGAGCAAACACATGCAGCATCAAAAAAGAGAAAACCGTAGTTACCAACTGTTTTCTTAAAAGGGTCATCCATTTCATCTCTGATAATCCGTTTTTGGCAAATCTAACTTAAAAAATAAAGCAACTGTTTGTAAGCAATATCCATAATCAGGCCATTTTAACCTTTCGTATAACAATTATCTTTATTACTTGCGTACTGCCAGGCCTTGCGTGGCAAGGCAAATTTTTTATGGGCCCGGCAGGAGGAACAGCTATAAGGCTGCCGTTGCGTCGCACTCTTCAGGGCCTTGTTTGCTGACCCGGCAACATAGCCTGGCTGGTAAAAGGCTTTTTTGACAGGACTATAAAGCACCCGTTTTTTACACAAAGTTTAAATGTTATTGATGCGTATTATAAGTTTTCTTTTTATAGCTACGGTATTTATTCTAACAGGTATAAACGCAAAAGCACAGCATACAGCAGTAAACGAACAAGCCTGGAAAGAACAGTACCGGGCATCCGCTACCAAAGTGAACGACCTAGTACACACAAAGCTGGATGTAAAATTTGATTACAATAAAAGCCGGCTGTATGGCAAAGCCTGGATTACGCTGCAGCCTCATTTTTATGCAACAGACTCCCTGGCGCTTGACGCAAAAGGCATGGATATACAGCAGGTTGCGCTTGTAAAAGATGGAACCAACATGCCACTGCAGTTTAGCTATGACAGTATGGTTATACACATATCGCTGGATAAATTATATTCAGCAGGCGAAACTTATACTGTATTTATTGATTACACAGCCAAACCAGATGAATTAAGAGCAAAGGGAAGCGCCGCCATAACAGATTCAAAAGGCCTTTACTTTATTAACCCGAAAGGAGAAATAAAAGACAAACCAACCCAGGTATGGACTCAGGGGGAAACAGAAGCTACCAGTGTATGGTGCCCTACCATTGACAAGCCCAACCAAAAAAGCACGCAGGAAGTAAGCATGACTGTACCGGCACAATATGTTACACTTTCCAACGGCCTGCTGGTAAAACAAGAAATTAACCCCGATGGCACCCGGACCGATTACTGGAAAATGGATTTACCCCACTCCCCCTACCTGTTTTTTATGGGCGTTGGCGATTATGCTATAGTGAAAGACAGTTATAAGGGGAAGGAAGTTAGTTACTACGTTGAAAAAGAATATGCCCAGGTTGCCCGCCGGATATTTGGCCTTACGCCTGAAATGATGCAGTTTTTTTCTGAAAAACTTGGTTATGAATACCCCTGGCCTAAATATGCCCAAATTATTGGCCGTGACTATGTTAGCGGTGCTATGGAAAATACAACCGCTACGCTGCACATGGAAGGCCTGCAGCAAAATGACCGTCAATTGAATGATGAGAATAAATATGAAGACTATATTTCCCATGAGCTTTTTCACCAATGGTTTGGCGACCTTGTTACCGCTGAAAGCTGGAGCAACCTTACCGTTAATGAAAGCTTTGCCGATTACAGTGAATACCTCTGGCGGGAATACAAATACGGCAAAGACGACGCTGATAAAGTGAACTACAGCGCTATGCGTGCCTACCTTTTTTCTGACAGCCAGGAGAAAGACCTGGTGCGGTTTTACTATAAAGACCAGGAAGACATGTTTGACATGGTAAGCTATCAAAAGGGCGGCCGCATTTTACACATGCTGCGCAATTACCTGGGCGACGATGCTTTTTTTAAAGGGTTAAACCTTTACCTTACTACTAACCAGTTTGGTAATGCCGAAGCCCAGCAGCTAAGGCTTGCTTTAGAACAGGTAAGCGGTAAGGACTTAAATTGGTTTTTCAATCAATGGTATTTTGGCAGCGGAAACCCTTTTCTTGACATTAGCTATGCTTACGACCCGCCAACAAAAACTGCAAAAGTGTTTATTAAACAAACCCAAAAAGAAGGCCCTGTTTTTAAGCTGCCCGTTGCCGTTGATGTTTACACCGGGGCCACAAAAAGCCGTTACAATGTATGGGTAACCAACAAACTGGACAGCTTTAGCTTTAGCACACCTACAAAACCTGACTTGATTAATGTAGATGCGGATAAAATTTTGCTGGCCTTTAAAGACGACCACAAAAGCCTGGATGAATATGTTTATCAATACAACCATGCAGGCAATTATGTGGACCGCCGCGAAGCTTTGGAGTATTGCCTGGAACATTTTGATAAAGAAAAAGCCAGGCTATTGGTATTACAGGCCTTAGATGACAAATATTACGACATACGCGGCATTGCCCTTAAAAATTTAGACCACAAAAAGACGGACAGTACATTTATTGATAAAATAGAAATGATTGCCCGGGCTGATGGTTACAAACCCAACAGGGCCATAGCTATAGATATTCTGGCGGGCTTAAACAATAAACAATATGAAGCTTTCTTCCTGGAAAGTACGGCCGACTCATCTTACACGGTTGCCGCCGCAGCGTTAGATGCATTGGCAAAGATTGATGCCAATAAAGCAATAGCACTATTACCAGCGCTAAAAAAAGATATGCGTGGCAACCTGGTAACCGCAGTTGAAAAAGTTGACCTGCTTACCAAGGGCGACGAACACTTTGATGACCAGTTTAAAAAACTGAAAACCGCTGAAATAGCCGATAAGTTTGACGAATGCTTTAACATGGTTACTTACCTGGCCAATGTAAGCAATACTGAAAATTTTAAAAAAGGCCTTGATGAAGTAATACGCTTCAGGGATAATATGGCAGCATACTCAGAAGAGTTTAAAGCGGAAATTAATGAAGCACTGCATGATTTGAAACAAAAGAAAGAAATGCTGGTAAGCAGTTCAAAAAACAAAGCTGCCGCTAAGGAAACCTTGCGCTACCTGGAAAAGAAACTGAAGGGGTAAGGACAGGCAAAACAAAACCTGTGGCACATTGCTGCGTAGAGAATCTATAAGCACAAGAGTGCGACGCAAGTAAAGCCTCATAGTAGTTGCTGCCGCCGGGCCCATAATAATAAAAAAAATACTGCCCCGGCAGTATTTTTTTTATTAAAGAATAATTGGAATTCTTTGACCGGGTTTACCAACCACCACTGGCGCCACCACCACCGCTGCTGCCGCCACCAAAACCACCAAAGCCGCCTCCTCCTCCACCGCCGCCCCAGCCGCCACTGCTGCTTCCTCCTCCAAACCATATTGGTGGTATAAAGCCACCGTAGCCTCTTCTGCTAAGCATACCACCGCGGCCACCGCCGCCACGGCTGCTTATTATTACAAAAACAATAATAAGTATAATGATAAATAAGAGTTTTCCACCGCCGAGACCTTTCCCATCACGGGTACGCTGCTGCTTGTATTCCCCTACTGCCGCTTTAGATAAGGATTGTATAGCTTCAGAAAAGCCACGGTAAAAATCGCCGGCTTTAAAAGCAGGCGCTATATCATGGTCAATGATGTTTTTTGCGATAACATCGGGAATAGCGCCCTCCAATCCATACCCAACTTCTATTCTTATCTTCCTGTCTTCTATCGCCACCAGTATAAGCACCCCATTGTTATTTTTCTTGTTGCCTATGCCCCAGTCGCGGAAAAGCCGGTTAGCATAGTCTGCCACCTCATAGCCGTTTAAAGAAGCAATTGTAACTATGGCTATCTGGTTAGAAGTACTATCATCCAAAGCTACCAGCCTTTCTTCCAGGATACTTTTTTGTTCGGCTGATAATACGTTGGCAAAATCATTAACCAACGTGGGCGGGTTGGGGCGCTTTACAATATCCTGTGCCAGCACAGGAATAACAAACAATAAGGCTACTATAACGGCTGTAAATCTTTTCATCTCGTATTATTGCCCATCAAGGTATTTGTAAATGGTACAGGAAAGAATTAAGGCCCTGCGATGCTAAATGTTGGCAAGGCTATTAAGGTTGCAATAAGGAAAGTATAACAACCTGTGCTTTACCTTCCGAAAACTATATCGTCGGGTAATTCATTTTTGTCTGTACCGGCATCGTAAGGGAAATGTGCATTCAACAGTTCGCCAATATCCAGCACTACCTGCGCAATGCCATCCGCATGGTGCTGCTGGCCAAACTCTTTCAACATGGTTTTTACCTCGTTGTTCCAGTATGTTTCACCTGCCTTGCCATAAATGCCTTCATCGGCAAAAATGGCAAGCTGCCTGTCCTTCATGGCAACATACACCAGCACACCGTTACGTTTTTCGGTTTCCTGCATTTTAAGGCCATAAAATACTTCGTAAGCCCTGTCCAGCGGGTTTACAAAGCGGCAGTGGCTTTCTATAAAAACCCTTACCTCGCCGCTGGTGCGCTGCTCCGCTGTTTTTATGGCAGCAAGAATTTTTTCTTTTTCCTGCTGCTCAAAAAAATCGGGCGCCTTTTTTTTGAATAAAGAGAACATCAGTCAGTTTACTTAATGTTGAATTCAATTTCAGGTGCTTTTTCGCTGCCGGGATCAGCTTTATAGTATGGTTTCTCCGTAAACCCAAATAAACCAGCAAATATTCTCTCAGGAAAAGTTTTCACTTTTAGGTTATAAGTGTTTACTGAAGAATTATAATCTCTTCTTGCTATGTTAATGCGGTTTTCTGTTCCCTCAATCTGTGCCTGGAAATCCTGGAAAGATTTGGTTGTTTTTAAATCAGGATATGCTTCGGCCACAGCCATCAGCCTGCTGAAAGAACCCTGCAACTGCGCCTGCGCCTGTTGGTATTTTTCCAGCGACTGTGGATCATCTATATTAACCTGCACAGCCGTAGCCTTTGCCCTTGCTTCCAGCACTTCTTTTAAAGTTGACTTTTCGAAATTGGCCGAGCCTTCAATTGTTTTAATTACGCTGCTATACAAATCTGTCCTGCGCTGGTAATTGGTTTCTACATTACTCCATGATTCTTTTACTGATTGATCCCCCTTTACCAGGCCGTTATAGCTGCTGCAACCGCAGCCACCCAGTATTACTACCAATGCTACGATAACTATTAATACGAGATTCTTTGTTTTCATGCTAATGATTGATTTTATGTGAATATACTTATCAAAGAAGATACCTTTTTTACATTATATGACTTTCCGTCATCTAACTCCAGCAAACTCACCGGATAAGTCATTCAATTCTGCAGCAGTTAGTCGTTGTGCTGCCGCGTTTATTACAACGCGGTAACGAAAAGTTACGGATTCTCCTTTTTTTAACGAATAGTTGAGTACTTCTTTTCCGTTGCTGAACACTTTTTGTCCCAGCGGGTTGGCTGCAAACAGGCCATACCCCCTTGCATGCCAGTAGGTAGGATAACCAACATTTTCAGGATGGTCTATAATGGCAATGCTGATGCTGTCATTACCTTTTTTTCCATACAACAGGCACCATTTAGCCCTTGTTCCCCAGGCAGCATCGCCTTCTTTGCCCTCGCTGGTAATATAGTTGCCGGAAATAGAAGCATCTTCGGAAGGTTTTACCTTGGTAACTATGCCATTGGCATCTGCATATTCCCGCACTTCTTTAGAGGGAAGCTCCAATTCCCTGGCGACCCTTAATCCTAAAAAACCATCTTTAATATCGGGCATGGCTACATCCAGCTCTGCGGTTAAAGTAGTAATGCGGTCTATAATGCGTATTGTGCCTTTGCCGCTAAACAGCAGCGTGGTAGTTTCTCTTAGCAATACCTGCTTTTGTATATTTTGCCATTGCGCTTCATAGGCTACGGCGCCTTTAGTACCACTCCTGGTATCGGTAATTTTAGTATTGTTAATCCATCCATAATGTGCTTTTTTTTCCGCTGGTATGGCAGAAGAGTTGTTCCAGAAATCAAGCCCGTTTACACTTTCGTAATTCAGCCAAAGACCAATATGGTGTGGGTGGTCAACCGGTTCTTTAAGCCGTGGGGCTAGAGGAAATCCCCGTGTTATCAATTCTCCGTCAGCGGCGTAGATAGGGTAAAGCACTGGCTTTTCCAGGCTGTCGGGATAAATCAATGCCGTAAAAGGTTTATCATCTATGGTTACCTCAATCTTCTTTTCGCCTGGTGTAGCAGTAACTTTTACATTACCACTCTGTGCATTCACATCTTTACTATACACTGCAATAATTCCTGACAAAAAAAGGTTTATCAAATGGCGTTTCATCAGTTAGGTTTTAATTCACAAAAAAGTATTCTACATAAATATCATCAAGATACGCTTTCAGTAATGAAGGCATTTGAAAATTTTTCGTTTCTTTTTTTATGTACTAAGCTATATTATATTTCATATGAAGCTTTGGTTGTTTACACTGTTGCTGCTTCGTCACGCAATATTGCTCACTTGTACGCCTTGTTCGTTATTCGGCAATGTGCGCAGGTTGATTGTTTTACGCGTTTAGTATTAACCGTTACGAATGGTGCTGCGGGATGCCGTATGCATTTGAAAAGCGGCTCAATGAACCGAACGATAAAGTGCTTGCGACGCAACCGGGATGCCATGAAAACTAATGCCGGTATCATAAAAATTTAAAAGTCCATTAACCGTGGTAATTAATTTCAAACGTTGTAGTAGAAAAAAAATATTTTTTCTTTTTGCATCTTCGTTGGTTACTGCTTACATTTATCGAATTAAACCAAATTGCTAATTCCCTCAATAACGTAATTCAGTTGGGTCCGCTTAAAATGCTCTATGTGAATAACTGCTTATTGTCCTGCTGAATTAATCATTACATGAATTTATTTATTTGTTGAAGTAAGTATGCGGATGCGTACACTTTGACACTAATAGTTGCGCCCCAACCTTATAAAAAACGGGCATACACGAGCATACTGCGTGGCTGGTATTTTGTTGCCATAACTACTGGCAGCATGGCTGTTGCATTGGAATGCTCTAAAGATACCCTTGCTTATTAACAGGCTTTGAAAACCAAATGACATGACTTTAATACAAACGATTGATGCGCCACCTCCCTGATTATTAGCCAGGCTTGCTAAATGCTTTTATCCCAATCTTTTTCCATCAATTCAAAAATTATGTAGTCACCAAAATTTAACGCTATATGAAAAAACTTAAACATTGTTTAAGCAGGCTATACCTGCTTGGGGCATTTTTTTGCCTATTCCTGCCCGCACTGGCGCAAAAGTCAATCACGGGTACTATTACCAACACGAGTACAAAAGCACCGCTGGCAGGCGTAACTGTATTGGTAAAAGGCACATCGCAGGGTACGTCAACAGATGACAAAGGTTTTTACAGTATTACAGCAAAAGAAGGCGCTGTATTAGTATATACTTTTGTAGGCTTTAAAATAGTAGAACAAAAGGTTGCAGCAGGCAATACCATTAATATTGAGCTGGAAGAAATAGCAGGCTCACTTAATGAGATTGTAGTTACCGGTTATGGCTCACAATCAAGAAAAGACATTACCGGCGCCGTTGCCGTTGTTGATACCAAAGCCCTGTTATCCGCGCCTGCCGCCAACCTTGCACAGGCTATGCAGGGCCGTGTAGCCGGTGTGGTAGTGGGATCTGATAATGGCCCCGGCGGTGGCGCCATGGTGCGCATCAGGGGCTTTAGTACCATTAATGATAACTCACCGTTGTACATTATTGACGGAACGCCCACCAAAGGCAACCTGAACACACTTAACCTGAATGATATTGAATCAATGCAGGTGTTAAAAGATGCGTCAGCCGCATCCATCTACGGCTCCCGGGCAGGCAATGGTGTTGTTATCATTACTACCCGCAGGGGCAAGGCCGGCAAACCCAAACTGACTTATGATTTTTACTATGGTACCCAACGCCCGGGCAAATTTCTGGACCTGGTGAATACACAGGAATACGCAAATCTTTTGTGGGAATCCCGCAAAAACGCAGGCAATGTTGACCCGGTTACCGGTAACCCTAAACACGCACAGTTTGGCACAGGGGCCACCCCGGTTATTCCAGATTACATTTTTCCGGATGGAGCAATGGAAGGAGATCCCCGCCTCAACCCCGCCAACTATACTAACAATATAGACGACCCTGAGTTCCGCAAAACAAAATGGCTTATTACCAAAGCAAACAAACAAGGAACTAACTGGCTGGATGTAATTTTTGACCCGGCTCCCATTATGAACCACCAGTTAGGTGTAAGTGGCGGCAATGACAATGGCCGGTATGCCATATCATTTAACTACTACGATCAGAAGGGCATCCTGAAGTACACCAATTTCAAACGTTATGCCATCAGGGCCAATACCGAGTTTAAAGTAAACCGCTTTCGTATCGGCGAAAACTTCCAGGTATCTTACAGCGAACGGGTAGGTCAAACGAACGGCAATCAAAGCGAAAGCAATCCTATTTCATTTGCCTATCGCATACAGCCTATTATTCCGGTATATGATATTATGGGCAACTTTGCAGGAACCAAAGGCGGCGACCTTGATAACTCAAGAAATCCATTAAGCATCCTGTACAAAGGCAAAGACAATGTGGGCAAAGAAATGCGTGTATTTGGTAATGGTTACGCCGAATTTGACATTCTCAAAAACCTTACGGCCCGCACCAGCCTCGGTATTGATTATACCAGCTTCAATATCCGTACTTATACTATCCGCGAAGTGGAAGCCTCTGAATCTGCTGCAACCAATACCCTGACTACATCCAACAGCTTTGCATGGTCATGGACATGGTACAATACATTAAGTTATAAAACCTCATTTGGCGACAAACACCAGGTTGACTTCATGATAGGCAACGAAGCCATTAAATCTTACGGCGAAGGCTTCGACGCCGGCCGCTCACGCTTTTTTGTGGATGACCTTGACAACCGCTTTCTCAATGCAGGCAATGCCGGTACATCTACCAACAGCGGCATACCCAGTACAGAATGGCGGTTGGCTTCAGAATTTGCCAAGGCCAACTATAGCTATGATGACCGCTATTTGTTAGACCTTACCGTTCGCAGGGACCGATCATCCCGCTTTGCGCCGCAAAACCGCAGTGCACTTTTTCCTGCTGCAAGCCTTGGCTGGCGACTATCTGATGAAGCATTCATGAAAAACGTAAGCTTCTTCCGCGACCTTAAACTGCGTGTTGGCTGGGGACAGACCGGCAACCAGGAAATCGGGGATTTCAACTATTTCACCTCTTTCGGCACAGGGCCTACCGTTTCTTTTTACGACCTCAACGGTTCAAGAACTTCCTCATTACAGGGTTATGAGTTAACACAATTCGGCAACCCCTCCGCCAAATGGGAAACCAACACATCAACCAACATTGGCCTGGATGCGACTATACTGAACGGTAAACTGGGGATTGCACTCGACTTATATCAACGTACAACAAGCGATATGTTGTTTCCGGTAGAAGTTCAATTTACGCAAGGTGTTGCAGCTAACCCCTTCCGCAATATTGCGGAAATGAAAAACAAAGGCTTTGACCTTGGCATCTTCTATAATGGCGAAGCCATCCATCATGAGATGGTCTACAAAATTGACTTTAACATAAGCGCTTATAAAAATGAAGTAACGCGTACAGATGGCAACCCTAATACTCAGTACTTCGGCTTTACCACAAGGTTACCGGCTATGAGCGTAACACAGCAGGGGCACCCACTCGCTTCTTACTTTGGATACGTTATTGATGGCATCATACAGTCTGATGAAGAGGGCGCCAAACATGCTACACAATTTGGCGGTGGCGCCAATAACAAGGCTGGCCAGTTTAAATTCAGGGATTCCAATGGCGATGGTATCATCAACGCCAGCGACCGCGTTGTTATCGGTAACCCACATGCTGACTTTTCGTATGGCTTTAACTTCAATGGCACTTACAAGAATTTTTCCCTTACACTTTTCGTACAGGGGCAATATGGCAATGAACTGTTTAATTATGTAAGGTATTGGACAGACTTCCCCACTTTTGGCGGCATACGCAGCAAACGCATGCTGAACGACTCCTGGAGGCCTGGTAAAACAGACGCCAAACTGCCACAGTTAAGAAGCAACGATGTTATCAGCAGCAGTCCTTCAACTTACTACCTGGAAGATGGCTCTTATACAAGAATTAAAAACATACAAATTGGCTATAACCTTCCTGAAAAATGGCTGAGAAGAGTAGGCTGCAACAAAGCATTGATCTATGTACAGGGCCAAAACCTGTTCACTTTTACCAAGTACACAGGCCTTGACCCGGAAATCAACTCCCGCAATTTTAACGCAGGCAGCGACAGGCAACTGGGGGTTGATGAAGGCGCTTACCCTGTAGCTAAATCTTTCCTGGTAGGCGTTAGCCTTGGTTTTTAATTTATCACTATCAACTATTTTATATGAAACAATACATCATCCTTTTTTTTGTAATGGCTTTCTTTGCTGCCTGCAGCAACAAGTTTTTGGATGTAGCGCCCAATGGTGTGCTGCCGCCCGATAAAGTACAAAACAAAACCGGTGTAAATGCGCTGCTTATCGCGGCTTATTCACTGGTAGATGGCGTTGGCGCAGGCGCCGCAAGTTCCTGGCACGGCTCCGGCGATAACTGGATTTATGGCAGTGTTGCATCAGATGATGCATACAAGGGCTCTACCGCCGGCGACCAGCCCGAAATTTCTTTTATTGAAGCCTACAACCTCTTGCCTGACAATAACCACTTCCGCGGCAAATGGAGAACTGTATACGATGGTGTAGCCCGCAGTAACGATGTAATACAGGCTACAGAAAAAGCAACAGACATGACGGATGACGAAAAAACACAGGCAGTTGCTGAGGCCCGCTTTTTACGGGGGCACTATCATTTTGAAGCAAAGAAAATGTGGAACAATGTGCCTTATATTGATGACAAAACCTACAACCCGCAGGATCTTAACAGCACCAAAGTGCCCAACACAGAAGATATATGGCCAAAGATTAATGAAGACCTGAAGTTTGCTTACGACAACCTGCCGGCCACTCAAACACAAAAGGGAAGGGCTACAAAATGGGCTGCAGGCGCCATGCTGGCTAAAGCCTATCTTTTTCAACAAAAATATGCTGAAGCCAAAGTGTTGCTGCAGGCCATTTACGATTCAAAACAGTACGTACTGGTTGGCAAATACCAGGATGATTTCAGAATGGCCATGAACAACAATTCAGAATCTATTTTTGAAGTACAGTTTTCCGTAAATGATGGCGCCCCAGGTGGTGAAAATGGCAACCAGGGTGCTACGCTTAATTATCCTTACGGCGGCCCAACCACCTGCTGCGGCTTTTACCAGCCGTCGCAAAACCTGGTAAACGCTTTTAAAACAGATGCCAATGGTTTACCCATGCTTACAGACTTCAACAACAGCGATGTAACCAACGACCAGGGTATTGAATCATCTGCTCCTTTTACGGCTTACACCGGAACGCTTGACCCACGCCTCGACTGGACTGTTGGCCGCCGCGGCATCCCTTATCTTGACCATGGCGACCACCCCGGCAAAGCATGGGTTAGAGACCAGGCCTATGCCGGCCCTTACTCACCCAAAAAACACCTTTTTTACAAGTCAGATGTAGGCAGCGGAACATTTGCCACCAACCCCCGCCTCAACGCCAACAACTATCGTATGATTCGGCTGGCACATGTAATTCTGTGGCTGGCAGAGTGCGAGGTAGAAGCCGGCAACCTGGAAAATGCAAGAGCCTTGGTTAACGAAATACGCAGAAGGGCCGCCAATCCCGATGGCATGGTAAAACGTGCTGATGGCACCCCCGCTGCCAATTACAAAATAAGCGAATACACCCAGGCCTGGACCAGCCAGGAAACAGCCAGGGCCGCTGTCCGGTTTGAGGAAAGGCTTGAGTTTGCTATGGAAGGCCACCGCTTCTTCGATCTTGTACGCTGGGGCATTGCGGATAAAGTGCTTAACGATTATGTGGCAGGCGAAAAATTAAAAAGAACCTATCTCTCCAGCGCCAGTTTCACAAAAGGCAAAAACGAGTATTACCCCATTCCTCTGCAGGAAATACTCAACAGTTCCATTGCCGGTCAACCCACGCTAAAACAAAATCCCGGGTATTAATTTTGTTCATATAGCAGTTGTTTCGGTTAGGTGCGTGGCTTATGCCATGCACCTTTTTTTTGCGGTAAGGTTAGCAGTTCTATTGCTTTGCTAAAAGACACTCACATCGTACATCACGCATCTAACGTCTTACGTAAAAGAAGTACTTCGTACTTCTAACTTCGTACTTAAACACACTCCACATCTAACATCATACATTTTATGGCGCCTGCCAAAGGCACCGGGCTTTCCGCTATTACTCCGGCACAGGCCCCTGCTGCAATGGCCTCACCGGGGTAACCGCTGCAATCCCTGGCGCGGTGGTGACACAGCGCAATAACCCAAATAAAGCCTCACCGGCCAAAGCGGCATTATTTTAGTAACAGCACCACCAATAACAACCGGCCGTGCTGATATTGAAAGAATTTCAAACGTTGTAATACCGAAAGGGATGTTAGTTATAGATATGAATGCTTCATAGCAGTAAATTTATAACTTTAAAAGCCCGGCTTAAGTTGGGATGTATGATACCGGTTGCTGGCCTTAACCATACTTATAAAAAAAGTAAAGTGTTGTAAGCCGCCCCGGCTTTATTAATACCCGCTTAAATGTTGCCCATTGATATATTGATGAAAGGATTGCCAGCCAGCTTTGTTATTTTATATTGGCGCTGGCGAACCTCCTTCGTCGGTTTGCGACGCAAGGGACGATGCCATGAATAACTGTCGCTGGTATCTAAATGTTTTTCAATGGCAAAGCCATACAGGTAATACATACTAAAAAATAAATCATGAAAAACTCCCGCAGAGATTTTATTAAACGCACCGCCATGACAGGCGCAGCCACCTACCTGGGAACCATGGGCCTTAGTGCCGCCAGCTACCGGAGGATTATGGGGGCTAACGACCGTGTGAACGTTGGCATTGTAGGATTTTCAGACAGGCACAAAGATGCGCACCTGCCATCGTTTTTAAACCTGTACAAAGAGTTGAATTTTGATGTAATTGCCGTAAGTGATATATGGAAAAAACGCCGCGAAGAAGGCCAGGCGCTCTGGAAAGAAAAACTGGGCCACGATGTTACCGCCTGCCTTAACAATGATGAGCTGTACAAGATAAAAGATATTGATGCTGTGTTTATCGGCACGGCAGACTTTCAGCATGCCTGGCACACCATTGAAGCCGTTAAAGCCGGAAAGGATGCTTACACGGAAAAACCACTTGCCGAAACCATGGAAGACGCCAGGGCGGTTTTAAAAGCGGTTAAAGACAGCGGAAAAATTGTGCAGATAGGCTCTCAGCGCCGCAGCGGCGCCAACTACCATGCGGCGGATGAATTCATAAAGTCCGGCAAATTTGGCCCTATTGTAATGGTAGAGCTTACGTGGAATGTAAACCAGCCGGAGCGCTGGCGCAGGCCTGCGTTGGTGGCACAGGTAAAAGAGGAAGATGTGGATTGGAAGCGCTTTTTAATTAACCGTCCGCAGGCGCCTTTTAACCCGCGCCACTACCTGGAGTACAGGTTGTTCTGGCCTTATTCATCCGGTATTCCCGGCCAGTGGATGTGCCACCAGATAGATACGGTACACTGGTTCTCCGGGCTTAACCACCCCCGCAGCGTAGCTGTTAATGGCGGCATTTATGTATGGAAGGACGGACGTAAAAATGCAGATACCATGACCGCCGTTTTTGACTATGGCCCGGAAAATGACCCCGGCAGTGGTTTCCAGGTGGTGTTTACCTCCCGCCAAACCAATGCGGCCGGCGATACCAAAGAAATTTACTACAGTAACGGCGGCACACTTAACCTTGATACCAATAAGATTAGCCCGGAAGGCGGCCTTACCGAAAACCACGCCAAACAAATGAACATGCAGGCCAACCTGCTGCCTGAATTAAGCCTTAGCGAAATGGCTACCAAGGTATCCACTTCTGCCAACACCGGCAGCGACCCGCTTACACAAGCCCATGTACGCAACTGGATGGAATGTGTACGCAGCCGCAAGCAGCCCAATGCACCCATTGAAGCGGGCTACAACCACAGCATAGCCGTTATTATGACCAACGCAGCCTACCGCACCGGCCAAAAAGTTACGTTTGATGAAAAAAGCCAGGAAGTAATTGCAGGTGGCAAAGTATTTAAATATTGACGCCAAAGTAAATGGATGTGGCGGCAGGATATGCATATGGATCGCATACATAATTTTATATATGGCACTTAGCTGCAGAACAAATATTTAGCATCGTTGTGTCACTCACTTGTACGCCACCGCTATAAGCAGCTACAGGTTGCACATCCCGAAAAATCCGGTTAAACCTTTACCGCTTCCCCACCGGAAGATTGTTGGTATTACCCGGAAAGAATCTTTTTACCATATTGCAGCAGGCAACAATAGAGACGGCGGCTTGATGAAGCTGCCGTCTCTATTTTGTTTTCTACTCACACCAGCTATTCAACCTTGATGAGTTTAAAGGTTTTCATTTTTCCACTACTGTTAATTACCTGAACAAAGTACATGCCTTTAGCAAGGCTGGTGCTGTTAAGCTGGCAGGTTGCCGCAACATTACTTCCGTTTATCAGCCGCAGCGTTTTGCCCTGCATGTCCAGCAGCCTTATACTGCTTAATGCCTTGTTGCTTTGCAAGGTTACCGCCTCACCTGCTTTAGCCGGGTTGGGGCTTAGCTTTACCTGCCATTGGCCCGCAAAATCCAGCATCTGTATAGCGCTGTAAGCTTTAATGCCTTCATTATCCAGTGCTACACGGTAGTAGTTATTTGCTTCCATCGGGCTGCTGTCAGTAGAGCTGTACCTGTTTGCGCCGCTGCCGCCCCTGGCTGGCAGCCTGGCTATGGTTTGCCAATTATGGCTGTCTGCACTGCGCTGCAGTTCAAAAAGTTCTTTACCGTTTTCTTCGGCTGTTTGCCAATTGAGCAGCGCTTTATCCCCCCGTTTCTGCGCTGTAAAATCTACCAGCTTTACCGCCAATACGCCCAGCCCCCAGGTTACCGTGTAGCTGGCGGGGTCGCTCTGTACACCGGCGGCATCAACCACCGCGTAGTTAAAGCTAAAGCCGCTGTTGCCGTTTTGGTTAAACGTAACGGTTAACAAAGCGGGGTTGTAATTGGCTATCGTAACAGGGCCGGTTATCTGTACACCGTTGTAAGAGAGCACAGGCCCGTTCTGGTCATTGTCTGTATTGTCGGCAATAAAAAATTCTATGGTGGCATTGTTGTAAGCGGTATTTGCAGCATCGCTGTTGCCTATAAACCCTTTTAACGTAAGGATATTGCCGGATAAGCTGCCTTCAGTAATAACGGCATAATCTGTAAGCAGGTTTACATTGGTACCGCTGTTGGCCAAAGTACTTAATACGCCATCGTTGGGTGTAACTGCGAGGTCTGTTGTTGAAGAAGCTAAATTGATGCCCAGGCCCACATTGTTGTAGATGGAATTTTGCGTAAAAGTATTATCATACACCTTTGTATTGTTTACAGACCTTACATGGATGCCGGGGCCGCCGTTATTGGCAATGATATTCTTTGTAATGATGTTATCTGTTACAGATATATCGCCTGAAGAAAGATTAAAATACGTATTTAAAAATATGCCCGCCCATCCGTTACCGGCGGCAGTGGTACCGTTGGACAAAACACCTATGTAGTTGCCCGCTATGGTATTATTGGAAGCAGGATATGCGTAGTTCTGGTAAAACCGTTCCCCATTCATGATGATACCATTAGAGTAGGAGTTAACGATGATATTACGCATGGCGGCATTGGTGGCAGAGCCGATTGTATTATTGTTGGAGCCCCTTATGGATATGGCATAATAGTTTTTAAAATTGCTGCCCGTGTTACCGTTTATATCCGTTCCAAAATAGTTGCCTGCCACCAGGTGGTTACCCTGCGCCCTGTTGTTGTTTGTACTGGCCCCGTTATTGAAATAAGAACCTCCCCCGGAAATATTTGCAAAAATTACCACAGCGGAATAACCGAAACCTGCGAAAACATTTCTTTCCAGTGCATCAGATGTGCCGTTGCCATCGGTACCTATCCTAACCCCGGTACAGTTGGTAAGCGCAACACCATACGAACCGCCTGAGCTTGAAAAAGTTTGCAGGGCAACAGTACCATTTTTCCTTAAGCCGAAGGTGTTGCCCGCGATGATAAAGTTATCGCACATATACAGCCTTAGAGGTTCCAGGTTAGAGCCCGAGCTTTGCAATGGCTGGGTAAAAAGGTTACCTTCATTGGCGTCTGCTGTTCCATCGCCATTTGTGCCGATAATCCAGCTACGGACATTCGAGGCATACGGGCTGGCTGCATTCGTTTTACCATACAGCTCTAAGGCATATCCCGCACCGGTGATAGAATTCCCGTCTGCCCCGGTATTAAAATAATTACCCCAAATAAAAACATTGCTGATGTTGGCGCCCTGGGCCGCTGTACAACCTATCATACTTCCATTGCCTGCAATAGAAAAGGCGATACCGCAGATTTGCGTATTGCTGGCCTGTACATCAAACACATAAATGTTACTGAAATTGCAAACAACCTGTACCAGGATTGTTCTTGCCGCTATTGTACCGGCAGATGAACCTGGCTGGGAATAACCATTAATAAATACCTGGCCGGTAATTACGGGCAGGTTATAACTGAGTGTAATGGTTTTTACCCCTGAACCAGAAATATTAAACACAATATTATCTGCCCCTGAATTTGCATTGGCATCAATAATTGCCTGCCTTAGGGTACCGGTACCGGCCCCCGCAGCAGGATTGGAGCCGCCATTATCGCCGGTATTGGTTACCGTATACGTGGCTGCGTTTGATACTTTGGCAAAAGATGCGAATAGCATCAATAGCAGGATACTGGAAAATACTTTTTTCATATTAGGGTACTTAAAACCTGGATGCGTTTGGCTATGTTAAAATTTATTGCCTTGGCCTATCCTGGAAAATTTGGAGAAAATTCAACTTATTAACATTACTTCCTGGTAAATTTTTAATCTGTATTAACGTGACTGGTTGCTCTAAATGTTTAGGAATGTTATTACAAATTTCGTTAACTACTTTTTAAAAAGAGCCCGCTAAATTTATTTCACTCTACTTAAAAGCTGGCGCATATAAGCTCTCCATTTTTTAGGTACACCAACCGTATGTTTTACTACAAGGGGAATGAAAGAATTAAGCATGGACTATGCTACGTGCAAATGGGCCAATATCACCATAGCCCTTGTACAGCACACGCCGCTGCATTTACATTTATAAGCTATGAAGCCTGCCTGCAAAGCGGCAACGTGTTACACTTTCGGGTGAGGGATTGAAGCGGCTACCCCGCTGAAGGCTTTGTGCGGCGGATTTGTGGCGGAGTAATAGCGAAAAGCCCGGCCCGAGGGACACCCCCTGAAAATCTTTATCGTTAAAACACAATAGCCCGGCATTAATAGTAACGGCTACTTTAACCCCACTACAGAACAGGAAAATCCAATTATTTTCAAGCACCCTAAAAATAGAGTAACTTAAGGTTCAATTTTTTGTATAGCTGGTGCTATTTTTTGATTTGCTGGTGCAATGACGGTAACGAACTTTGCATGCCTTATTATCAGGCTTTACCAGTAATGCATTGCCTGAAAGAATTTTATTACTCAAATAATAATACCCCATGGTTATCTGTATTATTGACGACCACCTGTTATTTGGCCAGGCGTTGAAAGGCCTTATTGCGGGAAGATACCCAGAATATGATGTGCGTGTTTTTGCAAGCAGCAGAGAGTTTTTAAAAGATAACGCTCACCCGCATCCTTCACTGGTAATAACAGATCTGTTTATACCCGGCCTCAACGGCCTGGACATGATGGCGGCTTACAAAGAGCAGCACCCTGATTGCAGGTTCATTTTTATTTCTTCTTCAAATGATACAGCCAAAGTAAGGGAGTGCCTAAAAAAGGGCGCATCCGCATATTTAAGTAAAGATGCCTCTGAAGATGAACTGGCCGATGCAGTTGCTACCGTTTTACAAGGGGGCAAGTACCTTAACAGTACTATGAAAGACCGCTGGGTAAACAATATTTTTTCAGATGAAGAAACAGTGCTTTTTTCACCAAGGGAAACAGAAGTTTTACAAAAACTGTGCAATGGCCTTACCCCTAAGGAGATTGCTTTTGAAATGGGGCTTACATTAAACACCGTACAGCAATATATAAAAAGCATGATGCAAAAAACAAAACTTAACCGAACTACCGAACTGGTATTGTATGCCGTGCAAAAAGGCATTTATATTGTAAACAGAGATGTTGGATAACGTTAGAAGGCACGATGATTTTGTTGAACAGCGTTAATTAAGAAAGTGGAAACTGCCCTGTTATGGTAAGCCCGTTTGTGGATACTATTTCTAAACTTCCTTTCAAGGCGTTCATGCGCTGATGCATGGTTTGAATACCGAGCCCTTCTTTAACAGCAAATTGCAAACCTGTTCCGTTATCCGTTACCCGCAGCATGCAAATGTTATTTTCCGCATGCAAACTAACATTTAACTGGCTGGCCCCTGAATGCTTCATACTGTTGGCAACGGCTTCCTTTACAATAAGGTAAAGCTCCCTGTGCTGCCGGGGGGTTAACTGTTGTTCCAGTACTTCGTCAGCGGTTGTTTGTATGTGCAGGTTACTATTTTTGTCAAACCGTTCCTCCAGGTTGTATAATAAGTCAAAAACATTATAACGGTTTTCATCCCTGGCAGCAAGGCGGTGCATAAAGGCCCGCGCCTGTTGATAAACAACATGTATTTCTTGTTCAACCTGTCCCAGTAATTCTCGGGTTTCAGGCAGGTGTTGCCGGTTTTTAGTATCAGCAACCCAATACCGTAAAGCGGCAAGGCTGCTGCTTACCTCATCATGCAGGTTAGCCGAAATGCTCTGGCGCTGCTGGCTGATGGCCAGCTCTTTTTCCGCCTCCATCCTTACCTGCTTAAATTCCATCTCCTGCTCCAGTTGCTGTAGTTCGTCAGAAAGTTTCCGCCTTTCTGCAAGTCTTTGCGCCTGAAGTTTTTTAATACGCAAATAAATAAATACTATAACCGCCAGCAAAAGGATAATGCTGCTGAACAAGATAACATTCCTATCATTCCTGCTGCGCAGGTTAGCCTGCTCAAGCTGCGCTATCCTGGCTTCTTTTTTAAGCGATGAATATTTTTCCTCAGCATCAAACACTATACCCCGGTTGCCGATAATGTTTAACGAATCTAACCATGCTTCGTACTGCAAATGGTGCTTTAGGGCCTGCCGGTAATTGCCTTTACCCAGGAAATAGCGGTACAGCACACCCTGCATTTCCTTCCTGGCATACAGGTTTTCCGGCGGAATTTTTTCATTAACCAATGCAGCCAGCACATCAGCATGCCCTAAAGACAGCAGGCAGGCATTCTTATACAGGTTGAACATATATTTTTCCCTGTTCCAGTAAGCAATGGGCTGTGCAAATGCAGGCATTAATGCGCTGTCAAAATACCTGATGGCCGTATTGTAGTTTTCTTTATAAAACTCCAGCAGGCCCAACGCGGCATAACAGCGAAAATACCAATACGGTGCAGGTTTTTGCTTGGCCTGCATTATAGCATGTACCGTAAATTTTACTGAATCTTCAAGGGCCGGGTTACGATCTTCAGAAAACAGGCGGGCATACATAAACCCTTTGTGCAGGCACAGGTAAGTATATTGGTCGTTCCATTTTTCGTCAGCGGGCGTTTGTGCCAGGTATCTGTCTATGTAACCAATGGCCTGCCTGTACAAAAAAAGCCCGGCATAAATGGTAACGTAAGAGTACCCAACATTGCGCAGGCTTAAGGTATCTTTATCGGCAATCGCAATTTCCTCTGCATTGTGCAGCATTTGTACGGCAGAATCATTAAAATGGTAAGCAGCGTAGTTGATAGCCAGGTTTAGGTAAGCCTGGCAAATTTGCAGGCGGTATTTTTTTCTTTCCTTGCCCAATGCCACAAGCTCTTTCAACCAGTTAAACGATGTTTTTCTTTCACCAATATCCTGGTAAAAAGTAGCCACTGCATCTATGTATGGAATTTTCTCCTCGTCATCAGGCATACCAACCAGTTTTTTTTCAAGCTCATTGTTGATAGCGCGGGTTTCAGCAAGGTTATGTACTATTAATTCAATTGAGTTAACCAGCAGTATATTTATCTTCTCCTGGTCCGTAACAGCGCCCTTACTTTTTGGTTTAAGATTATCAGGAAGGGCATTATATAGAGTATCGCTTATCTGCGCTTTTGGAGCAAGCGGAAGAAGGAGTGCTGTAACACACAACAGGACGATTGGTAAGGTACTTGAACGCATTAACAGGTAAACTGCTTTCTGCAAATTTATTCCTGTTACAAATGATTACCAGCTCTATAATAAATTTTTAAGTGCAGGCTGGATGATGTACAAATTATAAATTACGGAGTACGTGGTAGCAAAGAGAAATAATATACTTGTTTTACATCGTACATCCACATCATACGTCTAACATAATTAAGTCTTCGTAAATTGTACTACATGTGTTTTCCTTTACATCGTACATCCCACACCTAACATCTTACATAAAAAAATACTTCATACTTCAAAAAAAAAGCATCTAAATATAATGAAGCTATACACAATTGTTAATAAAGATGAAGTTTGTAGGAGATAGGCCAAAAGTTATCCCCGGTTGATTGTTGAGCAGGAATAAATCAGGAAACTGCATTCAAAAAAATGCTGTCGTTTTTTGATTCTCTTACCGATCCCCGCGTAGAACGTACTAAACTGCACTCCTTAAAAGATATTCTCGGCATTACCATTTGCG
>NZ_VVIP01000003.1:0-11187 GCF_009650435.1 Foetidibacter luteolus
GAGCGACACCACCAAGGAAGATGGCGGCGCCAAAAAAATACGGCTGATTGACGGTTTAGGCATTACCGGCGGCTACAACTTTTTTGCAGACAGCCTAAAATGGTCTGCCATGAGCATTACTTTCCGCAGCACACTGTTCAACAATGTAAACATAACCGGCAGTACTTCCATAGATCCATACGATGTGGACAGCCTTGGCCGCCGTATTGATAAGTTGCTTTGGAAGCGTGGCAACATTGGCCGCATTACCGGTGGCAACATTGCCCTTTCCACCTCGCTGAAAAGCAAAAGCAAAAACGAAAAAAAGGATGAAGACCTGCCTTACGATGAAACGCTTACACCCGATGAGCAGCAACGCCAGCTTGATTACGTGAGACAAAACCCTGCCGAGTTTGTTGACTTTGATGTGCCCTGGAACATACAGATGTCCTTCGCGTTAAGTTTTTACCGTACGTTAACCGCCAACCTGCGCAGGTATGTAACACAAACCAACGCCAACGTAAGCATCAACGGAGATTTCAGCCTGTCCCCCAAATGGAAAATAGGTGGCAACACCTACTTCGATTTCAGGACTAAGAAAATACAAACCCTCAGCATGTTTATTACCCGCGAAATGCATTGCTGGCAAATGGCCATCAACATTACGCCCATCGGCCTGTATAAATCTTTCAGTATCATTATAAACCCCAAATCGGGTATTCTGCGTGACTTAAAAATTAACCGCTCCCGGTTCTTTTACAATCAATAACCCAGTATTATTTAGATACCAGTGTCCGGTTTTTCATGGGGTCATCGTTGCGTCGCAATCCTTTCATCGGTTGGTTCATTGGGCGGCATTTCAGACCCGGGTAAGCTGGTGCGGTGAAGCCACGCAACAGGGGCGTGGCACTCACTTATATTGTATGCGTAGGGACATGCACCAAACTAAAGCCGCGAAAGTTTAAAAAAGATGTTCAACCGTACAAAATTCAAACTTGATTTCAATATCAATGGCCCGGTTTATCTTCCTAACCTTAAAAATCTTGGTTTATACCAACATTTTTTAAGGCAGCCATTCGCAGTTTTGCCTTAAATTTATTGATTATGCCCACCCAGTTATCGTTAAGCCTTATTAACAGGCTGCACAACCAAACAGAAGCTATACTAACTAAAGCCATTGGCGAATGGCAATTGATGCCGCACAGCAGGTTTGCTTTAAAACCTGGCGAAAAAAAATGGAGCGCCAATGAATGCCTGCAGCACTTAAACAGCTATGGCCGCTATTATATCCCGGCCATGGAGCAGGCAATACAAAGTTCTGTTTGCGCCAAGCAACACCCTTCCGCCAAATTTAGCAGTGGTTTTTTGGGCGGCTACTTCACTAAAATGATGCAGCCCAAACAAAATGGCGTTATCAGCAACAAAATGAAATCGCCTGGCGCCCATGCACCCAAAAGCATTTTACAAAGCCATGAAGTAATACGTGAGTTTATTGACCAGCAGGAAAAAATACTGAAGTTATTGTATGTAGCTAAAAGGGTTGACCTTAATAAAACAAGGGTGCCTATTTCCATTGCACCGTTTATTAAACTAAAGCTGGGGGATGTGTTGTCTTTTGTGATTGCCCATAACGAACGGCACGTATTGCAGGCAGAAAACGCGTTAAAGGCCACCTCGGAAAACCCTGTTGAACAAACCGAAACAAGTAGGTTACAGCCTGTATAATTACTGTTTACCAGCCATTACAAGTACCCATTCCCCCACTCAGGTTTTTCTATACGCAATTTGCTTTACCAGTTATTGGTTGCGGCGTAAACCGTGAAAAACAAGATATTCCCCTTTAAGGTTAACAACTCTACTATGGCCAATGCCATGCCATTGCGGGTTGCTCTCGGGTAAAATTGTGCCGGTTTTCCGCTACCGTTCCTTATACTGGGTGGGTTTGTAAAGCCCTTCAGCAATAGCCAGCACCACCATTTCGGTAGTACGGTTTACCTTAAACTTGCGCATCATGTTTTTGATGTATTGCTGTATAGTGTAGGTACTCAGGTTCATCATAGCAGCTATTTCTTTTGGGGTATTGCCGGAGCATATTAACTGCAACACTTCATTTTCGCGTTTGCTTAGGTTAAAAGTGGTTGGCTTTTCAGAAAACAGTTCCTCCACAATTTTATCCTTTAAAGACCTGTTGATGTATTGCCCGCCGCTCATGGCGGTTTGTATGGCATCAATCAATTCCTGCGAGGTTACATCTTTGGTAACAAACCCGCTTACTCCTTTTGTCATGGTATCTTTTACCAGTGTTATGTCAATAACCGAAGTAAGCATGATTATCTTGGTACCGGGTAGCGAAATCCTTGAAAGTAGCTGTATGCCGCTCATGCCGGGCAACAGTATATCAGACAGCACCACGTTGGGTGTCCAATTGCTGAAGTCATCTTCCAGGAAATCTTCAGCACTGGCATAAATGCGTATTTCAGCATCGGTATAAGAGGTGGTCAGCAGGCTTTTCAGGGATTCGGCCATTAGCAAATGGTCATCTATAATACAAATTTTCATTTTTCCGGGTATTTTACGGCCAGTTTTGCCAGGGGGCGGAATGGCCAGGTTGTACAATGCGTTCTTTTTTTGTACTCCCGTTAAGCTAAACCTATCAAAGGCAGACTTGCGGTTGTTACCTTTTTGGTACAACCAGTGGCGTTAAGCCAACATTACTGCCAGTATTCAAATGTGCTGCAATTGCTTTACTTATTCCATCCTAAAGTTAGGGTATATTTTTAGGTAGGTATACCCCTAAGTTTGGGGGGGGGAGGGCCAGGATAACAATAGGCTTCCTGCATACGCAAGCATTTTTGGCGGTGCCCATTGTTTACGCCAGGGCTGTTGGTATTCTGCTGCGATAAGATTTTTTAGGGGGTGTCCCTCGTACCTCGGGCCGGGCTTTCCGCTGCAAGTCCTCACCACCTCCGCTAAGGCTGCGGTGGTTGCGGGCTTTCCGCTTCAATCCCTCACCCGGGTGCGGCTTGTTGTATATTTTGCAGGCAGGTTGCATACATAGCAAATGAAAGCTGAAAATGGGAATGCAGATCTTTTTGTTTGCAAACCCGGCATTAGCTGCGGTTTTGCCTACAGGTCTATACTGTAAAGCCTGTTTTTAAGGGCAAAGACAACCAGTTCGGTAGTACGGTTTAGCTGCAGTTTGCGCAGCATATTCTTAATATGCTGGTTTACCGTATGTATGCTTATAGACAGTAAAACGGCAATTTCTTTAGGTGCATAGCCTTTGCAAAGGTTAATCAGCACTTCTTTTTCCCTTAACGAAAAATCGAAAATAGGGTGATCGCCAAAAAGCAGCGACTCCATCATGTTATTCTTTAGTGTGTCGCTTACATATTTCTTTCCTTCCAGCACAGTTTTTACCGCCTCCACTATTTCTTCGGCAGAAGCATCTTTGCACACATAGCCGTCAACACCGTTTTGTATGGCATGCCTTACAATGGCCGGGTCGGCTAAAGAGGTAAGCATCATAACCTGTGCACCGGGAAAATGCTCCCTTTCCCGCAATATCATTTCCAGGCCGTTTGCATTGGGCAACAGTATATCGCAGATAATAAGGGCAGGCTGCTCTTGCTCAAAATTTTCAGCCAATAATTCCGCCATCGAAAGAAAAGTTTTAACGGTGGCCCCCTTAAATGTGTCTTCCAGCAGCATTTTCAGAAACTGGGTAATCATCTTATGGTCGTCAATAACACAAAACAGCATACGTTAAACAATCTTATTGAGGTAATAGAAGACCGCGCAACAATCTTAATGCCTGGGCCGGTTTTATTTATACTACGGAAGTTAACGAAAATACAGGGATGATTAATCTGCGGAGTACGGGCAGTGCCCGCCTTGCCCAAATTAGGGCTGGCAGAAGTTAAAATTATAATTAACAGCCACATAAAAACCTGTCACCGCATCCGTCATTTCTTTTACCTGCCACCTGCAAGTTGCTTCGGGTATATTGCCAAACATTTATCCCGGCAAATACTACAGGCAAAATTATACCGTTAGATGTTGCCGCTAAATACCGAAAAATAAGTAGCGACGCTGCCATATAACCTGGTTAAACGGGTTTAATAGTAAAGCATTGCTCGCCGCCTTCTGAAAAAACGGGTTACTCTTTTTTCGGTTGTACTATTGTTCCGGTATTTTTAGGTTGGGTTTGCCGTATTTTGGCGTAATGAGGGTTTTCAGAGGGTGTACCTCGTACCTCGGGCCAAGCAGAACTGCGTTCGCAACCTACGCCAAAGGCGACGTTTAGTTGCTTTTAACTCGGTTGTGCCATTATACTCTGCCACAAGGCCCTGCTGCTATAGCCTCACCGGGGTAGCTGTTTCAATCCCTCACCCGTTGGGCACAAAAACTCTTGAAAAAGTACGAAGCTTACTTAATGACTTTTGCTGGTACCTTGTACTTCACAACTCGTACCTGCCCCCTTGTGCCAAACATTTTCTACATTAGAAGCATGATAGCGCAATGGTTTAACTGGAGAACATTACTGGCATTGGTAGCCATTTTAATTGTTTCGGGAACGGTATTTTACTCACAATACCTGGCGGACAAGATTGCTGCCGAAGAAAAAATAAAAATGGAAACCTGGACGGAGGCGCAACGTACCATCATCAGCTCGTCCGACGAAGCCAGCCTTAACCTCGCCGCCAGAATCTCCAGCGATAATAATGATATACCTATTATTGAAACCACCGAAAAAGACAGTATTACCGATTTCAGGAACCTCGACTCGCTAAAAGCCACAACCGATAAAGAATACTTAACCGCTAAACTGAAAGAATTTAGAAATCTGCATGCACCACTGGTGGTAGAGCTTTCCAAAACACCCTATACAGCCAATAAGTATTATTATGGGAAAAGCAAGCTGCAGCAGCAGGTGCGCTATTACCCGCTGGTGCAGTTGCTGGTGGTGGCGTTGTTTATTATTGTTACAGTAATAGCGCAACGTACCAGCTACCGCAGTACACAAAACCAGGTATGGGTAGGATTGGCTAAAGAAACTGCGCACCAGCTCGGCACCCCTGTTAGCAGCCTTAAGGGATGGGTAGAGGTGCTGAATGAAACAGGGGGCAATGAAAGCATGAGCGCCGAAATAGCAAAAGATGTAAACCGGCTTGAACTGATTACAGACCGCTTTGGAAAAATAGGCAGCCAGCCGCAGCTTGAGCCCAGGAATATTGTAAAACAGGTGCAGTACATGGTTGATTACATTAAAAAACGGGCGGGAAGTAAAGTTGAGTTCAGGATGAATACTGGTGGGCAGGAAGACATACAGGCCATGATTTCCCCGCCTTTGTTTGACTGGGTGATAGAAAACCTGTTGAAGAACGCCCTGGATGCCATGGAAGGCAAAGGGTTTATTGAAACAGAAATTACACAAACTGAAACACAGATATTTATTGACGTAACTGACAGTGGAAAAGGCATAGCCAAAGCCAACATCAGCAAGGTGTTTAAGCCTGGCTTTACCACCAAAAAACGAGGCTGGGGCCTTGGCCTTACACTTACGCGGCGTATTGTGGAACAATACCATAAGGGCCGTATCTCGGTAAAATGGAGCGAGGTAAACAAGGGTACCACCTTTAGGGTGGAGCTTAACAGGCAGGCAGGCCAACACGCAACCTCAACACAGCAGTAAGCAGTTCATATAGCAGGTTAATGCAGGTAATTGCCAAAAGCAACCCTTTTTAAAGCTTTGCGTATTAAAAAGGTGTAACAGGATTGCTGTTGCAGCAAAACAATTACCACGCTATATAAACATACCTATGCCATCACTAAGGCAAAGCATACTAAAGGTTATTGTGTATTTTAATTTATTTAAGTACCCTGTAACCGCTGAAGAAATTAAGCGGTTTCTCGAACAGCCTTTCGATGATGCCGCCTTTGATAATGCATTAAATGACCTGGTTGCATTAAACAAAGTGTTTACCCAACGCGGCTTTTATTTGCTGGCAAACGAACAACCGCTGGTCCAAAGAAGATTAGACGGTAACCTGGCAGCGGAAAAAGAAATTATGCATGCCCGCAAAGTAGCCAGGCGGCTATACAGGGTGCCTTTTGTACGGGCAGTGGCCATATCAGGATCACTGTCTAAAAACTTTGCTGACGAACACTCTGACTTTGATTTTTTTATTGTTACTGCCGCTAACCGTTTGTGGATTGCCCGCACATTATTGTTCTTATACTGCCGTTTAACCACATTCGGCAGCCACCGCAGAAAAATTTGCATGAACTACTTTGTTGATGAAGAGGCGCTGGAAATTGAGGAGAAAAATTTTTATACCGCCATTGAAATTCTCACACTGCTGCCCTGCGAAGGAGGGGAAACACTAAACAGGTTTTTTGCATCCAACAGATGGTGCGGAAACTATTTTCCCAATGATTCCGTTAAGTTTACATTACCCGAGATACCACGAACAGTAACTAAAAATTTTTTTGAAAAACTGCTTCTGACAAAGGCCGGGAGCGTCATCGAAAAAAAATTACTCTACTTTTTTTCCAGCCGGTGGAAGAAGCTTTACCAAAAGAATATTGTTACCCAATCCGGTTACCGCCTTGGAGGGGCCATAACAAGCAGGCATGTTTGTAAACACATACCGGCCTTTCAGCATACTATTTTGCAAAAATTTGAAGTGGGGCTACAAAAGGCCAACTACCACTTAGCAAATGGGGCGAATGTTGAAAATTTTCAGTCACTCAATACCAAGCCAATACTCAATTAAGCTGTACATATTGCTCATGCAGCTTTTTCTGCTCTGCTGTAGGTTTGTCATTTACCACCAGGTAATTTTCCTTGTTCCGGTAACCTTTGTACAGGCGGCCTTTCAATATTTTTTCCTCCCCGTTTCTGCGAACGGTAAATTCAGCTTCAGCCTTAGAAATATTATTACTGAAATAAGTATCCCATACTTCATCTATGTTGTCGCTTGTTATCGCAACTCCATCAGCCGCAACAAACGCGTCGTTGTTTTTAATGCCCAGCGCATTGTCTTTGTCAACCTGTGTAAAAACAAAGCTGCTGTTTTCCTCATCGTATTTCAACGCCATGCTGCCGATAATCATACCGTCAATTTTTTTAAGGGGCTCGTAAATATAACCGAGCTTTTCAAGGTAGGCTTTATATGGCAGCGGCTCTGAACCTGCTATATAATTTTCAATAAACGCTTTGGCCGCGGGATGGGAGGCGGCGATAAAATCATCAAAAAAGGTTTCGTCGTCAAACGGTTTGCCTGGCCCATACCTGGCAGCCAAATGCTGCACAACCTGTTTAAGGTCTTTGTCTCCGTTCGTTTTTTCCCGTATCAGTATATCCAGCATAAAGGCTATCAAAGCGCCCTTGTTGTAAACACTGCCATACTTGTCTTTGTATTCATTGGTAAGCACTTTGGCGCTCATTTCAGTCATGGAGAAGCTGCCATACTTTTCAGCCTGCTTAATCTTCTTTCTTATCTCTTCCAGGAATTTTTCTTCGGTAACCAGCTTGTTTTGCAATTGCACCAAATCGCTGAAGTATTCTGTTACTCCTTCATACAGCCAAAGATGCTTTGACATTTTGGGGTTCATGAAGTCAAAATCATCAATTTCCCGGCTGTGCAGGTTAAGGGGTGTGAGAATGTGCAGGAACTCATGGCTGCTTACATTGTTTACCATAGATTTTAACTGTGGCTCGTAAGCTATTTCAGGCAGAAAATAAAGGGAGGAATAATTATGCTCCAAGGCGCCATGGCCACCATAATCTTTTTTGCCAACTACAGGGTTATCCGGGTCTTCAAAGTAAAACAGGAAATTGTAGCTGCTTACCGGCAGGCCGTTAAAAAACTTTTGCAATGCAAAAGCCATAGGCCTTATGTATCCGGCCACCTGGCTGCTGGTTACCTTGCCGGTAGCAGATACAACAGTAACCTGTATAGCAGTGCTGCCAGCTATGATTGACGTAGTATCAGGCCGGCTGAAGAATACCGGGTTATCCGCCAGTTCTACATAATTATCTGCTTTAAGTATATTGGTTTCCGCATTACTACGGTCAACCGAAAGATGTGTTGAAGCATAAAACTCCGCCGGTTTGGTAACTGTTACTTCAAAGGGCAGATTTTTATAGCCTTCAAGATAGCCGTAGAAGGCAAAATTGTTCATAACCACATTCTTACCGGCTTCTATGTTGGTGCCGCCCGGCTGAAAAATAAAATCCCTGTCAGTTTTGTCCCAGGTATCGTTTACCTGGTAGGTAATGCTGTGCAGGGCGGCTGCATTGCTGATGCTGTATTGGTTGGGGTTAAGCCGGTTAACCTTTAGTTTTTTTCCGTTAGCGTCCAATGCTTTAAAATCATCTATGTACTTGCCGTAATTTTTCTCGCTGTAAGAACCCGGTATTACACGGGGAAAAGAATAAACTATTTCCTGCTCTTTGATGGCTGGAGCCAGCAACTGTACACTTACTTTGTCGTTATTGATGTTCTTAATATCCGCGGAGTAACGATACACTTGTGCGGTTATGTTAACAGATATAATTGACAGGGCAATAATACAAGACAACCTGCGCATCAGCATAAGGGTTAAGTTTTGTGCTACAAATAAAGTAATATTTTAAGAAGTTGTTTAAAAACGATTCATTTTGATACCAGCAGCGGTTTTTCATGGGAGACTTCGTTGCGTCGCAATCCTTTCATCCGTTGGTTCTTTGGGCGGCTTTTCAGACCCGGGTAGGGCTGCTGCGGAATGACACGCACCAGGGATTGGTGGCTACTCCCGGTTTGTACAAAATCTTCAAACTAAATTTAAACAGCTTCCAACATGTAATAATCGTTACCATCTTCCTGCTTATCACACAAAAAAAGCCGCCCATTGCAAGGCGGCTCTTCTAATTAATTCTTTGTTTACTTTAAGTCCAGCTTAATCTGCAGTTCAGTAAACTGTTTGTCATCTATGGGGCCGGGTGCATCCAGCATTACATCGCGGCCACTGTTGTTTTTAGGGAAGGCAATAAAATCGCGGATGCTTTCGCTGCCGCCCAGGATGGCGCAAAGCCTGTCGAACCCAAAGGCCAGGCCACCGTGCGGAGGAGCGCCGTACTCAAAAGCACCGAGTAAAAAGCCGAACTTATGCAGCGATTCTTCTTCACTCATGCCGAGCGCCGCAAACATTTTCTCCTGCAGTTCACGCTGGTAAATACGTATGGAGCCGCCACCTATTTCGTTGCCATTCAGCACCAGGTCGTAAGCGTTGGCCTTAATGTTGGCGTAAGGGTGTTCCAGGTACTTTTCAGCATTCTCAATCGCAGGATTGTTATTGATCATGGTGGCGATATCTGATGGCTTGGGCGAAGTAAATGGATGATGGCGTGCCACCCAGCGGTTTTCATCTTCCGCATATTCAAACAACGGGAAATCCAGTACCCATAGTAATTTAAATTCGTTGTCTTTTCTAAAGCCCAGGCGGCGGCCCATTTCAAGGCGCAGTTCGCTGGTTGCTTTGCGGGTGCGCTCTTCTGCCCCGGCAAGAATAAGTACAAGGTCGCCGGCAACAGCGCCTGCGGCATCAGCAATGGCTTTTAGTCTTTCTTCGTTGTAAAACTTGTCAACGCTGCTTTTATAAGTACCGTCAGCATTGCATTTAATAAAGGCAAGCCCTTTCATGCCTATTTGTGGACGTTTAACCCATTCCGTCAGTTCATCGGTTTGCTTGCGGGTATATTCAGCACATCCCGGCGCTGCTATGGCCAATACGGTTTCCGCACTGTCGAACACAACAAAGCCGGCATCATCTACCAATTGCGGCTGTGCTGTTTTGGCTGTGTATACTGAGCCTGGTTTTTTAAGGTTGGCAATCTTCATCCCAAAGCGTATATCCGGCTTATCGTTGCCATAGTTCCACATGGCGTCTTCCCAGGTCATACGCTCAACTTTTTCAGGATAATCTATATCTTTTACATCTTTAAAAATGCGTTTTACCAGGCCTTCAAACATATTCAATATGTCTTCCTGCTCTACAAAACTCATTTCACAATCAATCTGGGTAAACTCCGGCTGGCGGTCTGCCCGCAGGTCTTCGTCCCTAAAGCATTTTACAATCTGGTAGTAACGGTCGTAGCCGCTAACCATCAGCAGTTGTTTAAATGTTTGCGGGCTTTGCGGAAGCGCATAAAACTGGCCGGGGTTCATGCGGCTTGGCACCACAAAATCACGGGCGCCTTCCGGGGTGGATTTGATAAGGAAGGGCGTTTCAATATCCATGAAATTGTTTTCGTGCAGGTAGTTTCGGGTGGAGCGGCCAACAGCATAACGCAGCTCCAGGTTTCTTTTTACCGGGTTGCGGCGAAGGTCCAGGTAACGGTATTTCATGCGCAGGTCATCGCCGCCATCTGTTTCGTCGGTAATGGTAAAGGGCGGTACGGCAGATTTGTTGAGTATGCTGTACGAGGTTACCAATATTTCAATATCCCCGGTGGCAATGTTCTTGTTCTTGCTGGTACGTTCGCTAACCTTGCCGGTAGCCTGCAACACAAATTCGCGGCCCAGCGGGTTGGCATCAAGCTGGTTATTCAGTTCTTCACCAAACAGAAGCTGTGTAATGCCGTAACGGTCCCTTAAGTCAACAAAAGTTATGGCTCCGAATTTTCTAACTGTCTGCACCCACCCGGCCAGCGTAACCTCTTTGTTTACGTGGGCGATAGTTAATTCACCACAAGTATGCGAACGATACATAAAATAGATTTCTGATTTAAGAATGCAACACCTTTTCTGTAACCACCGGAACTTACCGAAACATTTCGGCCGAAAAGCGGTTTCAAGGGCTGCAAATATAACGGAAAGGGTGAAATAGCAGGTACGAGTTACAAAGTACGAAGTACTTTATGCAGAGAGGTTTTTATTATGTGGGGTGCTTAAAGCAGGCCCCGAAAAAAATGCATTGCATACGTACTACCACGCTGCAAAAGAAGCGACCTGTTCCATTAAGGTACTTCGTACTTCGTAAATCGTACTTTAAAACAACCTGCCTGCAAAAGAAGCGACCTGTTCCATTAAGGTACTTCGTACTTCGTAAATCGTACTTTAAAACAACCTGCCTGCAAAAGAAGCAGCCTGTTCTATCAAGGTACTTCGTACTTCGTAAATCGTACTTTAAAACAACCTGCCTGCAAAAGAAGCAGCCTGT
>NZ_VVIP01000003.1:11237-326777 GCF_009650435.1 Foetidibacter luteolus
AGGTACTTCGTACTTCGTAAATCGTACTTTAAAACAACCTGCCTGCAAAAGAAGCAGCCTGTTTCACCCTCGGGTGAGGGATTGAAGCGGATACCCCGGTGAGGCCATCGCAGCCAGGCTTTTGTGCCGGAGTATGAGCGGAAAGCCCGACCCCTTGCGATAGCTTGGGGGCACCCCCTTAAACCTATTCCTAATATTTGTGTACAGGTTTGCAGGTCTTTCCATTTTCCTCTTTCACAATGTTTTTTGTTTTGGCTTTAAACCCGGGCTTTCTGCGCAGGTCTGTATACACCGTATTTAAAAACTTAAAAAATGCAGAATATGAAAAAGATAATGTTGGCAGCAATGTTAATGCTGGGCATATACAGCGTAAGTATGGCGCAGGCCCCGGCACAGGATTCAACCAAACACAAACGTGCCATGCAGCACAAAAGGAACCTTCACAAACAGCTTAACCTTACACAGGAACAGAAGGATAAACTGCATGCTTACAATAAAGACATGAAGACAAAGAGAGACGCTATAAAGAACAACCAGTCATTGTCTGACACCGATAAGAAAACACAATTAAAAGCATTAAGAGAAGACAGCCGTAAGCATTTTGCTTCTGTATTAACCGATGAGCAAAAGCAAAAAATGAAAGAAGCCAGGGAGAAAAGAAAGAATCATTCACCCCGTACATCCACCGCTTTGCCGAATACCGGCAACAGCTAATTAAACGCCGCATCTAATTTGCCGTTTATTAAAGCAAAAATTTATGTCTATGAAAAAGATACTCTTTTTTCTGGCCGTTGCCTTAACCGTTGGCTTTTATGCACAAGCGCAAAACCCACAACATGGGGAGCGTATGCGGGAAATGATGAAGCAGAGGCTGAAAGATTCTTTACAGTTATCTGATGCACAATCAGATTCCGTTGCCGTGATACTGCAGGAGTTTCAGCCACAGCAAAGGGATATAATGCGTGACCAGGGCCTTAGCCGTGAAGACAAAATGGCTAAACTGGGCGAATTGAGAACTGCCCGTAAAGCAAAACTTAAAGCTGTGCTGAGCGATGAACAGATTGAAAAATACGAAGCCATGGAAGAGCGTATGCGTGAGCAAATGAGACAAGGTGGCGGAAGGCGCTTTAACGGAAACTGATTGGTTTAAGTTTAGATTAGGGGGATGTAAGGCCGGCGTGTAAAAGCGCCGGCTTTTTGTTGCAGTAACGGTTAATCTTAACAACCACATTCTTTTATTTATTGAAAACCTTTGTACTTTCAGCGCATGAAAAAACTGTTTTTATTAATGGCAATAAGTGCCGGCTTTTTAATAGCGGCTGCCCAAACAGATACCATACCTCCTTTTAAAAAATCTCCTTATATACCGGCATTTAAAATTTTGCAAACAGACAGTACCTGGTTTGCCAAAGAAAACATACCTAAAAACAAACCTGTAATCATTATTTACTTCAGCCCGGATTGTGGCCACTGCCAGATAACCGCCAAGGAGTTTGCTGAAAAGATGAATGAACTGGATGACGTGTTTATGGTTTGGGTAAGCCGTTATGCCCCGCAGGAAGTAAAGAAGTTTGGCGAAGAATACAAGCTTAACCAGTTTGCCAATGTGCGGCTGGGTACCGATACCAAGTACTTTATCCCTGTATTTTACGATGTTCGCTTTACCCCGTTTATGGCCGTGTACGATAAAAAGGGCAAACTTTTGGAAACCTATCCCCAGGGTACCGGCCCGGATACTGTAGCAAAATTGTTGCACAAAAAATCATAAGTGGCAGAAGGGCCATCCCCTACCTTTGCAGCGCGAAATATTATCTTACCTAATAAATCAATTTGCTTTATGAAAGTTACCGTTGTAGGCGCCGGAGCAGTGGGCGCAACCACCGCAGACAATATAGCCCGTGCCGCTTTAGCTGAAGAGTTAGTTATACTGGATATTAAGGAAGGCATTGCCGAAGGCAAGGCGCAGGATATGATGCAAACCGCGGCCCTGCTGGGTTTTGATACCCGCATTACCGGAAGCACTAACGATTACAAAAAAACCGCCGGCAGCGATGTGGTGGTAATAACATCTGGCCTGCCCCGTAAACCGGGTATGACACGTGAGGAATTGATTGGTGTAAATGCCGGTATTGTAAAAGGCGTTGCTGAAAACATTCTGCAAAACTCGCCCGACGCTATTATTATTGTGGTTTCTAACCCGATGGATACCATGACCTACTTAGCGCTGCAATCTACCGGTTTGCCTAAAAACCGTATTATAGGTATGGGTGGTACCTTAGACAGTGCCCGCTTTAAATACCAGCTTAGCCAGCACCTGGGCGCCAGCCCTGCCGACCTTAACGCGGTGGTTGTTGGCGGCCATGGCGATACAACCATGATACCGCTTATACGCTTTGCTACATGGAACAGCGTGCCTGTTACCAAATTCCTGAGCGAAGACCAGCAAAAACAAATTGTGGCAGATACCATGGTGGGTGGCGCTACACTTACCAAATTAATAGGTACCTCTGCCTGGTATGCGCCTGGTGCGGCAAGCGCGGCACTGGTTAAATCTATACTGCGTGATGAAAAGAAACTGTTTACCTGCAGTGTATCGCTGGATGGTGAGTATGGCCAGAAAGATATATGCCTGGGCGTGCCTGTTATCATCGGCAAAACCGGTTGGGAAAAAATTCTTGACTTTGGCCTGAACGAGGAAGAACAGGCTTTATTCAGCAAAAGCGCAGATGCCGTTAGAAATATGAACGATGTGCTGAAAACATTGTAATTTTTTTTGGGACGACCGCCATTGCTGCTATTTAGCTTTGGTTGAGCAATCTTGCGTGACGAAGCAGTCCCGAAGTTTCGGGAGAACACTTGTACGCCTTGTCCGCTATGCGGCAATGTGCAGAAAAACTTGATAAATACAAAACCTCAGTTCTTAAGGCTGGGGTTTTGTATTTATTAACATATCCGGGGTAATGCAAACAAACCTTAGTATTTCTTGTACAGCCTTTTAAGCATCTTTTATAACCACAATGGCTGCTTTAAGAGCATTTTAAAAAACACTCTCCCAATTGTAAATCATCTTTGCAGGTATATAACAGCACCTCGATGAATAAATCAGTAACCCTAATTGGAGAAGTGAGTTTTGCTCATTATAACTGTATTGTAACTGCGTCTCTGTTTGCAGATGACGCGGCAAAACCGAATAAGATTCTCCTTAAACCCCATACGGACCAGGATGAACTTGGTGAAGAAATTTTGTTCCTGAAGCAGGACAGTAAATGGCTTACTGAATACAGCCTGCCGGTATTGCACAGCGATACCTACAAGAACATAGTAGAAAGGTTGCTGGAATACATTACAAAGTAACCAGCAGGCTGCTATTTAAAAGATACCGTTGCTTGAAGTATAAGCCCTGAACAACCAACGCTAGACCCTTTTACTTAAGTTTAAGTGCTTTCTTTAAAGTATTTACTTCCTTGGTAAAAGAAACAAGTTCCTGCTGCTGTTGTTTAATGAAGCTGTTATCTTCCAGTTTTCCCAGCACTTTGTCCATTTCCGCTTGTGTATCGTACACCATCTTGCGGTAAGGGTTAGAATAATCTTTTGCCCTGGATGAGCGGATGCCTTCTGTTATCCACTCTTTGGTGGCGATGGTTTGCTGCAGTAAATGGCCTAGTTGGGTATCAGTTAGCTTTTTAAGGTTAATGCCAAGTAATTCGGTTAATGAAGCAAGCGCATGCTGCAGTTTTTGCTGTGCATATTTATCGCCCAATGTTTTATACGTATCATGAAGTTCATCCCAGGAGCTTATTTTGCCGCCCCGTATTTTGTTGCGTAACTGGTCAACTTCTTTTGCAGGCATTAACTGCCCACCAACGTTAAGCCATGCCGTTCTTTTGGATATGGCTGGCAGCGAAGCAGTAATATCCGCCATGCTCTTGCAATGCTGCTGCTTTATGTAAGCCAGCAACTGGTTGGTACCATAATACACAATCATTTCGCGGAAAATATCCCAGGACTGCTGCACTTTGATAATAACCGTTTTACGCTTTGTGTTTTCGAAACCATCGGCAATAATTTCAAGCTCATTAATAACCGCATCTTTCTTTTCCAGCAGCTCTTTCCCTTTTTTACTGCATTGGGTTTCTGTAACTTCTTTGCCTTCTCTTTTGTAAAAAGCTTTACCAGCCAGGTGTTCAAAAATGGCCAGGGCGTCGAACATTTCGTTAATGCTGTCCGGCGCCAGAAAATCGTATTCTATCTGTTGCACACGTTCAACACGCTTATCACGATCAACATATTTCCAGGCATTGCGGGCCATGGCATACATGTTATACATAAACCAGTATGCCGGCATTACCACCAGCCTGTCATGCGTAAGATCGTTGCTTACCAGAGAAAAGGGAATGGGTATGTTAAGTTCATAAGAATAATCTCCTTTGGCCAGTATAGTAAAGCTGGCAAATTTTGAGTTATGCTTAATGCTAACACACAAGCCAGGCCAAAAGCCACGGCCAGCTATCACTTCCCCATCCGGGCTGCGGGAGTTATGGTTGCTGCCGATAGTAGCACCAGCAGGTATATTGCTTTGCCCCAGCACTAGTGCAGCGCAAAGAAAAGAGTTGTTGTGGTGCTGCTCATGTGCCGGAAAAATAAGCGAATTCAGCACTTCGCAGCAGGAAATGGTGGCATTGTTACCAAGGTATGAGTTAATTAACCTTGCGCCATATTTTAGCTGGGAATGGGCGGCCATAACAAAACGAACAGCCTTAACACCGTAGAAGATGCGGCACCCAAAACCTACAATGCCATTTACCAATTCGCAGCCTTCACCAATTTGCGAAGTGCCTTCCGGGCCGGAATTGATGGTTAAGTTCTTTAGTTTGTTGGCCCCTTTTATATAGGCATCACTGCCAATCCAAACGTCCTTTATAATATGGGTATTCTTAATTACTGTCCGGTCACCGATTTTGCCGTAATACCCGCGTTGAATATCGAATTCCTGTTCTGTAAATTCCACGAATTTTTTCAGCATCACTTCATCTTCACGGTATTTGCTCCACAGCCAGGCATCCCCCGGCAGCATACTGTTGAAAGGTATAATACTCCTGCCGCCATTTTCGTTGCAAATCTCTAACCATATACGAATGCTTTCCTCTTCCCCATGTTTTACAATACCGTTACCGAATTTGGCATGGTTGGTAGTAGAAAGCTCATTAACTTTTACAATGATTACTTCATTTCCAATAATGTAATGAGACAGGTAATTGACATTATCAATAACTACGTTGTCGCCAAAGTCGCAGCTTACAATGGTTGAGTTATATAGGCCTACCGGCATAATTAAATCACTGTATTCCAGGCAATAGGGCTCCAGTTTGCCAATGCGGATAAGGCCATAAAACTTGCAATTTTTTACCAACTCAGGGTTAAAGGCATCGCTCACCAGGATCTTGTTCCAGTCGTCGCTGGTGTTGCGGTTGCGCACCAGCGATTCAATTTCGTACGCGGTAAGGTTGCGGTACTCAATACCGCTGCGGTTTTGAATATTGCGCAGGTGATATTCATCTTTTCCTTCCGGTAATAATGACGGCGGTATAAAGCCGTAACCCAGTGATGAAAATGTTACTTTTTTTATGTTGTTCTGAGCCATAATGGTGAATGGTCAATGGTGAATTAATGCCGTTTGGTTAATGCCGTAAGCCTGGGCCTGTTAAAGGCGTACTGGTAAAAAGATGGCCGATGCAACCCGGTTTCTGTACTGTATAAGGGGCAATATTGTGATTTTTTTTATGAGCCGGACTGCATTACTACTATTAACCGTCCGTTGCGTCGCACACTTCAGGGTTCAGTTCATTGCTCAACCCAGCGCAAGCCGTTTCATTTATTTATCCCTTGTAAACCGCAATAAATAAGGCAGGCGTATATGCTGTAACCGGGGCTACTCTACCGTAACACTTTTAGCCAGGTTGCGAGGCTTATCAACATCATAACCTTTGGCAATGCCAATATGGTAAGCCAGCAATTGCAATGGTATGGTAGTAAGCAGCGGCGCTATAATTTCATCGGCTGGCGGCAGTACAATGATATCATCGGCCAATGTTGGGGATACGGTGTCGCCTTCGGTTATCACAGCTATTACTTTGCCTTTGCGGGCCTTTATCTCCTGCATGTTGCTAACCACTTTTTCGTGGTAAGAATCTTTGGTAGCCACAAATACTACGGGCAAATGTTCATCAACCAAAGCTATAGGGCCATGCTTCATTTCCGCGGCAGGGTAGCCTTCTGCGTGTATATAGGAAATCTCTTTCAGCTTTAAAGCACCCTCCAGCGCAATGGGAAAATTGTAGCCGCGGCCCAGGAAAAGACAATCCGTAGCGTCTTTGTATTTTTCAGCCAGCTTTTGAATATGTTCATCCAGCTTTAGTATATCCGCTACTTTATCCGGCACCTCGGCCAGCTCTTTGCAAAGGCTGGTATAGCGTTCTGCAGTAATGGTTTGTTTTACCTGCGCAAGTTTTAGCGCTACCATCATTAAAACCGCCAACTGGCCTGTAAATGCCTTGGTACTTGCCACGCCAATTTCAGGGCCGGCATGGGTGTAGGCACCGGCATGGGATAAACGGGCTATGGAAGAGCCTACCACATTAACAATACCCAGTATTATGGCGCCTTTTTCTTTGGCATTTTCAATGGCCACTAAAGTATCCGCTGTTTCGCCGCTTTGCGAAATGGCGATAATAACATCTCCTTTGTTAACTATGGGGTTGCGGTAACGGAACTCCGAAGCATATTCCACTTCCACCGGTATGCGGCAAAGTTCTTCAATAATGTATTCCGCTACAAGCCCTGCATGCCAGCTTGTACCGCAAGCGATAATAATAATGCGGCCTGCCTGTATAATCTGTTCGGCATATTTTTCAATACCGCTCATGGTAATAGTGCCTTTATCCGCATCCAGCCTTCCACGCAGGCAATCGAAAATGGTTTGCGGTTGCTCAAAAATTTCCTTCAGCATAAAATGGTCATAGCCGCCTTTTTCTATGGCCGCCAGTTCCATATCCAGCTTGGTAATAAAAGGTGTTTGCTTATCGTTGCCCAGGTTTTTCAGTATCAGTTCATCCGGCTTTACAATGGCTATTTCATAATCGTTTACATACACCACTTCTTTCGTGTACTCAATAATAGGCGATGCATCTGATGCCAGGAAGTGTTCGCCTTTGCCAATGCCTATTACCAGGGGGCTTCCCTTGCGTGCCGCGATGATGGTTTCGGGATCGTCTTTGTGTATCAGCAGAATGCAGTAAGCGCCCACAATACGGCGTAGCGCAATACGCACCGCTTCCTCAAGGGAGCACTCGTTGTTCTTCTTGATGTCGTCAATAAAATTAAGGAGTACCTCGGTATCAGTGTCGCTTTTAAAAGTATAACCCTTGGAAACAAGTTCTGTTTTAATCTTGGCGTAGTTTTCAATAATGCCATTGTGTATCATGGCAATGTCTCCGCTTTGGGATAAGTGGGGGTGAGCATTACGATCGCTGGGTTCGCCATGTGTAGCCCAGCGGGTATGGCCGATGCCTATATGGCTGTGCAGGTCTTTGCCAACCACAGCATCTTCCATTTCAGCAACTTTTCCTTTTTTCTTGTAAACTTTAAGGCCGCCATTAAGCAAGGCAACGCCGGAGCTGTCGTAGCCACGGTATTCCAGCCTTTTAAGGCCTTTTAATACTACAGGATAGGCTTCCCTGTGGCCGGTGTATCCAACTATTCCGCACATAGGTATTGAATTAATTTTTGTTATTTAAAAACTGAAAGATAGTTTAGATTACTCAAAAATGCCAGTTACCGCATGCTACAGTTCAACGATGTTTTTAATAATCTTTCTTTGGAAGATGAGCGTGTTTTGTTACAACCGCTAAGCAAAGATAACTACCCGCACCTACTGCCTTTTGCGCTGCAAGAACCATACCTGTGGAAATATTCACTTATTAGCGGCGAAGGAGAAGATGGCCTGCGCAACTATGTACAGGTGGCGCTTGATGCCATGGAGCAGCAAAAAGAATACCCCTTTATTGTGTTTGATAAACAATTGCGGCAGTATGCCGGCAGCACACGTTATTACGATATCAACCTGCCTTTTCAAACCGTGCAGATTGGCTATACCTGGTACGGCAGGCAGTTTCATGGTACCGGGCTTAACAAGCACTGCAAATACCTGTTACTGACCAATGCTTTTGAAAACATGCAACTGGAGCGTGTGGAGTTCAGGGCCGATGCCAATAATGAACGGAGCATTGCCGCCATGAAAAGTATTGGCTGCAAAGTGGATGGTATTTTACGCAGCAACATGCCCAAAAGAGAGGGTGGCCGCAGGGATAGTATTGTGCTGAGTATTTTAAAAGATGAATGGTTTGGAGGTGTAAAGGAAAGATTGTTACAGCGGTTGTAAAACAGTTGGGGGTGCCTGTAATTTGAAATAGGATTTTTTCAGGGGGTGCCCCCAAGCTATCGCAAGGGGTCGGGCAGAACTGCGTTCGCAACCTTCGTCAAAGCAACATTTAGTTGCTTTTTCTCGGTTGTGCTATTACTCCGGCACAAGTCAGCACTGCGATTGCTTCACCGGGGTAACCGCTTCAATCCCTCACCCAATGGTGTAACTGGCTGCATTATTTGTTGGCAGATCGTATGCAAAGTTGTTAACTCATTTCCGTAGCCGGATGCCCTGCCGGGTTAGTATTGGTTAAGTTGAATGGCTGCCGGATTGAAACGAAAACCCCGCTGAAGGCATTGTGCAATGGCCCTGTAGCGGAGTTGCAGTGAAAAGCCGGTACCGCAGCTTAACAAAGCTTCAGTAGCTCAAAGCCCCTGATTGCTTTTTTAAAATGGTTAATAAACCTGCGGTAGCAGGCTATAAAAATAATAGGGGCCGGATAGACATCCAGCCCCGTTTTTTAATCCAATATCCTATGAAAAACCTGACCATTATTGGCAAGGTGGATGCCAGAAAAATTCTATTCTGAGTATCAATTAGTTAAGCTAAATTTTTTCATCGGCTGTTTCATTTTAGGAAAACTCACTCTATTAATGGGATGCAATTTCCTTTAGCTGCCGGGCCTGGCATTTTAAGGCTATTTATATAATCAAACATTAACTGCCATCAAAAACCGATTACCGTAAATTGCGCATCTTTACAACCTTATGTTCCTTATATGACTTACATAGATTTTACTTCGATTGTTAGAGAGGCGTGGAATGCATACGACAGTACCCGTGAAATAGTGAGAATTGTAGATATCAGTGCCAAGGTATCCACCAACTATGTCTTCAGGGTTACTTTCAGCGACAGAAGCTTCATTATTGCCAAGCTGTCTTACTTTGGAAAGTTTGAACATTTTGTGGAAGACCACAGCATCATCAACTCCTTATCCAATAACCTGCCCGCGCCGTTTGAAAACTTTATGGCCCGTTCTTTAATGAAGGGCAGCTCTTTATTTGTTTACCGCTTTGAAAATGAAATACTGGATGCCTGGGTGGTTTTCTACCGGCCTATAGGCATTAAGAAAAAAATGCCCCGGCGGCTGGATGATGAGCAGATTGTAAAATTCGCTGAGCAGGTAGCCAGCTTTCACAAAGCCTGTTACCAGATACGCAATACGTTGCCGCCATCATCAAAAACGTTGAAGGTGGATGTGGACCACCTGCTGCGCATACTGGATACCGATTACGGCAAATATGAATACCGGCTGCATATAGATACCATCAAAAAACATTCAGACCTGTTCCTGGAAAATTCTCAAAAATTAAAAGCTGAAGAGCTTTATAAAATACCGGTTTTTGTGGATTGGAACATTGGTAACTTCTCTGTGTCGTCTTCTTTTAAACTCTACTCCCGCTGGGATTATGACTGGTTTAGGGTGGGGCCCAGGGTACTTGATTTTTATTTTTTAAGCCGTGTGGTTTCAGATATTGGCGACAGAACGGTATTCAGTTACTATATTGGCCCGTTGATGGAAGAACGGTTCCTGCTTTTTTTAAAAGCATACCATGCCGTGTTTCCATTGCAGGAAGATGAAATACGTTTATTGAAAGAAACTTACCGTTTTTTTATACTCAATTATGTTATAAAAGACGGGCGACATTTTTTTCATGAAATATTTGCCACTCAATTACAGAAAGAAGCATTTGAAATATACCTGCCTTCTATTGAAAAAGGGTTTGACCCCGATGTGCTATTAAAGGCTTTAAATTTTTAACCTGTTTAAACCGCATGATGGAAATCTTATCGTTTTTTGCTGTTGCTGAAAAATACAAAGCTGTTTTCCTGGATTCGTATGGTGTTATAAAAAATCACAAGGGCCTTATAGAAGGCGCTCAAAACACCATTGACTTTTTAAGAAGCAGGGATATTGCCATACGCATTTTAACCAACGATGCAAGCCGCAGCCAGCAGCAACAGGCCGAGAGCTTTTTAAAACTTGGGCTTAAAGGAATAGATACGCATGAAATAGTTACGTCCGGTATGATGGCCAAACAGTTTTTGCAGCAAAAAATTCTTGGCGGCCGTATTGCTTACCTGGGCACAGAAAACTCCGCAGAATATATACTGCAATCCGGCCTGGAGCATGTAGCTATACGCGATGTGCAGTTTGATGCCATTGACGACATAAGCGCTTTTGTTTTCCTGGATGATGAGGGCTTTGACTGGAATACCGACATAAACAAAACTGTTAACCTGCTGCGGCGCCGCAACATACCGGTTATTGTAGCCAACTCTGATAAATTATACCCTGTAAGCCGCAACGACGTATCTGTTGCCACGGGCGGCATAGCCAAACTGGTGGAGAATATGCTTACCAAAAAATTCATTCATTTTGGCAAGCCAGATACACAGATGTTCATGTACGCGTATGATGAGCTTAACCTTTCCGGCAGCTTTAGCAAGCAGGAAATACTAATGGTGGGCGATAACCTCAATACAGACATATTAGGGGGCAATAAATTTGGGCTTAAAACAACGCTGGTACTATCTGGTAATACCAGCGCTGCCGATGCCGAACTGCAGATAAACGCTTCCGGCATTATACCGGATTATATCTGCGCTTCTATTGTATCGTAAAACGAAGGCGCCGGAAGCTGTGTTTAGCTGTTCCGGCGTCCGTTGTTCAAATGGAACCAATCAATGGGGGATATGTAGTGGGGGTATATACGTTAATTACTTGACACGGCGCTTAATTCAACTTTTTCGGTTGCAGTATCTTTTTTAAGGCTGCTTTTTTCATAATTATCCATTACCAGCGCCGCGGCGCCAATCATTTCCGCGTGGTAACCCAGGGATGATATTTCAATCTCCGTATTAGCGGCCAATTTAGGAATGCAATGTTCATTCAACGCCTGCTGTATGGGCGCCTGCCATATTTTTCCGGCCGATGAGCCGCGGCCGCTAAGTATAATAATCTGCGGGTTAAGCAGGTGTATTAAAATGGCCACACCGCGGCCAATGTTATAACCGGCTTCAGAGAGTAGTTCTATTGCAAACTTATCGCCCTTTCCGGCTGCCGCCACAATTGCATCGCAAGCTTGTTCCACATGGTCGGCGGGTAAGTCATCCACCAGCGAAACCTTGCCGGCCTTAAGGCCCTCAATGGCTTTTTGAACCACCACCTGCAAAGAAGCTTCGGTTTCAAGACAGCCGCTTTTGCCGCAACTGCACAGTTTATTGTTATTAAAAAGAGGAATGTGGCTAAGTTCTCCGGCAAAGCCGTTTTGACCCCTGAAAAGTTCTCCGTTTAGCACAAGCCCCAGGCCCACCCCCCAGCTTGCGTTAATAACCATGGCATTTTTCTTCTTACGGGCGGCGCCAAACTTAAGTTCGGCCAGGGCAATAAGGCTGCTGTCGTTATCAATAAAAACAGGCAGTTTAATTTTTTCGCTTATGTATTCATTAATGCTTTTACCGCCGGCGTCTAAAAAAGTGTGGTTAATGCCCTTGGTGGCATCTACAAAACCGGGCATGCCAATACCAATGCCTGCAATTTTACTTCTGTCAATGCCGGATGTTGTAATAAGTTCCGCTATTTTTTCGGCTACAACAGGCAGGGCCTTAGGGTTATTAGCCAGTGGAAGTTCCATTTTTTCAATGCCCGTAAGATATCGGTTCTGCATGTCCATAATAGCAATGCGGGTAATCAGTTGGTCCATTGCTACTGCTACCACGTACACCACATCCGGCTTAATGGAATACATGATTGGTCTGCGGCCACCTGTGGAAGCCGCGTACCCGGTTTCTGTTACAAAACCATTGTCAATCAGCTCGTTCAGCATTTTAGTGGTAAGGGGCAGGCTTTTTCCAATTTTATCGCTCAAATCAGCACATGAAAGCATTTTTGAGAAATACAATTGCTTCATAATTTTTCTCCGGTACAATAAACTCTTTTCTCCCATGTGCAACGGTTGGTTTTCTAAACTGCGGTTAAGATACTAAAACTTATTAAATTTTTTATAAAAGTTTTAATGTATTTTTAAAAGTTATCTTCTTTATTTCAATTTTTCCATTTATTCGTGCAAATAACTTCAATAACCGGATAGCTTAAGATTATTAAATTAATTTTTCGGTTAAACGGTGTATTTAAGAAGTAGTTACCCGGAACGGAAATAAAACAGGTTACAGGTAATTGAGAATCTTTTGCAAGGTTAGGGCGCCTCCCCAAGCTGCGCAAGGGGCCGGGCTTTCCGTTACTACTCCGCCACAGGGCCATTGCACAAAGCCTTCAGCGGGGTATCCACTGCAATCCCTGGCGCGGTAGTTACACAGCAAAATTATTTATTAGCCACCTGTTGTGTAAACGGCAAAAGCCTTTACAAACCCATTGGGGAAAACTTTGTGTTATCCCTCATAACAGCTTGTATCATACATTGCATACCGTACATTTCACATATTCCCTATATTCACACCAGTTAACCATCACCTTTTGCTGTATGAACAGACGCTCATTTATCAAAAACACCACGCTGGCATCCGCAGGTATCACCATCCTCAATTTTCCTGTATTTGGTAAAAATGCCCCATCCAATAAGGTTGTGGTAGCTGTTATGGGTGTTAACAGCCGTGGCGCCTACCTGGCCAAATGTTTTTCTGAGTTGGCCAATGTAGAAGTGGCCTATATATGCGATGTTGAAGAAAAAGCCATCGCCAACGGTTTGGAAGCCTTAAAAAATGCCCCACGCAAACCAACATTGGTAAAAGATATAAGGGAACTGGTAAACAAAAAAGATTTTGACGCCCTTGTTATTGCGGCGCCGGACCACTGGCATGCACCCGCGGCCATACTGGGCATCACCCATGGCAAACATGTATATGTGGAAAAGCCATGCGGACAAAACCCATACGAAGGCGAACTGCTGGCAGAAGCCATGGTAAAACATAAAAAGCTGGTGCAAATGGGTAATCAGCGCCGCTCATTCCCCACACTTATACAGGCAGTAAAAGAAGTGCGGGAAGGTATTATTGGTAACCCATATTTTGCCAAGGGCTGGTATGCCAATAACCGTAAAAGCATTGGCACAGGCAACAAAATAACGGTACCGCCAACATTGGATTTTGAGCTTTGGCAGGGCCCTGCGCCGCGACGGGATTATAAAGACAACCTGGTGCACTACAACTGGCATTGGTTCTGGCACTGGGGCACCGGCGAAGCATGCAACAACGGTACACATGAAATAGACTGCTGCCGTTGGTTTTTAGATGCGGAATTTCCCACAAAAGTTACTTCTGGCGGTGGCCGTTATGCTTTTAAAGACGATTGGGAAACACCAGATACACAGGTAGCTACGTTTGAATTTGGCCCCGGTAAATCAATAGCCTGGGAAAGCCGTAGCTGCAACGTGTTCCCGGTAGAAGGCGCCGGCAGGGGCTTTATAATTTATGGCGACAAAGGCACACTTGTAAATGATGGCGGCGGGGATTATAAAGTGTACGACTATGCCAATAAGCTGGTAAAAGAAATAAAGAGCGATGTAAAAGCCGATCCCAATAACCCTGTAAGCGCCAGCGGAAATCTTGACCTTTACCATTTCAACAATTTTGTAAACAGCATACGCGGCCAGGAGCAGTTAACTGCCCCCGTAACAGAAGCCCATAAAAGCGTGCTGCTTTGCCACCTGGCAAACATAGCCCAACGCACCGGGCAAACACTGCATTGCAATGCTGCCAATGGCCATATACTTAACAGTAAAGAGGCGGCTGCTTTATGGAAACGTGAATATGAAAGTGGCTGGGCGCCAAAAGTGTAAACACCTTGCAAAGAAGCTGCCTGCAATATATGCGGCAGGAACCACTATCGGGTGAGGGATTGAAGCGGTTACCCCGCTGAAGACCCCCTCCAACTCCCCCTAAAGGTGGAGGGACAGCGCTGCCTTGTGGCGGAGTAATAGCACAACCGAGAAAAAGCAACTAAATGTTGCTTTGACGAAGGTTGCGAACGCAGTTCTGCCCGACCCCTTGCGATAGCTTGGGGGCACCCTCTGAGATTCTCACATTACGGAAAACCATACCTGTTAACTTTTCGGACGGATATATCATTTCTTTTTAATCTTACTGTTTAGCAAGCCCCTTAACTCATGCCGGTATTCATCGCTCATATTATCCTTAGGCACCAAAAAGAATGATTTTGTAGAAAAATACAGGTGAAAAAAGTTAGGGCTTTCAAAAAAGTTGGTAAACTGTTTCCAGTTCCAGTCAACATAGCTGTGAGACCCTTCCAGCCTTACATCGCTATCGTTAAAATAAATAATAAAACTTTCTTTAAAAGTAAGGTGCCGGTTATACACCGCATTGGGTAAAACATACCAGAATGCTGCCATAATAAGCAGCCACAGGCAGGAGCCCAGCAAAAAAGGTTCCGGCCTTATTTTTTTGATGCCGTACAATATTGCCGAACCTATGGCAAATACATTAATGATAATAATTAATGCACGTATTTCGGGCCGCGTTATAAAATGATAGCGCAGGCCTTGTATTACCTGTTTTTTATTGTATGAAAAGCTATGCTGCATGTTTAAAAGTATGCAAGGTTAAGTGAATTTTTTTGTCTGCAAACGGTGTTTCACAGAAAAATAAAAGGCATCAAAAAGAAGGCACTTTATTGTTTGGTGAAGGTGATATTTCCCGCAACAGAAATACCGTTAAAATCCTGTTCGCCTTTTACAACAAGGTTTGTACCGTTAAAACTTTCAATAGCAAGGTCTTCTCCATCAAGGTTAAAAGTGTTTCCGCTAAGGCTCCAGGTACCGGATGATGTGGTAACAGGGCTGCATTGTACACCGGCATCAGTCAGCGTGTAGGTATCATCGGGTTTTAACTGGTAAACATCATCCCGCTGGCAGGCAGGCAGGCTATCTATCACCTCCAGCGGTGGGGTGAAAAGTGTGAGTTTTACAGATGTGATTTTATACGAGCCTACCAGGTTTTCTTTTGTAATTGCGTTGGATGGCTTGTCGGAATCTTTGTTGCATGCTGCGCATGCTGCAGTAATCGTAAGGAGGATGTATAGCTTTTTCATCAGGCAATTTTGTGCTTTAAAGTACACAAAAAATTAAAAAGCATACCGGTAAAATTGCCTTGCACCGCTAACTTTATGTATCACAACCGCTTTTGCAAATGCAAACAACCTTTACAGGAAAACCTGTTAACCGTGTGGATGGCCCGGTTAAAGTTACCGGCCGGGCGCAGTACGCGGCTGAGTTCAGCACCGGCCAAACATTGCATGGGGTAATTATATCCAGCACTGTAGCCAGGGGCAGGATTACCGGTATTGATGAATCAGCGGCTATGCAGGTAAAAGGCGTAGTAACAATTTTTTCGCATAAAAATATTCCCACGCTTGCATGGCTCAACTTTAGCTACTGGGATCTTGCGGCCCCGCCGGGCAAACATTTCCGCTACTTTCAAACAGATGAAATTTATTTCAGCCAGCAGCCTGTGGCTATTGTAATTGCCGAAACTTTTGAGATAGCCAGGCATGCCGCGGCATTAGTACATATTACTTACGAAACGTTGCCTGCGGAAACGGATGTATATGCCAGCCTGCATAAAGCAAGAAAGCCAAAAGGCAGCAGGATTGGTATTAAAAAACCCAAAAGCCGCGGCAATTTCAGTAAAGCATTTGCTGCCTCGGCGGTTACAGTAAAGGCTGAATACCGGCACGGTGCGGAGCACCATAACCCCATGGAAACAATGGCCAGTACGGTTATTTACCAGGATGGTGGCAAGCTGGTTATTTACGATAAAACACAGGGCGTTTTCAACAGCCAGCAGTACATACGTGGCATATTCAACTTAAAATTTAAAAATATAAAGGTGGTATCGCCTTATGTGGGTGGCGCATTTGGCGTAGCGCTAAGGCCGCAATACCAGCTTTTTGCCGCTGTGCTGGCAGCGTTGCAGTTAAAGCGTTCCGTTAAAATAAGCCTTACCCGCCAGCAAATGTTTTCTTTGGGCCATCGCCCGGCAATTGTACAGCAACTGGCATTAGGCGCTTCGGCTGATGGGTTACTGCAGGCTATTAGCCATACAGCCATACAGGAAACTTCAAGATTTGAAGATTATGTGCAAGCCGTTGTTAACTGGAGTGGCATGCTGTACAATTGCGCCCATGTACAGATGGACTATAAACTGGTTCCGCTGGATATTAATTCCCCGGCCGATATGCGGGCACCGGGTGCGGCTTCCGGCGTATTTGCGCTGGAGTGTGCCATGGATGAGCTGGCATACCAGTTAAGCATAGACCCACTGCAACTGCGCCTTATAAACTATGCAGAAAAAGATGGGGTTAGTGGCAAAGCCTACAGCAGCAAGGCGTTAAAGGCATGTTACCTGCAAGGCGCAGACAAGTTTGGCTGGCAACAGCGCAACCCGCTGCCACGCTCTGTTAAAAAAGGCAATAAGCTGGTGGGCATGGGCATGGCAACCGGTATATGGGATGCGTTGAGCATTCCCGTTCGTGCAAAAGCGGTGCTTAATGCGCAGGGCAAACTTACAGTTACCAGTGCCACAGCCGACATAGGAACAGGAACTTACACCATTATGTCGCAAATAGCGGCCGAAACCCTGGGGCTGCCATTAGATGATGTTACTTTTCAATTAGGTGATACTGATTTTCCGCTGGCATTTGTGCAGGGTGGTTCTTATACCGCGGCTTCCGTTGGCGCCGCTGTACAGAAGGTATGCCTGGAAATTAAGCAGGATGTATTTAAGCTGGCAAAGCGTATTAAAAATTCCCCGTTTAAGCAATGCAGCTTAAACGATGTTGTTTTCAGCGATGGATACATACAACTTGCCGGTAACAGGTCAACATCGCTTTCCCTGGCATCTGTTATGCAGCAAAGCAAAACAGACCGGTTAAAAAATACCGCCACCGCTTTGCCGAATGCATTGCAGCAAATGCGTTATGCGCTTAATACGCATTCGGCCGTTTTTGTTGAGGTGGAAGTGGATGAAGATTTTGGTACCATTAAAGTAACCAGGGTGGTTAGCGCGGTGGCAGCAGGCCGCATACTAAACCCAAAAACCGCACGCAGCCAGGTTATGGGTGGTGTTGTATGGGGCATTTCAATGGCCTTGCAGGAGGAGTCTGTTACCGACCATCATTATGGCCGTTACATCAACCACAGTTTTGCAGAGTACCACATACCGGTTAATGCAGACATCAGCAATATCGAGATAATTTTTGTAGAAGAGCAGGATGATATTGTAAACCCGCTTGGTGTAAAAGGCGTTGGAGAAATAGGTGTTGTTGGTGTTGCCGCCGCGGTGGTTAATGCCATTTACCATGCTACGGGCAAGCGCATCAGGCAACTTCCGGTAACATTAGATAAGTTGTTGTAAGACATCCACAGCATACATACCACATCTAACATAAACAAATACTTTGTACTTTACCCTTCGTACTTGTTTTAGGGGGTGCCCCCAAGCTATCGCAAGGGGTCGGGCTTTCCGCTATTACTCCGCCACAGGCCCGGGCCGCGAAGGCTTCAGCGGGGTAGCCGCTTCAATCCCTCACCCGACGGCGTAACGGGTTGCCAAATTTGCATGCAGTTAGCGGTGGTAACTTTACAATTCACTAATGCCGGCCTGCTTCAAAGCTTGCAGGTTTTACTTAAATTTGTACAGCCCCCAAGTAAATCAGAGACTCTAATGAAACCGGCAGCCCTTCTGCAATTATTCTGTATTACCTGTATTTCTTTGTGCTTACATGCGCAAAAAGCAAATACTGTGTTCAGTATATTGCCAGATTCTTTGCACCCCCGGGGTGATGCTGTTACGCCGGCTGAAATTTGTAAAATAATATTCAATACCCAATACACCAACAAGTACAATCAAGCGCTTTTAGATTCTCTTACCTACCTGGCTAAAAAATACGCGGTAGCCAGCAATGAGACGGCTGAAAAAGTAAATCTGTACCGCGCTATTGTAAAATACTATTACCAAACCATTGTTGATTCTGATTCCATACTGTTATACACAGATAAGCTGATAGCGCAGCTTGAAAAAGATACAGCACTTAAAAGGTTGCATTATGCAGAAGCGCTTGTGGCAAAAGGAACAGCGTATTCCTATAAGGAAAAATTCGAGGATGCTATCACAACCTATCAGCAAGGGCTGGATTATATTGAGAAATACCCCGGGCAGGTGATTAACAAAAGCCGGCTGCTGGGTGTAATGGGCGAAATGTACATGAACCTTAATAACTACGCCCTTTGTATTGAATACACAAAAAAATCGCAAGCGCTCAAAGCCCACCTGGTAGATTCCCTGTGGTTGCGCAACGTGTATAGCTTTAATTGCAATGCCACAGCCAGTTATATAAATGAGTTTTATGTTACCGGTAACAAGGCGTTGCTTGACAGTGCGGCGAACACGCTGGAAGAAGGCTACAGGGCACAGCGCCCACGGGATACTATTGTGTTTTACAGTACATATAACCTGTTAAGCTCTAAAATTGCTTATGCCAGGCAGGACTATGCCGCTGCTAAAAAACATATTGACCTTTCCAACAGCCCCAAGGCGTTAAGCAACGATATATACGCCGGTTATATAAAGGATGAGCGTACCGCCATGACTGCCCTGGTATTGTTTAAGACCGGCAACGAAAACAAAGCCCTGCAATTGATAAAGCAGGAGCTGAACGAATTGAAGCCTTTGGCCAACAATACTTTTTTTGAATTGTACTTAAACGAAATGTACAGTTATTATAAAAAGAAAAAGGATTACGCCAATGCCACCCTGTACCTTGAAAAACTGATAGCTTATACTAATGAAAGAAAAATTCTTGATAACCGTGGCGTGGTGTACGAAGCAGAGAAAAAGTATAATTCAGAAAAGATAAACAGCCAGCTATTACAAACCCAGCTTGCGGTAACCAGGCAAAAGCAGAAGCTGGGCACTACTGTGTATGCCGCTGTTTGCATATTTGTATTGCTCTTTTCAATAAGCATGGTTTTTTATTACAGGAACAAAAAGAACAGGCTGCTGGCTGCGGAGAACGCCAAACATGCTGAAATAGTAAAGGAAAAGAATGAAGAACTTCAGCAACAAATTGAACAGTTGGAAGATTACCAGGGTAAGCTTGAGCAGGATTACCAGCTTAAAAACAGGCTTATATCAATTATAGGCCACGATATTATAACACCGCTTAAATTTTTAAACCGTGTGGCCGGTACTTTGTTTAAAAGGCAGCAACAAATGAGCCGGGCCGAAGTTGATGAAACCCTGCAATTGATTATGGATTCTTCCGGTAACCTGCACAGCATGGCCAGTAATATGCTTAAATGGATAAAGCATCATGATAAAAACATGCAGTTTATAGCGGCGGCATTCGAGCTTAAGGACCTTGTAAAATCTGTATTGGCCAATGCGGCGCCCATGGCCGAAACAAAAAAACTTCCATTGGTAAATAAAGTGCCGGAGAATACAGTACTTGTTCAATACCAGGAACTGCTGCAAACCCTGCTGGTGCAACTTGTTACCAATTCCATCAAGTATTCTGAGCGGGGGTTAATACAGGTAAGGGCCGAGGTAACGGAAAAAGTGGTGGCCCTTACCGTTACGGATGAAGGCATAGGGATACCGGAAAGCATGATACAGGATTTACTGCAATCCAACAGGAATGTGGTATCGGAAACACACGAGCTTAAAGGGCAGGGATTTGGGTTTCTCATCATCAAGGACATGTTGAAGATAATGCAGGGCAATATCTCTATTTCCAGCAGGTTGAACGAAGGCACAAGCATTACCATTAGCATCCCCATCAATATAACACAGGCAGCCTGAAGATGCAATGTGCCACAACCGACTGGCATTATACTTGTTTTAAAGCACTAAAATTTACCTATGTACAATACCATTACAACACCAGATGTTGCTGTTTGCCATTTGTTCCTTTATTGCTGCTTTAAAGATGGGCAGGTAAAAGATGAAGAGCTGGATAACGTTTCTGCCAAGTTTACTTTGCTGGGCATGCAGAAAACACTGAATTTTAAGGATGAGATGGTTAGCTTTCGAGGCTACAGGGAAAGCATAACGGATGAGCAGGCCTATCTTTCTCACCTGTTATCCTGCATCAATCCTACAAACGAGGCGGCTCTTCTATCTTACTGTGCAGAGTTAATGCTGAGCGATGACCTGCTGGATGCAAGGGAAGAAGCACTGCTTGCAAACCTGGCGGGTTTATTGTCTGTTACCGGCGAGCAGCTTGGTTTTATCAGCAAGCTGATGATACAGCGCAAAGTAGTGGAAACACAGCAGTTTTTTTAGCCAACGTGTTGATGAATGAACAAAGCCCTGAAGAGTGCGACGCAACGGAGGCCTCATACGTGTTCCTGCCGCCGGGCCCATAAAAATATTCTTTGCAGTCTCATTTTTCTTAACACAAAATCAACTTAGCGCTCTTTTCCTTGTTATACTAAAAAGTTAAGTTTGACGTATGAAGAGAATTGGCAGGTTCTTGCTGCGTTTGATTGTTATTTGCATGGTGCTTTTTATTGTTGCTCTAATGGTGCTTGACAGGTTTGTGCAGTTTAGGATGAGCGATAAAGAATACCTGGAATATTTTGCGGAAAAGGGGTTGCAACCTCACATAGGGTATTATAATACCCACCAACGCAACATTAGGTATGCCTCTATTGGTAAAGACACTTCGGCCACTTTGTTTTTTATTCATGGTGCGCCCAGTTCTTTTAGCTATTACAAAGAATATATGAGCGACAGCCTGCTGCTTGCCAGGGCGGCCATGTTTGCTGTTGACAGGCCGGGATACGGCTATTCTGATCTTGGCCACCCGGAACCTTCCATAGAAAAACAGGTGCAAATGATTGTACCTGTGCTGGACAGCCTCAACAAAGTCCGCCATCCTGTAATTATTGTCGGCGCTTCGTATGGTACATCTGTTGCTTGCAGGCTTGTAATGGATCATCCAGAGCTGGCAGATGGCCTTGTATTAATTGCTCCTGCACTTGCCCCGGGCGAAGAAAAAACTTTTTGGTTTACGCACATGATTGAGTCGCCCGCCTTAAACTGGTTCATACCACGTATGCTTCAGTCTGCCAATACTGAAAAAGTGCACCATAAAGAAGAACTGGCAAAAATGCTGCCTTACTGGAACAAAATAAACATACCGGTTATATACCTGCAGGGAGAAAAAGATGAGCTTGTTTATACCAGTAATGCGCAGTTTGCAAAAACGCACTTAACCAACGCACCGTACCTGGATATACAGATGTTGAAGGGCAGAGGCCATGTGATTGCTTACCTGGAAAAAGACCGCATAAAACAATCCATTCTTAAAATGCTGGACCTGTCAAGGCTTAATATTGCCGGGAAGCTTAAGAAAAATATAAACGTTGCCCCGCCATTGCAGGGTGGTGTAATGCAGGTAAGCAATGCGGCTGTGCATTAAGCATGCCGCAAAGTGTTGAGTGCGGTTGTATAAGTTTTGGCCCGCCGCTCTGCCATAAAATCGGCGCCAAGGCTAACAAGGCATTGAATAAACAAGCCTATACCTACTCCAAACCATATTTGTTTTTCAGCATTGTTGCGGTAAGTTATCATTAGCCATGCCGCTATTGCCAGCAGCAGCAATTCGCCTGCCAGTACTATGGTAAAATTCCTGTTTACTTTTTGCATTCTTGGCAATTCTGTATTGGTTAACTTATCCGGGTTCATGTCAAGGGCATATACATTTGTTTTCCGCTGTTCATCACTGCGGCTGTAAACGGTAAAGCCAATGGTAACCTGTATAACACCGAGTATGACAAAAGGTAAGGCAATGCCTTTCCATGTATTGGTTTTAATAATAAAAAACCCTGCTAAAGCAACGGCTATACCAATAATGCCAATGCATATAAACAGCAGCCCGGCCTGCTTTTCAGCAAGAAATTATTTTTCTATATCTGCCTTCGTAATCATACTGTAACGGTTAATTGTATTGATACAAGATAAGTATTAAACAAAAGCCGCGGGATATCAATATATGGGCAGCAGCAACTTTGGTGAAGTTATTCTGCCCGGCGGGTATTGCCTGCACAAATCTTATGCTTGCGGCAGCAGCAACAGGCTATGTTGTGTGGCGGTATGCAGGTTACGCCACACCCTGTTTATTTCTGTGGAAACGGTGGCGGCGGTAATACCGCCGTAAGGGTACAGCTCATCTGTAACTGTTCTGGCCACGGCTGCCATGGCACGGCTGGTTTTGCTAACGCTGTCCAGCAGGGTGGCTGGTAAAGCCTCTTCATTGGCAACAGCGGTCCAGGATGCTTCAATAGCTGTATAAAACTGCTGCCTTGCTTGCTGCAATTGCTGAGTGGCTTCTTTATGCAGGGTATTAATATCCTGCAGCAAATACTCATGCTTGCCGCTGTATTTTTCTTTGAAAACAGGCAGGCATGCATCAAGAAAACGCATAGCCATGCCGGAACTGTTTACTGCCAGCGTAGCTTCGGCAAACTGCAAAAACGGGTACCGGTATATAGGCTGTCCTGCTTGGGCATGTTCCGGGCTTATGGTAAAACTCCTGTCGTTTGGTATTTGCAACTGCTTCACTTCAAAACTATGGCTGGCCGTAGCAATAAGGCCGTTGCAATTCCAGTCTGGGTGTATTACCACTTCTTTTTTCCAAAACCAGAAAGAGCGCACCAGCGGCTGGCTATGCTCATCCCTTAGCAACAGCCCATCCTGTTCAACCAGGCAATTGGCTGTAAAAACGGTGGCGTGTGGGGCGCCCGTGGCGTAGTGCCAGTAACCGGTTACCTCATAACCACCATTATTCATTTTTGCAATGCCAGATGGTTTGCCGCTGCCTGCAAGGCAAACCTGTTTGTCCGCAAAAATTTCAGTGGCCGCAGAGGGTTGTAAAAAACCTGCAAACCAGTTGGCGCCGCTGCAAAGTGTAGCCGTCCAGCCGGTACTGCCATCGGCATAGGCAAGCCCTTCTTCAATATGTAAACCTTCAGGCAGGCTAAGCTCCAATCCACCATAGGCTGCCGACACGTACAGGTTAAACCAGTTTTTGCAATATATGGCCTCCAGTTGTTTAGGGTGCAGTTGGCCAAGTTTTTCGGCCTTGGCGGAAAATTGCTGTATAACAAGTGCTTGTTCTGCTTCAATAAAGCTGTATGGGTGTGCTGCTGTTGTCATGGCATCTGTAATTTGTTTTATGGTTGCCGGCTAGGCCTATTAGCTGGCTGAGTAATGTGGTGTTGCATCCCGCCGTATTATTTTTGCCCATTTTATGTAGCCCTGCACCGCTACTATAAAAAGAAAAATGGTTAATGCTGCATATAGGGGTAACTGTTTGTGAAAAAGCAGTGGCACGGCAAAAGCATTGGAAATATTCAGCAGTATCCAGTTTTCTATTTTACGGCGGGATAGCAGCCACATGCCTGCCCATGCGGTAGAACTTACCCAGGCATCCCAGAATGGAACGGTGGAAGGGGTGAACCTTAGCAAAAAAGAAAGCAACGCAAAGCCGCCCAGCGCTATCAACAGGGTTATTTTCCATTCCCCGCGTGTACTGTAAGAGGCTTTTACCGGCGGCTGGTTTTTCTTTTTAATCCAGTACCACCAGCCGTAAATGCTCATAACAATATAATACCCGTTTAAAAGGCATTCGGCAAAAAGGCCGGCTTCGTATAATATCCAGATGGATAGGGTGGTGGCGGCTATGCCCGTGGGGTACAGCCATATTTTATTGGCTTTTGCCAGCAATACCTCGCTTACACCCAATGCCAGCGCCAGCCATTGTATAAAAGGTGTTTCTTTCAATTGTTGCCCCAGCAAAGCCAGCCATTGTTCTGCATTCATAACCAATAGATAATAAATAAACAATTACTCAACAGAATGGCGCCATGTGGCAACAGATGGTAATATTGTTCCCTACGCCGGCATTACCCGGATCAGGTGCTTGAAAGAAAACATGTTGGGCATATTTTCTTTCAATGGGTATAATCTCAGCCTGTTTTTACGCATTGCCGGCTTATATGTATTAGCCGGTTTTGCAAGGCACCCCTGTGAGTATGTGGGGCAAATGTAGGTAAAAATAAAAACAGGTAAATTTTAGTGGCCATTTTGCAAGTGTTCCTGGCCGGCGCTATTGTAGTTTGCCAATAAGGGTTATAGTAACATAAAGTATTTTTTAATGTATGTTCATCCTCCCGCCACGGCATTTCGTCAATCATTTACCCTTGTTGGTACAACGGTTGAATAACCGTTTCGTCCTGCGGATATATTTGGTAATTGTTGCATTGTAAAACCCCGCTGCATGAAGAAAATTGTACAACTGCTTACAGCTATGGCTGCCGTTGTGGCCGTAACACCCGTTATGGCGCAAGACCATAGCGATTCTTTATCCATCAATGGCCTTTACCAGGCCAGCCCCGTGGCGGTTCCTTTTTTACGCATGAACCAGGATATACGCTCTGCCGGCATTGGCGAGACTGGTGTGGCGCTGCCAGGCGATAATGTTACCCATTATGCCAACCCTGCACGCATGGTGCAGGTGCAAAGTAAAAGCGCTATTAATGTGGCTTACACACCGTGGATGACCAACCTGGCTAAAAATATTGCACTATACAGCGTTTCCGGTTATTACAAATTCAGCGATGAAGATGTGTTTACGGCAGGGGTACGTTACTTTAAACAGGGCCGCCTGCAAATGACGGATGATTACGGCCAAAGCCTTGGCGAGTCATCTCCTTACGACATGGCGCTTGACCTTTCCTATGCCCGTAAAATAACAGACGAACTGCATATTGGCGCTTCTTTCCGCTACATCAATTCACGCATTATCAGCGGCAGTTACGACGGCTACAGGAATGGTTCTGCCGTGGGTGCAGACCTGGGGCTTTACTACCAGTCAAAAGCCAATGTCAAAGGCCAAAGTTGGCACCTGGGCATGGCCTTAACCAATATAGGCTCAAAAGTAAAATATGGCGCGGCCTTCAACAGTTACCAGTTACCCACCAACCTGGCGCTGGGTGTCGCTTTCAAACAAAAAATAGAAGACGACCATGAACTTATTTTTTCCACCGAGTTCAACAAGCTTTTGGTAGCGCCGGCAAACGGAAAAAACAGCTTTGGCAATACACTGCAGTACAACTTTGGCGGAGAGTACACTTATAACAGCATGTTCTCCGTAAGGGCAGGTTACAGTCATGAAAGCAAAACAACCGGCGGCCTGCAGTTTATAACTACAGGTATTGGGTTAAAGTATAAAGTGTGCCGTTTCGATATGGCGTACCTGCTGCCATCGGGCAAAGGGGCCGGTGCAATGGTTAACAACACATTCAAGCTGGGGCTGGGTTTTATACTCAAGTAGGGTGAAGAGTTTTCAGGGGGTGCCCCCAAGCTGCGCAAGGGGTCGGGCTTTCCGCTCATACTCCGCCACAGGGTCCCGCTGCAAAGGCTTCAGCGGGGTAACCGCTTCAATCCCTCACCCGACAGTGCGAAGTGATACCAACCACAGGGGCCGTACCAGGTTTGGCAGAATTGTCCGGCTATTTGGGCGTGACAAAGCGAAATGAGGTGAATGCTACAATAAGGTTAATAAGATAAGTCAGGGGCAAAACCCGGCTCAGTAGAATTGCTGTGGTACAAGAGTGCGACGCAAGGGACGCCTCATAGTAGTTCGTTCTGCCGGGCCCATAAAAATATTATTCCAGGTGTTTTTGTAAAGTATAACTATGAGAAAATTTAATACCCTCCATTTGTTGCGTTTATGTTTTGTAGCTGTGTTTGCCATGCTGCAAACGCTGGCATTGGCGCAGAGCGAAAAAGATATGGCGCCGGGCAAAATACTGGTAAAGTTTAAGCCTGCGGCTGTTGCAAGAATTCAGCAAAACAGCGCCCGGTTAACCAACGTGCAACCAGGCCGTCTAAACACCGGCCTTGCTGCGTTTGATGCTGCTGCCGGCAAGTTAAAAGCTTCCGGGCTTAAAAGGGTTTTTCCCAATGCCGGTAAAATGGAAGCCAAACAGCGTAAATACGGTCTTGATAAATGGTATGTGCTGGAGGTAGATAAGTCGGCATCGGTTAAAGCGGCGCTGGCATCATTTAAAAACCTGGGCGAACTGGAGTATGCTGAACCGGTGTACAGAATTGCCTCTATAAACCCAACTACTGTAAAGCCCCTGGGCGCGCCGGTTATAAAACCAATGGGTGCGGCTTCTGTTAACGATCCTTTCTATTCCCTTCAGTGGCACTATGAAAATACCGGTCAGACAGGTGGGTATAAGGGCGCCGATATTAACCTGCCCAATGCCTGGAAAATTACCGGTGGTACGCCCAATGTAATTGTTGATATTGTTGACGGTGGTGTGGATTATGCCCACGAAGACCTTGCCGCCAACATGTGGAAAAACGAGGCTGAACTTAATGGCCAGGATGGTGTTGATGATGATAATAATGGCTATGTTGATGATATTTACGGGTACAACTTTGCAGATAAAACAGCCGCCATTGCACCAGGCGATCACGGCACGCACGTTGCCGGCACAGTGGCCGCGGTTAACAACAATGGAATTGGCGTGGCGGGTGTTGCCGGGGGTACAGGTATTGGTGATGGCGCCAGGCTTATGAGCAGCCAGATATTTGGCGCCAACTCACCTGATGGCGCTGCCTCCGCGGCAGCTATTGTTTACGGCGCCAATAATGGAGCAGTGATTTCTCAAAATTCATGGGGCTATACTTCCCCCGGTGTTTACGCACAGGTGGTGCTGGATGCGGTAGATTATTTTACAAAAGAAGCAGGCCGCGATGAAAACGGCATTCAAACAGGCCCCATGAATGGTGGGGTAGTGTTTTTTGCCAGCGGTAACGACAATATAAATGATGAATCTTATCCTGGTTATTATCCTGCAACAGTAGCTGTAAGCGCTACCACAGTGTTTGATAATAAATCTTCCTTTTCCAACTACGGAAGCTGGGTAGATATATCTGCCCCTGGCGGCGAGCTGAATGTGCCAAATAACCAGCAGATTGCCAGCACCGTGGTGGGTAATAAATACGGCTACCTGTCTGGTACATCCATGGCCTGCCCGCATGTTTCAGGTGTAGCGGCGTTGATTGTGTCTAAGTTCGGTAAGCAGGGTTTCAGCAATGAAGACCTTAAGAACAGGTTGTTTGCCACAGTTGATAAATTTATTGCACTAAATCCGGCTTATAATGGTTTGATGGGCATAGGCAGGTTAAACGCCGGCAGGGCCGTGGAGCCAGACCAGGCATTGCCACCGGCAAAAATTTTAGACCTTGCAGGCATAAGCAATACCCAGAACAGTATAGACCTAACCTGGACAGCCCCATCAGACCCCGATAATACCAATGCGCAAAACTATACCGTGTATTATGCCACGCATAGTTTTGACAGTACGCAAAAAGATACCATTAAAAAAATTATTATCCCTAAAGCGTTGGCGGCAGGCACAAAAGAAAACTTTAACCTGTCAGGGCTGGTGCCGTCAACAGATTACTATATAGCCGTTGCGGCCAAGGATCTTTGGGGCAACGAAGCTTCATTATCAACAGTTGTTAAGGTAACCACCATGCAGGGTGCCATTATCAGCCTGCCTTCTGGTACTATTACGATGAATATAAACGTGGAAACCAGCCCACAGCAGTCAGCATCGCTGCAGTTTGGCAACAATGGCAAGGGTACGCTCGACTGGGCGTCTTCAGCGGTTCCTGTGTCATCTGAATGGGCGAGACAGGATGGATTTAATGATACGCTGCTTTATACACAATATTCGTGGGTAGGCGGTTATGTAGGTGATGATGAAGCAACGCCGTTTTCTGCTGCAACGCGTTTTTATGTAAAAGGGAAACCCTTTAACCTTACCCACATAGGTAATGGCATACAAACACAGGGAGTAGAAAAGCCTATATGGGCATACGTGTACAAAGGTGGTGAAGACCCATCCAAAGGAACGCTGCTGATAAAACAACAAATTACCGGTGCGCCGCAATGGGGTGGCCTGCATATCAGCAAACTGGATGGTATGTTCCTGTTTCAGCCAGGCGAGTGGTTCTGGATTGTGTACGAATACGATGGCGAGTACGGGCATGCGCAAGGTTACGAAAGCGGCGCGGCAGATTCTCTTGCCGGCAACTTCCTTTTCAGCAGCAACAATGGTAAAACCTGGGCCACTATTTCAAGTGTATTCCAGCCTGTAAAGTTTTATACTTATGCCCTTAGCAATGATGGTTATTTCGGCGGTTTTGTAACCATGCAGCCCAACACTGGTTCTGTTGCCGGCAATGCATCCGCTAATGTTAAGGTTAATGCCAATGCGGCCACTGTACGGAATGGTACCTACCATTTCAGGTTGCAGTTTAATTCCAACGACCTCAATAATCCTATGGCAAGCGTACCGCTTATTGTAAATGTAAGCGGCCAGAAAGCAACGCTGGCTACCAACAACGGGTTGTTTGATTGTGGCAATGTGTTCCTGGGCAAAACGGCGGAAAAAACTGTAAAGCTGTACAATGCCGGGCTTTCCAAATTGTACAATCTTACTTTCAGTTCTTCCAATAACCTGTTTACAAAAGTGGCGTTGCCCGATACGTTGTACCCCGGCGATTCTGCATCGCTTACAATAAGTTTTAAACCGGAAGCGGCCGGCCCGCAGCAGGCGGTGATAACCATTGGAAGCAATGGCGGCAGCATCAATTTGTCTGCCACCGGTAATGGAGTAGAGCCTCCGGCATTATCCTTATCCGGCGTGCCGGTTCAGATAGTGGCTAAAGCTGATTCCACCGGGAAAAACAGCTTCATCATCTCTAACAAGAATGGCAAATACCCCCTTAACTATTCTTTCCCCGAAGTGGCAGCTATTAAAAAAGCTAAAGCGGCCGGCTTACTCTCGCAAGGCAAAGAAGCGTATGGTTCTTATGTATGGATTGATGATAAAGAACCAGGCGGCCCTGTATATAACTGGAACGATATAAGCCTGAGCGGCATGGATATTACAGCCCAGCTAAGCGCCGATGCCAGAACAGCCAAACTGTTTAACCTGGGCTTTGCCATGCCGGTGTATGGGGATACCATTTCCCAACTGTACGTTACGGGTATGGGTATGCTTTCGTTTAATTATCCTGGCGCTATGAATGTATTTGGTACAGACCTGCCGCAGGAAGGAGATGGCATTAACGGTTGTATTGCGCCGTTGTGGAGCCAGGAAAGCGACCCCGTACTTAATACCGGCATGAAGGTTTTTGTTAAATACGAACCGGGCAAATTTATAGTGCAGTACAACGATGTGGAAAAATTTGAAGGCGGCTTTTGGGGTGGTGGCAGCTTCAGCCTGGGTAAGGCTACCTACCAGGTTATACTTTATTCTGATGGCAAGGTAGCGGTTAACTACAAAGATATTTCAACCGCATCCTGGGCTTATTCTGCCATGATTGGCATAGAAAACAAGACGGAAACAAAAGGCTTTAATGTGTCTTATTTCCTCAGCCCCACACCTTGGAACCCAACAGACAACAGTTCCATCTGGTTTGTGCCTGTTACACCTGATTTCATCAGTTCTGTTAAACCGCTTAACGGCGCTGTAGCACCCGGTGATAGTGTATCTGTGGAAGTAACAGCTTCGGCCAAAGGTTTGGTTGACAGTGTGTACACCAATACCCTGGCATTAACCACCAACGACCCTGTTAATGAATCGCTGGATATACCTGTAATACTAACTGTAACCGGTGTTCAGGGTGTATTGCAGAAAACAGATAGCCTGCACTTTGGAGATGTGTACAATGGCGGATCTGCTGCGCAGGATGCCATATTCCTTAATACAGGCAGCAAGCCTGTTAAGCTGGTAAGTGTAACTTTTGATAATACCGCATTCAGTACAAACATCCAGCCGGTAAACGTACCTGCCTTTTCTGAGTTGCGCATACCTGTAACCTTTAAGCCTACAGCAGTAAATGATTATGCCGGAACAGTTACCGTTGTTACAGATAACCCCTCTCAAACAAACTTTACATTTTACGTAAACGGCAAAGGCATAGCAGCGCCTGGCATACAGTACAGTTTGGAAGGCGGCCAAAGTAAAACGCTGAACATAAACGAAACGGCTGATGGCAAAGTAAAAATTACTAACAACGGCGCCAGCGATCTTAAAGTGATGCTGCAACACCCGCAATGGCTACAGTTGCCGCAGGATGGCAAAGGTGTTGGTAACGGCTTGGCGAATGCGCATACTTACACTGTGCACAAATCAATGGACAGCGCTACCGCCGCTTATAACTGGATAGAACTGGCGGATGGGCTGGGTACACCTACCATTGTTGACCAGCAGGCCCCGCCATACCAGGAAATTAAGCTACCATTTTCACTGCCCTTCTACGGTAAAAATTACCAGTCTGTATTCCTGAATTACTGGGGAGATGTTTACCTGGAAAACCCTGGCAATGCACTGGAGAAAATAAAAGGCGGCCTGCCTGCGCCTACAGCGCCCAATGGGTTTATTGCTACAGCCAATGTACCCATGTACCGTTCATTTAATTTCGATACGCGTAAGTACGATGGAGAGATATATTATCATGCCGATACCAACAGGCTGGTGATTGAGTTCTATAAGGTGATTTATTTTAATTTCTTCGCCAGCGGAACTGTAACCTACGAAGTGATTATATACAAAGACGGCCGCATAAAAACTCAGTATAAAGAGGGGGAAACAACCGCTAACTATACGCATAATTTTACCGTGGGTATAGAAAACCAGGATGGCACGGATGGTATTATGGCCTTTAACCAAACCGCTTTCTGGAAAGACAAGGGCGCCATAGAATTTGTACCTTCTTTGGCTTATACGGTAAAGGCAGGCGAGTCAATTGAATTGCCTGTTACGTGGACTACTACCAGCATGACGGACGGCGTGTACAAAGACTGGCTGAGGATTGCCACGAACGACCCATTGCAGCAATCTGTTGATATACCCTTGGAGCTTACGGTAACCGGTAGTTATGATACAGACCCCGTTGACACCATTGCTTATGGTAATGTGATTGCCGCTGTAGATGGAAACGGAATGGCTAAGCAATACAGTAAACCATTTACCATCAGCAATAAAGGTTACAAAACGGTTACCCTTAACAGCGCCACCTTCAGTTCCGATAAACTGGCCTTTAACTGGGATGTATCATTCCCCGTTGTGCTGGCCCCCGGCGAAACCTATAAGACAAATGTGTTCTTTACGCCGGATGCCACCCTTACAAGCTTTAACGAAAAACTTACGGTAACTACCGACCAGCCGGGAATGGAAACATTTGACATACCCGTAACCGCGGCAGTGGCTTTACCCCCGGTAATTACTACCGACAGTGCCGCCATTAACATTGTTATGCAGCAGGGCGATACCGCTGTGCGTTACCTGCAAATAAACAATGAAGGCGAAAGTGACTTAAATTATTCACTTGGGTTTATGTACCGCAGGCCGGGCATTACCTACAACAGTTTGGGTAAGCCGGTTATCATTAACAAAACACAGCCAAAACAAGGGCAACATATAGGTACATACGGCGCTGGAGGCCACGCACCCATAAGCCTGTTTGGAACACAGGATGGCAATTTCGCCGATTCCATCATCATGCCTGTGCCCGGCAACAACTTTATAGAGTATATGGGTTCTTCAGATGACAATAATCCCATTACTACCGTTACCAGGTTTAACACGGGGGGCAGATCTTTCAACCTGTCGCATATCGGTAACGGGTACCGCACATCGTCTCTAAATAATGGTAGCGCTACCCTGCGCATCAGGCTGGGCAGCAATATTAATTCGTCAACTGTGGTGCGTGAGCAAACCGTACAACTGCCAGCGGATACAAGCGGAACTTATATTACCGTTAAGCTGGACAGTGCCCTGCTCCTGTACCCCAATGAAGATTTTTGGGTAGAGTGGGAGTATGCCAACGGCATGCAGTTTCCGCAGGCGGTACAATTCGTGCCTAATGACCAGGTATTGCAAGGCTCTTTCTATTACAAGTTTCCCTTTGAAACCGCTTTCAGTGAAGATTTTTACCCATGGCGCTACGTAGTTAACGCTTATGCGCAAGACGACAGCAGCGCCAACAAAGGCTGGTTAATGGTTGAGCCGTCTGCACCCGGTACAGTGCAAAAAGGTAAGTCTCAAGAGCTTACGGTTACTGTAACAGGCCCGCTGGTACCGCCACCGGCAGAATCAGCAGACATCATCATTCGCTCCAACGACATCAATACGCCGGAAGCAAAAGTGCGGGTGAATGTGCGTATTGACCAGGCGCCATACCTTACACGCCACGATACATTAACAGTAAATGAAGGCGATACGTTGCGTTATGCTATTCCTGCGAAAGATGATGAGAATGGTGAAATAACCATCACCGCTACCGATACGGAAAACGTGGCCATAGAAAAAGATTCCGTAAGCCGTTTTGTTTATACGCCGGGTTATGCAGATTCAGGCTGGCATTGGTTTGAAATAGAGCTGAGCGACAATTACAACAACAAACGTAAAGATACCCTGCTGGTTAATGTGCTTAACATAAACCGTGCGCCAAAAGTAACCGGCCATACCGATACGCTTACGCTGTATGTTGGCAGTGCCGCATGGCAGAAAGACCTAAACACCGTGTTCAGCGATGAAGATGGCGATACCTTAACCTACAGCTTTAACGGAGATACCACCAGCCTGGCCGATGTGTTTGTAAGCGGCGGCTTGCTGAGTATAATCCCTAAAGACAGCGGCACAGTACAGTTACGCTTTACGGCCACCGATCCATTTGCAGCAGCGGCTTCTGATACGCTGGTGTTGGTTGTTAAACGCAACACCGTTCCCGAAGCTTCGGCTATACCTAACCTGGTAGTGGAAGCAGGCGCACCGCCACGCAGGTTCGATGTAAGCGCATGGTTCAGCGATGCGGATGGCGATGCCCTTACTTATACCGCTACGGTTGACAGCGCGGCACTGGCTACTGCATCCTTCAATGGCAGCGATATTGCCTTAACAGGCATTACTGCCGGCAACACCATCGTGCATGTAACAGCCAGCGACGGCAATGGCGGTACGGTAACGGGAAGCTTTATGCTTACCGTGCTGAACAATAAGGGCAATATTGTTAACGATTACCATATTACCGTAGCGCCCAACCCTGTGCGCAGCATTGCCAATATACGCTTCCAGTTGGGTACAGATAAAAAAGTGCGTATAGACCTGCTGGGCATGAATGGTAAACTGCAGGCCGTGTTGTTTGATGGAAACAAACAGGCGGGCAACCAAAGCATACAGGCCAACCTCTCCGGCCTGGCTGCCGGTAACTACCTGCTGCGGTTTACGATAGATGGAAAAACAGGCATTGTTCAAATAGCTAAATTGTAGTCATTCAGGTTAAATCCAATACTGGCGGCCCCGTTTTTTCCGGGGCTGCCTTTTTTACAAAGCCGGTATTACAAAGTATACGTTGTGCGGTATTGGCACGTAATATTTGCAGGCAATTTTATGGGCCCGGCAGAAGGAACGCCCCATCCCCTGAAGGGGTGTTTTTATGAGCCCGGCACCAGGAATAAGAATGAGGCTTTACTTGCGTCGCACTCTTGTACGCCTTGTCCGCTGTTCAGCTTGCCCGCATGATAGCATGCCAAAAAATGCATCCTGCCCTGTAATTGTATCATTCCATATTAAATGTTGTAAGTTGTGCAGGCACAAACAATAACAAATTACTACTCTCATATTATGGGTAAAAAAGAAGTGCGGGGATTTCTTTGGTTGCTAACCGGCTGGATGCTGTTTATTTTCTTCCTGATGACACCGGAGGTTTTTTTTGTTAATCCCGGCTACCTGGCTACCAAAACCTTTGCTGTACAATATGGGGTTTTCGGGCTTATTAATTTCGTAATGTTTTACATAGCCTCCTTCTTTATTACGCCCCGTTATTTCAGGCCCAAAAAATACCTGCGCTTTGTATGGGCCTGTATAGGCATGATTTTCTTTTTTGGTGTGTTTAAGTATTTTGTCGGTTACCTGTTTGGGGATATTGTATTAAAGCAGTTCCGCATGCTGGAAAAAAATGAATTTTCAGTAGCCGTTCATTTTTTTATTGTTACCATACGTAACTCCGGCCTTTGCCTGTTAATGGGTGTAGCGCACCGCAGCTTTTTTGACTGGATTGCTTCTGAAAAAAAGAAGCGTGAACTGGAAACGCAAAAGCATGCGGCGGAAATGGCTTTTTTGAAGATGCAGGTAAACCCGCACTTTTTGTTTAATGCGTTGAACAACCTGTTTTCGCTGGCTACCATTGAGCGAAGCAGCAAAACGGCCGACGGTATAATGAAGCTTAGCCACATGATACGTTACATGCTGTACGAGAAAGAGGACAGCAACAACCGTGTAAGCCTGCAAAAAGAAGTAGATTTTCTCAACAGTTTTATTGACCTGGTAAAGTTGCGTTATGATGGCGGCATTAATATCAACTTTTCTATTGAAGGCAATATAACCCACCAGCGCATACCGGCCTTACTGTTGTTTCCTTTGCTGGAAAATGCGTGCAAGCATGGTATTCTTGACGATCCCTTAAAGCCCGTTAACATAGAGCTTGCCATTACCGGTACACAGCTAAAATTTACTGTAAACAACTATATTAACAGCTATCTAAAGGATAAAACCGGTGGCATTGGCCTGGAGAATGTAAAGAAGCGGTTGGAGTTGATGTACCCGGGAAAGCATTCTATAGATATAGAGAATAGTGGTGGGCAGTTTTTTGTAACGATAAAGTTACCGCTGTAAGGTGTTGCCTGTTATTTATGGGGGTAAAATGCCATATACCAATAATGGCGGGTTGCTGCGTAAAGAGATATAGTACAAGAGTGCGACGCAAGGGACGCCTCATAGTAGTTCCTTCTGCCGGGCCCATAAAAGCCTTAAAACGCGTAGCGTTTAACCCCATAAATTACCATTAAAAAATCATAAGTCTGTGGCAGAACCCCAAATTATTGCCAATTTCAAGGCTGCGTACCTATACAGTTACCTATCTTAAACGCATGCTGAAATGCCTGATTATTGACGACGAACCCCTGGCGGTAAAACTGCTGGAAGAATATGTGCGAAAAGTGCCTTTTCTGCTGCATGCCGCATCAAGCCATAACCCCGTAGAGGCACTGGTATCTTTAAACACTTCCCCCGCCGACCTTATTTTTCTTGACATACAAATGCCCCAGCTTACGGGCATACAGTTTATGCAGGTGCTGCAAAACAGGGCCCAGGTAATTATTACTTCCGCCTACCAGGAATATGCTATTGACGGCTTTGAGCACAATGTGGTGGATTACCTGCTGAAGCCTATTTCTTTTGAGCGTTTTTATCGCGGTGTGGAAAAAGCGTATAAACTAAAGTTTCCGTCTGAGCCGCCCAGGGCCATGCCCGACTGGCAACCCAAAACCGGCGGTTACATTTTTGTAAAGGTAGAAACCAGGATGGTGAGGGTAGAACTGGACGACATTTGCTATGTGATGGGCTTAAAAAACTATGTATCTATTTTTACCAAAACGCAACGCATTGTTACCCTGCAAACCATGAAGCAACTGGAAGATACGCTGCCGGCCAACCGTTTTGTGCGGGTGCATAAATCTTACATGGTTGCGCTTGACAAAATTGTGAGCGTAGAAAAACAGGAAATTTTTGTGAAAGATACCGCCATACCTATCGGCAACATGTACGCCGAACAATTCTTTAAACTGCTGGCGGGGTAACATTAAAAGGTTAATATCCAGTGCCGCGGCAAACTTTACCCGGTAATCAAACGTATACTATCAAACTAAAGATTTTTCAGGGCTGTACGTGCAAAGCCCTATTTTTACAGGCCTATCACCAATTGTAGCGAATGAAGTATTTTGTACGGCAGCTTTTTGTTTGTATTTGCAGTGGAATGTTTTTTTGTGCTGCCGGGCAGATGGATTCATCCATTATTGCACCCGGTGCGGAGATACAGTTTAACGGTGACTCAGATTCCACCATTTACATGGTAGCGGATATTAATATTACCGGCTACAAAAGAACCAAACCATATATTATTGAAAGGGAAATACCTGTAAAACAGGGGCAATACCTGTCAAAGACCGACTTGAAGGCCAAACTGCTGCTTGCCCGCCAGCAGGTTATGAATACCGCATTGTTTGTATATGTGAACGTATATATAGCGGAGCAAAAGGGCAACCTGCTTTTTATTAACGTGGATGTAAAGGAACGGTGGTACTTTTTTCCTATACCTTACTTTAGCCTGATTGACCGCAATTTTAACCAGTGGTGGGTGGAGCAAAAGCGGGATTTTAACCGTACCAATTACGGTCTTAAGTTTTTGCAGCAGAATGTAAGCGGCCGTAACGATGAGCTGCAGGTATGGTTTATTAATGGTTACAGCCGCCAGGTATCGCTGCGTTATGTTCAGCCCTTTGCAGATAAGTCTTTAAAGCATGGTTTCAACATAGGTTTTGGCTACGCCATGCAGCGTGAGCTGAATTATGGCTCTGTAATGAACAAACAGGTGTTTTTTAAAGATGAACAAAATTTTGTTCGTAAGAATTTCCGGGTAGATGCCAGCTACCTGTACCGGCCCGCCATTAAAGCCAGGCACAGCTTCAGGATTGGCTATACCTCTGAAAGCCTTTTGGATACCATTGTAAAACTTAACCCCAATTATTTTGAAAATGGGATAAGTAAGATTAATTTCCTGGAAATTGGGTATGGATTACAATACTTTAATGTTGATTATATACCTTACCCCACCCGTGGGCTTATAGCCAATGCATCCTTTACCAAAAAGGGTTTTAGCAAGAATATGAACGCCTGGATATTCCAGGCATCCGGCACATACACAATACCGTTAAGAAAGAAAACATTGCTGCAGTTTCAGGGGGTTGGCAGTCTTAGCCTGCCGCTTGACCAGCCTTATTACAACCAGCGGCTTTTTGGCTATGGGGAAATGTATATGCGTGGCCTGGAGTATTACGTGGTGGATGGTGTAGCGGGTATAATGGGCCGCGTTACCGGCAAGCAGGAACTGTTCTCCATACGTGTACGGACCCTGCTTAAAAATCCCGCTTACAGGCAGGTGCCTTTCCGCTTTTTTATAAAAGCCTATGGCGATGCAGGTTACGCTTATGGCCGCAACACAGGCAGCAGCACCCTTACCCATAAGCCGCTGCGTACATGGGGCGTTGGCCTTGATATTATAACTATTTATGATGTAGTGTTTAAGCTGGAGTACAGCTTTAACCAGTTGGGCGACAGGGGATTTTACTTTCACACACGGGAAGATTTTTAGATTTATAGGGGGTGCCCCCAAGCTGCGCAAGGGGTCGGGCAGAACTACGTTCGCAACCTTCGTCAAAGCAACATTTAGTTGCTTTTCCTCGTTTGTGCTCATACTCCGGCACAAAAGCCCTGCTGCCATGGCCTCACCGGGGGAACTGCGTTAGCAACCTTCGGCAAAGCAACTAAACGTTGCTTTGACTTGGTTGTGCTTCAATCCCTCACCCTCAGGTGAAACATCCTGCTTCTTTATAAACCGCTCTGTGCGCTGCGCACAAATAATGCTACCCATGTGCATACAGACCGGATAAATTTTGATTAAATCCTTCCCCATTGCTGCGCCAAGCACATATTTTTAGGTTCTTTGCCGGGCCAAAGCGAAATTTTGGTGGTATTTTGCAGCGCTGTATCAAGCATCCGCCAGGCCGGTGATGCAGGGTAGCTGTTAAACTAAGCCGCGGAAATTACAAATACAACTTTAATGACAGTAGCAATATATAGCCGCGGACTTGAAGATGACCTGCAAACCCAGTTATTAACCCTGTTGCAGGAGCTGCACCGCCAAAACATAAGCATATTGCTGTACAAGGCCCTTGCCGATCAGTACCCTGCACTGTTTAATCACGGTTTCGCTTTAAGTGTTTTTGAAAATTCCAAACAGTTAAGCAGCTCTATAGATTGCCTGATAAGCCTGGGTGGCGATGGTACCATACTGGATACCGTTACCCTGGTTAGGGATAAAAACATTCCTATACTGGGTATTAACTTTGGCCGGCTGGGCTTTTTGGCCAGCATAGGCAAAGAAGAGCTTACCTCTGCCGTAGATTCGCTGGTAAACAGTTCTTACGTAATAGATAAACGAACCCTGGTGCACCTGGATGCCAGCATACCCCTTTTTGGAGATGCCCCTTTTGCATTAAATGAATTCGCCATACATAAACGCGATATTTCGCCCATGATAAAAATCCATACCTATTTAAACGGGGAATTCTTAAATACCTATTGGGCAGATGGGCTCATCGTTTCCACACCCACGGGTTCTACGGGCTACAGCATGAGTTGCAATGGCCCCATAGTTTTTCCTGAATCTTCCAGTTTTTTAATAACCCCGGTTGCACCGCACAACCTTAATGCACGGCCTATTATTGTGGCAGACAGCAATATCGTTTCCTTTGAAATAGAGGGCCGGGCAGACCAATTTATCTGTGTGCTGGATGCCCGCAGGGAAATTGTTGACAAAACAGTGCAACTGGCCATTAAAAAGGAAAATTTTACCGTAAGCCTGGTAAGGTTGAATGAAAACAGCTTTCTTTCTACCCTGCGCACCAAGCTTACCTGGGGGCTTGATAAAAGAAATTAATTGGGAGCACACGAAAATATCAGGATTTTCGTTATTACATTCATTATTAACTTGCGACATGCTTAGAAAAATATTCATTATCCTTATAGTATTGGGTTCTTCATTGGGTGTAAAAGCACAATATGAGAGTTATGTACAGGAAGGGGAGTTTGGCTTATCCATTGGCCTGGGCCATTATTTTGGCGATTTAAATACCCGTGCGGCCCTTAATCGCCCCAAATTTGCCGGTGGCGCTTTCTTTCGCAAGCAATTCAGTAATTATATTGGTTTAAAAATAGCGGCTAACTATGCACGCCTGGGCTATTCTGACATTTACAGCAGTAATGAAACCCAAAAACGCCGCAACCTTAGCTTCAATACCAATCTTTGGGAATTTTCTTTAAGTGGCGATTTTAATTTCTTTAAATTCTACCCCGGGGTAGAAGGCTACCATTATACGCCTTATGTGTCGCTGGGGGTAGGTTTGTTTTCATACGATCCCTTCGCATACCTCAACGGGCAAAAATATTTCTTGCGTCCGCTGGGTACAGAAGGCCAGGGCTCCACAGCTTATCCTGAAAGAAAGCAGTACAGCACTATGGCACTCTGCTTTCCGCTGGCTTTTGGTTTTAAATACAATGTAAACGACAATATTAACGTGTTTGCAGAAGTTTGCTACCGTTTTACCGGTACAGACTACCTGGATGATGTAAGCACTGTTTATGCAGGTGAAGAAGCTTTTATTGTGCCTTCCACCGGTACTATTTACCTGCCGGATGGCTCTGTAAACCCTGCTTACCTGCTGCAGGACAGAAGCTATGAAACAGGTTCTACACCTATTGGCATTAAAGACCGCCAGCGGGGTAACAGCCAGCAGAAAGACGCTTATGCCACTTTCCAGATTGGCGTTTCCTTTAATATTTCTTCTTACAGGTGCCCCAAACCATAAGGGTGTACGATGTATCATGTTGGGTGTACGATGTAGATAGGTGCTGCCAGTTGTATTTTTTCCAGCTAAAAAAATTCAGATTTGCCCGGATGGGCAAATTTTTTTTATGTACCGGGCTGAAGTATTTTATGGCATCGCCTGTTGCGTCGCAGTCCGTTCATCGTTCTGTTCATTGGGCGGCTTTTCAGACCCGGGTAGAAGTTTTGGTTGTTCAATGCTTTTTGTTTAACGTTCCATGTTAGCGGCTCTGCCACCATACCGAAAGTACACTGCATTAACAGAAAGTAATGTCAACAGACGGGTAACCTGCAACTGGTAACCGGTAACTGTTTTTCGGGTGAGGGATTGCAGCGGATACCCCGGTGAGGCCATGGCAGCACAGGCCTTGTGCCGGAGTATAAGCGGAAAGCCCGACCCCTTGCGATAGCTTGGGGGCACCCCCAAAAAACAAGTACGAAGTTTGAAGTACGAAGTACTTTTTTTATGTAAGATTTTTGATGTGGGATGTACGATGTAAAACCATATTGTCAACTGTACAAAGCTGACTGACCTTCGTCCCCCTCGCCATTTACCACTCACCCCTTGCCATAATGATGTGGGCTGTACTATGTACTTAGTAACCCGTACCTGCTTATAATTCATCTTTACCTGCAGCAAAACATTCTCCCCATCATGTTTTCATTTTACTACCTTTGGCGCTTGTTAATGTAATTTCCAGATGGATGATTTAACCGGTAAGATTGATAAAACCCGATTGCCACGCCATATAGCTATCATAATGGATGGTAATGGCAGGTGGGCCAAAGAAAAAGGTCATGACAGGCTATATGGCCACTACCAGGGGGTGGAAAGCGTACGCAATATTGTAGAATCTGCCGCGGAAATAGGCGTGGAGTACCTTACTCTGTACGCTTTTAGTACCGAAAACTGGGACAGGCCGGAGTACGAAGTAGTTGGCCTGATGGAACTGCTGGTAGATACCATTCGCAAAGAAGTACCGGTACTGAATAAAAACAACATACGCATGCACGTAATAGGCAATATTGAAATGTTGCCCCAACGTGCCCAGCAAAGCCTGCAGGAAGCCCTGGATGAAACCAGTGTTAACAATGGCCTTAACCTGGTACTGGCCCTTAGCTACAGCAGCCGCTGGGAATTGGTGAACGCGGTTAAGAACATTGCGCAGGATGTTAAAGATGGCAAAATGGACCCCTCTACCATAACGCAGGATACCCTGCAGCAGTACCTTACTACCAGCGAATTTCCTGATCCGGAACTGATGATACGTACCAGCGGGGAGTACCGCATCAGTAATTTTCTTTTGTACCAGTTGGCTTACGCGGAATTGTATTTTACCAATACACGCTGGCCGGACTTTAGAAAAGAAAACCTTTACGAAGCCATTCTTGACTACCAGGGCCGCGAAAGAAGGTTTGGAAAAATAAGCGAACAAATACAGCAGGAAGCTGAAATACATTAATAACATGTGTTATACAGCTATTGCACCCCCTTTTTTGAGGCATAAGTGTTTCTGGGATACCTTATTATCTACTAAGGTAGAATTAACAAACACTTTTAAATATTCCCGTTAATTTGCCGCACTTAAAACTTTTTATACCTGCTGGAGAAAAGCCTCTGACAGAACCCCGGAATAAAACATCCATTTTGATGCAGAAATTGTGTAAACTTTTTGTCCTGTCTTGTATAACTACTTGCATTTGCAGTGTCCTATACGCACAGGTGCCGGAGCAGACTGATACATCCGTTACCTCCCTGGATGCCGACCTTCTGAACATCTTTAACCAGAAGAATCCCAAAAAATACAAGATTGCCAATATAAAAATTACCGGTAACAAGTATTTTGACCAGGCTTTGCTGCTATCCGTGGCAGGCATTAACACCGGGGATGAAGTGGTAATACCCGGTGGCGACAATTTTTCCAAAGCCATCATGAAACTTTGGAACCAAAACTATTTCAGCGACGTAGAAATATACATTACCCGGCTGGAGGGAACAGAGATAGATGTTGAAATAGCTGTATCGGAAAGGCCAAGGCTGTCTAACTTTTTCTTCAGAGGGGTAAGGAAAACCGAACAGGAAGACCTGAGCGGTAAAACCGGGCTCATTAAGGGGCGTGTGGTTACCGAAAACATGAAAATGACAGCGGTAGATGCCATTCGTAGGTTTTACTTTGAAAAGGGTTTTCGTAATGTGCAGATAAACATAAATGAAAAAAGGGATAGCGGTTATGAAAACTCCATGGTGCTCACCTTCAATATTAACAAAGGCGGTAAAGTAAGAATTAATACCATCAATTTTGGCGGAAACACAGTAAGCGAAGGCAAACTGAAAGGCCAGTTAAAGGGTACCAAAGAAAAATCCCGTCTTACACTTTTTCCGCCCAAAGACAGTGGCGGCCTGTTTGTACCTAAAGTGTACACTTTTAAACAATACCTGAGCGATTACGGCTTTTTAGTACCCAGCAAAACCAAAAAACTGCTGGACCCCTATTTCAGGTTTAAAATATTCAGTTCGGCCAAATACGATGAAAAGAAATACCTGGAAGATAAAGAGCATATTATTGAATACTATAACTCTTTGGGTTACAGGGACGCGGCTATTGAACAGGATTTGATTTACCCCAGTACCAAAGGCAACATAAACATAGATATAAAAGTTAACGAAGGCCGCAAGTACTACTTTGGCAATATAACCTGGAGGGGTAATACCAAGTACGGCGATTCTTTGCTGAATGTGATTCTTGGAATTCATAAGGGTGATACTTACAATATAGACATCCTGAATAAAAAGCTGGGCCGCTCCGCTTCTCCCGAAGGTGGCGACATCAGCAGCCTGTACCTGGATGATGGTTACCTCTTCTTCCAGGCCAACCCCGTTGAAACCGCTGTGTACAACGACACGATTGATTACGAGATACGTATGACGGAAGGCCCGCAGGCTACCCTGAAAAGGGTAACTATTGCCGGTAACGATAAAACCAAAGAACACGTAATACGCCGTGAACTGAGGACGATACCCGGTGAAAAATTCAGCCGCGAAGCATTGATACGTTCTACCCGTGAGCTGGCTAACCTGGGTTACTTTAACCAGGAAAAAATTAACCCCGGCGTAGTGCCCAACCCCGAAGACGGAACAGTGGATATTAACTGGACGGTGGAGGAACGCTCCAACGACCAGTTAGAACTGAGTGCCGGTTTTGGCGGTGGCATTGGTTTAACGGGTACGCTGGGTGTGTCTTTCAATAACTTCTCTATTAAAAATATATTCCACAAAGAAGCATGGGACCCGTTGCCCACCGGTGACGGACAAAAACTCAGCCTTCGTGTACAGAGTAATGGCCGTGCTTACCGCTCTTACAACATATCGTTTACAGAACCCTGGCTGGGCGGTAAAAAACGAAACCAGTTTTCCGTTAACCTGTACGATACCAAATTCAGCAACGCATACGATCCGCTTACGGGCAGGTACACCAGCGAGGCAGCTAACAACTCTTATTTCAAGACCACCGGTATGTCTGTAGGGCTTGCCAAGCAGTTAAAATGGCCGGATGACTATTTCTCACTTGGTTTTACCCTTAGTTATGTGCGTTACCATTTAAAGAATTACGCTATTGACCAAAACCTCAAGCTGAGCGACGGCACACTCTTCAACAATGGGTTTTCCAATAACCTTAGCTTAAAGATTGCGCTCTCCCGGTCATCGGTAGATGCGCCGATCTTCCCACGGTCAGGCTCCAACTTTATGGTGAGCCTTCAGCTAACGCCGCCTTATTCAGCCTTTAATAAAAATGTGGCTACCCAATCTAATCCTTACGAGTGGATTGAATACCATAAATGGCGTTTTACCGGTGAGTGGTATGTGCCAATAGGAAGGCCACATGGCGAGGAACGCAACAAGCAATTTGTGTTGAAAGTTGCGGCCAAGTATGGCTTCCTGGGCAGGTACACCAACAAGCTGGGCATATCTCCGTTCGAACGTTTCCAGGTGGGTGATGCCGGTATCAGCAATACCTATGCATTGCTGGGTTACGACATTATTGCGCACAGGGGCTACCCGGTTTACGAAAGCTCTGACCCGCGTGTAAACCCTGACCAACAGGGTGCTTCACAATACTTTACCATGTTCAATAAATATACGCTGGAGCTTCGCTACCCTTTAAGCCTTAACCCCAGCAGTACTATTTACGGCCTTACTTTCTTTGAAGCCGCCAATGGATGGTACAGCTTTAAAGACTATAATCCATTTAAACTACGCCGTTCCGTGGGTATTGGCATGCGCTTCTTCCTGCCTATGTTTGGCCTGCTTGGCTTTGACTATGGTATTGGCCTTGACCGCTTTACACCAGGCAGCGGGCTTAAGGATGCCGCAAGATTTACCTTTATGTTAGGCTTTGAACCTGAATAATATTAATATCTTTCATTAAAAATCATTTGGACATGAAAAAGATATTCTTCCTGTTGCTGGTAGTTTGTGCTGCCTCATCAAGCGTTGATGCGCAGCGTTATGCCATTATAGATACCAAGTTTATCTTAGATAAAATACCCGAATACAAAGACGCCGAAAAAAAATTACAGCTTGTTAGCGAGCAATGGCAGAAAGATATTGACCAGCGCCAGGCCGACCTTGACAAGATGTACAAGGATTATGAAGCCGAGCAGTTTATGCTGAGTGATGAACTGAAAAAGAAAAGGGAGGATGAACTGTTTAACAAAGAAAAGGAGTTGAGGGATTTACAGAAAAAACGCTTTGGGTATGAAGGGGATTTGTTTAAGGAAAGGCAGAAACTGGTAAAACCGATACAGGACAGGGTTTATAATGCCGTGCAAAAGATAGCGGTGGCAAGATCGTACGATTTTATTCTGGATAAAAGTGAAGGAATTACTGTTATCTTTGCCGACCCTAAATTAGACAAGAGCCAGGATGTATTGAGTGAACTTGGAATAAAGAATCTCTAAGGTTTGAGAAAGTGGCAGCGTTATTGCTAAGCTGGTTGTCTTAAAATGGTAACTCAAAAAAACAATCAATAAAACAACTAAAATCAACAATGAAAAAGGTTTTCATTTCTATGCTGTTAGCTACGAGTTTGTTTGCAGCAGGAACAACAGCAAAAGCTCAAACCACAACTGCGCCCTTGAAAATTGGTTACTTTGATTTTGAGCAAATGGTACAGGCTATGCCCGGCTATGGGGCTGTAGACACAGGCGTTGCATTGTTTGAGAGAGATTCACTTGCGTTAGAGTACCAGTTTTACCAGGATGAATTTCAACGCCTTGACAGCACTTATAAAGCAGATTCTGCCAAAGGAAAACCAAAATCTGTTTTAGATGCCATTCAGCAACAAAAGCAGCAGGTTGGTATTAACCTGGTTTACTGGCAGCAGATTTCTCAGAATAAATCTCAGCAGAAAAGGGCCCAGTTATCTCAGCCTTTGTTTGTAAAGGTAGAAGCAGCCTACAGAAAAGTACTGGCCGCTACCAAGGTAAACCTGGTATTAAAACCCGGCGCTCTTGAGTATGGAACAGACGAAAAAGCTATAGTAAACCTGTTAGTGCTGGTGGCAAAAGAGTTAAAAATACCTATGCAGCAACAGGGGGCAGGGGCTGAAGAAGAACCTGCGGCGGCGCCACCGGCTACAACCAAACCCCAGGCTAAGCCCAAACAATAATCATTTATAAGTTTTATACATAAGAACCATGCAAACCTGCATGGTTCTTTTATTTTTGGTATATGCAACAACAGGGCCCCATTGGCGTATTCGATTCCGGTTATGGCGGTTTAACCGTTTTAAAAGAAATAGTAAATACGTTACCACAATACAACTACATCTACCTGGGCGATAATGCCCGTGCTCCGTACGGCAACCGTTCTTTTGAAACCATTTATCATTACACGCTGCAATGCGTTAAATGGTTTTTTCAGCAGAGTTGTCCGCTGGTGCTTCTTGCATGTAATACTGCTTCTGCAAAGGCGTTGCGCACCATACAGCAAAAAGACCTTGCCAAAATAGATGCTTTAAAAAGGGTGTTGGGCGTTATACGGCCAACAACAGAAATAATAGGGCTGCATTCCCGTTCCGGTAAAGTGGGCATTATGGCTACCAATGGTACCGTGCAGTCACAATCGTATAAAATAGAAATTGAAAAGTTTTATCCGCAGTTGCAGGTGTACCAGCAGGCCTGCCCTTTATTGGTGCCATTAATTGAAAACGGTGAGCATGAAAATGCCGGGGCGGATTACTTTATTAAAAAATATACTGACGAACTGTTGGCTAAAGACCCTGGTATTGATACTGTTTTACTGGCATGTACCCACTACCCGCTGATACAGGATAAAATAAAAAAACTATTGCCTGTGGGTACCGAAGTATTGGCGCAGGGCAATATTGTAGCAGCCAGCCTGCAGGATTACCTGCAGCGGCACCCGGAAATGGAAAAACTTATTAACCGTGGCGGCAAATTAAAGTTTTATACTACCGATTCTACCAGTGATTTTGATGCACATGGTACCGTGTTTTTTGGAAAGCCTGTACAATCAGAACACGTAGAATTGGAAGGATAAAGCTGTATAAGATGGATGTATCGCCCCACTTGCAACTCCCATTCGCGACTTAGGATTAGGATACCAGCAACATACCTTCGTAGCATCGCCTGTTGCGTCGCAATCCTTTCATCGTTCAAATCATTGGGCGGCTTTTCAGACCCGGGTATGCTGTTGCGTGAAGACACGCACCAGGGATTACAATCTTAAAGCAACTGACAAAACTACTATGCGGGAAAAGCTGCGTAGCGAATCCAACCGCACAAGAGTGCGACGCAAGTAAAGCTCCATAGTTGTTCCTGTTGCCGGGCCCATAAAAATCTGTCTTATCGCATGCAATATCTATAGTTCCTTTAAACTATCTGATGTAGCTTCTATTGTTTTATCTAAATCTTCTTTGGTTAACGCGTTGTTGAGGAACCAGCTTTCAAAAGCCGATGGGGGCAGGTAGATGCCCCGGTTTAACATGGCATGAAAATACTTTTTAAACAGTTCGTTATTGGCAGAGGCCGCGGAAGAAAAATCGGTAACGGCATGATCGCTAAAATGTACGCTTATCATGGAGCCGAGATGATTGATAACATAGGGAATGCCGGATGCTTTTAATACCTCATCGAGACCCTGTTTAAGATAGGCCGTTTTATCGTCCAGCTCTGTTAACAACTGCGGCTGCTCTTTTAAAATAGAAAGCAATGTATAGCCGGCAATCATGGCAATTGGGTTGCCGCTTAATGTGCCGGCCTGGTATACGTTGCCTAAAGGGGCAACCACTTCCATAATATGCTTCTTACCACCAAAAGCGCCTACGGGCATGCCTGCGCCTATTACCTTGCCATAAGTAACCAGGTCTGCATCTACGCCAAGCTTTTGCTGTGCACCGCCTAAGGCAAGGCGAAAGCCGGTCATTACTTCATCAAAAATGAAAACAATGTTTTCCGCATCGCATATTTTACGGATGCCTTCAATAAAACCAGGCTTGGGCAGGATACAGCCCATGTTGCCGGCAACAGGCTCTATAATAATGGCGGCTATTTCATTTTTGTTTTGTTCAACCAGTTGTTCAACGGCTTGTAAATCGTTGTAGGCGCAGGTGAGGGTGTCGTTGCTTACACCGCCGGTAACACCGGGAACAGTTTGAATATTAAGTGTGGCCAAACCACTGCCTGCCTTAACCAGGAAACTGTCTGCATGGCCGTGGTAGCAACCCTCAAATTTGAGGATTTTATTTTTACCTGTATAGCCACGTGCTACACGAATGGCGCTCATACATGCTTCGGTGCCGCTGCTTACCATGCGTATTAAATCAACATTGGGCGCCATGCTTTTGATAAGCTCGGCCATTTTTATTTCCAGCTCTGTAGGTGCCCCGTACGAGGTGGAATAAACTGCCTGCTGCTGTATGGCTTCTACTACCGGCCCATAAGCGTGGCCTAAAATCATAGGCCCCCATGAGGCGATGTAATCTATGTATTCATTGCCATCGGCATCGTACAGGTAAGCGCCTTTGGCTTTGGATATAAACAATGGTGTTCCGCCCACGCTTTTAAATGCCCGTACCGGTGAATTAACGCCGCCGGGGATGGACTGCTGGGCCCTTTCGAAAAGTTGTATGCTTGTCTGGATCATGTGGTGAGTGGTGAGTGGTGAATAGTGAGTGGTGAGTAGTGAATGAATAGTAATAGATTGCGGTGCACCCTATTACTATTCACCATTGCCCGTTCACGATAACAACCGGGCTGCATCTTTGGCAAAATAAGTTGCGATTAAATCGGCGCCCGCACGTTTGAACGCGGTAAGGGTTTCTATAATGGCTTTGTCTTCATCCAGCCAGCCCATTTTAGCGGCGGCTTTTATCATGGCATACTCGCCACTTATGTTATACACGCTTACCGGTACCTGCACGGCATCTTTTACTTCACGCAATATATCAAGATAAGGCAAGCCGGGTTTTACCATTACAATATCGGCGCCTTCTTCTACATCCATCAGCGTTTCTTTGATGGCTTCAATACGGTTGGCGGGGTTCATCTGGTAAGTTTTTTTGTCTCCAAAACCGGGTGCGCTATCCAGTGCATCCCGAAAAGGGCCATAAAAACAGGAAGCATATTTGGCGCTGTAAGCCATTATGCCGGTATTAGTAAAACCACTTTCTTCCAGCGCTTCACGGATAGCGCCGATACGGCCATCCATCATATCGCTGGGTGCAACAAAATCAGCCCCGGCGTGTGCATGGCTGATGCTCATTTTTACCAGCGCATCAACGGTTTCGTCGTTTACAATTTCGCCGTCTTTCACAATACCATCATGGCCGTAAGAAGAGTAGGGGTCAAGCGCCACATCCGTCATTACCACCATTTCAGGAACAGCATCTTTAATAGCTTTAATGCTGCGCTGCATCAGCCCATCCGGGTTCCAGGCTTCTTTGCCGGTATTGTCTTTTAGTTCGTCTTTGCTTTTTACAAAAATCAGGATGCTCTTTAAGCCCATGCTCCATAGCTCCTTTACTTCTTTCACCGTTACATCAAGGCTGTTGCGGTAATATCCCGGCATGGATGCTATTTCTGTTTTTACATTCTGTCCTTCATCAATAAAGAGCGGCACAATAAAATCGTTGGGCGTTAACACAGTTTCCGCAACAAGACTTCTTACCGCTGCATTCTTTCTCAATATCCTGTTTCGTCTTTGTAAATACATGCTATATCTGTTTTTGAGATTTTAGTTTTTCTTCAGCCAGTCTACCGGCTTAAGGCAAACCTGCCATAATTTATCTTCTTCACTGTAGGGCTGCGGCTTGTAATCGTAATCAAACCTTACAGTGGGCGGAAGGCTCATCAGAATACTCTCGGTACGGCCATTTGTTTTAAGGCCAAATAAAGTGCCCCTGTCGTGAACAAGGTTGAATTCCACATACCGGCCCCTTCTTATTTCCTGCCAGTATTTATTGGCGGCATTCCATTGCATACCCCTGCGTTTTTTTACAATGGGCAAATAGGCTTGTAAAAAACTATTGCCGTTTGATTGCTGAAAAGAAAATAAACGGTTTGCGTCAGCCTCATCCACCGGCCGCAGGTAATCGTAAAATACGCCGCCAATACCGCGCATTTCATTGTTGCGATGGCTGTTTACAAAGTATTCATCGCATTGTTTTTTGAATTGCGGGTATAAACTTTCTCCAAAAGGTTCTATCGCGTTTTTAAGTGTTTGATGAAAATGTCTGGCATCTTCTTCAAACAGGTAGTACGGCGTTAAATCTGTGCCGCCGCCAAACCAGCGGTCTTTAACATTGTCATCCTCGTCATACAGCTCAAAGTACCGCCAGTTGGCATGTACGGTAGGTACAAACGGGTTTAACGGATGTATCACCAAACTAAGCCCGGCTGCAAACCATTTTTCTCCATCAATCTTTAACTGGTTGCGCATCTTGTCTGTTACGCGGCCATATACAACAGAAGTGTTTACCCCGCCTTTTTCCAGCACGTTACCGTTACTGATAACCCTTGTTAAACCACCGCCGCCACGTCCTTCGGCACGCTGCCATTCATCGTGGGAGAAAATGGCTTTACCATCTTCCGTTTCCAGGGCTTTGCAGATTTGTTCCTGCAGGGTATATATATATTGAATCCAGTTACCGCGAAATTCGTTTGTAGTGGTTTTGTACATTCCAACAGGAGATAGTTGATTTTCCATTGGTGAAGAATTTATTCTAAAGAACGCCTAGTTTGATAAACCAATCACTAAAAGGAGCGTATTGCTGAAGAAATGCCCCTTCTTTAAATTCAGCCATTAAGTTTAATGAGACGGTATTGTCAAAAATGAAAGAACGATAGCTTTTTGCGATGGCTTTTTTTAATAGTGCCAGGCTACGCTCATATCGTTCTAAGGCTTTTTGCCGGTTAACACGATGGCCACCTTTGGCTACCCTGCTTATAATTCTTCCATAATTGATAGCGGGATTGTTAGTAGCTATAAAGTAGAGATAAGTTTGATAACCCTTCTTATTAGCTGTTTCAATGGTAGCTATTTTGGAAGGATGTGACATTACTGTTTCAAAGCTGAAGTTTATTTTTTTCTGTAATAGCTGATGCCGGATAAAATCCGATATAAGTGATGTGAGATAAGAATTGATTAGTGAAGTTTCTACTATCAGGATGTTACTGGCTACACTTGATTTAAGCAAAATAGCTTCCTTAAATGAATCGTTGCCGATGGTAGAGGCTTTTGTAACAAATGAGTGAAATTGAGATGTTGTTGTTTTGATGGAAAAATCTTCAAAGTGCAGAAGAGGTTTCTTTTGAAGGGATGCTTCTACATCATCTGCATTAACATACACCCCAAATGAAATTAAAGGCTTTAAAGTTTCAATCAATGTTGATTTTCCTGAGCCATTTGGGCCGGCAATCATCCGCATCCTTTTTATTACCTCGCTCAATCTTTAGGATTTGGTGGTTTTTTTAATTACTTCTGTCTTCCCATCCTTATACTTTTTTACCACATTTCCATTTTCTTCTATAACAATTGGTAAACCCAAAGCAAAATTTTCGTTCCACGCACGGTCAGATGCTTTTTTGGCAAGTATGGCAAGCTCTTTTCCGGTAAGCTCTTTTTGAGGTTTCTTCATATCGCAAAGATAAAAAATTACCTGGCTAAGGCCACAATGACAACTATCACACAATTGTCATTTTAAAGGCCAGCTATAATACTACCTTAGAGAGGGAAAACCTTCACGAAGTATTTAGAAACAACGCATTTTAATACCAGCAGTGGTTTTCATGGCATCGTCCCTTGCGTCGCAATCCGTTCATCGTTCAGTTATAATGGGGACTCCAGGTTTATACAAATCTTCAAAATTTAAATTTAAACATCTTCCCAGGTAAACACTTTTCCATAAGGGCATGTACCTGATTAGGCAAGTTGCCGCAACATGCTGCATAGCGGACAAGGCGTACAAGTGAGTGACACAACCAAAGCCTCATAGTAGCAATGCAGCTAAGTACATAAAGTGAGTAGTGAATGCAAGGCTGTACATGCTACCCGCCAAATTCTTTCACCGTATCTACAAAAGCCCTCGCATGGTCAACCGGTACATTGGGCAGTATGCCATGGCCGAGGTTGGCAATATGCTGCCTGCCACCAAAGGCCTTGAGCATTTGCTTTACTTCCTGTTGAATAGTGGGGATAGGCGATAACAGCTTGGCCGGGTCAAAATTGCCCTGCAGTGTAACCTTATTGCCAGCAAACCGGCGGGCCATTTGCGGCTCTATACACCAATCTATACCAAGGCCATGAGCGCCTGTTGCAGCCATACTTTCCAGTGAATGCCAGGCGCCTTTGGCAAAGATGATGGTGGGCACTTCCTCTTTTAACGCCGCTACAATTTGCCTGATGTATTGTAAGGAGAAAGTTTCAAAATCGCCCTTGCTCAGCAGGCCGCCCCAGCTATCGAAGATCTGCACCACATCAGCGCCGGCTTTTACCTGCCCTTTCAGGTAGGCAATGGTGGTGTCGGTAATCATCTGTAGTAACTGGTGTGCAAGCGCCGGCTGGGTGTAACAGAATATTTTTGCTTCATCAAAAGTTTTACTGCCTTTGCCCTGCACCATGTAGCAAAGCAAAGTCCACGGTGCGCCGGCAAAGCCAATTAGCGGCACCCGGCCATTCAGTTGCTGCTTAATCAACTTTATAGCGTCAAACACATAGTGCAATGTTTCATCAACATCCGGTACGCGTATGCGCTGCATGTCGGCGATTGTTTTAACGGGCTCCGGCAGCAGTGGGCCTTTGCTTTCTATCAACTGCACTTCAAGCCCCATGGCTTGTGGCACAACCAATATGTCTGAGAACAAAATGGCGGCATCCACGCCTACAATATCCACGGGTTGTAGGGTAATTTCCGCGGCCAGTTCCGGGGTTTGGCAGCGCTCAAAAAAGCCATATTTTTCACGCAACCTCATGTATTCCGGCAGGTACCTTCCGGCCTGCCGCATCATCCATACTGGTGTTCGTTCTGTTGTAAGGCCGTTGAGAGTGTCTAAAAGCAATGTATTCTTAAGCTCGTTCATATGCCTTTGTGAGTGGTGAGTAGTCAGTAGTGAGTAGCTTTACCGGCTAATCATACCACTTAAAATTTTAAAAGTTTTAATAATGTTTTGGCCAAGCGGTTGAATAAACTCAAGAGAACAATAATCTAACTTATACGCTATTCCAATGGCAGTATCAATTTCAATTACTGAACCCCTTGCTATCTCATAATAACGTTTTCTTTCAGGTTCTGACTTTCTTGAACAGCCTTCGGCGATATTTAAGTGAACTGAAATAGCGGCTCTTCTTATCTGTTGAGTTAGCGCAAATTTTTCTTCCGCAGGAAATAATTTTGTTATTCTATAGCACTCAAGTGCCAATAACTGAGACTCTTTAAACACCTCCAGTTTAGTGTGTGCTAATTGCAAGAACATACATTTTATTTTATAGGGTACAAAAAAATTATAGCTTACCATTGCAGGTTCTCACTCACTATTCACCACTCACTACTCACTAAAATATTCCACCACTCTTTCCACTAAATTCTCCTGGCCGGGCCATTCGCTGGTAATAACCTCGTTGGTGCAATATGAATGAATGGTGGCTGTAGTGGTTTTTCCTATGGAAAACAAAGGAACATCTGTACGTACAGTATTGCTGGAAAAAAAGCTGTGGGCAGCCGTAGGGCTAAAGAACATCACGGCATCGTAATCTTCCTGCACATCATGTGGTGTTTGCAGCGTGTGGTAAGCAATCACTTCCTGTACCCGTATGTTATTGGTGCGCAGTGTTTCCGGCAAATCATCCAGGCGCTGGTCGCCACAGAAAAAGATAACCTCTTTAATATTCTTTGTTTCAATTATTTTACGGGAAAGTACAGACGCATTCTTACCCGTAACCAGTATGGCCTCTTCTCCAAAATATTTTACTACCGCATCTTTGGTAACACCCCCAATGCAGCATATTTTCCAGTTGGGCTTTCCGTTTACAATTTGGCCCACACTTTCCACTGAGTTCACGCTGGTAAAAGCAACGCTGATGTTTTGCAGCGCCAGTTGTTGTACCTGGTCTTTAAACTGCTGCGTGTGCAACTTTTGTATTTCTATAAAAGGCAATGCATCAATTTGTATATGGTGTACCGCGGCTTTACTTACAAATTGCGCATCAAGTACGCGGGTGCATAAAACTTTTTTATCTGGTTGCATTGCGAATGGATTCCACTATTTTTTCGCCGCCATCTGCTAACACCTGCCGGCCGGCTGTAATGCCAATATCTGTTTTCTCATGAGTGTCAAAACCAGAACAATCCATACCCATTTCTACTTCCACATGCGTTTTGCCATCCAGTGAAAAAAGGTTGCCTTTAAAAGTTAAGGTATTGCCTTTAATTTCCGCAAGCGCACTGATGGGTGTAGAGCAGCCGCCCATTAAGGTTCTTAAAAAATCCCGCTCCGCATGCACACACAAGGCCGTTGCGGCATCATGCAATACATCGCAATACTCCTTCGCTTCCACATCAGCTTCCCGGCAAACTACCATGATAGCGCCCTGGGCCGGTGCAGGTAACATCCAGTCTAACTCTATGGAATTTTGGGGGCGTAGATGAATACGTTCCAGTCCTGCCGCTGCAAAGATGGCTCCGTTCCAGTTATTTTCCTCAACTTTTTTCAGCCGGGTATTTACGTTTCCGCGTAGGTTGTCAATGCTGTGGTGCGGGTAACGATGCAGCCATTGGGCTTTGCGGCGTATGCTGCTGGTAGCTATGGTAAATGGCGAATGGTGAGCGGTGAATGATGGTGCTTGGCTATTACTAGCTATTGGCCACTGGCCATTTACAATTCCTAACTCGCCACTCACTACTTTCCACTCACCCTTATATACCAGCAAATCTTTATAAGAAGCTCTTTTTAATACAGCCGCTTGTACTATGCCCCGGGCCATTTGCGTAGGCACATCTTTCATGGAGTGTACAGCAATATCAATTTTATTGCTTAGCAGGGCCGCATCAAGTGTACGGGTAAAAATGCCTTGAACGCCAATTTCATATAAGGGCGTAACCAGGTCAATATCACCTTCACTTTTTATGTAAACCAGTTCAGTTTCAATGCCATGTTGTGCCAGTTGCTCTTTTACCAGTGTGGCTTGCCATACCGCAAGCTGGCTATCCCTGGTTCCTATGCGGAGAATCCTGTTCATATAGTGAGTGGTGAATAGTCGATGGTGAATGGTCAACAGCGGCTAATGTAATACATTCACCATTGACTATTCACCATTAACGCTAATTTGCCCCGGTAATAAAATCATTAATTGCTTCAATGTAATAGCAGCCTGGCTGGTGTTGCGTACGCATTTTAACTGCCATGTTGTTTACCACTTTTTGTATGCTGGCAATGCCCGCATTTTCAGCAACACCACAGTTGGCAGATACAGACAAGAACAGGCTGCACTGCTGCATATCCGTAAGTTTTTGCTTGATGGCCTTTAGTGCAGGAACATTCCTGCGCATGGTGTACCATTCTGCAAATTCAGCAGTATGTTCCGCTATAATAGCTTTCGCAGCCGGAACCTCAGCCATACGGTTTTGCAAGGTGGCGTCATTAATCATGGAAAGGTCATCAACATTTACCAGTTGAATGCCTGGCAGCTCTTTGGAGAGAGGGTCAATATTGTAAGGAATAGATAGGTCTATCAATATTTTATCACCACAACCGGCTATATCTTCTTTCATAACCACAGGCTGTTCCGCGTTGGTAGCTACGATTATCACATCTGCCTCTTTTACCAGTTGGGCTTTTTCGTTAAAACCGGCATAACGCAGGTTTAAAGAAGTAGCCAGTTCTGCCGCTTTGTCTTCTGTACGGTTAATAAGGGTAATGTTATTCGTCCCAAGATAATCCACCAGGTTGCGGCAGGTATTGCGGCCAATTTTGCCTGTACCCAGCAGCACAATCTTTTTGTCTTTGGCGCCGGTAAGGGTTTGGCGCAGGTATTGAACGGCGGCAAAAGAAACAGATACAGTGCCGCTGCTTAAATGGGTTTGAGATTTAATGGCTTTAGAAGACTGTAGCGCTACATTGGTAAGGCGCTCTAAAAAAGTTCCGATAAAATCATGTTCCCTCGCAAACTTAACCGCCTGTTTTAGCTGGCCCACAATTTCATAATCACCCAAAATCTGGGAGTCTAAACCCGCCGCTACATTAAACAGGTGCTCCACCGCCGCCCAGCCGTGCTTCACATACGACAAACGTTGAAAAGTTTCTATATCGCCGGCTGTTTCGCTGCAAAGCAATTGCACCAGTTCTTTGGCAGAGCCGGCAACCCCATAAATTTCGGTGCGGTTGCAGGTACTTAAAACAAAAAATTCCTGGATATTACTGTGCGAGGCCTTCTGCAAAAGAGATGTATAGTGTTCATTACCAATGGCAAAATCCCCACGTACGGAGGCGTCTGTCTTTTTATAGTTAATCCCTGCTATATAAAACTGGTTAATATTCATTCGTCTGTATCGTCAGTAATATGGATACGCAAAAGTACTCGCATCGCTCAGGTGAAGAAAAGGTTTTTTGTCATTCAAATGTCATTTCTGTTGTGTGTCTGCTGCTTCGTTTCTTTACATCGGGCTAACAGCCCTTAGCTTTTTTGGATACCAGCAATATATTTTCATGGCATCATCGTTGCGTCGCAAGCACTTCATCGTTCGGTTTTTTGTGGCATCTTTTCAGACCCGGGTAGAGAATACCGAACAAGGAACAAGGAATGTTGAATGAAGAAGGAATGCCCACCACTCGCCATTTACCTCTACCCACTCGCTTTGCCCCACTCACCATTTTAATATCGAACAAGGAACAAGGAATGTTGAATTACGAAGTAAAAGCCCCCCACTCACCACTCACTATTCACTACTCACCCCTCATCACTCACCACAAATAAACTTCAACGCTTAGCTTTGCACAACTGTAAAACGAATGAAATGGCAAAAAGAGGCATCGTACTGATGAACCTGGGCTCTCCTGATTCAACTGAAACAAAAGATGTAAAGCGTTACCTGGACGAATTTTTAATGGATGAAAGGGTGATTGACAAGCCTTACCTGTTGCGGGCACTGCTGGTTAAGGGCATTATTACGCCGTTTAGGGCGGCAAAAAGTGCCGAAGCCTACAAAACCATCTGGTGGAAAGAGGGCTCCCCGTTAATTGAGTTGACCCGACGTTTGCAAAAAGCCGTTCAGCAAAACTTTGAAGAACCTGTTGAAATAGCCATGCGGTATGGCAACCCCACGCCAAAGGCAGCATATGACAAGCTGATAAAAGAGCACCCCGGCATTGAAGAAGTAATACTGTTTCCTTTATACCCGCATTATGCCATGAGCAGCTACGAAACAGCGGTGCAATACATGAAACAGGTGCATGCCAAATACAAATACCCCTTTAAGTTAACAACGGTAGCCGCTTATTACAATAACGCGGATTATATAAATGCCCTTGCAGAAAGCATGAAGCCTTATATAGCAAAGCCTCACGACCACATCCTGTTCAGCTATCACGGCATCCCTGCAAGGCACCTCGTTAAAACAGATCCTACCAAAAGCCATTGCCTGCAATCGGCCAATTGCTGCAATTTGCCTTCTCCCGCACATGCGTACTGTTACAGGCACCAGGTGTTTGAAACTACAAAGCTGGTCACTGAACAACTCGGCATATCAAAAGATAAATACAGCATTTCGTTTCAGTCAAGGCTTGGCAAAGGCTGGCTGGAACCTTTTACAGATATACGCCTTGAGCTGATGCCAAAAGAAGGCATCAGGAACCTGTTGATTCTTTGCCCGGCATTTGTAAGCGATTGCCTGGAAACACTGGAGGAAATTGCCGAACGCGGTAAAGAAACATTCCTGGAAGCTGGCGGCGAACAATACGAAATGATACCGTGTATGAATGTGCAGCCTTTATGGGTAAGGGCGGTAACCAAACTTATTCAGCAAAAAATACAGCCTGCTGCGCTTAACGCGTAAACCATATTGCAAATAACTTATCGCTATTAACCCGGCTAATCACCATGTATTCTTATATAAAAGCCCTGCACATCATTTTTGTGGTAACCTGGTTTGCCGGCATGTTTTACATGCCACGGCTGTTTGTCTACAATACAGAAGCCGGAGAAAAAAATGAAGCGGAGCGCAACGTACTGAGGGCGCAGTTTAAAATGATGATGAAGCGCCTGTGGGTTGGTATTACCTGGCCATCCGCGGTGCTTACCCTGGTATTCGGCCCTTGGGTAATGGTTAATGGCGGATGGGATAAAATGTTGTTTTCCCCCGATGGACAATGGCTGTTGATAAAGCTTGTTTTTGTTGTACTGCTGTATGTGTACCACTTTACGCTTAACAATATTTACAAACAGCAAATGAAGGATGTGTACAAATACACTTCCCAGCAACTGCGCATCTGGAACGAAGTAGCTACTATTTTCCTGGTGGCTATTGTAATGCTGGCCGTAGTTAAGCAAAGCATCAGTTTTGTTTGGGGCCTGGTAGGCCTGGTTGCTTTTATTATCCTGTTAATGAGCGCCATTAAAATTTACAAAGCCGTAAGGGCAAAAAAATAGGCATCCCTATCTTTATACAAAAGCTATACATGAGAATATTTGGCCTTTGCCTGGCTTTGTTGGCCGTTTCCTGCACTGCTAAAAAACAGGCGGATTTAATTATTCATAACGCTGTTGTTTATACTGTTGACAGTGCTTTTACCATTGCGCAGGCACTGGCCGTAAAGGATGGCAAAATTATAGCCGTAGGTAAAAGCGATAACATACTTGGCCAATACAATGCCGGTGAGGTAATTGATGCGCAGGGCAAACCGGTTTATCCGGGTTTTATTGATGCCCATGCCCATTTTGTGGGCTATGGCCAGTCGTTGTTCGCGGTGGATTTATACGGCTGTACCGGTATGGATGAAATAATAGAGCGGGTTAAAAAGTTTGCTGGGGAACATCCCAACGAAGCATGGATAAGGGGCCGCGGCTGGGACCAGAACAAATTTCCCAACAAAGCATATCCATCCAATGAAGCGTTGAACAAACTCTTTACTTCAACACCCGTTTTACTGGAAAGGGTAGATGGCCATGCGGCCATTGCCAATGCCAAAGCACTGCAACTGGCGCAGGTAAAACCCAACCAGCAGTTAACCGGGGGAGAAATAGAAACAAAGAATGGCAGCTTAACAGGCATTCTTATTGACAATGCCGTTGACCTGGTGGCTTCCAAAATTCCTGCTCCATCTAAAGCGGACTACGAAAAATGGCTGATGGCTGCCCAGGAAAAATGTTTTGCCCAAGGCTTAACTACTATTACAGACTGCGGCCTTAACTACGGCGATGTTGAAATGATAGATGCCCTGCAGAAAGAAGGGAAACTAAATATGCGCCTGTACGTAATGCTTAGCGATGATGCCCGCAATTTTGAACGTTATCTTTCCAAAGGCCCTTACAAAACAGACCGGCTTTTTGTAAAAGGCATTAAGGTATATGCGGATGGCGCTCTTGGCAGCCGTGGCGCTTGTTTGCTGCAGCCATATAGCGACAGGCCGGGTTCCTATGGTTTTTTGCTGCGGGATAAAAACCATTACGATTCCCTGGCAGCAGCCCTTGCAAGTACAGAGTTTCAAATGTGTACACACGCTATTGGAGACAGTGCCAACCGCGCCATCCTGACCATTTACAACAAATACCTCAATGGTAAAAATGATAAGCGCTGGCGTATAGAACATGCGCAGGTGGTAAACACCAGCGATTTTAATTTATTCGGCCCTGCTTCCATAATTCCTTCTGTGCAGCCAACGCATGCCACCAGCGATATGTACTGGGCTGCAGACAGGTTGGGCAACGAAAGAATAAAGGGCGCTTATGCCTACCGGCAACTGTTGCAACAAAATGGCTGGCTGCCGCTGGGCACAGATTTTCCTGTTGAAGATATTTCTCCCTTCAAAACTTTTCTTGCAGCCGTGTACAGACAGGATGCCAAAGGCTGGCCGGCCAACGGTTTTCAAACAGAAAACGCTTTAACCAAAGAAGACGCTTTAAAAGGCATGACTACCTGGGCAGCAAAAGCAGGTTTTCTTGAAAAAGAAGTGGGCAGCATAGAAGTTGGAAAAAAAGCCGATTTCATTATCCTGGATAAAGACCTGCTTACATCCAACGCCACAGAAATACTGGAAACTAAAGTAACTGCCACCTATTCGGGAGGTAAAAAAGTTTATATGCTAAAGTAACTTACACCAGCACACGCTCTATTTCCTTAAAGCCTTCCATAGCGGGCAAATGGTCCCACAAAATCCGGTAGATAATGTTTAGCACAGGTATGGCAGCACCCACCGCTTCGTTGGTTTTAAACATGCAGCGGCTGGCATTGTACCCTTCAGCCACCATATTCAGTTCAAGCTGGGCCGCCTTAACGGAATAACCCTTGCCAATCATATTACCAAATGTGCGGTTGCGGCTGTACAGCGAGTAGCAGGTTACCAGCAAATCGCCCAGGTAGGCAGATGCGGCGTAGTTAATATGCTCTTTCTCTTCATCGTTATTGGCATGGTAAACCTTGCGTAAAAAGCCCACCATTTCATCGGCGCATTTGGCTATGTATACACTCTGAAAATTATCGCCATATTCAAGCCCATGTGCAATACCGGCGCCCAGTGCATACACATTTTTTAGTACGGCCGCATACTGTACGCCAATCACATCATGTGTTACTACTGTATTAATATAATCGGTAGTAAAATGTTCGGCAATTTCTGCAGCAGAAACTTCATCAACGCCGGCAAAAGTCAGGTACGATAATTTTTCCGCCGCTACTTCTTCCGCATGGCAGGGGCCCAGCACCGCAAAGTAATTTTCCAGGTTAACATCAAACTCGTTAAACAGGTATTCATTCAGCAGCAGGTTACTGTCTGGCAAAATACCTTTTACGGCAGACAAAATTTTTTTTCCCTTAAAAGCATCCTTATTCAAACCGCTCAGCACATCATGCACAAAGGCCGATGGACAGGCAACAACCAACACATCACTTTGCTCTACAACATAACCGATGCTGCTGCTTATATCCAGCAGAGATGTATTAAAGTAGGCTGTGCTAAGGTAATGCGGGTTATGCTTGCGCTTGTGTATATGCGCTATGGTAGCATCGTTTCTTACCCACCACTTAATGCTGTGCATGTTATCTGTCAGCATCTTGGTTAAAGCGGTGGCCCAGCTTCCGCTGCCTATAATTCCAAATTGCATAATGGCAGGTTTAATTGTAACGGCAAACATACAAATAGTATGGCTTGCGTTTTAGTGCAAACGTTTTACGCGTAAATAGTTTTTATGGGCCGCCGGCCCATGCCCTTGCGGGTTCTTTTTATGAGCCCGGCCAAAGCACAGGCATGAGGCTTCCGTTGCGTCGCACTCTTAAGCGGTTAGATTCACTCTTCAGCTTTGCCCACCATATAACCTTTGTTTATGCCGCCTCCGGCGCCGGAAACTTTTCAGCCTGCATTGCCGCAGTCTACATGTTGGGTTTGTATTTCACCTGTTATCTTTGCCGCAAACTTATTGTATGTTACAGGTGAATGTTTTGCGGCAGAACACGGCATGGGCTAAAGAAAGGCTGGCTGTAAGAAATTTTAAACAGCCAGAGCTGGTAGATGAAATAGTGGCGCTGGATGATGAACGCAAAAAATTACAAACTGAGTTTGATACTACACAGGCAAAAGTAAACAGTGCTTCAAAGGATATCGGCAAACTTATTGGACAGGGCAAAAAAGATGAAGCTGAAGAGCTGAAAGCCAATGTTGCCAGCTTTAAATCGCAAATAACAGGGCTTACAGAAAAAATGGCCGCGGTTGAAAAACAGTTGCAGGAGAAAATTGTAATGCTGCCCAACCTGCCATCAGAAAAAGTGCCGCCCGGCAAAACACCGGAAGATAATGTAGTGGTGCGTTCCGGTGGCGATATACCAGCGTTGTATGCCGGCGCTGTACCCCACTGGGACCTTATTAAAAAACACAACCTGGTTGATTTTGAAACAGGCGCTAAAATTACCGGCAGCGGTTTTCCGTTGTATAAGGGCAAAGGTGCAAAGCTGCAGAGGGCGCTTATACAATACTTTCTTGATTTTAATACTGCCGCCGGTTATACCGAGTTTATACCTCCTTTTATGGTAAATGAGCAGTCTGCCTACAGTACCGGCCAGTTACCTGATAAAGAAGGGCAGATGTACCATGTAACGGAAGATAACCTGTATTTGATACCCACCGCCGAAGTACCGGTAACCAATATTTACCGGGATGAGATATTGAAAGAAGCCGACCTGCCACTGATGCTTACCGCCTATTCACCCTGTTTTAGAAGAGAGGCCGGTAGTTTTGGTAAGGAAGTGCGTGGCCTTAACCGTGTACACCAGTTTGAAAAAGTAGAAATTATACAATTAGTACACCCCGAGAAAAGTTATGATGTGCTTGAGGAAATGGTGGCCCATGTAGAAAAGCTGGTGCAGAGCCTGGAGCTGCCTTACCGCATATTAAAACTCTGTGGCGGGGATATGGGCTTTACCAGTGCGCTTACCTACGATTTTGAAGTGTATAGTACGGCCCAGCAACGCTGGCTGGAAGTGAGCAGTGTAAGCAACTTTGAAAACTACCAGGCCAACCGCATGAAATGCCGCTTTAAAGATGCCAATGGCAAAACCCAACTGGTGCATACGCTTAACGGAAGTTCGCTGGCATTGCCACGCATTTTTGCCAGCCTGCTGGAGAACAACCAAACAGAGCAGGGCATTGCCATACCCGTTGCGCTCCGGTCTTATTTTGGAGCTGACAGCATTAGTTGATGGGTGCAGGCTGCCAGGCCTGAAAAATGGTGGCGAAAATATGCAGCAGGTTGCACCGCCGGGTGAGGGATTGCAGCGGCTACCCCGCTGAAGCCTTCGCAGCCCGGCTTTGTGGCGGAGTAATAGCGGAAAGCCCGACCCCTTGCGATAGCTTGGGGGCACCCCCTGAAAAAATATGGTTTAAGTGCTTAACCAAAACTATTCTCTACACTTTATAAACCATGAAAATGAAAAAAATAGTACTGCTTTTTGCATTGTTAACAAGCTTTCAGTTTTGTTTTTCGCAAACAGATGAACAAGAAGTGAGGGCGCTGCTGGCCAAACAGGTATCTGACTGGAACAACGGTGATATTGACGCTTTTATGGAAACCTACTGGAAGAGCGACAGCCTGCGTTTTGTAAGCACCAAAGGTGCCACCTACGGCTGGCAAAACACGCTGGAACGTTACAAAAGAACCTATCCTGATACCACGGTTATGGGCAAGCTTAAGTTTGACCTGCAATCAGTTGAGCAGCTATCTGCAGAATACTTTTTTGTGCTGGGCAAATGGCACCTTACAAGAAGCATTGGCAATGTAGGTGGCTTTTATACTTTGCTGATAAGAAAGGTGAAAGGCAAATGGGTAATTGTTTGCGACCATACGAGTTAAAGAGGCGGATTGATTTAATTTTTGTCACTATCGGTTTCATCTCCGGCTTCAATGGGCTTAGTCCATAACCGGTACTCGTACCAAAGAAAAAGGCCCAGGCTTGTAACAAACCAAATGTAATAGATAATGTTACCGGTTTTTATTTTGCCCTCTACAAAAGCATAGCCGTACATAATGCCGGCTGTAGTGTTGCTGGCCATCCATAATAAGCCCACTGATAAAGTCATTACGATTCTTCTGAGGTATTCTCTAACGCCCGGCTCCATAGTTGGCAAATGTACGCATGCAGGCCGCCCGGCAGCAATAAACTTTATGGTACCAGCAGGCCGGCAAAGGCGGTTGAATCGCCCTTAAAAACATTAAAATCAACACGGTGGGCAATACCATCTACCCGGCCTAGCTCGCTATGCTGCCAGAACAACCAGTTGCGGTTAATGCGTGGGCGCTCTTTTTCAAAATAATGGGCTATCCAAACTGGGTAGTCGTCAAACTCATCCCCCATGTATTGCTGGTAAAAATTGGCGTAGGTGTAAATGATGGGGCGTACGCCATAAGCTTTTTCAACAGCCAGCAGCCAGGCTTTTACTTCTTTGCGCATTTTGGCGGGTGGTACGCCATACAATTGCTCTATATCAATTACCGGCGGTAAATCGCCTTTGGAGATGGATACCGTATTAATAAAATTCTGCGCCTGTGCTTTGCCGCTTTTGGTGGCCAGGAAAAAATGGTAGGCGCCTCTCGTTAGCCCTGCTTCTTTAGCTTTAAGCCAGTTGCGCCTGAAGCTGGCATCTACCCGGCCCAGCCCTTCGGTGGCTTTTATAAAAGCAAAGCGGAGTTTAATATCGTTCACCTGCATTTTTTTTACGGATGGCCAATAAATGGCGCCCTGGTATTTGCTTACATCTATGCCGTGGATGCTGTAGCCCGCGGGTACATCAATGCCAAATTCCGGGTAATGCACAAACCGGGCCTGCCGCTCTTCCTGTAGCTGCCGCCAGTAGGTGTACGCTGTAAAGCCGCCAAGACCAAATATGATTATCCAGATGATGAGCCACGCTTTGCTGCCCTTCTTCTGCTTTTTTGTAGCCATGCGCTGCAAAAATCAATACAAAACCTGTATGATGGCTAAAAAACAGAAGTTTATTAATTGCTAAAATGTTAACAGTAAGGCGGTGGTTACAGCTTTTTCAGTACTGGCACTGTTTCCATGCCGGCGGCATCACGGTAGTCAACAGATTGTATATCGCCGGGGCGGTAAAAATGGTAGCGTTTGCCGGTAATATTACCCACGGCAGACAGTGCTGTTCTGCCGGTATATTGAAACTGTATAGTGTGGCCGTGAAAATGCGCCGGGGCCGGCTGCTGTTGCACCTGTGCCGCGGCGGGTTGGGTAAATGTTGTTCTTTTTTTATTACAGCAGCTCATACTAAATCTTTTATACGGTGTTGGTAAATGCGGTTAAGTTTAAAAGGGCAGGTTGATTAGTTGTTAATGGTTGGCATTAATTCTATTTCTGTTCCTCTTCCTCGTAAAACTGTGTTGTCGGCGGTTTCTTTTGCTCCACCGCTTTTTGCAGCAGGCAAGCCGCACCGGAAATGGCCAGCCAGGTAACAAACATTTCCACAATGTGCTTCTGCAGCCAAACAGCAAACGGAAGCGATACCCAAATGCTGAGGCAATAAAAACAATCGATCAGCCGCCCAAAGAAGCTGTTGCCCAATGCCCTGCGTAAACGAAAAACAATATCAAAAGGCCCGTCTTCATTGCTAAGCAGGTGGGTAATGCGCCATACGGCTAAAACGGCAAGTATAAAGTAGTAATAGTGCATGGCGCTGGTAACTGTGCTATAAAATACAGTTAGTTGTTGAAAATTCAAAACAGGCAGGGCAGGCTAATGAAAAAGCCTGCCCCATCTGTATATATCAGCCGTAAGTAAATGGCCGGAGCCCCATGCCTGGTACCCGCTTAACTGTCGCCATGAAATACAGAACGTACACGCTGTGCGACGCAAGAGGCGATGCCATGGAAAGCAAAAGCCGGGCTCCAAAAAAACACATTACTCCGCCAGTTCCAAAGCGAATGCCGCTACAGCATACGCATCATAAGCTCCGGAGTTAATTTGCCCGATAAGCACAGAACCATTGGTGGCCAGGTTGGTTACAGAAAGTGTTTCTGCAAAAGCCGCTTTTGAGCAGGCGCCCAGTAACTGGTTTACAAATATGGTTTTGCTGAACTTTCCTCCGGCCAGTACGTAACCGTTGGAACTGTCGCCTATTACCATACCGCTGGTATTGGCCACCGGTACCGGGTTGCCATTGCCACGGGTTACGTTAAACCCAAACACCGCAAAGTTGTTGGGGTGCGAAGCCGTGAAGGAGAAAGTGGCGGTGGAAGTAACAGGGTCTTTGTAGGCCACAAAACCGCAATCAGGGTCGGATACAGCATCTGTACCATCAAAATTATGCACCACAATATCATCAATGGCCGCGGTACAATCATTGTTGTCCACCCGTATGATAAACTGAAAGCCAACAGCATTGGCCGGGTTGCCGCCGTCCTGTACCAGGTAATCGCCGGGGTGAAAATCAGGGTAGGTGGCATTGGGGTAAGGCTTAATAACGGGCAGTGGGTCACTATCGGAGTACAATGGCAGGCTAAGCAGCGGGTTGGCAATATCAGGAATCTGGAACACGCTTTTAGCAACGCTGGTAAGCGTAGGCGTACCACCGGCCACACTGTAAAGCTCTATCCTTACATCGTAATAATCATTGTCAAGCGTGGTAGATGGTATGGAAGCGATTACAAACTCTTCGTGCAGCCAGTTCCTGTCAACCAGGCCGGGCTGTGCGGTAATTTCGGCCTGCAGCATGGCATCATCCTGCGGAATGCGGTACAGTTCGGCATATACCGAGTCTTTCAGTTCAAAAGCGCTTTGCTGAAAGAATGGCGGATTAATGCCATCGTCAATTTCGTCTTTATAAGCCCGGCCCAGGCTGGCTGTGAGCGCCGTCCAGTTGGCGGGTATATCCGCATCGGAATGTTTTTTATACGAGCAACGGTAATGCGAGATAGCCGCAGTAGGCAGGGTAGAACCAAAATCAGCCACAATGTTCAGCGTTTCGCCAAACGGGTTAAGGTATTGAATGCCCGGTATGCCGGCCAGGTTGGTATCGGTTAGGCCCAGCGAGCTGAAGGAAACACCCTGTACCGTTTGCGATATGTTGCGCTGCTGTATGTGGGATAGCATGGCGGCATTGCCAATGCTGATGATTTCCACCACTTCGCCGGGGCGGCCATCGCCGCAGCCACGAACATCAGGATGGGTAAGCGTAATATTTATTTCGGTATTGCAGTTGTAGTTCCAGTATGTGTTGCAGGCGCGGCCTGGGTTGTACACGGTTGTCCATACACCGTTGATAAGGTATTCCACCCAAACATAAATATCCGGTTGATCCCCAAAGCAGAAGTAGCTAATCTCTGTATCAAAGCGGCCCTGCGCATCAGTTTCTATTACGGCAAGTTCATCGCAATGATAAAAGTAAGGCCACAACCATTTCCAGTAGCAGAACCAGGGTATCAGCAACTGCAGGTTAGCGGTAAAAGACTCCTTCAGTGTAAAAACGGAATCGGTTTTTATCTGCTTGATAAAATCCTCGTTAATATAGGGAGCTTCCGTGTAAGTAACGGCGGCCTTTACATTACGCAGCAACGAGCTGGCGGTTGATTTACGCAGCAGGTTAAGCCTGTCAACCTGTAACGGTATTTTGGTTTGCAACGGCCCTGGGTCTGGCGGAACGGGTGGGAAGGGGCGGGTTAAAATTTCGTCGCGTATTTTGTAAATAATATCGTTGGGAAAGTATTGAATAATCAGCGGCCAGCGGTCAACTTCGCAAATATGCACCCTGGCGCCGCATACAGGGCGGTAGTGGGTAGTGCCGCCAAAAGTTTCCTGTTTAACTACTTTGCCCTGTACACGGCAGTAGCAGATAAACCACCATTTCCAGTAAATGTCGGGTATGGGTTTCAGTTGCACAATGTCGTCAAGAATATTGTCAAAATACAGTGCCGGCTGGTAAGCATTGCGGCGGTCCATGTCTTTAACGGTAGGGGTAGAAAACCTGCTGCGCTTGCCGCCTTTATCTGGCGCAATAAAAAGTTTGGCACTGCGTAACTGGGCGGCGTTGATGTCTAAAGTAAAATAGCCTTTTTCATTAATTTCAGCAGACTGTACGTAGTTGTCCGCCTTATCAAACACATGTGCCGTAACGGGTATGGCGTTTTCCGGGTTACCCTCAAAGGCAATCATAAACTGGATGCCCCGGGTATCTTTTGAGAACTTTTTCATACTAAATTTTGAAGAGTTAAAAAATAGCAACCGAATAATAAGCGGAGAACAAAATACTCCGGGGCAGAGGCGGGTGTCAATGGGGGAAATAGAAAGATGCGTGTGATTAATCACATACGTGTATTTTAAACCATGTGAGCCATGTGAGAACATGTTAGCAGTTAAATAGTGTTGCCATAGGGTAATATTGAAGAGAAATTTATTAAGGGCGCCTGCCCACGCTAAGGCGATGGGCACCGGGCAGAACTGCGTTCGCAATCTTCGTTAAAGCAACATTCAGTTGCTTTGCCTTGCTTGTGCTCATACTCCGGCACAAAAGCTATGCTGCGATGGCTTCACCGGGGAGAACTGCGTTCGCAACCGTCGTCAAAGCAACTGAATGTTGCTTTGGCTCGGTTGTGCTTCAATCCCTGGCGCAGCGGGGACATAGCGTAATTATAGAGTATCAAGCCAATAGCTAAAATTGGCTATTGATGAAGATAATGCTCCCAATATTGTTTTGGCGTTACAATCTTAGTGCCCTTGTACTCCTGCATAGTGAAATCATTTGTATTGCCGGTAACCAAAAAATCAGCGCAGGAGGTTTCTGCAAGCTCTAATAATTTGTTGTCGTCCTTATCAGAAATTATGTGAAGTTTGATGGAAGGGAAATACTTAACGGCCTTTTTTTCTATAGTGATAAGTAACGAGAGAGCGGAGGAAACAAAATCTGGATATTTGCTAAAGCGCTTTCTGTTTAATACATCGTAGTATTCTTCAAAAAGTTCATCCGAAATACAGATTTCAATATCGTCAGTTAAAAAAATTTCTGAAACTATATAGTTTGAATATCCTTTCTGGATTAAAGACGATACAAAAACATTTGTATCAATTATTATCTTTTGCATTTTTTCGTACGGCCTTTACTTCTTCAGATATTTCATCCATTGACATGCCCGACAACCCATATTTTTCTGCCAGCTTTAAACTTTCATTTAGGTTTTGTCTCGCAATTTCCCTGCTCAGAATGTCAACAAAATCTGAAAACGAAAAGCTTTGCCTGTTAAAGCCAAATTTTTCAAACTCGATGTCAGATATCGAAATGTTGAGTGTACGCATATTTCAAAGTTAAAAACTAATTTTAAAAATATCCATACCGTGTTAATCCTTTATTAACTGAATATCTATGTTTTTGCTTTCTTCTGAGTAAATAATTTTGTAGGTGTATTTCCCTTTTGAAAGCGGGGTTTCGCCAACAAAATCTGTGGGCTGCAATATATAGGGGCGGTTATTCATTGTAAGTTCTACGTAACCATACCTGTAAGCTTTTTGAAATGTATGATAAGCTGAATACTCGTTAACACCAATATCACCATAATTATAGAGGTCATCATAAGTACTTACCTTGCAATTTTTAAAAGAAGCGAAGGCTGCATTCAGCACCCTGATTTGCACTTCTTCAAACGGCTCTGTTGTTTCATCCCTGTTGCAGGCTGAGATAAAAAACAGGCAGATTGCCAGGCGTTTTAAGATTTTCATCGTGTCAATAATTTTTTTTATGACGATGCTACTATGCAAAATGTTGCAGCCTTGTTGAAAAAATAACCATGCTTAATAGTATGGCGATACCGCCCTTATGCCAGTAGCAGTATCAACCGAAAATAATTACATTTACGCCTCTCTAAGCTTATTATTGAATTAAACTGTATCGTATGAAAATTGACAACCTTAACGAATTGCCTGAATGGAACGATGATGACCCGTCTGAACATGATGAAGAAGGGGAAAGCTGGAAACCTAACCCCACCCGAAGCTTATGCAAGGCACTGTACCAGCAGTGGAACCAGGTAATGATAGTATTAAACGCCGCTTTTGACAGTTTGAAAGAACCCGGAGACGATAGTGTTTTTGGTAAAGACTACTTTGAAGATCACAAATCTATGCTGCTGGGCGATGCTTATGAAGTAGCTGCCAAAATAAGAAGCTCTGAAGCAGGCCTGTACATAATAAGAATGGAAAACGCGGCCATTATAAGAAAGAATGCACAGTTTATTAAAGTGGCCACTAATGGCTTTGTAATGGATGGTGTAATGGAAGAAGAGCACCGGCTGTTTATACGCGAAGAGATAGATAAATTCAGGGAAATTTTTAAAGAATGGGTAGCCAGTTTTGAAAAGGATGATTACGGAGATGAGTGGGGATTGTTTATATGAAAATATTAGTGAATGATGTTAGTTAAAAAGTTGCAGGAGCACATTTTTGTTATTCCCGGTTTTTGGACTGGAGAGGAATGCGAAAACTTCATAACTAAAAGTGAACAGATAGGATACGAAAAAGCGGCTATTGAAACTGATAGAGGGCAAAAGGTTGTGGAGTTTGTTAGAAACAACAACAGGGTACTTTATACAGACGTGCCCCTTGCTGATGCCATTTGGCAAAAGCTTGAACCTTATGCTCCTGCGCAGATTGGCCTTAGTAAGGCAGTTGGTTTAAACGAGCTTTTTAGATTTTACAAGTACTTACCGGGACAACAATTCAGGCGCCATCGCGATCAAAGCTATATAAGAAGCAGCACTGAGGCCAGTTATTACACATTTATGATTTACCTGAATGATGGTTATACCAGGGGCGAAACTACTTTTAACCGCCTCTCAATAAAACCGGAAAAAGGGATGGCACTTATTTTTCTTCACTCACTTGAGCATGAGGGTTCTGCTGTTTTAAGCGGAGTAAAATATGTGTTACGTTCAGATATTATGTACCGGTTGGTGGAAGAGAATGTTTAGGAGTTTTCTACCCGGGTCTGAAAAGCCGCCCAATGGTATGAACGATGAAAGGATTGCCAGCGGGTTTTGTTATTTTATTTTGGTGCTGGCGAACCTCCTTCGTCGGTTTGCGACGCAACGGACGATGCTATGAAAATCTATCGCCGGTATCCGAATCGTGAGCCGTGAATGGTCAATCGCAAGTGGGCAATTGTTCACATTGCACACGTTAGCTTATAGCCCCAGCTTTTCTATGGCCAGTTGCGCGGCTACCTGGCTGGCGTCTTTTTTATTAAAGCCTTTACCCTGCGATACTTTTTCGCCATCCAGCACGGCAGCAATGGTAAAAATACGGCGGCCGTTTTCCAGCTTTTCGTCAATAGTTTCAAACTCCAGCACTTTGCCGTTTTTGCTGGCCCAGCCGATAAGCCTGTTTTTAAGGTTAATATCAATCTGTTCCAGGTCGTCAACAAACATGTGCGGCAAAACTATGCTGCGCAATACCCAGCGTTGTGTTTTAATGTAACCTTTGTCAAGGTAAATAGCGCCGATAAGCGCTTCCAGCGTATTGCCGAAAATCTGGCTGGCTTTAAGCGCATTATCAAACTTGTTGTACATGGTTAACTTTTTAACGCCCATTTTAAGCGCTATATCGTTTAGCTGCTGGCGGTTAACCATTTTGCTGCGCATTTCGGTAAGAAAACCTTCGCCTTTGTAGGGGTAGCGTTTAAAAAGATAGTCTGCCACGATGGCGCTTAGCACGGCATCGCCCAGGTATTCAAGCCGTTCATTGTTCTCATCGGGGCCCTCTTTAACAGAGCGGTGGCTTAATGCGATTTGATACAAAGTAATGTTACCAGGCTTAACGCCCAGCACATTTCGAAGCTGGCTTTCAAAACTTGGATCAGATTTTTTGCGGAAAAGCTTTTTGATTAAATCCACACTTTAAGCTACGTATTTTTTTACAATTACACATGCGTTGTGGCCACCAAAGCCAAATGTATTGCTCAGGGCGGCATTCACGGTACGCTGTTGCGCTTTGTTGAATGTGAAATTAAGTTTGGGATCCAGGCCCGGATCGTCGTTGAAGTGGTTAATGGTAGGCGGCACCATATCGTTAACCACGGCCTGTATGCAGGCAATGGCTTCTATAACGCCTGCTGCGCCAAGGCAGTGGCCTGTCATAGATTTTGTGGCGCTGATATTTACCTCGTATGCATGGTCTTTAAACACATCCAGTATAGCCTTTACCTCTGCGCCATCGCCAAGGGGCGTACTGGTACCATGTGTATTTATGTAATCAATCTGTTCCGGCTGCATGCCTGCATCGTCCAGTGCAGAAAGCATCACATTTCTTGCACCCAGACCTTCGGGGTGCGGGGCTGTAATGTGGTGGGCATCGGCAGTAGCACCGCAACCGGCAATTTCACAATAAATTTTGGCGCCTCTTGCCAGGGCGCTTTCCAGGGTTTCCAGCACCAGCATGCCGCCGGCCTCGCCCATTACAAAACCATCACGGTCTTTATCGTAAGGGCGGCTGGCCGTTTTGGGGTCATCGTTGCGTTCGCTCATTGCCTTCATGGCATTAAAGCCCGCAACGCCGGCTTCGCTTATCACAGCCTCGCTTCCACCCGTTAAAATAATATCGGCTTTGCCCAGCCTTAGCAGGTTAAAAGCCTCCATTACAGCATTGGTGCTGCTGGCGCAGGCGCTTACCACGGCAAAGTTGGGCCCACGCAGGTTATGGCGCATAGAAATTTGGCCGGCTGCAATGTCCAATATCATTTTAGGAATAAAGAAAGGGTTAAAGCGGGGGGTACCATCACCCTTGGCAAAGTCCATCACCTCGTTCTGAAAAGTGGTTAAGCCGCCAATACCACTGGCAAATACCACACCCACACGGTCGGGGTTAATATTATCAGCGTTAAGGCCGGCATCCGCCATAGCTTCATCGCTTACCACAAGTGCAAACTGGGTAAACCGGTCTATTTTGCGGGCCTCTTTTTTATCCAGAAATTGAGTGGGGTCGAAGTTTTTTACCTCGCAGGCAAACCTTGTTTTAAACTTGGCTGCATCAAAAAGAGTAATATAGTCAGCGCCTGAAACGCCATTAATAAGGCCATTCCAGTACTCCGGCAATGTATTTCCTATGGGGGTTAATGCACCCATGCCGGTAACAACAACTCTTTTTAACTGCATACGGTAAGCCTCTCTTTAAAGTGATAAATCCGCCGCCGGCCGCTGTAAAGCTACCGTTGGCGGATTGTGGGTATGATAAAAACCTGCTTTATTTAGCATGCTCTTCCAGGTAAGTTATTGCCTGGCCAACGGTGGTAATTGTTTCTGCCTGCTCATCGGGAATGGAAATATTGAATTCTTTCTCAAACTCCATAATTAATTCCACGGTGTCTAAAGAATCAGCACCCAGGTCATTGGTGAAAGAAGCTTCATTGGTAACTTCTGCTTCGTCTACACCCAGCTTGTCAACTATTATTTTTTTTACCCTTGTTGCAATGTCTGACATTGTTTTAAGTTTTGATACAGGCGCAAAAATATAATTTTTGACCAATCCGCAATGGGTTATCTGTTTTTTGTTTTTTCCGTGTGTTTTGGCGGTGTTTTATGCACGTTGGGCCTTTGGTACCGGGCTATATCTAAAAAATGATTGGTATCTTGAGGCGGCAAACTTCGTATATGGCTTTAAAATTGATAGATCACGGTTCTAAAGAGTACAGGCAAATGGTTGACCTGCGCCTGCAAATGCTGCGTAAGCCATTAAACCTTTCGTTTACCGAAGAAGAGCTGGAAAAGGAAAAGAACGATATTTTAATTGGTTGCTTTGATGATGACCGGATGGAGGGCTGCTGCCTGCTTACCCAAACAGAACCTGGTGTGGTAAGGCTGCGGCAAATGGCTGTCATATCCGGTCTGCAGGGCAAGGGCCTTGGCCGCGCCTTAATGCAGTTTGCTGAAAATGTTGCCCGGGATATGGGGTATAAAAAAATAACCATGCATGCCCGCAAAACGGCCCTGGGCTTTTATGAGAAACTGGGCTACAGGGCCTGCGGCGATGAATTTATAGAAGTTACAGTTCCACACTACGAAATGCAGAAAGATTTATAAGCCCCAACTATTTACTTATTAAGTAAGATTTTTTTGGGCCCGGCGGCAGGAACATCCATTAAGCTTCCGTTGCGTCGCACTCTTGTACGTTCTGTTCGCTGCGCGGCTTTTCAGCCCATGTAGATTGAGGATGTGGCATTTAACTACATTGGTATTGTATGCAAACTGCCAGGTATTGTAAAGATTGCTTAACCTATACTGTGCGGAATAATAAGAAGGGCCGGGTTGAAATTACGGGTAGCTGCATACTATACAGCGTTTATGGCTGGTACAAAAGAATGCCTAATTTTTTTTAGCCCTTACTTTATAGTTGTAACTTTTAGAAGATTTTTGAAGCATCTTCATTTCTCCTGATTCCATTGTTTCCGCCTGCTTTATCTTTTCCAGGTATGCAGTGTTTACCGAATCCATTTTAACCAACTCCTTTGAAGCTGAAAAATGCAATGTATTGTATTTAAGGTACGCCTGGTTGGCTGTAACCATCCTCCTGGCATTTTCATAGTTTCCTTTATCCACTTCCTGCATGGCAAGCTCCAACTGTTCATTGGATTTGTACAATGCCACCTGCTCCATTACCAGCTTATTAAAATTGTTAGCGTATGTGGTTTTATCTTTTTCAGGCTTAAGCAACTTGCTCAGCGTTATTGTTGAATGGCTATTGCTTTCAGTGGCATCAAAAGATATGTTTGCATCAAACTTCAATTCTTTTTTAATACCATTGTTTAACGTAAAGCGCATTAGAACGCCTTTTATTTCCTCAGAAAAAATATCCCTCATTTCCACTGTAGCCTGGTTGCCTGTCTGAATAAAACTGTAACCATACACTTTTTCAAGGCTGGCGCCTTCAGGCACCGTTACTGTAAGCCTGGTATTTTGGGCTGTAACATGCAGCAAGCCTTTCAGCTCTTTATCAAAAAGTGAAGCGATTGTTTCGGGATTGTCTATAAAAAAATAATTGCCTGCGCCGGATTCGGCCATGGCTGTCATCAGGTCTTCATTATAATCAAGGCCAACGCCAAATGTGGAAAGGCTTATACCATCTTCATAGTTCCTGGCCCTTACTGTTTCTTTAATTTTTGCAGGGTCTGTAATGCCGGTGTTTGCCAGTCCGTCGCTAAGCAGCAGAACACGGTTAATGAAGTTCTTTTTGTAATTGGCTTTTACCTGTGTATATCCCTCCTGTGCACCACCGGATAAATTGGTGCTTCCACGGTCTGTAAGCCGGTCAATTTTTTCTTTGATTAGGTGTTTGTTATCGGCCTTCACAGATGGCTGCAGAATTTCAACCACATCGTCGTAGGCCACAATTGAAATATAGTCTTCAGGCGTAAGGTGATCAATGGCAAATTTAGCTGCCTGCTTTACAAACTTAATTTTATCGCCGGCCATAGAGCCGCTCCTGTCTATAACAATAGATAAGTTAAGTGGTGTTCTTACATGATCAGGCATTTCAAATTTATCCGCCTTTATCTCCACGTACAGGTAGGCTATTTTACTGGCACTGTCAATCCAATAACTGTCATTATCTAACCCTATGCTGCAATTGAGTAAACCATTCTTTTGCGAATCTGTAGTGCCATAAAACTGGTTAGGCTGAGGTGCTGCAAAATCATCGGCGCCTTTAGATGAAGAAATTGAGACCCTTTTGTGCTCGTCGCGAAAATTGTAAAATGCAAAAAGGGAGATGGTAATACTTAACAGTAATAGCGGTTTAATGATTTGAGGTTTCATAAGCGGTTTTCTTTTTTGCCGCTACGATTAGGCAACTTGGAGTATTGCATAAGATGACGTGCAAAGTTTTTGTTAAAGGGTGTAAGTGTGCCTTAATAAAAAAAAACTAAAAAAAGTTTTAAAAAAATTTGGAAGCAATTAGAAAAAAAATACAATTTTGCGTCACAAAAAAATTTAAAACAGTTAATACATGCAACAATTAAATCTTCACATAGAATCAAAAAGATGGTTTAGTCCGCTGGGCTACATTATCTGCGGGGCATGTAAAACTGTAAGTTAATTTGCAAACAAAACTAACTGACTGATAAAAGGCCCCGCACAAAATGCGGGGTTTTTATTTTAAATTCTATCACAAAAGAATAAAATATAAAAACCCACATGCACAGCTACAATATTATCATGCGACAGAAGGCTACAAACCCCGGCAGCTCACCCTGTGAGATGTGGAGGGATATTGTGCCCAATTCGAATGGCAGTAGTGTGCATATCCTGGAAAGTGATAATTGTTTTGAGGCGATAGGAAAATTTTATATACAACAACGACCGGCGTGTAATAGTATGCTTTGCTGATTTTTTATCAGCAGGTAGAAGCCCGGTCGGTAACAACTGACCGGGCTTTTTATTTGGCCATAAATCATCTTATATGTTTTCATATTGTATAGTCATCATTATTATTTGCCTCTTGATATTGGTTATTGAGGGCAACAGAAGGATGGAAAGAAAAACAAATAATGAAAGTCAGGATAAAACAGAAATAAACCGGAGGTGTGAAATGAAATGGTTTTTACGAAGAAAGATTACAAATGCCGGGCCTTTGTTTAGCGGGCACTTTTTAGATGTGAAAGTTTTTTACATAGTTGAATTTGACCGGGTGCCCTGTGTTCAGTTCATTAGCGAGCTGGATGCTGCAGAAGCTTACAGCTATATAGCAGACGTTTTTAAAACCGATATTACAAATACGTACCAGCATTGCTATTTTGACCAGGCCGAACAGAAAAGTTTTTTCAACAACACTGTTTTTGTGCTTACCGGTAACAGGATGATTGAATTAGGCGCCAACTATTGCCATTTATTGCATGGGCCAGAGAGTTATGCGTGGGCTAACAGGGTAGTGAAGAAGCTGGCAGAATTTCAATCAGCCGCTTCATCTTCTGCCCAGGTACAGGTAGTAGGATTTGCCCGGCAACCTGAAATGAACTGATCAATCAGAAATATAGAAGGTATTGGCTTATAAAAGGAGGGAACAACGCAGCTCCCTCAAGGGGGCTGCTTTTCCAAGCTTTTTAAAAAGGGTCTGCTCGTCTAACCGGCCAGGACATAAGATTTTCGATCTTATAATACGGGTTCGAGTCCCGTGCAGATTACCATTGCGGGATGGTGTAATGGCAACATGCCAGAATTTGAACCTGGTGATACAGGTTCGAGCCCTGTTCCTGCAACAAATGTTGGCTTTAGCTTAACTGGTAAAGCACCACACTGTGAATGTGGAGAACAGGGTTCGAGCCCCGGAGTCAACCAGGTGAATTCAGAACAAGGTATGATGAGCGGGGAATGTTGAAATACGACAAAAGATAATGCGGCTTGGTGTAAGGGTAACATGCTCGTCTTCCTCCCTTTCTGGGAGGTAAGCATAAGGCGAATGTTTTCAGTTCAAATCTGGAAGCCGCACAAACACTGGCTTATAGTTTAATGGATGAGAATACCGCGCTACGAACGCGGAGACAGGAGTTCGAATCTTCTTAAGCCAACCTTGCTGATCCGTAGCTCAATAGTAAGAGCAGGAACCTTATACGTTCAGGGCTGCAGGTTCGAGCCCTGCCGGATCGACAAAAATAAGCCTGTAGCCCAACGGAAGAGGCAGTGGTCTTAGAAGCCACTTAGTAACAGTTCGAATCTGTTCAGGTTTACCAGAATGTGGTTTAGGGTAATGGCTAACCCGGAAGTCTCATAAGCTTCAAATGTTGGTTCGAATCCAACAGCCGCAACTATCTGAACAGCGGCTTTAGTGTGATTAAGATGATAGCCGTTAAAAGTTACCATCAGGCTCATCAGAATAATCACACTAAACTCCTGGTAAAGATTGGTTCGTAGCTTAATTGGTTAGAGTATCCGGCTTTTAACCGGAGGGTTGTGAGTTCGATTCTCACCGGGCCAACAAACGACCACGATTTCATGCTGATTAAAATGATTGCCTTGGGAAGTTACTATCAGGTTAATCAGTAAAGTCAGGTTACGATCGTGGTAATGGATGAATAGCTTAATGGAAGAGCATGCGCTTGTTAAGCGCCAGGTTGAAAGTTCGATTCTTTCTTCATCCGCTTATGTGAGTGCGGCGAAGCTGGAGAGCCGCAATGGTCTGTAAAACCATCGTTTTAAAACTTAGCTGGTTCAAATCCAGCCACTCACACAAATGGAGAGAGTCCGGTTGGTAGAGGAAGCTGTCTTGAAAACAGTAGGCTGTAAAAGGTCCGGGGGTTCGATTCCCTCTCTCTCCGCAGGTATGGAGGATTGACCGAGATGGTAAGGTACTGGTATGCTAAACCAGGGTTGGGGTGAAACCCAGGTAAGTTCGATTCTTACATCCTCCGCGATTGCTGGCTAAATTAAATGGACGAATAGCTCCAATGGAAGAGCATCACGCTGAAGCCGTGACAGTGCTGGTTCGAGTCCAGCTTCGTCCACCTGATGTAAATGTCGTGCTGGCAGAGATGGCCTATGCATCCGGCCGCAACCCGGAAGAAAGAAGTTCGAATCTTCTGCACGACTCGGGGGTAAATGGTTCATATATATGATCTGGTACCCGCTTACGCGATTTGGCATATTGCTCAATAATGAACAAAGCTCTTCGTTTTCTCAGGGTGCGCTATTGAGGCAAATGCTTAATAGAACCTCATCCGCCCTTTGGGCAACTTCTCCTAAAGGAGAAGGAAAAAGGATGAATAATGTTCAGAACGTACAAGAGTGCGACGCAAGAAAAGCTTAATAGCAGCAATACAGTTGGGCTCATAAAAAAAAGAAAATAATATGGGTTTGGTGCAATGGCAGCATAGCGGTCTCCAAAACCGTTGGTCTTAGTTCGAGTCTGAGAACCCATGCAAAATGAAAACTCTGTAACCTAAAAATTAAGGATGGTATGACATGGAACATCAACAATGGAGACGGCTTGACGGTACCCGGATAAAGCTGCCGATTAAGGAAGAAATACGGCAAATGCTGATGAGGGAAAAAGATATGGGGCATGAGATTAAAGTGTGCATTGGTACTGACAGCCAGGTAAAAAGCCGCGAAACAACTTTTGCTACCGTTATTGTATTTCTACGGAAAGGAAAAGGTGGCTTTATGTACATCAACAAAGATTCTGTACAGCGCAGAATGGGTATTAAACAAAGGATGCTGGAAGAAGTATCAAGGAGCGTGGAAATTACTTTCGCTTTAACAGACATCTTTATTGCGTTTAATGTGCACATGGAAGTTCATGCGGATATAAACACCAACCCCGCTTTTAAAAGTAACGATGCATTGAAAGATGCAATGGGTTACATTATGGGGATGGGGTTTGAGTTTAAAGCAAAGCCGCATGCATTTGCCAGCTCTAACTGCGCAGATAAAGTGGTGCAATCATAAAAAATAACAGGATGCCGTGCCCATTGCACGGCATCTATAAAAGTATAGAATGAAAAAGAATTTACAGTTCATAATGAGAAGCCGGATAGGCATGGAACAATGGCACAGGAGTTTTCGATCGAATCAAATAATTCATTATGGACACAAAACTTATTCACCAATTCGGTACGGAAATTCTTTCTTACCGTTTACGTACTGCACGGCAAAAGAAGCGTATGCAGTACGAAGATTTTGACAAGCAATTAATCGCACTTGAAAAAGAAGAGAATTTACTTTATGAACAGCAGAAAAATTTAGGGTGGGAACCATTAAATCCCCCATACCAAAAGGGGTGGAATCGTTTTTTTGTTTTGAGCAATGATGTTGCAAAAAGCAAACATGCTGACTTCTTCAAAGAGATTCTTAGGAAGATTAATACATGTGAATGGAATGCGACGAAGGATTTCAGAAAGAAAAAGAAAAGAGTAACCCGGAGAATTTATATTATTCCCAAGCAAGAGTTGTTGAAGCCTGATGAGCAGCATTTTAATAAACTGAATTTCAATGACAATGAAAAGCAATTCTTTCATCCGGAATATCGTTTTGAAAAATCAAAAAATGGATTTATAAAGTACTATGTATTCAATGAGCCCTGGCGATATGTTTTAAAAATAAAACCAAATTTTATCTCACAGGTCAGGAAACATGATGCGCTGATCGAAAAAAGGTTACGCGAAATACGTAATTATGTACACCAAAGTAATTTGTCCGGACGTATAGGTCATCTTCTTGATGGGCACTATCCATACAGACGGAGAACAAATAAGAAAAAAGAACCTCTTGCCTTTAAGCATACGCCATTGCCAAGACTTCTTGATGCTATAAAAGAACAGGAAATGTAAACTCTCAAAACTCACTTATGCGCACTTTGTATTGAAATAGAGCAATGCTTTTATACAAAAATGTTGCATTAGAAAGATGTCTTATTCCAACATCATTTTGCTTAATAGCAGCTATTTCAAGTTGATTAAACTAAATAACAATGAACACTCAGAATAACCAGAAAACGACTAACAACATTAACGTGTTTGATAATCGTTTCCTTAATTCGAAAAGCTTATACATGCATTACTTTGGGAAGTTACCCAATGTAAATTACATCAGCAGCGTGGATGGAGAGAGAGCATTTAATGCCTTTACAAAAACGTATCATGCTTATATAAAAGACATACATGAATACTCCTGGTTTGAGTACAAAAAGAAGAAATATGTTTTTGACATGGCAATGGTAGTACTAAACTGCAATTTTTTGATTGAATTTGATGAAGAATATTGCTACTTGTTGCATGATGGGACACAAAATGAAATGCTAGGCATTGTAACCACTCTGGCAATGCAATTTAAAGAAAGGCAGCGAAGGCAACCATTGGAAATAAATCTTATATGCAGGGAAGGTAATGGTATGACGCTTAGAGGAATGGAAATAAAAAGGGCCAGGCTGGATATTGATTTGTTTTATGAAGATGAGTTTAAGCCTGTTAATGATACCATTATCAAGCGCCTGAACCAAAAGAAAGACAAGGGTATCGTTTTACTGCATGGGTTGCCTGGAACCGGTAAAACAACTTACTTGCGCTACCTGATTGGGAAAATAAAAAAAAGAGTGTTGTTTTTATCGCCAAACATTGCGGGTAACTTGATGAGCCCGGATTTTATTGATCTGCTCATAGACAATCCTGACACCGTTTTGATTATTGAAGATGCAGAGAATATAATACTCGACAGACGCATGAGCAATGACTCATCCGTCTCCAACCTGCTGAATATTTCAGACGGACTGCTTGCCGATTTTCTGAATGTACAGCTTATTTGCACTTTTAATAGCTCATTGACATTGGTAGACAGTGCGCTTATGCGTAAAGGACGGCTTATTGCAAAATATGAGTTCGGTAAGCTGAGTATTGAGAAGGCGCAGCGATTAAGTACCCATTTTGGTTTTGATACAGTAATCACCCAGCCCATGACTGTTGCTGAAATAAGCAACCAGCACGAGAAAACTTTCGAACCATCCCAACGTATAGAAGTACTTGGCTTTCGCAGAGATGCGGTACTGGAGAATTAATCTTCTCCAAAATACACTTCGTACATCAACCTTGCTTTTCGCTTAATACGCCGAAGGAATGGCGCCGGGGATAAAATTTTCAACCCTTCACTAAAGCCAATCAATTCGCGTTCCAGTTCAAAGTTGGGTATTACGCAGATACTGAAAACAGTACCTTCCAGCGTTTCTTCCACAATTTTTTGCGAAGCATGAATAGGTTTGGTTTTTATATAAGGCGACTGGTAGCGATCGGCGAGAAATTCAATAATTGTGGGTATATCACCTGTATTTCGTGTTACACCCACAATATCGCTGAAATAAGTGTGTGGGTCAAAGCTCTTATGCTCACGGTAGATTTCACCTGGTAAGGTAACAATTTCCCGGATGCGGTCAAGTGCAAATGTGCAGATTTCTTTGCCCTTTTTGGTCATGCCCAGGATAAACCACCGGTTGCGGTATTCTTTTAAGAGATAGGGATAGAAGATAATGTCGCTGGCCTCCCGTGCTTTGAAAGACTGATACGTAAGCTGAACTGTTGACCTGGATACGATGGCTTTGTGTAAAATATCCAGCCATTGAATACCGGTAAGCAGTTCATTCTTTTCAAAATCAATTACAGGTTGGCTGTTGTGTTGTTCGCTGTAAATTTTGTCTTCCAGTTTGTTTAGCATTTCAGCTACTTCATTAAAGTGGCTGAAGCCTTTAAACTGGCGCAGCAGGTGCGATACTTCCTGCAGGATATTCAGGTCCTGGGAAGTAAGTGGGATGTTGGCGATCGAGTATTCCGGGTCTTCATAGCTGTAATATTTTTTATCAGTAACAATGATCGGCGCATTGTAACCCAGCTTATCGCTGCGCATTGCATTCAGGTCAAACCGAATGGTACGCATACTAACGGATTTATCTATGCCTTCGTATTCGTAGAGTGCCTCATTACATGATTCAATAAGGCCATCAATCGTCCATTTACGACGGCGGTTTTGCAGGCATTTATCAATGGTACGGTACCGTATCAATGCGTTTCGGTTTACAGGCATGAATTTTTTTGAGAAAAGTATAAAATAATTTTTACTGTGCAAAAAGGTTGCACAGTAGTCCATGAAGTTTGTATCACCAAAGCAAAACAAGTACTCTGAGACGAAAAATATCATGAGACAAACGGCATTGCTGCTATGAAGCTTCGTTGTGTCACTCACTTGTGCGCCTTGTTCTCTGCTTAGCAATGTGCAGCAGGCTGATACAGACAAACAAGTTCAGGACAGCAGTACAAATAAAAAAGAGTAAGTGTGCCGAAAAATTCCATCATGGGGTGTAGGTCTTCTGAGTAGCGAAAATAACTATTTAGAATAAAATATTGTTAGCAGTTAAGCTAACGCAAAAGCTTCCTTAACGGGAAGACGGATATTGATTCTTTGAATGCAAACCAGGTGGATGTTTAACCGCATCGCAGTGCAGACGTAGTAACTATCTGTATGCTGTTGCATCATTGGACGGTGTCCGCCATAGGATCTGTGGGTCAGAGGTTCGACTCCTCTTTCCGCAAATGCGGAATAGCTCAATTGGTAGAGCAACAGGAAATGCGTGGGTTCGAATCCCACTCCAACTTCACTTGGGTAGCTCAGGTGGTTAGAGCACTACACTGTTAATGTAGGATTCAGAAGAAGTACGCTGCTTCTCAAAAAATGGCGAAGTAAAACAGCCTTTACCGCTTTCCTGCTGTGTAACAGCCCTAAACTTAACTATGTTAAAAACATGCGGCAAGTTAAAAGTTACCTGCAGGCGGGTGTAAAAGGTATAGAGGAGTGCATTACTTCAATCTACTGAATACAGAAATAACTTTCTGTTGTTGTATTGAACTATTGCCCAAACTATTCCTGAAACCGGCTTCCGTTGCTTTTAAATGGAAAGAGGTAAAGGCCCTTAAAAAAATGATTAAATCCATAAACAACAAAAATGAAACATGTAAAAATTGGCGCTTACCAGGTTGGTTTGGTATTTAAGAAAGATTCTTATAAGCGCATGCTGAAAGAAGGTAACTACTGGCTGTGGAATGAATATGCAGTTGTTTGTGATACAACCAAACAGTTCCATTCACCGGTTGAATTAAACATACTCTTACAAGATAACATGCTGCTGAATGCATTACATGTAGTAGATGTAAAAGATAATGAGATTGTGTTGCAGTATGAAAATGGTTTACTGAAGCAGGTATTGACTGCTGGCCGTTATAGCTTTTGGAAAGGAATTGTTCAATATGATTTTATTTATGCAGATATAAGCAAGGCTGAGATAACAGAGCAAATAGGCCGTGCCACTTTGCAACACAAATTGCTTGCTCCATTTGTAAGAAGCTTTAGTGTAGAAAACTATGAAAAAGCACTGTTGTTTGTAGATGGAAGATATGTTCAGCAATTAAACAGCGGGGGTGTACTATTGGTGGAAGAATAATATCGCCGTTAGTGTAGGAAAAGTGGATACCCGCCAGTTACAACTGGAGATTAACGGACAGGAAATATTAACGAGGGACAAAGCGGCATTGCGTCTTAACGGCCAGGCACAGTACAAAGTTGTGGATATTGAAAAGGCTCTGTTATACAATAAAGATTTCGATAAACAATTGTATGTGGCTTTTCAGTTGGCCTTACGTGAATATATCGGCGGGTTAAGCTTTGATGAACTGCTTGAGAAAAAGGAAAGCATCGCTCCCTTTATTTTGAAAGCTGTGACAGAAAAAGCGTTGGCATGTGGTATTGAAGTAAACGACTTTGGTATTCGTGACATCATTTTACCTGGTGATGTAAAGGAAATTATGAACCAGGTATTGATAGCCGAGAAAAAGGCACAGGCAAATGTTATCATGCGCCGCGAAGAAACTGCCAGCACAAGAAGTTTGCTGAATACTGCAAAGCTAATGGAGGAAAACAGCATGCTGTTCAAATTGAAAGAAATGGAATACGTGGAAAAGATAGCGGATAAAATAACCAATATCAGCCTTAGTGGAAATGGCGTGTTGATAGAGCAGTTGAAGCAAATCTTCGTTCCGCAGAAGTAATAGTATAGATGTCGCCATAAGAGGCGGCATCTATTAAAAAATAATTTTTACTGTGCAAAAAGGTTGCACAGTAACGTAAGAGGTTTGTATCATCAAACCAAAATAAAGGGGGTGCAGAATGAAATTCAATTTCATGCTTTCAAAACAACAAAAAGAAATAATCAACAAAGAAGGTGAAACAGCTTTCGCACTACCAATACAGTTAGAGCTGTACACCGCTGTAGCCACCGCCGCATTAAGCGAGCAGTTTTATGAGAAAGCGAACGATAAGTTGCAACGTATCATAGAACTGATTGAAAAGAATGATGCAGCTTTTGTAGCTAAGCTGGCTGTTTATGCACGGGAACAAATGTACCTGCGCAGCATTCCGCCGGTATTGGTAGTTGAGCTGGCTAAACGCCATAGCGGAGATAATTTGGTAAGCAAACTAACCGGACGTGTAATTCAGCGTGCAGACGAGATAACCGAGTTGCTGGCTTATTATGCCATGGCCAATGCACGAAAAGAAGTTAAACAACTGAATAAGTTGAGCAAACAATTGCAAAAAGGAGTGGCTGAAGCATTCAACAATTTTGATGAATACCAGTTTGCCAAGTACAACCGGGATGCTAATGTAAAATTGAAAGATGCTTTATTCCTGGTACACCCAAAGGCAAAAGATGAAGCACAGCAGCAATTGTTTGATAAGATAGCCAAAGATGAACTGGAAGTTCCCTATACCTGGGAAGTAGAGTTGAGTGCGCTTGGCCAGCTTAAATTTGACGATGCAGAAACAAAGCGCCAGGCTTTTCGTGGAAAATGGGAGGAACTGATATTCAGCAACAAACTGGGTTATATGGCAACGTTGCGTAACCTACGGAATATAATGGAAGCAGAGGTAAGCAATGAAGCTTTAAAAAAAGTATGCGCTTACCTGTCAAATGAAAAAGCTGTAGCAAACAGCAAGCAGTTGCCATTCCGTTTCCTGGGCGCTTACCGTGAGTTAAAGCAATTGGCTGATGGCCGGGTAGGCCTGGTATTGGAAGCTTTGGAACAGGCAGTATTGTTCAGCGCAGCGAATATAGCCGGCTACGATGCAGGTACCAAAGTGGTTATTGCAGCAGATGTTAGCGGAAGTATGCAAACTGCTATAAGCCCAAAAAGCAAAATACAGAATTATGATATAGGGCTCATGCTGGCAATGTTGTTGCAAAGCCGTTGCGAAAATGTAACTACAGGTATGTTTGGCGATAGCTGGAAAATAATCGGCGTGCCAAAAAAGAATATCCTGGCCAATGTACAGGAGTATCACCGCCGTGAAGGAGAAGTTGGCTACAGCACCAACGGTTACCTGGTTATTAAAGACCTGTTGATGAAAAACAAAGCAGTTGATAAGATTATGATGTTTACCGACTGCCAGTTGTGGAACAGCAACAACACAGGTGAAACCATTGCAGGCCTGTGGAGGCAATACAAAAAAATTGCCCCTGCCGCTAAGCTATACCTGTTTGACCTTGCCGGCCATGGCAATACGCCATTGAATGTGTTGCGGGATGATGTGTTTTTGATTGCCGGCTGGAGCGACAAGATCTTTGATGTGCTTCGTGCCATAGAAGATGGTACAGATGCAGTGCAAATGATTAACAGCATCGAATTATAAATCAAGTAGCATACCGGTGTATGCCGGATGCTACTTTTACAAAGCTCTTTGAACAAGTTTTACAAGAAGGGATGTCGTAGAGATGAGATACTTCGTCTCCATTCAAATTGGCAGAGCCTTTTATAAAGGAGGGGTGCAACTCCCCGGCCTGAAAGCCGCCATTTCTCGTCTCAATTTTCACTCCCTACTGTTTATCCTTGCAACGTTTTTATCCCTACCCTTTACAGCGTGTCGTGCAACAGTAATACTTCGTCTGGCAAAAACAAGTACTGTTCAAATATTACCGCTGTTTTATATAGCAGCATTCCAATTGGTTGGATACTCCGTCTGGAGCGGAGAGGTTGCAGGTTCGAGCCCTGCCTGCTATACCACAGGTGTCGTAGAAAAGAGTTACTTCGATGGGATCATTGGGTCGCCGGTTCGAGCCCGGTACTGCTGAATATTCAGCAGGTAGCTCAGTTGGTTAGAGCAAATGAATGAATCTCTTTTCGCTGTATTACCCTGTTTTAAAAAAGGGTCATTGTTACAGGTGTCGCAGACAAGGGCTACTTCGACTGTTAATCGGCAGGTCGCGGGTTCGAGTCCCGCCTGGTCTGCAAAAAAAGCAGGCTGGTAGCTCAGTTGGCAGAGCAGCGTACCCTTTCGATTTTTACCCTGAAGCAATGATTGAATTTTGGTCGTCAGCGACAGAATATGAATTGAGCTTTGCTTGCGACGCTCCGTTCAACAGCAATAATTCTATTGAGCAATTCGTGGCAAATTAAATGTATGCGTATGAATGATAACATAATCGCAAGTATCAGGCAAAGCCTGTCAGATACATTTGCAGATGTTGATGCATGGTTTGATATAGACAAATTGTTGATGGACTATAGACCAAACAAAACCGGTTGGACAATCAGGCAGATATTGGAGCACATTACCCTAACCAACTACTATCTGCTGATTCTTATTAAGAAGGGAACAATAAAGTCGCTTAATAAGGCTGCTAAAATGAATGTGTATTCAGTACAGGCTGATTATAAAATTGATTGGCTTAACTTGAATACCATCGCTGTACATAATTCATTTGTATGGAGTAGACCTCAGCACATGGAACCAACCGGAAATGTTGAACTTTCGGAAACCAGGCAGAAAATGAAAGATCAGTTGATTCAATGTTTGAGTTGCCTCAATCAGATGCCAAATGGGGAAGGTGCATTATACAAAACCATGATGAGTGTAAATAATCTCGGGAAGATAGACGTGTATCATTATATTCTTTTCCTGGGGCAACATGCGAAGAGGCATATTTCACAAATGGAAAATATTGAAAGGAATTTTAAAAAAGATCAGATATGAAGCATAGAATAAAGGATATGCTGACTGACATAGAAAGCAGATACAAAATAAAAATACTCTATGCCTGTGAAACAGGCAGCAGGGCATGGGGCTTCCCATCACCCGACAGTGATTATGATGTAAGATTTTTATATATGCATAAACGGGATTGGTATTTATCATTGGGGCATCATAAAGACTCAATAGAACACATGGATGGGGATTTTGATGTAACAGGCTGGGATTTAAGAAAATCGCTGCTGCTGCTGAAAAAATCAAACACGCCTTTGATAGAAAGGTTTCAATCTCCCATCGTTTACTTTGATGAGGCTGGTTTCTCGCAGGCGTTTAAAACACTGATAGAAGCGCATTACTCGCCAACGGCTGTATTTTTTCATCATTATTCCCTGGCTGGCAAGTTTTGGGATGATTTGAAAGATAAAAATGAAATAAAGCTAAAAAGCTTCTTCTACCTGGTAAGGTCATTGCTGTCTTGCAACTGGATAATACAGAATAGCTCTGTACTTCCAATGAACATATTCGGATTGATGGATACAATAGATGATGCGGCCAGGAGCAAGCTTGAAGAACTGATAAAACTGAAAGCTGGTGTTAACGAGAAATACCTGCACCCCAAAAGCTTATGGATGCATAACTGGGTAGAATCCATGTGGTTTAAACTGAAGTCTTCAGGGAAAAAAATCGGCGTTAGCAAAACAAGCTTTGCTGACCTTGATGCTTTCTTTCTTAAAATGATAAATGGAAATGTTAACGATAGATGATATAAAAGGAAATGGATGGCTGATTTTTGAAACTGTCATGGGAAGCAGGGCTTATGGCCTGGATACGCCCACATCGGATACAGATATCCGGGGAGTGTATGTTTTGCCGAAAGCATTGTTTTACTCCCTCGACTATGTACCGCAGGTATCTAATGAAACAAACGATATCGTGTACTATGAATTGCGGCGCTTTATAGAACTGCTTTCAAAGAATAATCCCAATATTATGGAGATGTTGAATGTACCGGATCATTGTGTTCTGTTAAAGCATGCACTTATGGGTAATGTGAAAGCTGAAATGTTCTTATCCAGGCTTTGCGAAAAGACGTTTGCTAATTATGCCTTTACTCAAATAAAGAAGGCGTACGGGTTAGAGAAGAAATTTGTAAATCCGGTTGAAAAAGGAAGAAAATCAGTATTGGATTTTTGCTTTGTCCGTACTGGAAAAAAATCCATGAACTTAAGTGATTTTCTGGCGATAACAGGATACAGCCAGGAACAACTTGGGCTTAGTGCGATTCCCCACATGCGGGACTGTTATAATCTTTATTATTCAGCTAATCTGAATTGTTCAGGAGTTACAAGAACGGAAGATGCCAATGACGTATGCCAGAGCAATATTCCCAAAAATGCCGACCCGATTGGTTTGTTGTACTTTAATAAAGATGGGTACTCTGTTTACTGCAAACGCTATAAAGAATATTGGGAATGGGTAGAAAACCGAAATGAAGAGCGTTACAATACCAGCGTGGCGCATGGAAAGAATTATGACTCCAAGAACATGATGCATGTTTTCAGGCTGTTGTTGATGGCCAGGGAAATAGCAATAGAAAGAAAAGTGAATGTGCATCGAAAAGACAGGGATTTTTTATTAAGCATAAAACAAGGAAAGTATGAGTATGACGAGTTGGTAGAGAAGGCTGAAGCTCTAAAAAATGAATTGCCGTCATTATACGAAAGTTCATCGTTACCTGACGAACCTGATTTAGTACAGGTAAATAAATTGTTAATTGAAATGCGTTCCAGTTATTATAAATTATAAAAAGAGGAGGTGTGTTATGAATGTGACTATTTGTTCTGAGAGCAAAGCTCCACATAGCTCCGGACGATGAACGGATTGCGACGCAACGAAGTCGCCATGAAAAGCAAATGCTGGTATCAAAAATTTTGATCATCGCCAGCCATAAAATGAATAAGTAACGAAAATTAAACCCTTAGGGGTTCAGGTTATGAAACTGAAAATAACAGCAAAAGAACTACGTGCCATGGGTTACCCGGAAAGCCCGGTAATTCCGGTAGCGATGAACGTGATGGAAAAGAATTATAAGCATCACACAAAGGAGGAGGCGATGGAAATTTTAGCAGCAGTACTCGCATCGCCTGCGCAATACCTGGACGATGCAGTACTTGGATTAATAGCGGAAAAACTGGCTCCAAAAAAATCAACGGAAGGGGCGGAAATTTCACTGAACAATAACGGTATTGCCTTCAACATTTTTGGCGCGGAACATATTGAACAAGGGGCCCTGCATCAAATGTACAGTGCGGCTAAATTACCGATAGCCGTTGCGGGTGCTTTAATGCCCGATGCGCATCATGGTTATGGGCTGCCTATTGGTGGCGTGCTGGCAACAGAAAACGCCGTTATACCTTATGGTGTAGGTGTTGATATCGGCTGCCGTATGTGCCTGAGCATTTTTGATATTGATGTGAAAGAGCTTACACAACGTGAAGCATATTTTACCAGGGAAATCAATGAAGCCACTTTGTTTGGTAGCGGTGCGCAGTTTAAGCAATCATCTAACCATGAAGTGATGGATAACCCGTTGTTTTTTGAAATGCCCTTTCTGAAGGGCCTGCATGCACGTGCATGGAAACAATTAGGTAGCAGCGGTAGCGGTAACCACTTTGTAGAATTTGGTATGGTGGAAATTGGCGAAGCTGATGCGACATTACAGGTGCCCGCCGGCAAATATGTGGGTCTACTATCGCACTCGGGTTCACGGGCATTGGGCGCCAACATCGCCAACCATTATACTAAGATTGCCATTAGTAAACGCCGGTTACCTCAGGAAGCTAAAAACCTGGCATGGTTAAGCCTTGATGAAGAAGCGGGGATAGAATATTGGAACGCCATGAACCTGGCTGGTGATTATGCCAGCGCCTGTCACCATGTAATACACGAAAAAATAGCGAAACAGTTAGGCCGTAAACCTGTAACCATGGTAGAAAATCACCACAATTTTGCGTGGAAAGAACAGTATGAAGGCCGTGAAGTGATTGTACACCGTAAGGGCGCTACACCTGCGGGTAAAGATGTGCTGGGTATTATACCCGGTAGCATGACGGCGCCTGGCTTTATTGTGAAGGGCAAGGGTGAGGTGGCTTCCGTTAACTCAGCTTCTCATGGGGCAGGCCGTAAAATGAGCCGTAGCCAGGCAATGGGTAATATTACCCACAAGGCGCTGAAAGATGAACTTGAAAAGCACGGCGTTAAATTGCTGGGTGGCGGCCTTGATGAAGCGCCGTTCGCTTACAAGGATATTGAAGTAGTGATGCAAAGCCAGAAACAACTGGTAGATGTGGTAGGTAAGTTTACACCTAAGATTGTGAAGATGGATGGTACGGCCCCTAAACCCTGGATGAAATCAAAACAGGGGAAGGGTGAGGTGATGGAAGGTGAGTAGTTTGTTAGAGATGGTACTCCCGTTGGTGAAAGCTGGCGGGAGTTTTATTATACAGTTTATGTATGTGATGATGATATCCTGCGTTTTATATTATTACCTTATTGTTACCTCTTCGTATGATAAATGGTTTTTCTTTTAGAAGAGTATACCTTGCATTCAGTACAATATGAATACAACCCTTGAAAGTCGAAAGCTTCAATATCTTCAACACATAGAAGAAGAGTACAGCAGGAAAAAGAAATGGTGGGAGAATAGTCCAAAGTATAATACCACCTCAGAAATCGGACACCAATCTAAAGCCGTACCAGACCCACATGATAATTATGCTTTTAGATTTGACAAACAATTTGGAAGCTTTATTTTCATTTTTTTGATGATGGTTTTCTGCGGCCTGTTAAAAATTTACTCTCAGATTAGTTCAAAGCAATTGCTGTTTGCTGAATTCTTATTAGTTGTTATGTTGCTTCCTGGTATTAAACGGGCTGCCGATCGACAGGTGAAATTGCAAATTAATGCAACAGGAATATTCTACCATAAGTGGAACGGTTATTTGTCATGGGACATGATTCTCGCAACCTTCGTTCAAACTATCCCGGATGATCCCGATACCCATAAACTTTTGGTGCATTATTATGACGAAGAGAACGATGAGTTTCTACAACAGTCATTTGTAATAGACTGCTTTGATGTTGGCTATACAGATATAGCATTTGCCATTGAGTATTGCAAGGCAAAAAATAAACTGCTAAAACAGAGAAATTAAAATTGCTGAAAATTTTCTCTCCATTTGTTTTACCTATTGTCAATTTGGCTACGCCAATTAGTCAATCCACGGTATCTTCACTCCCATGAAAACAATCGGACTCATCGGCGGGCTTACCTGGCTTTCCACGCTTGATTATTATCGCTTGCTTAACCAACTGGTGCAAGACAAAACCAATGGCGCTGCAACCGCGAAAATTTTTATGTACTCAGTAGATTTCGGAGAAATAAAAAGGCTTACGGAAGCTGGCGATTGGAGTAGCATAGCCGTAATAATCTGTACCGCGGCTAAAAAACTGCAGGAAGCTGGTGCAGACTGTTTGTTGGTAGGCGCCAATACCATGCACAAAATTGCAGATGAAATACAGGCAGCCATTCATATCCCCCTCATTCATATTGCCGATGAAACAGCCAATGCCATAACAGAAAAACAATTGAAAAAAGTAGCGCTGTTAGGTACAAAGTATACCATGCAACTGGATTTCTATAAAAATAAACTTGCTGCAAAGGGTATCGAAACAATCATTCCCGGAAAGGATGACATAGAATACATCAACAAGGCTATTTATGACGAAATGGGCAGGAATATATTTCTCGAAGAAACCAAAGCAGGCTTCTTAAGAATCATTCATGAGCTAATTGAAGCCGGTGCCGAAGGTGTAATTTTCGGTTGTACAGAAATACCCATTTTAATTAAGCAGGACGAGGTAAGCATACCAGTGTTCGATACCACGGAGATACATACCCGCGCCGCTGTGGCGTTTGCATTGGCATAGTGCAGTATTTGCCTCTTCTTCCGTATTTTCATCCTTCATAATAAACTACCATGAAAAAATCCAGCAGAAGAAAATTTATTGCCACAGCAGCCGCGTTGGGCACAGGCGCGGCAGTATCGGCAATGACGCCCGGCTCCAAAAAGGAAAAGAAAAAATACCTGGTGCACCACGCTATTTTCTGGCTTAAAAATCCATCTTCTGTTGAAGACCGGGATAAACTTGCTGAAGGCGTTAAGAGTTTGGGTAAAATTGAAACCATCCGCGAACTGCATGTGGGCATAGTGGCCAGCACAGAAAAGCGTGACGTGGTAGATAACTCCTGGGGCGTATCAGAGGTAATGTTTTTCGATGATCTGGCAGGCCAGGCAACATATCAAACGCATCCCATTCACCAGGAGTTTATCAAAAATCACAGCCACCTGTGGGAGAAAGTAATTGTGTACGATGCCATAGATGTATAAATCGTGTGTAACGCAGCAAATTTGGGGCTTTCAGTAACCGTGCATGTGGCAGCTACAGTTCCGGCTTTTCGCTGCAAGTCCTCACCACTCGTTCCTCGTGGTTGCGGGCTTTCCGCTTCAATCCGGCAGCCCGTCAGCTTTACCAATGCTGACCCGGCAGGGCATCATGCTCTGGCCACAGTGTCTGCCAGCTTTGCTGCCAGACACGTTACCCGGCAGCAGGGTCGAGAAGTTAGAAAGCACCCCTACCCGGGCCTGAAAAGCCGCCCAAGGAACAGAACGATGAACGGATTGCGACGCAACGATGATGCCATGAAACTATATCGCTGGTATTTGGAAAAATATTTTTAACAGCCACAGGCTGTTCATTTTTCACAAAGTGAAATTAATCTCATATATGAAAATATGCATGCCGGTAATTGCTATTGTTTGCTTCCTGTTTTTTAATGCCTGCAAAAGCGGCCCCGATGCGGCAACTGCCGCAAAAGAAGATTGGCAACCCCTGTTCAATAAGAAAGATCTGAGTGGTTGGGATATAAAGATTGCAGGTTATGATATGAACGACAATTTCGCCAACACTTTTTATGTAAAGGATAGTGTGTTGAAAGTTGACTACAGCGGTTATGAAAAGTTCATAAAAGAATTTGGCCACATTTATTACAAAGAACCATTCTCGTATTACAAGCTAAAGGTAGAATACCGCTTTTACGGCAAACAGTTACAAGGCGGGCCGGATTATGCGTACCTCAATAGTGGCGTAATGGTGCATTCGCAATCGGCCGCATCGTTAAGTAAGCAGCAAACATTTCCGGTATCGCTGGAGATGCAGTTTCTTGCCAGCGATTCTTTATACAAAAGGCCAACAGGCAATCTTTGCACACCGGGTACAGAAGTAAGTATGCACGGCAAACCGGTGGATGCACATTGCATAGACTCACGTTCAAAAAACATTGGGCCCGATGAATGGGTTACTGCTGAAGCTGTGGTAATGGGGGATAGCATTGTTCACCACATTATTAACGGAGATACGGTGCTTACTTATGAAAAGCCTGTAGTAAGTGGCTTTTTTGTTAACAGCGAAATGAACTGGACAACCGGTGGTTTTGCCGCGGATTCAACAGACTGGATGAACAAGAAAGGGCTGCCGCTTACATCTGGTTATATTGCGCTGCAGGCAGAAAGCCACCCCATTGAGTTTAGAAAAGTTGAATTGCTAAACCTGCAGGGTTGTATGGATAAAAAGGCCATTAACTATAAGTCGTATTACATTAAAGCGGATAACGCAAAATGTAAATATTAGGCAGTGTGTTTCTTTTTAATCCGCCCTGCTTCATAACGGCTTTTTGCAAGCTCAAGCGCACCAACAGGAACAACATCTTTTTTAAGGGTTGCAATTTTAATAACCGGGGCCGGTAAAAAAGACTGCATTAGGTATTGCGGTATCGCGTTGGATACAGCCTTGCTCAAAAGGCTACCCAGCAGGGATAAGCCTCCGCCAATAACAATCACTTCCGGGTGAAAAAGATGCACGGCATGCGAAAGGCCAAAAGCAATGTTATCAGCAGTTTCCTCCACTATGTTTTTAGCATCGCTATCGCCCTCTTTAATAGCTGCTTTTAAATACCTGGCATACCCCGTTGAAACGCCAGCACATAACCCCGCTAATATACTTTTCGGGTGTTGTTTAACTGCTTTTTTAATTTTTTCATCAACAGCCCAGCCAGAGCATAAGGATTCCAGTGTATCACCCTTCTTGGTTAGCCTAACATGGCCAATCTCCACTTCTCCCGGCAGGGCGCCATGATATATTTTTTTATCCATCACCATGCCCCCGCCAATACCACTGCCTACCGTCATATAAAAAACAAGCTGATAGTTTTTGCCTGCGCCGTAAACAGCTTCGCCCAATGCCGCTATGTTGGCATCATTGTCTACATACACCGGTGCTTTTATCAACTGCTCAAGCCATTCTTTAATATTAAAGTTATTCCACCCGCTTACCTGGTGAGATGTGCTGACTAAGCCGGTAGCATGGTTAACAGGGCCACCGAAGCCAATACCGGCAGCGATAATTTTTTCACCTCCCGTAAGTTGGTGCAGGCCCTCTGTAATCTGTTGGCGTATACCTTGTCCGCCCGCTGTTTTGTTTACCGCAAATGCAGCCCTCCGTTTAACATTAAGTGATGCATCAGCCAATACCATTTGCAGCTTGGTGCCGCCAATTTCAATGCCTATAAAACTTTCTGTATTCATAAGCCGCTATTATTAAAAAGTTGGTTATTGAAGATAACAATGTAAACCTATACCTGCCTGATTTTGATAAGTGAATCAAGGTAAGATGAGCATTAATAAAATCAGCAAACTACAGAAGGTGGATTTTTGAGGTGAGCGTAAGGGAAGGGCACAAAATTTATTCCTGTCGCCATAGGCTTATTGTCAATTAACACCCGATGTCGTTTGGTTAAGAAACCAATGTCAGGTTGAGCTTGTCGAAACCGGTTTATAAACTTTGATTTTCATGCATCCGCCTTCGACAGGCTCAGGCTGACATCCTTAACTAAACGACATTGAATTAACACCGTTAACAATAGCAAACTTCAGGTATGGAAACATGCCTCGAAAAAGCAGCCTTCAAAAAAAACGCCTTAAAAACACATAATAATCATCAAATCAATATTTTTGCACCCCAAATTACCAGACTCCGTAGCTCAGTTGGTAGAGCAGCTGACTCTTAATCAGCGGGTCCAGAGTTCGAGTCTCTGCGGGGTCACCTCCAGAGACAAGTGCGAAAAACGAGCACTTGTCTCTATTTTTTTATCTCCTGATTGATTGTTAATCGGCTGTATATATCCAATGGCTTCGTTACCCGGGGCGTCCGAGGTTGAATTCCATCAAGTATAATTTTTCGGGAAAAATCGAACTAATGATAACACGTTGCTGCACAACTGACCCCTTTGTATATCATTCGTCAAGCTTCGAAATATTATTTACAGCCTTATCCCACAAAGCGTTTATGTCAATTGGTTTCTGGCTCAAGGAAGAACTCAATTTTGCTTCCAGCCTGATCAGCTCCCGCTCACTTTCAGATTTGATTATTTGATAGTCATTCACTTCTATACTGCATTCTAATAACAAGTTTCGAGCTCTTGACCTTTTAAAGGAAGATTTGGGGCTGCCTCCACTTTTAATCGCATGCTTTTCTTTCTGCCATCAAGAACATCCTGTATTTCATAGAATAGAGATTCTGATATTAATGGTTCATGCTGGCCACGGACTGGAAGGGTTAAATTATTTTTCACTGCAGGCGGTTGCGTATAACCACAATATTCCCACCTTTTTCTTTAGGGGCTTAAAGGTTGACAATAACGATGTAGTACCGCACAAAGAAGTACCTCTCACAGCGGAAATTGCCATGGCGGGTCAAATTACACTTACTTATAAACATAGTTTCTCTATTGATCTTACCAAGCTTGACTATACGAGACCCCAGCGAATACCTGTATCTCTATATGCTGCGTGGTTTCGACAAAAGCTGAAACTATATTGGAGCCAATAATACGGCTGTATTTACCAATTTAGATCCAGGCAAATATACTTTACTTGTTAAAGCCGGTAACCCTGGTGGAGAGTCGACGACTGAAGCAGCCACGATGCCGGTCTGCATCAAACTTCTGTTTTGGATGACAGGTTATGCCTATGTTTTTTACGTGCTCGTTGCCGTCTTTATATTTTGGAGTGTACGTCACCGTGGCATTGGTCGGTTGCAACCGAAATTCGCCGCCGAGAGTTATTTCTAAGATAATGGAGATGGTATCAGTAAAGTTACCTCTATCTCACAATGCGATATTCAATAGAATAGTTAGCCAGAAGTCAACTCGATTTAATTTGAAGCAGAGGTGGATGCAAAAAAATACGAAGCTAATATCCTGATAATTTGGATATTTGACCTTTATATTTAAATGAAATACCCCTGTGTTATTAAAGGCTCTAGATAATGAAAAGGATCTGCTGGAACGTATTGCCGCGGGAGACCAGCAGGCTTATCAGGTTATCTTTAATCACTATTGGGATCAGGTGTACTCCACCGCCTTTACTTTTACCAAGTCTGCTGAGCTTTCCAAAGACATTGCACAGGATATATTTGTGAAGATATGGCTAAAAAAAAAAGCTCTTGCCGGGATAAGCAGATTTGAATCATATCTCTATACCACCGCACGTAATCTCATTATTGACAGGTTAAGAAAAGAAGTATATGTGGAGGAGAACAAGCAGTACCTTAAAACCTATTTTGAAGAGTCGCAGCGTCAGTCACACCAACAGTTTGAATTTAAAGAATTGCAACTTGTTATTGAGCAGGCAATAAGCCGGTTGCCCCCACAACAGCAAACCGCATTCCGCCTCAGCCGCTTCCAGGGCTTAAGGCATGAAGAGATTGCCCAGTACATGGGTATTTCAAAACAATCTGTAAAAAGTTACATTGTTAGAGCTATAGTGCAATTAAGGCAAGTGATACAACAACATTCAGGAGATTACCTGGTGTGCATATTCATTATTATGTTTCTCCAAAAAAAAGTATAAGGTAGCGCTCCCTTTCTATTTTCTGTTTCGTCTTTATTGTAATAGCACACACTAAGGTGCATTAATTGTGCCTCAGGGAAAGGAATTTGAGGTATTGACAGTCGTAACCACGATACTTTATGGAAGAAAAGCAATTTGAACAGGCTTTGCAACGCTTTTTGCATGATGAGATAACTCCGGGCGAACTTGAGTTGTTTATGCATGAGGCTGGTAAGGAAAATAGGCGGGGAGCCATTGAAGAAGTATTACGCAGCAGGCTGGAAAACAAAATAGATCAAGGTTTTTCCGACGAAGCGCACTTACAGCAAATGTTTGCTGAAGTTTTGACAAAAGCGGGCTTTTGCGAGGATGGCAAAGAACCGGACGCTGTGCCTGTTAATGTTATTAAGCGTTTCTCTTTTAAACGCCTTGCCGCAGCAGCCACGATCATCGGCTTAGTTGGGTTTGCCTTGTACTTTTTTTCCTCAAGAAACAGGAATACGCCTACTCTTGGAGCAATTCAAATAACGGGCCAGTCAAAGGATGTAATGCCTGGAGGCAACAAAGCACTACTAACGTTGGCAGACGGTAGTACCATTGTGCTTGACAGTGCCCGGCAGGGTTCTCTTTCTCAGCAAGGCAGTACCACTATTATTAAAATGGACGACGGTCAACTGGCATATATGCCGGGCTTAGAAGAGGGAGCAGTAATGTACAACACCATTGTTACGCCCAGGGGAGGCACTTACAAAGTCATCCTGCCCGATGGTACCAAAGTTTGGTTAAACGCAGCGTCCAGTCTTCGGTTTCCTACATCCTTCAGCGGGGCATATCGGAGTGTGGATATTACCGGAGAAGCTTATTTCGAGGTAAATAAGATGCGTGCCGATGATCGGAATATCCCTTTTGTGGTCCATATTAACAATGGGAGTGCGGATGGATTGGAGGTGGAAGTATTGGGTACCCATTTTAATGTGATGGCTTATAACGATGAAAAAACTGTAAAAACAACCCTGCTTGAAGGTTCGGTGAAAGTGAGCAATAGCAATAGCAGCGTTGTGCTGGATCCCATGCAACAGGCGCAGTTTACCAAAGTAAACAATAGTTTAAAGGTAGCCGGTGATGTTAATACCGATGTAGAAACTGCATGGATAAATGGAATGTTCCATTACAGAGATGCCAATCTGGAAACCATCATGCGGCAGTTGTGCAGGTGGTACGACGTGGAAGTAAGTTACAGCGGCCCTGTTCCCGAAGATCATTTCACTGGTAAGATACCACGTAATATTACCCTGGAAAAAGCTCTGAAGATATTGGAACTGAGTGATGTTCGTTTCAAAATTGAAGGCAGGAGGATAATAGTAACGGCATAAAAACTTTCTTGATAATAGCGCCGGGCTTCGTGGCAACTTCGTTGCGTGGGTATACGTCAAGCCTGATTTTTTTGAAGAAAGTTTGCTGTGCCGGATGGCAGCTAAAAAAGTGTGTTTTGCCAATTATACTGGTTGCCGGATAAAATTGTACAGCATTTTTTGGTGGCCAGCTATATTGCTACTATAAGGCGCCTGTTGTGTCACTCACTTGTACGCCTGGTAATTCTATTCGGCAATGTGCGGCCTGGCTGTTTTTCTTTACACAGTTTTATGCGGTGTGCAGTATAATCCGTTTCATAAAGAAATAAGTATAAACAACTTCCATATACACATCACCATTAAAACCAAAACTTGATACTACATGACAAGAAAATAACTGCTGACTAAACAAAGAAGCTGGAAGTGTTCGAACCACTCCCAGCCGATGTTGAGTTAATCTTTACTGACTAAACAATTATTTCAGGAACTGTTTATTGTTAACCCAATCAAAACAAAAGTATGAATCTGACTGCTTATTGCAAAACCGGTAAGCCAGGGTTTGCTATTTTCAGCTTTGCCCACAACCGGCTGTTTACCAAAATGCTGTTGGTTATGAAATTGACCACTATTTTAATGCTTGCCACCTTTTTACAGGTTAGTGCCGGAGCGTTTTCTCAGAAAATTTCACTCAAAGCCAAAAACGCATCGCTTGAACAAGTGTTTTCTGAAATAGAAAAACAGAGCGGTTACTCATTCTGGTACAAAACCTCGCTGCTGAAAAAAGCGGATAAAATTACCGTTGAACTTAAGGATGTCAACATTGAGGAAGCCCTCAAAAGCTGCCTGGACATGCAGGGTTTTGATTATGTGATTGTTGACCGTACCATTATTATAAAACTAAAGGAAGAACCGGCTTATTACCAGGCCCCGCCTCCTCCGGTAATGGTAAAGGGTAAAGTAACTGCTGCTGACGGTACTGCGCTGAATAGTGTTAGCGTAATGATCAAAAATACCAAAAAGGGTACTGCGACCGACGCAGACGGCAACTTTAGTATTGCCGTTAACAAGGGTGAAATACTTGTGTTTACCTACGTGGGTTACAATGCAAAGGAAGTGGAGTTTAGCGACCAGGCCTTTTTGGCTGTAACACTTGCTGAAAACAAAGTAGTGCTGAATGATATTGTTGTTGTTGGCTACGGCAGGCAAAACAGGGCGGCGTTAACCAGCGCGGTATCCACCGTAAAAGGCGAAGACCTTAACAGAGGCGCTATCAGTGATGTGGGACAGTTATTACAGGGTAAAGTACCAGGCCTGAATATTTCTGCCAGTGGCGATCCCAATAAGCCGGCCGCTGTTATCATGCGTGGCGCTTCTACCATCAACAGTTCCCAAACGCCATTTTACGTAATTGACGGCATACCGGGGGCTGACATATCCGTAATTGCGCCAGACGATATAGCGTCTATTGATGTACTAAAGGATGCTGCCGCCACCGCCATTTATGGCAACAGGGGCGCCAACGGTGTTATTATGGTTACAACCAGGCGTGGCAAAAAAGGACAACAAATTGGATACAGTGGTTACCTGGGTCTTGAAAAAGTATCCAACAAACTCAAAATGATGAATGCCACCCAGATAAGCGATTTTCTTGCAAAAAATAACCTGGCTTTTGCCCCGGCGGACGATAAGGGCGCCGATACGGACTGGCAGACCGCCATACAACGCAGCTCCGCGGTCTCCCACAACCACAACCTGTCGTTCAGCGGTGGCGGTGAGCATGGCAACTATGTTGCCAGTGTAAACTATATGCGCAAAGAAGGAATATTGCAAACCAGTGCAATGGAGCGTGTAATCGCACGCCTGGCAATTGAGCAGTATGCCCTCAACGATAAACTTAAATTTGGCATTGCAGTTACTAACTCCCATACCAATTCCGATGATATTGCCTATCGCAATACCATATTGCTTCAATCCACCCAGTACCTGCCGGTGTCGCCTGTAAAAAACGCAGATGGCAGTTGGTTCGAAAATTTTTTTAACCAAAGTTATTATAACCCCGTGGCCATGCTGGCAAACAGCCAGGTGAACAATAAGTATAATGCCCTGGTCGGTAGTTTTACCGCACAGGCCAAACTGCCCTTTGGCCTTAGCTGGGATCTAAATATCGGGTATCAGAACACAACATCTCTCTACGGCGCCTACTATAATCAGTATTTTACAAACAACTATAACAATATGTATGATAATCCGGACCCGGGCCTGGGTTACCATACCCAGCAAACCTTTGGTTCAAACGGCCAGGCGGTCAGAAGCTCCTATCAAAATATCAGCAAGCTGCTGGAAACTTATGTCACCTGGAACAGGAGGTTTGGAGCACATAACATAAACGCCGTGCTTGGCTACTCCTGGCAGAATTTTATCAATGGTGACGGCTTCCAAGCATCTACATCTAATTTTCCTGTTGACAATATAGCCTATAACAACCTCGCATTAAGCAATCCATACGCTTTCAGCTCTTTTCGCATCAATTTTGGTCCTAATGGGGTCTACCAGCAAATAAGGCTGATTTCAGACTTTGCACGTGTTAACTATAATTACCAGGAAAAGTACATGCTTCAAGCTTCTTTAAGAAGAGATGGAAGCTCTGTTTTTGGCGTCAACAACCAGTGGGGTTACTTCCCTTCTGTAGGTGCGGCATGGCGTATCAGCAAAGAGCAATTTATGGATAACCAAAAGATCTTTGCCGATTTGAAATTAAGGGCCAGCTATGGTGTAACAGGTAACTCTACGGGATTTAATGCCTATACCGCACAGCTTATTTCTGGCAGCCTTGGGACTTATTACTACAACGGCACGCAAGTTGCCGCATATGGGCCTACCCAGGCTGATAACCCTGAACTACGCTGGGAAAAAACTGCCACCACTAATATAGGCCTGGATTTTTCCATCCTGGAAGGCAAGCTTTCAGGCACTTTGGAGTGGTACAATAAAAACACTACAGGCATGATCTATCCATATCGTGTTGACCCCATTTTGATTCCTGCCGGCACCATCACAGCCAACGGAGGTAGCATGAATAATAAAGGAGTTGAACTAAGTCTGAATGGAATACTTGTAAAAAACAAAAATTTTAGCTGGTCATCAGGCCTTAACCTGGCGCATAACAGCAACAAGGTTACCAGCTTGAGCAACCCGTTGTTTTCAGGCGGCGACTCGCTGGCTGTAAGCTATCCTGAAGGTGGCGGTCAGTCGGGCAGCTCTTTGCAGCTACTGAAGGCTGGTAAACCGCTGGGACAGTTTTTTTCGCTGCTTTATGCAGGCAAAGATGAAAATGGTGTTTCGCAATATGTTGGCGGCGATGGTAAATTGACCACCAACCCCGCCATTGGCACAGATTATCATTACCTGGGCAGCGCCCAGCCAAAGCTTCTCGTGGGGTGGAACAACAGTTTTAAATACGGGAATTTTGATCTCAACTTTTTCCTGCGCGGAGTATTCGGCAATAAGATTTTCAACGCAACGCGGGCAGACCTTTTCAGACCTACAACCGCACAGTATGCCAATATACTGGTTGATGTTGCGGGCGAATCCATGGCTGACGTGAACGCTTACAAATACTCTTCACGTTTTATCGAAAGCGGCTCTTATGTGCGCTTTGATAACGCCACACTTGGTTACAACTTCAAAAACACGGGGCGTTATATCCGCACGATGAGGATATACGTTTCTGTAAACAACCTGTTTGTTATTACGAAATTCAAGGGTGTTGACCCTGAAGTAAACCAAGGGGGTATCGCCCCAGGGGTAGACTACAACAATTTCTATCCCAAAACACGAACATTTCTATTTGGCGCAAACGTGTCTTTTTAGTGAACTTCCAAAAAAACATGTCTCATGAAAAAAGTATCTGCATATACCTTCTTTTTATTTTTTATAATGGGCGTGCTATGCTCCTGTCACAAGGTAGCCGTACCAGTATCTACCGAGTTAACACCCGACGTATTTCCGAAGGATTCGGAACAGTTTGTACAAGCTGCGGGGCCAGCTTACGTGGCTTTGCGCGGCAACTATGGAGTTGAGTATTTTTTTCAGCAATCTTTCAGCACAGATGAAGGAATTATGCCTGCAAGGGGTGGTAACTGGTACGATGGCGGACAGAATAAAGAAATGCACTATCATACCTGGACGAAAGATAACGGATATGTTAATGGCAACTGGTATTGGCTGGCTGCTACTATAGGAGCCACTAACCAGGCGGTTTCCATTCTTAATAAAAACATGTCCCCGGGTAACTTCAAGCAAACCACTCTTGCAGAACTTAAAATGGTAAGGGCCCTTGCTTACTTTATGCTGATGGATAATTACGGCAACGTGCCAATTGATACCCTTTACGGGGATTTCTCTCCTAAGCCTAATGTACCCCGGGCGCAGGTATTTGATTTTATTGAAGCCGAAATAAGCGCCTGTTTGCCTTATTTAAGCAATGCGACAGGTATTACCACATATGGCCGTCCAAATTTGTATACTGCGTACGCACTGCTTGCCAAGATGTACCTTAATGCCGAGCAATACACAGGCTCGGCCCGTAACGAGGATTGCATTGCAGCCTGCGATGCCATTATACAAAGCGGTAAATACAGCCTGGAACCGAAGGATGGCTATCTTAAAATGTTTTATCCGGATAATGGCCCTCAAACAAAAGAATTCATCTTTGCCATTCCTTACGATCCGACGGCTTCCAATTCCTTCCCCTTCAGAAGTGTTAATCTGCACTCCCGCTACGATGTTCCCCGGAGTGAGCGTGCTAAATTTGCATTACCATTTACACCCAGTGGGCCTGCAAGTACTTTGCCGGAATACTATGCATTCTTCAACGATGCCAACGACGTAAGGAACGGACAGTGGCTGACAGGATTACAGTATATGAACGACGGAATTACACCTATAATGGTAACCACAACCAATCAGGGTTATGATCAGTTCTATTCCGGCGCCGATCCGTCTGGTGCCTATCAGTATCATGTAAATCTTACCCCGGATGTTGTCTTGCGGCAAGATGAAGCGCAGTTTGATGCAGGTAACGATGAAATAGCCTGGAATATGGGCTATCGAAATATCAAATTTTACCCAGACGGCACCTCACCGAACCGCAACCAGAACAATGACATCCCGGTGTTCAGGTATGCCGATATACTGCTCATGAAAGCAGAGGCCATTTTGAGGGGCGGCAGTGTAACAAACGGTCAAACTGCTTTATCCCTGGTTAACCAGGTTAGAGCGGAACGTACAACAACTGCTGCCTGGAGCACCGTAACGCTGGAAATGCTTTATGGGGAGCGAACACGGGAATTTGCATGGGAAGGCTGGCGCCGCAACGACATGATACGTTTTGGCAAATATGAAGGGCATTGGGGGTATAAAACGGATGCTGATGTAAACCACCGTATATTCCCGATACCTACCAATGCATTAACCCTCAATCCCGCACTAACTCAAAATCCAGGGTATTAATTTTTATCAACACAGACAACACAGACAACACAGGCAGAGGAATGCCTGTGTTGTCCACGTGTGGAGTAGATGCGGCCCGGACAGTGTTGCTGATCACTTATTGGACATAATTTGTATTGCACGGAGATGGCTTAATAATGTTGACCGTATTATGCCGAATAGCGGACAAGGACCTGAAGAGTGCGACGCAACTGGGTTTAATAGCAGTACCGAAAGTTTGGCTCATAAAAAACACTGCACTAAATGTTGCTCTCTATTATAAACAAATTCTGTATACTTCTAAGATACGATTTGATTTTTTGGAATACTACTCCGAACATTACGTCGGCGCATCAATCATTTGAGGGTAGCTTCTATTCGCAGAGATGCGATAGAGTGAGGCAAGAGCTCACCTTGTTAATCATGCACAATTTCAGTTCTGAGAATATATCCCAACCGCAGCGTAAAGCCTTTTATCGTCAGCAATAAAGATCTCACACATTTGTGATGCGAAAAAAAGATGGGTGCAGGAATCGCAGCATTCCTGTGGAATTTTAACTGACATTCTAATATAATCCTGCAACAGCAGGTATATCTTATAATGGATAAAAACATTTTGGAAAACGGCGGGGCATCAGACATAAAGCCTGTAAATCATGGCCGGTTATATTCTTTGGATGCCTTGCGCGGTTTCGACATGTTCTGGATAGTAAGTGGTGAAGGCATATTTCACAGCCTGGCTGACGCAGTGATGCTGGATCGTAATTTGACACGCAATCCCGAGAACTTTCGAATAGCAATCAATGGAAACCTGTCCTGGTGGGAAACGGCAGTGGTGGCATTGAGCAACCAATTGCATCATTCTCCGTGGAATGGTTTCACTTTTTATGATCTTATTTTCCCATTGTTCATATTTGTATCAGGAGTTTCCATGCCTTTTTCCATTGGAGCCCAGTTGGACAGCAGTGGCGTAAGCAAGGGCCAGGTGAAAAAAAAGATATACAACAGTCTGCTGAAACGTACCCTTATACTGTTGTTACTTGGAATGGTAGTAAATGGTTTGTTGCAGTGGAAGGGATATGAGCAAACAAGATTTGCCAGTGTACTTGGCCGTATTGCGTTATCCTGTTTTTTTGCTGCAATTATTTATATTAACACTACTTGGCGCGGACAGGTATATTGGTTGCTGGGTTTGTTATTGGGTTACTGGATTATCCTGTCGTGGTGCCCGGTACCTGGATTTGGTGCAGGCGTAATTACTCCGGACGGTAATTTTAGCGGCTATGTTGACAGGCTGTTGTTACCGGGAAAGCTGCACCGGCGAATGTATGATCCTGAAGGACTTTTGTCAACCCTGCCTGCCATCGCAACAGCCATCCTCGGTGTACTTGCAGGAAGCCTTATGCGTTGGCAATCACCGCATTATACCCCAATCAAAAAGTTTAGGATATTACTTATAACCGCATTGCTGATGTTACTGGCCGGAGTGTGCTGGGGAGTTGTATTTCCTATCAACAAACCCATGTGGACGAGCTCTTTCGTGTTGTATGCGGGAGGTTGGAGCGCCCTGCTGCTTGCCTTGTTTTATTATACCACAGATATAAAGATGTACCGCAAATGGGCATCCCCATTTGTATGGATGGGCAGGAATTCCATCCTGATATATTTGGCTGCACATGGTCTTGTGAATTTTGAATCCACCTCACAGTTTCTGTTTGGCGGCATAATAAACTTACTTCCCCAAATATGGCATGGCGCAGCATTATGGTTTGGTGTCAGTTTGATACAATTCTGGGGGCTTCATTTTTTATATAGGCGAAAGATATTCTGGAAAATATAAGCCAGTAGTGGCCAGGGTTGTTTTAAAGGGGAAAGCGGAATTGTACATCTTACATTTTTATTTTAAAAAACTTGAATAATGACTGTAACGAGGTTTTTATTAGCAATATCTATATCAGTATGCTTCAATACTTTGCAGGCTCAACTGGATGTAGCCGCTTCTGAGGCTCTGATTAAAAGAGTTTTGCCATCTCATGCTTCGCACTTTATTGTAACAAAGTTGGATTCTACAGACCAAAAAGATGTATTCGGAATTGATACTGCAGGCAATAAAATTGTATTAAAAGGCAACAATGGTGTATCTGTTGCATCGGCACTGTACTACTATCTAACAGAATACTGCCATGCCCAGATAACATGGAATGGGGTCAACATTCGCATGCCTGTAGTTTTGCCAAAGCCAGGTAATCCGGTCAGAAAAACATCGCCCTACCAATATCGCTATTACCTTAATTACTGCACGTTTAACTACAGTATGGCCTGGTGGGATTGGCAGCGCTGGGAGAAGGAGATTGACTGGATGGCGCTGCATGGCATCAACCTGCCGCTGGCTATCACAGGTGAAGAATATACGTGGTATCTGGTATATAAAGAAATGGGGCTTACGGACGAGGAACTGAAGAAATTCTTTACAGGGCCTGCCTATTTTGCCTGGTTCTGGATGGGTAACATTGATGGATGGGGTGGGCCTCTTCCACTTAGCTGGATGGAGAGTCATTATAAACTGCAGAAAAAAATTCTACAGCGCCAACGGGCCTTGGGAATGAAGCCCGTACTGCCGGCTTTTACAGGACATGTCCCTTCGGCCCTTAAGGCCAGGTTTCCCAAAGCAAAACTCAAGGCCACTAACTGGACAAACGGTTTTGCCGACACATACATTTTGGATGTAGAAGACCCTTTGTTTGCGCAGATAGGTAAGAAATTCTTACAGAAGCAAACAGAGCTCCTGGGTACAGACCATTTGTATAGTGCTGACACTTTTAATGAGAATGAACCTCCTTCAGACGATCCTGCCTACCTGTCGCAGCTAAGTGCCCGTGTGTACGATGGTATGCACGAGGCTGATACGGCGGCCGTCTGGGTAATGCAGGGGTGGCTATTTTATAGCGACAGGAAGTTTTGGAACGAGCCGCAGACCGAGGCATTGCTGAAAGCGGTGCCAGATGACAAGATGATAATTCTTGACCTTGCTACTGAAATAGAACCGGTTTGGAAGCGTACCGATGCGTTTTATGGTAAGCCCTGGATATGGAATATGATTCACAATTTCGGAGGGAATACCAACTTATTTGGACGTATGGAAACCGTTGCCAATGAGCCTGCCAAAGCATTGCACGATCCAAAAAGCGGCAAGCTGAAAGGAATCGGCCTTACCATGGAGGGCATAGAGCAAAACCCGGTGATGTATGAGTTGATGACCCAGCATATCTGGCAGGACACCGTCATCAAAATAGATGAATGGTTACCACGTTATGTTCGCAACAGGTATGGCGTGGAAAACAAAGATGCGCTTGCAGCATGGGAAACACTACGTAAGACCGCGTATGCTGTACCTGGAGAAAAATACATTAGAGATGGCGCTGAGTCGGTAATACAGGCGAGACCTACCTTTGATTCCATGACCCGCTGGGCCAAAACCAGGCTTAACTACAAAGCAACTGATCTGTTGCCGGCCTGGGATGCCCTCGTAAAAGCTGCCGATGCCTGTCACGGCAGTAGCGGCTTTCTTTACGATTTGGTGGATGTTACCAGGCAGGTGCTTGCAGATTATGCCCTGCCGGTGCAGCAGCATATAGCTGCAGCTTATTTACGTAAAGACCTTGCCGGATTTAAAAAATACTGTTCTCTCTTTACCGACCTCATCAACGACCTGGATAAGCTACTGGCCACGCAAAAAGATTTTTTGTTGGGCCCTTGGGTGGAAACGGCCAGGGCCTGGGGGAATAATGCAAAAGAAAAGGCATTGTACGAAATGAATGCCAAAGACCTGATAACTTTATGGGGGTATAGTGATTGCCCATTGCATGAATATTCCTGCCGCCAGTGGTCCGGGCTTTTGAAAGATTTTTACAAACCAAGATGGGAGCTTTTTTTTGAAGCTGCACAAAAGGCTTTGGTTAAAGGCGTGGAGCTGGATGTTGCGGCTTTTGACAGGGAAATTTCGTCATGGGAGTGGAAATGGGTAAACAGCCGTAAATCTTATCCAGTAAAACCCTCTGGTGAGCCAGGTATCACTGTGAAGCAAATCTATACCAAATACAGGAAGCTGGTCGCGGCCTGGTAATGAGGCTGACAGCGGCGAAGCGGTATGTTTCGTCGACCAATACGTTAACCGCAATGCAGTTGATATGACAGGAAGGCAAAAGGTTTTAAGGGCAGTTTACCCCTTGTGGATGGGCTTAACAAAACTTACGGGAAAAAATACGGATGCAGAAACCAACCGGCAGCATGCGGTGCCGCCTGTTTCTTTTTACAGCCTGCACAGCACCCTTAACAACGGGAAGTATTTTTCATTTGAACAGCTAAAAGGTAAAAAGGTGTTGTTGGTAAATACCGCCAGCGATTGTGGTTACACCGGCCAGTACAGCCAATTGCAGCAATTACAGGATAAGGCCGGCGAAAAACTGGTAATACTGGCTTTTCCCGCCAACGATTTTAAACAGCAGGAACAGGGGTCGGATGCGCAAATTGCCGCCTTTTGCCACCGTAATTACGGCATCAGTTTTCCGCTGATGCAAAAAACGGTGGTTGTAAAAGGCGCTGAACAAAACCCTGTGTTCACATGGCTTACCGATAAAACCCTTAATGGCTGGAACAACCGCCCGCCAGGCTGGAATTTTTCCAAATACCTGGTAAACGAAAACGGTATTTTAACCGGTTACTTTGGCCCTTCGGTTTCTCCGTTAAGCAAACAGTTGCTGCAAGCCGTTGAATAACCATTATGGCCGCCCGCCAGTTAAAAAACCGCTTCAACTGCGCAACCGCTATATTTGCACTCCAATATAACAAAGCAGCTATTTCATGACAATTTCTTATAACTGGTTGTGCGAGTATTTACCGGAGCGTATTGAGCCGGAAAGATTATCCAAAATTCTTACCTCTATTGGCCTTGAAGTGGAGAGCCTGGAGAAGTTTGAGAGCATTAAAGGCAGCCTTGCCGGCCTTGTAGTGGGTGAAGTGCTATCCTGCGAACAACACCCTAATGCGGATAAGCTTAAACTTACCAAAGTAAATACCGGCCAGCCGGAACCTCTGCAGATTGTATGCGGCGCCAGCAATGTGGCTGCCGGCCAAAAAGTGGTGGTGGCTACAGTAGGCACTACCATTTACCCGGTTAACGGCGAACCAATTACCATGAAAGTGGCCAAAATACGTGGCGAAGAAAGCTACGGCATGATTTGCGCCGAAGATGAAATAGGCCTGGGCAACAGCCATGACGGCATTATTGTATTACCCGCAGATATTAAAGCCGGTACACCCGCCGCGGAATACTTTAAAGTTTACCACGACTATGTTTACGAAATAGGCCTTACGCCCAACCGCATAGATGCCATGAGCCACCTGGGCACCGCCCGGGATGTTTGCGCCTACCTTACACACCATGTAAAAAACGATAGCAAGCCCAAAACGCCTTTCGTAAATGCATTTAAGGCAGATAACCACAACCTGCCTATACAGGTTAAAATTGAAAACGCTACGGCCTGCCAGCGCTATTCCGGTGTAAGCATTACCGGCGTTACGGTAAAAGAGTCGCCGCAGTGGTTAAAAAACCGGCTGTTGTCAATAGGCCAGCGCCCCATTAACAACATTGTTGATATTACCAATTTTGTGCTGCACGAAACCGGCCAGCCGCTGCATGCTTTTGATGCTGATGCCATTACCGGCAACACCGTTGTGGTAAAAAACCTGCCTGCCGATACCATTTTTACAACACTGGACGGTAAAGAACGCAAACTTTTTGCCGAAGACCTTATGATTTGCAATGCATCAGAAGGCATGTGCATAGCGGGTGTATTTGGTGGCATTGGCAGCGGCGTTAAAGAAACCACCCGCAACATTTTTTTAGAGAGCGCTTGGTTTAACCCGGTGGATATACGGCGCACATCCCTGAAGCATGGCTTAAGAACAGATGCCGCGGCCCGGTTTGAAAAAGGGGTGGATATATCCAACACCGTTACCGTGCTTAAGCGTGCCGCATTGCTGATAAAGGAAATTGCCGGTGGCGAAATTGCCAGCGACGTGGTGGATGTGTACCCCAGCCCCAAAGAAAAAACGCATGTGCCGCTGAAGCACCATTACCTTAAAAAGTTAAGCGGTAAAAACTATCACCCGGATACGGTTAAAAAAATTCTGCTGGCATTGGGTTTTGAGTGGATTAAAGAAGGCATGGACGAAATATGGGTGGCTGCGCCTTACAGCAAGCCCGACATTAAATTGCCCGCTGATATTGTGGAAGAAATTGTGCGTATTGACGGCCTTGATAATATTACCATTCCTTCCAGCATTACCATTTCCCCGGCGGTGGAAGAGTTAGGTTTTAAGGAAAGCCTGCGGGAGAAAATTGCCAACTGGCTGGTGGGCCGCGGGTTTCACGAAATAATGACCAACTCCATCACCAACAGCAAATACTTTTCTGAAGAAACCCTGGCTACGGCTGTTAAAATGCTCAACAACCTTAGCGCAGACCTTGACATACTACGCCCCTCCATGCTGCAAACCGGCCTGGAAACCATTGCATACAACATTAACCGCAAGAACAGCAACCTGTTGTTGTTTGAGTTTGGTAAAACCTACAGCATAAAAAAAGCAGGCGCCTACAGCGAGGAAGAACGTTTGTGCCTGTACATAACCGGTACGCAGGAAGGCGGCTGGCGTGAAAAAGCGAAGGGCTACGATTTCTACAGCGCCAAAGGGCTGGTGCAGGCGGTACTAAGTTGGTGCGGACTGCCCGCCGTTCAGTTTGACGCGGTTGAAAATGCCGCTGGCCTTAGCATTAAAGCCGCCAAGCAAATGCTGGGTTCGGTAACCGAAGTGCCCGGCAATGTGCTTTCCATATTCGACATAAGGCAGCCCGTGTATTTTGTGGACATGGATTTTGTGCAGCTTTTAAAACTGGTGGAAAAGCAAAAAATACGCTACCAGGAAGTGCCTAAGTTCCCGGCCGTGCAACGCGACCTGGCGCTGGTGGTTGACCGCGCCGTAAACTACGACAGCATTGAAAAAACGGTGGAGAAGCTACGCTTGCAAAAACTGCAGCAGGTGCGCCTGTTCGATGTGTTTGAAAGCGATAAACTGGGCGCCGGCAAAAAATCCGTGGCGGTTAGCTTTACCTTTCTCGACGAAGAAAAAACGCTTACCGATAAAGAAATAGACGCGTTTACCGGCAAGCTCATCAAAGCCTTTGAAGAAGAGCTGGGCGCCGAAATAAGAAAGTAACATCCTGCCCTGCGCCATTGGCGCAGGCAGTTACGTTTTATAATACCAGCGATATATCCCTGTGGCATCGTCCCTTGCGTCGCAATCCGTTCATCGGCTGGTATTTCATGGCATCTTTTCAGACCCGGGTAGGAAAACATCAAGTCAGAGACTTGATGCATACACCTGCGAAGTCCGGAGACTTCGCAGAGCAGCGCTGTAGTGTCTGCCACCGAAAGGTGCCAGACACGTTACCCAGCAAGAGGTTTGTTGATATCAGCCGAGCAGGCCACTAATTATATGCGCAAACCACGATGTTACATGCTGTGCCTTATTTTAGTACTGTTTCAAGTTCAACTTTTTCTACATTTTTATCATCCCGGATAAAATCCCTAAACCCGGCTGAATGTTGTCCGCCAACGATAACCAGTATTCTTTCGCCTGTTTTTTCTATTTGTTTTTGGATTAAGGAATACATATAAAGATTTCGTCTGAATCTTTCAGAAACAAAATAGGCGCCCGAAAAATCTTCACTACTTCCCGCTTTGTTGAATAAGCTTATGTAGCCACTATTTAGTTTGTCCTCAAGATCTTTGCTGTTAAAAAAGAGAAGCAATTCTTTTAAAGAGTTTTCTTGCTGAAATTTTGTGATAATTGTTTGAGCATACTCGCCAAACTCTTTTTGAATGTCATTCATTAAGTCATTTTGATTTGCTTTTTGAATAGCAGCTATCACAGTGTCATTGGGTTCGTTTATTATGTGATCAAAAGCATAAAGCTTCTTGTGCCCTAAATTCCTTGCAAGCCTGAATCCAAGTTGTTGAACCTCGCTGTCAAAATACATCGTTTCGTTTTTTCCGTATTTCTGTTTTATGAGTTCAAAAGATGTGTCCCTCAAAAATAAACTATACAGCTCGTTCAATTCAGTCTGTTTGCTGTTTTCCCATTCAACAAAAATTTTGGTTGGTTTGTAAGCTTCAATTTGCTTTATAAGTTCATTGAGCTCTGTTTGCTTGTCTTTGCTGTTGATGTCAAAATCAACACCAAATTGCGATTTCACCAGGTGGAAATGAAATGTCCCCAAGGTCAAAATTTTGTTTTTTTCTTGTCCGAATGTAAATGTTGATAACAGCAGAAGTGAAACTAATGTCCTGAATTTCATTTTCATAGTTAAATTATTTCAAAATACGGTTTGTTTAGTGTAGTAAACGTTCAGCCCGAAATCTAAACCGGCCGAAGATACATAAGCTGAAAACATATCTTGTTGCATATCCGTGTTCGGTCAGCAGGATATGTAGCTGGTAATAACAGATGAGGATTTATTCGTCGCCCTGCAGATGCAGAACTGTTGTTAGCAAAAGACTTCGCAGAGCAGCGCTGGGTGGCTCATTATTGCCAATACTATCTATTTGGTAGGCATCTATATCATGTCTCTTTAGTTATATCAAATAATCTCTTAAACGAACAGATATTTTTCAGATACTCTTTATCTTCTTCTGTTAGGTCGTTTGTTCCAAGACCAAAGTCTTCCCAAGCTTTGTCTTCTTTTCGTTTGAGTGCAAATTCAACTGCTTCAATTTTAGGTCGCTTGGTAAGTCCTAACATCGTTAAGTCCATAAATTGACCTTGCTTGATTTCTCCTTTTGTGATTTGTCCAAGTAAGAAAAAATGTCCGCCAGTTAATTGAAAACAACTTTCAAGCTTAAACTGTGCAACAGTCAAGTTATGCCAACTATGTCCGCAGTGTCGGCATTGTCTTGCAAACGGGGTTCTTGTAAGTTTGTTGCACTTTGGGCAATTGTTCAGAAAAACCTTTTCCGGTAATTCTTTCATTATTCGCCTGGCTACACTCAATTCAAATTCTTCGAAACCGTTTTTGAGAAATTCTTTTACTTCAGGTTCCTCACTGATCAAACCTTTGTCAGCCATTAATCTTCTAATTTTAGGGCTATCCTCAGTTTTATAAGAGTACATGTGATGCTTCAATGCCAACTTCTCACTGTCAGTCATTAAATTGCTGAAATAGTTTCTTATGTAACTTGCTGTCTCTTTGTCCACAGTATGTCTATTAAAATTTCAATCAACGATTTACAGCTTTGCGTCCGGCTAGGCATGGGCAAATGTTCACCCCATGATAAGCCGGCTGAAGGTACAAAAGCTGAAAACTTATCTTGTTGCATATCCTTGTTCGGTCAGCAGGAGATGTAGCTGGTAATAACAGATGAGGATTTATTTGTCGCCCTGCTGATGCAGAATTGTTCTTGCATTGATTTCCGTGCCTCCGTGGCTATGCTCCTGCAAAGTTTCTGGCGCCGAAGGCGGCAGAAACAAAGTCTACACGGTAGGAAAAGCCGCGCAGCGAATCCAACCGCACAAGAGTGCGACGCAAGTAAAGCTTCATTCATGGTTCTCCTGCCGGGCTCATAAGAAAACTTTACCATACAAGAGCCAAGCCCCCTTCAGGGGATGGGGGTAATGGCGGGATTTAATACCTGCTCTATGGCTGTTGCTTTCAGCAGGCATTCTTCGTATTCTTTTTCAGCGTTGCTGTAAAAGGTAATGCCGCCACCTACCTGGTAGCTGAGGTATTGCCGGGCGGCATTGTACATAATGCTGCGGATAATGACGTTAAAATCAAAATCGCCGCCGGGGGCCAGGTAGCCTACCGCGCCGGAGAAAATGCCCCGCCGGGAACGCTCATACTGCTCTATTAACTGCATTACGCTGCGTTTGGGGGCGCCGGTCATAGAGCCCATGGGAAAGCTGGCCCTGACGATATCCGTAAAAGAAATGCCGGCTTGCAGCCTGCCGCTGATGGTGGAGATCATCTGGTGCACCTGCGGAAAACTGTAAATGCCAAAAAGCTCGTCTACCTGTACAGTGCCTTCCTCGCAAACGCGGCTGAGATCGTTACGAACCAGGTCAACCACCATTACGTTTTCGCTGCGGTCTTTTTCGCTTTGGTATAAGGCGTTTTTCAGTTCGGCATCATGGCCGCTGTCGGCGGTATCCCGCCTGAAAGTGCCTTTGATGGGCTGTGAGATAATGCGGCTGCCCGTTTTTTTCAGGTAGCGTTCGGGGCTGGCGCAAAGCAGGTATTTATCCTCCAGCCGGTAATAAGAAGCAAATGGGTTGGGCGAAATAGCCATTAGTTTTTGCCAGGTTTGCAAGGGGTTAAGTACCGCGTTTTCGGCAAAAAATTCCTGGCAAAAATTTAGCTCGTAGCAATCGCCACGCAAAATATGCTGCTGTATTTTTTGTATGCTGTTAATGTATTCTTCTTTCGAAATACGCGGCTGTATGCTAACAGGCCGGGTTGCCGCTGTTGGCGGCGGCTGTGTAGCAGGTAGCTTTAATATGTTGCGGATTACCGCATCCGGCTGTTCTGTGGCAGAAAAAACAGATACTTCATTTTGCTGCACCTGCACAACAATTTCGGGCTGAAAAAAATAAACCAGGGGAAAATGCAGGTGATCGGTATGGGTGGAGGCGATGTCCTCTGTTTCACTCTTAAGGTCGTAGCTTAAGTGGCCAAAAAGCCAGTCGTTTACATTACGGCAGTAAGCATCCAGCTTAAGCAGGGCATTGCTGTTGGCGTTTATGTAAGTAAGTGCGCCCACACCTAGCAGGCATTCAATGGTGGAATGTGCCTGGCGGTAGTTTTGGTTATCAAGAAAACAGCAAATGCTAAACCGGTTGGCCCAGTTTAGCATTTGCTGTTTAAAAGCCTGTATATCCTTAACAGAATAAGTGGCAGAAACGCGTTGTAGTTGCACGTAAGCGGTTAAAAATCGTCTTCTTCGTCGTCGTCAAAGCGGGATGAATCGTTAAACATGTCAAACTCTTTAAAGTCTTCGTCAAGTTTAAAGTCATCATCATCATCGCCGCCTTTTTTGCCGGCGCCGCCTGTGGCTGCTTTTTTACCCTTTGATTTGGGAATGTCAAATTCATCAAAGTCAGGATCCCACTCTTCCTCTTCTTCGGGTTTTTCCCAGTCATCCACTACATCTTCGCCGTCTTCATCGTCGTCGTCATCATCATCGCCTTTTGCTTTCTTGGCGGCTGCTTTAGGAGACTTTTTTGAGGAAGCTTTCAAATCAAGTTCCTCATCATCTTCTAAATCATCATCATCATCTTCCAGTTCTTTTTTAGACTTGGGAGATGGTTTTGGATCATTTTCTGGTTGTGTCGCTTTGCGACCGGTTGATTTTGGTACTTTATTCGATTTTGGTGCCATAGTCCGGGTGAATTATCTGCGTAAAATTTCAACGAGTTTTTCAAAAAGCAAAAAAAATTTTTTCTCCACAAAATCAGTGCCCCAATGCCTTTTTAGAGCTTTACAATCTGGTCTCTGCCTGGGCCGTTGGAAACGTACTTTACAGGCGCCCCGATGTATTCGTTAATAAACTGGATATAGCTTGACATATTGGCCGGCAAATTCGCTGCATCCCTGATGGCGGTTGTATCTGTATGCCATCCCGCAAATGTTTTGTACTGCGGTTCCAGCTTAACCCTTGTAATCTGGAAGGGCACTTCCACACTTTCTTTGCCATTAACGTGGTACGTGGTGCAAACATCCAGGTTTTCAAAGCTGTCCAGCACATCGGCTTTGGTCATTACCACCTGGGTAACGCCATTGATCATGCAGGTGTATTTAAGGGCAACCAGGTCAATCCAGCCACAGCGGCGCGGCCTGCCGGTAGTAGCGCCGAATTCATTGCCAATTTTGCGCAATTCTTCGCCGGTGGCATTCTCCAGCTCTGTGGGAAAAGGCCCGCCGCCCACACGGGTACAGTATGCTTTGGTAACGCCAAGCACCTGCTTTATTTTTTGAGGCGCCACGCCTAAACCGGTACATACCCCTGCTGAAATAGTGTTGGAAGAAGTAACAAAGGGAAAAGTACCAAAGTCCACATCCAGCATGCTGCCCTGGGCGCCTTCTGCCAGTATTTTCTTGCCTTCGCTCATTTTATTGTTAATGAAGTATTCGCCGTTTACAATGTTTAATGTGCGCAGGAACTCTATGGCTTCAAAAAACTCTTCTTCCCAGGCGGAAATGTCTTCATTAAAGTTATACGTATCCAGCAGGCGCTGGTGTTTAAGGCGCAGCTTAATGTATTGCGTTACAAAAGTTTTGTCCAGCAGGTCGCCTGCACGCAGGGCGTTACGGCCGGTTTTATCCATGTAGGCCGGCCCAATGCCTTTAAGGGTAGAGCCTATTTTGCTTTCGCCTTTGGAAAGCTCAGAAGCTTTATCCAGTGCACGGTGTGTGGGAACAATGATATTGGTACGCTCAGAAATAAACAGGTTTTTGCGAACGTCTATGCCAAAAGCGGCCACGGTATCGCATTCCCTTTTCAGGGTTACAGGGTCAAGCACCACGCCGTTGCCAATAAGGTTAACGGTGTTTTGGTGAAAAATGCCCGAAGGTATCTGGTGCAGCACTACTTTTTTCCCATCCACGTACAGCGTGTGGCCAGCATTGGGCCCGCCCTGGAAACGTGCGATAATATCATAGTCAGGAGCAAAGTAATCTACAATCTTCCCCTTACCCTCATCGCCCCACTGTAAACCAAGAATTACATCAACCATTGAAGTATTTATTAGGTGAGCCGCAAAAATAGCTTGCAGATTTGGTTTGGCGGAAATGAATTTTGAAACCGCCTTAACGGCGTTTTTGGAAGCATTTTCAGGATACCGGCAGTTGTTTGCCATGGCATCGTTCCTTGCGTCGCAATCCTTTCATCTGCATATCATTGGGCGGCTTTTAAGCCCGGGTAAGCATTGTTTCTGCCACCTGCGGTGGCAGAAACCGGTGGCTATTTTTACTTTGTTTTCTTAAACTTTTGTATGGTATTGTTCAAAATATCACCCACGTAAATATTCCCGTTGTCATCAATCGCTACATCATGGTACCAGCCAGCATTGCCCTGGTATGCGCCGCTTCTGCCGAACCTTGTTTGCACTTTGCCGGTTGTGTCAAAAACAAATACGTCAGAACCACGATGTTTTACTTTAAAGAAAGTAAAATCATCAACAGCGAACAGTTTAGCGTTTGTTTTACCGAATGCCACAGCGCACATAGCGCCAAAAGAATTATCGGAAAATTGGTTGAGGAACCTGCCGTTGGCATCAAATTGCTGTATCCGGTTATTTTCCCTGTCTGCCACATACACTTTGCCGGTATTATCCAGGCAAATGCCATGTGGTATGTTAAACTCCCCTGCCTTGTTTCCTCCCCTGCCCCATTCAAACAGGTATTTTCCCGTGGGCGAAAACTTTATGATCCTGCTGTTACCGTAGCCATCGCTAACATAAAATGAACCATCTGAAGCTATAGCTATATCTGTAGGCTTGTTAAAATGTAAACTGTCATTGCCTGCTACCCTGGCTTCGCCAAGTTTCATCAGCAGTTTTCCGTTGTGGCTAAACTTAAATACCTGGTGAAGGCCCACATCCGTAATCCAGATATTGTTTTCATTGTCAACCGTAAGGCCGTGGGGCATAATAAATAATTTTTCGCCCCAACTGTCATCAACCCTGCCGCTGCTGTTATTGATGATTAAGACAGTTTTGCTATTAATTGGGGCTGCAGGCATATTGCCAAATAAAGACCATTCCCTGCCTGCCCGGTGAAGCAATACTATGTTTTGATGGGTGTCTGTGCCGATACCTGTTGGATTGCCCAACTTTAAACCCGCCGGTAATTGTGGCCAGTCTTTCACCCATTCATACCGGGTTGCGGCGTCCAGCCCTGTACCCTTTTTCAGTGGCTGCAGAAAATATAACGCTGTCATCAATGCAGCTAAAGCTATAATGAGATAAAGGGTTTTCTTAAGCATGGTTAAAGAGAAAATTTTACTGCCGCATAGTGCACGGCATCCTTTTACATAAGTCTTTTCAATACTGCCGGGTTCTTAAAATTCAGCAGGAATATATGTACCGGTTCGGTCCGCTCGGCCGTGCCGTTGTTGTTAGCATCCTGCCTAGTGTATATGAACATCATGTCGTTTTTGTAATCATAAGAAGAACGAACGGCTGAATATCCTTCAGGCAGTAATGAAATCCTGGTGCGGTTAAGTGCATCAATAAAAAAGAAACGCCTTAAATCTTTGTTGCTGATCAGCGAATCATTGTTGGTATCTGCATTGTAAACAGAAACCAAAAAGAAATCCCGGCTCACCTCCTTTTTATCCAGCGAATCCTTCTTAACGCCGGGAAAGTAAAGCGTTTTGATAAGTACCGGCTTTTCAAAAAAGTAAGAAAGGCTGTCTTTGTCAACCTGGTAATGGCCGATGTTTAAAAGATTGTAACCTGGTATAATATCTATTCCTGGCATAAAGTATTTGTAATTGCCTTCCTGGTTGTCGTTTTCTCCATTATCATAATAGCTTGTTCCTTCGTCGTATGCCAGGTTATTGTCTTGCCTGCTTCCAGTTTTGTAAACAGAAAACAGCCGGATATTGTTCATTCCGGTTAAAATAACCGTGTTGGGCGCAGTGTTAATTTGAGTAAAGCTTTTTGAAGTGGCCAATCCCTTTGAACTGTCTGCCTGGCCAGGTGCCTCAATTTCCGATATCGGTATGGACTCTTCTTTAACAGGTTTCTTTGGGGCGCATGAAAACAGCAATAGCAGGCAGGTGTAAAACGGAATGTAAGATGATTTCATTTTGAAGGGTAGTTTTTTTGAATAAAGTTCTGGTGGCATATACGGGTACAGTAGCTTAATTATTTTGTTGCTGAAGATAATATTTTGCAAATCAATAAATAGGGCTTTTAGTCGGATGATTATCTTTTTTAACAATGAATACTTTCCGTAAAATCTGTTTGGATAGTGTTATAGATAATTAAGATGGGTTATTATTTATGCCACCATTCTACAAGTCCAAAATCTGTTAATAAGCTGCATATATTTCCATTAGCGTCATAGCCAACATAAGTTCCGTAATGCCCATCTCCATAACCGGTTGAGAAACATGCAAAATTGTGCCCATCGAATTTGTAGATGATATATTGCCAGGTATCACGATATTGATTGTCCATTTCTTCTGTAAAAACTTTTTGCCATAAGCCCTCGTCTTTATTTGCAAGTTCGTTAAAAGCTGAATTCGCTTTTTCGTCTATAAAGAGCCCAATTCCGGCATCTACGCCATATCCATAAAGCGTTTCACCGTCAATTGGCACCTGGTCCTGGCCATGAAGCAAAGCAAATTCCCATTTGATAACAGAGTTATTTGAAAATTGGATTCTGCTGAAAGCAACCCTTTCATCATTTTTAAATTTAGCAATAGCTAATTGAACGGGGAATTGACCGATCGGGAATGTTTGAGTAAATGGCTTGCTGTCATGCATTCCTATAGGATCGCATGCAATTATTTTTCCGCTTTCAATATTAATTTTTCCAATATCCACGGCATAAAATTGTAGGTTCAAGGTATCCACCCTGGTTTGTGCCCCTTTAAAGAAAGCTGATTCAAATATTTCCGGTTTAGCAGTTGTTGTGTAAGGGTTAATCTGTAATGTATCAAGGCTTTCAGCAGAAGCAGTGTAGCCCTGATTTGTTGCCGTGTTTTTGTTGCCAGAAGAGCCGCTACAAGAGATAAGGAATAGCGCAATCAGTAAACCTATCATAAGCTTTATAGTGAGGCAATCTTTATATGTAATTAATGTCCCTTGTTTATTCATTATCTGTGCATAATTGAACTACGGTAGGCTAAAGTAAAAATTTATTTGAAAAAACAGGGGCGAATAAAAATGTACCAGAATTGGAGCGATTAGCGTAAAATCTTCTCGGTTATTAAAATGACTTTTGTGAATGGGGGTAGATTTTTTAATGTTTCTTTTTCTGATTCGCTTAAGCCATTAAATCCAAGGGCTATCAGTTCCAAGGCATTATTGCCTTCTTTGTGCAATGCAAATTCAATCGCTTCAATTTTAAGGGTTCTGTCAATTCCAATATTTGAAAAGTCTGCCACCATCCCTGTTTTGATGACGCCAGAAACAATGTCTCCCACCACAAAAAACGCTCTACCTGAAATTTGAAACCCATATTTTATTTTAAAAGTCGCTGTTTTAGTATTCGCCATTTTATTAAAAACTGATTAGTTTGTCTTTTGGGATAATAATTAGCTGAACTTTTTGTCCGGAATAGTTTGAGAGTTTTAGTGACACTTCATCCGCAATAAGTTTTGCTTTTTCAAATTTTATTTCCTCGTTAAAAATCATTTGAATTCCAGGTGCTTCCCAAGAATAAGAAAATTCATCCATGCCAACTTTGTAATAAAGCCAATTTTTTTTAATTGTCTTTGTCCAAGGAAAAGAGTCTGGTGTCATAATTCTATCGAAGTCTTCGTTTTTAATTTCAATATCTGCGGGACTTATTAAGAATTCAAAATCTCTGCCTTTTAGCTTACTAGTATCACCAAAGTTTTCATTTGAAAGGAGTTGAGTCATTTCTGTATTTTATGAGTTTAAGACATCTGATTATGGATTTAAAGCTACATACGTTTTCTGTATACCATCTCAAGATCTTATACTGTATTTATACATACTTCTAATTTGTTTAGACTTGGCTAATTGTGTTGTAGATGACCGTTGGATTGTTTAATAATATCCTCTACGCCTAACCACCAGATGGCTACACCTTCGGGTGAGGGATTGAAGCGGTTACCCCGGTGAAGCTATCGCAGCCGGGCTTTTGTGCCGGAGTAATAGCGGAAAGCCCGGCCCCTTGCGATAGCTTGGGGACACCCCCTAAAACAAAAAGCGCCGCAAAGGCGCCTTTTATTTTGTTTGGCAGGTTGCTAACTAACCACCGGCCATTTAAATGTTGATTTCAGCGCAATGCGTTTGCCGCTGGCCTGCGATTCACGGGCGGCTTCAATAATTTCCAGCACGTGCAAGGCATGCTCTGCATTAATTAACGGCTCTTTGCCGGTAGCCAGCGCCTCGCAGATAACGGATGCGCCCTGCTGCCATACATAAGTGCCGGGGTCTTCTACATAACGTACCGGCTTTTCGGTAAAAGATACCGCCAGGTCAACGCCAAAAGGCGCCCAGTCGTACCCCACCAGGGCCATATTGCCCTTGGTGCCCCAAATGGCAATGGTGGGCCTGTCCTGCCCTTTGCCCTCATGGCCGTAGGGGTCAAAATAGTTAAAGCCGCACTGCACATGCGATAGTATGCCGTTGCCGTGGTCCATTACCACCATGGCATTGTCTTCACCTTCTACTTTTATGGTGCCTTTATCATCTACGGTGCGGGTATCGGTAACAATGCTCGTCATGGCAATTACATTTTTTACCGGGCCCAGCAGGCCGCTTAAAGTAGCCAGGTTATACACGCCAAGGTCTGGCAGGCTGCCGCCGCCTTTCTCGTAAAAGAAGGCAGACCATGTAGGGCCAAGATGGCCATAATGTGCATGGGCTGCTGCAACCTTGCCCAGCTTACCGCTGTTGATGGCCTGGGCCATAAATGCAAACTGGGGGCTGTTTACCACGGCCGGTGCGCCCCAGATGCGCAAACCTTTGGAGATTGCCAGGTCAAGCAGTTCGCGGCCCTCTTTATAGGTGTTGGCCATGGGTTTTTCGCTCCACACATGTTTGCCGGTCATTAAAGCCTGCTTGTTAAGGCGGCCATGTTCCTGCATGTTGGTAAGATTTACCATCAGGTCAAAAGGTGCGCCGGCCAGCAGTTGGTCAATATGTGGGTAATGGTTGGGAACGTTAAACTCACTGGCCCTTTTTTGCGCCCGGTCGGGCTTAATATCGCAGGTGCTCACAAGTTCTACATACTCGGCCTTGCTAAGGTGCGGCAGGTACACGCCACTAACGCTTCCACAACCTATAACGGCTACTTTTATTTTTTTGCCGGCAGCCGGTGCGGCGGCATTGCTGAATAAAGGGGCTAATAAAACGCCGGCAGCCGCAGCGCTTGTTTGCGTTAAAAATGTTTTACGGGTAATGGCATTCTTGTCTGACATAGCAATCGCAGTTTTTTAATGAAATAAAATAGGAAAGTAAGTTATAGAAATTATACAAGTAACGGTTGGCGGGTAAATTATTTATTCATTTAACACGTGAGGCTCATGAATGATTAGCATATTTTGAAGAAACAATGTTTGCAGTGTTTTTATTGTGTTTTTAACCATGTAAGGGCATGTAAGCGATGCGGAGATGCGGCTCGTTTGCTTGCAGCATGTATAAAAAAAGCCGCTGGAACACAGCGGCTTTTAATGAATGTTATTTTTTAGCGCAGGCTATAGCTTTTTGATTACAATGTTCTTGTACCAAACATCGTTGCCATGGTCTTGCAGGGCTATGTGGCCCTCTTTAAAAGTGCCCCAGCCCGGCATGGTTTTAAACTTACTGCCGGCAATCATTTTGGTCCAGTTGTCATCCCAAAGGGTAGTGGTTACCACTTTGGTTCCGTTAAGGTAAAGTTCCAGCGAGCCGTTATTAGATATTATTTCCGCCTGGTTCCATTCACCGGGGCCTTTGGCTGTTTCCGGGTTAGCGGCAACCAGGTCGTACAGGTTACCGGCCCGGTGGTTGGGAATTTTGCCATCTGGGTGGCCGTCATTATCCAGCACCTGCATTTCAAGGCCTGAGTTGTAAGTGTTCTTGAATTTTGCAGTGTCTTCCTGTACGTAAAAAATAACGCCGCTGTTACCGTCTTTGGAAATCTTCCAATCGTATTTCAAATGAAAGTTGCCGTAAACGCCATCGGTAATTATATCGCCACCACCGGTTTCGTAGGCCTTTTTGTCGGTAGCGTTTAAGAAAAGAGTGCCGCTGTCAACTTTCCAGGCAGCGCCGGTACCGGTTTTGCCGTATGTGTGCCAGCCTGCAAGGCTTTGGCCGTCGAACAAAGATATCCAGCCGGTATCTTGTGGTGTGGTGGCTGCCGTAGTGGTGCTGTCTGTATCAGCAGCTTTTTGCTCTCCAGACTGGCAAGCCAGCAGGCTTAGCGATATGCCTGCCGACAAAAGCAATAATTTCATCAGGATTATTTTATTTGGTTTTCAAAAGCAGCACGTATTTGGCCATTTGCTCGGCATCAGCCTGGGACAGGGTAGCATGCGGCGTCATAGGCACTGTACCCCAAACGCCGGAACCGCCAGCTATAATTTTTTTAGAAAGGTATGCTACAGCGGTATCCTGGCCGGCATATTTATCAGCTACTTCTGAGTAGGCGGGCCCTATTTTTTTGGCCAATGGCTCATGGCAGGTAAGGCAGTCAGATTTACCAATCAGTTCCAGGCCCTTCACATAGTCAGGGTTAGTGGTAACATCTCCGGCATCTGCCGCAGGTTTTGCTTCTTCTTTTGTGGGTTCGGTATCTTCCCCGGTTTTCTTTTCCTCAGTGCCTCCACAAGCCGCAAATACGGCGGCACAGCAACATGCAATAAAATACTTTTTCAAAGCGGTCATATTTTAGGTGAAAAATTAATGGCCTAAAGTTATATATCAATAATTAATATCCTACTATTCGTTTAAATATATTCTTGTGCTAACAACAGTTGTTACTGCTATATGTAAAGTAAGTTGTTTAACTGCGGCAAAGTGCTTAAAGACATAAGATTAATACTAAGGGCGCCTGCCGAAGGCACCGGGCTTTCCGCTATTACTCCGCCACATGGGCCCCGCTGCGATGGCTTCAGCGGGGTAACCGCTTCAATCCCTGGCGCGGGGGTGACACAGCGTAATAACCGGCTATCTGCCTTACCGGTAAAGTTGCTACACAAATTCAACGGCAGACAAATCTGCCGGCGCTGTTTCCATTTGCCTTGCCTCAGCTTCAAAGCGGTTGTTGTAATACCCTTTTTTTATGCTTTCCAGCAGGTACAGGCCGGCAAACCGTAAACGCCCGTACCTTTTAAACTGTTCAATATGGGCCAGTTCATGTTTTATCCACGCCTCATCTTCCAAAAAGCATTGGCGGCAAACACCCCACAGGTAAATGGTCCCACCCAGCACCAGCGCTACACGTTTGCTGTGCAGCCACCGGGCAGCTATGCGGGCCTGCCAGGCTTTTTCTACAATGCGGATTTTTACAGGCTTGCCCATACTTTACTTTGTGCCAGCAAACGCTTTCAATATTTCTTCCGCATGGGCCTTATTCTTCGGCTTCAGAAATACCTTCCTGATAATGCCTTTTTCATCAATTGCAAAAGTGGTGCGCAGCACGCCCATGTACTTGTGCCCAAACATCTGCTTCTCATCCCATACGCCATACTGGTTTAATATTTTGTGCTTTTCATCGGCAATAAGCTTAAACGGCAGGCTGAATTTTTGTTCAAACTTTTTGTGGCTGCTGCCTGTATCCGGGCTAACGCCTATTACTTCAATGCCATGTTGTTTAAGCAGCGCATGGTTATCCCGCAGGTTGCAGGCTTGTATGGTGCAGGTAGGGGTATCATCTTCCGGGTAAAAATACAGCGCTACTTTTTTACCCTTAAAATCAGCGAGCGAAACCTTGTTGCCATCCTGGTCAACACCTTTAAATGCAGGTGCTTTATCTCCTGGTTGTAATGTTACCATGGGTTATCTTGTTAGGTTCAATGTTTGGTTGTTCAATGTTTTATGTTTACGCTAACCTTTCACTTTTTTGTAAAAGTAAACTGTTGCATTGCTGTATTGCCCGCCATATCGGTAACCATTACTTTTAGTACGTGGCTCCCGGGGCTGCAATGGCTGTCAAATTCGTAGGTAAAATCATCGTTCTTTTTGGCAAACATCAGCCATTGGCCATCCAGTTCCGCCCTAAAGTAGGCCACTTCATCCAACTCATCTGTACAGCGCAGGCGCAAAGTTTTTTGTGCGCCAAAGATGGTATTGTTTTGCCAGCCTACCGGCTTAATAACCGGCGGCAAAGTATCAATCAATAGCTGAAAGCTACCCAGCCGGTTAAACCTGGCCATCATCCAATCGCCGTTCCATTCACCTTTGGTTGCTTCCTTATGCTTGCCGGTGGTTTTAAACATTACCACTTTATTGCGCAAAGGGCTGCCTGCAGGCAAAGTGGTTTTTAGCTGTATCAAAAAACTGTCGTTTACGGGTACAAACTGGTTGTGCAGTTGCACAAGGGCAGATGCCTTGCCCGGCCCTGCAGCCTGCTGCTCACCAGACACAAAGGGTACCACATCATAAAAAGCGGCCTCATCAAAAACAGCTTTTACAGATGGGCCTTCTAACCTGTTTTCTTTACCCGGAGAAAAAGCAATGCTGTTGGAGGTAAAAAAATAGTCTTTTTGCAAAGCAACGTCAAACTGTATTACCGATTGCAGCACGCTGGTATTGCCGGCCACATCTTTTACAACAATTTTTAGCTTATGTGGTTCTGTATCAGCCAGCATCAGTATGCCTTTTTTATCTTTCTCAAAAACCGGCAGCCTGTTGCCCGGCAATACACTTAAATGCTGTATGGCGGCTTTGCTTTTCATGTAAGTGCTGTAATCAACACAGGCATTTACATAGCGGCTGTCATCATAAGAAAAATTATCAAGTTCAAAGCTGTTTACCAGCGCATCATCCAGGTAAACTTGGGCGCCGTATATGCCAAACAGAAACGGAGAGTTGCTGCTTTTATCCTCTGCCCTAAGCCCCAGGCTTACCAAAGGCGAACTAACTTTTATTACAGCCTGAGCAGTAACGTAGCCGCCCGGTTTTTTAACAATGTTTATCCTCTTCGGGTCAACCTGGTAAGTACTGTACCGCCTGTCGTACCAGTATAAGCCCTGTATAACGGGCGGTATATTATCGGGAACACCAAAGCCAAACAGCAGTGGGTTAAGGCAGTTGGCGGTTTCCGTATCGCGTATTTCAAAATGCAGGTGCGGGCCTGCAGAACCGCCGGTATTGCCGCTAAGGGCTATAAACTGGCCTTTGGTTACAGGAAAGTCAGCAGGTTCCAGGCAAAAATCCTGCTCCCAGCTTTTGGCGGCGTATTGCTGTTTTTCCAGGAAATCCTGCAACGGTTTGTAAAAGCTGTTAAGGTGGGCGTACACGGTGGTATAACCATTGGGGTGGGTAATGTAAATGGCCTTGCCATAACCCCATTTCTCAATTTTTATGCGGCTGATATATCCTTCCGCGGCCGCATGTACGGGCAGGTTTTCCCGGCCCTGGGTACGAATGTCAAGCCCCATGTGAAAGTGGTTGGGCCGTACTTCGCCAAAATTAGCGGCAAGCTGCAAAGGCACGGTAAGCGGGTTGCGAAAATAATTCTGCGGGTATTGTGCGTGCAGGGAGACACTCCAGTACAACGAACAAAGCACTAAACAAGTAGCAATTCCTGTAAAAAAGGTTCTCTTATCCGCCATTGATGATTTTTATTTGGCTGTAATCTGTTTTATGGACAATTATGCGAAGAAAAGAATATCACGCAAAGGCACAAAGCCCGCAAAGGATTCTTTGTGTACGAAGCCTTGTTTCTGCCACCGCAGGTGCCAGAAACAAGGCTTATACGGTTAGAATGCAAACATAGCCGGGGCTGAAAAGATGCCATGAAAATATGGAGATGAAAGGATTGCGACGCAACGATGATGCCACGAGGAACCGCTGCCGGTATTTAAAAACTACGAAGCGCAAATGCTTTATAGCCCCGGGTATTTACTCAAATGTTCAAATTGAAAATTGCCTTTGGCCTTAAGCTTGTCAATCAGCTCTTTCAGTTCGCTTTCTTCCCACCCGTTACGGAACATTTCATCGTGCGACAACAACACCAGGTGGCCGGGTTTTACCGTTTTCTTTTCGGCCAGGTGCTTTGTAATAAGCTCTACCATGTCGTCAACAGTTTGTATAGGCGTGCCGGTTTTGGGGTCATGCTCCCACTCTACATCCCACCCAAAAAGTTTAAAGCCAAGCTGGTAAAGTTTGTCGGCGCTTTTGGTACCGCTGCTTACATCGTTCTTTACCAGGCCCGTGAGCCGCCACTGGTTGCGGCCGGGCTGGCGGGCAAACTTGTTTGGTATGTTCAGCAGGCGCTGGCATTTAAGAAAATCGGCCACTACACTGTCTGGGCTGTTGTAGAAAAACTGGTAGCGGTCATGCGCATGGGAATAGCTGTGGTTGCCTATTTCAATAAACGGGTTTTTGGTGTAAAGGTCATAGTATCCCTTCATTCTTTTGCTGCTAAGCGCATGCTGGCCCACCACAAAAACGTTGATCTTTATTTTTTCCTGTTTTACAGCATCATCAATGTCTTCGCTGCCTTCCAGCGGGCCATCGTCAAATGTAAGGTAGATGTACTGTACGGGGTTTTCTGCTGCAACAGAATCTTTATTGTTGCCTGCTGCGCCGGCATGGTTTAAAAAGATAAGGCTGCATACAAAGCAGCAGGTTATTATGCAAATATTTTTCATAATGGTGGTGTGTAATTAAAAGTAGGCTGTAGTGTGTTTAATACTACACGCAAGATAGTAGTTTACAACCAGCGGAACAGCCGCTGGTAACCGGTAATCATCCGCTTGCCATTTTAACTTCAACCTCGGCAACAATTCTCTACTTTTGCCCATTGAAAACAAACAGTATAACCAATAAACTTTTGATATGCCAGGGTTTGAATTTTTTGGAGAAGAAGAAAGAAAAGAAGTGAACGATGTGATGGAAACCGGTATTTTAATGCGTTATGGTTTTGACGGGCCCCGCAAGGGTACCTGGAAAGCCATAGAACTGGAGCAGGCCATTTGCGAACGCTTCGGCAGCAAATATGCGCAGCTAACCAGCAGCGGCACCACAGCGCTTACCACGGCTATGGCCGTACTGGGTATTGGGGCCGGCGATGAAGTAATTATGCCCTGCTTTACGTTTGTGGCCAGCTTTGAAGCTGTGCTTAGCGTTGGGGCCGTGCCTGTGCTGGTGGATGTAGATGACACCCTTACTTTAAACCCTTTGGCAGTACGCGGCGCTGTTACACCTAAAACAAAATGCATTATGCCGGTGCACATGTGCGGCAGCATGGCCAACCTTGGCGAGCTGCAGGCAATATGCAAAGAACATAACCTGCTGCTGCTGGAAGATGCCTGCCAGAGCATTGGCGCTACTTACCAGGGTAAAGCGCTGGGCACTATTGGCGATGCAGGCACTTTTTCTTTTGATTTTGTAAAAACCATTACCTGTGGCGAAGGCGGCGTTGTGATGACCAACAGCGAAGACGTTTATAAAAAATGCGACCATTATACTGACCATGGCCACGACCATGCCGGCGTTGACCGTGGTGCAGACCTGCACCCGTTTCTGGGCTATAACTTCCGCATTAGTGAACTGCATGCCGCGGTTGGTTTGGCCCAGATAAGGAAGCTGGATACATTTTTGACCATACAGAAAAAGAACAATAAAGCGCTGCGTGTTTATCTTGAGCAAATACCGGAAATAACTTTCAGGGCTGTGCCTGATGAGGCTGGCGATAGCTGCACTTTTCTTAGCTGGTTTTTGCCTACCGAAGAATTAACCAGGGCCGTGATTGCGGAGTTAAAAGCGCAAGGTATACTCGCCGGTAACTTTTACTGGTACGATAATAACTGGCACTACATACGCAAGTGGGACCACCTGAAAAATGCCACATCTCTTAATAACCTCAACGATGCGCAAAAGCAGGCCTTATTACAACTGCAAACGCAGGATTTTAGCAAGAGCGACCATTGGCTGGGCCGATGTATTTCCACCGCCATAGGTTTAACCTGGACAGATGAACAGTTAAAAGAAAAAGGGGAAAAGCTGCAGGCTGTTGTAAAGAAGGTGTTGAGCGAGAAACTGGTGGAGGCGTAAATTTTACAGGAATAATTATTTTTTATGGATAGCGGCTGTAAAGGCCGCTATTTTATTTTGGGGCTTTCGGCTTTGGAAACTTGAGCCAGCAGCAGTTCCGGCTTTTCGCTTCAAGTCCTCACCACCTTCGCTAAAGCTCCGGTGGTTGCGGGCTTTCCACTTCAATCCGGCAGCCATTGCCCTGTAGTAATTCTATTCAGCCGCCCACCTTGTATGATAAAATGCCGGGCAATTACACATTCATTTTTTCTTAGCTATTCTCTAATCCATTAGGCGAATATTAGCCTTTATTCACCGATAGGTAATTGTTTTAGGTTAATACCTGTTTACTAAGCGCTAACTGCGATAAACAATTCGTGCTGCTGAATGCATAAGTTTGAATTATATCACTAAAAACTTCAGCTTATGAAACATGTCTGTAGCCTGGTACTGGGCTTTCTCTTTATTTGCTGTTTGCATGCACAAACCAAATATGATTTTGTACCCTGCCAGGAAATGCCCGACCTTATGCAAAAATACCAGGCTGATTACAGGGCCATTCAGCGGTTTTATACACCCGCGGATAATAACTCTCCGTTCAGCTACCGCGGCGGAGATGGCGATGGCGCAGACTCCCCCGAAAAAAGAGAACGGTTGGTTAAGCTGTATAATGAATACCTGCAGAAGTTAAGCCAGTTGAATTTCAAAGGCTTGTCCCAGGAGTGCAAGGTGGACTACATATTGTTTAAAAGAGACCTTGATGAACAACTGAAAGTGGCGGCTATTAAAACCACAGCTTATGAAAAGGTAAAAACCTGGATGCCTTTTGCAGACAAAATTTTTGCCCTGGAAAAACTTAGGCGCCGCGGCACACAGCAGGATGGTGAGAAAATTGCCAGGGAGTGGTTTGCCATAGGCAACGAAGTAAAAGCGCTGCAGGCAAAACTGAAAAATGACAAAAGCATCAGCTTTGAATCAACTTATGATGCCGCTGATAATATCGAGAACATACGTAAATCTGCCGCCAGCGTGTACCAGTTTTACAATGGGTACGATCCCTTGTTTACCTGGTGGGCGCCACAACCTTACAAAACAATGGACAGCCTGCTGAAAGTGTACGCAGCCGCGTTTAAAAAGAAGCGGGAAAGTATTGCCAAACCCGATAGCAGCGGTATAGTGGGGCAACCCGTTGGCCGTGATGAACTTGCGAGGCAATTGAAATACGAGATGATACCTTACAGCCCCGAGGAACTGATTGAGATTGCCAACAAAGAATTTGCCTGGTGCGATGCGGAGATGTTGAAAGCCAGCCGTGAAATGGGTTTTGGCGACGACTGGAAAGCGGCGATGGAAAAAGTAAAGAACACTTTTGTGCCTGCCGGCAAACAACCGGAAGCAATACTGAAGCTGTACAATGAGTCCATAGACTTTTTGAAAAAGAATGACCTGATAACCATACCTCCACTGGCGGAAGAAACATGGGGCATGTACATGATGTCTCCCGAAAGGCAACTGGTAAACCCATTCTTTTTGGGCGGGCAAAGCATTATTATTTCTTACCCCACCAACACCATGGATGAAGATGCCAAGCTGATGAGCATGCGTGGCAATAATCCGCATTTTTCCCGTGCTACCGTACATCATGAGTTGATTGCGGGCCATAACCTGGAATTTTTTATGAACGACCGTTACCGCACCTACCGCGATTTCAGTACGCCGTTCTGGGTAGAGGGCTGGTCGCTTTACTGGGAATTACTGCTGTGGGACCTTAAGTTCCCCCAAAGCCCGGAAGACCGCATAGGCATGTTGTTCTGGCATATGCACCGTTGTGCAAGGATAATTTTTTCCCTTAACTATCACATGGGTAAATGGACACCCCAGCAGTGCATAGATTTCCTGGTGGACCGTGTTAACCATGAACGTGCCAATGCAGAAGGGGAAGTACGCCGTTCTTTTGAAGGCCGCTACCCGCCACTGTACCAGTTGGCATACCTAACGGGCGGGCGCCAGTTTTATGCGCTGAAAAATGAATTGGTAGACAGTGGAAAAATGAGCTATAAACAGTTTCATGACGCTATAATGCACCTTAATGCGATGCCGGTAGAAATGATAAGGGCCATACTTACCAACCAACCGCTGGACAAAGATTTTGCCACCCAGTGGAAGTTTTACAAGTGATGTGTATGTGTCTGGCGCCTGCAAGGCGCCAGACACATATTTTTTTAGCGCCTAAACTATGCCTGCCAGCTCAAGGCTACGCTTTTTCAGGTTGCGTATTTCGATATTTTCAATAATGGAATCCGGTGTAAGTATCAGCGATACGCCATGCTGCTTCCACCAATGGTCTTTTACCAGTTTTTCAAAATGGATAACGCCTACAAAGTAGCTGCGTTCCTGCCCGCCATGCCATTCTTCAATCCACTCAAAATCTTCCTTAGGTACATCGGCCAACTGGTTAAAGCTTACATAGGCTTTTACAAAAAAATCATGCGACAGTTCACCGGGCGTGTGGTAATACAATTTTTTGTATTCATAATGATAGTCGTAACGCAATGCAGATATATCACTCAGTACAGCCGATGCTGTTGGAAAGCTGCCGGCGCCTTTGCCGTAGAAGAATTGTTTGTCAGCAAAGCCACTTTCGATTACCACCCCATTGTATTCGTTTTTTACGAAGCTTAAATGGTCATCGTGTGTTACAAACTGGGGTAAAACAAAGGCAGCCACTTTGCCGTTTTTCAGCTTTTGCGCCTGCGCCACAAGCTTAATATCGTAGTTTTTTTCCCTGGCTACGTTGGCATCTGTCAACAGTATGTTTTGGATGCCGGTAAATAAAAGGTCTTCTTTTTTAGGAATGATGCCATAGGCATGGGTTAGCAGGAAGGTCCATTTATTAACTGCATCATAACCCTCTACGTCCAGTGCAGGATTGCTTTCTGCAAAGCCAAGCTGTTGTGCAAGCAATAAGGCTTCGCTGTAATCCAGCTTGTCTTCAAACATCTTGGTCAGTATGAAATTAGTAGAACCATTTACTATGGCTTTAATGCCATGCAGCAGGTCATTATCGTAGTATTCTTCCAGGTTGCGTATCACGGGTATGGAGGCGCATGCCGCTGCTTCGCAAAGAAAAGGTAAGCCTGTTTCTTTCTGCAGTTGCAGAATTTCCGTAAGGTGCTCGGCAATCATTTTCTTGCTGGCGCTTACTACCGCTTTCCCGTTTTTAAAGGCTGTTTGCACAATGTCGAAAGCCGCGTCGGCGTCATCAATTACTTCTACAATAACGTTGATGTCCGTATCAAACAGTAAATCATTCTTTTCTGTTGTAAACAGCTCCAGCGGCGCATTTCTTTTTTTGCCCGGGTGTTTAATACATACCTTTCTAATCTCGGCTTTTAACGAAGGCGTTTGGTGCAATACACGATACAGCCCTTCGCCTACTACGCCAAAACCAAATAAGCCAATCACGAGTTTTTTATCTGTTCCCATATTTTTGATGTTACCGGTTACCAGTTTACCTGGTCCCGGGTTGTTTATGTTTTTTGTTATTTGCTCTTCGAAGTCTCCGGACTTCGAAATTGTATGAAGGAAGTCGGAGACTTCCATTTTCTATGACCTACGAGTCAGAGACTCGTTTCATAGTGCTGCGAAGTCCGGAGACTTCGCAGAGCTTTTTACCAGCCACTTACCCTGTCACCTGTTTCTCCAACTCCCCTTTAGGGGCCGGGGGTTTGCTTTCCACAAAGTCTTTCACCAGCGTTTCTATTGTTTCATACTCCAGCAAAAAGCCGTCGTGGCCGTAATAAGAATCAATTACACTTAGCTGGGCATTGGGTATATAAGCTGCAATCAGTTCCTGTTCGCTGGTGGGAAACAGTATGTCTGACGAAATGCTTATTACCAATGTTTTTGCTTTTATGCTTTGCAGTGCCGTACGTACACTTTCCCTGCCACGGCCCACGTTATGTTTATCCATTGCCTGGGTTAAAAAATAATAGCTAAACGCATTAAAACGCTTAGCTAATTTTTCGCCCTGGTAGCGCTGGTAAGTTTCAGATTTAAATACCTGCTTATCTACGCCCAATGCTTCGGTATCAGTAGTAAAGCCGTGTTGGGATTTATGGTAAGTCTCATAATGCCTGTACGATATCAATGCGATGGAACGTGCAATCTTCATGCCTTCCAGGCCGGCATCCACATGGCTTTCTTTCCACGTTGCATCGTTTTCAATACACCAGCGTTGCGAAGCATTAAACGCTACACCCCACGATGAATGTTCCGCATTGGTGGCTATCGGGAAAATAAATTCAAACAGTTCCGGTTCTTCAATGGCCCACTCCAGCAATTGCTGGCCGCCCATAGAGCCGCCGATGCCCACCTGTATTTTGCTGATGCCTAAATGTTTTTTTAAAAACTTGTACGCCCTTACCATATCCCTTGTAGTGAACAAAGGAAAGTTGTGATAGTAGGGCTTGCCTGTTTGCTGGTCGTTATCCAGCGGGCTGATGCTGCCATAGCAACTACCGGGCATGTTAACGCATACAATAAAATGTTTCTCAGGGTCAAACAGTTTTTGTTCACCCACCAGGCCGGGCCACCACTCCGCAGGGTTGCTGTTGGCCGTTAATGCATGAAACACCCATACCACATTACTCTTATCCGCATTTAATTGCCCCAGCGTGGTGTACGCCAAATGAAACCCCGGCACCGTTCTGCCGCTTTCCAGGGTAAATGATTCTTCGTGTTCAAAAATCTTCGCTTGCAATTTGTTGTTGTGTTTATATGTGAACCGTTAGAGTGAGTGGCCAGTAGTGAATGGTGAGTTTGTAACCTCACGTTTACTCACTACTGACTATTCACTACTCACTATTTGTGTCCCGCCTGCATTGCTACTATGATGCTTCCGTTGTGTCACTCACTTGTACGTTCGGTATTTCTACTGGGCAATTGTATGAACCAGGATTTTGAACTGAATTTGCTGATTCATCTGATTGCTTTTGTTTGCTAACACTTTGGCTAAAGCAAATAAGCCTTCTTACTTCTAACCCAAGGCTTAAGCCTTGGGTTAAGGAAAATGGAGCAAGGATTGGCTTTAGCCAAAGAGTACCACCATTTATCCCGTTCTTAAACGGCTGCCTCAAAAAAATAGCTTTCCAATCTTAAATCCTGGTTCAGATAATCTTCTTCGCTTTGCTCAGTAATATTCCGAACGTACAAGAGTGCGACGCAACGGAAGTTTAATAGGTATTGCTCCTGCCGGGCCCATAAAATTCCCATTGCCAATTGTTAATAATACTTGCAAAGAACTTTATTGATCTATCTTTTTTTACATATCGCACCTACGGCGCTCCGCTTGCTGTCTCATACCAAACTGCTGCTACTAACATGACGCCCCTATGGGGCCTGCTTCAGCAATAAACGCCTGTCCTTTTCCCCCGCTCGCCATTCACCACTCCCCACTCACTTAATTGAGCGCAAACTGCGGCGCATGCACTTTTTGAAATGCCTGCTCAAAGTCTGCTTTGATGTCATCGATATGTTCAATGCCTGTGCTTATGCGGACCATGTTGGGCAATACGCCGCTGGCAATCTGTTCTTCCTCGCTCAATTGTTCATGCGTGGTAGAAGCAGGATGTATTACCAGTGTTTTAGCGTCGCCTACATTGGCTAAGTGACTGGCCAGTTTCAACTCGTCAATTAGCTGTGCCGCTTTTTCTTTTCCGCCTTTAATGCCAAACTGCAATACGCCGCCAAACCCATTGGTTAAGTATTTCTTTGCCAAATCATGGTAAGGGCTGCTTGGCAAGCCGGGATACCATACATACTCAACAGAAGGATGCTGCTCCAGCCACTGTGCCAGTGCCAGAGCGTTTTGGCTATGGCGTTCTACCCGCAGCGACAATGTTTCCAAACCCTGCAACAAGAGGAAGGAGTTGAAAGGCGCCTGCGAGGCACCATAATCACGTAAGCCTTCTACCCTTGCACGTATGGCAAAAGCGATGTTGGGAAGCCCCAGCGGGTTACCTTCTCCAAATACATCCCAAAATTTTAGGCCATGGTAACCTTCTGAAGGTTCTGTAAACTGCGGGAATTTGCCGTTGGCCCAGTTGTAATTGCCGCCGTCTACAATAACCCCGCCGATGGTAGTGCCATGACCACCAATCCACTTGGTGGCAGATTCCACCACGATGTTGGCGCCCCATTCAATAGGCCGGAACAGGTAGCCCCCTGCGCCAAATGTATTGTCAACGATTAACGGTAAATCATATTCTTTTGCCAGTGTGGCGAACTTTTCGAAGTCTGGAATATTCAGCCTTGGGTTACCAATGGTTTCCAGGTAAATGGCCTTTGTATTCTTATCAATCAGCGGAACAAATTTTTCTACATCGTCGCCATCGGCAAACCGGGCTTCAATGCCCAGCCTTTTGAATGAAACCTTAAACTGGTTATAAGTACCGCCGTATAAATAGGAAGTAGAAACAAAATTGTCGCCGGCCTGTAAAATATTCTGTATCGCCAAAAATTGCGAAGCCTGGCCGCTGCCGGTAGCCAGTGCGGCCACACCACCTTCCAGCGCAGCCATGCGTTGTTCAAACACATCAGTGGTCGGGTTCATAATGCGGGTATATATGTTGCCAAAGGCACGCAGCCCGAATAAGTTGGCGGCATGTTCGGCATTGTCGAATCCGTAGGAAGTAGTTTGATAAATGGGTACTGCACGTGCTTTGGTAGTGGGGTCAATCTGTTGGCCCGCATGCAATTGCAGCGTCTCGAAATGTAATTTGCTCATGGCATTTTTTTTAAGGAGTGATGAATGTTATTAATTGTACAACGAAGTTTGGTTTGTGGGGGCGATATCCTGGCAAGGAAACATGAAACAAGCATGCCTTAAGGCATACAACAACAACAGCCTGTGGCCGCGATGGTAAAAGGTAACTGTGTTGCTGCTTGTTTCATAATCGTAATCCTACAAATTTAATAGAGATTTTTTCTGATTTCTAAGTTTTTTCTCCGTTTTACAACTTATTCATCAATCCATTTATTTAACGGTCAACACCGGCTATTGTTTGTGCAGCCACAGCTTCTGCTGCGCTTGTGGCCAAGCCCAGTGCATGATCAAGGTCGGCAATTAAATCTTCTACCTCTTCCAGCCCCACGGACAGCCTTACCAGGCTATCTGCAACGCCTGCGCTTCTTCTTTTTTCAGCAGGGATTGATTTATGCGTCATTTGTGCCGGGTGACATAAAAGGCTTTTAACCCCGCCCAGGCTTTCTGCCAGCTTGAACAACCTGGTGTTGGTTACCACCTTTGTGGCAGCTTGTTCACTATCGTTTTTAAGCGTAAAAGACACCACACCGCCAAACCCTTTTGATTGCTTTTTGGCTACCTGGTGGTTTATATGCGATGTTAAGCCGGGATAGTACACTTTATCAACCGCCGGGTGCTGCTGCAGCCATCCGGCTACGGCCTGTGCGTTGGCACAATGCTGCTTTACCCTTAAGTTTAACGTTTCAATGCCGCGTATTACCAGCCAGCTATCAAAGGGCGATAAAATAGCCCCGCTGGCATTTTGTATATATTTCAGCTTATCGCCCAATTCTTTGTTTTTGGCTACTACCAGGCCTGCAATTAAATCGCTGTGGCCGCCCAGGTATTTGGTGGCGGAATGCACTACGATATCTGCACCCAGCTTCAGCGGTTTTTGCAGGGCCGGAGAGGCGAAAGTATTATCCACGCACAGCAGGCAGTTGTGTGCTTTGGCAATTTTTGCAATGGCCGCTATGTCGGAAATTTTTAGGGTGGGGTTGGTGGGCGTTTCAATCCAGATAAGTTTTGTATTAGGTGTAACCGCGTTGAATACGTTTTCAACATTGGTGGTATCGGTATAATTTACCTTGATGCCAAACTTACCGTAAATATGCGTGAAGAGCCTGAAAGCGCCGCCGTAGATATCATCTACAGCCAGTATTTCATCGCCACTTTCCAGCAGCTTTACAACGGCGTCTATAGCGGCTAAACCGCTGCCAAAAGCAACACCGGTGCTGCCTTCTTCCAGTTTGGCGATAATGTCTTCCAGTGCGGCACGTGTAGGGTTACCGCTGCGGGCATAATCATAACCTTTGTTAACGCCCGGCGCTTCCTGTACAAAAGTGCTGGTTTGATAAATGGGAACCGCTATGGCCCCTGTTTGCGCATCTACGGGGATGCTGTGAATAATTTGAGTGGCTGTGCTCATTTGAACATGAATTTTGCTTCACTGGTTTGTTAAGTTGTGAAGCGGTTAAAAATGGTTGTTTAGACAGGTTCTGTAAAAACTTGTAGGGAAGGAAGCGGAGGAAAATATTGAACAAGGAACAAGGAATACTGAATTTGAAGGATTGAATACTTTTGTATCTACTATTACCTGTTACCTGCTCATCATAAAAAAAGCCTGCCTGGTAAGTCAGGCAGGCTTGAATATCTTGAGGCAGTTATTTCAAACTTGTACTCTGACTTATCTCTTCCCGTACCTGCCATGCTGTGCATAACAACGGGATGGAGTTGGCACCTTCTTACAGTTGAGTTAACTGCAAGGGTTGCCAAGGCTTCATCGGGCCAATTCCCTCTGCCTTTCTTGATAAGTATTTTAAAGAACTGGGCGCAAAGATAAAGGGCTGAATGTGAAAGGAACAAAAAAATTATTTGCAGGCGAACCCTGCGCAAACAGGCAATTATATATCAATGTCGTTTGGTTAAAGAAACGAATGCCAGGTTGAGCCTGTCGAAACCGGGTTATGCAAGCCGCTTTTTACCAATCCGCCTTCGATTCCGAAGTTTCGGAACTCAGGCTGACAGCTTAACGACATTGAATTATATATCCGGTAGCATTAACCTTTTACGCTTGGAATAAATTCTTATGCCCACAATGATAAGCACGCAAATAAGCAGGTTGGCATTATCGCTGATGGCGGTTTGTTTAAGTGCTATGTAAATAATACCGCCAATGGCGCAGGCAGTGGCATAGAGTTCACCCCGCTTCAATAAGTTGGGTACGGTGTTGCAAAGCAAATCTGCCAACAGGCCCCCGAACGTGGCGGTAATCATACCCATAAGAATGGCGTTTACATTGTCAATGCCGGCCTGCAGGCTTTTTTCAATACCGGCCACAGTAAACAGGCCAATGCCTGCGGCATCAGTAAAGAATATGATTTTTCTGAATTGCCGGAAATTACGCCGGAACAAGAAAGTAATGATTGTTGAGGCCAACACAAGTATCAAGGCGATATTGTCGCTTAACCAATAAGGCCTGATATTGATAAGAAGGTCTCTTACAGTGCCGCCGCCATACGCGGTAACAAATGCAAGTACCGCAGCGCCAAAAACATCCATACGGTATGTTCGTGCTTTAAATGCCCCGGTGATGGCAAAGATGAAAATACCTACGTGAGTGATGATAGTTAGCAAAGTCATAGAATAATAAACTTAGGCCGCATTTACCAGTATGTAAAGTGAGAACGTTGTTTTACTTTTTTGTCCCCGGAACAAGTCCGGGACAGGCTTGACACAAAAAAGTAACAAAAAAAGTCAAGAAAGAAACGATATACAACACGTTTCTTTCTAACGCCCTGATTGAGCTTTTGCACTACTGTAACCTCAGCAATTATATTTTCATCATCAACGCTTACTAAACTTGAAGATGTGATTAAATTAATTGTTCTATAAAGTCATCTAATACTGTGAAATGATATAGCATCAACGCAACGAAATTAGCCTCAAAAAAGATATTTGACGTTGAGCCTGCCTGCAAATATGCAGCTTGTTACACTTTCGGGTGAGGGATTGAAGCGGTTACCCCGGTGAGGCCCTGGCAGCAGAGCTTTTGCGCCGGAGTAATAGCGGAAAGCCCGGCCCGAGGTACGAGGGACACCCCCAAAATTTCCTGTTATTTTAAATGGGTAAAACTTTGTACTTATATTTCCGCACATAAAATTGTTTTGTGCACGTACTTATTGTTAACAATACCGTTATACCGGCGCTAAAATATGGCGGGACAGAAAGGGTTATCTGGTGGCTGGGCAAGGCCCTTGTAAAAATGAGGCACAAAGTATCGTACCTGGTGGCAAAAGGCTCGCATTGCCCTTTTGCTGATGTGTATGAATACAACCCGGCGCAGCCATTAAACAGCCAGGTGCCGGCGGGAGTGGATGTTATTCACCTTAACCACGGCGCCAGCGAGCAGCCGGCACTGCCGTACATTATTACCATGCATGGCAATATGAACCACCGTCAACCGCTGGATGTAAATACTGTCTTTGTGTCTGCTAATCACGCCACAAGGTTTGGCAGTAACATATTTGTGCATAACGGTATTGACCCTGAAGATTATGGCGTACCCGTGCTGGATAACGCAAGAAAATACATTCATTTTTTGGGGGATGCCGCCTGGCGTGTAAAAAATGTAAGGGGCGCTATAAAAGTGGCCGCCAAAGCCCGCTTACCGCTGCATGTGGTAGGAGGGGTGAGGTTTAATTTTAACCAGGGTATCAGGCTTACTTTTAGCCCCCGTGTACATTTTTACGGCATGAAAGGCGGGGAGGAAAAGAACCGCATCATCAACAACTCCAAGGCCATGCTTTTTCCCGTACGCTGGCACGAACCGTTTGGCATAGCCATTATTGAAAGCCTTTATTTTGGCTGCCCTGTGTTTGCTACACCTTATGGTTCGCTGCCCGAACTGGTTAATGAGGAAGTAGGCTTTCTTTCGCACAGCTCCACGGAACTTGCATACGCACTACAGCGCATTAACAGCTATAGCAGGCAAACTTGCCACGAATATGTTATGGATAATTTTACCGCCGGCCACATGGCAGGTAAATATGTAAGCCTGTATGAAAAGGTATTGAACGGCTACACACTTAACCCTGTTGCCCCCATATTGCAGCAGGTGCAGCAGGAAAAATTTTTACCCTTTAATTAACCGGTTATACGGCATAGTTGTGCAATGGTACGCCGTTACCCACGGTTTATACATTACCTGCTGTATATACTGGCGATATATATTACATTCACAGGAACAATTGGCCTTTGATTGTTAACATATGCAGCCTTTAAAAACATTTGTTGCCTTTCTTATTCTATTGATTGCTTTTACTGCACAAAGCAGCGGGCAAAAATTTTATGCCAACCTGCCTAACGGCGTACGAGAGATAACGGTAACTTCTTCGGGCTGTAGTGTACGTAATATATCCATACCCTGCATGCTTGATTTTTTTTCCATTGCTATTTCTTCGGATACCTTGTATATACTCTCGGCCAACGGTTTGTTCAGAACCTTTCTCAGCAATACTTCAAAGTGCGAGAAGGTGATGGATATGGCCATGGTTAATTCCCTTACTGTTGGCCCGGATGGAATACTGTACGGCGCCGCGGATGGCGCTATTATAAAAGTTAACCCTTACAATAAAACGTTCCAGGTATTTCCATTGCCGGTTTCGCCTGCCGGTGATATGATTTTTTATAACAACAAACTGTACCTGGCTGCCTTACCGGATATGATTCTTGAAATAACCCTGGAGCCCACACCAGTAAGCCGGGAGTACATGAAGCTGCCGCAGTTTAATGTATATGGCCTTACCAGCATTTCCGGCAGTTGCAATACCAACAAAGTGTTTGCATTGGCGGCATCTGCAGGTACTACGCAGCTTGTTGAACTGGATATGGAAAACAGGAAACCGCTTGGCAACCGCTGCACTTTACAGGGGGAGTATTTTGACGCCGCCAGCAGCGCCGAAAACGGGGAAGTGGCAGGGCTTGTGATAGATAAGCTGGAAAAGCGCAACATTTGCCTGGGTAGCAACATTCCTTCTTTTATACAGGTAACCATGCCGGGCAATGCGGCTGATTATACCTATACCTTAAACAACAGCATTACCAATAACAGCGGACTGTTTACCAATGTAGCGGAAGGCGTTAACCGCATACATATATCCACGTCTGATTCCTGCTATACAGATACTTCCGTACTCATAAGCAAAGGATATTGCAACGTATGGCTGCCCAGCGCTTTTACGCCTAACGCGGATGGGTTAAATGACGTTTTCAGGCCACTGGGGCTTATCCCTTCCGGCAAGTCTTTATTGTGCATTTATAACCGCTGGGGTAAAAAAATTTTTGAAACCAATCATTTTCAGCAAGGATGGAATGGTTCTGTTAATGGTACGCAGCAGCCCCCTGGCACGTACATTTATACCTTCAGTTATACAGGCGATGGCAATGTGCAGGAACTTATGAAAGGAACACTTGTTTTAATACGGTAAGGCGCAGCGGGTATTGCCTGCCTAATAAGGCATGGCCGGTATTGCCGCTATTAATTTTTGTGTATAAGCATTGGCTGGTCGGTAGTAGATGTCTTCTGCATTGCCTTGTTCTTCTATGCGGCCCTTGTTCATTACGATAATCCTGTTGCTGATGTATTTTACCACAGATAAATCGTGCGATATAAAAATGGCGGTAAAGCCCAGTTCTTTCTTCAGATCGTTCAGCAGGTTAAGCACCTGTGCCTGAACGCTTACGTCCAGTGCGGATACACTTTCATCGCAAATAATAAAGCGGGGCTGTAATGCCAGGGCACGGGCTATTACTAGGCGCTGGCGCTGGCCGCCGCTAAACTCATGCGGGTAGCGCTTATAGTGTTCCGGCAGCAGGCTTACTTTTTGCAAAAGGGCCATTACATATTCCCTGCGTTGGGCGGCAGATGCGTACAGGTTATGCACTTTTAATGGCTCTGCTATGGCTTCTCCAACTGTTTTGCGTGGGTTAAGCGAAGAGTAGGGGTCCTGGAAAATAATCTGTATGTCTTTCCTTATCTTTTTCCACACAGCCTTGCCGGCGGTAACAAGGTCTTCACCGTCAAAAACTATGTTGCCGCCTGTAGGCTGCAACAAGCCGGCAATGGCCCGGCCGGTGGTAGTTTTGCCGCAGCCGGATTCACCCACCAGGCCTATGGTTTCTCCACTGTACACTTCAAAACTTATATCATCCACCGCTTTTATATAGCTCAGCGGTTTGCCAAAAAAATTCTTTTCAGCAGGATACCATACCCGCAGGTTGTGTACAGATAACAATGGCTGCCGGAAAGTATGATGTACAACCGGTTTTATCTCTGCAGCCTTTGCAGGGGTTGCTGGTGCTGTATTTTCTTCGGGCAAAAAATCTTTTACTACCGGCAGGCGTTCATGCTTATCATAAAGCGCCGGCCTGCATGCCAGCAGAGCCTTTGTGTAAGGGTGTGCAGCATGTTTAAAAACCTGCCCGGCCATACCTTGTTCCACAATACGGCCTTTATACATTACTACCACCTTGTCTGCAATGTTGGCAATTACGCCCAGGTCGTGAGAAATAAATATCACGCCCATGTTGTTTTCCAACTGCAGTTGTTTAATAAGTTCCAGGATGTTTTGTTGCACAGTTACATCCAGTGCGGTGGTAGGCTCATCACATATCAGCAGAGAGGGCTGGCAGCTCATGGCCATGGCAATCATTACGCGTTGTTTCTGGCCGCCGCTTATCTCATGGGGATATTTATTGTAAATCAGTTCAGGGTAGGGCAACTGTACTTTTTTAAAAAGCTCCAGCGCCTGCTGTCGTGCTTCTTCTGCCGGCAGGTTTTTATGTGCCAGTATCGCCTCTGTTACCTGGTTGCCGCAGGTGTACACCGGGTTTAGCGATGTCATTGGCTCCTGGAAAATCATGGCTATCTTGTTACCGCGTACTTCCCGTATTTCCGCGGGGCTGGCTTTTAATAAATCAGTTGTGCTGTCGTTGTCGGTAAACAATATTTTCCCGCTGCTGTAAACTGCAGGCGGCGTGGGCAGCAATTGAAGAATGGATAAAGAGGTAACAGATTTACCCGATCCGGATTCACCAACAATGGCTACCAGTTCGCCACGGTTAACTTCAATAGTTATATCATGCAGGGCGTTTGTTGTGCCGTTGCTGCCGGTAAAACCAACCGAAAGGTTTTGTATGGTTAAAAGTGGTGGCGGCATTAAAATCGCAGGTGTCTTACGGTTAAACCTCCATTAATCAGTTGTTTCAGGGAGTCAATGCCAATTTTTAAATGTTGTTCCACGTATTTGCTGGTAATCTTTTTATCGCTTTCTTCTGTTTTAACGCCTTCGGGTATCATCGGCTGGTCGCTAACCAGCAACAGAGCGCCGGTAGGTATTTTGTTGGCAAAGCCCACCATTAAAATAGTGGCCGTTTCCATATCTATGGCATAAGCCCTTATGCGTTGCAGGTAGGCTTTAAAAGTTTCATCATGTTCCCAAACGCGGCGGTTGGTGGTGTAAACCGTACCTGTCCAGTAATCAACCTGGTAATCGCGTATGGTGGTTGAAATGGCTTTTTGCAAAGCAAAAGCCGGCAGTGCAGGCACTTCCGGCGGAAAATAATCGTTGGAAGTTCCTTCGCCCCTTATGGCTGCTATGGGCAGTATAAGGTCGCCCAGTTTGTTGCGTTTTTTTAATCCGCCACATTTGCCCAAAAACAGCGCGGCTTCAGGGTCTATCGCTTTCAGCAAATCCATCACCGTGGCGGCGCCGGGGCTGCCCATGCCGAAATTGATGATGCTGATACCATTTGCCGTAGCGCACTGAAAAGGCTTATCGTGGCCAATAACTTTCACATTATTCCACTTCGCAAAAAGCTGCACATAATTGCTAAAGTTGGTAAGCAGTATGTATTTGCCAAAATTTTCCAGTTTTTCTCCGGTATAGCGGGGCAGCCAATTGGTTATAATTTCTTCTTTTGTTTTCATATCCTGATGTTTGAGGTTAATGAAGGGTTATGTATAGATAAATTCTGCAAATATAAGCAGGCCGTTATTGCATTGGCGATATTGTTAGCACATGCGGCAGCCCAATGTCATTAAGTTAAGGAAGGAATGTCAGGTTGAGCTTGTCGAAACCGGGGTTATGTAAGCCGCTTTTTTACCAATCCGCCTTCGACAGGCTCAGGCTGACAGCTTAACTTAATGACATTGTGCGGCAGCCGGTGCAGGTACATCTTACATCCCACATCAAACATCTTACATAAAAAAGTACTTCGTACTTCAGATTTCGTACTTGGGGGTGCCCCCAAGCTGCGCAAGGGGTCGGGCTTTCCGCTATTACTCCGCCACAAAGCCGCCGCACAAAGCCTTCAGCGGGGTAACCGCTGCAATCCCTCACCCGGGGCGACACCTGTTGCCTGTTCGCTGCCAGCCTTTACTTTTGCCTTATGCTGAAGATACATTACCCGCCACACAATTACCGCATTAAACAGGAAGATAACAAAGAATACATCTTTGATGAAGTGCGGAAAAAATGGGTAAGGCTTACACCTGAAGAATGGGTAAGGCAGAATTTTGTTCAGTACCTGCTGCAGGTACAATTGTATCCTGCTTCGCTTATAGGTATTGAAAAAGAGCTGCTGCTAAACGATATAAAGAAACGCTGCGACATACTTATTTATAAAAACAATGAGCCGCTGATGCTGGTTGAATGCAAAGAGATGCATGTTGATTTATCTGAGGCCGTGTTAAAGCAGGTGCTTATGTATAACATGGCTATGCCGGTTAATTACTTATGCGTAACCAATGGCAGCTATTGCTATGCCTGGCAAAAAGACGGCAATGGTTTGATAGCGCTGAAACATTTTCCGCATTGGCAGGTGGTGTGAAATTGTAAAAAGCAGACTGTGTTTTACTGCCTGGGTAGCATCCATCCCCTGTTTGTCTTAATGTATTCCACCACATTGCTCAGCGGGCTTTCATTATTATTCCTGCTGATGCTGCTTACAGCAACGTAGCAATTGTTCCACTCCGGCGGAATGCTGCTGGCCCATATGTCAAACGCAAGTGTTTTTTTGCCTTGACAGGCAAAAACATACCACAGTTGCTGGCCCAGCGTACTAAAGTTGTTGGAGCAATACACTGCATAGGCTTTTACGGTGCTGTCAGCTACAATTTCCCCTGCATCAATTTTAAGCACTTTACCGGCAAAACTGCCGGTGCCATCGGTAGCATTTACAATGGCTGGTTTTAAAGGCAATACAGTATCCTTCCAGGGCATGGGCGGTACAATGGCCGGGTAGCGGTAATAGTTCTCACGCAGGCTGTCGCACCAGCCGTTGGGGTTATACTCAAAAGTTTTGCTGCTAAAATAAACGCTGCCCTGCACTTCGGGATAGTCCCGCAAAAACCTTATCTGGTCAGGAATTTCTATGGGGCTGCGCCAGGCTTTGGTAGGGTTTTCGTACACGCGGTAAACGCCGTGGCCAATATACAGGTGGCGGCCATAAGTATGTTTGCTCCACCAGTCAAGCAGTACTTCGTAGTCGCAAAGGCGGTGGCCAATTTCCCAATAAAGCTGAGGCGCTACATAATCTATCCAGCCGTTTTCCAGCCATAAGAGTATGTCGGCGTAAAGGTCATCGTAATTGGTCTGGCCTGCTTTGGTTTCGCTTCCCATGGGGTCCTGGCTGCTGTTGCGCCATACCCCAAACGGGCTGATGCCAAATTTCACCTGCGGTTTGGTGGCTTGTATGGCTAAGTAGATTGACTTAACAATACTATCGCAGTTGCTGCGGCGCCATGCATCTTTGGTAAGTCCGTTGCCATATTTGCGGTATGCTGCTTCATCAGGAAATTCCCTTCCGTTAATACGGTAGGGATAAAAGTAATCGTCCATGTGTATCCCGTCAACATCATAACGCCTCACAATATCCTTCACCACATCCGTGACATGGGCAATAACCGCCGGTTCGCCGGGGTTAAAATATTTTTTATCTCCATAGGTAACAAACCAATCGGGATGTGCACGGGTGATATGGTTTGCAGCTATTGAAGATCTGCTTACATTGAAAACCGCACGGTATGGATTTAACCAGGCATGAAACTCCATGCCACGCTTATGGGTTTCCTCTATCATAAACTGAAGAGGGTCGTAGTAGGGGCTGGGCGCAGTGCCCTGCCGTCCGGTAAGGTACTCGCTCCAGGGCTCGTAAGAGGAAGGAAAAAACGCATCCGCGGCCGGACGAACCTGCATGATAACCGCGTTCATGCCGTTGCGCTGGTGCATATCAAGAATACGGATAAATTCTGCCTTTTGCTGCTGAACAGGCAGGCCTTTTTTACTGGGCCAATCAATGTTTTCCACGGTAGCTATCCAAACAGCACGAAACTCAAATTTGGGTTGAGCCCCAGCCAGCAAGGACAGGCTTGTAAGGATAATTAAAACGGGTAATGAAAAAGTAAAAAAGCCTGCTCTATTGTTCATGCGGCGAAGATATAAGCCAAAACGCTGCTACCTATTCCTTATTTTGTCCAGCAGCATATTTAACGTTTTAGCCTCATCATCAGAAATTCCGCCAACAAGGCCGTCAATCTGCTCGTTTTCCTGGTCCAGTTTTTCAAGCAAACCAAGCCCTGCTTCGTTAATGGTAACATCTACCAGGCGCTTATCTGCCAGGGATGTTTTTTTGTCAACCAGTTTCTTAATTACCAGCCTGTCTACTATGCGGCTGGTGTCGCTCATTTTGTCAAGCATCCGTTCCCGTATCTGTAACGTGCTTAATGGTGTTTTACTAGCTCTCAAAATGCGGAGAATATTGTACTGCTGTGGCGTAATATCCTCATGCTCCAGAATCTTTTTTACTCGTTCCTGGAACCAGTTGGAGGTGTAAATAACATTAATCATCGCTTTTTGATACTCATTCCGGTAACCTGTCTGTTGAATAGCTAATGATATACCCATGGCTTAGCATGTTTTTACTTTATAATAGGGTTAATAATTTCAGCAGGGCCGGAATTGGTGTTATGTCAAAGGATATACCAAATTATTTTAAATATTACCATCAACAATTATTTGGTAATAAAATATTAATGCCACGACAAATACAATTATTTACAGGCCCTTGCGCCGGCACTTTAAACGGCACTTACATGTAATAATCATCTGTAAGCAGGCTTTTTGCGTAGTTAAAAAGCAAGCATGGCATGTTGCATAAGTTAACTTTATCCTCGGGGGCGGTTGCCAGAGTTTGAGATTTTTCAGGAGATATGCAGAAAACAAGCAATCAACCGGTAATGTTTAGTCTTCCCAGACGGTCAGTCCTTCACTACAGTTAGCACAAATATCTATATTTTTTCGACTTGTCATTAATTCGCTCCGAAATTGTTTATAATTATCGTTTTGCCATATTTCTTTAAAAGACTGCATTTTAAGGTTGCCCAGGCGGTGCATGGCATCCTTGTCAAAGCAGCAGGGCACAACCAGGCCGTCCCAGGTAATTACATTGGCGTGCCACAGCTTCCAGCAATGGTTATTGAGGCCGCTTTTAATTTGCATGTTGCCGTTTTTGTCTTTGCGGTAGCGGCTGTATTTGTCAGTAGTGGGTATAAGCTGGTTAGGATCGTTTTCATAATCGTAGACCTGTGCGGTTTTAAACCGTACCTGGTCTACCCCTATCTCTTTGGCCAGGCGTTTTATATCTTCTACCTGGTGTTCGTTGGGTTTTACCACCAGGAACTGGAAGAAAACAAAAGGTGTTTTACTTTTCAGTTCTTTTTTCCATTTAACAATGTTGCGGGCGCCGGCCAGCACTTTCTCCAGCTTGCCGCCAACACGGTATTGCTGGTAAACATCCTGTGTGGTGCCGTCTATGGAAATAATCAGCCTGTCTAAACCGCTTTCCACCGTTTTTTTTGCTTTTTCATCAGTAAGGTAGTGGGCGTTGGTAGAAGTAGCGGTGTAAATGCCCTTGTCATGCGCATACTTTACCATGTCTAAAAAATCGGGATTGAGAAAGGGTTCGCCCTGGAAGTAGAAAATAAGATATAGCAGGTCTTTATAAATATCATCTATGGTTTCCCTGAAAAAATCTTTTTTAAGCATGCCTGTAGGCCTGGTAAACTCCCTTAGGCCGCTGGGGCATTCCGGGCAGCGCAGGTTGCAGGATGTAGTGGGTTCAAACGAGATAGATACAGGATAACCCCACTGCACCGGCTTCTTTTTAAACTTGCTAAGCTGAAAACTGCCATACACTTTTGTGGCATTCCAGGCACGGCGAAGCGTAAGCTTGCTTAGTAAATTCACACTATCATTCCAGTTAAAGTATGCCATAGTATGTTGCAAAAGTAAGCTTTGCGGGTTAAATGAGATTCAGGAAGATGCCTATCGGAACATTTCAAATATTCGAACCACTGTTTTTTTGATCTTTTTATATCATTTGACAGCGCACGAGCCCCGGCAATTTTTCAGAATGCGCCGTTCTGTTTTAGGTTAGTCTGATAGCTATTTGGCATATTTTCAAAAAAAATGCAACAGGCAATGGATTAAGCGCAAATCATCCCCAATATTAGGGTAGCCCTGAGGAGTATACCTGTAGAAAAGAGTTATTGTATCAATTTTTTCTGGGAGCATTCAAAACAATATATATGTTTTTACTTAACTTTAAAAGTAACTTCAATTGTTACATTTACCTGCATAGATTTATACATAACTATCGTGCCCAGTAATACTACAATACATGCATGGATATTATCTCACTACAATTTTGGCGTACTAAGCTGGTAGATAGGCCTGGCCGGTAATGCTGTAGCTAAGCAGACGTAATGTTAAGCCCGTAACCCTGGAAGTCAGGCTAAAGCATAACTATCAAATATTGTTAACCGGCCAAATGCCAAAACAATGCTGTATGAATAACCGTTTGATCCTCCTATTGATTACTGCCTGCTTTGCTATCTATGCCACAGCGCAGGGTGATAATCTTTTTTATTATTACAAGAGCAAAAAAGTACCATTACGCCAAATCTATGGCCTTGTGTCAGTCGGCCTTAAAAATCAGGAAAAGTCTAAAACAGGTATAGCGCAGCTATTTGGGGTAACGAAAGATTCTGTGCAACTGCTGGCCGATGGTAAACATGCGTTTGTGCGTACCGGTAATAGTGTTTCTAAAGTATATGTTGATAGGCTTATAACGGGGTTGAATAAAAAGTTGATAGCCTTTGCAAGGCCTGCAATCGCTGGTATTTCGGGTAAGGAGGCTACGTACGGGGAAGATTTTATCGTGTCTTTAAAACCCGGTACGGGCATAGTGCAGTTGCAAGGTCTGCTGGCCAAACATAATTGCGTGCTAAAAAGCAAGTATCCGTTTGCTGAGGGCATTTACCTTATTGCCGCTGGTGAGACTAACGATTATGACGCCTTAAAAATGGCCAACCTGTTTTATGAATCAGGCTTGTTCGAGTATGCTGAGCCGGATTTCAGAACACATAACGCCTTTGCCGGAGCGCCCAATGATTCCTTATACTTCAGTCAATGGGCACATAAAAACAATGGTGGAGGTATGAGTGTAGATAGCGCCTGGCTTATTACCACTGGTAGTACCGATATTAAAATTGCTATTATGGATACAGGTGTGGATACCGGTCACGCAGATTTAAAAGCTAACCTGCTACAGGGTTTTGATTGCACCACCCTTACCTCCAACCCTGGTGACGGCCGGCCAATATACACATTGAGAGGTCATGGCACAGCCTGTGCAGGTATTGTTGGCGCTATAGCTAACAATAGCATTGGTGTGGCAGGTATTGCACCTGATTGTAAGATTATACCTGTTAACATGATGGATTGGAGCGGCAACTTTGTAACTGATTTTTCCATAGCGGCCGGTTTAGATTATGCCTGGCAAAATGGCGCAGCGATTATTAGCAACTCATGGACGGCCAGCATGCTTTCGGGTGTTGTAAACGATGCTATTGAACGTGCGGCAAAACAAGGCCGTGATGGTAAAGGGGCAATACTTTTATTTGCATCAGGTAATGAAAATGGCGCAGTTGATTATCCTGCCAGCAATCCATTGGTAATAGCAGTAGGCGCCATTAACCAGTGCTTGCTACGCAAGTCTTATTTCCCTCATGATTGCAACAGTGCAAATGATGACTGGGGTTCAAATTATGGCGCCGGACTGGATGTGGTAGCGCCTGGGGTATCCATATCAACTACCGATATTTCAGGAAAGGATGGGTACAATAACTACGGCGACTATATACAAATATTCACTGGTACATCTTCGGCCTGTGCTAATGCGGCTGGTGTGATGGCATTGATTTTATCTGCCAACCCGGAACTAACTGCAACGGAAGCAAGGATGGCAATGGAAACAAGCTGCGATAAAATTTCGGGCTATAATTTTAAAATGACAGAAGGCAACCCCGCAGGCATATGGAATGACGAAGTAGGCTATGGCCTTGTAAATGCTTATAAGGCCGTACAGGCTGCTATCAGCGGCTTATTTTGCACAGTTGAGGCTACTGCTGCAAGTACCATGCTTTGCAAGGGTACTTCGGTTGAACTCAGTGTATTAAACCCATCTGCAATGGCGGCCTATCAATGGCGTTTTAATGGAGTGGCTAATGATAGCAGCAGGACTACGTTTATAGCTAAAGAAGCGGGAACATATGACGTAACGGTAACGCATTCTAACGGTTGCACAGCCGTATCTGCCCCTATTACTGTAACAGCACCGGAAGCGGACAGCCTGATAGCAGATGCTGGTGGGCCAGTATCCATTTGTACCGGTGGAGAAGCGGTACGCATAGGAGGTATGCCCTCCGCAAGAGGTGGAGTTAAAATAGTAGGTAAAAAGCGGGGGTATGGTGTCTATTTCCGGGAAACTCCTAGCGATGGAGGGTTACTGAAATTTGATACAGAAAACCCACGTGATTATAGCCTGGATAGCATTATACCGCTGCCAGCCATTACCGAAAATACCGATTGCACCGGAGATTTTACCCCATTGGGCTATTACCTGCTCACCCGCACTGGCAACCTAATACGGATGGACACTATTACCCGCGAACAAACATTTATCGCAAAGCTTGTTTTTAAAGCTGGTTTATCAAGTAACAAAGTTTCCTGGACAGGGTTGGCCTGGGACCCTGTATCCAAACAATTATACGCAGTTGCTCATGACGAGTCTTACCACAGTTATCTTTATACCGTAGACCTAATAACTGGCATTGCCATCGTAAGAACACCGGTAAATGCCCCAGGTTTGATATCATGGATAGCCTTTAACAGTAATGGTACATTGTTTGCTTTTTATTATAAATACGATAATGGACTTTATGATAATGGGATTGTGAGATTAGACAAGCATACAGGCTCTTCTTACGGTGATGTTGCTTACCTTAATTATGGCGAGGATATTTACCGGCTTGATGGCGGTTTTGACCCGCTGAACGGCAAACTTTACCTAAGCACATATTATTATAGTTGGGATGGCGTGAATCAGGGCGCAGACCTGCGGGAGATGGACACGCTAACACTTAACACAACAGTTAAAGGAGCGGTAGGGGATTTCAGCGTAGTGGGTGCCACCTCTATAAGCGGCGGCAACTATGATTATACCTGGTCTCCATCAGAGTATTTGTCAAACAGCAAAGATGCGAACCCTTTAGCAAACCCCTTGAAGGAAACTACTTATACCCTTACGGTAAAAGATTATTGCGGCAATGTGGCCGTAAGTTCTATAAAGATAACCCCAGGCGCAGGCAAACCAGCAATTAAAATAGCAGCGCCAAAAGATTCCATTTGTGAGGGTGAATCAGTAAGGTTATCCGCAACAAAAAATGCTAATTATCATTACCAGTGGATGGTGGACGGTAAAATAATACCCGATGCCAAAGACAGTTTTTACATTGCACCCAGAACAGGTCGTTACCAGGTAAAAATTACCGCCGGAAGAGGAGGTTGTGGTAGTACTTCGGCCATTTTCAAAGTGAAAGACTGTTCAATAAAGCTTAACAATAATAATAATGACACCACCTGCTTTAGTTATTTCTACCCTTCCGGCGGCCATGCAGATACATCATATAAACCAAATGAACGCTGGACAAAAACAATTTACCCGGCAAAACCTGGCAGCAAGCTGAAAGTAAATTTCAGTGCCTTCCAGGTACAGCACCGTGATGTAATATATGAAACCAACGACACTTTGTTCCTGTATGGCGGCTCCGATGCTAATGCTAAAAACGAGCTTATTAATGCATTTTCAAAATGGAACCAACCTATCCTTAATCATGATTATCATTCAATAAATGGCCCGCTTACATTTAAGTTCCGCTCTGGCGGCGGTAATGTAGGTACCTGGGATGCTATTCTATCCTGCTTTAAGCCTAAAGTGTACCGGTCAAGAATAAGCGGCAAATTTAACCGTGCCACAACCTGGGAAGTGAAAGAGGATGATGGAAAATTTACGCAGGCCCAGGCTTTTCCCCTATATGGTGATGATAGCATTATTATACAAACCGGCCATACTGTAACCATAGATACAGCAGAGCTAAGGCTTGACCAGGTATGGGTGCAAGGCGGAGCTAAACTGGTGAGTAAGTCTTTTTCTTTGACCCTAATGGACGGTACAGGCTTTGACCTTATTGCCGATGGAGACGTAGAATTGATCTCTAATGGCAGGATTGACGGCAAAGGATCAATATTGCTGCGTGGCGGGCTTACAATGGGTTATCATATAGAGGCGCCGCTTTACATTGACGGATCAATGCCGCAAGCAATAACCTGCATTAAGGAGTGCGGTTTTGATTCCGTATTTTTTCAAAATGGTAATGGGGTAACTGTAAGCGGCGGACCTACCAGCATAAAGTACCTGATTATGCAGGCTCAGGGTGCTTTGTATGTTAACTCTGGGTTTAATGTAGAATCATACCTGCAATTAAAAAATGGAGTGGTAAAGGTTGAAGATAAAAATGATTTGAGTTGCGGTATTTATCAAAGGAAGGCTATGTTACACGGTGGTAACAATTCAAGTTTTATTGATGGCTTTATAAAATTTCCTTCAGAAACGGCCGGCTTAATTGTAAATTCTACAGAGAATTTCTGGTTTCCGGCGGGCTACGGTACTACTTTTAAGCCCGTAACATTGCAAATACAACGCCGGGGATATGTGCCGGAAAATTATTTTAAGGCCCGCTATGTTAGCAAGCCGCCGCCAACTTATAACCTGCCCACCAGCATAAGCAAATTAATCAATACTGGTTACTGGCAAATTGAAAATGAGAGAAGCATACCCGCCAGGCCTGATACAGTAACAACAGGCACCGTTTCCCTGTCGTACATTGCAGCAGACGAAGTATTGCACGACACAGCACGCCTGCGTATTGTAAAACATGATGGCAATGGAAACTGGGTTGATGTTGGCGGAGCGGCTACCCATATAGATACAGGTACTATTACTTCAACAATCCCTTTCTCAACATTTGGCGATTTTTCGCTGGCCTGGGCGAGCAGTACATTGCCAGTAAAATGGCTTTCTTTTTCAGCCGGAATGAAAGGTAAAGCAGTTGAACTGGTATGGCGTGTTGCCAGCGAGGTAAACTGCAGCCATTACACTATTGAGCACAGTACCGATGGGCTTGCGTTTACTGAACTGGCAAAGCTGGAAGCCCAAAGTAATTTGGCATTAAGCAAAGCTTACCGATGGCTTCATGTTAATCCCTTACGCGGCATTAATTACTACCGTATCCGGCAGGTTGATAAGGATGGCCACTTTCATTACAGTAAAACGGAGCATGTTAGCAATGCCAATGGTGCGTGGTACAGCATTGCGCCTAACCCTGCAGGCAACTATGTACTGATAACAACCAACGATATTGTAAAGGAAGTGTACTGTTACAACGTGCATGGCAAACTGTTAAGGATAGTACGACCCCAAACCTACCAGTACCGGTTAATGCTGAATGGATTAGCGAATGGTTTGTATAACCTGAAAATTGTAACAGAAACCGCTGTTTACAACAAAAAGCTGGTAAAGACTGAGAAATAAAGTGCATTTTTCTTGATTTTTAAGATGCTGCTATTGTGCATGACCAGCCAGAAGTAAGAACATTTGCTAGATACCGTTTGGGCAGCCATTAAAAACGCAACAAAGAACCTCAATGGCCGCATACCCTGATATCCGGGGGTCATTTGTATTACGAAGTAAGGAAATCTGATATTTGGACCCAGGTTAAAAACCTGTCCCAAAAAGCCGGGGTGTGTTGCAACTTCGGGTGAGGGATTGAAGCGGATACCCCGCTGAGGGCTTTGTGCGGCAGCTTTGTGGCGGAGTATGAGCGGAAAGCCCGGCCCCTTGCGCAGCTTGGGGACACCCCCAAAAACAAGTACGAAGGGTGAAGTACGAAGTACTTACCTATGTAAGGTGTATGATGTGGGATGTACGATGTAAAATGCACGATAACATGTGTCTGAAAATTCACGATTCAATAGTTAATTAGCCAGAACCCCAAACCAATCAACCCTATTTTTGTTGAGCAACAAAACCCTTTATGAGCAGAGTGTATTCTTTAAAGGCTGTGCAAAAAATTCCGGCAGGTATTGAAGATGTATGGGCTTTTTTTAGCAATCCCGGCAACCTGAAGGACATAACGCCCGGCCACCTGGCTTTTAAGGTTACCAGTAAACACCATGGCAACCATATATATGCCGGACAGGTTATTGAATATAAAGTAAGCCCGTTACTGGGCATTCCGCTATACTGGATGACGGAGATTACCCACGTAAATCACCTGCAGTTTTTTGCGGATGAGCAACGTTACGGACCGTACAGCCTGTGGCACCACCAACACCATTTTAAACCTGTGGCCGGCGGTGTGGAAATGACGGATATTGTACACTATAAAATTCCGTTTTGGGTTATTGGCGATATGGCCAATACGTTATTTGTGCGGGCACAATTAAAAAAGATATTCATTTACCGATATGCTGTAGTGGAAAAATTGTTTGGTTCGTGGCCTGGGGAGGTTAGCAACATTGAGTTTTAATCGTCTTCGCTCATGCCTTTTACATAGCGTTTAATAACGCCACGGCCGCTTTCTCTGATGAAAGTGAGAATTTCATCCCGCTCGTCGCTGGCGGTCATTTCTTCTTCAATGTATTCCATTGCCTGGGAAATGTTCATGCCTTTGTTGTAGATGGTGCGGTAGATATCCAGGATGTGGTTGATCTTATCAATTGAAAAGCCCCTGCGTTTTAGGCCTACGCTGTTTACGCCGCCATAGCTTAAAGGGTTGCGAACGGCTTTTATGTACGGGGGCACATCTTTACCTACCAGGCTGCCCCCGCCAATGTAAGCGTGCTGGCCAATGTGTACAAACTGGTGAACGGCGCATACACCGGCTATCCAGGCCCAGTCGTCAACCGTTACGTGGCCTGCCAACTGGCTGTTATTGCTCATTACACAGTTATTGCCTACTACGCAGTCGTGGGCAATATGGCAATAGGCCATAATAAGGCAGTTATTGCCCACCCGTGTTTTCCAGCGGTCTGTAGTGCCGCGGTTGATGGTAACAAACTCTCTTATGGTAGTGTTATCGCCCACTTCTACAAATGTCCGTTCACCGTTAAACTTAAGGTCTTGCGGAATGGCTGCTATAACCGCACCCGGAAAAATGCGGCAGTTTTTGCCAATGCGTGCCCCTTCCATTATGGTAACATTGCTGCCAATCCAGGTACCCTCTCCAATCTCAACATCCTGGTGAATAACAGTAAAAGGGTCAACCTTTACGTTGGTGGCAAGCTTTGCATTGGGGTGAATGTATGTATGCGGGTGAATCATGCAGATATTATCGCTTATCGCTTGGTTTTATTGTGCATTAATGCCGGATTGCAGTTGCAGGCGGCGCAAAAATAGCTTTATTCAGCCATCCTGTTACAGTTTTAACTTCTCTTCACAATTTGTGCAACCAGGTCGGCCTCGGTAGCTACCTTGCCACCTACATACACGGTACCTTTCATTTCGCAAATGCCGCGGCGTATGGGGGCCGAAAGTTCCATTTTTAAAATCATGGTATCGCCCGGCCTTACCATTTGTTTAAACTTACAGTTGTCAATCTTTAAAAAGTAGGTATCGTATTTGGCATCTGTTTTACCGTTTTGGGCAGCGTTAATACACAGTATGCCCCCCGTTTGTGCCAGTGCTTCAATTTGCAAAACACCCGGCATTACAGGATTGCCGGGAAAATGCCCCTGGAAAAACCACTCATTAAAGGTTACGTTCTTAATGCCTACAATGCGTGTATCGGTAAGCTCTATTATTTTATCTACCAGCAAAAAAGGAAAGCGGTGGGGCAATGTTTTTTCAATATGCTCCAGGTTGTACACAGCGGGCAATGTGGGATCGTATACAGGCACATCTTTAACATGCCTGTTCTTTTTTATGTACTGCTTAATTTTTTTGGCAAACTCTACATTGGTACTGTGGCCGGGCCTGTTGGCAATAATGCGTGCCTTAATGGGGTATCCAATAAGGGCAAGGTCTCCCACCACATCCAGCAGCTTGTGGCGTGCCGGTTCGTTAGGAAAGCGCAGTTCCAGGTTGTTAAGGTAACCTTCGCTCTTAACTTCCATCTTTTCCCGGCCAAAAGCTTTGGCCAGGCGGCTCATTTCGTCTTCGGTAACGGGTTTGTCCACTACCACAATGGCGTTGTTGATGTCTCCGCCTTTGATAAGATTATTGTCCAGCAGCATTTCCAGCTCATGTAAAAAGCAAAAAGTGCGGCAGGGAGCTATTTCGTTTTTAAAGTCGCGTATGGTTTTAAGGCCGGCATGCTGTGTACCCAGTACCGGGCTGTTAAAATCTATCAACGTGGTAATCTGGTATTCTATGGCCGGTAAGGCAACCATTTCAACGCGTTTTACCTCATCGTAATGGTAAATATTTTCATCCAGGCTGTACCATATTTTAGCGGCATCCTGCTCTGTAACGCCGGCTTCTTCAATCAGCTCAATAAAAGGCTCCGAACTGCCATCTACAATAGGTATTTCAGGGCCATTCAGCTCAATTAAAACGTTATCCACGCCCATGCCCACTAATGCAGCCAGTATATGCTCCACCGTGCTCACTTTTACCTCGCCCAGTTGCAGGGTAGTACCGCGGCTTGTATCGGTAACCAGGTCGCAATCGGCTTTTATTACCGGTTTATTGGGCAGGTCAATGCGTTGAAACTGAAAGCCAAAACCTGGGTTGGCAGGGTGCAACGTCATGTCAACTAAAATACCGGTGTGCAGGCCTGTACCGCTGATATGAACTGTTGAACCAAGTGTATGCTGTTTATCTGGATTAAAACTCATAATAAAACTGGTTAATTAAATTTCCGGCAATGGGTAAAAATAACAGAATAATTCAAAATACCTAAAATCTTTGCCCTGCTAAAACGCGGCTAAGGTACTATGCGGTGTGATAAAAAACCGCGTGGCCGAATAACAATTGCCATGCCGCCTGTTGAAAAACAGGGTGATTGGCAAAACCCTGTAATTATATTTTTCGTAGGTTAAACTGGCTTTGCCACAGTAACCTGGATATAGCAGGCACAAGAATTAAGCGCTAACTGCAGAGCTCTTACCATCTTTCACATTTGTGCCGTTTAGTTTACCGATAAGAAGAATTTTTTGGGCGCCCCCAAAGGGCCGGGCTTTACGCTTATACTCCGCCACATGACCCCCGCTGCCAGACCGTCAGCGGGGAACTATGTTCGCAACTTTCGTCAAAGCAACATTTAGTTGCTTTTTCTCAGTTGTGCTTCAATCCCTGGCGCTAAAGTGCATCAGCCTGCCGGAGGTTTTAGCCTGTTAAATGGCCATAAGCTAACTGATTAAAAACTGCATCGTCATACCTATTGTTAACCTTCTAATTTTGGCTTTATGAAAAGGCTTCTCTCCCTGTCGTTTTTTTGCCTTACCATTTTTTCTGCTGCAAATGCCAACCACCATTATATAAAAGGCGTAATTAAAGACGAACAAACACAGCTTCCACTGTCTTTTGTTACTATTTCAGTAAAAGAAACAGCCAAAGCCGCCATTACGGATGAGTTGGGGAAATTTATTTTCGGAGACCTTAAGGAGAGTACTTATACACTGGTTATATCTTCCATCGGCTACATGCAACAGACGGTTACGTTACAGTCAGCCGAAGATGAAGCACAAACTGTTCACCTTTCCCTACGGCGCAGTTACCTGGCGCTGGCCGATGTTACTGTTACTGCCAACACATTGCTGCACAGTACCAACACCATTGGCGCTATTGATATGAAGTTGCGGCCGGTACGCACCTCGCAGGATTTACTGCGTTGTGTACCCGGCCTTTTTATAGCCCAGCATGCCGGTGGCGGCAAGGCCGAGCAAATTTTCCTGCGTGGGTTTGATATTGACCATGGAACGGATGTGAACATATCCGTGGATGGCATACCGGTTAATATGGTGTCTCATGCGCATGGGCAGGGTTATGCCGACCTGCATTTCCTGATACCGGAAACCATAGAAAAGCTTGACTTTGGCAAAGGCCCTTATTATACCGGCAAAGGAGACTTTACAACGGCTGGGTATGTGGCTTTTACAACCAAAGACGCATTGGATAATAACGAGGTTAAGCTGGAAGCAGGCAACTTTAGCACCATGCGTGCCCTGGCATTGCTGAACATAATACCCAAACAAAAAAGGTTGAAGAACCCCAACCAATCTGCCTACATAGCTGCTGAATACAATTATAGCAACGGGCCTTTTACCTCTCCTCAGTATTTTAACCGGTATAATGTATTTGCCAAATACCGTACACTCATTGGCAAAAAGAATTTGCTGAACATATCCGCGTCAGACTTCGGCAGCAAGTGGAATGCCAGCGGGCAAATACCCGAGAGGGCGGTTAAGCAGGGGCTTATTGGCAGGTTTGGCAGTATTGACGATTCAGAGGGTGGCTCAACCGGCAGGACTAATATAAACCTGCAGTTGAAAACGCAATTAAATGAGCGCACAACTTTAAGCCAGCAACTGTTTTACAGCAACTACCGGTTTGAACTGTTTAGCAACTTTACATTCTTTTTAAATGATCCGGTTAACGGGGATGAGATAAGGCAATACGAAAAGCGGAACCTGGGTGGTTACAATATGGCCCTGCAAAAAAAATGGGCTTTGGGCAACAGGGATGCGGAAAGTACCTGGAGTGCCGGCAGCCGTTACGACGCTACCAACGGCAGCAGGCTTAGCCGGGCGGTTAAGCGTATGCCGCTTAACGAAGACTATGCCTGGGGAAACATACGCCAGTTGAATAGCTGGGTGTACTGGGATAACGCTATAGCTATTACAGATAAGCTGCAATTAAATGCCGGGGTGCGGTATGATTATTTTTATTTTAATTATGCAGACCTGTTGCGCAATGCACAGGCAGGCAAAGCCCACGCCGGTACGTTAAGCCCCAAGCTTAACTTGAATTATCGCCTGTCTAACGTATTAAACCTGTATGTAAAAACAGGCAAGAGCTTTCACAGCAACGATGCAAGGGTTTCCGTGCTACAGAACGGCAGGCAGATAGCCCCGGCGGCTTATGGTTTTGATATTGGCGCCGATGGCAAGCTGGGTGAGCATGTATTTTTCAACCTTGCGTTCTGGCAACTGAACCTTGACCAGGAATTTGTATATGTTGGCGATGAAGCCATAGTGGAACCCGGCGGTAAAAGCCGCAGGCGGGGCATTGATTTTTCCCTGCGCACACAAATAGCCAAATGGCTGTATGCCGATGTTGATGCCAACTATGCCAGCCCAGTTTTGCTGAATGTGCCTAAAAATGAAAACCGCATTCCGCTGGCGCCACGGTTTAGCAGTATGGGCGGCCTGTCGGCAAAATTCAGCAAGGGTATAGAAGCGTCTTTGCGTTACCGCTGGTTACCGGCCCGCCCTGCTAATGAAACCAACACAGTAAGAACAAGGGGGTACTTTGTAAACGATGCGGTATTGCGTTACAGCAATAACCACTGGCAATACCAGCTAACTATTGAGAACCTTTTAAATACCGACTGGAACGAAGCGCAGTTTGATACGGAAAGCCGCCTGCGGAATGAGCAGGAGCCGGTAACGGAACTGCATTATACACCCGGGGTGCCGTTTAGCATAAGAGTGGGGGTGGGGTATAGGTTTTGAGAGGTGCGTGACATGGTTAGTAGTGAATGGTGAGTAGGGAGTGGTGAATGGTGAGTGGTGAGTGGGGGATATATTACCATGCCGGTGACAGCCACCAAACTGAATAGTAAATGATGTTTTAGCCCTGCTCTAAGTCATCAAGTAATAGTGATAATTCTGAAGTTAGAATAATGTCCTTGAAACGTTTTGCTTTAAGCCCGTTATAAAGTTGCATATCGCCTGTCCACAATTTTCCTTCTAAATGTTTTGTCAATGCTACAAACACTGTATCATCAGGGTCAATTGACTTTAGTTGTGCTTCGGTCTTGATTAAAAGGTCTTGCGGAATAAGCCGTTCGTCAATGAAAGTGATGTGTTGAGTTACAAGTTCTTCAAGTTCTAAAAGTAGTTCTTCAGTCAGTTTTGTTATTTTTAAAAGTTTGTTGCGGTGTCGTTGAATTTCAACTTTTAAATAACTGCAGGTAAAAAATTGAAAGTGGTCTTTAGAATGTAATAGGATTTTCCCGATACGGCTGTTGGAATTAAGAATGGCACTAAAAACAATGTTTGTATCAACGATAATTTTCATTTAATCAGTTTGTTCCTGTTTTTAGTCCACCACTTTTCATTAACTTCTTTTGCAATTTTATCTACTTCTTTTTGGTCTGTTTTAAAGTTAGCAGTCAGCTCTTTGTAGCGTGCATAATTCAGAAAATCCTGTAGGTCTTCAGTATCCACAGAAGATGGCAGCCGTATAATTATTTCTTTTTTTGTTCTTTCTACTAACATTGCTCGAATATTTGTCCGAAGTTACCATTTTTTCCCGTTGTCTAATTTATGAAGCTGCTGACAAAATGGTGTGCAACAATTTGAAACATGAGGAGGTACCAGGAAAGCAATTCATGTATATAATCTACCATGCGGGAAAAGCCCCATAGTATTCCTGAACGATGAACGGATTGCGACGCAACAGGCGATGCTACGAGGATATGCTGCTGGTAGCCAAAATTTGTGAATGGTGAATAATGTTTTTAGTTTAAGAAACAAATGTCAGGTTGAGCTTGTCGAAACCGTTTTATGTCCGTTACTTTTCACGCATCACACCTGTAACTAAATGACATTGATTGGTGAATAAATAAACAATACCAAAACGCCTGGGGCATGGAATTATTCAACAACTTTTTCTGTCATTAACTGCTGTACCAGCTTTTCCAGTTCGGCAATCTTTTTCTCCAGTTCGGGCAGTTTGCGGCTTAAAGCCTGGCTGCGTAAGGCGCTGGTATAATCGTAAGCCGGGGTTCCTGTAACAGCGGTATTAGGATTTTTAATGGATTTGCTTACACCGCTTTGGGCATTTATCTTGCTGCCATCGGCTATGTGAATATGGCCTACAATACCCGCCTGGCCGCCAATCATAACATTATTGCCAATTTTTGTGCTGCCGCTAACGCCCGCCTGCGCAGCTATAACAGTATTGTTACCTACTTCAACATTGTGGGCCACCTGTATAAGGTTGTCTAATTTGGCGCCGGCCTTTATAATGGTTGAACCAATGGTGGCCCTGTCTATGGTGGCGTTGGCGCCTACTTCTACAAAATCTTCAACCACTACGTTGCCAATTTGGGGCACTTTTTTGTAAGAGCCATCCTGCTGTGGTGCAAAGCCAAAGCCATCGCTGCCAATAACAGTACCGGCATGTATGGTAACATTTTTGCCTATTATGCAATCATGGTAAATTTTAACGCCGGGGTACAGTATAGAATTGTCGTTAATTTTTACATTGTTGCCAATAAAGGCGCCGGGGTAAATTTTTACATTGTTGCCTATCTCTACATGCTCACTTATATAAGTAAAGGCGCCTATAAAAACCTTATCTCCCAATTTAGCGGAAGTGGCTATAAAGGATGGTTGCTGGATGCCCTGCAACTGCTGGCGCATCAACTCCTGGTATTTTTGCAGCAGTACCGCAAAGGCGCTATATGCATCAGGCACACGGATAAGGGCAGCGGTTACGGGTTGCTTCAATTCAAGAGAATCATTAACAATAATCACGGAAGCGCCAGTAGTATATAAAAATTCCTCGTATTTGGGGTTTGCTAAAAAAGCAAGCTGGCCTTGCTTGGCTTCCTCAATTTTGCCAAACGAGCCCACCGCGGCAGAAGCATCGCCTTCTACCTTTCCATTAATCATAAGCGCTATCTGCGCTGCAGTGAATTGCATAATATAAAGTCATTTAAGTCATAGAGACATTAAGTCATCCAGTCATTGAGACATAAAGCCATTTAAGTAAGCGGGCAACCCGATTGTTATAAAGCCGTTATGACTAATTGACTTTATGACCAACTGACTTACTTTAATTGGCAAATGTAGAATTTTTTAACAGGCGTGGAAAGTGTTTGATGGATGAGCGGGTTATACACCTGCGCTATGTTTTTTACCTGGCCATCTTTAAAAAGCACGTTAATATGTTCGTCATCCATTTTATATATGGTATTAACCGCTTCGCCGCTAAAAACCAGAAATGCGGCTTCTTCAATGCTAATGCCAAGTTGCCCCGCCACTTTCTGCCGGATGGCGTGTAATGTACCTTCATCTATCGGCTCGTCGTGCAACTGGCATTTAAGTAACCGGCGGTTTAAAATACCGTCGCAAAGTGTTTGCAATACCACATCCGGGTGTTTGCTCCACCGTTTAATGGCAAACATCATGTCTGTATCATCCATACTGCAGAACATGTCCAGCGCCGCTTTGTTCATTACGCCGTTAAAGCCATTTAAAAAATAGTCTAAGGCGCAATTGGTTTGCAATTGTATATCGTTGGTATTATAAATTGTTTTCACCCTTTCTATAATTTTTACCAGCATTTTTTCGGCAGCAAGTACAGCTTTGTGCAGGTAAACCTGCCAGTACATCTGGCGGCGTGCAATCAAAAATTTTTCTACGCTGTAAATGCCTTTTTCTTCAATCATCAATTGACCGTTGTGTACCACCAGCATTTTTAAAATGCGGTCGTAACCAATAACACCTTCGCTAACACCGGTAAAAAAACTGTCGCGGGAAAGGTAGTCCATACGGTCAACATCCAGTTGGCCGCTGATAAGCTGGTATAAAAATGGCTTATGATAATTGCCGGTAAAAATATCCAGCGCCAGTTGCAGGCGGCCGTCAAGCTGGCGGTTCATTTCATGAATAATCTGCATACTCAGTTCTTCATGGTGAGCGCCCGCCACCAGGCTGTGCTCCAGGGCGTGGGAGAAGGGGCCGTGGCCAATATCATGCAACAGTATGGCGGCCTTAACCGCGGTTTCTTCTTCGGGTGTAATATCTACATCCTTGTATTTAAGTTCAATAACGGCATTGCACATAAGATGGTAAGCGCCAAGGGAATGGTGCAGCCTGGTATGCACAGCACCGGGGTACACCAGTTGTGCCAGCGCCATTTGGTGAATGCGGCGCAACCGCTGGTAATAAGGGTGAGAAAGTATATCAAATATCAACGGATGGTTAAGCGTAATAAAACCGTAAACAGGGTCGTTAATGATTTTTCTTTTCGGCGGCATGCTTGTTGGTAATTTGTTAAATCAAATCCTCTATGGAAATATCAAATGTACTATTTGTATGTTGGTGCAAAGAAGAATTAGAATGGAAGTTGAAAGCAGGGGGAATTTAGATGAATACATTTGGTGACGGGCTACAGCATTTCATGGCATCGCCTGTTGAGCAATCTTGCGTGGCGAAGCAGCAAGATTGGAACACTTGTACGGTTGGTTTTTCATGGCGGCTTTTCAGCCCTTATATTTTTTTTCATTTGCAGTCATCCCCTTTAACATGGAACTTTAAACATTCAACAACAAACAAAGACACTATGGCACTAGCAAAGATACTCTGGGTAGATGATGAGATAGAGAGCCTGCAATCGCACAAAATATTCTTAGAAAACAAGGGATATGAAATTCAAACCCTTAACAATGGTTTTGAAGCCATAGATTATGTAAAGGAAAATGCGGTGGATGTGGTTTTGCTGGATGAGACAATGCCCGGTATTACCGGCCTGGAAACATTAGCCAAAATAAAAGAGGTTAACCAGCGCATACCCGTTGTGCTAATAACCAAGAACGAAACGGAAAACCTGATGGATGATGCCATTGGCAGCCAGATAACCGATTACCTGATTAAGCCGGTAAACCCTAACCAGGTGCTGCTAAGCCTTAAAAAAATTATTGACAACAAACGGCTGGTGGCAGAGAAAACCACCAGTGCCTACCAGCAACAGTTCCGCAATCTTTTTATGGCTTTAAACAGCAATCCTGATTACAATGAGTGGATGGATATTTACAAAAAACTGGTTTACTGGGAGCTGGAAATGGAAAAGAGCGATAGTCCCGAAATGCAGGAAGTATTGCAGAGCCAAAAGCAGGAGGCCAATACAGAGTTCTTCAAGTTTGTGAGCCGTAACTACGCAGGCTGGGTACACCCAAAATCGCAGGATGCGCCGGTAATGAGCCACAACCTGTTCAGGTTTAAGGTGCTGCCGCATGTGGATAAGGAAATACCTACTTTTTTTATTGTGCTGGATAACCTCCGGTTTGACCAATGGAAAGCCATCGAACCCATTTTCGCGGAAAGCTTCCGCATACTGGAAGAAGAAACTTTTTACAGCATATTGCCCACAGCAACGCAGTATTGCCGCAACGCCATATTTGCCGGGCTGCTGCCTGTGGATATAGAAAAGCAATTTCCTGTACAATGGAAAAATGATGATGAGGAAGGCGGCAAAAACCTGTATGAAGAGGAGTTCTTCCGGGGCCAGTTAAGGCGGTTAAAGAGGGATGATATTAAATTCAGCTACACCAAAATTATTAACCACAGCGATGGGCAGCAATTGGTTAACAATATGCACAACCTGTTGCAGAACGATTTGAATATTATTATTTACAACTTTGTAGACATGCTTAGCCATGCCCGTACAGAGATGGAAGTATTAAAAGAACTGGCCAGTGATGAAATAAGCTATCGCAGCATAACCAAAAGCTGGTTTGAGCATAGCCCGCTGCACCAGGCATTGAAAAGGATAGCCGACAAAAAAATCAATGTCATCATCGCTACAGACCATGGCAGCGTAAAAGTAAAAACACCCTGCAAGGTTATTGGCGACAAGCAGACTACCACTAACCTGCGCTACAAACATGGCCGCAATTTAAACTACGAGCCAAAAGAAGTACTGGCTTTTCGGGACCCCCGGGAAGCCGGCCTGCCGGTGCCCAACGTAAACTCCTCTTACATATTCGCTAAGGAAGATGGTTTCCTGTGTTATCCCAATAATTACAATTACTATGTTAACTACTACCGCAACACTTTTCAGCATGGCGGCGTAAGCCTGGAAGAAATGATTGTACCTGTGGTAAAAATGGTGAGTAAGGTATAGCCATACATATTCTGTAAGTATTTAACAGGGATGGTAAATTAAATGCCATCCCTGTTTTATTTAAGTAACCCCGGCAGGCTTGCAACGTATTAACGGCAAAGTTCCAGAAGCTGTTTTTTAGCTTTTTATATACCTCCGGACTTTAGGCTCAAGGCTTAATTCTTTTTTCAACAGTTGTCTTTTATTAACAGCGGCACCGCGTTTGTGCCATCTTTAAGGTTAATATCTGTAAAGTAGTTGATAAAAGGGATAAACATAAGCTTGCCAACAAGTACTAAGTTTGATACGTATTTTGATTTAGCATGTAGCTACTGCTTAACTCCAGTTTCAACCTGAACATTTCTTCGATTTTACAACCGGCGCTTTAGTGCCGGGCTGTATAACTATTGCCAAAACTGTTTTAAGAGGGATTTTTTTATTGACTAATCTAAAATGTAAAACTTCTGCTTATGAAACAAAGAACCCCCAGGCTTTTTATGGCCTGTTTGTTCAGCGCTTTCTGTTTTGTCGTGCAGGCTCAAACCGGCAGCCTTAAAGGAAAGGTTACCGAAGAGACCGGCACACCCGTTTCCGGCGCCACCGTTAAATTTAAAGACAGGAATACCGGCGTGATAACCAGGGACGATGGCACTTTCAGCATCGCATCAACAGGCAAAGGTGTATTGGTGGTATCAGCATTAGGGTATGCTGATAAGGAAATAACCATTAATGGAGAAGAAACATTAGATGTGGTTCTTTCAAAAACAACACAACAGTTAATTGATGTGGTTGTAACGGCATTGGGTGTAAAGCGTGAGAAACGTAACTTAACCTACAGCACCCAGGAAGTTAAAGGCGATGAGTTGCTGAGGGCAAAAGAGCCCAATGTGGTAAATGCACTGGCTGGTAAAGTGGCAGGTGTTCAGATAACAAGCTCTTCAGGTACGCCTGGCAGTTCATCCAGGATTGTTATCCGTGGCGCATCCTCATTTTTTGGAGATAACCAGGCACTGATCATATTGGATGGCGTACCCATCAACAATGATGAAACAGGCAATCTTAACTCAGGGCCCGGCACCAACAGGTTGTCTGATATTGACCCGTCCATCATCGAAAACATCAACGTGCTAAAAGGCGCCGCGGCAACAGCTTTGTATGGCTCTGCCGGCGCAAGGGGTGTTGTAATGATCACCACCAAAAACGGCGGAGAAAACAGGAAGCCCACCCTTAGTTTTTCGCAGGACTTTTCTTTTGAAAAGCCGTTGTTGCCGGAAATACAAACCAAGTACGGCCAGGGCGAACGCGGTGTTTATTTTAATGGAGAAGACCAAAAAACAAGTGCTGTTTGGGGGCCGTTGATTGATACGTTAAAAATTGATGGCAAACCCGCACAACGTTATAACCAGGCAGACCTGTTCTTTAAAACAGGTATTACCAGCAATAGCACGGTAAGTGTAAGCGGTGGCGGAAACGCTTCCAGTTACTTCATGTCTTATTCATACCTCGATCAAAAAGGAACAACACCTAAAACAGACTATAAAAGGCATTCCATATTTACCAAGTACACCACAAAAATCTACAAGAACTTAACCAGCACTTTCCAGTTTAATTATGTCAGCTCCCACAATAACAGGTTGCCGGAAGGTTACACGCTGGAGAGCCCTATATGGACAGTACTTACAGCGCCCTATACCTGGAACCCGCTGCCTTATCTAAATGAAGACGGAACGCAACGTGTATTCCGGTATTCAAGAAATAATCCTTATTGGGTGGTTGATAACATTTATAACAAGGCTGATGTAAACAGGTTTGTGCCGGTAATGACGGTTAATTACACACCGTTTAAATGGTTAACCTTAACGGAAAGGGTAGGTGCCGATATTTACTCCGAGCAGGATAAATACCGTGAATCCCCGGGTTCTATAGCCACCCCAGCCGGCAGAATTATTCAACGTAACATCAACTTCCGCCAGTTTAACCATGATTTCATGGTGAACGCAACCAAAGAATTTGGCAAGTTTAATGTAAACCTCTTACTGGGTAATAACCTGTATTCTGTTTATTCACAATACTACGATCAAACAGGCCTTGGCCTTAGTGTGCAGGATTTTGACAATATTGGCATAGCATCAACCATTACTACCTCTGAAGCATACTACCGCACACGCAAGGTTGGCTTTTATGCCCAGGCCAACGTAGATTATAACAGGTTGCTGGTGCTTTCCTTAACCGGCCGTTATGATGGTTCATCCGTTTTGTCAAGGGATAACAGTTTTTACCCTTATGGTTCCGCGGCAGCCAGTTTCATATTTTCTGAACTGTTACCGGAGGATATGAAGCGTTCCATCAACCTGGCAAAACTGCGGGTGTCTTATGCGGTTGTGGGTAATGATGGGGTTGGCGCATATTCGCTTGCTACCCCATACGAAAGGGCCACCATAGGCAATATCAGCTTTCCCTTTAACGGGCAAAACGGGTTTTTAATGAGTGGTACCCTTGGCAACCAGAATTTAAAGAACGAAAAAATAGGCGAGTTTGAAATTGGTCTTGAAACAAGGCTGTTCAATAACCGTGTCGGTGTAGAAGCTTCCTACTTTAACAAGAAAACTACCAATGGCCTTATTCCAGGCGTATCTATCGCTCCTTCCACCGGTTTTACAGGTACAACGGTTAACTCCGCAGAAATGGAAAACAAAGGCATAGAAGTTTTGCTGAATGTAAGCCCGGTGAGGGCAAAGAAGTTTAGCTGGGATGTTACTTTCAACTTCACCAAAATAAACAACAAGGTGCTTTCCATTTACAAGGATATGACACAGTTGGGCAATGGCTTTACACAAATTATTGTAGACCAGCCTTACGGTGTTAAATGGGGTGGCAAATATGCCCGTGCCGAAGATGGCCAGCTATTGGTGGATGCTACCGGCTTACCCTTTAGGGAAGTGGAAGACGGCATGATTGGTAACATTACGCCAGACTGGCTGGCTGGCTTAAACAACACATTCCGTTATGGCCCTTTAAGCCTCAGTTTCTTTTTTGATATGAAAAAAGGCGGCGATATAGAAAACAATGTGGACGGTTACGGTTATTTCTATGGTACGCCTAAAGTAACCGAAAACAGGGAAGACAGGATTATTGCAGGCATTAAAGCTTCTGATGGCAAACCCAACGATATCACCGTTACAGCCCAGGATTATTACAGGAGGATAAATGGTATTACAGAAGCCGTTATACAGGATGGTACTTACATTAAACTGCGCAATGTAAACCTCAGCTACGATTTTAACAGCAGCCTGCTTTCCAAAACGCCGTTTAAAAGTGCTACGCTCAGTGTTACGGGCCGCAACCTGTGGATTTACAGTCCACATTTTACCGGCGCCGATCCTGAGGTTAGCTCTTTCGGTTCATCCAACGGTTCACAGGGTATTTATTCATTCGGCACACCCACATCCCGTTCCGTTAATTTCAGTTTAAAACTCACTTTCTAATTAACCGTAATCAAAAAATTGTCATGAAAAAACTCATATATATAGGCACATTGCTTACGTTGTTGGCGGGTACGGGGTGCAGAAAATTCATTGATGTAAACAACGACCCCAACCGCCCCACCGACGTACAGGAGGCGTTGATATTGGCGCCGGTTGAATTAACCATTGCACACAAGCTTATGGCCGGCAGGGATGGATTTGCCCCCATACTGGCACAGCATTACATGCAGGTGGTTTGCCTTAACCAACCTGTGCCCAACGAGGGTACTTACCTGCTGGTTAACGGCAGCGTTAACGGAGACTGGAATACCGTTTACGTTACCTGCCTCAACAACCTTAAAAACCTTAATGCAAAAGCCGAGGCAAGCGGCAATTATAACTATGCCGGTATAGCCAAAGTATTGTCGGCTTTTTGCCTGGCCACCGCTTCAGACTGGTGGGGAGATGTACCTTATTCCGATGCCTTGCAGGGCGGCGATAATTTTACGCCAACTTATAACTCCCAGGAAGTTATCTACGACAGCGTGCAGGCATTGCTTGACAGGGGCATTGCGGATATCAGCAAAAATGCAGGCCTTACACCCGGCGGCGATGATAATTTTTACGAAGGAGATATGGGCCAGTGGAAAAAGTTAGCCTACACGCTTAAAGCCAGGTATTATATGCACCTCACCAAAGCACCCGGCCACACCGCAACCGCCCAGGCAGATCTTGCGCTGCAGGCCCTGGAAAACGGTATGACATCTAACGACGATGACCTTAAGTACAAATACCCCGGTGGTTCCGGCACAGAAAATCAATGGTATTGGGTGTTCGATCCTGTATCTACACTTATCCTTTCGTCCTCTATTGTAGATACCTTAAAAACAAGAAACGATCCCCGTCTTGAAAAAATGATAGCCCCTGCGCAAAACACCGGTTTGTATACCGGCCGCGCCATAGGAACCATTGATGTGGGCAACCTGCAGAATTACTCCGTGCCTTCAGATTTTTACCGGGCGCCGGGTTCTTCCAATTATGTGTTCAATTATTCTGAGGCATTGTTCCTTAAGGCAGAAGCCACTTTAATCAAATCGGGCTATACCGCGGCCCAGCCATTTTACAAGGCCGGTGTAGAATCGCACATGACGAAACTCGGCCTCGATTTAACCGGCGATGGCCCCAGAAATTATATGGCAGCGCGGGGTACATTAACGGCAGGCATGGCCTTGCAGCGCATCATCGAAGAAAAGTTTATTGCCAACTTTCTCTCGTTCGAAAACTGGAACGACTGGCGCCGCACCGGCTTTCCCGTTATCAGCCGTGTACCCAATGCAGTAGCAACGGTATCCGGTATCCCCAGGAGGTTGTTGTACCCGCAAATTGAAATTACTTCCAACCCACAATCTCAGCAGGGCGCCAAAATGGACGAGCGTGTATGGTGGGATGCCCAGTAATTTTTTATCGCACCATTTAAACATACAGAAGAAGGCCCCGGCCTTCTTCTTTTTTTATGCAATGGCAATAGTGTAACAGGCCAAAGCCTCCGGCTTTTAAGACAATTTTTATGGGCCCGGCAGCAGGAACATATATTGGGCTTTACTTGCGTCGCACTCTTGTGCTGTTGGATACGCTGCGCAGCTTTTCCCGCCTTATAGCCTATGTATCTGCCGCCTCCGGCGCCAGATACATAGCCGGGTGTATGCCACGTAAGCACGTAAAGTTGTAAGTTTCAAACACGTGTTTGTAAATGTTTGCGAATGGTTATAAATTGGGGTTGCGGTAAAGTAAGCGTTACAGGTTATTTAAAGCGACCACAACAATGAGCCAATCAGCTACACTTTATAGAGTTTCTCAAGACACGTTTAAGCAGTTAAACACATCTGGCAGCAGACAAAGGTTTGACATAACCTCAGCGAAAAGCTATACAGTGTTTCATGGTACGTTCATGGGACTTGAATATATTTTATCTAAGGGACAAACCAATTCGACAACAGAGCTTGTAAGTCAGATATTCAATCCTAAACAATCAATAGGTGAACAGGAGTTGGAAGCTTTGACTCCAGAGGAGCAACTAGAATTTTATGAAAATGGTTCTTTTATTCCTTATTTGGACACATTAACAATTGCAAACCTTAACGACTTCTTTAAAGATATTTCATTAGAAGACATTCGCTCAAACTACGATGCGACAGAGCTGAATGGCAATCACATTTATCCATATGCTTGGCACAATGATAATTCATTCGACTTGGTTTATAATGAGCGACATATTCTTGAAGACTTCAGAGAGTTAGCAACAATTATCAAACAAGCAGAGATAGAAAAGGACTTCATTATTGTTTTTGTTGGGTAATAATATCCAATTGCAACTGGGCAAAACAGCGTATAATAAATGGATTTTGACAAAAAAAGGGCTAGCGAAATGCAGCTTCTGCCTTTGTCTTATTCTTCGCTAAACCCTGAAACGTTAACGGCCATTTCAAAACCATACATTTATGACAGGGCTTATAATTTTTGTTATCGCTGTTCTAATACTTACTTACTTTCTGAATAACAATAAGAGTGAAAAAGGTTTTGGAACTAACGATAATGATGAGAAAATTACGTATGGTGATGAAGAAATGACACCAGAAGCGAGAAGCGAAAATTTTGAGCTTAAGAGAATACACTTCCAGCAAAATACTTTAAAGTATTTCAATTTCCTCGTGGAAGAATTTGGGTATAATCAACCTCAACACAAGTATAATCAACAGGATAATGGAACAATTATTAAGGACGAATTAAGATACACAAATGAGGGTATTGACAGATTGATTTTAATAAGGAACGGTTATCATCCATATGATTACGGGTTTGATGTATGCATCTACAGACCCAGCATTTCGACTGCCTATAGTGATGATAACAATATTAGGTTTTTGGCAATCTGCGTAAGCAAGGAGAGTCAAGATTTGGAACAAACATATCTTCAAAAGACTGCAAATGACTTTAAAGAGGGCTTTTTGCCGCAGATAAAAGGTGAAGCGTGGTTTGGAGAATAAGAAACACGAACAACTGTGTATTAATTAAACTGTGACAGGGAGTTAAGCGTTCAACTATAAATATCGATGTTTGGCATCGCCGCTCTGCCAAGTCTCCATCCTCCGCAGCCCTTTGCATCCAATCTCTGGCTTGATAAAGCTATCCGCCCTTCGCCAATGCGGAACATTGGTTGTGATTTTTTGAACACCTGAAAATTTTCAGAATTACCAATTTTTGGTAACTTTAACCAAATTTAAAACAATGGGACGTAATACCTCCATTTCCTTAGGCGATCATTTCGAAGACTTTGTTGATGAGAAAGTTTCAACAGGAAGGTTTAAAAATGCCAGTGAAGTTATTAGGGCAGGTCTTCGGCTTCTTGAAGAGGAAGAAGCTAAAATACTAAACCTAAAGAAAGCGATAACTGAGGGCATAGAAAGTGGTGTAGCCAGAAACTTTGACCCTAAAAAGCATCTTGAAAAATTAAAAGCTGCCAAACGGAAAAATGGCTAGTTACACACTTACTAAAAAAGCTGTTTTAGATTTATCAGCAATTTGGGACTATACAGTTGATACCTGGTCAGAGAAACAGGCTGACAAATACTATTTTATGCTTTTAGACACTTGCCAGGATTTAGCGAACGGCAAAGTATCTGGCAAAAATTATCCGGAAATAAGTGCTGAGATTTTAGGTTTTAGGGCTGGACAACACATACTTTTCTACAGAAGGCTAAGCCACGATACAGTTGAAATAGCTAGAATATTGCATACACAAATGGATCTTAAAAATAGAATCCAGGAGTAAAACTTCAACTGCATTGGGCTATGATGGAACACTAAATATATACATGCTCCCCCGCTCTCCGAAGTCTCCATCCTCCGCAGCCCTATGCATCAAGTCTCTGACTTGATAAAACATTGACCGGGTCTAAAAAGCCGCCCAATGAACCGAACGATGAACGTAGTGCGACGCAACCGCCGATGCCATGCAATTCCGTCGCTGGCCACCACAGAATCAATGCCTGCTTTAGCAGGTATTTTTTGTTAGTTACCAGAGCATGCCTTCCCTGTACAAATCCATAAGGCAGGCGGTAAGATTGAATACAAAATGAAAGATGATGCCATACCATAGTGTATGGTACCTGCGCCGCAGCCAGCCTATGGCAATGCCAAAGGGTATAAGCCACACAAGCGATATAAAACTTAGGTGCATGGCGGCGAAAGCGAAACCTGTAATCATTACTACAAGGCGTTCGTCCAGTATATTGCTTAAATAATTGTATAGTATGCCCCTGAAGGCAAGCTCTTCGAAGATGGCCGGCATAAGGGCAACCGAGTAAATCATGATGGGAACGGCAAGCTGGTAAATGTCGTAGCCCTCGTACAGGCTGTTTTCCTGCCTGAAAAGCGATATGTTCAATTCACTTACCGAGATATTAACAACAAAAGAAAACAGGGCGGCACATACAATAACGGCTACCAGCAGCAACCAGTTAAAGTTGTTGAACTTAAGCAGGGGCTTTAATGCTGTTCTGTTAGCACGCACAAACAGCAGGGTGATGGCTGCCAGCAGAACTTCTATCCAGAACAGCCTGTCGTAACTGTTAAACCAGCCTGTTGACCTTACCAGCAGGCAGATGGCCAGGTAAATACCGTAAAATAAAAAAGCGGAGCGCAGGTGAATGTTGTTGAATATGCTTACCTCTTCCGCGCTGGACCCCAGGTAATCGCCGCATTGATGGCAAAAGCGTTGGTAGCCTTTTACTTTTGTTCCGCATTCATCGCAGGTAAAATGTGCAGGGTGTAATGGTTCCGTCATCAGGTAATCTCCAGTTCTTCGTTAATTAAATCTGCTTTGTAAGCTGCCTGTGTGCCGCGCAGTAAAAAGTAAACCACTATCATGGTAAGCATAATCATGTAAACGCCATTTAGCGTGGTTAATGTTTGCTGCAGGCTGGCAAGCAACGATATGGTTGAAAACGTTATTACCACAACAAAGCTTACCATTAGCGCGGTAAAAGGTTTGTCTATGCTCCACCGGGCCAGCAATACAAACAGTACGGCCATGATAAAGGTGAGCAGGAAAAGGATAATCCTGTCATCACGCTCACTAAGTAAAAAGCCGATACCGCTTAAGCACAACGCACCAATAATATACAGCATTACCCTTGCCTGCAGGATGGCTGTGGCGTATTGCCTTAATAAATCCTTACGGTGTTTGTCCCGGAAATGGTAAAGCTGCAGCAGCTCCTGCGTTTCGTGAACGGGCCAGCCGCAATTGGTGCAAAAAGAGTGTTGAAAAGGGTTAATAGAGCGGCACCTGCTGCAAATGCAGTTTTCAGCGTTTTTGTTACCGGCTATGGGTTGCAGCTTACGTGTTTTTATGGCATCGGCCACATTAAACTGTTTTTTCAAGTAAGGATAAAGTTTGCTGCAACTTACTGATTGTTTCGATTGTTTGGTTAAGCGGCGGAGCAGCGTTGAAAAATTACTCTGTACGCAGGCTTTTAACCGGGTTGGCAATAGCCGCTTTTACCGCCTGGAAGCTTATGGCGAGCAAAGCAACCATTACCGCTGCCGCTGCTGATACAATAAGGGTTCCGGCGCCTACGCTGATGCGGTAGGCAAAGTTCTGCAGCCATTGGTTCATGATAAGCCATGCCAGTGGCGCGGCAATAAGAAATGACAGCAGCACCAGTTTTAAAAAGCTGGTTGAAATAAGTGTTGCTATTTGCGTTACCGTTGCGCCCAGTACTTTGCGGATGCCGATTTCCTTGGTGCGCTGGTGTGTGGAAAGATGCGCCAGCCCAAACAGGCCCAGGCAGCAGATGAGCACCGATAAAATTGCCGCGGCCGTAATTATTTTTTGCCAGCGCCGCTCCTGTTCATACTGGCGGGCGTTCATTTCATCCAAAAAGCGGTAACTGTACACAGCGCCGGGAATTGCTTTTTTGTATATCTGCTCAAATGAGCGGAGCCCCTGCTGCAGCCTGGCCTTATCCAGCTTAACCCATATACCGCCGCCATACCAGTTATTCATAAACATAACCGCGGGCTGTATAGGTTGCCGTAGGGACCCGAAATGATAATCCTTTACCACGCCCACAATAACTTTTGTTTCCTTGTCAAAATACTCATCTGTTTTTATGCGGGTACCCAACGGTTGCTGCAGGCCGGCGGCCTTTACAAAGGCCTCATTAACAAGAACAGCGTTAAAACTGTCTGAAGGGTATTGCAGGGGCGATAGGTTGCGGCCCAGCTTCAGTGGTATTTCAAGGGCAGGTAAATAATTCTCATCTATTACCTGGTGTAGGGCGTCAATTTTTGTGTCGCCAATTTTTACTTCGTAAGTACTTTCCCCGCCACCAAACGAAATCATTTTTAATGCCGGGTCTTTACCCACTTCGTTTTTGAGATATCGTGTTATGGGCTGAACCTCCCTGTCGCCGCCAATATGTGTACGGATTATCATGCTGGGGTTATAGCCCAGGTTTTTCACCTCAATAAAGCGCATCTGGCGATGGTATACCAAAGTGGCAATCATTAAAAAAACGGCAAGGGAGAATTGAAATACCACCAGCCCTTTTCCAAATAAATTTCTGCCGGATAACTTTTGCCTGTTGTATAACACTTCCGCCGGCTGCAACCGGGATAATGTGTAAGCCGGGTAAAACCCTGTAAGCAATATGATTATTAACAGGATAGCTGCCAGCCAGCCTGCCAGTTGTATGTTAAAAGCATCTTCCAGAAGTATTTGCTTGCTGGTAATGGTATTAAACAAAGGCAACGCGGTTTGCATTAATACAGATGCAATAATAAACGCGGCCAGGCACAGGGTGGCAGATTCAGCCAAAAACTGCACAATAATCTGCAGCCGGGAGCCACCTGTTATTTTTCTTACGCCTACTTCCTTCGCCCGTTTAAGGGAATTGGCAATACTGATGTTGATAAAATTAACCGAGGCCATTAGCAGGATAAACACGGCTATGCCCATAAACAGGTACGAGTAAAGCGGTTTGCTGCCGTTAATAACACCGCCTTCGGTATTTCCTGTAAGCTGGGTAAATGGCTGCAGGTGAATATCCGTCATTTGCTGCAGGCCGTAATGAATTTTGGGATCGTAATTGTACGTTTTTATACTTTCGGCAACCTGCTGCCTGGCGTGTGTGGCAAATACTTTGTCAAATTTTTTGGCTACGGCCGCTGCATCGGCTTTGGGGTGCAGCACCACAAATGTTCCCAGGTAAGCGTTTAACCAGTTGTCATCAACAAAAGATAGCTGGAAAAATTTCATCGGCATCAGCACCTCAAACTGTATGGATGAATTCTTTGGCAGGTCTTTTACTACCGCGGTTACCTGCATGGGCCTGCCCAGGTGTTTGGCTGAAGGGTCAGCAGTCAGGCTCACGGGCTTTCCTATTACATCAATGCTGTTAAAAAAACGACGGGCCACAGATTCTGTAAGCACTATGGAGCTAATGTCGTTTAAAGCTGTTTGCGGGTTGCCTTTTAGTACCTGGAAAGTAAACAGGTTAAAGAAATTCTCATCTGTAAACAGCATCTGCAAATGCAGGGCTTTGTTGTTGGCGGTTACATCGCCGGATATCTCACCACCCAGCAGGCGTGTATATTGCTCAACTTCCGGCACAGCATTTTTAAATGCAGGGCCTTGTACCTGGCCCGTGCCGCCACTGGTAACCCATTCTCCTGTTTTACTGTCTGCCATGGTAGTGGTTACGCGGTACAGGCGGGGGTTGTTACTATGAAAATTATCGAAGCTCCGCTCATCCTGCCAGTAAAGCACCGCCAGCAGCATGCAGGCTATGGCAACGCTAAGGCCAAAAACATTAATGGCGGAATACAGTTTGTGCTGCCACAGGTGCCTGATAGTTAATTTAAAATATGTTCGAAGCATAGATAAAGTTATTGATTGTAAGAAGCTGCTTAAAAAGCATTCATTTGGATACCAGCAGCGGTTTTTCATGGGGACTTCGTTGCGTCGCAATCACTTCATCGTTCAGTTATAATGGCGGCTTCAGTTTTGTACAAAATCCTCATGGCTATATTTAAACCACTTCTAAGTTATAGGTAAAACCCTTGCTATTAATTGTTGTTGTCAGTATGTCAATTACTCGCTCCTTAAACTTTTTACCGGGTTTTCCATGGCTGCTTTAATGGTTTGGTATCCCATGGTGCAAAGCGCGGTTACCACCATGAGCAAACCGCCGGATAAAAATATCCACCAGCTTAGCTCTGTACGGTAAGAGAAATTTTGCAGCCATTTATAGGTACCATACCAGGCAACCGGTGTTGCAATAACAAATGCCAGCAGCACCAGTAAAATAAACTCTTTTGACATCAGCGCCACAAGCTGGGCAATGCTTGCGCCCAGCACTTTGCGAACGCCAATTTCTTTAACCCGCTGTGTGGTGGTATAAATTACCAGTCCCAAAAGACCCAGGCAACTGATGAATACCGCAAGCCCTGTGGCCCATTTAAGCAGGCCGGATATTTTTTGCTCGCTGGCGTAATATTTGGCAATGGTTTCATCCTGGAAGCTGTATTCCAAATCATCCTCCGGGTAAACTTCGTTAAATGCTTTTTCCATTTTGGCCAGGGTGGTTTTCCATGCCGTACCTTCTGCATTTTGTGGTTGCAGCGCAATGTTAAAAGTGCGTTCGGGGTCACTCCAACTGCCAATTGCGATGGGCTTAATGGGCGCATGCAGCGACTGCTGGTGAAAGTTGGCTACAACACCCGTAATGGGTATGGGTTTGTCATCCCATTCAATGTATTTTCCAATTGCCTGCCCCGGTTGTTGAAAACCAAGAATATGCGCATACGTTTCGTTAATCAAAAACTGCGTGATGGTATCTGTCTGCTCCAGGTTTTTGCCGGCGAGCAGTTTAAGGCCATACAGCTTTATATAATTGGTATCGCCCATTTTCATCTGTACATTGGTTTCTATTTCTTTTTTGCCGTCTTTGTACTTCATGGTGCTGCTCCAGGTACCGTTGGCCGCTACCGGGTTATTGGAAAGGCTAATCATTGCAATGCCCGGTATGGCTTTAAGCTTTTGCACCAGCACCGCTTTATGCGCTTTTACCGTATCATGATAATTGGTTTGAAAATAAACGATGGCATCTTTTTTAAAGCCAAGGTCTTTATTAAGTGTATAACTTATTTGTTTGCCAACCAGTATGGTGGCCATAATGAATACCTGCGCTATCACAAACTGAGATACGGTTAATATTTTACGCAGCCATAGGTTGCGGCTTTTGCCAGACCCGGCATAAACCTGGTTTTTTAATACCAGCACGGGTTTATAGCCAGATAAAACCAAGGCCGGATATATGCCGGACAGCAGGGTTACCGCCACCGTTACGCCGAGCAAAAACAATAACAAAACCGGTTGCTGGGTAAGGCTGAAGTGCAGTTTTTCCGGAACAAAATCCGAGAACACTTTTAACAATACAGGCGTTATGGCAACAGACAGTAATGTGGCAATGAACGTAACAAGAAAAGTTTCGCTTAAAAACTGCACCACCAGTTGCAGTTTAGAGCTGCCCATTGTTTTGCGAACGCCAATTTCTTTGGCCCGTTGTGTTGCATAAGCCGTGGTAAGGTTAATAAAATTAATACAGCCCAGCAGCAATAAGAAAGCCGCTACAGCCAGTAAGCCGTACAGCGTAGGTTTATGTGCCAGCCTGTTATCAAAAGCACCGTAATAGTTGTTAAAATGCACGTCGCTTAATGGTTGAAGCAAGTAAGGTACCCTGGCTTTTTCTTCAGGTTTGGGCTTATTGTATTTAAGATAAATACCGGCAAGCTGACGGTTTATCTTGGCGGTATCTGTACCTGCGGAAAGTTTAATAAACAATTGCGAGTTAGAAGTGGTGTTATCCCAGGCATGGTAACTATCCGGCTTTAAGCTGGTATTTTCCAGTGTGGCTTTTGCAATAAAAACGGTAAATGTAAAATCTGTATTGGCTGTAATATCTTTTACTATGCCGGTTATATTGGTGCGTACCGTGTCGTTAAAAATAAGTTCACGGCCAATGGCATCCGCGGCGGTAACGCCCGGAAAATATTTGTGCAGGGCTTCTTCTGCAAGTACTGCCTGGTAAGGCTTTTGTAAAGAGGAACCTGCAGAGCCTGCCACCCAGGTGTAGTTAACCAGGTTAAAGTAATGCGCATCTGCAAAAACAATGTTTTTCTGCTTCTTGTAATGCACCGGTGTGGGGGATGCTTTAACCGGAACGCTTATTTTTATGTCATTGTCCCATGTGCTGAAAGCGGCTACTTCTTCCAGGCCGGTTACTTCATTTTTTACTGCCGGGCCCAAGGGGTAAGTAACACCGGAGTTGTAAAAGGATTCACCACCAAAATCAAACTTTGACACGATGCGGTAAATGCGGTCTCCACCGGTATGGAACTTATCAAAACTAAAGTCGTACCGCACCAGCAAAAAAATAACCAGCGATGCGCTTATGCCAATGGCAAGGCCCAGGATATTGATGGCTGTAAACAGCTTATTTTTCCAAAGTGTGCGCAACGCGATGGTGATGTAGTTTTTAAACATGTGCTTAAGCGTTATTTTAAAAAAACCGGTTTTTGTGGTTATTATCCATGATATACCCAATCATCAAATACTACCACTCTTCATCGTTCTGTTTATTAAGCATCTTTTCAGCCCGGATTATGATTGCTGCAGGCAACCTGGTAGCTCTTAGAACTCCAAGTTCTGCAGAGTGGAACAGCCACATTGAACTTTGAACAAAGAACTTTGAACAATTAAAGCCTGTTACCCAATGCCGCGTAGCGAACAAGGCGTACAAGTGAGTGACACAACCAAAGCCTCATAGTAGTTCCTCCTGCCGGGCCCCTAAAAAAGTCATAAAGCCAAAAGGTCATAAAGTCAAAAGGTCATAAAGTCAATGAGCCAGTTTGTGCTGCCTGTCACCCCCCACTTGTGGATAGGGGCAGGTGGGGCCTATTCTGTTCTTAAACTTTTTACCGGGTTGGCCACAGCGGCCCGTATTGCCTGGAAGCTGACTGTTGCCAATGCAACAACTATTACCATTACCCCCGCCGAAGCAAATAACCACCAGCTAAGCGTAATACGGTAGGGGTAATTATCCAGCCACTTATTGGCCGCCATCCAGGCGCCGGGAATAGAAATTATTAATGCGATAAAAACAAGCTTTAAAAAATCACGGGAGAGTATGGTTACAACACTGCTTACAGATGCGCCGAGCACTTTGCGTATGCCAATTTCTTTGGTGCGTTTTTCAGCAGAAAGTACAGACAGGCCAAACAAACCAATGCATGAAATAAATATGGTTAGCACAGCGCCAAAAAGCATTATCTGCTTCCACTTGGCTTCGGCCTCGTAATTCTTTAAATTTTCCTGGTCCATAAACTTGTACGTGTAGGGGCTTACAGGAAAAAGTTGCTTAAATGTTTTTTCAATGTGGCGCAGGCTGGCTGTTTCACTACCGGGCTTTATTTTAATAAGTGCTTTGCCAAAATGGTTGCCGGGTTTCATGGTAAACAACTGGGCTCCTATTTTACGCCCCAACGCTTCGTAATGGTAATCTTTAACCACGCCCACTACGGTATATTTCTCGTTTTCGTTGTACCAGAAATTCACCTCCTGGCCTAAAGGTTCTTTCCAGCCTGCTTCTTTTACAAAAGACTCATTCACCAATACGGCATGTGTGGAATCTGATGGAAAATCTTTGGAAAAGTTGCGCCCTTTTACCAGCGGAATTTTAAGCAGCGGCAGGTAGCTTTCATCAATGGTTTCGTAGGCAAAATTTATTTCTTTATCAACATTTACCTTGGCAATGGTACTCCAAAAACCACCATTTTTAGGCGATACTTCCAATATGCCGGGGCTCTTTATCAGTTCCTGTTTTAGTAATTTGGCCTCGTTGTGGTTGATGCCCCATTTTTCAATAATTACCAGGTTGCTGTCGTCATAACCCAGGTCTTCTGTGGTAAGGTAATTGAATTGAGAAAAAATGGTAAGCGTAGCAATAATCAAGAAGGAGGCCAGCGCAAACTGTAATATTACCAGGCCTTTTTGCAGGTAATTTTTACCGGCCAGCCTAAACCGGCTGTACAGCGTTTGCACAGGGTTGTAGTTAGACAGTATAAGCGCCGGGTAAAAACCTGCCAGCAGCCCGGTTATAAAGAACAGCGCAATGTAACCGGCCACCAGCCTTGCATCGAACAGGTAAGAGATAGAAAGCGCTTTATTGGAAAGGCTGTTAAATACAGGCAAAATAAGCTGGACCAATACCAGCGCCAGCACAAACGCAATAAAGCAAAGAACAAAAGACTCTCCTAAAAACTGCATGATGAGCTGCTTTCTGTTGCCGCCAACCACTTTGCGTATGCCAATTTCTTTTGCCCTTTTTACAGACCGCGCTACGGTAAGGTTCACAAAATTGATGCAGGCTATCAGCAGTATAAATAAAGCTATGCCCGAAAGAATGTAGGAGAACATGGGGTTGCTGGCATCTGTTAACCCATTGCTGGCGCTTAATTCTGTGTTTAAGTGCATATTGGTAAAAGGCTGCAGAAAGTAAACTGCTTTGTCTTTTACGCCATATTTTTCGGCTACCATTTTTATGGATTCCTTTGCATCGCTCTCATAAACAACCTTCATTTTGGCTTCTACGTTTGCTATGTTGGCGCCGGGGGCAAGCACTACAAACGTGTTCATAAAAAAGTTAAACCAGTTTTCATTATTGGCTTCCTCCTCACTGGATACTTTCAGCGGCATCAGTATATCAAACTTTATAGAAGAATTCTGCGGGCAATTTTTGGCTACGCCGCTTACTACGTAAGGCACAAATTTATCCTGGTCTTTAAACAGCATGGTTTTACCAATGGCGTTGGTGGTGCCAAATTGTTTTTGGGCCATTTTTTCAGAAAGCACCAGCGCCCTCGGCTGCTTAAGCACTGTTTTGGGGTTACCGCTAAGCAAGGGAAAACTGAAGGAGGTAAAAAAAGAGGAATCTGTTTCAAAAACCTCCTGCGATTTTATTTCAGTACCCTCTTTCATGTCAAGATTGTTTTGCCGGTACCTTACAAAACTTTGTATCTCCGGTATGCCGGCTGCAAACCTGGGCCCCTGAAAATAACCGGAGAAACCGTTGATGCCATTCGTGCTGCCATCGGGCTTTATATTTTTGTTAGCTACACGGTATATATTGTTCACATTGCTGTGAAAGCGGTCAAAGCTCACTTCGTCTTTTACATACAGCATAATTAACATGGCGCAGGCAAGGCCCATGCTTAGCCCGGTTATATTAATAAACGAATACACCCTGTTGCGTAGCAGGTTTCTCACAGCAGTTTTTATGTAGTTTCTAAACATAGCTTAAGCATTACTTTAAAAGCAGGTTACATGGCAGTTGTTTACGGTAAAGGCGTATGCCGGGTAAACAAAAAATTTTTGTCCAACAGTTATGCCAACCTATAAGTTATTGTTAATAAGCTGATTAGTAGGCAGTCGTTAAGCAGGCTGTTCGTTTTCGAACATTTTTTGTGCAGTAACGGGCAGTGCAGGTAAATAAGTTTTGGGGCTTATCGCAGGCTGTTAAGTTCTGTTATGATCAGATTTTTTTAGGGGGTGTCCCTCGTACCTCGGGCCGGGCTTTCCGCTATTACTCCGGCACAAAAGCCCCGCTGCGATGGGCCTCACCGGGGTAACCGCTTCAATCCCTCACCCAAAAGTGCAGCACGCTGCTGTTTTCTCAGGCAGGCTTTATACAGGCTAGTTAGCATACACTACACCCAGGTTGTGCCGGGCATGCAAAATTCTTCATACACATACAACCCACATCGCACCTCTAACATTTAAATGTCCATTATTCTCACCTGGCTTTATCAGTAAATTGAATGTAGCTGTCGTTATCAAACTCCCGGCAATAAAAAATTTCAAAAGCTATTTTTGATAAAATTAATTTCAGCCTGCTCAGAACGTCTTCCTTTTCGCCAGTAAGCGCCAGGATAAGTTTAGTTTCGCTTTCATTTAACCTGAAGCCCAGGCCTTGAAAGGAATTTATGTTGCTTTTAAACAGTAACCCTTTTTTGACATGCTGTTTAACACGCGGCAATACTACTTTAAGCACTTTGCCGGAGTAGCTGAAAGCCAGGAACAAATTGTCCGCCCTTTTAAGAATGAGCTTTAGGTTTTTTATTTTTTTATCCATCAGTTTTTTAAGGCTTTCATCAAGCAACGTTTTGTTGCCCGTAAGCGCCTCCTGTTGGGGAATTCGGTTAAGCTCTTTTAATTTTTCCTCGGTATCCTCAAGCTCTTTTATGTAATATTCCTTCATGTAGGCCAGGTTTTCGGCTTCAATTTGTTTTTTAAGCCTGTCAATTCTTCGTTGCTCAAATTCCTTCCTGTCAAACAGGTTGTCGTCAATATTCTTTAAAGCCCGTATTGTTTTGTTTAAGCGCTGTAAAGCTTCTGAGTGGTAATGGGCCAGTAAATATTCCTCATCACCCAAGGCCGCCTCCATCATTTTTTGAAGTTGAGCTTTCTCTTCTTCGTAAAGGGAAATTAAAAGTTTAAGTTGGCTGGGCACCGCGATATTTAAGTTTTGGATAGTTGGGCATAGCTGCCGGCATAACGGCAGTTATAAATGTAAAGTTCTTCGGTTTGGGGGACATCTCCGTTTTATTATCCGGCTATTTTTGCTTCAAGTGCCAGATAAAAGTTTATACCGTTGTTGTGTTTCATTCTTGTTTGGCCCTCGCTTTATCATAAGAAAAGTCCACTGATCCTAACATACTTTCCCCTTCCTCGTAAGCCTTAATTAATGCATCTATGTCAATACGGCGGGCACTAAAGCTGTAGAAAGCTTTATTCAAATGTCTCCAGGCATTTCTTACGCTGCTTGCTTTTGCCGGAAGATTAAATGCCCCAATAAGGGTTAATGAGAGTGTGGCTACAAAAGCTACAATTCTGATAATGGTTGAGTCATGGTTTCCCAATACACCGGCAAATGCTGTTATAAAAAGAGACGAAAGAATAGAAGTAACCCCTAAAGCAATTACCCCACCCTGCAGGCTGTTAGCCATCCTTCGCCAAATATCAAGGTTTTTTTTGATGTCGTTTACAACCGCATCTTCAAATATTTGGGTATCGTTAGCCATAATGTATAATTTAAGTTTAAGAGAAATTATCTTTTGCAAAAGAGCAATCAGGCACAAGGTTTAGTGGCTGTGCTGTGCCTGATTGATGCCGTTATTTTGTTGATTGATACAATGCTATCCTGTTTCCTTCTGTATCTTCAAATTCTGCTACAAGTCCTAAGCCATTGTCCGTTCTTGGATATAATACCTGTCCACCGTTTTCAGTAGCCAATTTCAGCGTTTTATCAATGTTTTCTGTTTTAAAGTAAATCACAACCCCGTCTTTTGTTGGCTTATAAATTTCCCCTTTTGCCAATGCGCCTGAAATTCCTGAGTTTTCTTCCATAAAGGGGAATAAGGCCATTTCATTGTTATCAATGTTCTCTCTGTGAAAGTGAAAGTTGAATACTGTTTTATAAAAATTTATTGCCCTTTCAATGTTGTTAACAGGTATTTCAAAATATACAACCGGGTTGTATTTCTTTGTCAGTTTACTATCAGCATCTGTTTGTTTACCGGCTTTCTTTGGGTTATCTGCACACGAACTCGATATTTGAATAACAAGTACCAAAATAACTGTTGTAAAAATGTTTTTAATGTGTTTCATGTTTGTTCAATGTTATACTGCAAGCAGGATAAAAATGTGCAACAGTATTGTTCAACCCCCAAGGGGTTGAGGTTCTATCGTACAATGCCAACCCCGGATTTTATCCGGGGCTATTCACATTTTTGCCCTACGGGCTACTGCACAATTTTTCCCTGTACATACTATTAGGTGTTACCCGTGAAATGACCCCTAACTGTGAATTTGACCAACTACAATATATTAACGTTTTAAAAGTTTAGCAAGCGGTTGAAAAAATTTTAGCATAAACCGCTTGTTCGCCTGCATATAAACTGGATGTAGTAAAAGCAAAAAGCAGGTTTTTTATGGCTGAAATGTATAAGTTTTCTGGCGCCAAAGGCGGCAGAAAACATCACCCGACATGGACAATATTTCCGGCCCCCGCACCAGACAATAAATATTCGATATTGCGGGAAAAGCTGCATAGCGGTATAGCCGTAGAAGAGTGCGACGCAACGATGCGTCATAGTAGTTACTGCTGCCGGGCCCATAATAAAAACAAAAAAGCCACGGCTAACCGTGGCTTTTTTACATAAGCTTATGTGCTACTTATTATTGAAGGTTATAGATACGAGTATTACATCGTTAGGGGAATTGGCTTCTTTGGCTTTGGCCACGAGGTAAAGCGTATGCAATTTGCCATCTGTAACAGGCTGCAGTTTGGCGCTTACAGGCTTGAAGCTTGGCTTTTGGCTGCTTAATGGTGTGCTGATGCCTTCAAAAACAAATTCGCCCAGTTTGGTGCCGGTTTCACCGTCGAGCAACAGTTCGAAAGTATAGGCCGAAACAGGCTGGCTGGTCCAGGCTACGTTAAGGGTAGCGCTTTGTACGGAGGTAAGGTCTATGTTTTCCATAGCAAACCATCCTGTGTTTTTGGGAACCATCAGGTAGGCAATACCATTAAAGACGTTTTTGTTGAAATCCTTGGTTTTGGTAACGGCCTCGAACGTATAATTATTGCTGCGCAGGGCAATGGCGTTGCCGCCGCTGAGTGGCTTAATGTTGTTGCCGCCGTTATCGCTATAGCTGGCGGTTAAGTATAACACGCCGTTGGGCTTAACGGGGTTACCCAGTGTTGGGTTAAGGCTGCCCGATGCGGGAAGGCTTGGTTTCTTTTCTTTGTTGCTGGCCAGAGAGCGTATCCACCCAACAATCTGGCGGGCGTCAGCTTCTTTTAAATTGGGGTGGGCCGCCATGGCTACCTCGCCCCAAACACCGCTGCCGCCTTTGATTATTTTTTCTGTAAGGTAGCTGGTGGCATTCCTGTCCTTCACATACTTATCCGCCACTTGCTGGAAGGAAGGCCCGATGGATTTTTCGTTTATTTTATGGCAGGTTTTACAATCCAGCGAAAGCATCAGGTTTTTGCCCATTACAGCTTCGCTAACCACCTGGTGGCCCATGGGTTTGGCTGCAAGGTCTTTGCCTTCAATATAGTCCGCCGCCACCACAAGGTTTTCCAGGTTTTTGGTTTTGGCTGTATCGTCTTTGTCTTCAATAGCAACGCTATACTTTACCTGCTGCCCGGGAAAATAAAATGTTTTGTTACCCTCTACATTAATGGTTACTACCGGGGCTTCGTTACCCGCGTACACATTAACGGTGTTGCTTTTGGTAATGGAGCCGCCTTTGTCTTTTACTTCTACAAAAATGCTGTAGTCTCCAGCCTTATCAAAAGTTTGTGCAAGCTTTGGCTCTTTGGTTTCCCTGGTGTCGTTGTTAAAGTGCCATACATACGTAAGCTCATCTTTTTCAGGGTCTGCAGCTTCTACGGCTACATTAACCGCTAAGGGCAGGCTGCCGGAAGTTTTGTCAACTGTAATACCTGCTACTTTAGGCGCCCTGTTGCCGGAGTTATATTCTATAACAGACAGACCTGCATCGGGGTTTTTGGCAAACCATCCGCTGCCATATTCCAGCAAATATAAACGGCCATCGGGGCCTACTTCCATGTCAATAAGGTTATTGTTTTTGTTGTGCTCCATAAAGGGCTCCATCTTGTCAAAGTCGCCGTTTTCTTTCATGGTAACCGCTTTCATCCAGCCACGTATCCAGTCGTAAATAATCAGCTTGCCGTTGTAGTAATCAGGCAGCCTGGTTTCTTTGGGGTACATATCCGTATAATAAACAGGGCCGGCCATAGCGTTGCGGCCGCCAGTACCTACCTGCGGAAAATCTTTAGAATCTCCGTAAGGGTACCAGATAAAGGCCGGTTGCGCTGGTGGCAACTCTTTAAGGCCGGTATTGTTGCGTGATTCATTCATGGGTTTTGCAGGATCAAACGACTTGCCAATTGTACCGCTACCATAATCGTAACTGCGGTAGGGGTAATTATTGCCTACAAATAACGGCCAGCCGAAATAACCGGCTTTACGTGCCTGGTTTACCTCATCGTAGCCGCGGGGCCCGCGGGTATCAAAGCTGTCTACGTTGGCATCGGGCCCTACCTCTCCCCAGTACAGGTTGCCATTTTTCTGGTCAACAGAAATACGGTAAGGGTTCCGGTTGCCCATTACATAAATTTCGGGCCTTGCGCCCTGCGTACCCTGGGGAAATAGGTTGCCTTCCGGTATGGTATAAGTGCCGTCTTCATTTACTTTAATGCGTATTATTTTACCGCGCAGGTCGTTGGTGTTGCCGGAAGAGCGACGGGCATCATATTGCTCATGGCCGGGGCGGTCATCAAGCGGGGCATAGCCGTGGCTTACATATTTCTGGCCGGGCTCATCAAAAGGCGTTGAGTTATCGCCGAGGGACAGGTACAGCAACCTGTCTGTTCCAAAAGCGATGGAGCCGCCTGTATGGCAGCATATCTCCCTTTGGGAGTACACCTGCAATACAATTTTTTCTGAAGCCGGGTTAATAGTATCGTTTTCAAACGTAAAGCGGGACAGCCTGTTAACCGATGTGTCTGACGGGCTGTAGTACATGTATATGTAATGGTTCTTTTCAAAATTGGGGTCTTTCTGCAGGCCTAATAAGCCTTCTTCAGCGTTTACATTGGGCGTATGTACTGTTTTAAAGTACACATTTAAAAAGCCCACCTGTTTTACTTCTTTTGTTTCATGGTTATATCTTAACACTTCGCCGCGGCGCTGTACCACCAGTATGTCCAGGTTGGGCAATACAGTCATTTCCGTGGGCTCAAAGAACATGCCCTGCGCCAGGGTGGTTTTTGTAAAGCGGTCTTCATCGGGCACACGCTGTGTTTTAGCTTTGGCGTAATCCAGTTTTTTGTTTTCGCCAATGGCATACTGTACGCCCGCCAGCAGGTGCTTCAGGTAATTATCATCGCTGAAAGATTCGTCTGTGTGCCCCAGCTCGGTGTACCAGGCACGGCCCCCATCAAAATCGTGGTACCAGGCCATCGGGTGGTTATCACCATTTGTACCGCCTTTGTAGCTTTTCTCGTCAATTTTTATCAGCACGTGTACATCCTTGTTCAGGTTTTTGTAATTGTACCATTCGTCCCTGCGTTTCCAGGGGTTGGGCAGGTGTTTGGTTGATGGGTCGTTAGCATCCACAATATTCAATACGGCTTCCTGCTGATCGGGATGGCTTTCGAAATAGCCACCTACCAGGCGGCCATACCAGCCCCAGTCATATTCTGCATCGGCCGCAGCGTGTACGCCAACATAACCACCACCAGCCTGTATATACCTTTCAAAGTCGGCTTCCTGGTAATGGTTAAGTAAATCCCCGGTAGTATGTAAAAAAACAACGGCTGAATAGTTGGCAAGGCTGTCTTCAGTAAAGTAAGAAGCATTGGAAGTGGTATCTACTTCAAAATTGTTTTCAGCACCAAGCTTGTACAACGCGGCTACACCAGCAGGGATAGAAGCATGGTGAAACCCGGCTGTTTTGGTAAAAACAAGAACCCTGGGTTTTCCGGAACGGGTGTTACAGGCTGCAAAAAATAAGATAATAGCAAGTGCGGTTAAAAAGGGGGAGAACTTTTTCATTGGCGATTTTTGATAAAGCGTAAAGATAAGAGCAGTTGCTTAATTAATTCTTAACCAGACAATTAATTATGTCGCAAAAAAAGGCATATTGGCAGCATTTTTTTTAAATAGCGCAAGCCACAGCGGGTAAGGGTTACAGAGTACTTATTATGTAAAACGTTTAATGTGAAATGAACGATGTAATTCAGGTACGATGTAAATGTCCCCCCTGCTCATGGATTATTGTTAATCCATGTATAACTCGTAGTTGGCCAAAAGAAGAATGTTCTTAAACTTTGCGTCCTAAAATTTGTATATGAAAAGCAGCAGGCAGCTAATTTCTTCCGGTACGGAGTGGGAGAAAAAATTTGGATACAGCCGGGCGGTTAAGCAGGGGCGCTTTGTTTTTGTAGCCGGTACTACCGCTGTAAATGAACATGGTGATGTAATTGGTTTTGATGACCCATACCAGCAAACAGTGTACATCTACAAAAAAATAAAGAAGGCTTTAAAAGAAGCCGGTGCGGATATAACTGATGTGGTGCGCATACGCACTTTTGTAACCGATATAAAACGTTGGGAAGAAGTGGCAAAAGCGCAGGGTGAAGTGTTTGAAAACATTCGCCCCGCAGCTACTTTGGTGCAGGTTACGGCGCTGGTTAATCCTGATTTATTGGTAGAAATAGAAGCGGATGCGTTGATGGGCGAAGATTAGTATTACTCTGGGCTTCTCACGTTAATAAAAGGCCCGTACTTATGCTGCTGCTTTTGTTGAGCGCACAAAACTGAGAAAAGCGGCCAAGGCCGGCAATAGCCGAAGGTGGGTAAGAGGTAACCGAATGCGGGGAAAGAAGACGAGGGTTTGTTTGTGGTTTGAAGAATGTTATTCGTTAAGGCCCAGCCTTACCTGCTGTAGTAGCAATACATTTTCTTCAATGGTGTTTTTAATATGGCGGGCCATAATTGCGGCGATCCTGCTATTGCGGGCTTCTCCGGCAGCGGTACAAAGTATCTCATCAACTCTGCTAAAAAGCCTTGGATTGCGCCGGGCGATTTTGCTTATCTCCCTGCCCATAACCCGTGCCGCAATATCTATGAGCGCCATATCGCTCCCGTCAAAAAGGTCGTTGTGCTGTTTCCATATTTCCTGGTCGTAGATACTAAAAAAGTGGGTCAGTATGTCACTGATGTCTTTTATATCGTCCTGCCGTTTTTCAGGCCTGTCGTCCCATGCAATCAGCTTTAGCAGTACAATGCCTGGTAAAGTGCAAAATTTAAAGTGATGTTCTCCTTCAAGGTCTAATTCCGGCAGCCCATTTTCATATACTTCAGCAAAACCTTCAAGGCGTATATTTACTGGGCGAAGGGATAACGCATTGAGATTTTCATTTTTTTGGGAAATATGGCTGAAGGGCAGCAAATCAACCTGTGTTTTGTCTTTCCAGATCAATACAAAGTCATTATCCTTTACCGCAGCAAAACCTTCTGTTTGGATAAAATAATTTCTTAGCTCTGCAAAAATTTTTTCCTGGTTGATGAACACTGCAAAATCAAAATCACGGGTAATTCTTCCTGCCGCAATTTTGTGGATACCTGTAAGCCAGATATCTTTTGCAACAGCGCCTACCAGGTAAAAATCAACCTGAAATTTTTGGAACCCTCTTTCAAGCGCAGAAAACATACCTGATATTCCAGGCTGTTGCTTAATCTGGTTATACCTCAGCCTGTAGGTGGTCATTATAAACTTTTTTTGCGGTTTCCATGCAACGCCTGTCGCCGGTGTTCATTAAATCAGCATAAGCCAGTAATGGGGGTACGGCATTGCTTTCCATGTTGCCTGTATGCCAGAACTTTTGATACACTTGTACATTACCCCCAGGGTCGGGAAAAAGCTTGTAATTCTTGATAAGTTCATTGCTTGTTTCAGTACTGTAAATGGTTAAAATCTCGGGGCGTAAATAATTTGTGTATATATCACCGGCTGGTTCTCCCCCCCAAAATGTTTTACCAGCTTCTAGTGGAACTTCTCTCCAGGCATCAAAATCATCCTCATTTAAAAAGCGGAATGTACCGGTATGGATGGAAGGCTTCAACTTTACTGCGTAAGCGTCCATCCATTTTTCCAAAAGCTTTTCTTTTTGCAACAGTTTGTATTCTCTCCGGTTAGACTTTATTAAGAAACCGGCATTAGTCAAATCATCCCATACATATTTTACAGTGCCTATGGCCACGCCGGTTTGTTCGGCTATTTTTCTGTAAGTAAGATTTGTAATACTATCATCTTTTAGCAGGCTAAACACAACTTTCAGACCGGTTTTTGAAAATGCTTTTCCTGCTGCTTTAGGTACAATTTCAAATGGCTTGCTTTGTTCTATCCATATCATCACCCCATCTCTGTACACGTAAAAACTACCGTTTGCCTGCATGTAAGCAACACGGTTTTTTCTTAGCTCTTCTTTTACACCCGGGAAAAAATGACTGGCTACAACTATCATTTTTTCTGTATTGGCGGCACGCTCTAACAAGTGTGGCAGTTGATGCAGCCGCGGTTGCTGCATAATTACGCAGCTAAACTCAAGTAACTCATGTCCGGTGTTAATCCTGAGATTGATATTGCCTTCCGCATCTTTCTCCCATTTGCATGTAATACCCGTATATTCATGAAGATTGCGAACAGCAAAATCAATTATAGCATCACTATTGTTCATTATTTTTAGATGTTCAAGAAACGTGAACAATGTAAAAATATGAACAAAATTCCATTTAACGTTGTAGACAGATGAATTTTAAGATTTCTAAAAGCTTAATTTATTCGCCACCCTCTTCAATTCAATCTCAGAAGCTTTGGCGGCATAGGCTAAGTTTACCAGGCGGTAACCTGCCTGTTCAAAGCTTTGCTGGGCATCGCGGAGTTCTATGATGGTAGCAACCCGCAAACGGAAACGCTCCATTACCAGCGACAGAAGGTCTTGTGTAAGCTGGTAATTGCGGCGTTCGGTTTTATACTGGTTTAACGTATTCTGGTAAGCCTGGTAGGTTTTTACTGCATTGGCTTCATAATCGCGAATGAGTATTCTTTTTTGCAGTTCCGCATTGTTTACGCCAATTTCTGCTGCCCGCTGCTGCCGTTTTACAGCAGAGCCGTTGTAAATAGGTATGGCAAGGTTAATGCCTATGGTTGGCCCATACCGGGTGTTAAGAATGGTTTGGCCGGCGGCGTTCTGGTTGCGGCTATAGCTGTAGCCACCATTGGCGCTAAGGGTGGGATAACGCTGGGCTGCTGTTTCTTTTACAATAAGCTGGTTAATCCTTACCTGCTGGTCGGCGGCAATAATATCAGCATTGGTAGTCAGGTTGTTCAGCACAGAATCCAGCATTACCGCCTGGTCTATTTCAATGGTGTCAATTACCGTTACAGATGAATCTGCCTTTAAGGTAAGCAGCGTAAGTAAGTCTGTTTTAGCCTGATCAATTACCAGTTTTTGCGATTCCAGGGCCTGGTTAAGGGTGTTCAGGTCTATCTGCGCCTGGAAGATATCAGCATTATTGGCCAGGCCGGCACTCTTTCTTACTTCCAGTATTTTTAAGCGCTCTTTAGAGGCTTCAATGGATTGCTGGATGGTTTTGGTATAGTTCTCCTGCCGCACCACATCAAAATATTTGGTCATTACAGCGGCAATGGTGTTTTGCACCTGCGAGTTGAGTATTTGTTCACTCTGGCTTTGCAGTTGCTCCAGCCGCTTTTTGGTAGAAACAATGCGCATGCCGTTGTACAATACTATACCTGCCGTAACGTTTGCCGCAAGGTTGTTACTGGCTACATTGTTGGTTTTGATGGTACGGGTAGCCGAATCGCCCACGTTAAACTTCTGGTTAATGCTGGATAACTGCTCATTATCGGTAAGTGTGGCGCTTACAAGGGGCAACCCGCCAGCAACACCGTAATGGTTTAGCACGGCGTTTTGATCAACCACGTTTTTGGCCAACTGTATGTCAAGACTGTTTTTAAGGGCAATATTGATAGCGTCCTGCAACTTTAGCTGCTGTGCCGTTGCACTGATACTTACAAAGGATAATATGATAAATAAACGTTTCATTAAAACCATTGGTTAAAAATATCCGGACTTATTTAAAAGCCTGAAAATAATATGTAAATCCGCCAGGCTGGCGCCAGGGGCGGCAGAAACAAAGCCACCCTGTGAACAAAGCTGCATAGCACCTCATCCGCCCTTTGGGCACCTTCTCCTAAAGGAGAGGGAAAAGAATGAATAGTTTTCAGAACGTACAAGAGTGCGACGCAACAGGCGATGCCATGAAAAACCGTAAGCCGGGCTCCAAATTTTTTTGCCTTTGTTGCCAACACCCCGCTACTCTGTAATTTCTGTTTTATGCCCTTTGTGTTTGCCTGATATAAACATGTACACTGCCGGTATTACCAGCAGCGTAAGTATCAGCGAAAACATAATACCGCCAACAATAACAATACCCAGCGGAACACGGCTGGTAGAGGCTGCTCCCAGGCTTAACGCGATGGGCAACGCCCCCAGCGATGTGGCCAGGCTGGTCATTAAAATGGGGCGTAAACGCTGCGTAGATGCCTCGATGACCGCCTGCAATTTGGGCAGGCCAAATTCCCGTTTCTGATTGGCGAATTCCACTATTAAAATGCCGTTCTTGGTTACCAGCCCTATCAGCATTATCATGCCTATCTCCGAAAAAATATTGAGTGTTTGCCCGAATATCCACAAGCTTAAAAGGGCTCCTGCAAATGCAAGCGGTACTGTTAAAATAATACCGAAAGGATCTGTAAAACTCTCGAATTGGGCAGCCAATACCAGGTATATTAACACCAATGCAAGCCCAAGTGCAAAGATGATATTAGAAGAACTTTCTGAATAATCTCTTGACGGGCCGGTGAGCGTGGTTTGAAAGGATTCATCCAGCAAACCATTGCCAATGCTTTCCATGGCTTTTATGCCATCGCCGATAGTATAGCCTTCGGCCAGCGAAGCTGAAATTGTGGCCGATTTATACCTGTTAAAATGAAACAGCGTAGAAGGGCTGCTGCTTTCTTCCAGGTGCACCACCGCATCCAGCGGAATGCTTTCGCCGCGGTTATTGCGTACATATAGTTTTTCTATGTCCAGTGGTTTTTCCCTATCAGTTCTTTCCACCTGGGCTATCACCTGGTATTGAAACCCGTTCATAGTAAAATAGGCCAGCCTGCCACCACTGAAGGCGCTTTGCATGGCAGCCACCACATCTGATGTGGAAAGCCCCAGGTCTTTTACCTTCATCCTGTCAACCGTTACCTGCAATTCCGGTTTATTAAACTTCAGGTTAACATCCACATTGGCAAAGGTTTTGTTTTTGCGGGCCTCATCCAGGAATTTGGGTATGATATCTTTTAGCTTGGCTAAATCCTGGTTTTGCAAAATAAACTGCACGGGCAACCCGCCCCTTGAACCCTGGCCCACGGCAATGGTTTGCTCCTGCACGGCAAAAATTCTTGCATCGTTAAAACGGGATACTTTACGCTGCAGATCGTTGGCTATTTCTGTCTGGCTGCGGCTGCGGTATTTAGGCTCTACCAACGCCACCCTGGGTTGCGAAGAATTAGAAGAGCCAAAACCGCCCCCACCACCAACACGGGCAAACACAAAATCACGTTCCGGCACTGAATCGTACAGGTAATTGGCCACACTGTCTGTAATAGCAGACATATAATTAAAACTGGTACCTTCTGCGCTTGTCATAGTTAACCGTATACTGCTGCGGTCTTCCAGCGGGGCAATTTCACTTTTTAATTGCGCACCGATAAAGAAGATGGCGCCAAAGCAAATCAATACTATAACCCATGCCACCCATTTTATTTTCATGAAGCCCGTAAGTATGCGTTTATAACCATTTTCCATGCCCTCAAAAAAAGGTTCTGTTTTGTTGTACAGCCAGCCGTGGCCCGATTTTTTGCTGGTTAAATACACATTAAGCACCGGGGTAATGGTTAGCGACACAAAGGCGGAAATAAGTACGGCGGCTGCCAGTGTTACGCCAAACTCGCGGAACAGCCTGCCCGTAAACCCTTCGAGAAAAATAAGGGGCAAAAACACCACCGCCAGCGTTATGGAGGTAGAGATTACTGCAAAGAATATTTCCTTACTGCCATCCAGCGCCGCTTTGCGAATGGGCAACCCTTCCTCCAGTTTGCGGAAAATGTTTTCCGTTACCACTATGCCATCATCTACCACAAGGCCGGTAGCCAATACAATACCCAGCAGGGTAAGTATGTTGATGGAAAAGCCGGAAATGTACATGATGAAAAAGGTAGCCACCAGCGAAATAGGAATATCTATCAGCGGCCGTATAGCTATAAGCCAGTTGCGGAAAAAGAAGAAAATTACCAGTACCACCAGCACAAAGGAAATGATGAGCGTTTCTTCCACTTCTTCCAGCGACTGCCTGATGTTTTTGGTATTGTCTATAAGGATGTTCATTTCAACATCTGCCTTGCTGGATTTCTTAATCTCATCCAGCCTTTTGTAAATCTCATCGGCAATGTTAATGTTGTTGGCGCCGGGCTGTGGTATTATGGCCAGGCCTACCGCGTTAACCCCGTTGTACTTCCAGCTTTGTTCCAGCGATTCCGGCGCTATTTCTACCGTGGCTATATCGTTCAGGCGTACTATGCCGGTGCTGTCTTCCCGTATCAGCAGGTCTCTAAACTGTTGCTCATTGGTAAGGCGGCCCAGGGTACGTATGGTCATTTCTGTATTATCGCCATAAATTTTGCCGGGCGGCAGTTCAATATTTTCGGTAGAAAGCGCTGTTCTTACATCGGTAAAAGCAACACCGTAAGCATTCATTTTTTGCGGGTTAAGCCAAATGCGCATTGAGTAGCGCTTTTGGCCAAATATGTTTATTGAGCTAACCTCGTTAATGGTTTGCAGTTGCTGCTGCAATACGTTTTCCGCATAGTCACTCAGTTCCATCAAACCCATCGTGCGGCTTTGTACAGCAATGATCATAATAAAATCGCTGTTGGCATCGGCCTTGCTGATAACGGGTGGTGCATCAATATCCTGTGGCAGGCTGCGTGCCGCCTGGCTTACCTTGTCACGCACATCACTGGCAGCAGCTTCCAGGTCAATACCCAGGTTAAACTCTATGTTAATGGAGCTGTTGCCCATAGAGCTGGAAGAAGTAATGGTGCGTATGCCTGGAATGCCGTTGATTTGTTTTTCCAGCGGTTCGGTAATCTGGCTTTCTATAATATCGGGGTTAGCGCCGGCGTAAGAAGTGTTTACGCTAATATTAGGAGGGTCAATAGCCGGGTAATCCCGTACGGCCAAAAAGGTAAAACCTACCACGCCAAACAGTATAATAACCAGGTTCATTACCGTTGCCAATACCGGCCGCTTGAGTGATAGTTCTGAAATGTTCATGCAATGTAATGTGCTGATTTGCTAATGTGCTGATTACAGCTACGCTGTAATGTTTTTTTTATGTACCCGGCAGACGAAGCGCTGTTGAACTTCGTTGCGTCGCACTCTTGTACTGTACCGCTTTACTGAGCAACAGACCCTGCATCCCGCAGCACAATGTCATTAAGTTAAGCCCCATCGGGGCTTCCTGTTTGTAGAAACAACATCATTTTAGAGGAACGGATGCCACGGAGTGGCTACCCAATCGTGGCTTAAGGGTAGCCGCTATGCGGCATAATTCCCTTGTTGTATGCTATTTCTACAAACATGTAGCACCTACGGCGCAAAGAACAAAGTCTTTCTTTTAACTTAATGACATCATCCCGCAGCATTGCGGGTTTGTCATCATTTTACCCGTAGCCACCAGCCAGAATTTGTTACCAGAGAATATTACCTGTTGTTACCCTTTGGCCTGGCATTGATTGCTTGCGCTGTTACACCACCGCGCCAGGGATAGAAGCGGAAAGCCCGCAACCACCGTAGCCTTAGCGGAGGTGGTGAGGACTTGTAGCGGATAGCCCGGTGCCTTCGGCAGGCGCCCTTAAAAAATACTATCCCATATACTACCCCATAAATACAATGGCAAAGAACAAATAATGTTAAGGGCAACTACTGCTTTGCAAGCGAATCCAACGCCTTTACGCTCCGTACCTTTAACTCTGCATTGGGCCTTGCAAACAAAACGCCCGTTACCACCACTGAATCGCCGGGATTAACACCGCTGGTAACCTCTACAGTTTCGGCCAGGCGTACGCCCGTTTTTACATTGGCAAACAGGGCCTTGCCGTTTTTTACCAGAACAAGTTGCTTGTTTTTATCATCGGGAATAATACAATTGGAAGGAACCATAATGGCCTTTTTATCGGCGCCGGCATTTACCAGCACTTTTACAAAGGCGCCGGGGCGGGCAGAACCACCTTCCAGCAGGGCACGTACCCGCAGGTTGCGTGTGGTTTGGTTAGCCTGTGGTTCAGAAGCTATAATAAGCGCTTTGCGTTTGGCTTTGGTGGCAGCATCTACTTCTACGTCAACATAAGCGCCTTTTTTTACTATGGCCCCATATTCTTCGGGCAACGTAAAATCAACCTTTAGCTTACTAACCTGCTGTATGGTAGCAATAATGTTAGCGGGTGTAACAAAGGCGCCCGGGCTAACCTGTTTAAGGCCAATTACACCGCTAAACGGGGCACGCACTACAGACTTGTCTATTTGCGCCTGTGTAAATTCAATATCTGCTTTGATGGTATTTAAATTGTTGAGAGCCAAATCATAATCTGCCTGGTTTACGCCGTTAATGTCCAGCAACTTTTTAAGGCGCTGCTCGGTTTGGGCGGCCAGGTCAAGCTGTGCTTTAGAGCGGCCCAGGTTAGCCTGCAGGTCGGCATCGTTAATGCGGGCAATTACAGCACCCTGTGCTACAAAGCTGCCCTCCGGCACATTAAGGTAAGTAATGCGGCCATTTATTTCCGGCCTCAGTTCAGCAAATTCGTTGGGTAATACCGTTCCGTTAGCTTCTATAAAGTTTTCTATACCTGTTGCTTTGGCTACAATTACATCTACAATAACGGCCTGGCCCCTGGCTGCGCCTGCACCCGGGTTGCCTGGTTTTGCCGAAGGCTCTTTTTTACTTCCACAGGCTGTACTTAAAACAAGGGGTATATAAAACAAGTGTTTACCTAAACGGTGCAACTGGAACATTCAAGTTAAAGGTTTTGCTGAGTGGCGATAAAGATAACGGGTTTTACCGCCGTTTGTTCACTATTAAAATATTGAGGCGGTGAAAGCGGTAAAAAATAAGGTGAGGTTAAAGCGGGCTTTTTTACTTAACAAATCATTGTGCTAACGGTACAATTTTTCAGTAAAAATTACGGTTGTTTATTTGCCGTAAGCTGCGTATGGGCAGCGTACCGGTTGTTGGGCGTAATATTTAGCCAATTAGCTTTTTGGCAGTATCTGCATCCAGCTCTTTTTCCCACCGGGCTATTACTATAGTGGCAACTGTATTGCCGATGATATTGGTAAGGGCCCTGGCCTCGCTCATAAAACGGTCAATGCCCAGTATTAAGGCAACGGCCGCCGCGGGTATATGCCCCACCACGGGCAGTGTAACCGCCAGCGTAATAAAGCCGCTGCCTGTAACGCCGGCAGCCCCTTTGGATGTAAGCAGCAACACCAGCAGTAACGTAAGCTGTTGGGGCAGGGCCAATGGCACATCTATAGCCTGTGCAATAAAAACCGCCGCCATGGTAAGGTAAATGGATGTACCATCCAGGTTAAAAGAATAACCGGCGGGTACCACCAGCCCAACCACCGGCTCTGAGCAGCCAACCTTTTTGAGCTTTTCCATAATGCCGGGCAACGCACTTTCTGAAGAGGAAGTGCCGAGTACAATCAGCAATTCTTCCTTTATGAATTTCAGTAACTTAAATATGCTGAAGCCAACAGCTTTTAATACGCTGCCCAGCACTACAAAAATGAACAGCAGGCAGGTAAGGTAAAAGCAGAGCATTAACTCCCCCAGGGAGGTGAGCGACTTAATACCGTATTTGCCAATGGTAAAACTCATAGCCCCTAATGCGCCAACAGGGGCGGCTTTCATAATTATTTTTACTATGGTAAAAAGTACGTTGGTAAAATATTTAACGCCGCTTACTACAGGCCTTGCTTTTTCCCCCAGTTTTGAAACGGCAAAGCCAAACAGTACAGAAACCAGTAACACCTGCAGCAAATCGCCCTTTACAAAAGCACTGATGAGGGTGTCAGGTATAATATTGAGCAAAAACTCCGCTATGGTAGTATGGGCTTCAGGTTTTGCATACTGCTGCATGGCACTGCTATCCAGGGTAGCGGGGTTTATATGCATACCCTCGCCAGGCCTGGCTATGTTTACCACTACAAGCCCTATAATTAAGGCCAGCGTGGTAAGCACTTCAAAATACAGAATGGATTTTAAACCCACCCGGCCCATCTTTTTCATGTCACGCATTTCGCCCATGCCGGTTACTATGGTGCAGAAAATAACAGGGCCTATCAGCATTTTCACCAGTTTGATAAACCCATCGCCCAGGGGCTTTAGCTGTACCGCAATGTTGGGGAAAAAGTATCCAAGCAAAATGCCTGTTACAATGGCAATAATAACCTGCAGGTAGAGGCTTTTGAAGAGCAGTTTCATTGCTTGAAAATACGGTAAGCAGTTGTGATGGAAAAATGGAAAGCTGCCCTTGCCGTTGTAACCATGGAGCAGGCTTTAAAACCTAACCTTATCATTAATCCTGTTAATAAGCATATTGTAAGCATTGCGCAGCAGCCGGTCTGCAATCATGCTTCTGCCGGGCGGGTTTATGTTGCTGTTGTTAATCATGGCCCAGTCCTGCGGTGTAAGGGCCCGGCTATCGCCACGGTAACGGGCTGTTTCTTCCTGCCAGTTGTAGTTGTTGGGAAAATTATCAAAAAACATGTTGCCATTGCTCTGCACATCGTAAATGCGGCATTGCAGGTTAGTATTGCTTTGCAGGTAGCGCCGGGTAACATATACGGTAGCGGTTACAGTGGTATAAATGGGCTGTGGAGGGTTGCTTTTGGTGCTGCCTGTTTGTATTTGCTTGCTGCGGTTAATGGTGTAGGTGTTGCTGAATAACTGGCTGATGTAGATATTGGTGAAATTAACGTCTACAATTTTATCGGGCTGTATTTTTTGAGAATTGGCCTGCCAGTCTGTATAAAATTTTACATCGCGAAAAGAGCGCTGGTTAAGGTCCCGCACCAGTTGGTCCTGCAGCCAGTCGTTTTGAAAGCCCCAGTAGCTAAAGTTGTTACGGTAATAATTTACAGGGGTAACCACCACTTTTAATATGGCCAGGTTGCGGGCTTCGTTCATCAGTTCGTTCACGTCTTTATAGCCCGGGTAAGCCTCATCGGCCTTCGCAAAATAATCGTATGCTTTTTGTGCATAAGGGCGGGTATTGTAGTCAAGGTATTTCATGCCCATGCTGTAGTATTCGGCGGCGGCTTTTTCTTTTGCGTTTTGAATGGCGTTTGACGGGTTCCAGGGTTGCGGCACGGCTTTATAGGCGGCCGGGGTAGATACAATGGCTTCATACATTTGCTGCATCACCGTAAACTCTTTGGAAAGCTCTATGTACCTGTCTCCCCCCGAGAGGTTGTAATATTTGGATTCTGTAACCGACTTGCGCTTATCCGCAGCCTGCTTGTAAGCAACGGGTAGCTGGGTGGCTGCCTCCTTATCCGCGGGGTCTTTCTTCAGCCGTTCAATTAAATCAAATACCTGTTTGTCTTCAAACGTGTAGTTGCGCTGAACAGGATTATAAGTGCCGCATGACAACAGCAGTATTAAAATAACAAACAGCAGGCGATGTTGCATAGGAAGGGCTTTTAGCATTGCAGGATAGTAAGATAAGGAATGTTTTTTAAGTAGGCGCCAATAGGGGTTAGGAGTGTGGAGATAGCCATGATAATGGGGTGCCCCCAAGCTATCGCAAGGGGTCGGGCTTTCCACTATTACTCCGGCACAAAAGCTGCGCGGCGACGGCTTCACCGGGGTAACCGTTTCAATCCCTCACCCGCAGGTGCAGCACCCTGTTTTTTGTGTTGGCGGTACTTTGCTTTAAACCAAGATTTTTGCACGGTGGCGAATAAAGAACAAAGCGTACAGGTGAGCAATCGTGCGTGGCGGAGCAGCAAGATTGGAAACAAACTACCTATTTGAGACAGTAGCCATGCAGCCAAGTTCAAAAAAAATCATTCTACACTTTTATGCTGGCTATTATATTCTTCGCTGGTTACTTTCTCCATCCATTCAACAACTTTTCCATTCAGGGTTTCCTGTATGGCAATATGTGTCATGGCATTTGTAGAGGTGGCGCCATGCCAGTGTATTTCATCAGGTTCAAACCAAACTATATCGCCGGGGTGCACTTCTTCAACACGGCCACCTCTGCGCTGTACCCAGCCGCAACCTGCTGTAATAAGCAGGGTTTGGCCAAGTGGATGCGTATGCCAGGCGGTTCTGGCGCCGGGCTCAAATGTTACACTGGCTGCTACGCCACGCCTGCTGTTATTTGCATCAAATAACGGGTCTATCCGTACGGCGCCTGTAAACCAATCTTCGGGCCCCTTAACAGATGGTCTTGAACCTGTTCTTGTTATTTCCATATACTGGTTTTTATTCTGGAATAAACTTAACGTGAGTTTTGGATCTTTTATACTGATATTCAGCTATGTACAAATAAAAATCAAGCAAGATCATTTTAACTGCATCATGAAGTTTAGTAAGCCCTGCTGAAGGGAATTCTGCTGCTGAAATCACAGTAGCACAAAAGCTTCATCAAGGCGAATGGAAGAAACGTGCTGTATATCGTTTCTTCCTTGACTTTTTTTGTTACTTTTTTGTGTCAAGCCTGTCCCGGACTTGTTACGGGGACAAAAAAGTAAAATAGCGTCATTCAATACAGGTATGTACGACACCCAAAACATACGGTAAACTTAAGCCGAACCATTCGTGATATATTTGAGAGGAGCGCCACCAGCAATAGTGTTGGCCGGAACATCCCTGGTAACAACAGCAACTGGTGCAATAGCAGCATTTTCCCCCAACAGGTACTCACGGTAGTATAGTGGCTGTAGCGGCAATCCATGTTTTGCGTTTACAAGGATGGAGTTTGCCGTCACCACCCTTCTGTTGGCTGGCTAAAGGCCAGACTTCTGCAGCAGCGAAGCAATTATACTACTGCCCTTCCATTTTTGAAATAATATTTCCTGCTATGGGAAGATTTGCTCAGGCTAAAATGTATAACTTACTGAAAATGAAGGTATATTATGTTCTGGCATAAGTGTTGCCAATTAGATGGAACATTGAAAAAGTAAAGTGCGGCAACCCATAAAAAGTAATACAACCCAAAACAACCCTTTTATGAATTCGTTGAGATCAGTTACCAGGTTTATTGAACTAAGCGGTATTACGGTAGAATATTTTGAAAAGATGGCCCGGATTGAACCGGGTACCATTGAGGTTGCACAACAAAGAGAAACAGAGTTGAGAAATATTGAAGTGCTGCGCATTATAGCCCGTTTTGGCCCTGCCCTTATGAACCGTGGGTTTAGCATAATACCGCTTAAAGACTGGCCGGGCGAACACAACGATTATGTAATTGTAGAAAATGAAATCAACAGGATTATTTTTGGTGAAGATGAGTAACTGCTGCTGGTAAAAATGATGTAGGAACCCGTTTAATAAGCGGGTTTTTTAATGTGCCTTGGTGTGGTATTGATAACCAAACGATAAAACGCAAGGCAGGCCACCTAATTTTTTTGTAAGAAGCGGACATTTTTATTTGCAGCCTTATCTTTGAAAAAAAGCTTAACCAATGAGATTCACAGTTACCGGTTTACCCAAGGATTTTACAGAAACCGACCTTGAAGAATTATTCCTGCCTTTTGGAAGGATTACTTTCGCCAAAATTTATATTGACCCGCTTAGCCTTAAAAGCCGGGGCCGCGGCCTGGTTGAAATGCCGGTTGCAGAACAGGCAGAAACAGCCATGCAGCAACTGCAGGCCAAACAAATTGGTGAACATACCATTAAGTTAAAAGTGGAGCCTTACAAGCAGCCGGTGCAGCACCAGGAAAACAGGAGGCCTTTTCAACAGCGACAGCCATCGTTTAATACTAACCGTGAAGATGATGGCCTGAGACGGAGGCGTACCCGCATGCCGCTTAACCGCAGCAGCTTTGGGCAATAGCGCCAGGCTTATACCTGCTTTATTTAACGATTAAAAATACTGTATGATACACACGGGAATTATATTGGGCAGCACACGCCCTGGCCGTAACGGGGAAGCCGTTGCCAAATGGGTGTTGGATATTGCACAACAGCGCAACGATTCAACCTTTGAACTGGTTGATGTAAGCGACTATAACCTTCCCCTGCTGGATGAGCCAATACCCCCATCCATGGGCCAGTATTCAAACGAGCACACGAAAGCATGGGCCGCCAAGATAGCTTCCTTTGATGCTTTTGTTTTTATAACACCTGAGTATAACCACAGCACTTCAGGCGCTTTGAAAAATGCCATTGATTATGTTTATGCCGAGTGGAACAACAAATCTGCCGGGTTTGTTAGCTATGGCAGCGCCGGTGGCGCCCGTGCCGTTGAACACCTGCGCGGTATTATGGCCGAGCTGCAGATTGCCGATGTGCGGGCACAGGTAATGCTATCGCTGTTTACTGATTTTGAAAATTTCAGCGTGTTTAAGCCTGCTGAAAATAAAGCCAAAGCCGTTGGGCCAATGCTGGACCAGGTAATAGCCTGGGGCACTGCCTTAAAAACGTTAAGGAATAAGTAACAAAAAGGGGCGCTGCCTTAGCTACAGCCTGGCTGCAAAAGCTGCGGCCTGTTACACTTTGGGTGAGGGATTGAAGCGGTTACCCCGGTGAGGGCCGTTGCAGCAAGGCTTTTGTGCCGGAGTAATAGCGGAAAGCCCGACCCCTTGCGATAGCTTGGGGGCACCCCCAGAATGGAATACTATAATTAAACTACGGTTTCTGCGGTTAACTTTTTTAGTGGCGGCATACCAATTCTGCGGTTAAAAAGCCCCGCCATACTTGTGCCGAAAAACATGCCCAAAGCAGCGCCGCCCAGTATATCTAACGGGTAATGAACGCCTACATACACCTGCCCGTAACTGATGGTGGCAGCCCACACAAAAAACAGGTATCCCCATTTTTTAATATAAGGTTTTAGTGTAAAATAGTAGAATGCTGCCTGCCCAAAATGGTTGGCCGCATGGCTGGATGTAAAGCTGCCGCTACCCGGGCAACCACCCAGCAAACGCCGCACATAAGGCGAAAGTACAGGATCGTTACAGGGGCGTAAACGGCCAATGGATTCCTTTAGCCAGTGGCTGCTCACCACATCGGTAAGTGTTACGGCCACTACCGCACAAAGCAGCCAGGGCCATGCCCGCCAGCCAAAATTTATAAACACCAGGCATAAAAGGAACAGGTATAGGGGAAGCGAGCTGTCCTGGTCCCGCCACCAGGGAAAAACGCTGTCCAGGAACGGGGTGGTCCATTCGCCGTTAATTTGCAAAAAGAGCCAGGTATCCCATTGCTTCAGTGCTTCCAGTAAACCAGTGGCGGCCAATAAAGTCATTCTATAAATTTCTGTTTAAAGCGTTGCCTGCAAAACGTGGCATTGTTTAATCGTTAATTTTGCAGCCGCATGAAAAATTTAAAGCTACCAAGATACATACGCTGGATTGGTTATAATGCAGTTATTTTTTTGTTATTGATGACGTTGTTACGGTTTTGCATTTTGCTGGCATTTAAAGCACCTGAGCTGGCAAAATCTACCCTTGCTGATGCTTTTATACTTGGTGTGCGGTTTGACCTGCGGGTGGTATGCGTAGCATCGCTGGTGTTTTTTGTGCTGGGCTGCATACCGCCATTGCACCCATTGGACAAAAAATGGGGCAAACGCATAAGCTTTTGGATATGGGGGGTGTTTATTACCTGGTTTTCACTGTTTTACATTATAGATTTTGCCAATTATGCCTACCTGTCGCAAAGGTTAACGGCCGTGCTTATAAATTATGTGTACGATGCAAAAATATCTGCCGGCATGGTTTGGCAAACCTACCATGTGGGCTGGATATTGCTGGGGCTTGTGGTGGTGGTGATAGCGTTAATGGCGTTGGTACGTATGTCGTACAACCGGGTGTTGAGTACGCCAAAGCCACCTTCCAGGGGGGCACGCATTATTTGGTCGGTGGTGTTTTTCCTGTTGCTGGGCCTGGGTATTTTCGGCAGGCCGGCGCAGTTTCCTTTGCGTTGGAGCGATGCCTATGCTTTGGGTAACGACTATGCGGCCAACCTGGCATTAAACCCTTTCCAGTCATTCTTTAGCACACTGGGGTTTGAGCGTTCCGGCTACGATGTGGAGAAGGTAAAAACGGCTTATCCTTTTATGTCGCAGTACCTGCAGGTGCAAAAGCCGGATATCAACAGTTTTAATTTTGAGCGGGTTTTTAATACAAAAGACAGTGTTGGCGCTGTTAAGCCCAATGTGGTGCTGGTGCTTTGCGAGTCGTTCAGCGCCTATAAAAGCTCTGTTGCCGGTAACCCCTTAAATACAACACCCTATTTTACCAAACTTGCAGAGCAGGGTATTTTGTTCAACCGCTGCTTTTCGCCGGCTTACGGTACAGCCAGGGGCGTATGGGCAACCATTACCGGCATGCCCGATGTGGAGTTGCTGAATACTGCCAGCCGCAACCCCAATGCGGTTGACCAGCATACGATTATCAATGATTTTAATGGCTACGAAAAGTTTTACTTTATAGGCGGCAGTGCAAGCTGGGCCAATATACGCGGCCTGCTTACCAACAATATTGCCGGGCTGCACCTGTACGAGCAGGAAGATTATGATGCCCCAAAAATTGATGTATGGGGAGTGAGCGATAAAAACATGCTGTTATCCGCCAATAAGGTACTGGCGCAACAGCAAAAGCCGTTCTTCGCAGTTTTACAAACCGCGGATAACCACCGCCCCTATACCATTCCCGAAGAAGACAGGCAGGAGTTTAAAACATTGGATGTACCCTTTGACTCCCTTAAAAAATACGGCTTCCAAAACCTGCCGGAGTTCAATGCTTTCCGCTATACAGATTTCTGTTTCGAGAAGTTTATGGAAGCTGCTAAAAAAGAAAAATATTTCAGCAACACCATTTTTGTTTTCATCGGCGATCATGGCATAAGGGGAGATGCCAGCGGCATTTTGCCCAATGTGTTTACCGAACAGGGGCTAACAGCCCAGCACGTGCCCTTGCTGGTATATGCGCCTGCATTTGTTAAGCCGGCGGTAATAAGCCACCCCGCTTCTCAGTTGGATGTGCTGCCAACCATTGCCGGTCTCTGCAATATTCCTTACCGTAATACCGCCCTTGGCCGCGACCTGCTGCACGACCCGCAGGTGCTTGCCGACTCTGGTCGCCAAAACAGCGTGTTTATATTTGATGTGGATGCACGTAAAATTGGCATTATCCGCAACAATCTTTTCTATAATTACGGCCTGCTAAAAGGTGGCACCGAGCAAATAAGCAGCCTTAACAGCAACGAAAAGGTTGAACTCACAGATTCTCTTCGCAGAGAATACCGCGGCATAACAGACGCGTTTTACGAAACCTCCCGTTACCTGATGTTCCATAATAAGAAAACCAGGTAGATCGTACATCCCACACCTAACACCTTACATTTTCTTTACATCTTACCTCCCACATTAAAACATCTAACTTTTTATTCATATCGTACACCCCACATCAAACATCTAACATAAGTAAGTACTTCGTACTTCACACTTGGGGGGTGCCCCCAAGCTGCGCAAGGGGTCGGGCTTTCCGCTATTACTCCGCCACACGCCCGGGCTGCGAAGGCTTCAGCGGGGTAGCCGCTGCAATCCCTCACCCGGTGGGGAACAGGCTGCTTTTTTAGGCAATACTCTATGCGCTGGCAAACAGGTAAAAGCCCTTCGTGCCGGTTAAACAGGCCGGCAACTTTAATAGTATATTAAAAAAACGGTCATTGCTTTTACTGTAGTGTTGCATTGGTATTATTGCACTAAAATCCAATACCTCAAAATCTTTATGAAAACTATTGTACCTGTTTTTGTCGCCCTGCTGCTATTATCCTTTGTTCAATCTCAAGCACAAAAAAGAGTTTTTAGCTACGATTTTGAATTCGAGAAAAGCTTTTTGGAGAAAAGTGATTATGATGCTTACTTCCTTGATGGAAAGAACAGCGAAAATTTTGCCTTCATTCTTAAAGACAATAAAAAAGCTGATTATGTATTGGTAGATAAGGGGTTTAAATTAACCTCAAAGTTTACGGTTCCTATAGATAAGACTGTATTTGAACTTTCCGGGGAAACTTACCTGGGCGGAACAACACAAAACAATGTATTTAACTATGTTTATAAAGTAGAAAAAAAGAGAACTTTTGCCAAAGACAAAATCTATTACCAGCTTGAAACGGTGGATTTTAACAGCAAAACAGTAACTAACAAACTACTGTTTGAAATACCGGGCGAAGAAACAGGCCTTGTTTCGTTTAGCGATTACAACAGGTATTTTACGATTACTGTTAACGATAAAACAAACGAGCTGATTATTTATATGATGGATGGCGCCGGGGAACCCGTTAGAAAAGCGGTGCCATTTAAGATTCCTGAAGGAAAAGGCAGAAAGAAGAACGAATTGTCTGAATATCTGAAAGACCTTAAACTTGTGAAAGACAGGGAAGAAGCAGGGTTGGATGTTACGGTTAAGAGTGCCAAAGTATTCACTTCAAAAGATCATTTAACCTTCCTGGTTAATGATGGCGATGACCCTACTCATTTGTTTGATATTGACCTTGGTACCTTATCCCCTAAAGAATTTTTTATAGACCACGACCCCCTTTTTCCCGGGGAGGAAAAGGGAAAAAGTTATGTTAGCTCTTACCTGGCAGATGGTAAAGTATTTGCCCTCGTACTAAATAAAAAGAACATCAGGATTGCTGTTTATGATGCAGCCGCCGGAAGCATGCTGAAAGTGCATGAAATAAATGATAATGACGATTTGGGCATGTTTGCCTTTCCGCCTGTATATGAGGAAAGAATGGGAAAGCACATTCGCGGAAAGGAGTATGAAAGTTTGAAAAAGTTTGTGCGTGTGATGACAAGGGGAACAGAGGGGTTGAGTGTTAGTAAGAATAAAGCCGGGCAGTATGTGGTAACCGCAGGCACTTATGACCCGATTGACTTGAATTCATTGGGGGTTAGTGCTGGCTCCGGAGTTGGTCATTGGGAAAGAGTTTCCCATTTCAGTCCAATAAGCCCAACCAAGACGGTTCAAATTTTAGTTTATCGTCCGGGTTCTCCGGGTTTTGTCAGAACATCCGCGAGGTTCTACAAAAGCTCCTATTTTAAATTAGTGCTGGACCCAAAAACATTGAAAACCGCTAACGGAAAAGCTACAGTTACAGCACCTGAACAGATAAAAGAATACCTGGATAACGCCGACAAAAAAACAAAAGCCACTAATCAGTTTTCATTAGGGGATAACCAATATTATGGCTATTACAACAGGGATTTACTCGCTTACACTATTGAGCAAATAACCATAAGAAAATAACCGCTATTTCGTGTTCAACTAAATGCCCGCTCAATGCAGCGGGCATTTTTAATTGCGGCAAAACAGTTGATTAATTATCTTACCTGAAATTTACTGCTATGAAAATCTGCTTGTTCTTATTACTGGCTGGCTTGTCGCTTAATGCCTTTGCACAGAAACACAACAATATTTACTTATACCCTCTTCCCTCACCACCGGCAAAGAACAAACAGTTCAGTGCACAAACAGACTCCATGCGGGCATACAAACGCAAAATGCAAGAGCTGTACAGAACCTACTACCCGGATACTGCCTATAAGAAAAACGAAATGCCCAACGCTTTTACTGCCAGGCAACGCCGATACCTGACACCCGTTTACAGGTACAATAATGGCAAGGGGCTAGATGTTTATGAATCTCCACTGGATAATATGCCCGTAGTTAAGCCGGATTCAACTTTTTATTCTCCCATGCCTGCCGGTAGGTATAAAATAATTGTACAACAGCCCAACCGCGGCGGTAATAAATAATTATCCTGCAACAGGGTAATTAAATTTTCAGGTTGTTTTCCGTTCCGGCCTTGTAGTATGTCCTGAAGTATTCATCCGCTGAAAAGCGGCCACTGCCTTCTACAAAAAAAACAATCAACAGTACCAGCATAATAATAGACAGTGCCAGCTCTGAAGAACTGTTAATCGTAAGGTTGGGCAGGTTTACGAAAAATACAGCGCCTACCAAAATAGGAATTTGAACAAGCGTCATAAGCCTTGTTAGAAGCCCCGTTAAAATAAACAGGCCCCCAATAAGATGTGTCCATGCAATAAGGTCTGCAAAAACCGGGTTGAAACTACTTGATAGCCTGCTGCTGGCCAGTATGGCTTCCAGCCTGGAACTGTCACTGATAAAAGCTATTCCTTTAATAAATAACATAGCGCCTAAGGCAACCCGTAGCACTACCAGCCAGGATGGCTGGTTTAAGGAAGAAGTGTGGCGGAGACGTGATGCAATACCCATAAAAAAAGTTTTGTGATGAAAAAATAATTCAACCCACATGCTTTTTTTATATCCCGTTATATGATGTTAGCCCGCTGCAATAAAGAACTTATCTGCGTTTATAAAGGTACGGCCTATTAAAGGCTTTTGGTTGCCTGCCGGTTAAATTGTCTTGTTATTCTTTTATCTTGTTGCCCCACCAGTTTTCCCTGAAGTTGGCAACCTTGCTGTCTATCTCTTTGCCCTCGCTTTCAAAAGTAGCAATGGAAAAAAACGGCGATTGGCCTAATACCAGCTTCACGGTTTTGGTATCACCGTTGTGTTTGTAACTCAATGTTATCTCTTTGCCTGGCTGGTAGGCGGCAATGGCAGCACTCAGTTCATCAGGCGTGGCAATGCTTTTGCCCTCTATGCTGATAATTTCATCACCAACGTCCAGTCCGCCGTTATACAATGGCGTGTTCTTTACAGTGGGGCCGGCTATCTTCAACCCGTCAGTAAATTTTGCATTGCCCAGCCATGCTTTACCGGCGTTGACATTTTTTAAAACAAACCCGGCTTTGGCCAATGCAGCAGCATAGTCAAAAGATTCATGCCCGTATATATACCGGTTGAAAAAGCCGGCGGCAAAAGCCGCACTGCCGGTTAATTCGGTAAGCGCTTTTTGCACGTCTGCAACGGTGTAAGGTTTTTCCGGCTTGCCGTGTTTTTTCCAGAGTAACCGCATAAAATCATCCAGGCTGCTATTGAAACTGTCACGCAGGGTAAGGTCCAGTGCCAGCGCTATGGCAGCGCCATAGGGATAATAGGAAGAAAAATGATTAGGATAATTCGTCTTGTCAACCGCCACACCGGCATCCACAAATACGGCATTGCGGCTGTTATCAACAGGCGAATACTCTTTGCCGCCAGGTACGGCCTCTTTCGCGTTAATGTAACGGCTTACAGCGCCAAACCACGCTTCGTTGCTGTAGTAACCGCAACGCTTCATCAGCAGGTCTCCGTAGTATTGCGTAAAGCCTTCCGCTAACCAGAGTTCGCTGCTCATATTGCTCTTTTCAAAATTAAACGGCTCCAGGCTTTTGGGCCTGATGCGTTCTACATTCCAGCAATGGAAAAATTCGTGGGAGAAAGCTTCCAGTTCATCATTGCTGCCATTAAAAACTTCCGGAAGGGTTATCATGGTGCTGTTGCGGTGTTCCATGCCATCGCCATACACATAGGGGTTAATGCTTACGAGGAAGGTATAAGTGCCATAATCATAAACCGGCGTTTCGCCGTACACCGCCTGCGCCTGTCGTGTGATGTTTTTTATCTTGACGGCAAAATCTTTTGCCTGCTCTTCCGTAGCTGCCGCATCAAGTGCCAGCCGGATACTGTATGGTTTGCCATCAGGGTTTTGTAACTGCCATTGCTGGTATTTCAGTTTACCGATTTTAACCGGGCTGTCCATAAGGTATTGCATGCCGGGAGCGGTAAACAGGTTAGGCCGGGCAGCAGGCTTTAGCTGTGTGGCGATGGTCCAGTTCTTACTTTCCGGCAGGCTAAAATTAACTTCAATCAGCGAACTGTCTTTTTCCATGCCTTTCATCCATAAAAGTGTAGCGGGCATATTCAGGTGTGCCCCCGTTTCGTCAACACTTGCATAAGTGCCATCGGCGTAGTAACCAAACAAAGTATAGCGCACTTTAATAAAACCGCTGTGCCGGGCCACTTCGTACACATCCGCGTCTGTCCGGGTTATTTCCAGTTGTTTACCTGCTTTATCCCATGCGGTGAGGGCGTAAATATTTTTACCAAACTCATGGGTGGCATAACGGCCGGGAGAAGAACGGCTCATACGAAAAATAGCGGGGCCAGCCTTTGCATTTTTAACGGTAAGCGATATCTCTGCCTCATGGTGCACGGCATTGGGAAACGAAATATCGTAACGTATATTTTGAGCGGTAACAAACCCAACAATAAGGTTGGTTAGCAGGTAAACAGTCAGGCTTTTCATCAACTTAGGTAATTAAAGGGGCAAAATAAAGCATAATGCATTAGCGGGTCGCAAAGTACCAGGTACCTTTTTTGTAAAAGGGCAAATGTGGGATGTACCATTTAAAAATGCTTTGAAGTGCGGTGTACGTGCATGTGCCCGCATGTGAGCGGTTGCTTACAGAACAAGAGAGCCCTGCATAAAGTACCGGGTACCTGTAGCCCGTACTTAGATAAACCTGCCTGCTAAAAACAACCTGATGCACCCCGCGCCAGGGATTGAAGCACAACAGTCGTTAAAGCAACATTCAGTTGCTTTAACGAGGTTGCGAACGAAGTTCTCCCCCGTGAGGCCATTGCAGCCGGACTTATGTGCCGGAGTAATAGCGGAAAGCCCGTTGCTTTAGCAGGCGCCCAAACCCTGCTCTTAACTTTTGTCTCAAAATATATTGCTTTGGACGCAACTCACCCCACCCTTGTCTCAGGAAAGCCGCTCATCAAAAAAAATCAAACAAACGTTTGATTAATTGAGGTTTTTACTTTTACCTTTGCGCTTTCTAAATGGTAACCTGGTATAAACAAAACCCACTCCTCTTTGTAAAACAGTAAAAATTGCCTGCCACCTTGCAAATTAACTTTTGCAGTTATAACTTATTGTTTGTACAGTTTTGAAAGACTATATATTGTTTATGAATAAACGTTTCTATATAATCGCTGCCATGGCGGCGGCATTTGTAACCCCGGCATTCTCCCAGCAGCAGGACTCGCTGTTGCAGAACGCTACGCTGGAAAATGTAGTGCAGTATGCGCTAACGCACCAGCCCACCGTGCAGCAATCGCTGATAGATGAACAGATAACCGAAAGACAGATCAAGGGAAAACTGGCGGACTGGTTTCCCCAGCTTAACCTTAACTACACCGTGCAGCACAACTTCCAGATACCGCAATCGGTAATTGGCGGCCAGGTAATACGGCTGGGCGTTGAAAATACCAGTACCGCCGCGCTGGGCCTTACCCAAACCATCTTTAACAGGGATGTATTGCTGGCCAGCCGCAGCGCCAAAGACGTTCGTGCACAAGCCCGGCAAAATACCAGCAGCAACAAGATCAACATCACGGTTGATGTAAGCAAGGCTTTTTACGATGTGCTGCTTACCCAGGAGCAAACACGTGTACTGGAAGGCGATATTGTTCGCCTGGAGCGCAGCCTTAAAGACGCCACCAACCAGTACAAAGCCGGCATTACCGATAAAACGGATTACAAAAGAGCTACTATTGCCCTTAACAACAGCAAGGCCCAAAAAAAGCAGAGCGAAGAGCTGTATAAAGCCCGCCTGGTGTACCTGAAAGGGTTAATGAACTATCCCGAAACGGGGCAACTTACCCTGGCGTACGACAGCGCAAGAATGGAGCAGGAAGCTTTTATAGACACCGTGCAGAATACCAACCTGCAAAACAGGATTGAATACCAGATGCTGCAAACCCAAAAACGCCTGCAGGAAGCCAATCTTAAATATGCCAAATGGAGCTTTTTACCTAACCTTTCTTTGTTTGGCAACTACAATTTCAGCTACCTCAACAACCAGTTCTCCAAGTTGTACAGCAATAACCTCCCCAACTCCAATGCGGGTTTAACACTGGCCTTTCCTATTTTCCAGGGCACCAAACGTGTGCAGGAAATACGGCAGGCGGAGCTGGAGCTGAAACGTGTGGACTACGACCTGATTGCGCTGAAGAACAACGTTAACTCAGAATACAGCGCCGCGCTGGCAACCTATAAGAGTAACCTGAACACTTTTTATGTGCTGAAAGAAAACCTGGACCTGGCGCAAGACGTGTACAATACCATCCAGTTGCAGTACAAATCAGGTGTAAAAACATACCTGGAAGTAATTAATGCAGAAACAGACCTGCGCACTGCCAGGATTAACTATACCAATGCGCTGTACAATGTGTTAAGTGCCAAGATTGATGTGCAGAAAGCATTGGGGCAATTTCAATATTAATATTCACTCATACTAAAACAACTCAGATATATGCAAAAGAATGTAAGTTGGTGGGCTTTAAGTTTAGCGGCTTTGTTGATGCTGGCCTCCTGCGGCGCCAAACAACAGCAGCAACAGCAAGGTCCGCCCCCCGCTGTATCTATTACCGCCGATACAGTAGAAAGCACCGACGCCGTATATTATGATGAATACCCCGGCACCGTTACTGCGCTTAACCAGATACAGCTTACCGCACAGGTAAGCGGCTATGTTACCGGCATTTATTTTAAAGACGGCGACAAAGTTACCAAGGGGCAGAAATTATACTCAATAGATGCACAGATATACAATGCCAATGTTGAGCAGGCCCAGGCTAACCTGCAGGTGCAGGAAACCAATTTGCTGAAGGCGCAAAAAGATGCAGACCGTTACCACGAGCTGGACAAAAACGACGCCATCGCCAAGCAGCAGGTTGATTATGCCGATGCTGCGCTGGAAGCTGCCAAAAAACAAGTGGCTGCCGCAAAAGCTACCGTTAACAGCGTTAGCGCCAATGTACAGTTTGCTACCATCAGGGCGCCGTTTACCGGCACCATTGGCATATCGCAGGTTAAGGTAGGAACGGCAGTTGTAGCCGGGCAAACATTGCTGAACACGGTTTCTACAGACAACCCCATGGCGGTTGACTTTACCGTTGACCAGAAGGAGATTTACCGCTTTACACAACTGCAGCAGAAAAAACAAGCTGCCAAAGACTCTACATTCACCATCGCTTTTGGCAATGATATTTACCCGCAAAGCGGCCAGCTAAGCCTGATTGACCGCGCCGTTGACCCACAGACAGGCACTATTAAAACAAGATTGGTTTTTCCTAACGACAAGGGCATGCTGAAAGCCGGTATGAACACCACCGTGCGTGTGCTGAACAATGCTTCTGAAAAAGCGGTGATTATACCTTACAAGGCTATTACCGAACAGCTCGGGGAATTTTTTGTGTATGTAGTAGGCGATAGCAGCAAGGTTAGCCAGCGTAAAGTGAAACTAAGCACACAAATAGGTACCAACGTAGTGATAAGTGATGGTTTAAGTGCCGGCGAAGTGATAGCGGTACAGGGTGTTCAGAACCTGCGTGAAGGCGCAGTGGTTTCTACGGCGCCACCGCAACAGCAGGGTGCTGCCGCTCCTAAAAAATAAAGAATGGCCCTTGATACCGGCGACAGTAGTAATAGAGGAATTGGTTATTTTATTTTGGCCTAAATGAATACCGCGATTTTTATGATACGGGCTGCGGTATTTCATGGTATCGCCTGTTGCGTCGCAATCCGTTCATCGTCCGGTTTTTCATGGCGGCTTTTCAGGCCCGGATAGGGAAGCCGGGCAATAAAACAGCATTGAACAATCGGAATGTGTTGCACATTGCTGAGTAAAGAATAAGGCGTACAAGAGAGTGACACAACGAAGCCTAATAGTAGTAATACAGCTAAGTACATAAAGTGAATAGGGAGTGGTGAGTAGTGAGTATAGGGAATCCATCCTACTCACCATTCACTACTCACCACTCACCATTGACCACAACAATACAGCAAGATGATAGCAGATACTTTTATAAAACGCCCCGTTACAGCAATAGTAATTTCTGTAGTGATTGTACTGGTGGGCATTATTGCATTGATAACATTGCCGGTTGCGCAATACCCGGATATTACGCCGCCTACAGTGTCTATAGCAGGCAACTTTACAGGCGCCGATGCGCAAACGGTGGAGCAGACCACCACAACCGCCATTGAAACGCAGGTAAACGGTACGCCTGGCATGACGTATATGCAAAGCAACAGTACCAGCAGCGGCCAGGCCAGTATTACCGTAAACTTTGAGGTGGGCACCAATATAGATATCGCCACCCTGGACGTGCAAAACCGTGTGAGCGTTGCCGAGCCTACCCTGCCCGATGCGGTAAAACGTTTGGGCCTTACCACCCGTAAACGTAACCCCAGCATCATGATGGCGCTGGCCTTGTACTCGCCCAACGGCACACACGATGCCACATTTTTGGGCAACTATGCCAATATATACCTGAAGGATGCCTTGCTGCGTGTAAAAGGCGTAGGTGATATTTTTACCCGTGCGGATGACTTCAGCATGCGTGTATGGCTTAACCCTGATAAGCTGGCGGCATTAAACCTTACCCCGGCAGACATTACCAGCTCCCTGGCAGAACAAAACCTGCAGGTGGCAGCCGGTACCATTGGCGGTAACCCGCAGAAAGATGTGCAGAGCTTTGAATACAGCGTGCTCACCAACAGCCGCATCAGCACGAAAGATCAGTTTGAAAATATTATTGTAAGAACAAGGCCCGCCGACGGAAGCATTGTGTACCTGAAAGATGTGGCAAGGGTTGAGCTGGGTAAGTTTGACTACGGCATTAACGCTTTTGTACAGGGCAAGCCCGCAGCCTTTATCCTGATGTACCAGGCCCCCGGCGCCAATGCGCTGGATACTTATAAAGGTATTAACGAAGCGCTGGGCAACCTGAAAAAAACATTCCCCAAAGATGTGGACTACCTGGTGCCGCTGGAAACAGCTACAGTGGTACAAACCTCTATTAACGAGGTGGTACATACCCTGGTGGAAGCATTGGTGCTGGTGGTATTGGTGGTGTTCCTGTTTCTGCAGAACTGGCGTGCCACATTAATACCTGTACTGGCAATACCGGTTTCGCTGATAGGAACATTTATCTTCTTTATACCGTTCGGGTTTACCATTAATACATTAACTCTGTTTGCATTTGTACTGGCCATTGGTATTGTGGTGGATGACGCCATTGTGGTGGTGGAAGCCGTACAGCATTACATAGACCATGAGAAGCTTTCGCCCAAAGAGGCTACCCAAAAGGCCATGAAAGATATTTCCGGCCCGGTAGTAGCCATCGCGTTAATATTGGCGGCGGTGTTTGTACCGGTAGGCTTTGTACCGGGTATTGTGGGCAGGTTATACCAGCAGTTTGCCATTACCATTGCGGTGTCGGTGGTCATATCGGCCTTTGTGGCGCTGTCTTTAACCCCGGCCCTGTGTAGCATTATGCTTAAGCCATCCAAACCGGAGGAAGCAAAGAAAAACATACTGGAAAAATTCTTTGCGGCATTTAACCGGTGGTTTGGCAACGTAACACATTCCTACACCAGGGGGGTAGGCAAATGGATACGCGGCACCCCTTACGTGCTGGTAATGATGGTTTGTTTATTCGTGGGCCTGTTCTTCCTGTTTCAGAAAAAGCCAACAGGTTTTATACCTACGGAAGATGAGGGCCGCCTGTATGTAACCTACGAAATGCCGGAAGGTACTTCTACCACCCGCAGCATAGCCATGCTGAAGGATATTATGGGCAGGGTACAAAGCATACCCGCCGTAGATGTGGTGGGTGGTTTGGCGGGCCTTAACATTATTACCTTCTCTAACAAGAGTAACTCGGGTACCATGTTTGTAAAGCTGAAACCATGGGATGAGCGCAAGAGCAAAGAAGAACAGATACAGGCTGTGGTGGGCGAAATAGCCAAACGTACAGGGGCTATTAAAGAAGCCCGTGTGTTGCCTATACAGCCGCCGGCCATTCCGGGGTTGGGCCAAACATCCGGCTTTACGTTTGAACTACAGCAGACCACCAGTACAGACAGTATCCAGCAGTTTGAAAAAGTGGCGCAGAAATTCCTGGGCGCCTTATACCAGCGGCCGGAAATAGGTGTGGCCTATACCTTTTTCTCCACCAAAACGCCGAGTTACCGCATAGATGTAGATAAGGAAAAAGCCAAAAAGCTGGGCATACTTGTTTCTGATGCGTACAGCACCATGAGCACCCTGCTGGGCAGCAGCTATGTAAACGACTTTAACCTTTACGGCAGAAACTTTCGTGTAATGGCCATGGCCGACAGTACTTACCGTACATCGCTCAACAGCCTAAACAGTTATTACGTACGTAACAGCCAGGGCAACATGATACCGCTTAACTCACTGGTAACCACCAAACTGGTGGAAAACCCGGCAGTTATTTCGCATTACAACATTTACCGTTCCATAGAAATAAACGGCTCTCCCAAGCCCGGCTTCAGCAGTGGCCAGGCCATTGAAGCCCTGCGGGAAGTAGCGGAGCAAACCCTGCCCGAAGGGTATGGTTACGAGTTCTCCGGCATGAGCCGTGAGGAAATAAAAGCAGGCAGCAGTACAGGGTTGATCTTTGGTATTTCTATCGTATTCGTATTCCTTTTCCTTGCCGCCCTGTACGAGAGCTGGAGCATACCTTTCTCGGTATTATTCGCGGTACCGGTGGGTGCGTTTGGATCAATCTTAACGCTTACCTTTTTACCCAACCTTACCAACAACGTGTACGCACAAATAGGTTTAATTACCCTCATTGGTTTGGCCGCCAAGAACGCCATCCTGATTGTAGAGTTTGCCAAAGAGCGTGTTGACAGAGGTATAGATATTGTGCATGCCACGCTGCAGGCGGTAAACCTGCGTTTGCGGCCAATTGTAATGACATCGCTGGCCTTTATCCTCGGCGTATTGCCGCTGGCTTTTGCAGAAGGCGCCGCCTCCGTATCCCGTCAAACCATCGGGTGGACTGTATTTGGCGGTATGCTGGCCGCAACATCGCTGGCCATATTTGTGGTGCCGGTATTGTTTGTGCTCATCACCAAAATAGCATACGGCAAAAAACTCAGCCGCCTGCAGGAACAATTAAAACAACAGGAGTCTATAGATAGATCCATCACCGATAGCAGAATGTAAGAAGGGTAGTTGTGTTCTTAAGATTAAAAAAAGGGTTCGCAGTTTTGCGGGCCCTTTTTATTGGAGCAGGAATTTTTATGGGCCCGGCAAAAGGATGTTTATCAGGCATCGTTGCGTCGCACTCTTCTGCGGTTGGATTCGCTACGCAGCTTTTTCCACCGTGTAGTCTTTGTTTCTGCCGCCTCCGGCGCCGGAGACTTTGCGGGAGTATTGCCACGGAGGCACGGAAAATAAGTGATTGCGTAAGTGGGTTAAAGCGAAAATCACCAGGGATGCTAGATTATATTGCCTCATCAAAAAGCATGATGGCAGTTAGTTGAATTTCTATCCTGTTTTTTCTTAGCATTGTGTAGAGCAGCGCACTATAAGCGCTGTAGCCACCATTATGATAAAGCGCATTTTCATAATTAGTTTCTTAGCAACCCTCTTATTTTCGTGTAACACCAACAACGAAAAAACTTCATACTCACAAACGCCAAGCTCCAATACATCTCTTACTTTGTTATCTGAACAAACCGGAATTGAAATTTTTGCAATAAAACTTTTGGAGAAAGAAACCAAAGCAAACCCTGAGCACTTGAAAACACATTTCTCTTGTTCCATGTTACCCGATGATCCTAATAGGGAGTTTCAAAATGTTCCAAATGGCAAAGTTGTCTTGTTACCTGGCATCTGTTTCAAGATTGATTCAAATCAGACCGGCTTGAACATCATACGTAAGCTCAGGCCCATAGTAGAACAAAAAGGATATAAACTCTTCCTTTGTGACGGCAATAACCTAAACGATAAAAACAGAATTGCAATTGTTCGATGTGATGATGAATTTACCCCTCTTGTTTTTATGCAAACAAATGGAATAAACTACGGCATTAACAATCACAAGCTCATTTTGCATCTTGACAGTCTAAACAAAATGTTAGACCTGAAATTGGTTGGAGCGGATTTTGACTGGTGTGAATTTGAAATTCGGAAAGAGCCAAAAGATTGGCGTCAACTTGCTCAAAGGCTTTACGAAATTTGTCCTGACATTGTTGAGCAAGGTACCGGTGACATTCAAACCTTGGAAGCTGAATTAAGAAATTCTAAAAGACTCTATTTTTGGTTCGACTAACTTGTTGGCGTACAATAGGCAGTTTAGTAGTTCACATAATCAACTTGGTTTGGTAATTAATTGCGTCGCAGATCGGTGCCGTCCGGCTTTTCCTTGGTAATAGGTTGTTTACTCATATCAGAGGGGGAGTAATAGCGATAAATTTACAGCAGGTAAAAAATTTGCTCAGTATGCATGAATCAAAAACTAAAAAGCAGGCAAAAAAATCTTCTAAAGCAGTTATTAGCGAAAAAGTGCAAGACTATGGTAACGATCCCTTTTTTGTAAAGAAAGCCAGGGAATCGAAACTATTTTTAGAAAAGCATGGTTTTCCGGCAGAGCTCCTGAAGAACAGGTAAAGATTAGCTGCACTTCTTTTATACTCAATACTTGTCGAGAACCTTGGAGCAATCCAGTTAAACCTCAAATTTTTCTTCGTGAACAAGCAATACTTATATGAACGAAAAAGAAAAAAGGATAATGAAAGATATTCTTGATAAACAGTACAAGGAAGTAAGTACTTCCAGGGATGCTGCCAGGAAGCTGTTGCTTGATCTGGGCCTGATTACGCCGGCCGGTAGGCTGAGCAAGTCTTTTAAGCCTATTAAAAAGAAATAACTACTGCCTTAAAAAAACTTCCATTACCCCCCGGCTCAAATCTTTGCAAATACGTAACCTAGCGTGAGTTTTGGATATTTTATAGTGGTATTCAGCTATATACAAAATCAAACAAGATCATTCATTTTAACTGCATCATCAAGTTTAGCATGCCCTGCCGCATGGAATTCTACTGCTGAAATCACAGTAGCACAAAAGCTTAATCAGGGCTAATGGAAGAAACGTGCTGTATATCGTTTCTTCCTTGACTTTTTTTGTTACTTTTTTGTGTCAAGACAAAAAAGTAAAGAGACAGTTATTCAGTATAGGTAAATGCCCACATCTAAAACTCAGTTTAATATCGCCGGGGAGTAGAAAGCTGAGCAAGTCTTTTAAACCTGCTAAAAAGAAATAACTACTGCCTTAAAATATTCCCATTAACCCCGGGTATAATGTTTGCGCATGCGTAACTAAAGCTAATACAGGTAATAATACACCCAAACACATACAACCTCCCCATCCACACCCACCATTCTTTTCTCCACACCACAGTTTACACGTAATCCTACACAGCATTGCTTTGGTAAGTGTACGGCAATTGCAGCGCATTGCCGGGAAGTGTAGTTTACACCTGCGCAAATGCCAAAATGTCCCTAAATCAGGCTTTCTCCGGGCTAAAGTTGTATTTCGCCACCCTAAAGTAGGCTTTCATGTGGCTAAAGCTGACAACGTAACAGCTATACTTCACTTCCGTGCGGCTAACCGGCTATTGCGCCGGACTAATAAGCAGTTGCATGCAGCTAAAAAAGGCTTTCCTGTTCCTAAAGTTGTATTGCGCAGGTGTAAAATGGTCTTCCGCTTATTAAAATATGCCTAAACGCCAGTTTATAACAGGTTAACAGTGTTTCTTTCTTACATCCGCAGTTTATTTTTGAGATAACAAACCCTGTTAGTCCGTATGCCTAAAGAGATATTAGCCCGCCAATACAGAATGCCGGATGCCGACCTTAAGCAACTGGCCGATGCGCTTGTTGCCAGCATCAACCGCGACATTACCTATTTTACCACCCGCCGTATTACCCCGGCGCAGGTACAAGAGATAAAGGAACAGATACAAAACTTTGACGCCACAACTACCGACGAGGAATACCTAGGCCTGCACATGGAGGCTACAGAACAAAAAGATGCTGTGGCCGGCAACCTGCGTAAAGCGCTGCGCACCATACGTAATATGGCCGAGGTGGCTTATAATGGTAAAGGCAAATATTTTGTTTTTGGGTTTGAAGGCATGGTGCACATGAATGATTACCATTTGTACCGCCTGGCCCGCCGCGTGGTGCGGGTGGGCGCCCGCCTGCAGGATGACCTGCGGCTACAGGGCCTGATGGATAACCAACTGCCGGCTATTGCCGCACTGGCCACCCAACTGGATGAAGCGATAGAACATATAGGCGATATAAGCGAGCAACGCCAGTTTGAAACGCTGGACCGTGTTACCAAAGGCAATGCGCTTTGGGCGGAAATGAACCGGCTGGCATCCATAGGCCGCAGCCTGTTTGAAGATACCAACCCGGCTTTGCATAATGATTACGTGCTGGTGGGTGGGTAGGGGGTGGGTTCTCTATCTATAAGTTTTTGGGGGTGTCCCTCGTACCTCGGGCCGGGCTTTCCGCTCATACTCCGGCACAAGAGCCTAAGCACAAGACCTTCACCGGGGTATCCGCTTCAATCCCTCACCCATAGGTGCAGCCTATTGCTACTTTTTGCAAACAGGTTTATTTAGTAATGCATATTCCTAGCTGAAATATTTCATCGCTACCTCACCCACCCATTTACCCATCTGCACCGGCACAGCGTTACCAATCAACCTGTATGAACTTCTTTTATCGGGGAATATAAAGTTATCTGGGAAGCCTTGCAACCTTGCATATTCTCTTATAGAAAAAGGGCGTAAGCCATATTTTGCTTTATCATCTTTTACAAGCCTAGTACCTAAGTCTTTTGAATAATGCGCCACGCAAGTAGGTGCTAATGCATTGGGTTGGTTTGGATCAACGACAATAGGTAAATCCCTGTACTTGCCTTTAATACGGCTGATTACATAATCGGGAATTTCTACGTCGGGATCTTTCTCAATAATATCTTTAAGCTTTACTTTATTATTTATGGGAGATGGGGCTTGAATGGTATAAGCCTTTTTAGTTCCTATTAGGATGAGTCTCTTTCTTTTTTGAGGCAACCAGTTAGCCGCATCAACAGGGCAAAACACATTAACGTAATAGTCTGGAAGTTTAGTCATAGCTTCCATTACTACTTTAAATTTCTTCATGCCCGGCACATTTTCCACAATATACATTTCAGGTTTTTCTATCGCTATGTGCCTAAAGAAATGGAGGAACAAATCGTCACCAGTTCGGGTGCCATGTATATCAGCTATCGGCGAATATTTTGTGCAAGGGTATGTGCCTACAATAATATCGGTTTGGGGTTGGTCGAGTACAGTTTTGTCTTTAATATCTGCGGTTAATACTGAATGGAAAAAGTAGTGTCTGTTAAGTTTCATGCAGGTCGTTGCCTCCATATCTAAGTCGAGAGATTGAATCATATTGATGCCAGCTTGCATTAAACCTATTTCCATGCCGCCGCATCCGGAAAAATATCCTTTGGCTGTGGGTACGTACATTTTTGGAATTTATTTGTTGAAGATTGTATCCATGTGATATTGGAGAAAAATTTTGTTTGGCAAATACTTTTGCGGCAAGATTAGTTTTAATCCAGATAAAGGCAAGAAAATAGATTTATAGTATGCTTCCTTACTTTTTACTGATAGCTTGTTAGCTATGATGATTTCAAATTTTTCATTGATGCCGATATAACCTTTATCATAAGCCCTGTCGTATAAAGCGGAAAGGCATACACCATTTTCTGGATTCAATCTTTCTGCTTCATTTTTGCTCCATGGAATAATGTGACTTGCAACTAGTAAATCTTGTATATCAATGCCGCTTATGGCACACTTTCCTGTATAGTTGGCAATTACTATTTGGCGAAAAACATTTTGATTAACCCGTGTTTTTATTTCACGAAGTTTATATTCACCTTTAAGATGTTCCGTTCCTCTTAGTGTTTCTGCATATTTAGTTTCTAAACTAAGTTTTTCTTTTTCAGCCAGTATTCTCTCGCTTTCAAAAATCAATTCTTCTCTATTATTATTGAATTCATTCCAAATAGGTTCAACTTGTTTTTTGCCTCCCGGCAATCCTCCAATTCCTCTTTGTTGATGAAAGGGATCAACGCTTGCAAAATTGTTCAATCGCATAGCGACAGATCCAGGAGTTCTACCAATAATTTGTGCCAAATGAATTATTTCAGGATTCCGAGAATGAAGTTTTCCAAAAGGCAGTTTTAAATATTGGGTAAGAGCAAGAATGAGTTCTTCTCTCGTCCAAAGTCTGTGTTTTTCTTTCATTTATTAGGAATATAAGGTTGAGAAAAAGCAGTAATACAAGCTAAATATAATAATCACTTTTGTATGGTTATATTTTTTGTTTAAGCCAACATATATAGAAAAGTAACACTGAACTACAGAGTGAATTAGTCCATAGATACATAGATGAACGGAATGCGACGAAAGGTATGGTGTCATGAAAATTTATTGCTCGTATTTAAATTATTTAATTTGGGTCAGTGCCGAAAGTAAAAAGTAGTTCTTAATTAAACTGCATGCTTTAAGTCACACGATTCAAAGCAAAAATGAAGAGTTTTTGCTGCCCTACATTTGCTTTTAAGTCACCTTTGCAAATGCAGGGAAGAATAGCACATTTTCCCACCTCTCCATATCTCCTTCTTCTTCATCTCTTGCTTCAGGATAATACTGGTTGGCTTCTTTTTTCCTTCTCCACAGTCTCCTGCAAGCGAATTTGCGATAGGGGTACACCAAATGCTCACTCAATACCGAATCTCCCTACCCGGGTCTAAAAAGATGCCATGAAATACCAACCGATGAACGTAGTGATTATTATTTGTTCTTTCACTGAAAGACCAAATAATAACAAAACCATGTTTGCAACGAAGCCTACACAAAGTACCGAACCCTGGGCACCAAACCTTAATCATGCTCTATAGATAGCAGGGCCCTTAAATAGCACGGATAGACTTCTAAAGAAAACCGTGCTACTCAAAGGCCCTGCTTGTTTAATAAAAAAATTGCAGCCAAATAGAATGATGGCTTAGTACGAAACTTGTAAAAGCGCTCCATCACCCAATGAGGTTATGTACCAACACTGAGGGCCGGTTTGCTTGATGCCTGCGGGTAAATTAAGCCCTGTAGTAATGGGCTTTACTGTGTTGCCGTTAACCAAAAGCAATGAACCGGTGTTGGGAACAAAACCTGTGGCGCCAAAACTGCCGAAATGCAATACCACGCGGTTGAAGAGGTTTCCCGGGGTGATGCCTGTAAGTGTTGTTAAGCCATCCTGGTAAACCGATACTTTGCCAGACGTGGAGACTTTATAAACTACTGCCTGCTTATCAAGAAATGGAAAACCGGTAAGCGTAGACACCAGGAAGCTGGAGCCGTCGAAAATAATTCCGGTTGGTACGCCCTGTATAGTTGGCGGGCCTACAGGCGTAGGATTTTTTGCTTCGGGGAATTTAGCGAATACGCTGTATTTACCGGCGCTCTTACGTTTAATAATCGCGTTAGCCCCGGCATCTACAATGTAGATGCTGCCATCAATGCATTTTATGAGATGATAGGGGTGGCTGTCGTTAGGTGTTACAATCTTTTGTGAGCGCACCCAGGAGCCAATATCTTCATACGGTAATTTGCTGGCATCAATGGGTTCATCACCTGGCTTAAATGAGCTGACATCTATGCTGTATAAAAAGTCAGCGGCCAGTATGTATAAAATTCCATTGTCCAGGATGAGATTGGCAGGCCCTTCCGGCTCTCCTGATAATGCATTCTTGATGGAGGATAAGTTAATAATAGCGTCATAGGCCATCATCTTTTGTTCTCCTTTTATAAAACCGGGAGCTATTACTACCACCTTTCCATCATTTTTTGTAGTGCCGGTTTCTGCAACCCAAATATTTCCTTTCCAGTCGGTTTCTATTCCCATCGGCTCCTGCAAACCTGTGACTATCGTGGTTACTTTAACCGATGGTGGTTCAGGATCTTTTCTGCAACCGCTAATGAATAAAATAAGCAGAATGAGGGGTGCGTAAAACAGTTGGTTTTTGGACAAAGCAAGCCGTTGTGGTGATTGTTTCATTGGTTTTGATGTTTTATTTGAGTGAAAATTATATACGTAGTGGTTTTGCAATCAGGATATATATGGCTGCGGAGCAACCCAATATAAGCACACCGGATTAAAAAAGCAATCTTTGGAAATTTCTTTTTTATACATTTTTATTATTTCGGTAGGCGCCGCAGGAACGGAACATGCTGATAACGGGAATTTGAGGTTTACAACTTTCTAATTGCACTATGCTGATGGCTATATGGGCGGTAATCTCATCACTTTTTTAGATGTTTTATCACTGACATGCTTTTAACTGAGGAAATAGCATTGTGAGCCGATGTTGCAATGTTTATTTTATGTAAGCAGCAAGCTGTGAACCGGCAAATGTTTTACTACTATTTCTTCTTCAACTTTCTGTATAAAGTGGTGCGGTGGGAAATAATGCTTGCATAAAAGAAACAAAATGAGGGAAGAATGAAATAAGCTGCCAAAGTAAAACAGTACCAATTGAATATCATTGCAGGGCGACAGAATAATGAATTAAAGTAATGGACAATAACAAACTAGGTACAAAGCCGCATTATCAAATTTTAGATGGGCTACGGGGTGTAGCAGCTATTATCGTGGTATTGTTTCACCTTGCCGAACCGCTTGCCAGCAACCATTTTGACAATGTTGTAAACCATGGTTACCTGGCGGTTGACTTCTTCTTTCTTCTGTCTGGCTACGTTATGGGTTATGCGTACGATGACAGGTGGGACAAGCTAACCATCGGGGGCTTTCTCAGGCGCCGGTTTGAGCGGCTGCAGCCGCTTGTTGTATTGGGTATGACGCTTGGCGCTATTACCTTTTACTATACTGACTCAACTATATGGCCGCTTATTCATACAGTTCCGCTATGGAAGCTACTTGTTGTTATGTTGATTGGGTGGACAATTTTACCCATACCACTTTCTATGGATATACGTGGCTGGCAGGAGATGCATCCGCTAAACAGCGTTGGCTGGTCGTTATTTTTTGAGTATATAGCCAATATTCTCTATGCCCTGGGGTTAAGAAGGTTATCCAATAAAGCGTTGGCTTGGTTTGTGGTACTGGCGGGTGCAGTGCTTATGCATTTTGCTGTTACTAACCCGAACGGGGATGTTACCGGTGGCTGGACACTTAATGCCCAACACATGCGTGTTGGGATAACCCGAACGATATTTCCATTTTTTGCGGGTTTGCTTTTGTCAAGGGTGGCGCGGCCTACCCGGATCAAAAATGCTTTTTTGTTGTGTAGCCTGCTGGTTGCTGCTGTTTTGTTTATGCCGCGGATTGGGGGTGCGGAACATCTTTGGGCAAATGGTTTGTACGAAGCGCTTTGCATTATCATTGCGTTTCCACTTATAGTATATATCGGCGCCAGCGGTGTGGTGCACAATAAAACGGAAAATAAAATCTGTAAGTTCCTCGGCGATATTTCCTATCCCCTATACATGACCCATTATGTGCTTGTTTATTTTTACGTAGCCTGGGTTAGCAATCACAGCGGTATTAAATTAAGTGGCGCCTTACCTTATGCGCTGCTTACATTTTCTGGGGCAATGGTATTGGCTTATTTAAGCCTGAAGCTGTATGATGAACCGGTAAGAAAGTGGTTACGGAAGAAGATGAAGTAGGTAACCAGGAGGAATGAGAGATTTATCAAACATTAAATGGAACACGGATGACATGGAAAGAACGGATACGCAGGATTTTTAATGCTGCATTGCGGCATCAGCCGTGAAAATCCATACTTTTCTTAGCGTGTAAGTTTAATTTTTAATGGATGTTTTCGCGAATGCGAAAACAAATATTGAGAATCCATTTTATCCGTGTCATCCGTGCTGCTTTTGTTTCCTCTAAAAGTGTACACACGATAGCTACAAAGTGTGCGGCGTAACAAAAGCTTAATAGCATCACTACGCCTTAGTACATAAAATAAAAAGGTTGCTTTTTTACGAAGCAACCTTTTCCACGTAACAAACATTTTATTTTACCACTGTTACTCTTAAAAAGGTAGCAGGTATAAGTGTTGTGTTAATGTCTGTGCTTTTGTTCTGGCTGGTAAACAATGTTTCAAGCTCCTGTTTTAATGCTTCAGCTTTGCCATCCTTTTCTGCAGCTTCAAAAGCATTCATGGTGGGGCCATAATACATCCTGAACCTGTTTAAAAATTCTGCCGGTGAGAACGGCGCCCTGAAGTTGAACGTATCTTTTTCAAACGTGATATTTTCTTTTGCAATGCCCGCCTGCGTAAATCTTTCTGTTACGTTGCTTTCCACGCCCCACAGCATCGGGCTTACAAAACCTTCTGGTGGCGGTGGTGTATATGCAGAACTGATTTTTAGAATTTGTGCAACGAGTGTGGGGTCGCCTGGTATCCAGTTACCCATAATAATACGGCCGCCGGGTTTTGTAACACGTACCATTTCTTTTGCAACATCAAAAGGTCGTGGCGCAAACATGGCCCCGAAAATAGTTACGACTACGTCAAAAGAGGCGTCTTTCAATTCATGCAGGTTTGATGCATCGCCTTCAACAAAATTACAGTTAGTGATGCCTGCAGCCTTTGCACGTTCGTTGCCTGCCGCAACCAGGTTGCCGGCAATGTCTACGCCGAGAACGCTGGCGCCCAACTGTGCTTCCGGTATGGCAGTTGTGCCATCCCCACAACCAAGATCAAGAACGGAAAGTCCTGGTGTGATGCCGAGTTTGGAAACGAGTGCTTCGCCACTTTCCCGCATGGTTTCTGCAAGTTTTGTAAAGTCGCCCTTTTCCCAAAGGGCTTTGTTTGGATTCATTGTATGATGTTTTAAAAGTTAGGAGATAAAATGTTCTTCATTTTATCATACTACAAAAATACCGCGTAGATGCGCCGGAAGCATGATTATAAAGGTCAAAGATGTTACTCAGAAGTTCATCAGCTTATTTTATAAGGCTTTAACAGCAGCCAGTGAAACACTTTACTTTTTGAACAGGTATAGTTATTTTTATTAGCAAATCATTCCCCGGTACAATGGTTAACTTTTATGAAAAAGTACTGCAACAACCAGATTATTACAGGCAATTTGTTTGTAACAGCAGCCTCATAACGGCATTTAACTGCCCTATGGAAGCAAAACTTACAAAAGCCCGGTATGCAGACCTCTGGACTCAATACAATTACCTTTTTTATGTAATAGGCGGCAGGAAAATATGGCACACATGCAAAGGCACTTATGATATACAAAAAGATAGTTGCGTGTTTGTAAGAAAAGGCGCTTTTATACTGGAACAATTACTGGATCAGGGTTTTTGCGTGGTATTATTTTTTATACCTGATGAGTTTATACGCAATACGCTGCAGGCAAAAACGAAAAAGCTGCACAGCTTCGACAAGCATTATGAGCCGTTAATGGTATTGAATACCAGCGATACACTGGTTGGGTTTTTTCTATCTATGAGTGCGTATTTTGCTGAAGTGAAAGAGCCCGACTCCGCGTTGCTTGAGCTTAAATTTAAAGAGTTGGTATTAACACTTGCAGACGATAACAGCAATACTGAACTGCTATCGTATTTTTCTTCGCTGATGCATGAGCCACAGTCTGTAAGCCTGCAGCGTATTATGGATGACAACTATTGCTTTAACCTCAGGTTGGAGGAATATGCCAGTTTGAGTAACCGCAGCCTCTCTACTTTTAAAAGAGACTTCGGGAAAATATACAATACCACACCCGGCAAATGGTTAACGGAAAGAAGGCTGGAGCATGCAAAACGTTTATTGAGCAATATGCACAAAACAGTTAGCGAAGCTGCTTTTGAAAGCGGGTTCGAAAACACTTCGCATTTCAGCCGGGCATTTAAAGAAAAGTTTGGCGTTTCTCCGGCCGCTGTAAAATAGTGATGTTTTTACCCGCTTTTTACAGTTGTGGCGTCACCCGTTGAGTTGTCTTAACAAATAAAAAAGGCGGGAGCCTTTAATAGCTGCCGCCTTTTCTAAGGGTAGTTCTGTTGTTTTCTATTTACCCTTTAAAGTATCCTCATGGTAATAGCTTACACTGCCATCAAGATCAACTTTAAGTATCAGTTCCTTATTATCCTTTTTAAGTGACACAAAATAGTTGGAAGGGCTGTCTTCATACCCAAACATTCTGGAATCTACGTAGGGGTCATTGTCGGTAAACAAAATAGTTTCTTCTACTGTATAGTCTTTGTATTTGTTATTGATGTGCTCTTGTGCAGAAGCCGGCAAAGCGTAAAAATTTGCTGATTTTATCGTTCCTTCCAGTGTGCCATCGCTGCTAAAAAAGGCGTTGGCCGAAGTGGTACCCTCTACAAAGGTTGCCTTTAAGTATTGTTGATCCCAACTCCAGGATGGATTGGAAACATCGGGGAAATTGGCGTTAAAAGAGCTGCTTACAGTTGCAGGAATAAAGAGTGTGGTTTTTTTAGCTGTGCCATGTGCTGCGGCGGATAATGTTGCCAGTGTAAATGCGGCGATGAATATCTTTTTCATAAAAAGTGTTTTTGAAATTTAAAAGATGCATGTACAGATGGCGCATGTTTTTATTTGTTTAATCAACTATTGTTAAACATTTGTTGCCGAAAATGCTTTATCGTTTTGTTTGCATTGCCCCCTGAGTAATACCTGTACCATAAATGGTGGGCGAAAACCTAAGCCTGTCGAGATTGCTGCATGGCGGAAAGGGCCTACCCCATAGCAGTTCTTTGCTGGCCCCATAACAAAAAATCCCGCGGAAGAATCCGCGGGATGATCACATGAGAAAACTGCTTATGTTTATGCTTACTTTACTTCTTTTTTGTAAACGGTTACTTCGCCGCTTGAGTAGATTTTCAATACTACGCGTTCGTTATCTTTTACTTCAGATACATAGTAGCTAACGCCATCCTGTACACTGTCAAATTCAATAGCTTCAGTTGCTGTATAACCGGCATACTTTGTATTGATTGTTTTTAAGGCTTTAACAGGTAAAGCGTTAAGGGTTACTGCACGGCTTGTGCCAATCAGTTCACCTTCTTCGTTATAGAAAGTTTCCATATTGAAATCGTTCCAAACGAAAGATGCTTTTATGTATCCTTCACCTGTTTTCCAGGTTACGTTTTTAGCGTCTTTAAATTCTGTAGAAAAGCTTTTGAAGGCTTTTGAGTTGGTTGATGTACCAGCGGCTACTGCGGCTGTTGAAACTGCTACCAGCATTGCGGCGGCGATGAATAACTTTTTCATGGTTTAATTTTTTAAGATTAGTTGTTTGTTGTTGTGTTTGTTTGATGAGTCAAAAGTATAGCGCAAACTTGCACTGTAAAACAGGATAGTGACTGAAGTGCGGGTTACGTGGAATGAAATGTACAAACGGCAGAATAAACTCATCATAGCTGTTGTGGTAATCCGCTGAAACGCTTGCCTGTAAAGCGTTTGGAAAAAAGTGTTATTGAAAATACAAAAACAGTAAAACAAGGGTTAAAATATAGAACTGGTATTAACAAAATGTTTCAATGGCGTATTCAGTACAGACATGTGTTGAAGTGGTTTTGTCATTCTTTAATTTCAATAACCGGCAATATGCTTTTTCTGTGCGTAAACTGGCGTACTGCGCCCCGCGGTGCTACATCCGGGTATTGACGCTCCGCATCAAATACCATTTGCGTTACTTCCAGTTCTTCTCTTATGATGCGGTTATTCTCCTGCCCGGAACTAAGGGGTATTATGTAAGTAGTAAATGCCGGGCGGGATGCGGCCGACTCAGGAAACAGCGGGCAACCAAGCAGCATCTTTACTTTGCTGGTTGTACCGCTGCCCGTTTTATTGTTACAATCTATCTCAAGCACAGAAACGCAATCATCGCCAGTACTTTTCAATGGCCACACAGACCGGCGCTGTTGCTCGGCTATAAAATCTTTGCTGTCAGTATAATTGTTTTTAATGTAGTCTGCAAGCCTGGTAATCCTGCCGGTATATTGTTGGCCAATAGTAAAGCCTTTTATGTACCTGCGCTGCTGGTTGCCTTTTAATCCTTCTGCTTCTTCCACCTTCAGGTCATCATACAAATAAGTGGTGAGGTTGGCAAAACGTACCAGCTTGTACGCTATGTACCTGTTAAAGTTGGTAACCAATATTTTGCTGTTGCCGGTTCTCTCGTTTGTAACCAGTGTGCTGGCATTGCTGTTGTGTGCCTGCAGGCGGTTACGGACAGTATTAACCTTTGCTGTAGATGTTACCAGGTAAAAAGATTTTATCATTAGCCCTTCCCATATATATGTTCCGCCCTGGTAATTGGCCAGGTCGTTTACGGTGCCAGCCCTTGTAATAACCGCATGGTTAATTGTAAGCCTGGCAGCATCGCCGTTGTTGTTAAGCCCAAGCAAATCCAGCATATTCAGTTTCAGGCTGCTGTTAAAAGTTTGCGCATCATTAAAAGACCTGTCAGAAAGCTGCTGCACTTCTGCCATGCCTGTTGTGTCCGCAAAGGGTATTGAAGCTTCAATATTCTCTTTCCATTGGGCGCCCAGGGCAATATTGTCTGTCGGAATTTTTAACAGGCGAAAACCTGCAAAATATGGTTGTGGCAAAGCGTTGCTTTTGTTGGTATATCGTGTTATGCTTCCTGTGTAGTGGCAGCAACAAAAGCAGAAAAGTATGGCCGGCAGTACAAGCGGTTTATAATGTTTCATCGCTTATATTATTTATCGTTCCGGTATGGGCAAGCTATCATAAAAAAGGTACGCACATTTTCAGCAAGCAGGGGCCTGTTATATTTGGGCGGTTAGCCAACATGATTAATGGGCCTTGTTTGACAACGGAATTTTTATTGGCCCATCAGGAGGAACAAGCATTAAACTTCCGTTGCGTCGCACTCTTGTGCTGTTGGATACGCTATGCAGCTTTTTTTACCGTGTAGATAAATGGCGCGGTGATATACTTTCATGGCCTAACTGATGTACGGTGGGCCGTTGGAACAGAATTCCTGTTGTTGAATGGCTGCCGGACAATGTCATTAAGTAAAGAAGAGAGACTTCGTTCCTTGCGCCGTAGGTGCTACATGTTTGTAGAAATAGCATACAACAAGGGAATTATGCCGCATAGCGGCTACCCTGAAGCGACGATTGGGTAGCCACTACGTGGCATCCGTTCATCTAAAATGATCTTGTTTCTACAAACAGGCAGCCCCGATGGGGCTTAACTTAATGACATTGGGCTGCCGGATTGAAGCACAACCGAGCCAAAGCAACATTCAGTTGCCTTGACGACGGTTGCGAACGCAGTTCTCCCCGCTGAAGCCTTGTGCGCCTGCTCTTGTGGCGGAGTTGCAGTACAATTGAGGAAAAGCAACTGAATGTTGCTTTGACGAAGATTGCGAACGAAGTTCTGCCGGAACTGCAGCCCACGTAAAATAATATTGCCGAAAGTCCCAAATCATCCAACATGCAACAGCCTGCAACAAAAATGGACAAACCGTATTGCCACGATTTGTCCATTTTTTGTTACCCGACCTGGATTCGAACCAAGACTATCAGAGCCAGAATCTGAAGTACTACCATTATACTATCGGGCAATGCGCTAAAGCGGCGGCAAATTTAAGAACTTCAGGCATAAAATCATCAAAATCGCTAACCAAAAATAAAAACAGCGGCCATATGCATGTGCCGCTGTTGAAATACCTTAGCCATAACTTATTGCAAATGTGCCTGAATCTTCTTTTCCAGCATGGTTTTAGGTACTGCGCCAATCTGCTTATCCACCACCTGGCCATTCTTGATAAAAAGGATGGAAGGCATGCTGGTAATGCCATACTTAACAGATAGTTCCGGGTTGTAATCTACGTTAACTTTACCCACGTTTACCTGCCCTTCATACTCAACAGATAAGGCTTCAATCACCGGACTAATAGCCCGGCAGGGGCCACACCATTCAGCCCAAAAGTCCACAACGGTTAATTTTTCTGTTTGCTGGGCTGTGCCGGCAAAGTTGCTGTCTGTAAATTCTGCTACCATATAATTTTGGTTTATAATTTTAATAATGGGTGTAAAATTGGGTAACGCATTCCAATAAAACGCATCTAAAGAAAGAATGTGTGATAGACAATATCAATCAACCGCCACCAATAAACTTATATTTGCCGCCATCAACCGCTTCATGTTTTGAAAAGAGTTATCTGTACAGTAACCAACGACCTTACCTACGACCAGCGTATGCAAAGGATATGCTCTTCCCTTGCCCGCAATGGGTTTCAGGTATTGCTGGTGGGCAGAAAACTTGGTACATCAAAACCTTTGCAGCGGCAGCTATACAGGCAAAAGCGGCTGTATTGCTTTTTTACCAAAGGCTTTGCTTTTTATGCAGAGTATAACCTGCGCCTTTTATTTTACCTGTTGTTTTGCCGGCGGGCTATTATTTGTGCTATAGACCTGGATACCATTTTGCCCTGCCTGTTTGTTGCCGGTATGCGCAGGTTGCCAAGGGTGTACGATGCCCATGAGCTGTTTACCGAACAAAAAGAAATTGTAACCAGGCCCACTGTGTACCGGGTATGGAAAGCGATAGAAAAATTTGCGGTGCCCAGGTTTAAGAATGGCTATACGGTTAACGGTTTTATAGCTGGCGAGCTAAACAGGCGGTACGCTGTTAATTATGGTATGGTGCGCAACCTGCCGTTGTATAATGCATTACCACAGGTTACAATAAGTGAACCGCCAATTATACTTTACCAGGGCGCCGTAAACCATGGCCGCAGTTTTGAAACCCTTATACCTGCCATGCGCTACGTAAATGCAAGGCTGGATATTTACGGCCATGGAAATTTTTATACGCAGGCGCAGCAGTTAATAACACAGCACCAACTGCAGTACAAAGTGTTCCTTAAAGGCTATGTAGAACCGGCGTTGCTAAAACAAATTACGGCACAGGCTGCCATAGCGGTTATGCTGTTTGAAAAAACCGGGCTTAACCAGTATTACTCTCTGGCCAACCGCTTTTTCGATTATATTATGGCGGCGGTTCCGCAGCTTTGCGTTAATTACCCGGAGTACAAGGCAATCAACGATGTTTACGGCATTGGATACATGATTGACGATACGGATACGGAGACTATTGCTGCCGCCTTAAACAAAATGCTGGCCGATACTGTTCTATATAATAGTTTAAAAGCTAATTGCCTAAAGGCGAGGGAAGTATTGAGATGGGAAGAAGAAGAAAAAAAGCTGCTGGCATTTTATAATCAACTGGTAGCTGAAAAAAAAGAACAGTATGTTTAGGGCGCCTGCCCATGCTAAGGCGATGGGCACCGGGCAGAACGGCGTTCGCAACCTTCGTCAAAGCAACATTTAGTTGCTTTTTCTCGGTTGTGCTTATACTCCGGCACAGAAGCCAACGCACATTGCCTTCACCGGGGTATCCGCCGCAATCCCTGGCGCAAAGTGTAACAGGCTGCTTCTTTGGTAGAAAGGCTTTAGGAAAAGTACGATTTACGAAGTACGAAGTACTTTTATTTAAAAGGCGCAAGATGTTTGAAGTACAATAAAAAAAGGAGCAGGAGTATGCTGTTCTTTTTACAACTTTTTAGAAAGCTGTTTAACAACAGTCAGTTGCACTAAAGTACTTCGTACTTCGTAACTCTTGCTTAATCAATCAAACAACACTTCTGGAAAAGCATCTGCACATCATATCGCTCAATGTTCCTTACCCGGTTGATTACGGCGGGGTGTACGATCTTTTCTATAAGCTTCCAGCGCTTCAGTTATTGGGTGTGCAAATTCACCTGCATTGTTTTGACTATGGCCGTGGCCCCCAGCCAGAGCTGGAGAAATATTGTGCTTCGGTACAGTACTACCCCCGTAAAACAGGCATAAGCAGCCTTTCGTTAAAGTGGCCTTACATTGTACACAGCAGGCAAAACGGGCAATTAATGGCCAACCTGTTAAAAGATGATTATCCTGTTTTAATGGAAGGCATACATTGCACCTGGCCATTTATGGACAGCAGGTTTGCGGCCCGTAAAAAGTTTATACGCCTGCACAATGTAGAGTACCGGTATTACCAAAGCCTGGCAAAACACACCGGCAACTTCTTTAAAAAATTATTTTTTTATAATGAAAGCAGGCTGTTAAGGCAGTATGAAAAAAAGGTAGCTGCAAGGGCCGATGGTTTATGGGCCGTATCCCAGGAAGATGCAGGCCTGTACCGGGATGAGTTCGGTGCTTCCGCTGCGCATTTTCTGCCGCTTTTTATACCGCCCTGGCAGGTAAGCAGCGGTGAGGGAATGGGCAGCTATTGCCTGTATCATGGGGATTTAAGCATTAACGTTAACGAAAGAATGGTAATGTGGTTGCTGCGTTCGGTTTTTAACCGGCTGAACCTGCCGCTGGTAATAGCAGGCAAAAATCCGTCGGCAAGCCTTACACGGCTGGCGGAAAAGCAAACCAGTACCTGCCTTATCGCCAATCCCGGCGAAGCGGATATGGCCGATATCATTAGCAAGGCACATATAAATATCATTCCATCATATAGCAGTACAGGTATTAAAATAAAGCTGTTAAATGCCCTGTACAACGGGCGGCATTGTTTGGTAAATTCCGCCACGGCCGCAGGCTCTGGCATGCAGCAACTTTGCCATATTGCCGATACTGCCGAAGCCATGAGGCAAAGAATTGAGCAGCTATACCACCAGCCTTTTACACTACAGGAAAAAGAAGTGCGTACGGCTGTGCTGCAACAACATTTTTGCAACAATACCGGTGCTAAAAGAATAGTAGAATGGATTTGGGGGTAACAGGAACGGCCGTTAACTGCTGCAGGCTGTTGTTTGCGCATAAACCGGAATGCATAAGTTGCTGCATGTTGCACCAGCGGGTGAGGGATTGCAGCGGATACCCCGGTGAGGCCATCGCAGCAGGGCTTTTGTGCCGGAGTATGAGCGGAAAGCCCGACCCCTTGCGATAGCTTGGGGGCACCCCCAAAAATTTGTCGCAAAAGAAGAAAAGAATTTGCTGTGGGCAACTTTAAACGGCAACCGTTGCACTGTCTATCACCTTGCTTTTTTCGGTTTTCAACATGCGGGATGGATAACGGTTGATTACAATAAAATCGTGTGTGGCCATTACAATGGCGGTTCCGTAGTGTTTGCAGATATTAAACAGCAGTTGCATTATTTCGTCGCTGGTTTCCGGGTCAAGGTTGCCGGTAGGCTCATCGGCCAGCAGCAGTTTGGGGGAGTTAAGCAAGGCACGGGCTATATCTACACGTTGCTGTTCGCCACCGCTCATCTCAAAAGGCATTTTAAAACCCTTGCTTTTAAGCCCTACTTTTTCCAGTACGTCATTTATCTTTTCTTCAATCAGTTTTTCATCTTTCCAGCCGGTGGCCCTTAAAACAAACTTAAGGTTTTCATGCACATTACGGTCTGTAAGCAGTTGAAAATCCTGGAAAACCACGCCCAGGTTCCTGCGGAGAAAAGGCACTTTTTTCCAGTTCATTTCCTTAAGGTTAAAACCGGCCACGGTAGCTTCTCCTTCTTTCAATGGTAGTTCGCCATATAATGTTTTTAAAAGGCTGCTTTTTCCGGTACCGGTTTTGCCCACCAGGTAAACAAATTCGCCACGGTTTATGGTAAAATTCACGTCCTGCAGAATAAGGTTGTTGCCCTGGTAAATATTTACATTACGAACGGATACTACTGTTTCAGACATAACACTTGATAAATTCGGTTCAAATAGTAAAAGTCAAAGTTAACCCCCTGTGCCCATAAAAATGCAAAACATGTTCACATTCAATTAACTAAAAAAATAGTTTTATAACTAAATATTTAGTTGTATGTTTGAAAAGTAATCCCACTAAAAAGTGTATCATGAAAAGTAAAGAACAGGTAAAGCCCCTTACCAAGGCAGAGGAGCAGGTTATGCATGCCTTATGGAAAATAGAGAAAGGGTTTTTAAAGGATATAATAGAGGAAATGCCGGAACCAAAGCCGCATTCCAATACCGTGGCTACTATTCTTAAGATATTGGTAGATAAAAAATTTGTAGATACGGAAACCTTTGGCCGCATGCACCAATACCAGCCGCTGGTAAGCAAAGACGCCTATTCAAAAAACACGCTTACGGGGGTGGTGAAAAATTATTTTGGCGGCTCTTTCAGTAAAGCCGTTTCCTTTCTTGTAGAAGAGAATAAGTTAAGTGTAGATGAGCTGGAACTATTATTACAGCAACTTAAAAAGAAATAACGATGCAAGCCTTTTTACTCTACCTGCTTAAATCTGTTATTTGTTGCGGCATCATGCTTACCTATTACTGGCTGGCATTGCGCAATAAACAGTTTCATTACTATAACCGGTTTTACCTGCTTTGTGCGCTGATGATAAGTTTAACGGTGCCGGCGCTGGATATTAACTGGTTTTCTTTTGAAAGTGACAGCGACAGCGCAGTAGCCCTGATGAATGTTTTATACATGCAGGCCGGTATGCCGGAAGTAGTGATAAAAAGCGGCAGCGGCTTTGCCTGGCAGGATGTTGCGCTAACTGCTATTGTTGCCATAGGCGCAGGGATGCTGCTGTTGCTTGGCGTACGTATTGCACGCATATACAGGCTAAAAAGCAAATATCCCTGCACAAAGATGAACGAGTTTGATTTTGTACAAACAGATTTGCAACAGGCGCCTTTCTCATTTCTCAACAACCTGTTCTGGCGCAACGACCTTACCCTTGAAGACAGCACCTGCCAGCAAATTATGCAGCATGAAATAACCCATATTAAACAAAAACATACCTGGGATAAGCTTTTTATGGAAATTGTTCTGGGCGTATGCTGGATGAACCCCTTTTTCTGGCTGATGCGTAAAGAGCTCTGGATGATACATGAGTTTATTGCCGATGAAGAATCCGTAAAAGATAAGGATGCCGCCGCCTTTGCCGCCATGCTGCTGCAGCAGCAATATGGAAGCGCTATTTTCTCGCCGGCGCAGGCATTCAATTATTCACCTATAAAACGAAGATTGCAAATGCTTACCACATCAAAAGAACCGCGTTACAGCTATGCCCGCAGGCTGATGGCGTTGCCACTGTTGGGATTGGTTGTTTTTCTGTTTGCCTTTCGCTTGCACAAGAAAGAAACACTTGAGCTAAAAGAAGGCTTTGATTTTTATGCAATTGCCGATACCACAAAAAACAAGGCAAAAACTGATACTTTGAGTTTTAAATCGTTGGGTAGCCAGGATTCTGTAATTGAAGTGAGAATGGCAGAGGTACCTTTGGAAGAAAGCCATGATTACGGAACATACGATGGTAAAAAAATAACCGACGTTTTTGTAAACGGCCAAAGGACGAAAGTAATACTTACGTTAGATGATAACAGCACCCGCCAGGTAAGCTTTGAAGAGGCGAAGAAGCAGGGTATAAAACTGCTACAGGCAGGAACTGTAATAGTGCCAGGGGATGGAAATGTATTTAAAATTATGGCAGACACCATTCGTATAAATAGCGCTGAAAATATAACCAGGCGGCAACCTTTGCTGGTGGTTGACGGAGAAGTAACAGAACAGCAAATTGCGGAGATAAAGCCCGATGACATAGCCGCGATTAATGTGTTGAAAGGTGATATGGCTGTTGTGAAATATGGTGACAAGGCAGAATTTGGCGTACTGGAAATTACTACCAAAGAGGGTAGTAGTAAAGCAAAGCAATATACAGGTACTGGATATTATGAAAAGCCAGACGTTACAGCTAAAGAAATACCTTCCGTGACTTATACTGGTACGGCCATACATAGTTACTGTGTAGACCCTAAAAATATCAACGAAACTGATATTGAAAAGGTCAGCAGGGAATTTGCTGATAATGGTTATGAACTGAGCATAATTAATAAGGGAGATTTACTAAAAATTGTACTAAAATCTCAAAAGGCTGTTGTAAACAAATCTTATAGTATAAGGGATTTGCAAAGTGAAGGGAAAGCAGTGTTTGTTACAGCCAGTGATAATGGTATTTCAGTACAGCCAGCTTATATTACAATTTCAATTAAACCAGCCCGTGTAACGAGTGTTGCGGGTGTAAATGTTAAAGACGTTTATACCGGTTCCCGGGCCCAGGCTAAATTTCCTGGCGGACAAAATGCATGGCTTGCTTACCTGCAAAAGAATGTAAAAACGGAAACGCCGGTAAAAAATGGAGCGCCACCCGGTACTTACAGCGTATCCCTGGCTTTTACCGTTGACACAGATGGCAAGCTTTCTGATATAGCAGCCCTAAACAACCCTGGCTATGGCACCGTTGAAGAAGCGATACGTGTAATGAAAAACGGGCCTGCCTGGCAACCTGCCACTTTAAACGGCAAACTCGTTAACATACGGCAAAAACAGGTTATTACTTTTAAAGTAAGCAAATAGTTTTAGTGCAGATATATAACAAAAAGGGGCTTGTTTTTACAAGTCCCTGTTTGTTTATAAGTATCATAATTCGTTGGAAGATTTTCTATATCGTTTAAGTCTTTGTGGCTACAGTTTTCCTTAAGCTTGTTGTTATTAAAAAATCAGCATGCTTAACGTTACGATGCTTAATAAACAATCCACCCGTCTTTTACTTTCAGGTGCAATTCTTTTTTGTCCGCGGCTTCAACCCGGCCTACAACCTTAGCATCAATGTTAAATTGTTTTGCCGCTTCTATCATTTTTGCAGCACTGGTTTCGCCGGTAAAAATTTCCAGGCGGTGGCCCATGTTAAACACCTGGTACATTTCCTTATCATCAGCGCCGGAATTTTCCTGTATCAGTTTAAAAATAAAAGGCGCTTCAAAAAGGTTGTCCTTAACTACTTTCAAAGGCTGCGGCAGGTATTTCATACACTTGGTCTGGCCGCCGCCACTGCAGTGTATAACCCCGTCAATATCATCAAAATATTCTTCCAGCAAAACTTTCATTAACGGCGCGTAAGTACGGGTAGGGCTTAGTAATAATTTCCCGATAGTAAGTGGTATGTTGTTTACAATAAGCGAAGTTTCGTCAACCAGGCGGTTTTTGCCAATATACACCACATCATCCGGCAGGCTGGGCTCAAAAGTCTCAGGGTACTTTTCCGCATAGTATTTGGCCAATACATCATGCCTTGCGCTGGTTAACCCATTGCTGCCCAGGCCGCTGTTGTATTCCGTTTCGTAAGTTGCCTGCCCATTGCCGGCAAAGCCGACAATTACATTCCCCGGCTTTATTTTGTTGTTGGTAATAATTTTGTTCTTTGGCCATCTTGCCATCATAGTACCATTTACGGCAATGGTCCTTACCACGTCGCCTACATCGGCAGTTTCGCCGCCGAGGTATTGAATATTCACACCAAATTTTTTCAGTTCGTCAAAAAATTCCTGTGTGCCGTTGATTACCTGTTCCAGCACTTCGCCGGGAATAACGGATTTATTACGGTCTATGGTTGAAGAAAAAAGCAGGTTGTCACAAACACCCACGCATAACAGGTCGTCAAGGTTCATAGCAACGGCATCCTGTGCAATACCCTTCCATACGGTTGCATCGCCGGTTTCTTTCCAGTACAGATAAGCTAAAATGCTTTTGGTGCCGGCGCCATCAGCGTGCATAATGTTGATGAAATTCTCATCGCCGCCAATAAAGTCAGGGTACATTTTACAAAAAGCATAATCATACAGGCCCTGGTCAAGCTTTTGTATGGCCGCATGCACTTCTTCTTTCTGGGCGCTAACGCCACGCCGGGCATACAGTCCGCCACCATCATTAGCTGGTGAATATTGCAGGTTAAAATTTTTCATGAGCAGCCGCAAATGTACGTGCTAACAGCCGAAGTGTAAAGATGGTATTTAATGGTACAGGCTGTGGTTATCATGGCAGCTTCGTTGTAAACATGGTTTTGTTATTATTTGGTCTTTCAGTGAAAGAACAAGTAATAATCAATCCTTTCATCGTTCGGTTCATTGGGCGGCTTTTCAGAACCGGGTAGGAGCCGCGAAGTCTTCAGGGCTTCGCAGGGCGGCATTAAACTTTCAAGAAAAGAAGCATTAAACAACCAAAACCTGGCGCACATTGCCGGGTAAAGAACAAGGCGTACAAGAGTGCGACGCAAGTAAAGCCTCATTCCTGCACTGCCGCCGGGCCCCAAAAAATCTCCACAATTTTCAAATGCTCCCTTAGTTTTGCGCCACATTATGCAGGTACACCGTGATTTGGAGCTTTTACCGTTGTTTAAAAATGCTGTTGTAACCATCGGCACTTTTGATGGTGTGCACCTTGGCCATCAACAAATTATTACACAATTAAAAGAAGAAGCGGCAAGGATTAACGGAGAAACAGTGATCATCACTTTTCACCCGCATCCCCGCAAAATTGTACACGACAGACCCTCCATTCACATACTTTCTGTATTACAGGAAAAAATAGCATTGCTACAGGCAAAAGGCATTGACCACCTGGTTGTTATACCCTTTAATGAGACATTTGCAGACCAAACCGCGGAAGCCTACATCCGCCATTTTCTGTTTGAGAAGTTTCACCCACATACGGTAATTATCGGGTACGACCATAAATTTGGTAAAAACCGCCGTGGGGATTATCATTTGCTGGAAGAGTATGGCGCCCAACTGGGTTTTGAAGTGAAAGAAATACCTGAGCATGTACTGAACAATGTAACCATCAGCTCCACCCGCATACGGGAGGCCTTGCTTAAGAGCGATCTGGCTACGGCCAACAATTACCTGGGCTACGATTATTTTTTTGAAGGTCTGGTGGTGGATGGCAATAAACTTGGCCGTACGCTTGGTTACCCCACAGCCAATTTGCATATTCAGGACAATGAAAAACTGGTGCCCGGCAACGGTATTTATGTGGTAGAAGCAGAAATTGTAAGTTCTGGTTTGCCAAAGGATGATGGTAACGAATCCTACCCACCACTCGCCACTCCCCACTCGCTTCTTAAGGGGATGATGAGCATTGGCATACGCCCCACCATTAACGGCAAAAACAGGGTAATAGAAGTTAATCTTTTTGATTTTAACTCAAACATATACGGACAAACCCTGCGGGTGTATGTAAAGAAATACCTGCGGGAAGAGTTGAAGTTCAACAGCCTGGGGGAACTTACTGCTCAACTGCACAAAGACAAGCTGGACTCCCTCGCTTTTTTTAACATTGCTCACTAATTTTCTCCCGGATATCTTTGCCCATTATGCGCATAGCGGTTACAAGGCAAAAAAACATTTCAGGCTACCAGCAATACCTTTTTGATTTATTAATGGGCATGGCTGCCTCCGAAGGTTGGCACATCAACAATAGCGGCCAGCCCTATCTGACGGAAACCTTTGAAAATACGCTTGACATAATTGTTATAAGGGCTGGTGGCCAGTTTCAGTTAAAATGGTTTTATGAAATGCAGTTGCCCGCTATGCTAAAAAAACTGAAAACAGATGCTGTAATACACCTGGATGGCTGTCTTTCTGTGCGGGCAAAGCAACCACAGCTATTGGCAGTGGATTACGATCCCGAAACTGAAAAGGGTAGCCATAACCCATCTTTGCCGCAAGCTTACAGCCGAAAAAAACTGTCATCGTTTACCAGCCATGCGGCCGCTGTTATCAGCTTTTCAGAAAAGGTAGCTAATGAGTTGAGACAGTTACAACCTGCGGCTAATGTTACTACAATTTGCCCGGCGGCTGAAGACAGGTTCCTGTCGCTGGAATGGGAACAAAAAGAAGAAGTAAGGGTAAGATTTACAGATGGCAACGAGTTTTTTTTGGTGTGTGCAGACTTTACGAGCCAGGAGATGGTCTTGAACCTGCTAAAGGCTTTTTCAATTTTCAAAAAATGGCAGCAAAGCAATATGAAACTGGCGCTTACCGGCAGGTTGCTGTTTGATCAAAAGAATTGGCCGGAAAAATTTGGCGCCTATAAATTCAGGGATGAGGTAAAACTTATACCTGAAGCCAGCCTGGAAGAATTGGCAGAATTAACGGCCTCGGCATATGCGTTTATTCACCTGGGGCAGGAGGAAAGCGATACGCAACCTTTACTACGAGCTATGCGGGCAGCTACCGGTATAATTACTATCGAAAAAAGCAGTTATAAAGAAACCTGCGGAGATGCGGCCCTTTACATTAGCAGTACCGAACCCCTACAGCTTGGGGAAAACCTGGTGCGTATATATAAAAACGAACAAATGCGCAACCTGCTTATACGCAACGGGTTGCAACGTACAGAAAGCTTTAACTATCAGCAAATACAGCAGCAGCTACGGAATTTGATAATTGCGGCCATTTAATACACGCTTTGCAAGTTTATAGCTAACCTCATCAGGGCGAGTGGGTGAGAGGTTAATACCGAGAGGGGAGGCGAATAAATTGTACATCCCACATCATACATCTGCCATTATCATGGGGTGCCCCCAAGCTATCGCAAGGGGTCGGGCTTTCCGCTATTACTCCGGCACATAAGCCTGGCTGCGATGGCTTCACCGGGGTAACCGCTTCAATCCCTCACCCGATAGTGAAACACGCTGCGGGTTGTTATAAGCCATCTGTTACAAGTACTGTATAATGGGTGGTATGGGCAAAATCCTTAAATGCGCCTGCGAAACGTTTAGTCGTTACATTTGCAGCCTTAATAAATTAACAATGCCCACATCTACCATAACAATAGACGTTGAATTAGGAAAGGACAAAGTGCCTGAAAAAATATACTGGAATGCTACAGACAGTAGTGCGGATAATGCCCAGCAGGCAAAAGCCATGCTGCTGGCCTTTTGGGACGCGGCCGATAAAAGCGCCCTGCGCATAGACCTTTGGACAAAAGATATGATGGTGGATGAAATGGCTGACTTTTTCTACCAAACCATCATGACCATGGCAGACACTTATAACCGCGCTACCCAGCAGCCGGAACTGGTTGCCGACATGAAAAAGTTTGCCAAAGACTTTTTCAACAAGTTCAGGGAATTGCAGGCTAAGGAAACCAAATAGTATCAAACTAATAAACTTATAATATGAGCCTGGAAGCTAAAATTATGGCCGACATGAAAGAGGCCATGAAAGCCAAAGACGAAGCTGGCCTGCGTGGCCTGCGTGCTATTAAAGCTGAAATTATCAAAGCCAAAACTGAGCCTGGCGCTAATGGCCAGGTTACCGAAGATGGAGAATTAAAGCTGCTGCAAAAGCTGGTAAAGCAACGTAAAGATTCACTGGAAATTTTCCAGCAACAAAACCGGCCAGACCTGGCACAAAAAGAGCAGGAAGAAATAGCCGTGATAGAAAAATTTTTACCCCAACCCTTAAGTGAAGCCGAGCTAAAAGATGCCATTGCTGCTATTATAGCACAAACAGGCGCCAGCTCACCCGCCGATATGGGCAAGGTAATGGGAGTTGCCACCAAACAACTGGCGGGCAAAGCAGAAGGCAAAGCAATTTCCACATTGGTGAAGGAGTTGCTGGCCAAATAAGCTGGCGTTAGTAACGTTTAATTACTGCAATATTTATAGCCGCGTATCGTTTTTACGCCATGTATTAACGATATTCGGTTTTTTATTGCCTTATGCTGATTGATATCATTTTCGCGGTACTGATGGTAATGGCCATTTTTAAAGGGTACAGCAAGGGCCTTATTGTGGCCGTGTTGTCATTATTAGCTGTTATAATAGGGCTTGCAGCCGCTATGAAGCTTTCTGTGGTGGTAAGCGAATGGCTGATGCACAATACCCATATAGGTAAAAGCTGGCTGCCGCTTTTATCGTTTGCTATTGTAATGCTCGCCGTAATTTTTGTAATACGCTGGATAGCCGCTCTTATACAAGCCAGCGCCGAAACCTTAATGCTCGGCTGGCTTAACAGAATTGGCGGCATGTTGCTCTACGCTTTACTCTATGCGGCCATTTTTAGCGTTGCACTCTTTTACCTTACCCAAATGCATATTATTAAGCAGGAAACAATACAGGCCTCGGTAGTGTACCCGGTAGTTGAGCCTGTTGGCCCCTGGGTTATTAACGCTTTTGGCAAGGTGATACCCCTGTTCAGGGATATGTTTGAGCAGTTACAGGCTTTTTTTGAATCTGTTGCCAACAAGGCATAGGTTTTATAACCCTTCAAAATGTCGGCTTTTCAACCTTGGGGCTGAAAAGCCGCCCAAAGAACAGAACGATAAACGTAGTGCGACGCAACGATGCCGCCATGAAATACTGCCGCCCGTCACCAAAAACTCCCAGCCAATTACCCAAATTATCTTAACGTTCTTTCTTTTACATTTGCTCACTTAAGCCGAGTGTATGATAAACAGGAAAACGGAACCCGCTATTAAAGACGCGGTTGACTTTAATTTACATCTTAAGAACTTTGAATACTTTGAACTGGACAATGGCGTGCCGGTATATGCCATTAATGCCGGGGCACAGGAGGTAGTGCTGGCTGAGTGGGTGTTTTACGCCGGTAACTGGTACGAGGAAAAGAATATTGTGGCCGCTACAGCCAACCATTTGCTTAAAAATGGAACTGTTGGCAAAAACGCGTTTGCCATTAATGAGCATTTTGAGTTTTATGGGGCTTATCTTAACCGCAACTGCTATAACGAAACGGCCAACATTACCCTGCATGCGCTAACAAGGCATTTGCCGGAGCTGTTACCGGTGGTGGCAGAGATAATTTCTGACTCGGTTTTTCCTGAAGAAGAGCTGGCCATTTATCAGCAAAACCAAAAACAAAGGCTAAAAGTAAACCTGAAAAAGTGCGACTTTGTTGCCAACCGCCTTATTGACGAATATGTTTACGGGCTTAGCCACCCTTACGGCAAATACACTACAATGGCTGATTATGATGCCTTGCAGCGGGATGAAGTAGCCCGGTTTTATAACCGCTTTTACAGCAAAGGCAAATGTATTTTGTTTGTAGCGGGTAAACTGCCTGCTGACATACAGGCGCAACTGAACAATGCTTTTGGTAAGCTGCCCCTTAACAAAGAAACGCTTCCCATTGTACAGCACGCACAAGTGCTTGCCATACAAAAGAAATACAATGTTGTTAATGATGAAGCCGGCGTACAGGGCGCCGTTAGGCTTGCCAGGCCGTTTCCTAACAGGCACCACGCGGATTTTCCTAAAGTGCAGGTACTTAACAATATTTTCGGTGGCTACTTTGGCAGCAGGCTGATGAGTAATATAAGGGAAGATAAAGGTTACACTTACGGCATTCACAGCCATATTCAGAATCACATACAAAATACGGCGCTGCTGGTAAGCACAGAAGCGGGCCGGGATGTTTGCGCTGCCACCATAAACGAAGTGTATAACGAGATGAAGGTGCTGCGTGAAGAACTGGTGGATGAGGAAGAACTGCACCTGGTGCGCAACTATATGATGGGTACCATACTCGGCGACCTTGATGGCCCCTTCCAGATTATTGCACGCTGGAAAAATTACATTCTCAATAACCTTACAGAAGATTATTTTTATAACAGCATCAATACTATTAAAACAATCAGCGCTGAAGAGTTGAGGGAACTGGCCAATAAATACCTTGTGCCGGATGATTACTTTGAGCTGGTTGTGGTGTAGTGCGGCTGGCTTTTTCCAAACCGGGCATCAGCGGCCTGGCTATAAAATAAGTTATGGGCAAATTCATTGGTAAAATATTGGTAACAGCGCTGGCGGCTATTATTGTTTCGTACCTGCTGCGTGGGGTTAGCATAAAAAATGGCACATCAGCTGTAATGCTGGCGCTTGTGCTGGCATTGCTAAACGGTTTTGTAAGGCCGGTGCTTATTGTACTTACCATACCCATCACTATTTTTACACTTGGCCTTTTTCTGCTGATAATTAATATGCTGATTATAAAATGGTCATCTTTAATTGTGCCGGGCTTTAGGGTAGATAACTGGTGGAGTGCTTTCTGGTTCAGCATACTGTTGTCGCTGGTAACCTACCTTATAGAATCGCTGATAAATAAGCATGAGCGAAAAAATGAATAACAGCGTTATTGCATAAAAAAACTCCCGCCTGGCGGGAGTTTTTTATGCAATATGGTTAAGCTTTTTTTATACAGACATCATTTCTTTTTCCTTTGCGGCCAGGTGTTTATCAACCAGCACAATATGTTTATCTGTTATGTCCTGAACGTCTTTCTCCGCATCTTTGGCAACATCCTCGCTAAGGCCGTCTTTTTGCAGTTTCTTAATCATTTCCATCGCATCCCTGCGTATGTTACGTATGGCCACCTTGCTGTGTTCTCCTTCATTACTGGCTTTCTTAAAAAGCTCTTTCCTCCTTTCCTCGGTAAGCGGTGGTAAAAACAGGCGTATTTGCACACCATCATTTTGCGGCGTAATACCAATGTTAGCCTGCATAATAGACCTTTCAATAGCCGCCAGCATATTCTTTTCCCAGGGCTGTATGCTGATGGTTTTGGCATCCAGCACGGTAATATTGGCTACGTTTGATATAGGCGTAGGGGAGCCGTAATAATCAACATTAATACCGTTAAGCATTGCCGGAGACGCTTTGCCGGCCCTTATCTTGGTAAGTTCCACTTCAAGATGGTCAATGGCTTTCTTCATAGATGTGTTAACGTCATCCAGAATAAGTTCCAGTTCTTCCTGCATATACTTCAGTTTTAGCGGCGGCAAATCTAATGATTCTGCGCCAAATGCCATTACAACGTAATGGCAATGGTTAAACAGTCTTAATGTTTGAGTGGTTGAAAAAGAGGCAGGCAAACAATGAAGGGCTAAGAATAAAACGGGCGGTATTGCAGAATAACGGACAGAAACATATAACATCCCCAATGATAGCTACCGTTTCTGTCCGCAAAATATCCTGGGTATCTTAGGGGTTAAGGGCCGCACCTTAGTATATATCACCATTTATGTACCGAATATCGTATGTGCGGCTCTCTTAAAAAACGTGAAAAACACCCTTTTTAAACCGTTCAATAACGGTTTTTTAAACAGGTGGGTTTATTGTACCGTTGGAAACCTGGTACTGGATGAATGTGGAGAATTAAAAAATTTGAAGAAAATTCGGGGCTTTCAGCTTTGAAAGCATTGATTTGGCTTTGGTTCCGGCTATCCGTTACAACTCCGCCACAACACCAGCCGCACAAAGGCTTCAGCGGGGTTTCCACTTCTATCCGGCAGCCAATCAGCTAAGATAATCCTGCCCGGCAGGGCATTATGCACCATTGAACAACGGGCAAACAAAGCCAGCAGAATGTTATATAAATTAGATGCTTAAACCTGCGGCTCAAAAACTCATAGCTCATAGCTCGCTGCTCAAAACTCATAGCTCGCAGCTCAAAACTCACAGCTCACAACTCCCAGCCTTAAACAATCATATCCAGTATCTCCTGTAACTCTCCTTCTGTTTTTACCAGCACTTCCCTTGCTTTGCTGCCCTGGTTTTGGCCTACAATGCCAGCAGCCTCCAGTTGGTCCATCAACCGGCCTGCACGGTTATAACCAAGCTTCATTTTACGTTGTATAAGCGATGTGCTGCCCATCTGGTTAATCACTATCAGCCTGGCGGCATCTTCAAACAGCGGGTCACGGTCGGCAAGGTCAAAATCTTTGCCATCCATTTCTTTTTCGTCAACGTATTCCGGCAGCATAAAGGCCTGCGGGTAACCTCGCTGGTCGCCGATGAACTCGCAAACATGCTCAACTTCAGGTGTATCCACAAAAGCGCATTGCAGGCGGGTAATTTCGCCATTGTAGCTGATAAGCATATCGCCCTTGCCAATTAACTGCTCAGCGCCGCCGGCATCCAGGATGGTGCGGCTGTCTATTTTAGAGGAAACTTTAAAGGCGATACGTGCCGGGAAGTTAGCTTTAATGGTACCTGTAATAATGTTAACAGAAGGTCTTTGGGTAGCAATAATCAGGTGAATACCTACGGCACGTGCCAACTGGGCAAGGCGGGCAATAGGCATTTCCACCTCCTTGCCGGCTGTCATTATCAGGTCCGCAAACTCATCTACCACCAACACTATAAACGGAAGGTACTGGTGCCCTTTTTGAGGGTTTAGCTTACGCTTGCTGAATTTTTCATTGTACTCTTTTATGTTGCGGCAACCGGCTTCCTTCAGCAGGTCGTACCGGTTATCCATCTCTATACAAAGGGCGTTGAGCGTATAGATAACTTTTTTGGTGTCGGTAATAATAGATTCTTCCTCACCGGGCAACTTAGCCAGGAAGTGCTTTTCTATAACGCGGTAAAGGCTAAGTTCAACCTTTTTGGGGTCTACCAACACAAACTTTAACTGGGATGGATGCTTTTTGTACAGCAACGAAACCAGCAGCGTATTAATGCCCACTGATTTACCCTGGCCGGTTGCACCAGCCATCAACAGGTGCGGCATGCTGGCAAGGTCAACAATAAAGTTTTCGTTGTCAATTTTCTTGCCGATGGCTATCGGCAGGGAGAAGTTATTGTTCTGGAATTTATCGCTGGCCAGCAACGTTTTCATGCTTACCACCGTTTTACGAACGTTGGGCACTTCGATACCAATAGTGCCTTTACCGGGTATTGGCGCTATAATACGTATACCCAAAGCAGCAAGACTAAGCGCAATATCATCCTCCAGGTTTTTAATGCGGCTTATGCGTACACCGGGGGCAGGCACTATTTCGTAGAGCGTAACGGTAGGCCCTACGGTAGCTGCTATGCGTTGTATGGCTATATCGTAATTCTTAAGCGTGGCAATAATCTGGTTTTTGTTGGCCTCCAGTTCGGTGGGGTCGTGCACTATTTTTTCACTGCCATGTGTTTCCAGTATTTCCAGGGATGGAAACTGGTAATCGCTCAACTCCAGGGTTGGGTCGTAAGCTTCGTCCAATGTTTTATGGCTAATGTTTGATGGTAAGGGTAATTCTTCTTCCTCGTCGTCCTGCGGCAGGTTTTGAATTTCCAGCTCCATATCAATCTTATCATCAAACTTTATCTTCAGCTCCGGCCTTTTGGCAGGGGTTGCTTCTTTAACCGGCTCATCTTCTACAGTCCCGTTTTCCGGTGTTGTTTCAAATGGTACCTCATCTTCTTCCACTTCTTCTTTTATCTCCAGCTTTAATTCTTCGGGAGCTTCCTTTACAGCTTTAGCCAGGTCTTTTTCAACAAGGTCAAAATCGTTCATGGGGTTCGCGGGGTCTTCTTCCTGCTTAGGTAAAATAACAACTATGCCTTTGCTGTCTTTTTTAAGCTTGTTATTGCTGCTGTAATCTTTTTCTTTAAGCTGCGGATCTTGCTCCGGTTCGGTAACCGTTACGGGTACAACAATAGGCTTGGTATTTTTTACAGGTATTACAGGCTCGCTTTTTTCTTCTACAGGTTTTGCCTTTTTCTCTGGCCATTTAAATGATGGGTTAAACCGCCAGATAACATAGCTGGCCACCGCCAGCACTAGTACGAAGCCGGTACCTACTTTTCCAATCCACTTAACCAGCCAGGTTTCCATCAGTTCTCCAACTGCCCCACCGGCCGGAAATTCAATACGCCCAAAAAAGAAAGAAAAGGCTACGCTTAACACCAGCAAACCGGTAATCATGTATTTAAGGTTGCGGGCCAGGCTGAATACCTTTCTGCCAAATAGCAGGTTTATACCAAGCACAAAAAAGAAGGTGCAGAAAAGGAAGGAGGCCACGCCGAAGCCTTTGTAAATAAAAGTATGTGCGGTGTAAGCGCCCAGCACACCCAGCAGGTTGCTTATCTGTACATCTTCTGTGCTGAATATCTTAATACCAAAGCGGAAAACCTTATCCTGGTCCTCCTGCCAGGTAAAGAGGTAGGAGGAGAATGCGATGAATAAAAATATGGCCAGCAGCAGGCTTACGGCCCCGGCTATTTTGCGTGTACGCTCGTCCTTCACAACTTCTTTTACCGTAACCTGTTCTTCCTTTTCAGGCTTTAACTGGTCTGGGTTTGGTGCAGAAGCTTTTTTCGATTTTAACCTGTTTGCCATTGTTTAGTGATAACGCACAAACCTACATGAATATGCTAAAAATGCAAAGGTTCAGTTTTACCCAGTTGTTCATAAGGTAGAAGCTGATAATGATGGTTACCCGGCCGTAGCTGGTGTAATAAAAGCATGCCTGTACCTAAACAGCCTGTTGCCATGAAAAACCGGACGATAAACGTAGTGCGACGCAACGATGCCTCCACCAAGTTCCTGGCGCCGGCCACCAATAAAAATTCTGTAAACCTAAAATTTTGGAAGGCCTGTTAACAAAAAAAGAGCCGCTGTTAAGCGGCTCCTGCTGTATCAAAACTTAAATGTATTTGTTGGTTAAATACTAACCGAATAAACCGGCTTTCTTTAAGGTTTTTACACCCTGGCCAATTTTATAACCGTTCTGGTATATTTCGATTTTATAATCGCCGGTCTGGTATTTATTGTCTTGCTTCCAGTCGAAGCTTACGGGTATACGCTTACCTTGTTCGTAGTTAACTGTAACCTTGCTGGTATAGATTTTTTCACCTTCTTCGCGGGTAGTAAACGTACCGCTAGAAGCAGGAACAGAGATTGCTTTACCATCAGGCGCTGTAACCACTACATAAAGGTCTTTGCTGCCGCTGGGTGAGATGCGGTTTTCATCCAGGTCAAAAGATACCCTTAATAGGTCAGCCCTTTTTGCTTTAGTGGTAGATACTTCCTTGCCATTGCCTTTTACGTTAATTGCGGCAATGTTGATGTTAGAAGCATGCAGGGTAGAGCCTACGTCTTCAACACGGGCTTTTTCCTGCTGTGTTGTTGCCAGGCTTTGCTCAACCACTGTTTTTTGAGATGCCAGTGTATCCCTTTCGGTAGTAAGCTGCTGGTTACTTGCCGTAAGCTTTTGATTTTCTGCTTTCAGTTGCTCTACCTGGGCCAGCAAATCATTGATCTTGCCATTAAGTTCAGCAATCATAGACCGTGCCTTGCCAAGGTCGGAGTTCTTTTTGCGCAGCTCATCTTTGATGTTTTGTTTCAGCTTGTCAATATCTGCTTTACGCTCTGCAAGCTGACCCTGTAATTGTGTGTTGGTACCGGTTAAGGAGTCCATCCTGGCCAATGCGAGGTTGTACTCTTCCTGTACAGAATTCCTGGCACTGTCAACATTGGCAAACTGGGTTTGCAGTTGCTCAATTTTTTCTCCTGATTTGTTTTTATCATAAATGATGTAACCCCACGTACCCAATAAAGCCGCTACAAGAATGCCGTAAATAACTTTGCGGTTATCCTTAGCTTTGTCAGGTTGTGGATTGTCGGCGGAAGGATAATTTGAATATGCCATATAAGCTTGATTTTAAAGTTTTACAAAAGTTTTTAAAAAGTTGAATAACGATTTTTCATTAGCGGATTTACTACTGCTGGATATTGAAACCGTACCGCAGTACGAACAGTTTAACCAGATGGATATTGGCTGGCAATCTCTCTGGATTGACAAAATTTCCAAAACCGTGCCAGAAAACCTAGGCCCTGCTGAGAGCTATACTGCACGGGCCGGGATACTTGCAGAGTTCGGAAAAATCATCTGTATCTCAACGGCATATTTCTACGAAAACGAATACAAAGAGTTGTGCCTAAAGATAAAGAGTTTTTACGGCCACAATGAAAAGGAACTGTTAGAATCTTTCATACAGGCCTGCAGCCGGTTATACAGCGGTAAAAAACAATTTAAGTTTTGCGGGCACAATATAAAAGAGTTCGATATACCCTATATATGCCGCCGCATGGTAATACAGCAAATGCCATTGCCTGCTTATTTAAACATACATGGCGCCAAGCCCTGGGAAGTGAATATGGTAGATACTTTGCAGTGGTGGAAATTCGGCGATTACAAAAATTACATTTCTCTTAACCTGCTGGCGCATGTTTTAAATGTTCCTACCTCTAAAACTGATATAGACGGCAGCATGGTACAATATGTGTATTACAAAGACAACAACCTGCCGCGTATTGTAGAATACTGCCAGCGGGATGTGGTGGCCGTTGCCAATATTATGCTGCGCTTTAAAAATCAACCGTTGCTGGATGAAGAAAAAATATTGGTAGTAACATAATACACATACGCCGTTATCCTTAGGTTTCGGCTACAATACAAAATTTTATTTGCCCAGCTTAACAATAAAATATGCATGCATTAAGTTCGTTCTTTTGTGTATGCCGCGATATTACTTTTGCAAACCAAACCAATACCTGTATATGAAAAAAATGTTGCTCGTGCTTGCTTTGTTGCCGCTGTTGGCTGTTTGCCAAAGCAGGAAACAACGCAGGGCGGAGGAGAAGGAGAATAAGATTATCCTGACTAACCTGCAGGCACATGTAAAATACCTGGCGGATGACAAATTGCAGGGCCGAAGAACCGGCACAGAAGGGGAACTGATGGCTATGGAATACATGAGCAGGCAGTTTAGCAGCGCAGGCCTTGAGCCGAAGGGAACGGCCGGGTATGTGCAGGAATTTGACATTAACGAAGGCAAGCAATACGAAGCCGCTACCACATGGCTATCCATAAACGGCGCTAAGTTGAAGGTGAAGGAAGATTTTTTCCCCCTGCCATATTCAGCAGATGGCCGCGTGGAAGGAACCGCATCCTTAAGCCTGCGTGAAAAAGGAGAGCCCTGGTTTTGGGATGTAAAAGAGTTACTGGAAGATAACAAGGCTAACCCGCACTTCGACATAAGTGATGCCCTTAAAAAAGAAGCCCTTAGCATAGCTGCAAAAGGTGGTAAAGCATTGCTTGTATTTAACAGCTCCGCAACAGAAGATAACATTCAATACAACCGGTTTGACAGTACTGCCCCATTAGCATTGCCCGTATTGTACATCAGTAAAGCCGCAGCCAAAAAATACATCGCGGATGCTACTGCCATTTACGACATCAATCTTGCCGTTGCACTGGTGGCAAAGCAGCGTAAGGGCCGTAATGTAGTGGGCTTTATCAATAACAATGCTGCTGCCACCGTTATTATTGGCGCCCATTACGATCATCTCGGGTTTGGCGAGGATGGCAATGCCCTGGATGTACAGGGGCAGGTGCACAATGGTGCAGACGATAATGCCAGCGGCTCTGCCGCGTTGATTGAGCTGGCCGGTCTTTTAAGCAGGGAAACTGCTAAAAACAATAACTACCTGTTCATTGCCTTTTCCGGTGAAGAATTGGGCTTGTTTGGTTCCAAATACTGGCTCGATCATCCTACGTTTGAGGCTAAGCCTAACTACATGATTAACCTGGACATGGTAGGCCGCTACGATACCGCTAAAAAATTAACCATTGGCGGGTATGGTACATCGCCTTTGTGGGGGCCTTTGTTTACCGCTACAACAAGTACAGGCCTGGCCATACATTTTGACAGCAGCGGCACCGGCCCCAGCGACCATTCTTCTTTCTACAGAAAAAACATTCCTGTGCTGTTCTTTTTTACCAATAGCCACAGTGATTATCACAAAGCCACCGACGATTGGGACAAAATAAATTATGCCGGCGAAGTGGCCATTATACGTTACATACAAAAAATTATTCGTGCGGCCGATGACAAAGGCAAGTTGGCGTTTCTGCAAACACGTGAGCAGCAGGTAGGTGCTGTGTCGCTGCCCGTAACACTCGGCGTTATGCCTGATTATGGTTTTACCGGTACCGGCATGCGCATAGATGGCGTTAGCAAAGGCAAGCTGGCGGAGCGTATTGGCCTTAAGGCGGGGGATGTGCTGGTGCAGTTAGGGGAGTACAAATTTGTGGATGTGGTTAGTTATATGAAGGCGCTGCAACATTTTAAGAAGGGAGATAAAAGTAAGCTGCACGTTATCCGCGATAACAAAGAGGAGCTTTTTGATGTAGAGTTTTAAAAGGTTAAATTTGAATGCGCCATGGCCATGCTGCAAAAAACAGTGGAAGGTAAAGCAGAAATGAAATTTACGCTTAGCATAGACGATGTAACCGACGACTTCTTCAGCGATACAAGATTGCTGGGCATAATGTCCGCGGCAAAAAATTATCGCTTCTGCTGGCAGCTAAACAGCTTCCTCGGTTACAGCTTCCGGCTTAACCGTGATATTGAAATCCACTTGCGAAAAAGAGACCGCAGTTATTTCTTCCCGGTTTACCACCACGCTGTACGCAACAATTTTTTGCAGCACTATGTTTATCACAACGCCTGCGATGGCGAATACCTGCTGCCGGAATTTAAACACATAGATTTTTTATGGCTGATGAAGGGCGACTGCACGGAAGATAAAACCTGCACAGAGGTAATACAGGCCATAAAAAGCATTAACGGTGTGCAGTTGGTAACAGAACTTACCAATGAAAAAATTAAGAACAAAGGGCACCTGGTTTTTTAGGCACGTTTAGTGCAGCACTAAAACAAAATATTTTTATGTGGAACGAAACGGATAACAAGCTGTATAAAAAATTTGAGTTCGGTAATTTTTCCGAGGCATTTGCTTTCATGACCAGGGTGGCGATTGAGGCAGAGAAAATGAACCATCATCCTAACTGGAGCAATGTGTACAATAAAGTTGAGATATGGCTAAACACCCACGATGCCGGGGATGTAGTTACAGAAAAAGACCATAAGCTGGCAGCAAAAATTGATAAGCTTTTATCGTAGGCAGCAGCTTTCTGTTAAAGCAAAAAGGTAACTTTCCTGACAATCTTTTTTTCCTGCCCCCTATAGTCTTGCGAAGAATTTTTTTATGTACCCGGCATAAGTAGCCATAATTTGGCTGCTGTTGCGTCGCACTCTTGTACGTTCTGTACCTTACGCAGCTTTTCCCACCTGGTAGCTAAATCCTTGCCGTATAACCTGCGCATATTGCTGCCACACTGTTAAGTTTCTGAATTTTCTAAAAATAAAATATTGTAAATGAATCGGTTAAACTATGCAGTATTTACAGGCCCATGCTAAAAAAAGAAAGGCCAAGGTAGAAACCTTAGCCCGTTTTTAATCCGTACCCTATGAAAACTTTTCAAAATTAAGGAGTAAATCAATTAAAACAAAGTCTATCTTAAACTAATATTTATAGTTGTACCACCAACAATTAATTTAGCGTCGTTATCACACTCGCCGTCTCCAAAGTTCAACAGCCCTTCTGTTGCGCCAATCGTGAATTTTAGGGTGCCCGCAGTTATCCACCGGCAGCTTGCTTTGCGTACCAATGCGTCCGTTATTAGTGCTGAGTAGTCTACTAAATTTGTATCTTTTTTAACAGTTCCTGATGCATCGCCGGTTATATGGTAACTATCATCGTTCAGTTTAAACGGTGTTTCCTGGCCCGCAAACTGCACCCAGTTACGGTTGCTGCTCCAGTGAATGTAGTTACCGGAAGGTCGCGACAGCTTACCATCTTTTACCTGCACGTTAAAAGCAAATCCGGAGGCGGTGCTTTTATTGGTAACGGTTAACGCACCTTCTACCTGCGTGCTGTCAACATAATAATCCTGGAAAGTGGTTACGGCGCTGCTGCCTGCAATGGCCAGGTGCCCGGAGTAAACAGTGGTAACCTTGCCGCTGCGGGTAACGCCTCCCCGGCCTGTGCAGCCCTTGCCAAAATCTATCACTACTGTTTTAGGAAATACGCCGGGGGTAAGGGGTGTAACAGACACCGTAAAGCAGTGGCTGGCACTATCGCCCCTTTCATTTCCGTTGTACATAATGCCTGCACCACTGCCGGCGCCAATATCGCTGCTAAACCCTATTACGTTTTCCAGTTCCGCATTAAAAGTGGCGTTAGCTTCACTTTCAGCAATAGCCGCATTATTTGTGTTGGCGGCTTGCTCTTCGGTTGCGGCAGGGCCGGAATTTTGTTTGTTGCAGGATACGGTAAAACAACTGGCCAGCAACAGGGCAGGAAGAAATGCAATGAACTTTTCTTTTCTTTTCATACAGATGGTTTTGTTTTTTGAATGAACATTGTGTTTATCAGCAGCTTAAGGGTATAAGATTACCAACCTGTGCAAAGCACAAGTGAGAAAAATTGTTCAATTTGCAGCATGATTTTAGTAGATACACATTGCCACCTGTACCTGGAAGAGTTTAAGCATAACATAGCTGACGTAGTAAAGCGGGCAGAAAATGCAGGCGTTCAACGCTTTTATCTGCCGGCTATTGACAGCCAATCGGTAGGTGACATGTTACAATTGGAAAAACGATGGCCGGAAAAATTTTATTGTATGATAGGCCTGCATCCCTGTTATGTAAAGGAGAATTACCGGCAGGAATTAGAGGTTATGGAAGACTGGCTGAACAAAAGGCCATTTGTAGCTATTGGAGAAATAGGGCTTGACTTTTACTGGGACAAAACATTTACCCAACAGCAATACGAAGCATTTAACCTGCAAATGGGTTGGGCCCTGCAACGCGGAATGCCTATAGCCATACATACCCGCAATGCCATGCCTGAAACCATTGATGCAGTAAGACCGTTTGCCGCCAAAGGGTTGCGGGGCATATTTCACTGTTTCAGCGGCACTGGGGCGCAGGCCAGGGAAATTACGGATATGGGCTTTTACCTGGGCATTGGCGGTGTAGTAACTTATAAAAATGCCGGTGTAGCAGAAGCGCTGCAAAACATAAGCCTGCAGCACATGGTATTGGAAACAGATGCACCCTATCTTACGCCGGTTCCCTTTCGCGGTAAACGCAATGAGAGCAGCTACCTGCCATACATAGTTGCCCGCCTTGCAGAAGTAACCGGAACCACGAAAGAGGAAGTAGCAGCCATTACTACAGCCAACGCTGAAAAAATATTCGGAAACTGAGCCTGAACCCACTATTTTTGCAATCCCAAAAAAATGGAGACGTGTCCGAGTGGTTGAAGGAGCACGCCTGGAAAGTGTGTATACGGGAAACTGTATCGCGAGTTCGAATCTCGCCGTCTCCGCAAAATGTGAAAGTTCAGTTTATGAATCTTTCACATTTTTATTTACGCCCTTTCTGTAAGCGTATATTGGTGCTGCACCCGGTAATATTGTTCTATAGCAAAACAATTATCCTCGCATAAAGTCAGCCACTCAGCCGCTTTTTTTATAACTTAAGGCTGTAAAAAATAACCTTATGCAGCAACAGCATGATGAAAGGCTTTGGCGCCTGGCAAAAAAGCGGGCCTCTTTTAGAAAATCACTGTTCTCTTACATTGTTATCTGTTCTTTTTTCTGGGCTATCTGGTGGATTACCACAGGCAGGCATGGCGCATCGCAGGCTTATCCCTGGCCGGTTTGGATAATGCTGGGCTGGGGCATTGCACTGGGCTTTCAGTATTTTGCGGCTTATAACGGAACCAGGCAGGATATGGCAGAGCAGGAATACGAAAAACTGAAGAGGGAACAACAGTAGCCGTAAATGCTTTGCGGCAGGGGGCTGTGGCGGAGTAATAGCACAAGCGAGAAAAAGCAACTAAATGTTGCTTTGACGAAGGTTGCGAACGCAGTTCTGCCCGGCCCGCCCTGTATGTTGGCGGGGGCGCCCTGAAACAAAAAAATTGCATCCTGTAAACGTTAATTATTAAAAATTATATCTACTTACTAAAGTACTGCTTCGTATTTTACAGCATGTTCTTATCCGTTAACTTCGATTGTTTATGACAAAGCCATATAGATTATTTGACGCGGTGCAGTACCAGTTAGACAAGTTTCCTAAAGAAAACATGTTGGTTGCCAAAGAAAACAATGAATGGAAACCCTGGAGTACAAAACTGGTAAAAGAAACAACAGATAAATTTAGCGCGGGCCTGCTGCAGTTAGATATTAGCGGTAACGATTTTACCGCAGAAGGCGCCGATAAAATAGCCATCATCAGCAATAACCGGCCTGAATGGATAATAACAGATATTGCGGTGCAGCAAACCGGCGCCATACTGGTGCCTGTGTACCCCACTACCAACCCTAACGAGCTAAAATTTATTCTTAACGATGCTGCTGTTAAGTACATTTTTGTCAGCAATGCAGAGATGCTTCAAAAAGTGCGCAGCATAACCAACGAAGTGCCAACCCTGCGCAACATTTATACTTTTGATGAACTGCCTGATGCCGACCACTGGACCAAAGTACCCGGCCTGGCCGATGAGGCCAGCCTGCAAAAAGTGCAGCAGATAAAAGCCTCCATAAACTGGGAGCATATTGCCACCATTATTTATACATCCGGCACCACCGGCACGCCCAAAGGCGTAATGCTGGAACACAGGAACATTGTTACCAACCTTTTTTATTCCAAAGAAAGTTTTCCGTTTGAAGATGCCCCGCACCAAAAAGTGCTAAGCTTTCTGCCCCTGAACCATATTTTTGAAAAGATGGTTACTTACATATACCTCTACAGCGGTATAAGTATTTACTATGCGGAAAGTCTTGATAAAATTGGCGACAACCTGAAAGAAATTTGTCCGGATGGTTTTACCACTGTGCCGCGGCTGCTGGAAAAAGTGTTTGAAAAAATAATGACCAAGGGCAATGAGCTTACCGGCATAAAACGAAAATTGTTTTTTTGGGCAGTAGCCCTGGGCGAAAAGTATGACAATAATATAAGCGGCGGGCCCTGGTACAACATGCAGTTAAAGCTGGCCAACAAGTTAATCTTTAGTAAATGGCGGGATGCGTTGGGGGGCAATATTAAGTTTATCATAACAGGCGGTGCGGCCTGCCAGGAAAAGTTGCTGCGCATCTTTAACGCAGCGCAAATTCCGGTGTATGAAGGCTATGGCCCTACAGAAAACAGCCCGGTAATAAGCGTTAACAGAAAGCTGCCCGCAGGCAATACCGTGTTTGGTACAACCGGCCCTGTTATAAACGGATTAGAAGTAAAACTGGCCGAAGATGGCGAAATATGTGTAAAGGGCCCCACCGTTATGCGGGGCTACTACAAGCGCCCCGACCTGACAGATGAAACCATTATTAACGGCTGGTTGCATACCGGCGATATTGGTGTGTGGGTGGATAAGAAATTTTTGAAAATAACCGACCGCAAAAAAGAGCTGTTTAAAACCAGTGGCGGCAAATATGTGGCGCCACAACCAATAGAAAATAAACTGAAGGAAAGCCCTTATGTAGAGCAGGTGATTGTACTGGGCGCCGAAAAAAAATTTGTGGGTGCGTTAATTGTTCCCTCCATGGCTATGTTAAAACAGTGGATGGCAGAAAACAACCTTCCTTTTATCAGCAGTGAAGATGCGGTGCAACACCCCAAGGTATTGGAAATGTACCGCGACCTGGTGGAAAACTTCAACAAGTATTTCAACCACGTGGAACAGATAAAAAAGTTTGAACTATTGCCCCGTGAATGGAGTATTGAAACAGGAGAGATGACACCTAAAATGAGCCTGAAACGAAAAATAGTAATGGAAAAATATAAAGACGCCATTGAGCGCATTTACCAATAACACAATAGCAGCCGTTTGCGATTGCACGGCATACGGTTTATGGTACCGGCGATATAGTTTCATGGCATCTTCGTTGCGTCGCAATCACTTCATCGGTTGGTTCATTGGGCGGCTTTTCAGCCCTGGTAGATAAAGCGCCCTCGTGCGTGTCCCCACGCACCGGATTAGCGAAATCAATTTGTCCAAACCGGCTTACGTTAAAATTTAGTCACCAACAGCAGATAGCCAGCCAATTGCCTTCGGTATTTGATGGATACCCCTAAATTGCGGCCTTAAAATCTGCATGATATGGAATGGATAGCGTATTGTATTGCGGCGTTTTTATCAGGATTTTTGCTGGCCTGGCTTATTAAAAAAAGTGCCCCGCCCATTAGCCCGGAGCTTGCTGCCGAACTGGATAATCTGAAAACACAAACAGCCTCCCTCGAGACCGAAAAAAAATACCTGGAAGAAGAAAAGAATCATAAAACCAGCCAGCTTACACAGGCATTAAAGGAACTTAACGAGCACGGGCAGCGGCTGGCAGAATATATTACCCGCCTGCAGGCATCATCAGAAACAGTTACCGTTTTAAAAGAAGAAACAGCCAAAGAAAAAGAGCTGCATTGGCAAAGCAAAAAAGAACTTATTGCTGCACAGAACGATGTACATCGCATGAAAGCGGAGATCCGCTTTAAAGAAGAGCAACTGGCCACACAGCAGCAGCAGTTTGAAGCACTGGGGCATAAGTTTGAAAACCAGTTTAAGCTGCTGGCACAAAATATACTGGAAGAAAAAACAAAAACCTTTAACCAGCAGCAGGAAACAAGCTTAAACAGTTTGCTAAATCCGCTGAAAGAAAATATACAACAGTTTAAAACAGAATTTGAGGCCAAGTACAAAGCGGAATCTGATGAACGCATATCGCTGCGGGAACAGGTGAAGCACATGATAGAGCTGAACAACACACTCTCTGCCCAGGCCAATAATTTAACAAATGCCCTGCGTGGGCAGGTAAAGCAGCAGGGTAACTGGGGCGAAATGATACTGGAAAGCATACTGGAATATGCAGACCTGCAAAAGGGCATTCATTACTTTGTACAGCAACGTGCCGAAGGTGAAGAAGGGCAGGCCCTTCAGCCGGATGTTATTGTGCGTTACCCTGACGAACGCAGCATTGTAATAGACGCTAAAGTATCGCTACTGCATTACGAACAATATAGCGCGGCAACCGGTGAGGGGGAACAGCAGCAGGCATTAAACCTCTTGCTGCAATCTGTTTACCGCCATATTGATGGCCTTAGCGGTAAAAACTACCAGGATGCTGTTAGCGCCCTTGATTTTGTGATGCTTTTTGTGCCCGTGGAAGGTGCTTACATTACTATTATGCAGGCAGACAGGCAGCTTTGGCAGTATGCATACAAAAAACGTGTATTGCTGATAAGCCCAACCAACCTGATAGCGGCCATGAAGCTGGTGTACGACTTATGGAAACGTGAGGGCATTAACCAAAACGCACATGAAGTAGCACAAAAGGCAGTAAAAATTTATGAGAAGCTGGCTGCCTTTGTGGAAGATTTTGAAAAAGTAGGGCAGCAGCTTGATAAAGCTTCAGCCAGCTTTAAAGATGCGCAGAAAAAACTAAATACCGGCCGTGGCAATGTTATAAGCCAGGCTTCTCAAATGAAGCAGAAGCTGCACCATACCAAACCTGTAAGGGAGCTTCCATCATTTTTGGTGGAGCAGGCGCTTGCTGAAGATGAAGCCGGCCAGCCGGGCGCAGAGCCATGAACAGGCCGCGATATTAAAATGCTTTTGTCAAGTTTTCAGCGCTCTTTTATGGTGCCATCCGTGTTGGCAGTAATAATTTTTGTGGCCATGTTTATAAACAAGCCTGTTTCTACAACACCGGGTATAGCGTGCAGCCCGGTGTTTAATGCGGCAGGATTTTCAATTACGCCGTAGTGGCAATCCAGTATGTAATGCTGGTGGTCTGTAACAAGGGGCTGTCCATCTTTCACTCTCAAGTTAACTTCCTTGCACCCGGCCTGTAGTACTTTGCGCTGCACCTGCTTCCAGCCGAAAGTAATCACTTCTACCGGCAGCGGAAAAGCGCCCAACTGTGTTACCATCTTGGTTTCATCTGCAATTATAATAAGCTGGCTGCCGGCCGCCGCAACAATTTTTTCCTGCAGCAGGGCTGCGCCGCCACCTTTTATCAATTGCATATCGGGATCCACTTCATCAGCGCCGTCAATGGTAAGGTCAAGTACGTCAACATCATCCAATGTGGTAAGTGGTATGCCCAGTTCTTCCGCCATTTTTTTTGTTTGGTTAGAGGTTGGTACGGCCCTGAAATTCAAGCCGGATTTTGCCAGCTCTGCCAGCTTATGTATCAGGAAAAATACGGTAGAGCCTGTTCCAAGCCCAATGGTCATGCCCGGTTGCACATAACGGGCAGCGTATTCGGCCGCCTTTTGTTTTACCTGTTGTTGGGTTAGCATATTGTTAACTGCTTTTAATAAAATAAAAATGTTGTAACTTTTGCTGCAAATATACCCTATGGGAATAACCTTACACTATAGCGGCAGGTTTAATGAGCAGGCTTCATTAGCACACCTGGTGGCAGAGGTAACAGATATCGCCGAAATATATGGCTGGCCATACTACGTATTTGAAACAACTTTTCCTACTGTTGGTTTTAATGCAGACAGGGTTAACAATAGCATTTACGGCATTTGTTTTACGCCGGCCGGTTGCGAAACGGTGGACATTTGTTTTTTATCCAATGGCCGTATGAGCAGTGTCATGAACCTTGAGTTATATGGCAATACCGCTGTTAAAAAGTACCGGGAATACCTGTACATGCTTTCTGTAAAAACCCAGTATGCGGGCTGTGATACGCATATGCTGCTCGTACACTTGCTAAAGTACCTGGAAAGCAGGTACTTTAAAAACTTTAAAGTTATTGATGAAGGCTATTATTGGGATAGCGGCGATGAAAAACTTTTGCAGGAAACCTTTGCCCAATACAATGAATTATTAAAGCTTACAGGAAATGCCTTGCGCAAACACCCTATGAAACCGGGCGAAACCATCCAGGCCTACTTTGACAGAATTCTCAGTTTAAGCCATGCCAGGGCGCAGAAAAACCTGCACAAAGGCAGGTAAATCCTGTTTTAGTGTTGTCTCTGAATTACCTTCTAACTGCTTAACGCTGCTGCCAGGCAAATTAAAAACCTAATTTTGGAGCCGGGAGCGTTATTTACTATAGCGTGATGTAAGACAATAAAATAGCTAATCAGATGAAATACAAATTATTAGGCCGCTCGGGTTTAAAAGTTTCAGAGTTGTGTTTGGGTACCATGGGTTTTGGAACAGAAGCCGGATGGGGTGCGGATAAAGAAACGAGTTTTAAGATTATGGAAGCCTTTGGCAATGCCGGGGGAAATTTCCTGGATACCGCCAACCTGTATAAGCAGGGCACAAGCGAAAAAATTATTGGCGAATTCATCAGCAGCCGCGACAGGGATTATTGGGTAGTGGCCACCAAATACTCTTTAAAAGACAATGAAACCAACCCCAACGCTTCCGGCAACAACCGCAAAAACATGATGCGGAGCGTGGAAGCCAGCCTTAAACGCCTGCAAACAGAATTGATTGATGTACTCTACCTGCATATTTGGGATGACCTTACCCCCATTGATGAAGTGTTGCGTGGGCTTGATGACCTGGTACGGCAAGGGAAAATAAATTATGCAGCTATAAGTGATACGCCTGCATGGGTAGTGGCTAAGGGCAACACTATAGCAGAACTGCTGGGCTGGAGCCAGTTTGTAGCCCTGCAGGTGGAATACAGCCTGCTGCAACGCACACCCGAACGGGAACTGATACCTGCTGCAAAACATTTTGGGATGACGGTTACACCCTGGGCGCCACTGGCCGGGGGTGTGCTTACAGGAAAATACCTGAAGGGCGATGCCGGCAGGCTTAAACCCGAAAGCAACCGCCTTAACGATAACAGTACCAGGATAACCAAGGAAGTAGTTTCTATAGCGGAAAAGCTGGGGGCACAGCCATCGCAGGTGGCGCTTAAATGGACGATGCAGCAGGGCTTTTCCAGCATTCCTGTTGTGGGCGCCACAAAGCCGGCACAATTACAGGAAAACCTGGAAACGGTTAGCCTTGTTATTCCCCAGGAAGATATGGACCGGTTGGATAAAGCCAGCGAAATAGACCTGGGTTTTCCCGGCAAATTCTTTAAAGAAGATGCCGTTAAAATGAACAACTTTGGAGGCTTTTACGACCGCATAGAAAAAAGAGGCTGATAACTTGCGTGGCTGTAGTTGAAAGGCATGCATTTGATACCGGAGGGGCTGCTGTGGCACTTGCTGCGTATTACCTGCCCTTTTGGTGTTGCACCCGCGCCAGGGATTGCAGTACAACCGAGGAAAAGCAACTAAATGTTGCTTTTGCGAAGGTTGCGAACGCAGTTCCCCCGGTGCGGCCCTCGCAGCATGGCTTTGTGCCGGAGTAGTAACGGAAAGCCCGGTGCCTTCGGCAGGCGCCCAAAACAAATTACTGGTTACAAATTGCAGGATGGCAGGTTATCAATACCCGCTGCCACTAAGCTGTAACCGGCAACTTTTTTACCCGGCAGCTAACAGGCGTAAGGTACCGCTGTATTCAAAATTTTCCATTATTCAAAACAAAGGCTTTTATGTTCCGCAGAAGATTGTTTCTTTGCACGGAAATTAACTGTAAGGTTCAGCAGAACCAACACCGCAACCTGCCCGCTTAACACATAAAACTATTAACCAATAAACAACAAACCGATGATTAGTTACATTGCCGACATTCATGCCCGCCAGATATTAGACAGCCGCGGCAACCCCACTGTTGAAGTAGATGTTACTACCGAAAACGGCCACATGGGCCGTGCAGCCGTGCCAAGCGGCGCCAGTACCGGCATTCACGAAGCTGTTGAGCTGCGTGACGGTGACAAAAGCAAATACCTGGGTAAAGGCGTTTTAAAAGCAGTTGATAACGTAAATGATATAATTGCCGACCAGTTGATAGGTTATCCCGTTAACGACCAGGCCGGTATTGATAAGAAACTGATTGAAATGGATGGCACCCACAACAAAGCCAAACTGGGTGCTAATGCTACCCTGGCTGTATCTATGGCAGTTGCCAAAGCCGCCGCGCTGGAAAGCCAGTTGCCCCTGTACCGCTACCTGGGTGGTGTAAACGGAACAGTATTGCCTATGCCGTTGATGAACATTCTTAACGGTGGGGTGCATGCTGACAACAAGATTGACTACCAGGAATACATGATTGTTCCGGTTGGCGCTGATACGTTTAGCGAAGGCCTGCGCTGGGGTGTTGAAGTGTTTCACCAGTTAAAAAGCGTACTGAAAAAGAAGGGTTACAGCACCAACGTGGGGGATGAAGGCGGTTTTGCCCCTGATATTCAAAGCAATGAAGAAGCTATTGAAACCGTTCTGCAGGCTATTGAAGCTGCAGGTTATAAAGTAGGTACAGAGATATCTATTGCACTTGATGCCGCCAGCAGCGAAATGTTTAAAGACGGGAAGTACAAATTTTACAAAAGCAGCGGTAAAGAAATAAGCAGCGATGAAATGGTAGCTTACTGGACGGAGTGGGTAAACAAATATCCTATCGTGTCAATTGAAGACGGTATGGCTGAGGAAGACTGGGACGGCTGGAAAAAATTGACCGATGCCATCGGCTCCAAAGTGCAGTTGGTGGGCGATGACCTGTTTGTAACCAACACCAAAATACTGCAACGCGGTATTGACAGCAAAACAGCCAACAGCATACTTATTAAAGTAAACCAGATTGGTACTATTACCGAAACCATCAACGCGGTTCAATTAGCGCAAAGCAACGGTTATACCACTATCATGAGCCACCGCAGCGGCGAGACGGAAGACACTACCATTGCAGACCTGGCGGTTGCTTTAAATTGCGGGCAAATTAAAACAGGTTCTGCCAGCCGTACAGACCGTATGGCCAAGTACAACCAGCTTATCCGCATTGAAGAAGCGCTGGGCGATACCGGTATTTATCCAAAAGGAAAAATCCGTTTCGGTAAATAAATTATTCATGCCTTAAGTACATCAATAGCCGCTTTTGCGGCTATTGTTTTTAGAACCATTTGGGGCTTTGTACTGCTGTGCAGAAATGGAGCTGTAGTCCGGGCTTTCCGTTCCAAGTCCTCGCCACTCGTACCTCGTGGTTGCGGGCTTTCCACTTCAATCCCGCAGCCATTGGGCGGTAGAATTTCTATGAGGCAGGGGAAACGCTAAGCAAGTTGCAGCTTTTGACTTTCAATGGTAACATTAAAACGGATGTCTGCCTTTAAGGCTTTAAACACTTTCAATATGGTGTCTATTGTTGCGCTATTAACGCTATTTTCTAATTTAGATATTTGAGCTTTTTGAACACCGACAAGCTCACCTAATTGTTCCTGTGTAAGATTTTGTTGTTCCCTGGCAGTTTTAATCATCCTGCCCAGAACATCCATGCGTAGTTCATACTCGTATTCCTCTCTCTCCTTAGTGCCCACTTTGCCAATATACTTATCTTTCATCTCGGCAAGTGTATAGGTTTTTATTTGTGCTTTTGCCATGATGTTATTTTTTCTGCTTCAGTTCAAAATATCTTTTTCTGATGGTTTCTGCTTTGGAAATTTCGTTGGCAGGAACCTTGCTTACCTTCTTGATAAACCCATGCGTTGCAAATACAAGGGTATGCCTTGGTTCAGTTTTATCCCAAAAAGCCAGTAACCTTATCTGTAGCCCGGCATGTCTTGTCCGAAATTCCCAAATTTCGTTTTGCAGCTTTTTAAATAGTTTCGGATCGTTGGTTTGTTCTGCAAGGTCCATGTTATATAAAACTTTCCTTACAGCTTTTGCATCAAGTGTTGCAATAAACCTTTCAGCTTCTTCAAGGAAACGGATTTCAAAATATTTCACAATAAATATTTACGCAAAGTTGAAAGAAAGTTTACAAATTTAGAAACATATTTTTTGCTGCATCAAGCTTAAAAACTAAAAACAGCGGGTATAAATTCAAATACATTTAAATGTACCTTTATCTATCTTTAGACAAATGAAATAATGAAAGCCGTAAAAACCATATTAAATATTCTTCGCAACAAGTATCTTTTATCGCTTGGGGCGTTTGCGGTAATGATTGTTTTTATAGACCGTAACGACATTTTTGTGCAGCTTGACCGCAAGCAGCAGCTAAAAGACCTTACCGAAAGCCGGGATTTTTACCACAGGGAAATAGAAAAGACCAAAAAACAGTTAGACGACCTGCAACACAACTCCGCCGCACTGGAAAAATATGCCAGGGAAAACTTATACATGAAAAGAGACAATGAAGATGTGTTTATTGTAGAGCAACCTGCCCAACCTGTTAAAAAATAGCGTTTTGCACAATATCCTCTGAATAATGCCGTTTTTAGGGAAATCGCATTGATACACTTATCCAAACACTGATGAGCTATGCCGAATTTTACTACAGAGGATTTACTGATGTATTTGTACAACGAACTTCCTGGTAAGGAGAGGCAGGAAATGGAAGATGCGCTGCGCCAGAACTGGGCCCTCCGCGAAAAACTCCAGGTACTTAGAGAAGCTACCCAGCGTATGGACCGCTGCAAACTAAAAACCCCGCGCCACCAGGCCGTTGATTCTGTTATTCATTATGCTGCGGATAAGGTTAAAGTCTCGTCTTAATCTTTTGCCGGTAATTTTTCCTGTCAAATAGCTCGTTATTTTTAAGGGTAAATAAACTTAATTTACCGTTCATCCCTCTCTTGCTGTTGCACTGTTATTCTTGCTGATTAGATAGTAAATTGCATCCCGAAAAAATTTTGACCGGGATATGAAGGCTAAGTATGCTGTATTGTTGCTGGTGGCAACACTTAATTTTATTCATGTTTTTGCCCAGCCGCACTGGAAACTAAAGCTGAATAAAGAGGGTATTGCAGTGTATAGCAGATCCCTTGAAAACAGTGGCTTAAAAGCTATAAAAGTAGAGTGTACACTGCCGGCCAGCCTCTCTCAACTGGTTGCAGTAGTAATGGATGTAAACACCGGCGCCGAATGGGTGTACAGCACAAAATCAAGCGTATTGCTTAAGCAGGTTAGTCCCGGAGATTTGTATTATTATTCAGAAGTAAGCCTGCCGTGGCCAGCCAGCAACAGAGATTTTGTAGCCCACCTTATAGCCGTTCAGGATTCTGCCACCAAAATAGTTACCATTAACGGCCCTACGGTTCCGGGGTATATTCCTGTTAAAAAAGGCATAGTGCGTGTGCCCAACTCATCCGGCAAGTGGACGATAACCCCTCTTCAAAAAGCAATGATAAAAGTGGAGTATGTGCTGGAAGTAGACCCCGGTGGTTCCATCCCGGCCTGGGTTGTAAACCTTTTTGCCGCAAAAGGCCCTTTTGAAACTTTTAGAAATTTAAAGCAGCAGTTAAAGAAGCCTGCTTATGCCAATATAAGGTTGCCTTTTATACAGGAGTAAAGTAATGCTGCCACTCAATTGCTTAAGTAAATGACAGGTATAAACCTGCCCAGCCTCTTCATATAGTTAAATTCAACAAAATCAGGTATTTTAGCATGCGGAACCTTACACAAATTGTTAATGAATGATTGATAAGGTTTTTTCAATTGAATTCTGTTTATTTGTACCCACTGAAGGGCGAATGCCAATAAGAGAGTTAGCTGATGAATTACCAGATTAAACAATACGATAAGTTTAAGTTTATTGAAGAAGGCGAGGGCGAGCCATTGTTACTGCTTCACGGATTGTTTGGCGCTTTGAGTAACTTCAAAGACCTGGTTGAACACTTTAAAACGCAGTACAAAGTAGTGGTTCCTATACTGCCTTTGTTTGAGCTGGATATATTTCATACCACCGTTGGCGGCCTTGAAAAGCATGTGTACAAGTTTATAGAGGCCCGTAACTACAACAATATCCACCTGCTGGGCAATTCACTGGGTGGCCATGTGGCCCTGGTGCATGTGCTTAAACATCCTGAAAGAATAAAATCGCTCATACTTACCGGCAGTTCCGGCCTTTTTGAGAATGGAATGGGGGATACCTACCCCAAACGTGGTGATTATGAGTACATTAAAAAGAAAACCCAGCTTACCTTTTACGATCCTGCCCAGGCCACAAAGGAGCTTGTGGATGAGGTGTTTGAAATAACCAACAACAGGCTGAAAGTAATTAAAATAATATCCCTTGCTAAAAGTGCCATACGAAATAACCTTGGCGAAGAGTTGCAGCAGATAAAGCAGCCCACATTGCTTATATGGGGCAACAACGACACTATTACCCCTCCATTTGTTGCCAAAGAGTTCAATAAACTAATACCCAACAGCGAGTTATACTTTATTGATAAATGCGGCCACGCACCCATGATGGAAGTTCCTGCCGAATTTAATGTGCTGCTTGAGAAATTTTTATCCAAATTAAAGCAACCCGCTGCAACTATTGCTTAGTTTTTTTGTCTCATAAAAGTAACTAAGTTTGTAGAGCATGTTAGCATTAAAACTCATACAGTCAACCTATCCTTCAATTGATATTGAAGACAGCGCCGGTTTTGCAATACAGTTAATGGAAGACTACGATGTGCAGCACCTGCCCGTTGTAAGCGATGAAAAATATATAGGGCTTGTAAGTAAAGACGATTTGCTGGATATGAGTGACAAAGCATCCGTTTCTGCCAATCATACCAATTTTGCAAAAGTTAGTGTTGCTGCAAAAGAACATTTTTTCAGGGCGCTTCAGCTTTGCAGCGAGAACAGCCTTTCTGTTATGCCGGTTATTAACGAGCAACAGCAACTGGAAGGGCTTTTAACGCAGCATGACCTGCTTAAAGCTACAGCACTTTACAACAGCGTTGATGAAATAGGCGGCCTTATTGTACTGGAGATGGAAAAACGCAGCTACGCTTTTGGCGAAATAAACCGCCTGGTAGAAACCAATGATGCACACATAACCCAGCTAAACAGTTATACAGACCCTGATACAGGGCTTTTTACCGTTAGTATTAAGGTAAACAAATACGAGATATCTGACATAGTTGCCACCTTTCAACGTTACGACTACAGCATAAAATACTACTTTGGCGAAGAGCAGTATGAGAATGAACTGAAAGAGAACTATAACCTGCTGATGAACTACATAAACATGTAGTTGCAAATTCCTTTTAATTACCGGTTTTACATTTCCGGCCATTGTTACTTACTTAGAAATGATATTTAAGCGAATATTAATTACCTGCCGCCTTAAGAATTAGACCTGCCTGCAAAAGAGGCAGCCTGTTACACCTTAGGGTGAGGGATTGAAGCGGATACCCCGGTGAAGCCATAGCAGCAGGGCTTTTGTGCCGGAGTAGTAGCGGAAAGCCCGGCCCGAGGTACGAGGGACACCCCCTGAAAAATTTCTTCAACGATTTTTAAAAGCTTTGTTTATGAAGTTCGCAAGCCATTGCGGATACGCATACAACCCGTGGCTGTTACGGCATTCAGCTTCTTTCCGTATTTTTGAACGATATGGCAATCGAGAAAATCAATACCCTAAACAGCCTGCTGGTAGAGCAAACAACAGTTCAATCAAATTACCTGGAAAGGGAAGTGGTAATAGACGCTTACCTGCCGGATGGTATTGAACACCCCGAAAATTTAAGCCTGTTGTTAATAAACGACGGACAGGACCTGCCCCACATGCCTTTCGAAGACATTCTTGACCGCCTGATTTCAGAGGAAATTATAGAACCTTTGGTTTGCGTGGGCATACATTGCGGCGCCGACAGAAAACTGGAATATGGTACAGCCTACAGCGCCGATTACAATGGCCGTGGCTCAAAAGCGGGTTTATACAACAAGTTTATTTTTGATGAGTTGCTGCCATTCATCCGTAAAACATACAATGCGCCTTCTTTTAAGGAAAAATCGTTTGCCGGTTTTTCGCTGGGTGGCCTTAGCGCCCTTGATACCGTTTGGAACCACGCCAGCGAGTTTACGAAAGTGGGTATTTTCAGCGGCTCTTTATGGTGGCGGCGGAAGGCTTATGAGGACGGTTATAACGATGAACAGGACCGCCTGATGCATCTGCAGGTGCGCAAAGGAGCTTTTAACCCCTGGCTTAAATTTTTTATTGAATGCGGCGCCCTGGATGAAACAGACGACCGTAACAACAACGGTGTTATAGACTCCATTGATGATGCGCTTGACCTGGTGATTGAGCTAAAAGCAAAGGGCTACACAGATGAGCATATACGTTACCTGGAATTAAAGGATGGCCGCCACGATGTGCCTACCTGGGCCAGGGCTTTTCCTTCATTTTTAAAATGGGGCTGGGGTTTGCGAAAAGGCTAATACACTTGGTATGGTGTGCGATTTCGAATAGCCCGCTGGTTAAAAGTGGATAAGCACTTTTCCCTTCTTTTTCTTTTTACCGGAAATCCATTTAGGGCCTTCTTTTACAATTTCGATGGCCTTGTTGTCGGCAGAATCGTTTAAAGACTGAAGTACCTTAAAGTTGTAGGGTTTGCCTTGCCTGTCAACTAAAAATTCAAGTTCCACATCCCCTTTCAAGTCGGCGTAGTTGGCGGTGGAATCGTAGCTTTTATCCAGCTTTTTATAAACATATTCTTCAAAAGAGTCCCAGCCATTGGCAGGGGTAGCAAGGGTATCAGAATGGGTATTACTGTCCTTTCTTTTAGTACCGAAACCTGTTACCACAACTTCAGACAAAGAATTGTCAACTTCATTCAACACAATACTTGCTGAGGCGTTGTTTTTAAGCGTGGTGGTTTCCGGCTGATAATTAAGTGCGGAAACCGTAATATTTAATACGCTGTCAGCAAAGCTTATTTTAAAATTGCCTTTCTGGTCTGTTACAGTGCCGATATTGCTGTTGCTGTTGTTGATTCTTACAAAAGCGTTTGCTACGGGCAGGTTGTTGTTGTCTAAAATTTTGCCTTGAAACGTGTTGGTGAGTTGTGATTGGTTTGACTGTACGTTGGCAAAGCCTTGATTAGTTCTGTTAGATTTATTCACCTGTACTCCTGCAACTCTGCCCTGTAACTGTTGTTCAACAGGTTGCTTTTTAACTTTCATCTCATCTAACGTACCGGCAACGGGCGATGCTGGAACTGATAAACTATCTTTTAAACTTTTTGTGGTTGCCAGGAAGCTATCGTCTGCCTGTTTTTTTGCTACATACCCATTATTTAATTCGGCTTTTGCAATTGGCTCTTGATTTTTTTCTGGTAAGGCAGGGGAATATTCTAACTGCTGTGTACTCAGCGTTTCTGTTTTTTGTTTTTTCGGAGAACTTTTGTCTGATGCTCTGTAATCCTTTGCAAGTGGCATTGCTTTTTCCTTTAGAGAATCATTTAGTAAAGTTGTTGTTGCCTTTTTCTTTGCATCGTCCTCGGCACTAATAGTATCAGCTTCAAGCGGAAGTTTTACTTTCTCTTGTGCAAGGTTTGCATTTTCATCTGAAGCGTTATTGTTGTTCAAAATAGAGTAACTTATAAACGCGGCCCCCAGTATCACCACTACAACCGCTGCTGCCCTTAACCATTGAAACCTGCGGCCTGCCATCGTTACCACTTTGGCGTTTTTTTTGGGCTGTTGCAGCAATGCGGTTATTTCGTTCAGGTGCTGTTCAGAAACAGCATTGTCCGCATCGCTGTAGCCTTCAATGGCATCCGCCAGAAACGGGTCTTGCAGGGCGGCTTTTTCCATGTCATGCATTTCCCGTGCATTCATGCGACCCTGCAGGTATCGTTCAATATCCGCCAGTGTATAGTTGATATGTGCGTTATGCTCAGCCATTTTTTTCCATGCAAATTTTAAGGTTGCGCCTGCCATTTTGTATCAGGCTCCTCACTTTGTTCCAGTCGAGCCCTGTTTGCTCAACAATTTCGTTGTAACATTTATTTTGAAGGTAAAACAATTCAATGCTTTGTTTTTGTTCTGCCGGTAAATGTTTCAGGCACTCTTCCAGTTTCCTGAAGTCCTGCTCTTTTTCCAGTACAGTATCCAGATGCGAATAGTCTTCCGATTGCATAACGCCCGGCTGAAACTCTACTGTAACCATTTTTTTGGCGCTGCGCAACTGCATCAGGCAGTGATTTTTAGCTACTACGTACAGCCAGCTTTTAAAATTATCCACTTTATGCGCATGCAATTTAGCCACCAGTTCCTGGTAAATATTCATCACCGCGTCTTTGGCGGCCTCGGCATCTTTCAGGTATTTCAGGCAGGTACCATACACAAGGTCGGTATAGCGCAGGTAAAGGCGGGCCAATACATCCTGTTCCCGGCTTTCTGTGTAAGCCAACAGCAGCTCCTCATCGGTTTGTGGTATTTTCTCTATTTGTCTTACCGGTACCAGTAGTTGTAATTATTTATTGAGCAATATAAGCGTTACCTTTTTTTCATGGGCATTTTTTGGGTTGTTTGGAAATTATTGTCCGGACTGAAGTATTTCATGGCGACTTCGTTGTGTCACTCACTTGTACTCTATATCTTTATTGAACAAAAAATACAGTATCCCGCAGGATTGCGGGGTACGTCCTGCATTTCATGGCGGCTTTTCCCGCATGGTATTATTACCGCCCCGGCCCAAATATACAAGTTAGCGAATTTTTTCATTAAGCTTTATGCAATCCGCAACACTGCTGCATCCGTCTAACAAATCAACTGCCATGAAAGAAAAAATCAGCCTGCACGTACCTACCCCCTGCCACGAAGACTGGAATAAGATGACACCCACCCAACAAGGCCGCTTTTGTGGTAGTTGCGCTAAACAGGTAGTTGATTTTAGCCTGATGACCGACCAGCAAGTACTTAATTATTTTAGGAGTAATACCGGCAATACCTGCGGCCGATTTATGGGCAGCCAGTTGCAGCGGCCCCTGCAGCCAACAGCCATTGAAAGCAAAAAAAGCTGGTGGATAGCCTTGATGATGCCTGTTTTGCTGCTGTTTGATAAGGCGGATGCGCAGAAAAACAAGAAGCAACCTTTGTTGAATATTGCTGCTTTAAAAAATAATCCTCCGGATAAGGATGTCCTGCCTCCCACCAAAATACCCACCCGCACTGTTCTCGAAGAAGAAATACTTTTTACAGGTATGGTTAGCAGTAAGCTGGAGCAAAGCCTTAAACGGGATTTATCTACGCTCAGGGATACATTGATTGAAGGTTCTAAAATACTTACTCTAAGTGGCATTGTTGTGGATAGGAAGATGGATCCAATTCCCGGTACAAGCATAGTAGTAAAAGGCACAAAAATCGGTACTGCTGCAGGCATGGATGGAAATTTCAAGCTGGGTGTACCGGTTGAAAAGCCTGGTACTTTGGTATTAGTGGTTTCAAGTATAGGTTTTCAGGTTCGTGAATGGCCGGTTGAAGTAAACGCTGCAACATTTGCAAAAAGCGACACAATAAGTTTAGAAGTTGCGCCAATGCAATGCGACGAAGCTTTGTCTGGCGAGGTTGTAGTGGTAGGTGGGTTTACTAAAAAACGCCAGGGTATAGCAAGTATTTTTCCAAAGCTGCTACCTTTTAAAGAGTGGTTCAGGAATACCGCGTTCAGGGTTTATCCAAACCCGGCAATAACGGGCACAAACATAAATATTGACCTGAAAAAAGAAGGCGATTATACCATCCAGTTAAATGATAACAAGGGGGTACCGCATTTAGTAAAAAAGATAACTGTTGTAAAAGGGGCTACAGTTGTTCCGGTTACTATTCCGGCGCAGTTAACAAGCGGCATGTATCATATTCTTGTAACAGATGAAAAGAAAAAGAAGCGCTACTCAGATAAAATAATTATTGAATAATACCCTCTCATCCTTAAAGCATCTTGCCATGAGCGAAAAAATCTCTCTATATATACCTACCCCATGCCACGAAAACTGGGATAGTATGACACCCACCCAACAGGGCCGGTTCTGCAGTAGTTGCGCTAAACAGGTAGTTGATTTTAGCCTGATGACCGACCAGCAAGTACTTAATTACTTTAAGAATAACACCGGCAATACCTGCGGCCGTTTTATGACCGACCAGTTGCAGCGGCCCCTGCAGCCAACAGCCATTGAAAGCAAAAAAAGCTGGTGGATAGCATTGATGATGCCTGTTTTATTGCTGTTTGAAAAAGCCGGTGCCCAGAAAAGGCAAATGCAGGGTAAAATAAAAGCTTTAACGGAAACAGCGATGATAGGTGATGTCCAAAAGATAGATAGTGTGGCTGTCCCTGTGGTAGTTAACGGCAAGGTCACTGATGAAGAAGGACTGCCGCTATCATCAGCCAATATATGTCACACAGGCACTGGGCAATTAACTGTTACTGATATGTATGGCAACTTTAATTTGGTTGTTCAAAAATACATAGGCAGGTTAGAACTTGAGATTTCCTTTATTGGGTATCAAAGAAAAGTATGTACTGTCCAAAATACAGATACCTCTGAGACTTTTATCCTGAGGAAAGAAGTAAAGGAATTAGAACCAGTAATTGTATCATCTGGAGGTTTAAACTCTTGTGGGAGGATTACTGGTCTTGTTTCCATAATAACAGTGACACGGCAGGATAAGATGGATACCTCATGGAGAAAAATAAAAGGAAAACGGGCATTTGATTTTTATCCTAATCCTGCTGTAAGGGGTTCCGTTATAAACCTGAATTTTAAGAAAGAAGGTGACTACTCTATTCAATTGATTGCAAACAATGGATCGTTGTTAACGGTAAAAGACGTTAGCATTATTAAAGGGGCTTCAACTTCTTTCCTTGCGATTCCTTCATCTGCGTCAGCCGGTATTTATTACCTGCGTGTAGTGGATAAAAAACAAATCAAACACTATACTGAAAAAATAATGATTCAATAATTGTGTAATTAATTTCGTCCTATCATCTAACATAAAACTTGTGTTATGAAACGCCTTTTGTTTTTAAGCCTTTCACTTTGTTTACTTGCTTTTACGGTTATTTATAAAGAACCAAGAACCATAAACGGTATAGTGACAGATGCTTTTGGTAAGCCTGTTACCGGGGCATCTATACAAATAAAAGGTACCCGTAATGGAACAATTACAGATACAGCCGGCTTTTTTAGTATTACAGTGCCTGATGAAAATGCAATTCTTATTATTAGTGCGCTTTCTTTCAATGTACAGGAAATAGCAATTGCAGGCAAAACAAACATTACTGCTGTTATGCAGCCGGCTACAGCACTGCTGGAGGAAGTTGTGATAACTGGTTATTCACAAAGTTTACAAGGTAAAGTAGCAGGCGTTACGATAAGAGGCGCTAGAACAACGTTTGCAAAACGAAAGGGGCAGTATGCTCCAGTAGAGAAAAAAGATTATGATGGAGCATACGATGAAGATGTCTCCTGGCGCTACAGCAACAACTTCAATACAGAATCTTACGACCATATTACCGAGAACCCATACCTGAAAGTAAACGATAACCCGCTGTCCACTTTTTCTATTGACGTGGATGCCGCCTCTTACAGCAATGTGCGCCGGTTCATTAATGAGGGCCAGTTACCACCTGCCGGTGCTGTGCGTATAGAAGAAATGATCAATTATTTCTCCTACGAGTATCCTCAGCCCAAAGATGAAGAACCCTTTAGTGTAAATACAGAAATATCTACTGCACCCTGGAATGCCAAACACAAGCTGGTGTTAATCGGGTTACAGGGCAAAAAGATTCCTTATGATAACTTGCCTGCATCCAACCTGGTGTTTTTAGTGGATGTGAGCGGCAGTATGCAGGACGACCGCAAGTTGCCGTTGGTGCAGGCTTCTTTAAAGCTTCTGGCAGATCAGCTTAGGCCACAGGATAAAGTATCAATTGTTGTTTATGCAGGCAACGCCGGGTTGGTATTACCGGCTACCAGCGGCGCCAATAAAACTGCTATTAAAGACGCGGTTGATAAATTAGAAGCAGGTGGCTCTACAGCAGGCGGGGAAGGTATTAAACTGGCTTACAAAGTAGCTAAGCAAAACTTTGCCAAAGGCGGCAACAACCGCGTAATACTTTGTACAGACGGCGATTTTAACGTGGGCATTAGCAGCGACGACGCTTTGGAAAGGCTGATAGAAGAAGAGCGTAAAAGCGGTATTTTTTTAACGGTACTCGGCTATGGTATGGGTAATTACCAGGATAGCAAAATGCAGAAGCTGGCCGATAAAGGCAATGGCAACCATGCTTATATTGACGGTTTGAATGAAGCAAAAAAAGTATTGGTGAATGAGTTTGGCGGTACACTATTCACTATAGCCAAAGATGTAAAACTGCAGGTAGAATTCAACCCCACAAAAGTGCAGGCTTATCGTTTAATAGGTTACGAAAACAGGATGCTGGCCAAAGAAGATTTTAACAATGATAAAAAAGATGCAGGCGATATGGGCAGCGGCCACACGGTAACAGCATTGTACGAAGTAATACCGGTAGGCGTAAAGGATGAAGCGCTGGACAGTGTGGATGCATTGCGTTATCAAAAAACACCCAGTAAGCAGGTTGCTGCCAATTATGGCAACGAAATAATGAATATAAAACTGCGCTACAAAAAACCGGATGGGGAGGTAAGCAAACTTCTTGAGCACCCGTTGATGGATAACCTGCAGGATTTTATGAGCACCACCAGCAACTTTAGGTTTGCGGCAGCGGTTGCTGAATTTGGTATGCTGTTACGCAACTCTAAATACAAAGGCGACGGCAGTTTTAAACTGGTAACCTCGCTGGCTAAAAATGCGATAGGTGACGATGCGCAAGGTTACCGTCGTGAATTTTTACAAATGGTAGAGAATGCTGCTTTATTGCAGGGCAATAAAGAAACGGCCCAGGCAGAGTAGGTACTTGCCGGTGATAAGTTTTACGAAGCACGTTTGCTGTTACACTTTGCGCCAGGGATTGAAATGGATACCCCGCTGAAGCCATCGCAGCATGGCTATGTGGCGGAGTAGTAATGGAAAGCCCGGCCCGCCCTGTATTTTGGCGGGGGCGCCATAAAATATTTTCTTATTATCCTATAACTCAAACTGTCGGCTTACAGCCGTGTCAATCCTAAGTCTTCTTAGCCAAAGCTTCCGGGGAGCATTACTTTCCGGGGGCTTTATTTTTGTACGCAGGGTGGTATTCCTGCAAAGTGGCACGCAGGTAATCCCTGTCGAGGTGAGTGTATATTTCGGTTGTGGTAATGCTTTCGTGGCCCAGCATTTCCTGTACGGCACGCAGGTCGGCCCCGCCTTCCACAAGGTGTGTGGCAAAAGAATGGCGCAGTGTGTGTGGTGAAATGTTTTTGGTAATTCCTGCCTTTTTTGCCAGGTCTTTAATAATGTAAAATATCATAACACGGCTTAGCGCAGCGCCATGTTTACTAAGGAATAAATGATCTTCAAAACCCTTTTTTACCGGTTGATGAATGCGTATATGGTCTTTGTAAAGGCGTATGTATTTAACCGCATCCCGGCCGATAGGTACCAGCCTTTCCTTATCGCCTTTGCCAATAACCCGTACAAAGCCAACATCCAGGTAAAGGCTGCTTATTTGCAGGTTCACAACTTCGCTAACCCGCAAACCACAACTGTACATGGTTTCCAGTATGGCTTTGTTGCGGCCGCCATCGGGTTTGCTAAGGTCAATTTCGGCAATCATGTTTTCAATTTCTTCAAAGCTCAGCACATCCGGCAGGGCCCGTTTAAGCCTCGGCGCTTCCAACAGGGTAGAAGGGTCTACCTTGGTAATGTCTTCGCTAAGGCAATACTTGTAAAACCCACGTATGCCGGAGATAATGCGTGCCTGCGATGCAGGCGTCATGCCAAGCTCTGCCACCCACTGTACAAAATGTTGCAGGTCTTTCAACTCTATTTCATCCGGCGCTTTGGCATTACCTGTTGCCAGCAGGTATTCTGTAAGCTTGTCAACATCATGCAGGTATGCTTCTACGGAGTTATCGCTTAACGATTTTTCCAGTTGCAGGTAAGCTTTAAAGCCTTTCTTGTAAGCGTTCCACATGGTGCATGCTGTTTTGCAAAATAACAAAGCCGGTAATTTTTGTGGATTACATTATTTGGCTGTTGCGGTTAATTGAAATTCCTTTGAATGCAAATAAACATATAATTTACCCATTGCATGCAGCCTGTTAACATGCGCTCCTTTAAACAAAAAGTGCGCTACCATAAAAAGAATTTCAAGCGTTTTTTAGGCAAGCTGGAAAAGAACCCGCCACGCAACCTTGATAAGCTTGCTGTTGAAGTTGATAAGGAAGTATGGGGCGAAACGGATTGCCTTACCTGCGCCAACTGCTGCAAAAACATGACGCCTACTTTTACCAATAAGGATATAAAACGCATAGCTGCCCACCTGGGCATGACCAAGCCGGCGTTTACAGATAAGTGGCTGAAGCAGGATAAAGACAAAGACTGGGTAAATAAAACCGAACCTTGCCAGTTTCTTGACCTGAATACGAATATGTGTTCCATTTACGAAGTGAGGCCCGATGACTGTGCCGGCTTTCCACACCTGCGTAAAAAGAAGATGGTGGAATACATTCACGTACACCAGCAAAATATTGAATACTGTCCAGCCACATTCAACATGGTAAAGCGTATGATGGAACGGCTAACCTGAGTTTGTTGCTTATTGGTGTTTGAAGCAGGCAAAGCCTGCTTTTTTATTATGGGCCGGGCAGAGGTGCAAGCATGAGGCTTCCGTTGCGTCGCATTCTTGTACGTTTGGGTCCGCTACTCAGCTTTTCCTGCAGGGTAGGTTTGTACCTGTACTTTCACCATTCTCACCACTAATCAAAAATTTACGCAAACGTTTGATACAGCTTATCAAACGTTTGCGTAACCAGTGTAGATCCTCAACTGTTTTTGCTGATATCAATTATGTTGCAACTTAGCGTATTAAGCCGGGTACAGCATGTTAATGCTTTACACGTAGTTTGCGGTTTGGCAGCAAAGGGCGCTGTTCCATATAGTCGCACCAAGCCTGTATATGCTGGCCTTGTGTACGCTATCATTCAGCAAAGTGCTGCCGGGGAAAATTGGAGCAGGCTTCCGCTTGTCCACATAACCACAAACTCATTTTCCTGCAGGCCTTTTGGCTGGCAGCAAAATAAGGCGTAAGCCTTCGTAAATTTTCGTTGGCGGTAGTAAAACCGCAAAATCCTTACTGTTTGCATGGTTTGCAGCAAACGTATGCATTGTATTTTTTTATAATATTTCAAAAACTGGCGCAAGCGTTTGCATGGCAGTATCAAACGTTTGCGGTAATATGTACTTTTTACACACCTGAAAAATCTTCTGGAATTAGTTGCATTTTCGCCCTGTGAAACAGAAAGCAATTCCAACAATCCGGTACAGCAAAAAGGATACTTACAACAACAAAATTCCAACCGGATACACAAGTCAATTTTCCGCGCCAATCAAAAACAATAAGCCACAAAGCCTTTTAAAGGCTACAAGGGCAGGTTACGGCGGCATACCCCCGATAACAAATTTTACCATCAATGCTATCGCAGTATGCAGATAGCAACAGAACCATGAATTAAACGCTTCATTTGCTGTTGCCCACTGTTGTATGGGTGCGCCGCAAATGGAGTTGCCAATACGCAACCGGCCTCCGGGATGCATTGATAATATGCCAGTGTATCCGCCTTTTTTATCGCATATAAAGGAAGCCCGTTTAATAAACCGTACCAATACCAGTTATTTGGAGTACCGGTTGCAAACAAAAGGATGTGCCCCCGTCACTGCAAATCAGCCCGGGAGAAGCTGTTGGCCAAGCGGATATTACCAACTTCTTAAAAACCAGGCCAAGAGTTTCCGGCAGATTTACCTGGCAGCAGCCAGGGCAGTGACAGGGGTGCGCATACCTTACCGCAATTTGTAAAGAAGGAAAGCCGGCACTACCGGCATAATATACCTGCTTTGTGTACAGATATATTAAATAGAACACGGATGACAAGGATAAAACGGATACGTAGGATTTTTAATGCTGCTTTGCAGCATTAGCCGTGCAAATCCATACTTGTTTTGGTGGGTAGGCTTGATTTTTTAATGGATGTTTTCGCAAATGCGAAAACAAACAGTGAAAATCCATTCTATCCGTGTCATCCGTGTTCCATTTGTTTCTTCAAAAAATGTTTACGCACAGTAGCATAATATACAGCGAGACACTTAGCCAGTTTTACCAAACAAAGCCCTGCATTTGCGGGGCTTTTGGGTTGTTTTTATTGGGAGACGATTACGATAAGACTGGCAACCGGCTTTCGGGTGAGGGATTGAAGCGGCTACCCCGCTGAAGCCTTCGCAGCCCGGCTTTGTGGCGGAGTAATAGCGGAAAGCCCGACCCCTTGCGATAGCTTGGGGGCACCCCCTAAAATCCTATTGGAAAATATTCATGTTTACCGTTGCAGGTTGTTTAAATACGTTGCCCTTTATCCTGTATGTCCAGCAGGTAGGTAAACAGGTTGGTTTCGGTGGCAACTTGTAATTTTTTGCGCAGGCGGTAACGGCTTATTTCAACCCCTCTTACTGAAATGTTCATCAGCCTGGCCATTTCCTTTGTACTAAGGTTCATGCGCAGGTAGGCGCATAGCTTTAGCTCGTTGGGTGTTAGGTTGGGGTGTTGCTTTTTAAGGGCAATGAAAAAATCGTTGTGCACTTTATCGAAGTGTACGGCAAAATGCTCCCAGTCAGCATCCATATTTTCATCCTGGTCAAGTGTTTTTATCATTTTTTTTATCGCGTCCAGCGTACCCTGGTCTTCAGTGTTTTTGGTAAGCCTTTGCAATTCATCTTTCATGTTGGTAATCAACTCTCCTTTTTTTACCAGGTGCATGGTTGCAGATGCCATTTCTTTGTTTTTATGGTTTATCTCTGCTTCCAGTTTTTCATTGCGCAGTTTTACTATTTCTTTTTCGTTTTTTTCAAGCTCTAACTGGTGTACATCCCTCAGCCGCTTTTGTTTTTCCTCATACTGCATCTGCTGAAGTACGAACTTTTTTCTTTGCCACCTGTACGCAACCCAGGCTGCTGTTATGCCCAGGCATAAGTAGATGGCATAGGCCCACCAGCTTTGATACCAGGGCGGCAGAATGACAAAAGAATAGCCGCTGGCAACAGACTCAACACCCAGGTTATTTCTTGCCTTTACAAAAAAACGATAAGTGCCAGCCGGCAGGTAAGTGTATTCTTTTTCCGTCTTGTAATTCCAGTCAGACCAGCGCCTGTCGTGCCCCTCCAGGTAGCAGCTATATTCAATATTAGCCTGGTATTCATAAACAGGCGAGGAGAATTCAAAATGAAAAGAGTTCCATTGGTAGGTTACTGCAGGTATTTGCGGCTGGCTGTCTGTTTTGCCTGGTGCATAGCCATAATACAATATACTGTCTTTTTTGCCGGCTATTTTTACTTCCCGTATATGCGCTTTAACAGCGGAATGGTGTTGCTTGTATTTGGCATAATTGATATGAAAGTAGCCTTTTTCCGCACCCACAAAAACATTGTTGTCGTTTACAGGATAAACATGCTCAAAGCCGCTTACAAGTTTGTTGTTCAGCTCGCTTATATAAGTTGTTTGAGGTTTGCCTGTTGAAAAATCAACTACGCCCAGGTTTTTATCGAACACAAACCATACATTTCCGGAATTATCCTCCTTTAAATAACGGATAATGGTTTTGCCAAAAATATCCTTGAAAAAAGCGGAAGGCTCAAACTTGTCTGTGCGGGAATTATACTCATAAATGCCTTTGTCTGTGGCGGCAACAACCCGGTCTTTTATTTTAAAGATGTAATTGTTTTGGGTGGAAAGCCCATGTTTTTCCGCATACAGTTGAACGGAAGGTTTATCGTTTGCGGAAAGGGATACTTTAAAAACACCTTTGTAGGGATGGGATACCCAGATAGTACCATCATCTATGGTAACAAAACGTGCGGATTCAAAAGGCACATCCAGCGCATTATGAATAAAGCTGCCCTTTTGATAGTTATAAAAGCTAATGCCTTTGTAAGTGCCCGCAATAATGGTTGGGGAAGGCAATACGGAAGACAAAGGCAAAAAAGTCCAAAACCCGCTTGACTTGTCAAGGGGGGTGGCATTATTGTTTTCAACAAGATAAGCGCCTTCGTGATGCCCCATTAATAGCTGGTTGTTTACCACGGAGATATTCCACACCTGCCCGGCACTGCTGTTTACCGCGGTAAAGCCGGCCTTTACAAAGCTTAGGTCCTTGTCGCCTTCTTCAGCAAGCGAAGCTGAGTAAAGGCCGCTGGATGTAGCAATATAAAGCCTGTTGTTATGTATGATGCAGGAGTAACCGGAGCCCTCATTCTGGCTGTCTGGACGGATGTTCTTTATTGGGCTGTTGTAAGCTACATAATCTATTCCGGCATTAAGACCCAGCCATAAATTGTTGTAATGGTCTGCAAATACGCTAAGGATATTGTTGTCCTGCAGCCCCTCCTGGCGGGAAAAATGCTGTACAAGGCTGCCTTTTTTGTCTATAATAAAGCAACCCTTTGTGGTGGTAGCCAGGGCTATGTGGTTATCATCAGCAAGCGTGGCGGAATAAATAATACCGGACGAGATATTTTCCAGTGCCGGGGAAGACATTCTTGTGCAGTTGCTTCCGTTTAGCAGGTAAATGCCATTTTTAAGGGTTGTGATCATGGTGGAATCCCTGCCCGTTACTACAGCCGAAGTAATAATACAATTTTGGGGAAACGGATTTTGCAACAAAGGACGCCAGGTTCCCTTTTCAAACAGCAGCAGGTTAAAATGTTCGTCTTCTGCTACTACGCCCTGGTGGCTCAGCCCCATAAAAAGCCATTCGCCCCGGGTGGGGAATACCGTTATTTTTCCATTGCTGTAAACAAATATTTTTTGATTAGAACGAAAGAATAGCTGTTTACCGCTGCTCACAATGTCCCATACGTCAGAAAAAGAACGGTAGTTATCCGGTATTAAAGCGGTGAGGGAGTGATAAGCCAGTTGGCCGTTGTTATCGGGTAAAAAATAGCCCAGTTCATCCTGCCCGCCCACATAAATCCTGTTATCCTGCCCCAGTGCCAGGGAACGCACAATGGTTTTATTAGGCAGGGGGTATAAACGCCAGTGGGTACCATCAAAGCTTAATAACCCTTCGTTGTTGGCAAAATAAAGCAGGCCGTTGGCATCCTGGCAGGCATCCCAGTTCTGGGTTCCGGCCTTAAAAACCTGTTTTGGATAGTTAACAATTTCCGGTAACCCAATGGTATTCTGGCAGAATGCCTGTAAAGCAGGGAGTAGCAGGGCGATAAAAAAAATCAATTTCTTCATATGGTTAACCGCTGACAAATGTAGGGTAAAAGGGGTAAGTTGTGTGAATGTAGTACCGATTTTAGGCGACTGAAGAGGCTTGATGTAGTTTTGATGTAGTGCAAAACAATCCTTTTTGCCGTTTTTCCAAATAGTTTTACGCTCCCCAACTAAACACCAATTCTCAAAACTGTTTATTTAAAGATTGCTTATGAAAATGAAAAGTGCACTATTGCTCAGCACAGTCATTCTCGTGCCGGGCTTTTATTCCCAGGTTTTTTCCCAGGCGCTGCAGGTTACAGGCAAGGTAACCAGTAGATCTACCGGAGAGGCGTTACCAGGCGCCACCATCAGTATTAAAGGAAGTAATACCACCACCATTACCGGTATGGATGGAAATTTCAGGATTTCCGTTCCTCAAAGCGGGAGCGTGCTGGTTGTTACTTATACCGGCATGGCTACCCTGGAAAAGGTAGTTAACGGCGCAGGTACACTGAATTTTGAACTGGAAACCAGCGAAGACAAGCTGGAGGAAGTAGTTGTAGTAGGTTATGGCACCCAAAAGAAAACATCCCTTACCGCTTCCGTTGCCACAGTAAAAGGCAGCGATGTGCAGCGCCAACCGGTGGGCGACCTCACCAACGCACTTGGCGGCCGGGCATCCGGCGTACTGTTTACCCAGGCAAGCGGCCAGGCGGGCAACGATGCTTCCCGCATCATGATCCGTGGCATTGGCACCAACGGTAATTCCGCGCCTTTGCTGATAGTTGATGGCGTGCCGAGGAATTTCAGCCAGCTAAATCCCGCCGATGTTGAAACCATCAGCGTGTTAAAAGATGCTGCTGCCGTTGCACCCTATGGTCTTGGCGGGGCCAACGGTGTTATCCTGGTTACTACCAAAAAGGGTAAAACCGGCAGGCCAACACTTAGTTATGATGGTTATATAGGGCTGCAGAACCCTACCGTTATTACCAAATTTGTAGACTCTTACCAGTTTGGCCTGATGAAAAACGAGGGGGCACGTAATGCAGGTTCTACGGTAATGCCGTTTAGCGACGAGGTTCTTCAGAAATACCGCGATGGTTCCGATCCCGATAAGTATCCCAACATCAACCCGATTGATGATATGATTCAACGGAATACCATTATCTCCAGTCACAGCTTGTCGCTCACCGGCGGCAACGAAACCATAAAGTATAACATGGGGCTGGGTTATTTAACCCAGGAAGGCATGTTCCCCGGCATCAAATTCCAGCGATACAATGTATCTGCCGGTTTACAGGCACAGGCCACCAAGAGTACACTGGTAAGCATATCTTTTAATGGGCGTGTAGAAAAGAGGAACCTTTCCGGCGCAGGCTACAATAACCAGAGTATTTTTGAAAACCTGATCAATACTGTTGCCAACAGTACGCCACTGGTATATAGTAACGGCCTTCACCCTTATCTCTATGCAAACTTTTATGATAATCCCAGCTACCAGGATATTACAGGTAACACCCTGCTCAGCCAGTTTTCTATTGAGCAGAAGCTGCCTGTAAAGGGCTTGAGTGTAAAATTTGTGGGCTCGTATGATTTTAATCCTTTCGATCCTTACAACACCGATAACTCTGGCATAGCAAGCGTAACCCGCAGGTGGTATCAGTCTTTCCCGTACTATACGATAGACACAACCACCAATCCCTACACTTATCCTATGATACCGCCCGCTACACTTCCTTCGTTTAGCGAGGAGTATCACCAAACACAGGCATTTACTTACCAGGGCTATATTAACTATGCCGGCAATTTTGGCAATAGCGCAGTAACTGGTCTTTTGGTACTGGAATCAAGGAATACAAAGTCAATGAGGTTCGGTGCAGGCAGAAACAATTACAACCTGCCTATACCGGAACTGTTTGCCGGTGGTGGTGGTGAATCAGACATCACCAATGATGGTAACTCTGGCGGCACTAAACAACGTTCACTGGTGTACAGGGTTACGTATGGCTACGCCAACAAGTATTTGCTGGAGGCCTCGGGCCGTTATGACGGGCATTACTATTTCGCACCCGGCCGCAGGTTCGGTTTTTTCCCCGCCTTCTCTGCCGCATGGCGTATTTCACAGGAAAAGTTTATGCAGAATGTTAAATGGATAGATGAATTAAAATTCAGGGGCTCATGGGGCCAGTCAGCCAATCTTGCGGGTAGCCCTTACCAGTACCAGACAGGGTTCCAGCTCTACGGCAACTCAGCTATTCTTAACGGAACGCAAACACAGGGATTATACGAACGTGCCGAGGCAAACCCCAACATTACCTGGGAAAAAGCAATTAAAACAGACATTGGTATTGAAGCCAGGCTGTTTAAAGGGCTCCTGAATATTGAAGCGGATTATTTTCACGAGAAAAGGGACAATATGTTGCTGGCCCCAAGCGTAACGGTGCCTATTGAATACGGCGTTGACCTTTCACAGGTAAATGCCGGTGTTATGGTAAACCGCGGGTTTGAATTCACCATTTCCAGCGACTACAATATCAGTAAAGACCTGAAGATTGGGTTTAGCGGAAACTTTACCTACGCCAAAAACAGGATGGTGGAAATATTCGAAAACCCGGCCACTTATAATAACCCCAACCTAAGGAAAACAGGCCGGCCGCTGGATATTGGTTTTGGTTACCAAGCACTTGGTTATTTTACCCAGGATGATTTTACCAGTACAGGCGACCTTAAGGAGGGCATCGCCCGGCAAACATGGAACGATAAGCTGTTTCCTGGAGACATCCGTTATGCCGACCTGAGCGGGCCTGATGGTAAGCCCGACGGATTGATTGACTTTAACGACCAGATAGCCATGAAGTACCCCGGCTATCCAGCTATTGTTTACGGTTTTACACCCAGCATCAGCTATAAGGGATTTGAATTGTCGTTGTTATTCCAGGGCGTTGGCCAAAGAGAAATACAAATAGCCAATTCCGCCGCATGGGCATTCGATAACAACAAAAATGCGCCCATTACCACGCTTGATTACTGGACGCCGGAAAACCCCAATGCTTCTTACCCCAGGATGACTACCACGCCAACGCCTAATAATACGCAGGCGTCCACTTTCTGGCAAAGAAGTGTTTCTTATCTAAGGTTAAGAACGGGTATGTTAAGTTATACTTTGCCAGGCCGTGTAACCAGCAAACTGGGCATGAGCATGGTATCAGTGTATTTGTCAGGCCAAAACCTGGTAACGTGGACACCCATCGAAAACTTTGACCCTGAAATAAGCAACGGCAGGGGCTGGTATTTTCCCACGCAAAAGGCGGTTACCGCTGGCTTAAGGGTTCAATTCTAATCTTAAACTTCAATTGTTATCTGTATGAAATCTATAATAAATAACAGAAGGCTTTTAATACAGGCCGTGGTATGTGTGTTTTTACTGGCGGGCTGTAAAAAAGACGATTTCCTGGAAGTGCCCAATACCGGCGCAGTAAGCAGCGAAACTGCATTTGCCACCGAGGCCGCGGCAGACCTTGTGCTAAACGATGTGTACAGCAACCTGCCAGACCTCAACAACTTTATCTTCGAACCTTTCGATAGCTGGACGGACGATCTGATGACTGGTTTTAACTGGAACATCAGCTCCCAGGTAGCCAGGAGCAAGGCCAATATCAACTCTAATTCAGAACTTTGGTATACCTGGTCCGGCGCCTCTATGTGGCTGGAATGGGGTACGTTGTACAAAAAAGTGCGGAAGTGCAACGTATTTATACAGGGCGTGGAAAACTCTGCCCTGCCCGATACTTACAAAGGCAGAAAAATTGCTGAAGCAAGAACTTTGCGTGCCTTTTTCTACCAGCAGTTGTGGACTTTATATGGCGGTGTTCCCATTATCACAAAGCCCGATAATAAAAACACGGATGGAGATGCCATCTTTCACCCACGGGCAACTTTTGATGAAACTTTTACTTTTCTTCAAACAGAACTGGCAGAAGCCGCAGCCGCGCTGCCGGATAATAGCGGCAACAATGGCCAGGGTAAAATAACCAAAGGCGCAGCTTTAACCATAAAGGGTTGGGTTGAGCTGTATTATGCCAGCCCGCTTAACAACCCGGGTAACGATGCAGCCAGGTGGGCTACAGCAGCGGCTACCAATAAGCAGGTAATGCAACTGGGCTACAGCCTCTATCCTAAGTACGACGAATTCTTTCTCACCACCGGTAACGGAAACAATGAGGGTATCCTGTATCGGGAGTATCTTACTGTAAAACAAGGCAGCAATATTATTGGCTACCAGGGGCCTAACTATGTAGGGACCAACTGGCTTAGCTGGGGTGGTTCTACACCTACGCAGGAATTGGTAGATGATTATGCCATGGCCAACGGCAAAGTAATCAGCGATGCCGGCTCCGGCTATAATGCGCAAAACCCTTATGCCAACAGAGAGCCTCGTTTCCGCCAGTCTATCTTATACAATGGCAACACCTTTAACGGCACTGTATTTTTAAGTGCGGTAGGCTCCGGCAACAATGCTATTGACCTGGCCGATGCTACCGATAACACCAATACCGGCTACTGCACCAAGAAAAGAATGGATACTACCGTAAACATTTTCCAGGGCGGTGCAAGTGCACAGAATTATTATTACTTCCGTTATGCCGAAGTGCTGTTGAACTATGCCGAAGCGCAAAATGAGGCCGTAGGCCCAGACGCTTCTGTGTATGCCGCCATAGACGAAATAAGAACAAGGGCTGGCATACCCACACTTACCGCTGTTTATCCCGGCCTTACTAAAGACCAGATGCGTACCATGATACGCCGCGAAAGAAGAGTGGAACTTGCTTTTGAAGGCAAGCGCTATTTCGACCTGCTGCGTTGGAAAATAGCCGAAGTAAACCTCAACAAAGTAATGCACGGTATGGAAATAACCTCCAACGGCAGCGGTGGTTACAATTACAAGGTAATTAACGCGGTACCTTCAGGTGCGCCACAATGGTCTTTCGATAAAAATAAGAATTACCTGTTGCCTATTCCGTTGAATGCGTTGGGGCAAAACCCGGCTATGAAAGATCATCAAAACCCGGGATATTAATAAGCGGCTATATTATCGAAAAATTTTCAGGGGGTGCCCCCAAGCTATCGCAAGGGGTCGGGCTTTCCGCTCGTACTCCGGCACAAGGCAGCACTGCGATGGCCTCACCGGGGTACCCGCTTCAATCCCTCACCCAAAGTGTAACCTGTTGCCTTTTTTGCAGGCAGGTTTTTGCCGGGCATAGTCAATAAGCACGGGTGTTTAACATAGAGATTTCTTCTTTTTAATGTGTGGTTCCCTCTTTGCTGTTGGTTATACAGCAGCAACAGGAAAGTTTTGCCCAAAGCTTAAGGGCGGGTACATACCAATGGTTATTTTTATAAACTCAAAACTTGAAACAGTGAAAAGAAATATACTGCTCGCTACACTTTTAATGGCATGCTGTTGCCAGGTAGTTACCGCCCAAACGGATGACCGCAAATGGCAACTTGTTTGGAGCGATGAGTTTGATTACACAGGATTGCCAGACAGCACAAAATGGGGTTACGATACAGGGGGCCATGGCTGGGGTAACAACGAGAAACAGTTTTATACGGTAAAAAGATTACAGAACGCCTCTGTAAAAAACGGCTTATTAAGCATTACAGCGGTTAAAGAAAAGTATAAAAATGCCGGTTACACATCAGCCAGATTATTAAGTAAAAACAAAGGCGATTGGAAGTATGGCCGCATAGAGGTAAGGGCCCAACTGCCTAAAGGGCGGGGCTTGTGGCCCGCTATATGGATGTTGCCCACCGACTGGAAGTATGGCGACTGGCCCATCAGCGGCGAAATTGACATCATGGAGCATGTAGGCTACCTGCCAGATTCTCTTTTTGGCACGGTACATACAGGGGCTTATAACCACCGCATTGGAACGCAAAAAGGAAACAACATTTTCCGTAATGATGTTTCCAGTGCTTTTCACAATTATGTTTTGGTGTGGGATGAAAATAAAATGGAAATCTACGTGGATGACGAGAAGTATTTCACCTTCAACAACGAAAAAAAGACTGAGAAAGAATGGCCCTTCGACCAGCGTTTTCACTTGCTGCTCAATGTAGCCGTAGGCGGCGATTGGGGTGGCAAAAAAGGGATAGATGATGCTGTTTTCCCGCAGAGTATGCAGGTGGATTATGTACGGGTGTACCAGTAGATAATGCAATCAGCGCATTACTTTGTAATGCTGCTCAACAAATTCCATCAACTGTTTAGCTAAATAAAATAGGCCGGGTAGAAACCCGGCCATTTTTTTCTACTTTTTAATTGTCACATGGATAACCCCCGCTATCCATTTTCACTTTCACCTTTTTAACAGTTTATATAAAGTTTATTCTTTCAAAATATAGGGGCCTGCATAGAAATGCTGCCCCGTTTTTTAATCCAATATCCTATGAAAAACCTGCCTGATATTTTCAATGCCCATGCCAATCGTAATAGCCTTTCATTTTCAATTAGTTACAGGAAATTTTCCTTAACCGTATTCTCTTTATTGGAAAAACAGGTTTCAAAATGAAGCTGGAAGGTTTAGTTTGGTAACTGCCGCGCTGAACATCTTACCAGGGAAATGTCATTAACTTAAGAAGCCAGCAGTTTTTTATTGCCCGAAGGGCATAAATAACAATAGCCACGGGTAAAACCCGTGGTTAGCGAATAAATCGTCCAGCAACCCTGTAAGGGTTGAATATGCTCAAGGTTCAACCCTTGCAGGGTTGATCTTCCATGCTGAGGTAACCCCGGTTTACAACCGGGGCTATGGTTAGTAAAGCCTTTCAGGCTTTTATAGAAAGCTGTTTTGCTGACATTTCGCTATGAGTATAATTGAGTTGGTAGGCTCTTCCCAATCAGATGTTAAATAACTCGTTGTCTCATCAAATTCCCGCCTGCCTGTAGGCAAACAACTTGCATATCAGCATGGAACATAACAGTTAAGACCGCCCATTCTGTAAATTTGAAGCGCAGCAAATGTGCAGTTTGCTGCTATTTGTAAATGGATTGTATTATAACGATTGTTTTTATATGACATATTGCCGGAAATCTGCTGTGGAAGATAATGTGGTGCTTACGTCCGTTTGATTGCTATGCCTGTTCAATTTTGCAACAAGTTTTAATGTAGGATTGTAGCGTAAGTACAAACTTTGCCACTACTAAAACAATCGCAGATAGCGGGCATATTGCATAACACAGCATAGCAGGGCGGCACAACCGCAAACATTTAACGTTGAACAAAGGAACATTGAACAATTAAAACCTGTCTCCTGAAGGACAAGGAAAAAAAGACGAATAGTCGTTAAGGCGTACAAGAGTGCGACGCAACGGAAGCCTCATTCTTATTCCTGCTGCCGGGCCCATAAAAATGCTTTGCCGGTAACGGATAACCATTGGTAAAATGCTTAATCCTGTTTCAAGTGAAAACTGCCATATAAACGAATGCTTTTAATTTTTGTATAGATGCCTGGTAAAAACAAATTTGCGGAAAGGAAAAAATTATTGGTAGTAACAGCCATATTGCTGGCATGTGTAACCGGGCCATTGCTGGTAGTTCATGCCCAGTCTGAAGTTGCGGAATCAACACCACCCCCGGCCTCTTTCTGGCTTTGGGATTTTTTTGGCAGGCTGCACCCGCTGGTGGTTCACTTTCCTGTGGGCCTGTTGTTTTTTGCGGCGATACTTGAACTATTTACCTTAAAAAATTTTCGGGCAAAACTTCGTCCCGGCATTAATGTACTTGTGGTTGCAGGCGCTGTATCCGCGGTTGTATCGGCGGTATTTGGGTTGTTACTTGCCAGGAATGGTGATTATGGTAAAGATATTCTGGCCATTCACCAGTGGACGGGTATTGCCACAGCATTGCTTGGCGTACTGGCACTGGTAATTTTAAGAAGGGCTGAAAAACAGAATAACAGCAGTTTGGTTAAAGCCTATCGCGGCGTACTTTTTTTTACCGCACTGGGCGTTTCTGTTGCCGGCCATTATGGTGGGTCGCTTACACATGGCAGCGATTACCTTTCAGAAACATTACCGTGGAGCGAGGGTTACAAACCGGGCATATCTTCCAGCATAAACTTTGCTTCGCTGAAAGATGACACTGCAAAGCTTACACCTAACCAGGAAGCGGAATTGAGCATGCAGGTAAAAACCATCTTTGCCCATAACTGTTACAAATGCCATGGCTCAGAAAAAGTAAAGGGCGATTTGCGGCTTGATGTGAAAGAAATGATTTTTAAAGGTGGCGAACATGGGCCTGTAATTGTTGCCGGCAACGCGTTGGAAAGCGAAATATTAAAACGTATAACACTGCCGGAAGGGGATAAAAAAGCCATGCCTTCTAAAGACAAAAGATTGTCGCAGCAGGAAATTGACATCATCAAATTATGGATACAGAAGGGCGCCCCCTGGCCGGCCAATTCAGAGAAAGATGTAATGTTCCGTGTGGCCCGGCTTCAGCCCAGGAACCCGCCGCTACCTAAGGCTACAGAAGGTTTAACCAACCCTGTTGATATATGGGTAAATGAATACTTTAAAAAGAATGAAACAGATTGGCCTGAACTGGTAGCTGACAGGGTTTACCTGAAACGTATTTACCTGGATATAATTGGTTTATTGCCAACGCCGGAGGAAGAAAAAAACTTTACAGCAGATAAAAGAACAGATAAAAGAGCGCAATGGGTACGGCAACTGCTTAACCGTAACGACGATTATGCCGGGCATTGGCTTACCTTTTGGAATGATGCCTTGCGCAACGATTATACTGGTACAGGCTATATTACCGGCGGACGGTTTAATATATCTGACTGGCTGTACAAATCCCTGCAATCTAATAAACCTTATAACCAGTTTGTACAGGAACTGATTAGCCCTACCGAAGAATCCAAAGGATTTATTGAAGGCATAAAATGGCGGGGCGTTATTAATGCCAGCCAGAAAACAGAAATGCAGGCGGCGCAAAATGTATCGCAGGTATTCCTCGGGCTTAACCTTAAATGCGCATCCTGTCACAACAGCTTCATCAGCAACTGGAAGCTGTCAGATGCTTACGCGTTTGCCACCATATTCGCCGATACCGCCCTGGAAATAAACCGCTGCGATAAGCCTACGGGAAAGTTTATAAAGCCCGCCATGCTTTGGTCTGAGTTGGGTAACATAGACAGTGCTGCCACCACTTCAGTTAAAAGAAAACAGTTATCAGAAAATATTACCAACCCGTTAAATGGCCGTTTGTACCGCACATTAGTAAACCGGGTATGGGCGCAAATGATGGGCCGTGGCCTTGTTGAACCTGTTGATGTAATGGACAACGAACCTTGGAGCCAGGATTTGCTGGATTGGATGGCCTTTAATTTTGTTGAAGGTAAATGCGATATTAAAGAGCTTATCTATCTTATCGCTACATCCAACACCTACCAATTGCCTTCTGTTGCCGTGAAAGACCCCAACAAAATAACGGCACAGGACTTTAAGTTTAAAGGAATGCTGCGAAAACGCATGACTGCTGAGCAATTTTCTGATGCGGTAAGCGAAGTAATTGAACCTGTATTTCCTGATTCGCTGATGGGGTATAATCCATACAAGGAAAAAGGAAAAGAAAGTATTAAGCCGCTGTTTACAAGGGCCGCACTGGTAATCAACAATCCCTTCCTGATAGCGCTGGGCAGGCCCAGCCGGGAAACGGTTTCAACAGGCCGGGAATCGCAGGCAAACCTGCTGCAGGCGCTGGAATTGACCAAGGGAGAACGGCTGGACGGGGCTTTAAAAAGCGGCGCCGAAAAATGGTTGAAACAATACCAAAAAGCCGATGTAATCATTAACGAATTGTACAGCAGAGCTTTTAACAGGCAGCCGGATAAAAAAGAGTTTGAAGCCGCTAAAAAAGCGCTTGGGGATAACCCGGGCGTGGCAGAAGTGCAGGATCTTTTCTGGGCGGTGGTACTGTTGCCGGAGTTCCAGATAATTTATTAAACAGTTTCAATTTTAATAAGTATGAACCAGTGGAACAGAAGAGATTTTCTAAAAAAAACAAGTGCGGCAACGCTGGCAGCCCTAGCTGCCGGCGCACCTGTAAGCAGCTTTTTATCTTCCTGTAACAACAAGAAGAAAATTGCCTCCAAAGCCGATACTGTAATACTGCTCTGGATGGCTGGCGGCATGCCGCATACGGAAACCTTTGACCCTAAAAGATATACAGCGTTCGAAAAAGGTATAGAGTCAAACAGGGTACTAAGCACTTTTCCGGCGGTGCCCACGGTGCTGGATGGCATCAGCTTTTCTGAAGGCCTGGAATCTATTGGCAAAGTGATGGACAGGGGTACTTTAATACGCTCTTACGTTGCTGCCGACATGGGCTTTATTTTGCATGCAAGGCACCAGTATCACTGGCACACCTGCTACAGGCCGCCACAGTCTGTTCTGGCGCCGCATATAGGCGCATGGATAGCCAGCCAGCTTGGGCCTGTTAATCCCGTTATTCCATCTTTTATTGATATAGGCCAACGGTTTGACCTGGGCGAAGGCGAAGAGCTGAAAGCTTTTCACAGTGCAGGTTTTTTGGGTAACGAATTTGGCCCGTTCCTCATTCCCGATCCCTCCGCCGGGCTGGATAGTGTACGCCCCCCGGCCGGTATGTCTAACATGCGGTTCGAAAAAAGAAACCAATTGTATGATGAGCTGATTAAGCAAAGCCCTGTGGGAGAGTTTGGCAGCGATTACCAGAAAGAATCGCTGAAACGCTCTATGGAGCAGGCTTATATTTTGTTGAAGTCTCCCGAAGCGGATGCTTTTGACTTAAGCAAAGAGCCCAAAGAAATATACGATATCTACAACACAGGCAGGTTTGGCCTCGGTTGTTTAATGGCCCGCAGGTTAACGGAAAAAGGTGCCCGTTTTATTAGCGTAACTACAGAATACGAGCCTTTTAAAGGCTGGGATACGCATGAGAATGGAAATACCCGCATTAAGGACATGAAGAAACAGATTGACGGCCCTATTGCCCAGTTGGTAAAGGACCTTGAGCGTACCGGTCATCTTGATAGGACCCTTATTGTTCTTGCCAGCGAATTTAGCCGCGATATGCTGGTAGAAGGCCGCCCCGGCGAAAAAGTGCAGGACCAGGTTGAACAGCCGGATATTATCAACGATATGAAGAATTATGGCATGCACCGCCACTTTACGGATGGCTGCTCCATGCTTATGTTTGGCGGTGGTATTAAAAAGGGTCTTGTTTACGGTAAAACAGCGGATGAGCGGCCCTGTAAAACAATAGAAAACCCCATTGTTATAGACCAGGTGCACCAAACCATTTACCATGCGCTGGGCATACCGGAGGACATGCATTACGAAGTAGAAAAGCGGCCTTTTTATACTACCCCGGATGGGCTCGGTAAAGCAGAAATGGCCTTGTTTGCTTCCGATGTAAAGAAGGCGTAGCAGTTGTAAGTTAACAGCCTATTCTTAGAATAACAGTATGGCAGCCCCGCAAGCCGGGGCTATGCTATTGCTTTAATAATACAATGAATGTTTGTAGGGGGTGCCCCCAAGCTATCGCAAGGGGTCGGGCTTTTCGCTCATACTCCGGCACAAGGCCCCGCTGCAATGGCCTCACCGGGGTATCCGCTTCAATCCCTCACCCAAAAGAGTAACACGCTGCGGCTAAGCTGAGAGGTACTATAGTTAAATGGCTATTACTGTAATTCTGCGGTACTGCTGCCGGGCATTGCAATACCGCTGAAAGCTCGTGGATTTTTACACGTACAGTTACCCATTTCTGCTTTTTTGACGGATATACCCCAACAATTATCTTTGCGCCCTATGAGTATTCAAGACAACAACAGGTTCCAGGCTATTATATCGCATGCAAAAGAATATGGTTTTGTTTTTCAGAGCAGTGAAATTTATGATGGCTTAAGTGCCGTATATGATTACGGCCCATATGGAAGTGAGTTGAAAAAGAATATACGTGACTACTGGTGGAAAAGCATGACGCAGATGCACGACAACATAGTGGGCATTGACGCGGCCATATTTATGCACCCCACCACCTGGAAGGCCAGCGGCCACGTTGATAATTTTAGCGACCCGATGATTGACAACAAGGACAGCAAAAAACGCTACCGGGTTGACCATTTAATTGAAGCGCATGCCGATAAGCTGAAAGAAAAAGGAGCAGAAGGCGAAGGGCAGGCTGCAGCTTTATTGGATGCCATGGACCAGTTGCTGGCAAAAGAAGATTTTGCCGGCCTTAAGCAATTAATTGATGATAATAAGATAGTATGCAGCGTTAGCGAAACCTGCAACTGGACGGATATACGCCAGTTTAACCTGATGTTCTCTACAGAAATAGGTTCCGTAGCTGATGATGCAAGCACCATTTACCTGAGACCTGAAACCGCCCAGGGTATTTTCGTGAATTTTTTAAATGTGCAGAAAACGGCCAGGATGAAAATACCGTTTGGCATTGCACAAACCGGCAAGGCTTTCAGGAACGAAATTGTGGCCCGGCAGTTCATTTTTCGCATGAGGGAATTTGAACAGATGGAGATGCAGTTCTTTATACGCCCCGGCACACAGAAAGAATGGTACGAATACTGGAAAGAAACCCGTTTAAAATGGCACTTAAGCCTGGGCATACCTGCGGAGAAATACCGCTATCACGACCATGTTAAACTGGCGCATTATGCTGATGCAGCGCTGGATATTGAATATGAATTCCCTATTGGCTTTAAAGAGGTGGAAGGCATACACTCCCGTACGGATTATGACCTGGGCCGCCACCAGCAGTTTAGCAATAAGAAGCTTACTTATTTTGATACTGAGATAAACCAGCACTATGTGCCGTATGTAATAGAAACATCCATAGGGCTGGACAGGATGTTTTTGCTGGTACTTTCCCACGCCTACGATGAAGAAGACCTTACCAAAGAAGGCGGGCCAAAAGACAGCCGTGTGGTATTGCGCATTCCGCCAGCCATAGCACCCATTAAACTGGCTGTATTGCCACTTACCAAAAAAGATGGCCTTCCCGAAATTGCCCGGCAGATTATGGACGATTGCCGCCCCCATTTCCGTTGTTTTTACGAGGAAAAAGATGCGATTGGAAGGCGTTACCGCCGCCAGGATGCTATTGGTACACCATTTTGTATAACGGTAGACCACCAGACAAAAGATGACGGAACAGTGACTATACGCCACAGGGACAGCATGTTACAGGAAAGGATTCATATTACAGAAATAAGAAATAAACTTGCGCATGAAATAAATTAACATTACTTTTGTTTACCCCGCTATTAGACAACTGACACCAATTTTGTTAATCCAATACCGCCGAAATGTCGTTTCAGCAAAAAAGTCGTCCCGAAACTGGTAAACAAAAATTCCTTTTATGACAGTTACCTATCCCTTTCTCGCCATTGCGGGCACCGTTCCTGTGGCCATAGTGGCCGGCATTGCAATTGCCGCCTTTGTTATCGGACTCCTTTCAAAGCGGGGAGTAATAGCTAAAAGCAAAAAAAGAGTGTTGAAACTGGAAAACGAAATGTTGTCTAACCATTCCAGGATTTTGTCCTTAGAGCAAAAAATTACAGACCTGGAAGCTGAGAACAAGGACTTACGTGACCGTTTGGGCAATGTTAAGCCTGAACTGAAAGTTTCCTAATAACAACTGCTCAACCTAGCCGTACAGTTCCTGGTGGATGTCTTTCTTGTCATAACCAAGAGAGATGATGTTGCGTTTCGCATCGTCAATCATATTCTTCCAGCCGCACAGGAAAAAGTTAGCTTCCGGTTTACTGCCATTAATTAAGTCTTCGTAAATACGGTGTACGTAACCCCGTGCAACCTCGGTATTGGTTTCCGGCTCCCGTGAGTAGGTTGGCAGGTACTTAAACCCTTCCAGCTTTTTTTCCAGTTCCCGCAGTTCAGGGCCGTAAAGGTTGTCGCACAGCAGCCGGCACCCAAATATCAGGTAAATGTTCCTGTGGGGTATGTTGTGCAATTGTATGTAATGAGCCATGCTTCTAAAAGGCGCAATGCCGGTGCCTGTGCATATAAAAAACAAATCTTTTTCAATTGTTTGCGGCAAAATAAATACGCCTTGCGGCCCCCGCAGGGTTAACTCGCTGCCAACGCTAACTTCATTAAAAAGGTACGTAGTGCCCAGTCCGCCTTCCAGCAAAACAATAACCAGTTCAATAACATTGGTGCCATCAGGCCAAGAGGCAATAGAATAGCTGCGCCACCGTTTATTTTTCTGCTCATGTATGGGCAGGTCAAGCGTAACAAACTGGCCGGGTTTAAAATCAAAACTGCTCATTTCGGGCAGTTCAATCCAAAAGCGTTTGGTATTATGTGTGGCATCTTCAATACGGATGACCTTACCTGTTTGCCAAGGTTGTAACATGCGGCAGCAATTTTTATGTAATGTAAGAAGAATGTCTGAAACAAATCTGGTGGGCTACAGCAAGTGGATTATTGAACAAAGAATATCAAATCACGGGCAAACTGTTGGCAAGTGGGAAAGTGGCAAATAGCGAGTGAGGCAGAGGCAACTACATAAAAAAAGTACTTCGTACTTCGCCCTTCATACTTGCTTTTTGGGGTGCCCCAAGCTATCGCAAGGGGTCTGCCAGAACTGCGTTCGCAACCTTCGTCAAAGCAACATTTAGTTGCTTTTCCTCGCTTGTGCTATTACTCCGGCACAGAAGCCCCGCTGCAATTGCCTCACCGGGGTAGCCGCTGCAATCCCTCACCCGAAAGTAGAATCTGCTAATTATTTTGTATGCAGTATGCGTTTCCAACTTATCATATAAAAACTAACTCTTTCTATTTTAAATCATCTACGTTTTATATTTTTTCTTGAAAGCATCCCGTCTTTACTCCACCACTTTCACATTCTTAACTTCTGTGCCTTCCCTTACTTCTTCGCTGCCGGTTTTTAACAGATGGTTGCCAGTTTGTAAAGCGCCGTAAATTTCTGTTTTTCCATCTGCCTCACGGCCTTTTTGAACAGTAACACGCTCTGCCTTGCCACCGTTAAGCCGCACAACAAAAAGGCGTTCTGTAGAGTTAACAACCGCTGTTTTAGGCACTACAAAAGAACTGTCCCTGGAAGGCAGGGGTATGGTTACTTCCGCTATCATACCGGGCAACAGCTTTTTGTTGTTGTTCTCCACATCCAGTTCAATGCGTTCTGTACGAAGCCTGGTATCCAGTGCGCCCGACAGACGTTTTATCTTGCCTTTAAAGCGTTCGTTGGGCAGGGCTTTTACCGTAAAATTCACCTCATTTTGATTGCTCAGGTAGCTTGTGTACAATTCCGGTATGGCCACCACCAGCCTTAGGTGTTTCTGTTCCTGTAAAGTAAACAAAGGAAACTCAGAACCTTTGCCCGATGGCCCTACATAGGCGCCCCCGGAAACATTCCTGGCAGTAACCACCGCATCAAACGGCGCCCTTATTTCCAGGTAGCCTTGTATAATGCTAACTTCTTTAAAGCCGGCCTTAGCGGCTTCCAGTTGGGCAAGGTCTGCATTCATGCGGGCCTTTGCCTGGTCAAGGTCGTTGGGAGATATGGTGCCCGGCGTTTTGCTGGTTTCGTACAGCCTGTCGTAATTGGCTTTGCTGGCAGTGTAAACAGCTTCCTGCGACTTCAGCCTGCTTTCCGCACCGGCTATCCTCGAAGCCAGTTCCGGCGCCTCCAGGCTGGCCAGCAGCTGCCCGGCCTTAACTTCGGAGCCTACATCCGCATAAAGCTTTCTTACAAAACTGTTCTCCTTGGCATACAGGTCAACCTGGTGAAAAGCAATTAATTCTCCCGGTGTTTTGTAAGTGGTGGAAAGCATGCCTTTTTCCAGCGCAATTACTTCCACCGCTGCCGGTGCGGCTTCTTTTTCAGTTTTCTTTTCTTCTGTTTTGGCTTCAGATGGGCCGCAACCGCTTAACAAACCGGCTACAGCTATACTTATCAATAACCAGGAAGAAGATGTATCCGTAACTATTTTTTTCATTGCCATTATATTATTTGTTGGCGCTTAATCATTGCAATTAAGCGTGTTTGAAAATTAATGCCTGCCGCGCAATGCCGGGTAGCGGACAAAACGTACCCCGCAATGCTGCGGTACAATGTCATTAAGTTAAACAGTGTATGTCAGGTTGAGCTTGTCGAAACCGGGTAATTCAAGCCGGTTTTATATCAATCCGCCTTCGACAGGCTCGGGCTGACAGCCTAACTTACTAACACAATGCTGCGGGATGCGGATTTGCTGCCCAGTAAAGATGTACAGTACAAGTGAGTGACACAACGAAGCTTCATAGTAGCAATGCCGCTAAGTGCCAAAAACTGTATTTTGCCGGGCCAATTTCTATTTCGCTGGTATGTAATGATTGCTTTCCTCATCTTCCGGGTCAAGCGAAACAGATGCGGTGGATGTTTTCTTTTGTACCCATGCAAACACCAGCGGCAGTACAAACAACACAGCAAAGGTAGATGCTACTAGGCCGCCAATTACTGCACGGGCAAGGGGTGAGGCCTGGTCGCCGCCTTCTCCCATGCCTGAAGCCATCGGTATCATGCCCACCACCATGGCCACGGTTGTCATTAAAATGGGCCGCAGGCGTAATGCCGTAGCTTCTTTGGCTGCCGCCACAGAGTCGCCGCTGTGCCTGCGCAAATGTTCCGCATTGGTTATCAGCAATACAGCGTTGGCTATAGATACACCTACGGACATAATGATGCCCATATAGCTCTGCAGGTTAAGCGTGGAGCCGGTTAACTTGAGCAGCAGCAATGCGCCCAGCAGTACGGCCGGCACTGTACTTAGCACCACCAGCGACACCTTGAACGACTGGAAATTGGCTGCCAGCATTAAAAAAATAACAACAATGGCAACTATTAAACCTGATTGCAGGCTGTCTAACGTGTCTGTAAGCACCGTGCTTAAGCCAATGGGCTCAACCGTTAAACCACGTGGTATTTCACCCAGCGAAGCCAGCGCTTTCTTTACATCCGTAGTGGCGGTACCAAGGTCTGTGTTGTACAGGTTAGCTGTAACAGAAAGGTAAGGCATGGCGCCCAGGTTATCGTTTTCGCCATAAGTGGTGTCCCGCTGTATGCTGGCCACATCGCCCAGTACGGGCCTGGCCGCATTGCGCAAAATGGGTATCTCACTAATGTCTGTAATGCCCGTCATCTGGTTTTCAGGAACCTCTACCTGCACGCTGTAAGCCAGGTTGCTTTTTTCATCCAGCCAGATGTTTTTTTCCGTATAGCGGGAAGAAGATGTTGATGCGATCAACGACCGGGAGATATCCGTTACATCCACCCCCAGTTGAGAAGCCCTGGTTCTGTCTATGTTAATGTTGATGGCGGGATACCTGGTGCTCTGCGCTATCTGAACGTCCCGCATATAGGGTATTTGTTTCAGCTTGTCAATTATCTTGTTGGCATATTGTTCATTCTGCTTTTTGTTGCGGCCTGCCAGCCTTATTTCTATGGGTGTGGGCGAGCCCTGGCTTAGTATCTTATCCGTTAATTCAATGGGCTCAAAAGAAAGCTTCAGGGTTGGCATGGCTTCATGCAGTTTATTGCGCAGCTTGTCTTTCAGGTCGTCCAGGTTTACTTTATAATGTTCTTTAAGGCTTACCTGCAAAATAGCTTCATGCGGGCCTGCCATAAACAGGTAAATGGGGCTGGTGGAAAATAGGCCCGGGTGTGCGCCCACAAAAGCTGACGTAATATCAATATTGTCCTTACCTGTTATTTGTTCCAGCACCTGTAAAGTTTTCAGCAGAGAGTCTTCCGTACGTTCTATGCGGGTACCCTCCGGGCAACGTATGCGTAACTGAAACTGGCTGCCGTTTACACGTGGCAGTACATCGCGGCCAGTATCGTTTAAGCCACCCACCACGGCAAGGGATACCAGCACAATATACCCCAATACAATGGGCATGCGGTAAGGCATAATGCGTTGCAGAAAGCGCATAAACCTGGCCCTGAACCTTTCAAACACACTCAGCTTGCCATTGCTTTCCGTTTTTTCCACCAGGTGTTTCTTTTGTTCCCAGGTATCGGCTTCTGTTATGTGGCTGGCGGCATATTCTTCCGCATCGGTCATGGGGGTGCCATCCGCTTTTTTGTGCTTTTTATGACCCTTCATTATCCAGTTGGCCATAATGGGCACAAAGGTTTGCGCCAGTATATACGAAGTGATCATGGAAAAGGCAATGGCCAGGGCCAGTGGCAAAAACAACGAGCCGGGTATACCGCCCATGGTAAATGCCGGGGCGAACACTGCCAGTATGCAAAACAATATCAGCAGTTTGGGAAAAGCTATTTCCTTACAGGCATCCCAGACTGCAAGGGCCTTGGGCTTGCCCATATCAAGGTGCTGGTGAATGTTCTCGATAGTAACGGTACTTTCATCCACCAATATACCAATGGCCAGCGACAGGCCGCTAAGCGTCATGATGTTAATGGTTTGGCCAAACAGTTGCAAAAACAATACCCCGGATATAATGGATGTTGGTATGGTCAATATTACAATCAATGCGCCACGGGCATCGCCCAGGAACAAGAGTACCATCAATCCTGTAAGTATGGCGCCTATGGCCCCCTCGCTTAACAGGCTTTTTACGGCGTTGATAACATATACAGACTGGTCAAACTCGTAGGAAAGCTTAACATCTTCGGGTAACAGCGCCTGGAAGCGGGGCAGGTTTTTCTTCAGGTTCTGCACTACCTCCCAGGTTGAGGCATCTGCCGATTTGGTGATGGGCATATAAATAGACCGTTTGCCATTTACCAGTGCATAGCTGCTGGTAATATCGGCGCCATCTTCAATGGTGGCCACATCTTTAAGATAAAGGTTTTGAACGCCGCCTTTAAATAACGGTATGTTTTCAAAATCTTCAATGGTTTTTACAATGGTATTGGTTGGGGTAATATAATTGTAATCGCCAATACGCACATTGCCAGATGGGGTTGTTTGGTTGTTGATGCGTAAGGCCTCCACCAACTGGTCAGGGGTAAGGTTGTGAGACCGCAGCAGCTCAGGGTTAGCCTTAATAACAATGGTGCGAATGTTACCGCCAAAAGGCGCCGGCGAAACAAGGCCGGGTATGGATGTAAAGGATGAGCGTATGTAGGTATTGGCAAGATCCAGCAGTTCATTGTTGCTGCGTTGGTTGCTGCTTAATACCAGTTGCCCTACAGGCAGGGTAGAAGCGTCAAAACGCATAATGAAAGGCGGGTTGCTGCCTTGCGGAAATATGGCCTGGGCACGGTTGCTGAAGGCTGACACTTCTGCCGCGGCCTGCGCCATATTGGTGCCGGGGTAAAAGCTCAGCTTCATCAGCGTGAGGCCTTGTATGTTGCGGGTTTCAATGCTTTTAACGCCGCCTACATAGAGCAACAGGTTTACATATTGCTTACCAAAAAAGGCCTCCATCTGCGTGGGGGTATAACCGCCAAAAGGGTGCGACAGGTATATAACCGGCAGGTCAAGCTTGGGGAAAATATCTATCTTAATTGTATTAACCGCCTTAATGCCAAAGAAAAACAACCCTGCCACCAATACCATAATGGAAATTGGTTTTCTTAATGCGCCTTTTATTAATCCCATTGTAAAAAATTGAATGTTTTATGCCAGGAAAAGCTTCGCTTTCCGAAAAATTTTTATGAGCCCGGCTGAGTTACTGCCATTGGGCTTTGCTTGCGTCGCACTCTTGTACGTTCTGTTCAGTATTCGCCATTGTGCAACAGGTTTTTTAAACCCAGGGCTAAAAAATATTCAACACTCAACATCCTGCAACCTGTTCCTTGATTTTGTGCTGTTGTGTATTTGTCCATTCCCAATTTTCTCCATTTGAATATTGAGTGTTGAATATTGTTTGCGGGTTCAAGACATAAACGCATTGTTTATTTCAATCTTTGGCTAAAGCCATATCGCCCAGCTTTATTAACCCAAGGCTTAGGCGTTGGGTTATAAGTTATAACCGGCTTTAGCCAAAATGTATGCCCTCAATTGGCTGGTACCCGTTATCCTCTCACTTTCATCAGCCCTGCAAAACATCATCAACTTACCTATCAACAGACCAGCAACTTGCAACCAGCAACCATTAACCGGCAACCTGCTACGCCACCCGCAATACCGGCTTTTTCTTTTTATAGGTGGCTGCATAAACACCCAACGCGGCCAGCATTAACAGCATACCCGCAATACATACCCCGGCCCACCCAAACTGTCCCCATGCCCACAAACCCAGTGCAGAGCCAAGTGAAGTGCCGATAAAACTGGCCGTCATATACACCGTGTTCAACCGGTTCCTGGCTTGGGGCAGTAAAGCATAAATGCGGCCCTGGTTAGATACATGCACACACTGCATACCCAGGTCAATCAAAACAATGCCGATAACTATGCCTGTAACCGAAGTTGGTAAAATATAAAACAGCAAGTAGCCTAAAAACATGATGACAATGCCGTAGCCAATAGCTATGCGTGGGTTTCTTTTATCGGCCGAGCCACCTACCAGCGGGGCGAAAAGTGCACCGGCCGCTGCGGCCAGGCCAAACAGGCCGATGGTGTTGCTGTTGTAATTAAATGGCTTGCCGGAAAAATGCAATACCATCGTTGTCCAGAACATGCCAAATGTGGCAAAGGCAAGGGCATTGATGGCCGCTGCTTCGCGAAGCAGCGGTTGGTCTTTAATCAAGGTTAGCAACGACCGCATCAACGACGAATAAGTGCCTGTAAAATTTGGTTTATTACCGGGAAAATTAAGGTGCATGACAATTAACAGGATGCTGCTGATAACCGCGGCTATGCCAAACATGTAGCGCCAGCCCAGCCAGGCGCCTATAAAGCCGCTTAATGTGCGGGACAGCAATATGCCCAACAGCAGGCCGCTCATAATGGTGCCCACCACTTTACCCCTTTTTTCAGGTGCAGACAAACTGGCGCCTAACGGCAGTATTAACTGTGGTATAATGGATGATGCGCCCAGTAATACACTCGCAATTTCCAGCACCACCAGGGAGGGTGAAAAAGCAGAGGCCAGTAACGCTGCAACAGCCATGCCGGTAGTAATAACAATTTGTTTTTTGCGGTTAAGCATATCCCCCAACGGCACAAAAAACAGGAGGCCTGCGGCATAACCGGCCTGGGTTAAAAAGGTAATGAAACCGGCCCTGTTCTCGGTAATGCCAAACTCTTTGCTGATAAGCACCACGAGTGGCTGGCAGTAGTAAATATTGGCCACTATTAAACCGGTGCACACAGCCATTAACAGCACCTGGGCCGGTTGTAAAGTGTATGTATTTTCAGTTTGCATTTTTTGTACTGTAATATTTTTAACCTGTGCCCACCTGCATAAGCTTAAAATAAAATTACGCTGCTGCACCTAAGCGCCAGGGATAGAAGCGGATACCCCGCTGAAGGCATTGTGCGCTGCCTTGTGGCGGAGTAGCAGCGGATAGCCCGGCCCCTTGCGCAGCTTGGGGAGGCGCCATAACCACTTTTCTAAAACTCATTTATAAACAACCCAAAATCTCCGCCGGCGGCTGCTTTTAACAGCAGCGCCTGCCACACGTTTACATTGGCTATATCCCTGTCTGTTTCTGCCCGGTTAACTATGTATAGCGCCTGCGTAACATCAATAATGGTGGTTAACCCGTTTTTATACAACACGCTTTTCTGCAGGTAAGCGTCTGATGCGGCTTTAACCTGCACCGGGGCTTCTGCATAATTGCTTAGCGCATTCTTCATTTTATTGTCGGCAAGTACGGCCCTGGCTTTTAATTGCTGGTTAACCAGTTCGTATTCATCCTGCAGACCTTTGGAAACAAATTTTTGTGAAGCCACCTGGTGCTTTATGCGCAGGGGCTGGGTAAGGTTCCAAACCATGCCAACACCCAGCAGGTAATTGCTGCGGATGGGCTTAACGCCGCTCCAGTAATCGCCTTTGTAGGCGCTAAGGTTTTGGTTAAGTTGTCCGTAATCAAAATCGAACCCTGAACCGCGGCTTTGTATGATGCCAAAAGCTGAAAAAGTTGGGTAATTAAACGTGTGAAAATACCGGGCCTGCTCATCGCTTACGGCTATTCGGTTTTGGTAAAACTTAAGCAATGGGTGCTGCTGCAGTTGCGCCGTATCGTTGGCGTTAACGGGTACCCGAATAATGAAGCTGGTATCCAGCTCAAAATCCTGCGCCGGTACGCCCATTAACTGCGCCAGTTGGTTGGCCTGTTCCTGTGCCGCATCAATGGCGCGGGTTAGCGAGATTCTGGCACTGGAAACTTCCGCATTGGCCTGGGATGAATCAACCCCGGCAATAAGTCCATTCTTAGCCCTGGTAACCACGTTGCTGCGCAATGTTTCTGCCCGTTGAAGGTTGTTTTGCCAGGAGCGGGTAAGGCGCTGGGCTGCCAGCAGGTTAAGGTAGGCCGCGGCCACCCTTACCTGGTGCTGGAACTGCTCCTGCACAAGGTCGCTCTCATCTCTTGCCTGTACCGTTTTGGCGGTTTTAATTTTTTCTCTTGCACGGCCGAAAGAAAAGAAGTCCCAATTGATGTTGGCAAGGTACAAAGCGCCAAAAGCGGCATTCCAGTTCTGGTGGCTGAGCGCAGGGCCGCCTGAAGCCACGCTTAAGCCGCGGTAACCGTATAAGGGGCCGCTTTGCCCGTTGATGGTGCCATAATCCTGCTGGAAAGAGATATTGAAATCCGGCAGGTAATCGTTGATGCTTTGCTTTACTGATGCTTTGGAAGCATTGACATAGCTGGCTTTAGCCTTAATTGCCGGGTAATTAGTGAGCGCTGTTTGCACAGCCTCCTTAATGGTAAGCACCTGTGCATGGGCAGGTAGAGTAAAGGCCACTGATATCATTAATACATAAAAAGACGTACGCTTTAACATGTTACATGCAATTACAGCCGGGATGTTATCCCAAATAATTTTTAAAAAGGTATGACAGCGAAACTTCGTTAGAGTGGGGAAGACTATTTACTACAGGTTATTAAATGAAGGGTAAAATTAAAGCAGCCTAATATTCCGGTAATTGCACTTTTCAAACAATTAGTTGAAAATTTCAAACATTGAGCCCCGAAAAGCGCCGGGGGTTTGTGCTGTATGCTTTTTAAAAAAGTTATTGAAATAGGCCGGGTATTCAAAACCCAGGCTGTAAGCTATTTCGGCTACCGTCCAGTCTGCGTACCTTAATAAAGCTTTTGCTTCTCTTGTAATGCGTTCGGAAATATGTTCGGTAGTGGTTTTGCCTGTGATTTCTTTAACCGCCCGGTTTAAATGGTTTACATGCACGGATAATTTTTCGGCAAAATCGTTGGCGGTTTTCAGTTGTAAGATATGTTCCGGCGAGTCAATGGGAAATTGGCGTTCCAGCAATTCTATAAACATAGCCGTAATGCGTGCCGAAGCGGATGTATGCTTAGAATAAGAGTCTGCGCTTTGCAGTTTCATGGCTTCATGCAGCAGCAGGTACACGTAGTTGCGTATCAGGTCGTACTTGTAAATATAATCTGCTTCCATTTCTTCCAGCATCAGCACAAAAAGCCTGCTGATGCAATGTTCCTGTTCTGCCGTTACAAAGTAAAGCGGGGTGGTATCCAAATGAAAAAGAGGCGAATCGTAAATGCTGTCTTTACGGTTGGGCTTGTCTAAAAAATCTTCTTTAAAAAGGCAGAAATAGCCAGACTGGTTATCGGAAGTTGACTCCCAGGTGTAAGGAAGGTCTGGGTTGGCCAGCAAAAAAACGGGCTTATCAATATGGATGTCGTTACCAGGAAAATGCAATATGCCATTGCCTTTGATGAGGCATATTTTATAGAAATCCCGCCGGTTATACGGAGCCTGGCTTTTGCAGATGCCCATGCGGGGATATACATTAAAATGCCCCATTTGCCGGCCATTGCTGACAGCGGAAGCATGGCGATCTGTAAGGTTAAGCCTTTTATAAAAATCTTCAATAGTTTCTACACGCTGCATGGGGCTAAGTTATGAAATTCAAACAAAAGGAAAAGGCACAGTTTTGCGCTAACTTTAAAATTAGTATGCGACCATGCGTTGGTTGCGGCTTAAATAAAGGACCTTAAAAATAATTTGTCATTAATTTTTTTGTTAACCATGCAACGTGAAATACAGCTAACGGCAGACGGCTTTAGCACGATTGCCATACCGCAAATGCGGGTAACCTACCATAGCCGGCACGGCGCCTGGCAGGAGAGCAGGCATGTTTACATAAAGCATGGCCTTGATTATATGTTACAGCGGCAACCCCGCCACGAACCTTTACGCGTTTTTGAGATGGGCTTTGGCGCCGGGCTAAATGCATTACTGAGCCTGCAGTATATTTTACAGCATCAAAAACAGGTTTTTTATTCTGCGGTGGAGCCATACCCGGTATCTGCCGCCGAAGCCGGGTTATTGAATTATACAGCATTAATGAATAACGGACTTTTGACAGATGCTTTTGCCGTCATGCATGCCGGTAATGCTGGTGAAGACATCCCCATTCATGCTTTGTTTACGTTGCATAAGATAAAGCTACCCTTACAGCAATACCTGCGGGCAGCCGGTGAAGATGCGTATGATGTTATTTATTATGATGCATTTGCACCATCCGCACAGCCGGAATTATGGACGGCTGAAATTTTCCGGCAGCTATTTGAGATTTTGAGGACCGGCGGCATATTGGTAACCTATTGCAGTAAGGGCGATGTAAGAAGGGCTATTCAAACCGCAGGGTTTACAGTAGAAAAACTGCCAGGGCCGCCCGGTAAAAGGGAGATGCTGAGGGCCAGTAAAAGAGAAGAGAAACTGCTGCGATAACCGGGTAGGCAAATAACAGGGATGTTTGAGGATAGCGATTCTTGCCATTTGGCAGGCTCTAACGAAGGTGAAGAGAAAGACGAATATGTTTAGAATGTACAAGAGTGCGATCCCGAATCGTTCCTCTCGGGACAGGCTACAGTAAAGCCCAATAGCAGCATCTTCTTCCGGGTCCATAAAAAAATCCCTGGTAATAATAGCGTAGATAAAGGTTTAAAATGCCCTGTTGCTTGTTACCCAGCCTTTTATGTAACCCGCTATATCCGAGGTATTGGTACCCGGGGGAAAGAGCTTGCCAACGCCCATATCGTTAAGTGCTTTCATATCATCATCAGGTATAATACCGCCGCCAGTAAGCAGTACATCATCCAGTCCTTTCTCTTTCATTACTTTTAACAGCCGGGGAAAAACCGTCATGTGTGCGCCGCTGAGTATGCTTACGCCAATGGCATCTACATCTTCCTGCAGGGCGGCGTTTACTACCATTTCCGGTGTTTGGCGCAGGCCGGTGTAAATAACCTCCATGCCTGCATCGCGTAAAGCAGTAGCTATTACTTTGGCGCCCCTGTCGTGGCCATCCAGGCCAACTTTGGCAACCAATACACGTACAGGCCTGTTTAATTCTTTCATGTTGCTGGGTTGTATTGCCAAATGTAACAAAATGTTGCTGTTGTGCAGGTGCGGTGCGTTGTATATCTGCAATAGTGCCACTGATACGGGGTTGAATAAAATAAAAAAGGGCTTGCATAGAAATGCTTCCCCGTTTAATAATCCAATATCCTATGAAAAACCGCTGCAAAAATAGGCAGCAGCTTAAACCAACTGTCTGCTGTTGTGTGAATGGTATGATAATTTGAGTGAATGGGTTTTGAAAAAGTGAAAGCCCCCTGTTAACGGATAAACCTGCGCTTCAGGGCAGCCACGCCCTGCCGTGTAATGTTGCTAAGCGAATCGTTGCCGTTTTCAAACAGAATGAATTTCATGCCTGTTTCGCGAAAAAGCGGCATGTTCATGGTGTCTTTAACCGTCATTTTTTCAAACTGTTGAAAAACCACGTCATCTTTACCGGGTATGTTGTGGGCAACCAGCAAAAGATGCCTGAAGCGGCTGTAATCGTCCGGCATCCAGAAAAGAAAAGATGCATTATCGCTGTAAACTTCCGGTAAGCCTGCTTCCCTGCGGTAATGGTTTAAAGCTCCGGCGGAATAATAGCCCCGGCAATATACAAGCGTACTATCCCGTTGGGGTTTGGGCAGGCTGTTGTAAACAACACCGGCCTGCATAGCCATTTCTTTCCAGCCCATCATGTCTGCAAAATCCTGTGGCAGCGGGTGCATTTGCAGATCTTCCCACTTAAAAGAACCTGTTTTGTTAAGGCCGGTTTTTTCATAGTAAGCAGCCAACCTTTCAGGCTTTGCCAGGGGGAGCACTACCGGCAAGGCAAATAGCCCCAAAGCCAGGGAAAAGGCCAGCATGGCATAGCGTGTCCATCTAAAGCTACCTAAGGTAGATTCTTCAATATACACCGAGCCAAATGCAAATAGTACCGGGTAAGCGCCCAGGGCATAGTAATCTTTGCCATGCAATACCAGTAACAATACAATAACAATAAGGTATGCCCAGCCAAACGGGCGGTAAGGCTTTCCTTTTTCAGAAAAAACAACAAAAGCCAGCCCGGCAAGCCAAACAAACACACAGGGCAGGTTCATCATAAACTGGCTGATGATAAAATCTGCCGGGCTGATAAACTGCAATTGCTCCTGCTGAAGCTCATCCATGTGGGCCAATACGGGAAAGCGGTGGTTATATTGCCAAATGATGTTAGGAAGAAAGATAAGCAATGCGATGCCTGCGGCCAGGTACAAATGCCTGTTCAGGAATATTTTACGGTGCCTGCTTATCAGCAGGCCACCCAAAATGGCCGCGGTATAAAAAGCCACAGAGTATTTACTCATAAGCCCCAGGCCAATGGCAATACCTGTAATATATATCCACAGGTTACGGTTTGTTTGAATATAGCGTGTAATGCAATATCCAATGGCCGTCCAAAAAAAAACTTCCAGGAAATTGGGTTGAAACAGGTAGAACAGCCGCATATAACCATCTATTACAAAGGGCAGCCAGGCAAGTATAAGTGCGAAAGCCCTGCCCCCAAGCGACAGTACAATTTTACCAACCAGCAAAAAGGTAAATGCGCCAAACAATGAAGGCCAGATTTTTATCCAGAACATGCTGCCGCCAAACAAGTTGGTAAGCCAGGCAAATACGCTCAGCAGGGGAGGTACTTCCATATAGCCCCAATCCATATGGCGGCCCTCGGCCAGGTACAAAAACTCATCGCGGTGCGGCTGGTAAAAGCTGCTTTGCAGTATAAACGGGGCAAGTAGTTTAATGATAGCGAGTATATACAGCAGTGGTTTATAGTTGCGCATGAAAGGCGATATTTAAAAGTAAGATACACAATACAATTGTAGTTGTCAGGTATGGCGCTAACTACTGCGCTGTTGCAATAAGATTGTTTGAGTGATGCTTTGGGCCGGGTAAGATATTTAAAGTAAACTTCTGTTTTAACAGAACAATTAACGGCCATTAAATGTTAGGTAACAACATGTTTTAAAGCAATCTTAAATCTTCCTAAAATTTACAAACCCACGGGCTTTGAGGTGGTTTGGTATAGTATTGGTTTAACAGCCCACGCAATCAAAATCGCTGCTTTTTCAGGCAAACGATATTATAATTATGAGTAATAACAAGTCATTCCCGGGAAACAGCTTTTCCGTAGAAACACTGAGCTTACTGGTGAACGCGATAAATGCTTCGGGTTCCGGAATTATTATTACCGATAACCAGCAGCCGGATAACCCGATTATTTTCTGCAACAGGGCTTTCGAGGTTTTGTCTGGCTATAAAAGAGAAGAAATTATTGGCCATAACTGCCGTTTTCTACAGGGAGATGACCGTGGGCAGGAGGCAAGATTATTAATAAAGGATGCCGTAGAAAAAGGTACCGAATGTGTGGTTGAGCTGAGAAATTACCGCAAGGACGGATCCCAGTTCTGGAATGAGCTTTACCTTTCTCCGGTAAAAAATCCGCAGGGTATTGTTACCCATTTCATAGGTGTGCAAAATGATATAAGCTGGCGTAAGAAATCAGAGCTTGCTTTGCAGCAGGAACGTAAAAACCTGGAAGCCCGCATTGAAGACCGCATTAAGCATATCAGGGAACACGAGGCATACCTTGAAACAATTATACAAACCATAAGAGAAAGCCTGTTGGTGCTGGACTCAAACATGGTTGTGTTAAGCGCCAATAATTTTTTCTATAACACCTTTAAGGTTGCAGCAAACGAAACCATAGGCAAGAAAATTTATGAGTTGGGAAATGGCCAATGGAACATACCTGCGCTGGTTGAATTGCTTGAAAAAGTATTGCCATATAATAATCCTTTCGAGGGCTTTTTGGTAGAGCACGATTTTCCGCATATCGGCCCCAAAATAATGATGCTGAATGCCAGGCTTATTGTAAATGAAGGCAGCTATAAAAACCGGATACTGCTGGCCCTGGAAGATATTACTGACCGGGTTATAATTGAACGTAGGAAAGATGATTTTCTGAGCATTGCTTCTCACGAACTTAAAACGCCCCTTACAACGGTTAAAGGATATGTGCAATTAATGGAGGCATCTGTTGCCGCGGGTAACCATGAACGTACGACGATGCTCATCAGCAAAACGCAGCAACATATTGAACGCCTTAGCCGCCTGATAACGGGCCTGCTGGATGTTACTAAAATAAAGGCAGGTAAAATGGATCTGGAAAAAAGCAGTTTCGATTTTGATGCGATGATAGCAGAGGCTGTAGAGAGTGTACAGGCCATCGCGGGTACGCATACAATTACTGTAAGCGGCAAAACCGGGGTTAGTTGCCACGGAGATATGGAAAGGATGGAGCAGGTGGTGATAAACCTGCTTATGAATGCGGTAAAATATTCCCCGGGGCAAAGTAAAGTGCTGTTGCACGTACATACCCTGGGCGATTTTATAAAGGTTTCCGTTACAGACTATGGCGTTGGCGTTAAGCCTGACGATCAGAAGAAAATTTTTGAAAGGTTTTACCGGGCCGATGAAGTGTTGAAAAAGTTTTCTGGCATGGGTATTGGCTTATATGTGTGCGACCAGATTGTTAAAGCGCATGGCGGTACCCTATGGGTGGTAAGTGACGGGGAAACCGGTGCAACATTTAGTTTTACTTTACCGGTTTCAAAAAATGGATAACATGAACAAGAAAGCATTGGTTTGTGACGATGATGAAGGGATACTGGATGTTATATCGCTTGTACTTGAGAATGTCAACATACAATCCCTTACCGAAACAAACAGCTTGAACATTTATGAACGCGTTGAGCAAGAAAAACCCGATATAATATTGATTGACCTGTGGATGCCCGGTTTGGGTGGTGATGAGGTGACTAAAACATTAAAGAATAACCCGGAAACAAAAAACATCCCGGTCGTAATAATCTCAGCCAGCCGCGAAGGCAAAAAGATAGCCCGGGAATCAGGGGCGGAAGAGTTTATAAGAAAACCGTTTGATATAAATAACCTCGTAACAACCATCAGCCATTATTTGTAGTTATACAAACCTTCGGTTTGGTATGTAAATTTCTTTTGGAGGCCAGCTTATCGTCAAGATGGCATCTTCCGTTGTGTCACTCCTATGTAAAGGAATACGCTGCCTGCCATCCTGAAAAAGGTTGCAAAACAAGGTTAATATGTTGTGTTTTTTTAAGTCATTGGAAAAAAGATTTTTATCACAGGTGGTGAAACTCCTATCAGCAGTCGGCACATGGCCGCTGCAAATCTTTATTAATCCCATAAAGTAAAAGTATAAGGCTGCAGACTCACTTGAGCAGTATGTTGCAACTGCAGGACACAAAAAGCAGTCCTTATAACTGTTTGATATTACCTTTCTGTGATATGAATAATACTGTTTGCTTCAAAATTAGATTTTTAAGTTTGTGCACCGGCCTGAACAGGAAGCGGGCTCTGCCGGAGGACAACCTGCCAGCGATAGGGCCTGTGCTTATACGATAGTATAGAGGGGGCCGTCATGGCGGCTCCTTTTGTATTACTATCGGTAAGCCGGATGGCTTAAAAAAACTCATTTCTGTTCCCGTTACTTTACCACACCTTTTTGATAAGGCACACCGCTTATCAAAACAGCCCTTATCCTGCGCAGCAGTTTACGGGCAATACGGATAATGGCCTGGTTGCCTTTCATTCTTTTGGTTAATGCCTGATAACAATCCATTAAAGCCGGATCTATCCTTATGGCCTGCCAGGCAGCTTCTATCAGCAGGCTGCGCAATTGTTTGTGGCGCCGGGTGGTAATACCGGTATCTTTTTCCTTATCGCCGCTGCTGTCCGTATCAGGACAGAAACCTATTAAATCATTCAATGCGTCAAATCCTTTGAACCGGTTGATATCGCCCACTTCCAGCAAAAACCACAGGGCTGTTGTAGGGCCTACTCCCGGAACACTCAACAGCAGGCTGGTATTTTGCTGGTACCGGCTTTTTTTCAGTTCCCGCAATTTACCTTCCGTTTTTAACAGCAACTGGCGCAGCAACCTGATTTGTTCCAACATCAGCACTAAAGTGCTTTTCAGCCGTTCGTCTTTTTGAGCTTCCTGTTCCACCCATTCCAGAAAATTATGGCTCCAGTTGGTCTTTTCATATTTAGCCGGCAGTTGGATGCCCTGGTATTTCAATATGCTTTTCAACCGGTTCCTGCTCCTGTTTAGATCCCCTACCAGTTTCTTGCGGAATCTTATCAGGTTGCGGTCTTTTTGAATATCCTCCCCCGGTACATGGATGGCCTTAAGCTCACCGGCTGCATGGTTGCGGGCCAGCTTTAAGGCATCCACCTTATCGGTCTTCCTTTTCTTCTCCTTATCACTGGTGGATACATCGGCAGCATGAACCACGATGCACTCCATTCCTGCGGACTGCAGTGAACGCTGAAGGGTGAAACCCCAGGCCGAACTTTCATACACACACTTAAATGTGGCCCCCGGATAGTGGCTATTCAGGTGTTTAATAAGGTCTTCACTGTTGCTGCCCATACGGTGATTACCCAGGCAAATCCCATTTAATAATTTGGCAACCTGGTAATCTTTTTGATGTACATCTATTCCTACATAGATGATTTTGCCGCTGAAATCAATCAGGCTTCTACCTTTGTCCAAGGTTTCGGTTGTGGCTGAAGTTTGCTGTTTCATATTTGTTTTTTTTAGCAAAATTCTTCTTTGCAGCCTAATTTTAGGACTGCCGCTGCACCGAAACCTTTTACATATAGACTCACTT
>NZ_VVIP01000030.1:0-60368 GCF_009650435.1 Foetidibacter luteolus
CGGCGCCAAAGCACCTTCTTTTCCTAATAGTGGCTTTCCACTCTTGAGTTGTTCCAGGGCCTTGTTCTTCACGGCCTCGTAATCAAACCCGAACGGTGTTTCTGTTTTTGACTTCATCTTGATGTGTTAAAGGTTATCTTATTTTTTAACCTTGACACAGTTTATTTTACAGCCTCCAGTTCTCCAAGGCTTTACCGTTTTATGTTCGTTACTTTAATGCCTCATGTTAACGGCAGCGCCTCCCTGGCACTTTGTAAAGGCTTGCAACGACATATTCAAAAATTTTTATACCCTAAAACCAACAACTTTCAACACTGAACATTGCACCGTTCAACATATTTACTTAACGTTGATATTTGCGTACTTAAAAACAAGGCATTATTCACCAGCAGCCATCCATATTAGATTCACCTATTGAGTACCTGAAAGGCGTAGGCCCGCTGCGTGGCGATATGCTGCATAAAGAACTGGGTATTTTTACCTTTCGCGACCTGCTGGAGCATTTTCCGCACCGCCATATTGATAAAACCCAGGTAAACCTTATCAGGGATATTACCTATCAAACAGATTACATACAGGTGGCCGGCACCCTTCTTAATATGGAAACCGTTGGAGAAAGCCGGGCAAAAAGGCTAACCGCCCAGCTTAAAGATACCAGCGGCATTATTGAGCTTACCTGGTTTCAGGGCATTAACTGGGTACAAAAAATGCTGCAACCCGGCCAGCAATACCTGGTGTATGGCAAAACAGGTTTTTTTAACGGTAAACCGCAGATTACCCATCCTGAAATTGAAGCGCTGTCTGAAGTAAGCGCCGAAGGCCGCACATTTCTTGAGCCTATTTACCCAACAACAGAAAAATTAAAAGCCCGGGGCCTTAATGCACGGCAGATGGGCAAATTAACCAGCGCCCTGCTGGCCCAGCTTTCTGAAAAAGATATTCCCGAAAACCTGCCTGAATATTTATTGGAACAACTGCAGCTAACCAGCCGCTACCGGGCTTACTGCGATGTGCACTTTCCCAAAACAACGGATGACTATTACAAGGCTGTTAACCGCCTGAAGTTTGAAGAGTTTTTTATTGCCCAGCTTAGGCTTAACCTGGTACGCCTGGAGCGCCACCGCAACAGCCGGGGCGTAATATTTGAAAAGGTTGGCAACCTGTTTAACAGCTTTTACAGCAACTACCTGCCTTTTGAGCTTACCGGCGCCCAAAAAAGGGTAATCAGGGAGATAAGGAGCGATACCGCTAAAGGCCACCAGATGAACAGGCTTTTACAAGGAGATGTAGGCAGCGGCAAGACCATAGTTGCGCTCTTGTGTATGTTGCTGGCTGCAGACAATGGTTTTCAAAGCTGTTTAATGGCCCCTACGGAAATATTGGCACAGCAACATTATGCCGGCCTGTCCGCCTTGTTAAAGGATATGCCGGTGCAGTTGCGCCTTTTAACCGGCAGCACCAAAACATCGGAAAGAAAAAAAATATTGCAGGGCCTGCAGGAGGGCGAAATAACCATGCTGGCAGGCACACACGCGGTAATTGAAGACAAAGTAAACTTTAAAAACCTGGGGCTGGCCATAGTGGATGAACAACACCGTTTTGGCGTAGCCCAACGGGCAGCTCTTTGGAAGAAAGCCGAAATACCGCCGCATGTTTTGGTGATGACGGCGACGCCTATACCGCGTACACTGGCAATGACCGCATACGGCGACCTTGATTACAGCGTAATGGACGAACTGCCACCGGGCAGGCAACCTATTACAACCGTGCACCGCTATGAAACCTACCGGGCCAAAGTGATGGACTTTGTGCGTACCGAAATTGAAAAAGGCAGGCAGGCGTACATTATTTACCCGTTGATTGAGGAAAGTGAAAAGCTTAGCTACGAAGACCTGATGCAGGGCTACGAACAGGTAAAAAGCTTTTTCCCGGAGCCCAAATATTACATCAGCATGGTGCATGGCCGCATGAGCGCCGAACAAAAAGATGTTAATATGAAGCGTTTTGTTGAGGGCGATACCCACATTATGGTAAGTACTACCGTAATTGAAGTAGGTGTTAATGTGCCCAACGCGTCTGTTATGATTATTGAGAGTGCAGAAAAATTCGGCTTATCGCAACTGCACCAGTTGCGGGGCCGTGTGGGCAGGGGCAGCGAAAAAAGTTTTTGCATTCTTTTAACCGGCAGCAAAGTGAGCAACGAAGGAAAGGAACGTATAAAAATTATGTGCGCCACCAACGACGGCTTTAAAATTGCCGAAAAAGACTTAGAATTGCGTGGCCCGGGAGATATTGAAGGAACCCGCCAGAGTGGTGTGCTTAACTTTAAGCTGGCCAGCCTGGTTAATGATAAAACCCTGCTCGAAACCGCTAAACATTTTGCTGAGAAAATTCTTGAACAGGACGAAGACCTTGTTCAGCACCAAAACCAACCAATCAAAAACTACCTGCTTTCGCAAAAAGGAAAAACTGTTTGGAGCAGAATTTCGTAATGGTGAATAGTATTTTGTAGATGATGAACAAGGTCACTTGGAACAATGCTTCTTTTGTGGCTTAGCTTCATTGCTACTATTTAGCTTTACTTGTGTCACTCACTTGTACGCCTTGTTCCTTATTCGGCAAGGTGCAACAGGCTTTGATTGTGGCGCAACATAGCGTTCATCAACCATTGCAAACATTAGAAACAGATTAGAAAAACGGCAGCAGGAAGGTTAATCCAGGGTATTCACCATTTACAATTGACCATCCAACAAACCGTTCAAAAAAAAGATAGGGTGTAGCACAATATTACCACAACAATAAATGTTGGCAGAACGTTTTAATTAGTAACTTTTTAAAAAATTTCAACTTGAAAATTTTTTCGCGTATAGCAACCCTCTTAGTATTGTTTGCATGGAAAAATACACTAAGCCAGAGCATAGAGTTTATTGAAAACAAGGGGCAGTGGGATAGCCGTGTTCATTTTAAAGGAGACCTTAACGGAGGTTCATTTTTCCTTACCTCTACAGGCTACAAGGTAGTATTAAACAACCAGGAAGACATGCGGCGTATTGCTGAATATGCCCATAGCCATGCAGATACCGGGGCCGCTGCGGCCAGGTTGCCACAAGCTGGCCCAAAAGACTACAAGCTGCGAAGCCATGCCTACGAAATGAAATTTATAAATGCTTCTGCCAACGCACAGGTAATACCCGAAAAACCACTGAATACAGCAGCCAATTATTTCATAGGTAAAGACCCTTCCAAATGGAGCGCCAACTGCCAGGTATACCAGGCGGTTTTGTACAAGAACATTTACCCCAATGTTGACATACGCTATTACATGGATGGCAGTTACTTAAAATACGATTTGATTGTAAACCCCGGCGGTGATGTAGAACGTATAGCCCTGCAGTTTGAAGGCGCCGAAAAGCTGGAACTGAAAAACCAAAGCCTGGTAATTAAAACCACTGCCGGTGAGGTTTCAGAATTGAAGCCGTACTCTTTCCAGGCCGGGCAAACAGGGCGCATGGAAGTAAGCAGTAAATACAGCGTAAAAAACAACATCGTAAAGTTTAAGGTGGATAACTACGATAAAACCAAAACGCTTGTTATTGATCCTACGCTGGTGTTTTCCACCTTTGCCGGAAGTACCGTTGATAACTGGGGCTATACCGCCACTTATGATGGCGAAGGAAATTTCTATGGCGGCGGTATTGTATTCGGCACTGGTTTTCCCGTAAGCACCGGTTCTTTTGATACGGATTATTCCGGTGGCGGAGCCAATGAAGATGTACCGGCCTGCGATATAGGCATCATTAAACTTTCTCCCAATGGCACACGCAGGTTATACGCCACCTACCTGGGCGGCACCGGCAACGAGCAGCCGCATAGCCTGGTGGTTGACAACAATGGCGATTTAATTGTTGCCGGCAGAACTTCATCAGCAGATTTTCCAACTACGGTTGCCAAGTTTGGCGCAGGTAACCAGGGTGGCGCTAAAACAGAGGATATTTTTATTGCTAAAATAAGTGCCGATGGCTCAAGGCTGGTTGGTTCAAGGCTATTTGGGGGCAGCGGCAGGGATGGTGTTAACATCAAACCAAAATATGAGTCATCCAGCGTACAGGGCGCTACAAGCATTAACCGTAACTACGGCGATGATGCAAGAAGTGAAGTGATAGTGGACGGGCAAAACAATATCTACCTCGCCTCCTGTACACAGTCAGATGATTTTCCCACCACCGCCAACGCATTTCAAAAATCAAGGGGTGGCAAGCAGGATGGTGTTTTTATTAAAACAAACCCCAACCTTAACACCGTTATTACGTCAACCTTTCTTGGCGGTACAGAAGATGATGCAGCCTTTGTACTGGCTATTAACCCGCTTGATAATAATGTTTATATAGGCGGTGCTACAGTCAGCAATAATTTACCAGGCGTTGGCGCCGGCGGTGTTCTGTTCAGCGGTTACCAGGGCGGCCTTTGCGATGGTTTTGTCTCCATTATTAACAACAGTACGGGTGCGCTGGTAAAATCAACTTACGTGGGCACCAATGGCAACGACCTTGTTTATGGCGTTCAGTTTGATAAGTTTGGTTATCCCTACATTATGGGCACTACCACGGGTACCTGGCCCGTTGTTAATGCCACTTTCCGGCAAAACAATGGCAGGCAGTTTATTGCCAAGCTAAGGCCAGACATTTCCGGCTGGGAATATTCTACCGTTTTTGGCAAAGGGCAGGCAGCGCCGGATATATCCCCGGTGGCATTTCTTGTTGACCGTTGCGAGAACGTGTATGTATCCGGCTGGGGCGGCGGTATTAACCAGGGGGGTGGCTATCCCAATGCTTATACTAACGGGCTTAGCGTAACTGCTGATGCCATACAAAGCAGCACCGATGGCAGCGACTTTTACTTTTTTGTATTGAAGAAAGATGCACAAAGCCAGCTATACGGAACCTTTTTCGGCGAACGTGGCGGTCTTGGCGACCATGTTGATGGCGGCACCAGCCGCTTTGACCGTATGGGTGTTATTTATACCGCCATCTGCGCCAATTGCGACAGGGGCGGCGTACGTGGCACTTTCCCAACAATACCCGGTAATGTGTGGAGCCCTTCTAACCCTGCCACAACAGCATCCCGCTGCAACCTGGGCATGGTTAAAATAGCTTTTGAACTGGCAGGTATTGGTACGGGTGTGCGTTCCTCTATACAGGGAGTGATAAGGGATAAAGTTGGCTGTATTCCGCTTAGAGTAGATTTCACTGATACAATCGCCATAGCCAAACAATACATCTGGGACTTTGGCGACGGCAGCCCCCGGATTACCACCACCATTCCCTCTGCATCTTACACCTACAATAATGTAGGCACTTATAATGTAATGCTGATAGCTGTAGATTCCAGTTCCTGTAATGTTGCGGATACTTCTTATGTACAAATACAGGCCAAAGACAATAAAGCCAACCTGGGCTTTACAAGAAGAAAAGTGGGCCTTTGCGAATCGCTGGAATATGAATTCACCAATACTTCCACAGCTACCCTGCCCTTTAACAGCAAAAGCTTTGTATGGGATTTTGGCGATGGCGTAACGGACACCGCGGGTATGGAAGCTGTTAACCACACTTATGCGGCACCGGGCACTTACCAGGTAATACTTAATTTAATTGACACCAATTATTGTAATTACCCGGATGCGGATACCATTAACCTGCGCATTGCCGCAAATGTGGTAGCCCAGTTTACAACGCCTCCGTTTGGCTGCGCACCTTATACCGCGGTTTTTGAAAATACTTCTTTCGGTGGCCATGACTTCCTGTGGGATTTTGGTGATGGCTCGCCCACATCAACAGAAGAAAGCCCGGAACACCTGTATACAACACCCGGTAATTACACAGTAAGGCTTACAGCTACAGATACATCCACCTGCAATAAGGTGCATGATACCACATTCACTGTTATTGTAAGCCCCAAACCAACGGCATCATTTACTTATACGCCAACATCACCCAAAGAAAACACGCCTTATGTATTTACCAATACATCAACCGGCGCAACAAGGTATAAATGGTTCTTTGGAGATGGTGACAGCCTTAATACAATTAGAAGAGACACCGTTGTTTCGCATATTTACAACGAATCCGGCAATTACAGGGTAAGCCTGGTGGCCTATAATCAGTATGGTTGTACAGATACATTCTCAGTAACGGTGCAGGCAATTGTAGTGCCGCTGGTTGATGTACCCAATGCTTTTACGCCGAATGGCGATGGTATTAACGACCATGTTACCGTACGCGGTTATGGCATAAGCAAGCTGGCATGGCGCATTTTTAACCGGTGGGGAACATTGGTGTATGGAGGCAATTCACAGAAGATAGGATGGGATGGCAAATACAAAGGTGTACTGCAACCGCAGGAAGTGTACACCTATGTGCTGGATGTAGAATTTACGGATGGTACTAAGTTTCAAAAGCGTGGCGACATAACATTGTTGCGGTAGAGACGTATGCATTACGTCTCTCCTTATGGGGTCTGAAAAGCCGCCATGAAAAACCGCAAGTACAAGTGAGTGACACAACGAAGCCATATTGAAATACCGAATGTCCGTCCCCAAAAAAAGATACGCCATGTATGGCGCATCTGCTACTGACTGATATTACTTATGGGAGATTTAAAGATGAAAGGAGGAGGGTTTTTATGAACAGAACATTACATTATTACAAGGTTGCAGCCTTAGCCATTGCAGTTACCATTACCGCAGCAATTACCCATGCGCAGGACCTGCATTTTTCGCAGTACTTTAATACACCACTACTGGTTAACCCGGCCAATACAGGTTTTGCGCCGGATGTGGATTGGCGTGTGGGTATTAACTACCGCAACCAGTGGGCAAGTGTTATAAACAATCCCTACAAAACCATGAGCGCATGGGGCGACGTTCAGTTGTTCAACAACACTTTTGACAATGGCTGGCTGGGTGTTGGCGGCGCCTTACTACGAGATGTGGCAGGCACCGGCGGCCTTACTTCTACAAGAGCATATGGGTCTATTGCTTATCACCAGTTGCTGGGGTTAAATAGCTTGTTAAGCACCGGCTTTAACATTGGCTACAGCAACAAGCGGGTTGACTTTAGCAAACTTACATTTGACAACCAGTGGAACGGCGAATTCTTTGATATCACCATTCCCAACAACGAGCCGTTTGCCTACAGCAGCGTAAGCTATTTTGACCTGCAGGCCGGCATGAACTATGCTTATTTTCCCAACGACAATACCTATTACAACGTGGGCCTCAGCGTGTCGCATATCAACAGGCCCAGGGAGTCTTTCTTCTCTTCCAACTCCCTTACAGACCAGCGGCTGGCCATGCGTTTTAACCTGTTTTTGAACGGCGCATTTAAGCTCAACGATCAATGGATTGTTAACCCCAACGCTTACATAAGCAAGATGGGCAATGCCTGGGAAACAGTTATTGGCCTTAACGCTAACTACAACCTTAGCGGCGATGGCAACACGCAGTTGATAGGCGGCATTTATTACCGTGCCAACGACGCTTTTATACCCATGGTGGGTTACCAGCTTGCAGACTTTAAGCTAACAGTAAACTATGACGTTACTTCATCTCTGCTAAAGAGCTATAACCAGTCGCGTGGCGCTTATGAATTGTCACTTGTAAAAACGGGTTTGTACAGCAGTGGCGGCAAGGCAGTAAAATGCCCTACGGTAAGGTTCTAAAAAACCAGGAAGAATTTTTTGTACCCGGCGGCAGGAACATCAATTAAGCATCGTTGCGTCGCACTCTTGTACGCCTGGTACATTATTGAGCAAGCCCGGCTGGCCATCATTCTCTGGTAGGCATACATGAAAAGTCGGTTACTACATTTTGTTACCGGCAGCTTTTTGAATACCGGTTTTGAGCGCTTCTTTTATACCTTCAACATGTTCGGTAAACTCAATCATTTGCGAGAGTATCTGCATCATTCCATTTTCTCCGCCCAATCCTTTAAGCTTATTGTTTTTTTGAAAGGTTTCTTTTATGGATGACCACCTGGCTTGTTCTGCTTCTGTTAAAACACCCGCCAGTTCTTTGTATTTTAAAAGGTTGGCTTCAGCGGCGCTGGTTAAAGTCTGCGATTCATTTTCATAATGCGTAAGCAGCAACGTTTGCAGTTCTTCGTTGTTCATTACAGCCACAATTTTTGCCACCAGCTTGTTCATGTCACGGTAAGATCCCTGCAGTTTAAATGGCGGTTCTGTGCGGTAGGCATCGTCCATAGCGGCAGATTTAATATAAGCCTCATTAACTTTTAGCAGCGTATCACGCACTTTCAGCACTTTGCCCAGTAAAGACAAATAGGTTTCTGTTTCCTGTTTGCTGTAGCTGCCTTTTAAATCAAGCCCTTCTATTGTGCCGTTTTCCGCAGCGCTGATAAAGGCATAAAGGTCTCCAGCATTCCTGGCTGCCAATTGGCTTAATACAGGGTTAGCGGTTAAAGCGTTTTCTACCAGGCTAAGCTTAAACAGGTCCGCAGTATTACCGATAATATCGCCGAGGTTATAGATGTCTGAGCGGTTGGCCAGCATGTCGGGAATTTTAAACTTCTCCCCGCTTTCTGTATAAGGGTTGCCGGCCATCACCACGCAAAATCTCTTTGTTTTCATATCATAGGTTTTGGGCCTGCCGTTGTAAACGCCTTCCATTTTACGTGTGCCATCGGCCAGCGATATGAACTTCTGCAAAAACTCAGGGCTGCAATGCTGTATATCATCAATGTACAGCATTACGTTATTACCCATTTCAAGGGCCAGGTTAAGCTTCTTCAACTCTTCCCTGGCGGCAGAGTTGTTGGCAGAAAGAGGATCAACCGAGGTGATATCGTGCCCTAATGCAGGGCCATTAATCTTCATAAAAGCGAGCCCAAGCCGGTTGGCAATGTATTCCATCAAAGTGGTTTTACCGTAGCCCGGCGGAGATACCAGCAGCAGCATGCCAGAGCGGTCCGTACGTTTGTTTTCACCGGCAGCACCTAACTGTTTGGCCAGGTTGTCGCCAAACAAAGGCAGGTATACCTGGTCTATCAGTTTGTTCCTTACAAAAGAGGTTAATACTTTGGGCTCAAACTCAGAAAGCCGCAATTCTTCTTTTAACTGCGTGGTTATATGATGACGCTCTTTCCTGAAACTTTCAAAAGCCGGTGCTTCTGCAGCAAAGTAACCTGACAAGAGCTGCATGAAAGCATGGTAATTAAATGTAAGCCTCCCTTCTTCTATACTTGGGTGAGAGCCGGCTATACCCTCAACAACCTGTACCGGGTGCTCACTGATGATGTTGTCGAAAGATTCATGCCTGAAGAGCAGCAAAGCAACTATTTCAAAAAGATAATCGTTGTTCTCCGGGTTGGCCTGCTCGCTTAAAAATGCCGACACCCATTGGCTGGCCAGTTGAATTTTTTCATCAATTAACGCCGAATTTTCAATGCTATGCCTGAAGGCTGTATCAGCGTTTTTATCAGCCAGGGTTGCTTCAAATTTTTCCAGCAGCTTTGCGGCTTTAAAACTGATGCAAAAAGAATCATCTGTTTTCAGTTCATCAAACAGGTAGCTGGCTATAGCTGCAATATCTGTTGGATGCCTTGCCAGCAACTGGCTTTCAGCAGTAAAAATTGTCAACCTTTTTTCCAGGGCATCAATAGTTTGCCGGTAGGATTTACCTGTTGGAAAAGCGGCCTGCACTTCGCCTGCGGCTTTTATCCTTTTATTCCACAGCTGCCGTTCTTCAGCCAGCATGCTGTTCCAGAAAAAACGGCCAAAAGCACGTTGTTGCGGTGTGTACCTTAACAGGCCAAGGTCATGATGCTTATTCAGCAATACCTTTAGCAACCTGAAGGCATCTGCATCATGCACCCCTTTTATATAGCCTTCTGTGTAGCTTTGGGATGTTTCTTCTTTTACCAGTTCCAATAAAGCTTCATCGGCATGTGCCGCGGCAGGATTTGCCTGCAAACGCAGAAAGATTTTATATGCCAGGTAGGCGCTACGGTACACTTTTTCATTTTCTGAAACCAACTCCTGCCCCCAGTATTTTTGAGAAGCGGACAATGTATCATTCTTGATTTGCTGGTAAAAGTCTGTACCGGTAAGGTGGGCAAACAGGCTGCCGTTTTTATAAACAATGGTAAGATCCAGCACCTGTTGGTTAACACTGAATTTGTGCTTGCCAAGTTTTATAATGCTGTTGCCATCCTCGTATAGCTCCTGCCTGTCTTTCAGTTTTCGCAGGGCATCTTCTTTTGCGGACTTTAACCCGGTTTCAATCATTTCAGCTTTGCCGGTATCGTTCAGGCCGTGCAACTGCTCAACTAGATCCCGCAGTTTGCCAATCATCATGTCCGCGGCAAAATACCCGTTAATTTCCTCCGCGCTGTTAAAGCCCAAGGCCTTTTTTGCCACCCCTTTCAAGATGCGCTGGGCTGCACTTTCCAACGCTATAGCTTTTTTATTTCTTGCCTCAACAAGACTATTCTTTTTAGCATCGAAAGCGGTGTGCACTTCTTCCCGCTTTTCCATAATAGCAGCAATAAATTGATCAAACCCGGCAAACCTGGCTTCCAGGTCTTCCAACTGCACAAATACTTTGTTCTGCAACTCATCGGCTTTCTCCGGCGTATCAGCCATATCCAGATAATTGGCAATGGCCTGGCTGGCTAATTTTATTTGTGCGGCAAAATCGGCGCTGGCTTCTGAACCTGCCAGCGATTGTATTTTGTTTTTAACCGCAGCCTTCAACTGGTTTAACCCGGAAAATATGGATGAGATAGACTCAATTATTTTCGTGGATTGAGAAGTATCTTCAATCTTAAGATTGGTTACCGTCTCAATTAACATCTCAAGGTCTTGCGTAATTTGGATGGTTTCTTCTTCCAGCTTTTTTCCCTCAACCACCTTAGCAACCGTTTCCAGCACTTTCCTTTTTTCCTCCACACGCTGTTGGTAAGGCGCCAACGCTTTATCATCCAGCAGAAATTGTACACAATGGCGGGAAACCTTATCTGATTGTTCTGCAATTTCTTTTTCCAACCCGCTGATGAAACCGGCATCAATATACCGTACATCTTTCAGGCTTATTACTTCGCCATGCAATTTGCGCAGGCTGGTAAGCACCATAACAAAATCGTCTATACCGGCGAACGAAGCACTTTTTATTTTGCCGAATAAAGCCAGCGCTTTTTCTTTTGTTTGCTGCGTTGCTTTTTGTGCGGCCTGCCTTAACTGAACAACTTTTTCAAACTCGTCAATGGCGGCGCCGGCTGTATTCTTTATTTCTGCCAGGGGTATGCTAAGCCTGAAGGTTTCCTCAGTGTCAATCCAGTAATAGCTATCCAGTATGTTTTGCGCAAAGCGGGCCAGGTCGTTATACAACCCGCTGTAGTTGTCTTCTTTATTCAGCAGGGTGATAACCATCTGGCAATCGGCCATCGCTTTTACAATGTCTTTGTTGCCGATTTTAAAAACGTAAGAGTCTTTGTGTACGGGAGAAATAATATTGCCCTGGATGAACGGCGTTTGCCAGATTTGAATTACATGATTTTTTGTTTGTTCTTCTTCTGATACAAAATAGCAAAGCTCTCCGTTTTTTAGAATAGTATAACCGTTGCAGATAATAGGCGTTTTAACAGACTGGCTGATGATGTTGTATTGTATCAATACATAACGGCCAAGTAACGCTTCGAAGAAAACGTACATAAAATCTTCTCCGTTGGGAGAAGCCAAACGCTCCTGGAACTTTACATTCGAAAGACTGTTCTCAAAGATTTTATATTCTCCTGACTGTAGATAATAACCGTTGGAAAATACAAGGCCCTGGTTATCGGGCAACAATATGGCAGAGGATTTTATACTGTCAATTTTCTGAACCTCTTTCAGCTTATGGTTGTAAACAAAGTAGCGGGCTTCTTCCTGGAAAGGTTTTATTTCGAGCGCTAATAAATTGCCAAGATCAGCATAGCGGAAACCGCCATCGTCAAGGGTTTGGTCCGGATGAGAAACCGGCTCGTGGTAAATACCCTTTCCTTTATTGGTATTGTCTTCAACCTTTATGGTAAGGTCTCCGCCGATGGTTTCTACAAATACTTTATCCAGTATGGAAACATGCGGGTATTTACCATACTTCTGCATATCCCTGGTTGTTTGTACCCAGCTAAAATCGTGTTGGTTGGGAAAGCGGTATTCATGATCGCTGCGGTTGTCTACATATACAAGATTGTTTTCCTTTATAAGCCATTTAAAAGTTTTGATATCCGTTAAGCTTTCACTTAGCTGAAATACCATATACAGATAATTTCCAATAATGGAAAACTTGTAAAATCTTGTATTACGGTAGTACCTGTAAAGGTTAACAAAATCATCAATAAAACCGGCATCTGATATTGTATTAAGCGTTACGTGTTTAAAGTTTCCGTCTTCATAGCTGAATACGCTGAAAACATCATCCAGCTTTATCTCTGTTCTTAGCCCAAAATGAACATTGTAGCCAAAAATACACAGGTTGCCAATGGATACAATATCCCGGGATATGCAACTGTTTTCTGTCTGAATCCTGTTATTGGCTATAAGCTTTGTTTCAATGCTGCCGAACACGTCTTTCCTTACATCATTCAGCTTGCGTAGCCGCTCCAGCAAACCGGCTTTCTGCGCCTGCAGGCGGCCGCGGATAATTTCGTATGTGCCACCTTCCAAAACGGTTTCAGCCGTGCTATGTTCCTGGTTCATCTCTGTAAAGACACTGTTTAATGATGAAATGCGCAATTATATTGCCGGAAAAAGTTGCGCCTGTGCATACACCGTATCAAGTACGAAATATGAAGTACGAAGTACTTTATGCGAAAGCTTCTTATGTGTTTTACCATAAAGGGAATGGCTAAACAAAATGTTTCATAACCCGTACTTATTAAACCCTTTACACGAAAGAAGCGGCGTGTTGCACCTTTGGGTGAGGGATTGCAGCGGATACCCCGGTGAGGGCATCGCAGCGCTGCTTTTGCGCCGGAGTATGAGCGGAAAGCCCGACCCCTTGCGTTAGCTTGGGGGCACCCCCTGAAACCCCTCACGAAGCCAAAACAAATTGACTGACGTTACTTTACCTTTTTATCAGACAAGCCAAGCTGTTTGGCAAGGCTTGCGAGGTTGGCGAACATGCCTTTTTCTGATTTGTCGCTGCTGCGCTGCTGCAATTCCAGCAACAGGCTGGCCACGGTAAAATTCTTAAGCGTTTCAGAGCTTATACCGTATTTATCGGCAAAGCCTTTAATCTTGTCGAGCAGGTTTTCCCCGCCGTTACCATCGCCAATTACAGCATCCTTGATATCGGTAATGTGTTCGCTGTGGTTAACCAGCCTGTCAAAGCCTTTGGCCTTGGTTATCTGGCCAACAATCTGCTCAAAGAACATGGTTTCGCCGCCAACAATATCAATGTGTGCCGCCTTAAGGGCTTCGCCAATTACAGTGGCCTGGGCATCAGCGATATCTTTTTGAATATTGATCTGCGCCAAATCAACCTGCAGTTCTTTATTTAGCTTAAGCTTAAATTCTTCGTGCTCTTTACCCACACCGTCCAGCTTTTTCATAGCCTCGGCCTTTTCATCAATGCCGCTGGCTTCTGCCTGGGCTTTTACTTTAATTACATCCGCCTCTGCAAGCCCCTGCGACTTAAACGCTTCGGCCTTAGCCCTGATGCCGGAAGCTTCGGCCACGGCTTTCTTTTCAATGATGGACGCTTCTACTGTGCCCTGCCTTTCCATAGCGTCTGCTTTGGCGTGCAATACCTGGGCTTCACTTAAGCCAACAACAGCTTCTTCCTTTGCTTTAGCGTCTGCAAGCACCTTGCGGGCCTGGGCATCTTTCTCGCTGGCGTCGCGTTGGGCCTGAGCATCTATATTCAACTCTTCCGCTCTTTGTTTGGCCGCTTCTTTTTCTGCTTCGGCAGCCTTTACCCGTTTGATAAACAATTCTTCACCCGCTTTTTCTGCAGCGGTAATGGCCACTTTTTTGTCGCGGTCTGCCGCCTTGAAAGCCTGTATATCTTTTACATTTTCCTGTTCCTGCACCACACCTTTTTCCAGCATCACCCTGTCGCGTATTACGTCCTGTATGTTCTTACGTTCCACTTCCACCGCTTTCTCTTTTTCTATCTGTGCAAGTGTAACAATTCGCTCTCTTTCTGTAGCTTCCAAAGCCCGGTCTTTCTCTACCCTTTCCGTTTCAACCGCTTCTGTGCGCTGTTTGTTTTTAAGGGCAACTATCACCTGACGTTCCATGTTTTCACTGGCTATGGCCACTTTTTCATCGGTAATGATGCGGGCCGACTCCGCCTTCAACCTTTCTTCTTCCGCTACTTTTTTAATTTCAGCTTCTTCCCTTGATTTTATATTGGCTATTTCGCGTTTCTGTTGTTCTTCTTTTTCAGCCAGTTGCTTATCCAGCGCTATTATGGCCTCACGGGCTTCTACATTCTGCTTGCGGATGGTTTTTTCTTCCTCCCTTTTGATAAGGTTGGCCTTAATATTTTGAACCGCGGTAAGCTCGGTTATTTTTTTAATGCCTTCAGAATCCAGTATATTATCAGCCTTCAAAAAACTTATGCTGGTTTGCTCCAGGTCGTCTATGGCACAGTCGTCCAGCACATAGCCATTAAGGTCTGTACCGATAATGGAAATAATTTCTTCCCTGAACTCGCGTCGGGCCTCGTACAATTCTATAAAATCAAACTTTTTACCAACGGTTTTTAATGCTTCGGAAAACTTGGCATCAAACAGGTTGCGCAGCACTTCTATTTCTGAAGCACGGGCGCAGCCGATAATTTGCGCTACGTTGATAATATCCTGTGTGGATTTATTAACCCGTACAAAAAAAGCTACTTTAATATCGGCCCTGATATTGTCTTTACAAATAAGGCCATTGGCGCCGGTTCTTTCAATCTCCAGCTTTTTAACGGATATGTCCATTATTTCCATCTTGTGCAACACCGGCACCACAAGGCCGGCATTGAAAAACACTTTGGTACCACCGGCGCCGGTGCGTACCAGAACTTTACCCTGGATAATCTTTTTGTACATGGAGATAATCCAGACAAGCAAACCGATAGCTACTATTATAACGGCTATCATAATAATGAGGGCAGAAGTTTCAACCATTGCGTAGAGGGTTTAAAATAATTAATAGTCAAATTTTTCTATGAGATAGTATTTTTTATCACTTGCTTCATCTACAATAACAGCTTCCTGACCAGCCTTCAACTCTTCGTTATTGTTGCTTTTTGCATATACTTTAATCTGGTCGCCGTTTACAAACAACTCAACCTGGCCTATTTTGGTGGCAGATACAGTTGATATTACCATGCACCTTCTGCCAAGGAAATCTATTTCAGGCTCGCCTTTATGATTGATGTGTTTATACAGAAAAGCCAGCGGTTTTACAAGCAACTTAACTACAAACAGGCTTACCAATAACATGGGCAGCAAAAGCAACACCCCTGTTAGCGTACTTGTAATATTGAAATAGTAAGTAACATTTACGCTGATAAACCACATGCAGAAGAAGAGTATGGTAAGCATGAACATCAGCGGCAACTCATCGAAATTGAAGAACTTAAGAATATTAATAAAAGTACCGGCGTCGCCATCCTCATTATGCACATGCTTGTCTGGCCGGGCATCTACATCAATACTGCCATGCTCTACATGTATATCCGCATCTCCGTCAAAGTCAATGCTGAAGAATTCAGGGTCAAGGCCGGTAAAAATAACCAGCAGCCAATAGACTATCAGCAATATTGACATAATGCTGAGGAAAGCATTTACCGGCGAGAAAGCTATTTCAATCAGTTCTTTCAAAAAAGTAGTATTTAAGCGGGGTTAATGCCCAATTGTTCTTTTAGCAAAGCCAGTTCGTTTTCAGCCTTAGACTCGTTCAGGTTAATGGCTTTGTCAATTTCAGCGTCAACCGAACGGGAGGCGTTGGCAATTTCTCCGTAAGCATCTGCCAGGGCCTCTTCCTGTATTACTTTTTCTTTCATTCTTTCCAGCAGGGAAACCGTGCCATGACTATCAATTTCTGCCATTTGGCGGTTAAGGTTTTTGGTGGCATCGGCTACCTTAACCCTTGCCTTAAGCGTTTTCAACTCATTTTCCCACTTGCTGATGTTTTGCCGGATGGTTTTTACATTCACTTCCATCTGCAACACATTCAGGTCGAATTTTTCTTTTTCACCTGCTGCACGCTTTGACTGGCCGGCAGCCTCTTCCTTCTTAACCAGGGATTCTTTGGCCAGTCTTTCCGCTTCAGCAGCGGGCAACTCGCCAGCCTGGCCTTTTTTAAGCAGCAGAATGGCCTTCTGGCTGTAATCAGCAGCCTTGCTATTGTATTCTTCTACTTCATTTTTTGCACGAATGCTCATGGCTTTTACCTGGGCCAGTGCTTCCAGGCTTTTCTCCAGGTCCTGCCTCATATCCCTGATGGCCTGTTCACTCATTTTGATGGGATCTTCCATCTTGTCCAGCGAGGCATGCACTTCTGCTTCCCCTATTTTCAGCAATCTTTTTAAGAAATTCATACTGTATGTTTTTTAGAGAAGTTAATAATCTGCCCCGCGTATTCGCTAAGCAGCAGGCTAAGTGAGTTGAGGGTTGCTTCAAACTCGTTGATATCAAGGTTTTCAATCTGCAGCGTATCCCTGAAAATTACCCTGGCACCCGTTTCGTCCAGCACAAAAGAGCCATGAATAATATCCCTGTTCTTTTGCAGTAAAGCTTTGTAAACACCATTGGGCGAGCCGCTTATTTCGAAAATGTACTGCTCAAAAATGAGGATGGGCGGGGCAACGCATAGAATAAGATTCACTATGCCTTCTTCTACATTATTTACTACCAGTATGCCTTGCTGCCTGTTCTCATGCCTAATTTCCATTTGAAGCTGCAGCAGGTAACTTTTTACAAGGTTAAAGTAATCTTTCATATCCGGCATTGTTTATACATTGTTTATGGGTAGTGCAATTGGCTGATTCATTACAGCCTGCTAAGTACTATTGTACTGCGGCACGTAAGCGCCAGGGATAGAAGCGGATACCCCGCTGAAGGCCATGTGCCATGGCTTTGTGGCGGAGTAGCAGCGGATAGCCCGGTGCCTTCGGCAGGCGCCCTATCTTTTATCTCCTCTTGTTTCTTTGCTAAGCATAATCACGGCAGGACCTGTTTTCATGGGAGCTGTGATTAAATATAGCTTTGCGATGCGTTGCAAAAACGGGCATTGGTTTGCGGTTAAAACCGGCAAGTTCTTTCAGTAACCTGTACAATTTTTCGAGCATGTTTTTTTAGTGTTTAGGGTTGGCTGCAATATATCATTCCTCAATTAATCAATTGCCTTTTAGTAATAATTTAATTGCCGTTAATTCAATTATTATTAGCTTTATTGTTTAATTAGCTAATTTAACGAGCATAAAAATAGTAAATCCTGTTTAATATGCAAATTTTATTTGCAAAAAGTTAAAGAAATGTTCGGTAAAAATATAAAAAAGCTCCGCAATGTAAAAGGTTTAAGCCAACAGGCTTTTGCTGAATTGTTTGGATTACAGCGGGCTACACTTGGCGCATACGAAGAGGGCCGCAGTAACCCTAAAATTGAAACCATAATTACCATTGCCCACTATTTTAATATAAGCATTGACGAACTGCTTACCAGCGAACTTACTGTAAACCGTTTGCTGCACTTTAATGACCACATTACTGTTAACAGCGAAGGTTTGCGGCTGAAAGAATTTGCACAAATACCCTGTATTACAGAAGCCTTGCAAACAGATTACCTGCACCAATACAGCAATAAAACTTTTACAGAAAGGCTTCCGCATATTCAACTGCCGTTAGACAGTACGGATGGCGTGATTGCCTTTACCGTAACCGGGCTTGAACTGACGAGCCAGGGCAAAGGATTTTTTCCGAAAGATATTGTTTTTGGCCGGCTGGTGCCGCCCGTTGAATACGCCTTGCTAAAACCAACGGCAGTGGCACTGGTGCAAACAGAGGAAAAATTTATTTTAAGAAGGGTATCGGTATCCCCGGCCAATGACATAATACGCCTTGCAGCGGATTATGACGCATTAGAAAGTATTGAATTGCCTGTTGCACACATAGTACAGTTATGGGAAATATGCCATGTTTTTCACTATCGAATTGCCCCTAAGGAGGACCTGCTGGAAGAAAGGCTTGCCATGCTGGAGAAAAAAATACTTTCGCTAAATAACCAAGGCGGCTAATAAGCCGCCTTGTCAATAAGGTAGGGATAGAATAAACTGCGCAGTTTGGCTTATGCCAGCACCTCTTTTGTAAGGTGTATTTTCGTCATTTGCAGATAATGATTTTGTAACTGGTGCACATAATGTACATCCGGGTGGTGCCTGCGGTCTTCGCGGTACCACAGCTCCACACTGGAAAAATCATCTTTTTTGTCAATGGAAATTCTGAAAGAGCCCTTCTTGTACTTAACGCTGCCGTCAGGAAATTCTTCCCGGGTAAAATTAAGCGCCTGCAGGCTTTCATCGCTAAGCGGTATGGGGTAAAGATGTTCAGGCTCAAACCAGAACTCCTGTACATCTGTTTCTACACACACCTGTTTTTCGTCGCCATTAAGGCGGGTAACTTCACCCTCCCATTTTTGGCCTTCGTATTCGCCGATAACATAATCGCCGATTTTGATTTCATTAAATTTAATCATAGTGCAACCGTTTTTTTATTTACTGAATTTAAAAAAATTAGCTGCGCCAAACAAAAAATAACCGCTAAGTTTTTGTTACCGGGCTTTGCCCGGCTAATTTTTTTTGGATACCGGCTTTGGGGGTTTCATGGCATCGCCTGTTGTGTCACTCACTTCAACGTTAGGGAATTCTGCTGAGCAAATCGAAGAAATCAACCATACTGCCTCCTTTTTACTACTACCGCAAAACTTAAACTACATTTTCCTGCAACAAAAAAGTAACAGGAAACATGTAGAAAACAGGGTATGAAGCAGTTTGGGCATCATGTTTGTTTTACGCTAAAACCCAATAGTACAAAGGATTACAGTAAATTATTCTTGTTTTGGGATAAGTAAAACCGGTAAAAATTTGTAATTGCTGTGCAACCGAATGTGTTACTTTTACACCAGAGAGTTACGAAAAACTTCATACGGCAAGCAATCAAGAGAGAGGGAGAGATAAGCAATCATTAAAGGCCAAAATTGAAGAAAGCTTTCTAAACAAGATTTCTATAACTTTTTCATATGGCAAGCAATCGTTAGAGGTCGTCTGTTTCTACAGAAGGCCCTTTTTTTCGCTAAAAGGGTAAACGAAAATAAGCGTTTATACAATAAACCCAAAAAATTTCCTTAACTTTTTCTTACAAATTTCTAAAAAATCAACCATCCCAAAGATGTTGGGCATCATATTGTTTTTTTTCTTGAACCCAGTAATAACAAGCCTTTCAGAGACTTTTAAATGGTTGAAAATAATTAAATGACATAATTTTTGATTTTATCCCGGCTATTTAGTGTGTTACTTTTACATAAGAAAGCAAAAACGAAGAAAATTGAGGATTTGATAAGAAGTTTTTGCTCCAAATAAGATATTTCGAACTTTTTCATATGGCAAGCAATCGTTAGAGGTCGTCTGTTTCTACAGAAGACCCTTTTTTTTGCCCATAACTTCCGCCTGTATATTTTAGCCGCCCCTGCTACAACATTTACAACATTGTTCCTACCCGGCTTAGAAACGTATGTAAAAAACAAAAGCCACCAAAAATGGTGGCCTTTATATAAAAAGTTGATTTTTTATTTAATTCCGAAAGCCTTTTTTACTTTGGACACATAATCCAGTTTTTCCCAGGTAAACAGTTCCACTTTTTTCTTAATCACTTTTCCTTCAGGGGATTTGTATTCTTTGGTAACCACTTCAGGTTTACGGCCCATGTGGCCATAAGCTGCGGTTTCGCTGTAAATAGGGTTGCGCAGTTTTAAGCGCTGCTCAATAAAATAAGGGCGCATGTCAAAAATGCCTTCCACTATCTTAGCTATTTCACCGTCTGTAAGGCTAACTTTCGCGGTATTGTAGGTGTTTATATAGATACCCATGGGCTGGGCAACACCAATTGCGTAAGAAACCTGTACCAGCGCCTCGCTGCAAACACCGGCGGCAACCAGGTTTTTAGCTATATGGCGGGTGGCATAGGCTGCGCTACGGTCAACCTTGCTGGGATCTTTTCCGCTGAAAGCGCCACCACCATGCGCACCTTTACCGCCGTAAGTATCAACGATAATCTTGCGGCCGGTTAAACCAGTATCGCCATGGGGACCGCCAATTACAAACTTTCCTGTAGGGTTAATGTGGTATTTAATATCGCTGTTAAACAGCTTGGCGTATTTTTTATACTTGCTCTTTACCCTGGGAATCAGGATATCAACAATATCTTTTTTAATTTTTGCCAGCATTTTTTCTTCTGTATCAAAATCATCATGCTGGGTAGAAACCACTATCGCATCAATGCGTACCGGAACATTATTATCATCGTATTCCAGTGTAACCTGGCTTTTCGCATCAGGGCGCAGGTATTTAACCTGTTTGTTTTCTCTTCTTAAAGCAGCAAGTTCCTGCAGTATTTTATGTGCCAGGTCTAAAGCCAGCGGCATATAATCTTCAGTTTCATTGGTAGCGTAACCAAACATCATACCCTGGTCGCCAGCACCCTGCTCTTCCTTTTTCTTTTTATCAACGCCCTGGTTAATGTCTGATGATTGTTCGTGGATGGCCGATAATATACCACAGCTATTGGCTTCAAACATGTATTCGCTCTTGGTATAGCCAATTTTCCGTATAACGCCACGTGCTATTTCCTGAACATCCAAGTATGCTTTACTCTTTACTTCACCGGCTAAAACTACCTGGCCGGTTGTAACGAGTGTTTCACAGGCCACTTTACTTTCAGGATCAAAAGCAAGGAAGTTGTCAATAAGTGCGTCAGAAATTTGGTCAGCCACTTTATCCGGGTGTCCTTCAGACACACTTTCAGATGTAAATAGGTAAGGCATAATTGTTTTTTTACGGGTGCAAATATAGGGTTTGCAAAATTATTTAATTAATTATCAGAGCAGCGAATATACAATATGTAGCCGCATTCTGTAAGAAGAATTATTACCACCACCCAGCCGTGTACGGCCAATGGCCACTGTATTAAAGGCCCCGTTAGCCAGCGGAACTTGTGTTTTATTCGTTTTGGTAGGATATATGTACTCGCTGTAAGGCGCATACAATATTAGACTGTAAGTAGGATCTTTTTGTGTTACAACCCCCTGTACATAACGGGTAATATCAAAATTGTAAAGATACCCGGTAGTAGCGCCACCGCTATTTATTTTAGGACGTGCCGTTACCCCAAACTGGCTAAGATTGGCAGCGCCGCTGGAAAAATCAACCGTGCCGGGAATTATAAACCTTCCTGTTGAATCGGTAAGATAATCCGGGTTATCCGCAGCCAGCATCAAAGCCGGTGGCACAAAGCTTTTGTCTACATTAGGATTAGTTTCGTAAGGCACTTGTTCCATAACCAACTCCGCACGGTGTATAACCGCGTTTGCAAGCCCCGCTAAACCAGGTATTTTAACTTTTGCAGAAACACCGGGAGAAGTTTGCAGGTACAGCAGCGAATCCTCCACATTTGCGGATGCAAGCACATTTTTTATTTCAGCAGATCTTTCACGGTGTATGTAATTGGCAGAGCCACTGTTGCTGCTTGTTCTAAAATAGCTTACTGCCTGTACCATACTATCGGCAACGGTTGTGCTCTTGTGCCTGTAATAAATAGCCAACTTGGTGTTATCGTCAAAAGGCCCAACCCTTATAAGCGCATTACCCGGGGCGTGATCTGCCGTTATTTGAAAACCGGCAAAGTTTTTTCTGAAGGCAGAATCGTTAAGGTATTGATTGGCTGAGGTATAGCTTTTCAGCCTGTCGCCAAATGTATTGCTCAGTTTTATGCGGATCATATTGATACCGGAATCCTGGAAAACTTTGATAGAATCCTTCAGCCTGCGTACATCTATAAGTGTTGGCCCGGTAGTAAGCTCGCCTGCTGTAAGAAAGTTACGGCTGGTTAAGTAAGAAGAGTCCTTTTTTAAGGTATCGGTTAAAGATATTTCGTGTACGCGGAGTGCGACAGGCAGCAGGGAGTCTCCCCAGGCGCCTTTGTAGCTTAATACCAATACTACAGAATCTATGGTAAGGCTATCTTTTGAAACAGGAAAACTAAACGGGTAAGAGCCAGGCTTTATTTCCAGGTTTATTTTGGCTTCTGTTTCACCAAACACAGGGTCATTGGCGTAGCCCACTACGTAATCGTCTCCCTTTATAATACGGGGAATAGAATCAAGAAAATTTTTAGCGCTTACAAGTAAGCTTGTATCCTTTGTAGTAATGCCATCAACCGGTGGAATAAGGCCTGTGCCTATGGAAGTTGTGGTAATTTTTGTACAGGCCGTAAATACGAATATCAACAGCGTTAACGCAATAAGGGAATTCTGTTTCACTCAATACTAATTCGTGGTTAAACTACTTCATCGCAAGCTCGTGATACAAATCTAAATACTCTGTTAAATCACTTTCCCAGCCTGCAAAGGGAACAACCTTGCGGCCCTTTACTTTTGAGAATTCTTCTGTAAGCTTTTTATCCACTTTTTCAGCGCCAAAAGTGATAATATCGGCATTGGCAGCACCACCTCTAAATAGAGCGGTATTGTTGGCTTCTTTGTAGGGCTCAAGGTCTTTTTCTTTAATGTTGGCGTGGATGCTTGCCTTTTCCGCAAAGTCAGCCCCAAGCTTTTCTTTAAAAGTGTTTTGCCCTATGGTGAAGATAACTTTACTGTGAGAGAATACAGGTTCTTTTTTATATGCCGTTTTCAGGTACATGGGTATAAGGCCTGTCATCCAGCCGCTACAGTGAATAATGTCTGGTGGCCACCCGAATTTTTTTACTGTTTCCAGGGCGCCTTTGCAAAAGAATATAGTACGCAAACCATTGTCATCAAACCATTCTTCATTCTCATCGGTAAACACATGTTTGCGCCTGAAAAAATCTTCATTGTCTAAAAAGTACACCTGCAGGCGGGCATTAGGTAAAGACGCCACCTTAATTTGCAAAGGGTAATCGTCATTATCAACAGAAACATTGATACCGGAAAGCCTTACTACCTCATGCAGGCGGTGCCTTCTTTCGTTTATCACGCCAAAACGCGGCATAATACATCTAACTTCCAGCCCCGTATCATTACTTTTTATTGCCAGCCTGTTCACAATCTCCGCAAATTCTGTTAGTTCCAGGTAGGGAGACATTTCCGTAGCAATGAATAAAATTCTTTTCTTTGTTGACATTCTTATGCAGAATTTTAGCTTATAACCAAAAAAATAGTGGGCAAAGTTACAGAAAACGGTTGTAAAATCAATTGTTTTCCAGTTTACCGCGTCTGTTTAACAACTTGTATGATTGTTTTTAAGACCTGCCAACAACTTCTCAATTACCTGGAAAAGGCAAAGGCTGCCGGCCGTAAAACCGGTTTCGTGCCTACTATGGGGGCCTTGCATGCCGGGCACACTTCTCTTATAAGACTTAGCAAAGCCCAGGCAGATATAACCATCTGCAGCATTTTTGTTAACCCAACCCAGTTTAACGATCCCCGGGATTACGAAAAATATCCTGTAACTATCGAAAAAGACATTTTACTGTTGGAAACAGAGGGTACAGATATACTGTTTTTACCTTCCGTTCAGGAAATGTACCCCAGCGGGCTGCAAAATGGCGAACACTATAACCTGGGGCATTTAGAAAATATACTGGAAGGCACATACCGCCCCGGCCATTTCCAGGGGGTGTGCCGTATTATGGACAGGTTGCTTTCCATCGTACAGCCGCATTTGCTTTTTTTAGGACAAAAAGATTACCAGCAATGCATGGTAATTAAGAAACTTGCCCAACTGAAAAATTTCTCCACACAAATTGTTATAGCCCCTACCCTGCGTGAAAAATCCGGGTTGGCCATGAGTAGCCGGAATATGCGGCTTAGCGATGAAGCGAAAGAAAAAGCTACCGCTATATATGAAGCGCTTAAATATATAAAGGAGAATATTGGTTTAATGCCAGTTGCCACCCTTGAACAGCAGGCTAAAAACAAGATTATGCAGGCCGGCTTTGAAAAGGTTGATTATATAACCATTTGCCACGCAAACAATTTGCAGCCTGTAGAAGAATGGCAACCACATGCTGAAATGGTTGCGGTATGCGCCGCTTTTATTGATGGAGTAAGGCTGATTGATAATTTACTGCTGCAATAAAACTGATTCCGACCGTTATGGTTTGCCGCATGGCAAACCATAGGAAGATTTTATAGGGGGTGCCCCTCGTACCTCGGGTCGGGCTTTCCGCTATTACTCCGCCACAAAGCCGCCGCACAAAGCCTTCAGCGGGGTAACCGCTGCAATCCCTCACCCGAAAGTGTAACCTGTTATGTATTTTGCAAGCCGGTTTACTGCTTACATTAACAGTATCATTTAATAACCAACTACTAACTTTGCGCCGCTATGCAAATAGAAATATTAAAATCAAAAATTCACAGGGCGGTTTTAACAGAAGCCAACCTGAATTATGTAGGCAGTCTTACGCTTGACGAAGACCTGATGGACGCGGCCAACTTTATTGAGAACGAGAAAATTCAGGTGGTGAATGTAAACAATGGCGAACGCCTGGAAACTTATATCATCAAAGGTAAAAGGGGCAGTGGCACCGTTTGTCTAAACGGGCCGGCAGCACGCAAAGGCGCTGTGGGCGACGTGGTAATTATTATTTCCTACGCCACTATGGATTTTGAAGAAGCCAAAACCTTTAAGCCGGTAATCGTATTTCCCAGGGAAGGAAATAAACTTTAATTCATGTATTGATTGCATGTTCTTACCTAAATTGCTTTCAATACCTGCGCGTAGATGAAAAAAATTCTCACTACCATTCTTAAATACGTAATTGGGTTTGGCATCGGCGGCTTCCTGCTGTGGTGGTCTTTAAAGGGGCTGTCTGCCCAGGACCGTGCAGATATTCAGGCAGCCTTGCAACGTGCAAGGTTCTGGCTTATCATCCCGGTTTTTGCCATACTTCTTTTAAGCCACTATATAAGGGCTTTGCGTTGGAAGCAAATACTTGTTCCAATGGGGTATAATCCCCCAATACTGCACCTTTTATACAGCATCCTCATAGGGTATATTGGCAACCAGCTAATACCACGGGCCGGGGAAATACTCCGGTGTTCTGTTATTGCGCGGAAAGATAAAGTGCCCATGGAAAAACTGGTGGGCACAATAATAGCGGAAAGGGTTACAGACTTATTAAGCCTGGCTGCCTTATGTGTTTTCATCTTCTTTGCAGAATACAATAAAATTCAGGAATACATAGATGAAATTGCCCAAAAATCCGGTAACAAGTGGTTTGCGGCAGTAGTGGTTTTGTTGGCGGTTATTATTCTTTTTTTTCTTGTAAAGACCTTTCGAAAAACAAAATGGGGCGCCGCTATCTCCAAAATTCTCAGCGGCATGTGGGAGGGCCTTGTAAGCATAAAAAAAGTAAAGAATAAGCTGCTGTTTTTTGTTTACACCATACTTATCTGGTGCTGCTATATCATGTCAACCTGGATTGGATGCTTTGCTTTGTCTGAAACATCATCCCTAAGCATAACAACTGCCACTACCCTGCTGATTTTTGGAACTTTTGGAATTATAATTGCCCCGGGAGGGCTGGGGGCTTACCCTTGGGCCATTCAAAAAACATTGATTTTTTATAACGTAAATGAAATTATAGGATTGGCATTAGGCTGGATTTTATGGGTAGCGCAGTTTATATTTACAATTATTTTTGGCACCCTGGCCTATATAGCACTGACCTTATCAAAGAAGAATCAAAATGAAGAACGCCGCACACATACCTCATAAAATATTCGCACTTCCACAATTGCTGCACGTTTTAACAGGCTGGCGGCTTACCGGCAAAAAGGTTGCCTTTACCAACGGCTGCTTCGATATCTTACATGAAGGGCATATATTTTCCTTATCACAGGCAGCCAATGAAGCGGATATACTCATTGTAGGGCTCAATTCAGACGACAGCACCAAACGCCTTAAAGGCCCCACACGCCCGTTGAATAACCAACACAGCAGGGCTTTAATCTTAGCTTCTTTACTTATTGTTGATGCCGTGGTAATATTTGAAGAAGACACCCCTCTAAACCTTATTACCACCATTAAACCGGATGTTATAGTTAAAGGCGGAGATTATACCGTAGAACAAATTGCCGGCGCCAAAGAAGTAATGGAATATGGGGGCAGGGTGGTTATCAATCCCATTCTCGATGGTTATTCTACCACAGGCCTCATTGAAAAGATTAAAGCTTCAAAACAGCTTTAAAAGTAACATTCAAAAAACGCAACATCAGGTAAGGCTGTACATTCTCATTTGCCTGCTGCACAAAGCCTGGCAGGATAAAGAAGCAGCGTGCAGCACTTTGGGTGAGGGATTGAAGCGGATACCCGGTGAGGGCTATATGTGTGGGCTTCTGTGCCGGAGTACGAGCACAAGCGAAGAAAAGCAACTGAATGTTGCTTTAACGAAGGTTGCGAACAAAGTTCTGCCCGGCCCCTTGCGATAGCTTGGGAGGCGCCCAATAATATAAATACGAAATTAGATGTACGAAGTACTTAAATATCTGATGGCAGATATACAACGCAGTTACCCGACGTACTTCGTACTTCACAGCTCAAACTGTTATGCTTTCTCACACCAGCTTCATAGCAACGGGATCCCACTGGATGATTTTCTTTTGAAAATAACTTTCGTTACAGGCCAGCGCCGGAGCTGCTGCCCTAAAGCCGAAAGTGGCATCTTCAATAACCGGTTTGTTGGTACGTACCGCGTCGAAGAAATTGGTGAAGTGGTCCAGGTGGTCGCTGTAACCCTGTGGCGCTTTAAATACAATATCCTCTTTAACCGGTCTTTTCTTTTGCGCCTCCGTCCACTTCGCATCATATTCCTGCTGCATTTCACTCTGCAGGCCTTTGGAGAAAGTGAATACAGAATCATAACCGCCAAAGCCGGGTGCCTGGGGCATAATGCTGTGTTTGACTATAATGTCGTTGCCTTTCACATCAATGGTTCCTTCAGAGCCTACAAACCTTGTAAGGTCGCTACCGCCCGTGCCGCTGATAAAGTTAACCTGCAATGTTAGCTGAAAAGCCGGGTGCTCCGGCGTATCGCCATATTGCATAACACCGGCCATTACGTCCGGCATGTTGCGGCCATCTTTCCAGTAGCTAAACTGCCCGCTGCTGTAAATGGTTTCAGGGCCTTTGGAGTTGGTGATAAAATGCGTACCACTTAGCAGGTGTATGTACAGGTCTCCCGCCACGCCGGTGCCCACTTCTTTAAACGCCCGCCACCAGAAAAACTTTTTGGGGTCGTAAGGCATTTTTTCGGTCACCTTAATAAATGTATCCCAGTCGGTAGTGGCAGCATTGGCATCTTTAGGTATGGTGTACTCCCATGCACCTATGGAGCTTTGCCTGTCGTTTACCGCGTTTACCATGTTTAGTTTACCAATCTCCCCTGCTGCCAGCAGTTCCTTTGCTTTTGCCAGGCCAATGCTGCTTACACGCTGGCTGCCCACCTGCAATACTTTGCCGGCTTTCTGTTGGGCAGTAATTACTTCAGGGCCTTCGCCAATGCTGTACACCATAGGTTTCTCGCAATACACGGCTTTGCCTTTGGCCAACGCATCCTGTGTTATGCGGGCATGCCAGCAATCGGTGGTTGCAATAATAACGGCGTCAATATCTTTTTTCTCCAGTAACTCCCTGTAGTCTCTTGTAACAAACATGCTGCTGCCAAACATCTCCTTCGCATTTTCAATCCTGCCGGTGTATAGGTCGCAAATGCCGGCCAATTCAACGCCGGGCACCTTAAGGGCAGTCTGCAAGTCAAGATGGCCTTGTATGCCAAAGCCAATAACACCCAGCCGTATTTTGTCGGTAGAGGCTATGTTCCTTTCATAAAACAGGGTACGTTCTTCGGCCTTTTCTTTTGCGGCCAGGTTGTTAAGCGGGTAAGTAGCCGCCAGCAAACCCGTAGCGCCTATTTGTTGCAGAAACCTTCTGCGAGAAGCTTTGTTTGATTGTAACATGTGCTGTGTTTTAACGTAAGTGAGCAATCTTGGTTAGTCTTCAAAAATAAGGCATTGAGCGTTTTTAACCAATGGCATTAAAATTAGGCTAACGCCTCATCTTTTCAGAGAATATTATGGGCCCGGCGGCAGGAAGTTTATTAGGCTTTACTTGCGTCGCACTCTTGTGCGGTTGGATTCGCTATGGGGCTTTTTAGCCCGGGTAGAAGGATCGTTACAGTGCTTTACATTTATTTCCGGGCAATAATTGTTATTTTTAAAATGTTTGTCATCACAAACCTTAATAGCTAAGTTGTTGGCAGATGCAACGCAAGAAAAAAGAGTATGGGAATATTTGACTTTTTAAAAAAGAAGCGTTCTTCCGAATCACTGGTTAACATAAACCAGTCAATGGCTTATCCCATTCCAATAGATGCAGATACCCCGGCGATGGAAGTGCAGGATAAAGTCTTTGTAACCGACAAAAAATTCTTTGGCATTTTGGGAATTGCTGAAGAATTTCTCTCAAACCTTACTCTTGTTGAAACAACAGGACACGGATGGACAGAAAAATACCTGGATAAAAGGTCTGGCCAGTATTGGCTTAAATATATGGTAGATAGAGAAAGGGGCCTGTATTATAACCTGATGCTGCTTTCGCCCAGGCCTACTACCGATGAAATGATCAATATTGCTTTTTCATCTCCATATCCAGACGAAATTCATGGCGTTATGAACAGGTTATTATTAGAAGAGGAAGATAAAAATATCCAGTACAGAGAAAAGGTGATAGACCGGCTTAAAACTGTTGACATAACAACTCTTGATGCGAACGAAAAAGAAAAAATCAGGATTATCATTAAAGCCGGAAGATTAACAGATACACGAAATAAGAAAGAAGTTTTAGGAAAGCACTATACCGAAATAGAAGAAGACGTAGAACTATTTAAAAAGTTAGGCCAATACGCTGAACACCTGTTGCAAAAACTTTAGAAAGCTTACTAATAAATAATGTTTGTTTATGGGATTATTCGGTCTTTTTAAGAAGCCTGTAAAAATTCAGGATGATTTTTTCGGGGAACTCCGCTTTATGGATTTCAACGATGCTTCAAAGAATTACTTTGAAGGAAGAGGATATTTTGCTCCTACCAACAATGAAACAGAATACCTGATTCATGCAAACAATGAAGGCCCTACAGAAATCCAAAGAAATTTCTATCGTGACTTGCAGGCAAACTTTAAACAATATGTTGAAAAAATAAAGCCGTTGATTGAAGACGAATTCCGCAACTGGAAAGAAGATTTTCTAATCACTGATTTCTATCACGAGTTTCGGCTTGTATGTGTTGTTATTCCGAGACTGGAAAACAAACCGCTGATATGGGAAATGGCTTTTGACACAATTCATGATTTAAATCACCAGGTTACCATCGAATTTACAGGTGACCAGCCAACTGGTATTTTAATTGACGGTTGAGAAAACCGGGGATAACCAGTGTTTCAAAAAACGCATAGCAGAAGAAACCAGCATAACTAAAATTTGCTGCCAGTTAGAACAAATATGATAGTTAAGTGTAAAAATTGCTTCCCAAAAGAAGGAATTGAAGTTCCTGTATTCTCTCAAACTGACAAGCTCCGACTGTCGGAAATGAAACTAGAATCTGCCATCAGGACAGTTAAATGCCTGATGGCAGATTACAAAGTAAACCACCAGGATGCTAAATTTATTGTTACCCATATTAATGTTAGTTATGGAAAATGCAATCGCTGTGATTTTGATAAGCTCGACCGGGAATATTTGAATTGCCCAAAGTGCGAAGCATTAAATTTTAATTGGAAAATTTAGAATGACGAAGGTGGCAAGAAATAAGACATAAGCGTTAAAGCATAAAGCTTAAAAAATTTACTGACTGCTTTCACTTCTTACCCAACAACATCCCATTCACTTCTTCCGTATTCAGATACTTACAGTTTTGCCAATGGGGCGGGTCTGGTCTGCAAGCATATTCTTTAAAAAGCAAAGCAGATTTGCTCACCCCCTCTATTCACCAATTCCGTCATTGGTTCTCTCAACTCATCAGTTGTTGTATTGCAAACAGCCGTACTGAACAGCAATTTTGCGCCATTATTTTTTAACCCTTTATCATTAAACAACATGAAAAAGACACAGCTCTTATTAATGACTGCGTTTACATTTTTAAAGTTATACAGAAATGCAAGAGGCTGCACCTTCGGGTGAGGGATTGAAGCGGCTACCCCGGTGAGGCCTTCGCCGCAGGGCCTTGTGCCGGAGTAGTAGCGGAAAGCCCGGCCCGAGGCACGAGGGACACCCCCTGAACCTCTAATAAAACAAAACCCGATAGCCCGTAACTATCCTGTAATAAAAGCAAAAGAGGCCACTCATAATGCGTGGCCTCTTTTTCTAAATAAGGAGGGAAATAATTACTATCACTTGCTAACCACCACTTTTTTGGTAATTACCTGGTTACCGGCAGTAACCAACGTAAGGAAATAGATGCCAGGCTGCAGAGAGGCTACATTTACATCCAGCCCATTACTTTTTAACGAAAGCATTGTGTTGGCCTGTGACCATACCTGGCGGCCACCGGCATCCCTGAGGCTTATGGATGTAAAGCTTCGTGGATTGCCGCTAAACTGTACCCGGAACTGTGTGGTAGCGGGATTAGGAAACAACCTTACATCATCCTGCTGTAACGCTATTTCAACATTGTCATCAGGTGGTGCAGTTACTATCAACGGCGCACCCGCGGTAAATGAGTTAACTATGGAATAGGCTGTCCAATCAGTATTATAGTAAGGTACAACCCTAATATAGTAGTTAGCTTTTGCCAGCGATGTAAGGTTAATTACATTAGACGCTGTATTAAAGTAACCTGAATAAACGGGTGCGGCGGCAGTATCTTTATAAACATACAACCAAACATAAGGAATAACACTATTTACCTTTTTAGCTGCAAGGTTAAACGTAAACTTAAGGCTGCCTGTGCCGGTATAGTTTAGTTTCCACCAGTCTTCCCCATCTTTCAACAGTTTATAGTAAAAATTAGTGTGGCCGGTAACTGTTGTATTAGCAGCCATTGTTAAAGCCTGGTATGGCTTGTTGTTAGGCTCTGCATCGTTGGCATACGGGTACAGGTAAAGGCTGTCTGTTAGCGTATAAGGTGTAAACTGGTTGTTATAGTAACAGTTTACTTTAAGGTAATAAGTACCTGCTGCAAGCCCGTCTGTATTCATGCTGAATGCAGCGTTGGAATAGGCTGAGTTTAGCAAAGTGGTACCGTTATTATCGTACAGGTACACCCACAGGTAAGACCCATTATGCGGCGTAAGCTTTAGCTTAACCATGCCATCGGATGTGGTAGTAACTTTATACCAGTCGGCAGTATCCCGCTTGTTGTTGTAATAATATCCCGCATGGCCGGTTTTAGTGCTGTTAACTGCCAGGGTAAGTGCCTGGGCCCTGTTATCATTTGGCTCTGTATCGTTGGCCTGGGCCGGCGTATATAAGCTGTCTGTAAGCGTGTAAGGCGTAAAGTGGTTGTTATAGTAACAGTTAACTTTTACATAATAGGTGCCTGCTGCCAGCCCATCTGTATTCATAGTAAAAGCGGCGTTGGAATAGGCTGAGTTTATCAGGGTTGTTCCGTTATTATCGTACAGGTAGGCCCATAAGTAAGAGCCGTTATGTGGGGTAAGTTTCAGTTTTACCAAACCATCGGCTGTTGTAGTAATCTTATACCAGTCGGCTGTATCCCGCTTATTATTGTAGTAATAACCAACGTGCCCTGTTTTAGTACCGTTAAGCGCAAGGCTAACCGCCTGTGCCCTGGTATCATTCGGTTCTACATCGTTGGCCTGCGTGGGCTTAAGCAAGCTGTCAGTTAGGGTGTAAGGTGCAAACTGGTTATTGTAGTAACAATTTACCCTAATGTAATAGGTGCCGGCGGCAAGACCATCCATGTCAACATAAAAAGTAGTAGTGGAGTAGCCTGATTTCAGCAATGTTGTTCCGTTATTATCGTACAAATATGCCCAAACATGGTAACCGTTGTGAGGTGTAAGCTTCAGCCTTACAAGGCCGTTTGCGTTAGTGGTTACCTTATACCAGTCTGCCGTATCGCGTTTGTTGTTATAGTAGTAACCTACATGGCCTGTTTTGGTGCTGTTGAGGTTCAAGGTAAGCGCCTGTGCCCTGGTATCGTTGGGCTCAACATCATTAGCCTGTGCCGGGCTGCGTAATGTATCGGCGAGTATGTAACTGGATGTATCGGCAGGGTAGTAAGAATTAATTTTCACCAGGTAAGTTCCGGCAGCCAGCCCGTCTGTAGTTTGCGTAAACTTGCTGCTTGAGTAGCTTGAGTTTAGCAAGGTAGTGCCATTCCTGTCGTACAGGTATATCCACATATACTTGCCTGCCGAAGGGGTAAGTGTAAGGGACAGTTTTCCATCAGAGCTTGTTTTTAAGCGCCACCACCTTACAGCGCCTGCAGTGGCAATTTTACTTTTTTCAACATAATTTACAGGCAGCGTTAGCGTGTCTGATTTTGGGGTATACGTACTATCTGTTAGTGTATAAGGCGCAAAGCCACTGGTGCTTTGGCATTTTAGTTTAAGATAGTAAGTATCAGGCAGCAGTCCATCCGTATTCAGCGTTACGTTGGCACTGGTAGCCGAATTAATAATTGATGTGCCATTAGATGTATACAGCGTAACATTCAGCGGCTGGCCGTTGGCTGGGGTAAGCTTAATCCTGAGATAGCGGGTTGTTGTGGTGGTTATCTTATACCAATCGGCTGTATCCCGCTTATTATTGTAATAATAACCAAGATGGCCTGTTTTTGTGCTGTTTTGTGCCAGGGTAAGCGCCTGGGCCTTTGTATCGTTTACGCCAACATCGTTAGCCTGGGCTGGTAAAGTAAGTGTGTTGGATATGGTATAGCTGGTAGTATCAGAAGCGGTAACTGTTCTTACTTTAATGTAATAAATGCCCGCTGCCAGCCCATCTGTACTCCTGGTAAAACTTGTGTTTGAGTTACTTGAATCCAGTACAGTGGTACCATTGGCATCGTACAGGTAAAGCCAGGTAAACTTATTATTGGGCTTAAGGGTAATATCTAACTTACCGTTGCCTGTGGTGGTAACTTTCCACCAATCCACATCTGTGGAAGAACTTATTTTTCCTGTGTTGCTTCCGTTTAAGCTAAGGGTACTGGCCTGGGCAGAGGTATTGTTCGGCTCTGTTTCGGCAGCCTTCAGTTTATTGCACACAGCAAGCAATACCATAAGAGGTACAAGGTAGAAGGATTTCATTTGACTGAGTTTATGTGTGAGGAATAAAATAAAACAAGCAGGGTTACCATTCTTTCTGCGGGCAAAAAGCAAACATGGTGTTGAGCTATTCGGGGCCTGGTTCGAGCCTCAATACCGGTGTAATTCAGCACAGCAGTCAGGGTAGCACGTTATTGTTTTATATACATCGTACCACGAGGCGTAAGGTCATCGCCTTTTTTGAAAAATTTTTAAGAATAAATTGTGATAAGCGTAATGGGTATGCGCTGTTTAAACGTGGGTTTGCGGAATTTAAAATTAGCAGCAAGTAAACAGGTATTATAGTAAGGGAAGACTTACGGATACATGAAGGCATGGTTGTTTTGACATTCATCAGAAGGCAATATAAACCGCGGCCTGGCCTGGGTTTAGCCGGCCAGGCCGCGGTTTGTTACAAAGGGCAATTATTTATTACGATAACTTTTTTATGTACTCCGCGCAGCCCTGCATAACGGTTGGGTCAGATTCCATTTCAACAAAAATGTATTGAAGCCCGGCAGTCTTCGCGGCGGCAAAAAAGTCTGGCCAGTCAACTATACCCGTGCCCATTACTACTTCTTTCTTATGGTCAGATGGGCTGTAGTCCTGCAGGTGTGCCGAGATAAAACGGCCGGGGAATTTTCGGAAGTAATCCTGCGCTTTATAGCCAGAGGTAATCGCCGCCACCTGGAACTGCAGTTTTACCAATTCCGGGTTAAGGTGTTCCAGCATCAAATCATATTGCGGCCTGCCATTGAATTTTTCGTCAAACTCGCCGTTGTGGTTGTGATAGCCTGCAACCATGCCCGCTTGTGCCACCAGTTCGCCCACATGGTTCATCTGGTCGCAGCGTTTCTTTACTTCATCCTCCGTTTTAGCCATCAGGCCACCGGAGCAAACCATGTGTTTCAGGCCCAGTTGGTTGGCAAACTCAATACGTTCAGCCAGGCTTGCATCGTCAGTAATTTCTTTCCAGGTAAAATGGCAACTTGTAGTTTGCAGCCCGCAATCGTTGGTAAGCTTTTTCAGCTCCGCACCCGAGTATTTATCCAGCGGGGCAAAAGGGCCCTGGTAGCCTTTGGGGCTGCACCATTCCACATTCCTGTAACCATAACCCGCCAACGTTTTCATGGTTTCCACTGGTTTGGCGCCAATCTCATTACGGTAAACATAAGACTGAAAGCCGAGCAGCATATCAATATCTTTTGTACCCGGCATGGCAAGAATAGATTTGGGAATAGAAGCAAGAAAACCGGAAGCGGCAAGCCCGGCAGCAGCATTGGCTAAAAAAGATCTTCTGTTCATGGTAATCGTTTTGATGTATTTCAGGTGTTTACAAATGTGCAGGCAGGCAACCCATAACTGTTAAGATAATGCCGGCTTACACTTACTGGCAGCAAAAGGTAAAGATTTATATTCGATCAGCCATAAAGCCAGTGTTGAAAATTATGAAAATATCGGGCAGGTGATTAACGCAAAAGACTTTTATGGGCCCGGCAGCAGGAACATAGATTGAGCTTTACTTGCGTCGCACTCTTGTACTTTAACACTTTACTCAACAAGGAACCCAACGCAGCAAAATGTTAATTAATCTAAGATGGCCAGTGTTAGCGCCGCAACAATTGGCAGCCCTAAAGGGAGGATTTGTGAAAAATGGCTTACACACACCGGCTTTGCCAGGCTAAACCCTTCATTAATTTTTGAATTTACCAGTGACGCCCGGCGGCATGAGTGTACGCTGCGCAGTTGGCAAAATGAATGTTTTTGCATCATACCAACATTCTTGTAAACTATTTTTTAAGGGAATGTAGTATTGCAAAAACAACGGTGCGTTGTTCGCTGACACACGACACCGTTGCTGTAAACATCTCCATACATTAAAAAGGTTAAAACTTTACCAGCCGTAAGCATTTGGATTCGTTACTCCTGTTAATTATCTGAACAATGCATATACCTGTAGGCAAATTCACCGGGTTTAACCGGTAGATGTTCGTTCCTTCTGATGCAACCGGATAGTTGAATATTTGTAGAACTCTACCCTGTAAATCAAGCAACCCTACAGCCGCCAACTGTTTGTTGCTCTGCAGTTTTATTTCCTGGCCATTGCTTACGCTATTCGGACTTAACATTAATTGCCAGGAATCTTTAAACTCAAGCAGCCTTACCGGGCTATACGCTTTAATACCTTCATTATCTATAACAACCCGGTAATAATTACGGCCTTGCAGTGGTTCTTTATCTATAAAATTATAACTGTTGAAGGAGTGTCCGCTTTTTGAAGTTTGGTTACTAATTGTTACCCAATTGCGTATATCGGCGCTACGTTGCAGTTCGAAGCTTTCTGTGCCGGTTTCCTCTACCGTTTTCCAGGACAATAAGGCGCTGCTATTTTTTTGTTGCGCTTCAAAGCTTACCAGCTTTACCGCCAGCACACCCAGACCCCAGGTTACCGAATAGCTGGCAGGGTCACTTTGTACGCCTGCCGCATCCCGCACCGCGTAATTAAATGCAAATCCACTGTTGCCGCTTTGGTTGAACGTGATGGTTAACAATGCCGGGTTGTAATTGGCTATTGTGGTGGGGCCGCTAATTTGTACCCCGTTGTAAGAAAGTATGTTGCCATCCATATTGCCCAGGCCGGTGATAACAAAAGTAGCCCCTGTTCCCATGCTGCCCTGCTCGGGGTCGTCTCCATCCAGCGGGAACATGTTCCTGTAGCTGCCATCTATAGGATATGTGCCGCCACGGGTGGGAACAGGGTCGATAGTGTAACTGAAAGTGGTAGCTGCCGGCTGTTGATCTATACCAAAATTAGCGTTGGTCACATTGGCCGTTACTGCGCCGATGGGCAGTATACCGTTTACCGTTCCGTCGCTGCCTGCACCGCCGCCCAGGTTCTCGCCAACGCTTGCATATCCGGTTGGTAATGTTACGGTTGGCACCATGGTTTGCCCTACGGAAGCTGTAGTGGTAGAAAGGTAAATCGTGAAATCATCGCCTATTATGCCATGGAAGCTATAAGTTCCGTTGGCTGCTACTGCAACAACGGATGTTACGGTACCCATGGTGTTATTGTACAGGATTGCATTGAGGCCACCCGCATTGGTGCCGGTGCCACTTACCGTGTTATCAGTAAGGCCATTAGCATCATTGTATACGTTACCACTGATCTGCACGGAAAGCGCAGTAAAATCATTACAGGTTGCAACATCTGTATACCGAAGCGAAGATGTAACCGCAGTAGCAACAAAGGTGTTGGGATCTATTACATAAAGACCTGGATTAGAGGTTTGGTTTGAAAAATACATGCTTCCGTTGTAAAAAAAGATATCTGTTATCACCAGCGGGGATACCCCGGTACCTGTAATGGTACCCAGGTAATAGGCTTGGGGTGAAGATGGATCGGGAACCACCCATACCATATGGCGCACATCTTCAATTAAGTAAATTTTGCCATCCGGGCCAATGGACATATCCACATAATCAGCACCCAACACAGCGCCGCCCGGGCCCGCCGCTGCGGTTGGCGGCACGGTGCTCCATAAAGTGGTAACGGTATTTGAATATGGATCAACTTTTACCAGGTAATCGGCATAAGAAGACAGGAAGTAAACATTACAGTCTGCGTCTGTGGTTGAAGAAATAATGTAATTGTGGTTTGTGCCGGGAATAGAACCTATAGCCGCCGGCAAAGTTGCCGAGATGTAAGCTCCGGAATTATTGGTGGGATCGTAACGGTACACCTGCCTCGTTATAGTCCCGGTTGCATTCGTAACTGTGTATATCCCATTATCGCAACTTTTAGCTGCGGCAAATGTGCTAAACGGCAGCACCGCTCCATAGTCCGTCTGCGCACTGGTACCCGAAGGCGTTAGGTTGTTTATTTGATAAACGTGGTTACCGTAAACGCCGTATACCGTGTTTGCGCAGAGTGTGATAAAGGCTCCTGTAAAATACATGGATACTGTTGCAAGATTGCTTGCTTGTTGAGCAGCGTCTATTTCACGATAGGTAAAGATCAAAACATCTATACCACCATTCGGGTCCACTTTCAACAAGCTGGGATTGTAATTCTTGATGGTATCTCCTGCCACTACCGCTACTCCGTTGTAATAAAGTGTTCCATTAGAAGGCAGCGTATTGATAACAACCGTATCCTGGTTCCCGGTACCCGGAAAAATACCCTGTTCCGGATCGCTTCCATTCAGGGTAGGTACCGTCATCTGAATGTTGCCTCCAGGGTTCACCTGATTAGACACCGTAACATTGTTAGCCGTTGGTATTCGCTCAATTCCAAAGTTGGCATTGGTAGTATTTGCGTTGACAGCACCAAGAGACAGTATGCCGTTAGCAGTGCCATCGCTTCCGGTACCTGAGCCTAATTTTTCGCCCGTATAAACGTAACCATTGGGTAGCGTTACCGCAGGCGCCGCTGCTTGCCCGACTGCATCCGTACCTGCACTTGTAAGATAGACAGTATAATTATTTCCCACAATGCCGTGGAAACTATATGTACCGCTGGAGCTCACGGCAGATACTGCACTAATGGCACCTGTAGTGTTATTGTATAATATGGCATTCAGGCCGCCGGCGTTGGTACCGGTACCATTGATGGTATTATCGACAAGCGCATTGGCATCATTATATACATTGCCGCTTATCTGTACAGAAATTGCTGTAAACGAGTTACAGGCTGCCATATCGAAATAATTCAGGGAAGAAGCCACCCCGGTTGCCACCAAAGTATTCGGATCTATTACATACAGCCCCGGAAGAGTAGATCCGGTTGAAAAATACAGATTGCCATTATAAAAGAAAAAGTCCGAAAAGCCAAGCGATGATACCCCCGTACCGGTTATAGTGCCCAGGTAATGCGCCTGTGGCAAGCTGGGATCAGGAATAACCCACAACATATGACGGTAATTGTCTAACAAATAGATTTTACCATCAGAGCCAATAGTCATATCTGTATAATCTCCACCTAAAACTGCTCCTCCGGGGCCCGGTGCCGCTGTAGCAGGTACCGTACTCCATACAGTAGTAACTGCATTTGTATAGGGGTCTACCCTGGTGAGGTAGTCTGCATAGGAAGACATAAAGTAAAGATTACAGTTTGCGTCCGTTGCTGCAGAAATGATATAGTTGTGGTTGGTGCCAGGTATGCTTCCAATAGCTGCAGGCAATGTTGCCGTAATGTAAGCGCCGGTATTGGATACAGGATCGTAACGGTAAACCTGCCTGGTGGTAACGCCGGCGGCATTGGTAACCGCATATACACCATTATCACAGCTTTTGGCAAGAGAATAGCTGTTAAATGGCAATACCACCCCGAAATCTGTTTGGGGATCAGTACCTGAAGGGGTTAAATTATTGATTTGGTACACACGCCTGTTGTACACGCCGTACAGGCCAGAAGTACACAACGTGGTAGCGGCCCCTGTAAAATAGATAGATACAGTTGCTGGGCTGCTTGATTGTAACGCAGCATCCAATTCACTGTAGGTAAAGGTTAAAAGTCCTATACCATCATTTGGATCAACAGTTAACAAGGCTGGGTTATAATTATTGATCTGTTGTCCCGCAACTACCGCTATTCCATTGTAATACAAAGTACCGTTAGAAGGCAGGGTATTGATCACAACCGTATCGAGGTTGCCCGTACCCGGCAAAGTACCTTGTTCAGGATCACTGCCGTTTAAGGTAGGTACGGTGAGCGTGGCGGTGCCTCCGGGGTTTACCTGGTTAGAAGCAGCTACATTATTGGCAGTTGGTGGTTGTTCTATCCCAAACCTAACATTGGAAGTATTGGCGCTTATTGTTCCAAGCGTCAAAATTCCATCTGGAGTACCATCGCTGCCCGTGCCCGTACCGAATTTTTCCGACGTACTTACATAACCCGACGGTAACACTACTGCAGGGGCCGCAGCACCTACCGTTGCAGTACTTGTTGTAATTTGTACTTTATAATTGCCTGCGTCCGCATTGGTAAAGCTGTAGGTGCCATTGGTTGCTACGGCTGCTATTGCTGCCACAGTATTGGCGGTGGCATTAATCAATACCGCATTAAGACTGCCGCCGCCATTATAACCGGCTCCATTCACTGTATTGTCACTCATTCCATTTAAATCGTTAAAAACAGTACCGCTTATCGTGATAGCATTAATGGTAAGGGTTACGGTACCGGCGACAGAGCTGGTTTGCCCTGCGGCATCCACCTGGCTGTAGGTAATCGTATAAGTGCCAGCTCCGGTTGGCGGATCGAACGTTAAGAACGATGGGGTATAGTTGCTGATGGTTAATCCTGCTGTTACCACTGCGCCGTTATAGTACAGGGTACCACTTGCAGGCAGTGTAATGATCCTTATCCTATTAGTATTAGAGGTACCGTTATAGGTTCCATCTTCGGGATCTGTGCCGGTAAGCGTTGGCACTGTTACGGTGCTGGTGCCGCCCGGATTAATAAATGTTCCACTTGCATTATTAGTTGTTGGCGTTTGTTCGATGCCGAAATTGGCGTTGGTTACATTATTGGTGCCCGTGGTAAGCTCAATCTGCCCCAAAGTACTTGTTTGTGTTGCAGAGTTATTAGAACCCCTTATCTCACCGGTATTTATCCATCCAGAGGGCAAAGCACCCGCAGTATTTTTCACAGCCGAGTTTGCCAGCACCAGTTTAAGGCCAGTAGTGCTGTTAGGAGCAGTTAGGCTGTAAGTGCCAGTAGCTGTTACAACTGAGGAAGCCAGCACCACGCCGCTACCGTTAACAAGGTTTACATACAACGAGTTATTTGTGTTGGTACCCGCTTCGGAACCATTAATGGTAATACTACCATCTGCATCGTTCCAAACAGTTCCAGAAACTGTTGCTGCAAAAGCTTTTTCGCTAACGGCAACAAAAAATATCAAACAAGCGATAAGCGATGCTTGCTTGCCCGGCCTTAAAATATTGGCTATGGTAAAGGGTATGGCTTTTTTTACTATATTTTTCATAAATGAATTAGTTATGAGGGGTTTTAATATGGATATAAGGGCATTCCGGAAGGTCTGTTGGTAAACTTCTTATGGGTTTAGAAATTATAACATAAATTCTGTTTTGTAAATGCCAATAAATAGCGGCGATTAAATTCGACAAATATCATCGGATATCTTTCCCGGGGGTTAAATGTGCTCCGGTTTACAGGGCTAACAACGGCTTATTTCTCCTGGGGCTTTTTTTACTGGATACTTATTGTGATAGCAAAGTTACACTCCAAGGGTAGGTTAGAACCACTCATAATTTGGAGGGGTAGCCGTAGAAAAATAGGAATAGTGCTAACTTTCCAAACGGCAAGCAATGACAACAAAAAGAAAAAATAACTTTGCTGCTTCGACGGTGTATCCCCCCTTTTGCCGAAAAACAGGAAGCTGTATACGCACCCGGGTGAGGGATTGAAGCGGAAAGCCCACAGCCAGGAGGAACGACTGGCGAGGACTTGCAGCGAAAAGCCCGACCCCTTGCGATAGCTTGGGGGCACCCCCTTAATTAACTGCAGCCTGATAATTAACGTCTAAATTGCAGGGAAGACCGCAGAACTTACATCCACACCAAAAAACTAAATCCTCAACCATGAATTTTGGAGTTATTGACGACCACATGCTGATTGCAAAACTGATAAAGGATCAGCTTGAAAGAAACTATCCGGATAGTGTGGTAAAAGTTTATATAAATGCGGAGGCTGCGATAGGTGATTTTGAAAAATGGCTGCCGGATATTGTGATTTCTGACATATTACTGCCTGGAATGAGCGGTATGGACCTGGTGACCACCATAAGGACAAAGCTACCTGGTACAAAATTTATTTTGCTAACCTCTATTTCGGATTTGTCGATGGTGAAACTAGCGGTAAAAAAAGGAACCGAAGCATACCTTACCAAAGACTGTACGGAAACGGAATTGCTGGATGCCGTAAAGGCTGTGATAAGAAATGAAAAATACATGAACGCTTCTTTAAAGGAGCGCTTACTGCTACAGGTTTTTGAAGACGAACTGCCTGAATTACACCTTTCGCCCCGTGAAAATGAAGTATTACAACATATATGTAAAGGCAAAGTGCCGAAAGAAATTGCCGCTGATATGGGACTAACCATTAATACCGTTCAGCAATACATTAAAGGTATCATGAAGAAATTTAAGATTACCCGGACAACAGAATTGGTATTGTTTGCGATTAAAAAAGGTTTACATAACCCTACTAATAGTTGAGTATTTTTTTATGAACTTTCTTAATCCTGGCTTACAGGGAAGCTGCCGCTTAACCGTAAGCCATTGATAGAGGACGCAATGGCAAACTTTCCTCCAAGAGCCAGAAGCCTCTGCTCTATGGCTGCCAGCCCCAAACCCTTTGAAGAACCATCCTGCATGCCTTTTCCATTATCGGCAATTTCAAAGAAAAAGTATTCATTGTTGCAGGATATGTCTATATGTATGTTTGATGCATTGGAATGCTTTACAGTGTTGGTTACAGCTTCTTTGATAATACGGTACATTTCCCTGTGTTGATTAACAGTAAAATACTGGCGGACTAAACTTTTATTTACCTCGTAAGTTATCTGCAAACCAGTGCCTCTGCCGAAACGAAGGTCAAGATTTTCAAGCAACTCGCATACGTCGTAACTGGCAGCTCTGGCAGAATGGTGAAGCCGGTAGATAAATTCCCGAACCTGCGTATATACGCTACGGGCTTCTGCTTCAATACCTGCCAGTAAAGCTGCCGTTTCAGGATTGAGGGTATTTTGTTTAACATCATTGATCATCATTGGCAACATGGCCAGGCTGCTGCCGACTTCATCATGAATATCCCGCGAAATAGTTTTCCTTAACCCGGAGACGGCTTGCTCATATTCTTCCCTTTGCTTGAGGCCTTCGGCTTCTTTTTGCTGCTCAAGTTTATCAAGCTCGTCGCTCAGCGCCTGGCGTTCCCGCAACCTTGTCACCTGCTGTTTTCTATACAGCAGATAAACTAATAAAACGGCCACGACCAGGCAGGCAATGGCAATAATGCCGATAAACTTTATCCGTTGCTTTTCCTGCTCATTTTTAAGATTTTCGTTCTGAAGTTTTACCAGGTTATATTTTTGTTCGGTTTCATACGCCTTTATACGCTGCTCCTGCAAGTCGAGCGTGTCTGTATACAACTTAAATTTTTTGTAATATTCCAGGGCCTGTATGTTGTTACCCATGGCTTCTGCAGCTTCTGACAAAGCTTCGTAAGCTGCCTGTCTTATACCCATACTTAGCCGGTGGGGCCTGGATACATCCAGTTGCTCCAGCATTTTTTTGCCTTCTGCAAACCGGCCCAACTTTATCAAGGAAATTGCTTTGTACAGCGGTGAATAAATATTTTTAACGCCAAAAAAACGGGATGAGTCATGATATGCGGGCAGCATGCTTGAATCGAATAATTGAATGGCGGACAGGTAATTACTATCCAGAAAATTGAGGTAGCCCAGAAAATTATAGCAGGCTTTGAACCAATATTTACTATTATGAGCTTCATGACTCATTACATCTCTTATGAGGCGCAGGCTTTTCAGTTTAGCTTGCATACTTTTAGTATGTGTGTATTGCCTGTTATAAATAACCACTTTGTTTAAAAGGTATAAAACATAATTTTCATCCCACAATTTGTAACGGGGATAAATCGCAAGCAGCTTGTCCATATACTCCAACCCTTTGTCGTATGCTGTCAGGTAAGTGTGAATAAGAGATAGGTTGTCATAGGAATTTACTATCAATCCGGTATCCTTCAAGCGAACCGCATAATCTAAACTGGTATGTGATGCCTGTAAAGCCGTATCGTACAGGTCGTTATAAAAATATGTTTCGGCAGCCCCAAGGTACGCGTCTGCCATTAAGTTATTTGCCTGAGCGCCGTCATCGCAGGTTGCCAGTTTCCTATAATATTTTTTACATGAGTCTGGCGCCACATTAAAATAATAAGCAGTTAGGGCGGCAAGACTGCTTTTTTTAAGTTGGCAGTTAATGGTGTTAGTACACTCCTCCTTTAACCATAACGCTATTTGTTCAAGTTCTTTTTCGTGCTTTCTTAAAAGATTTGCGTTGTGAAGAATGTTTTGTTTATCGGTAATTGATAAAACCTGTTTGTTTGCAGGCCTGGCATGCTCAGGCAATGCATTATACAAGCTGTCACTTATCTGAGCGGAGGAAAAGTGACAAATCAAGGTAAACAGGCTAACAAATACTAATAAAGTTATTTTCATTAACTGATTAGGATATTTAAGCAAAATTAGTCACACCTTGTGCACGTAAAATTTCCTATATCATTTTTTAATTAACGTGATGGTTGCTGCTATCAACTACGAGTTAATGGTTGAAAAGAACGCAATAAAACCTTACTCAATCGCAAAAGCAATATACCCTCCCTTAAAATTATTGGCCTGTTCTCCATTTACAGATACCACCACATACTGCCTGTTACCCACCGCGAAGGTGGAAGGGATAGAACTCGCCATTCCCGGCAGTTGGTATTCCCATAAAACTTTTCCCGTTTTCTGGTCAAACGCACGAAACATATTGTCGCCCGTAGCGCCGATGAAGATTACGCCACCGGCGGTAGCAACGCAGCCGCCACGGTTGAACATACCCGAATTAGGGATGCCCATCTTTTTGAATTTCGGGTCTTCGCCCAGCGGAACCTGCCACACAATGTTGCCGGTGTTAAGGTCAATGGCGCTCAGGGTACCAAATGGAGGTGCAATGGCGGGATCGCCTTCAGGATCAAGATAAAAGCTGTACCCGTTGAAGCCATATGGTTCGTTGTTCTCCGGAATGGCTGCTGTTTCGAATGATTGTTGCGCCACGGTATCTTTTACATACGCCACGATGGCCGCAATTTGCTCCTGCGATAAAAACTTAAACGATGGCATTGGTGGCGCACCTTTCCTCAGTATACTTGCAATCTGTGAGTTTTCATACTTTTTAGCGCGGCCTGTAAGGTCTGGCCCAACACCCGTTCCTTTCTTATCGGCGCCATGGCAGTTGCTGCAATAAGTTCTGAATAAGATTTCCGGGTTAAGCTGGTTGGCTGCCCGTATTTGTTTAAGGTCGGTCAGTTTCAGTATCATCGGAATATCTGTGGAATTTACGAACAGCATTTGGGTTGCCGGGTTTACCGCTGCGCCACCCCAATTACTACCGCCATGGGCCGTGGGCAGCATGATGGACCCTTCCATGGATGGCGGTTCATAAACGCCGGTCTTGTATTTGTTTTTGGCAACCTCATCTTTTATCCATGCCGATGAACGGCCATAGTACTTTTCCTGGTAACCCTGCCGGGCAAATGGCGGGTTAACAGGCAACGGTTGCGTAGGCCAGGGTTTTTCCCCCGGCATGCTACTCACTGTATCAACCGGCACTTCGTTCACACCGTACAACGATTCGCCGGTTTCGCGGTTAAACAGGAACAGGTACCCCATCTTGGTAACCAATGCCACCGCGTCTATTTCTTTTCCATCCTTCTTTACGGTAACAAGGTTGGGCGGGGAACCATTGTCCCTGTCCCAAAGGTCGTGGTGCGTGGTCTGAAAATGCCAGATGCGTTTGCCTGTTTTGGCATCCAGCGCCAGCAGGCAGTTGGCGAAAAGGTTTTGACCGGGCCTGTCTGCCCCGTAAAAATCAAATGATGGCGAAGCGGTAGGCACGAAGACGATGCCCCTTTTTTCATCCAGCGCCATTCCTGCCCAACAATTAGCGCCTCCATTGCGCTGGCGGGCGCCGGGGTTCCAGGTATCGGCCCCAAACTCACCGGGTTTTGGTATTACATGAAACACCCATTCCAGCTTGCCGGTATTAATATTAAACGCACGTATATCACCAGGTGTAGATGGAAGTTCATCCGGTACTTTGCACCCAACAATAAACAGGTCGTTATACACTACACCCGGCGCATTACTTGATACGGGTACACTGGCCCGCATGGCTTCAGGCACTTCCAGCCCTTCATAAAAATCTACGCGGCCATTGTTGCCAAAATCTTTCATCACCCTGCCGTTCCCGGCGTTGATGGCGTAGAGCGTACCACCGGAAATAAGAAAGATACGGTCTGGGTTGCCGGGATGGTAGGTCATGCCTTTTGACCAGTTAGATATAGCCGATGAATCGGGCACAAACTCCCATAACAGTTTTCCTGTAACAGCATCCATTGCCACCAGCTTGTTGGAAGGCATCAGGCCTATAACCCTGTTGTCCATCATTACCGGGTTAAAATACACGCCACCGCCTTCCGTGGTGTCTTCATAACGCCACACTTCCCGCAGCCGCGATACATTTGTTGTGTTAATCTCTGTAAGTGCAGAAAACTTGTTGTTGGAAACATCATGGCCAAAAGTGGGCCATGCGGCGCTGTTATCTTTTTTGTCAGGCGAGCATGCGCCGAGAAATACCAATAAAAGGCAGGTAAGCAACCGTTGTACGTTCGATATGGTCATGCGAATAATTGGGTTCAAATATTTGTATAAAATAAACACATTTGAACCGGAATTAAGCAGTATAGTTTTTCATGTACCCAACACCAACATAAGCATGAAAGAATTTTTTTGTAGCCGGGCTACAGGAATATAATTGAACATCGTTGCGTCGCACTCTTGTACGTTCTGTCCGCTACTAAGCTTTTCCCGCAGAGTAGATTGTTGCCACTCCTCCGGAAGCTTCGGTTGCAAGGCGCTTATCAGAAATTAGTAAACTGAGCTGTACCGAATTTTACGTTCTAAAAAATGCAGTTCAGCTTTTCCTTCTTACCATTGGTCAATTACTTTTTTTCACGGCCATTAATCAAACTACATTTAAAGAAACAATGTATTAACCCATGAAATATAACCGGGAAGGCAATACACGAAGGGTGTTTCTTCAGCAGGCTGGCATGTCTGGCCTGGCATTGGTTATCGGCAGCAGCCTGGCGGCAAGGGGCAAAGAGTTTGGTAAGTCTGCAGGCGGAGATGCAAGTGAAGTTACGGGTACAGAGCTAATGTCATGGATATCCATTGACACTTCCGGCAAGGTTACCATTTTCAACCACCGCTCAGAAATGGGCCAGGGAACCTGGCAGGCTATTCCGCAGATCATTGCTGAAGAGCTTGAAGTGGATATGAAAGACGTAACTGTTAAATACGCGGCTGCGCACCCCAAAAAATATGGCCCGCAACCACAGGAAGGCAGCTTTTCTGTAAGAGGCTGGTATCTTGATTTACTACGCACAGGTGCAACGGCCCGGGAAATGCTGATAGCCGCCGCAGCAGGTAAATGGCAGGTACATGCTTCGGAATGTTATGCAGAAAACGGAAAAGTCTGGCACCGGAAAACAAAGCAATCTTTTCATTATGGTATGTTGGTAATGGATGCAGCACGTTTAACGCCTTCTGAAAATGTAAGCCTGAAAGAGCGAAAGGATTATAAAATCATCGGTAAGCCCCTGCCGCGAAAAGATGCCGCCCCTAAAATAAACGGCACCGCCATTTTTGGGTTGGACAAAAAATTACCGGGCATGTTATACGCCGTAGTAGAGCGTAACCCGCGAATAAGAGGCAAAGTAAAAAGTTTTGATGATACCGCTACACGGTCTGTTGCCGGTGTACGGCATGTAATGAAAGTGCAGAGGGCTGTTTTTGGTTTATTGCTGGAAGGGGTTGCTGTTGTAGCAGATACACTGTGGGCAGCCATGCAGGGCCGCAAACAACTGAAAATAGTGTGGGACGATGATGGATTTGAACACCTGGATTCCGCAGAAATAACTGCAAGAATGCAGGAAAATCTTACAAAACCTATCCCCTCACAAATATTTGAAGATGCCTTTAAACAGGCAAACCGTACTACTGAGGCTTTTTATGAAATGCCCTACCAGTCGCACAGTTGCATGGAGCCGCTTAACTGCATAGCCGATGTAATGGAAAACAGTATAGCAATCTGGGGGCCTATCCAGGAAGCCAACTGGATACAGGCAGACCTTAGTGAGCGACTCAATATACCTATTGAAAATGTAACGGTTAACATGACTTTCCTGGGTGGTGGTTTTGGCCGTAAAGCGTTTACGGATTACCCGCATGAAGCTGCGCTAATTTCAAAAGCAATAAAAGCCCCCGTACAGGTTGTATGGACACGTGAAGATGATATGACGGCTGGGCCTTTTCGTGCCGGTGCAGCCTACCGCTGCCGTGGTGGTATTGACGGCCGGGGAAAAATACACAGCATGCAAATTATTTCTACCTCGCATTTTGGAGAAGGGACAACAGAAAATGCCGCACCGGCAGCAGTAACAGTAAACAGCGGTCAAATAAGCGGTATGGCACAACCGTATTATCAATCTATGCCGCATTATAGTTTTGGCGGTATAACCACTAAATGCCCCATACCCACCATGTGGTGGCGTGCCCCCGGCGCCAATGTAGATGGTTTTGCCTGTGAATGTTTTATTGATGAACTGGCACATCTTGCAGGGGCGGACCCGTTGGCTTTTAGAAAAGCACATCTTAATACTTCACGGTACCAGGCATTCACAGATAAGCTGGCCGCCATCAGTAACTGGAACAACCGTAGCAAAAATGCAGGATGGGGTGTTGCCATTACAGAAAGCTTCGGCAGCATTGTGGGGCAGATAGTAAAAGTATTCAGGCCCGGTACCGGGAAAATAAAAATTGATAAAGTATTTGCGTTAATTGATTGTGGGTGGTATGTAAACCCGGATATTATACATGCCCAGGTGGAAGGCAGCATAGTAATGGCGCTGGGCGCCGCCGTATTTCATGAAACACGGTTTAAAGATGGCATGGCGGTTGAAAAGAATTTTAATACTTACCGTATGCCCCGCATTAACGATATACCGGAAATTGAAGTGCATATTATGGAGAACAATGAACTGCCGGGCGGTGTGGGCGAGCCTGGCTTACCTCCTTTTGCGCCGGCCCTGTGCAATGCAATATTTGATCTTACCGGTAAACGCATCAGGAAGCTGCCCTTGAGCTTAAATGAATTCTGATATTTAACTCCCCCCTTAACTGCCCGCAGATCACGGTATCAACTAAAAGTAGCTTCCAGTTTAAGGGCAATCTCTTTTAATAATTCAGGATCTACCCTGTGAAGTAATTTTTCATTTTGTCCCGGCATAGCCAGGGCCCGGTAATGTTGGTCTTCATCCCGCTCAAAATACACTTCTGTTTCATCAAGCTGAATGCAAAACTGGTAGCTATAGCCTTTAACCAACAACTTCGACTCCAGGTCCAGTTGAATGCCTTTGTATTTCACGGTTAGTATAAACTGATCTGTCATGGCAGCAAAATTACAATACCTGCAACGCCTTCATGAAAATAACCTGTCCAGTCCTGTTCGCCCTTGCTGTAAATCCTTTTTAATTCAACCATTCTGTTGGCGGTTTACCGTACTTCTTTTTAAAGGAATGCGAAAAATGTGCAAGGCTTTCAAAGCCCAGGTCCAGATATATGGCGGAAGGTTTCTTGTGTTTTTTCTCTATCAGGTGCAGGGCTTCCGATAATCTTTTTTCCTGCAGCCAATGCCGTGGAGACATATCAAATACTTTTTGAAAATCGCGTTTAAAACCTGCAAGGCTTCTGCCGGTAAGCTGTGCAAACTTTTCAACTGGCAGGTTAAAATGAAAATTGCTGAGCATAAACTCTTGCAGGTCTATCTTGTAGGGTGCTGAAAAATCGAACAACAGGTCGCTTAGCTGTGGCATGGCATGCAGTATCAGCTTTACCGCTTCTCTTACTTTCAGCAAGCCCATGTCAGCCGATATCGTTGCTGATGGGTTTCTTACATAAGGTACAACAGATTGAAAGTATCCTTTCAAAAAATCACTTGGCGGTAAAAGCACGTTTAGCGCACCGGTATATTTTTGTTTTGTTTCTATACGCTCTTCCAGAGCTATCTTCCGGAGCATTTCTTCCTGTAAGGATATAACGATCGTTTCATACGCTTCATCACCCGGCAATGGCGTTTTCGTAATGGTGCCAAGTTGGTTTTTGCCAATCAACAACATTTGGCCCTTTGTCATCGTAATTTTCTGTGCCGCGGTTTCTAAAGTAAAATGCCCGGACACCTGTAACACAAGCGTGTTATGCTTAAGAAAACCCACCTTATCTTTTCTTGTAACGGAGAGATAAGAATAGAAAAGTACCCCGGGTATTATTTCTGCAGGATTTGTCACTTTGTAAAGATATATATCTGCCTGTTACTATCGTTGCAGGTACGTACCGCCTAATATGGCGCCTTGTGCAAAGCTGTTGTTAAGCATATCCATTTCAGCAGGTGTAAAAGCTATTTCCATCGCCTGCATGTTCTCAGGCAATCGCTTCCTGCGGCTCATGCTAACCAATGGCATTATATGACCGCCCTGCGTGTTAACCCATGCAATAGCCAGTTGTGCAGGTGTAAAGCCTTTTTCCTGTGCCATTTGTTTCAACACTTCCACTTTCTCCAGGTTTTTTACCAGGTTATCCCCCTGGAAACGGGTAAAATGGTTTTGATAATCTCCTTTGGCAAGCGGCGCTTTCATATCACCGGTAAGTAACCCTTCGGCGGTATTGGCAAAAGCCACTACTGCTATACCCAGCTCTTTTGCCGCAGGCAACAGGTCAGTTTCTATTTGCCTGTCAGCTAATGAATAACCTATCTCCAGCGCCGTTACGGGGTAAACACTGTTGGCTTTGCGCAATTGTTCTGCAGTTATTTCAGATACACCAAGGTGGCGCACTTTACCTTCTTTTATAAGGTCTGCAATAGTGCCTATTACATCTTCTACAGGTATGCTGCCGTCAAGCCGGCAGGGCTGGTAAAGATCAATCGTATCTATACCCAGGCGCACCAGTGAATAGTTGATAAAGTTTTTGATAGCAATGGGGCGAAGGTCCAAACCAAGCCACTGGCCATTGTAAAAGATAGCGCCGAACTTTACGCTGATGAAGGCATCGTCTCTCCTGCCTTTAATGGCTTTGCCTACCAGCAGCTCATTGTGGCCTGCCCCATAAAAATCACCGGTGTTCAAAAAATTAATACCATTATCCAGTGCCATTTGTATGGTGGCAATGCTTTCAGTTTCATCACTGGCCGCACCACCCCAAACAGGCGACATGCGCATGCAACCTAACCCTAACTTAGATACCAGCGGACCGTTATTGCCAAGCTTAATTTGTGTCATAGTCATTTGTTGTTTTATTTACCAGGTAAAGGTCTTACGCATTCAGCAATAACATATTTCTTAAACAGCTCAATTTACTTGCCTGTACGGCTCAGGGCATAATATGCCAATGTGCAGGTGTGAAAATGTGTAAACAAGAAAAAATTTATGGGCCCGGCGATAGAATAAGCATTGAACATTCTTGCGTCGCACACTTGTACGGCTGGATATGCTATGGAGCTTTTCCCGCAGTTTAGATATGATATAGCCGGTTTAACATTGAGGTGAAGTACTCGTGTCTTGCATCTTAAACCTGGGTATAAGGCACTGAGCACAAAACCATTATTTAACCTTTAGCTTATTGATTGATATTCTCTAACTAAATGGAGTATGTCAAAATAAAGACTGCCTGGAAACACTGCATTAGGATCGTTGTTAAAGCTCATTCATTTCTTAGTTTTATAATTTTCAAGAGAAAAATTTATACTTTCGTCCTCTCTTTATCCCGCTTTTTAAAAGGTATTATACAAAACTATCAACCGCTAATTATAACTCTTAACTATATGCTCTTAATCCCTTTCTGGATTCCATGCATTATCATACTAAGTTATATTGTTATTTACCTCGTATCCGGCCGAATTAATTATCGGTCTTTTCTTTTTCTTTTTTGTGAATTTGCCGTTCTGGTTATCCTGCCTTTTCTTTTTTGGCTTTTTGCAAGCGAAAATGATTGTTGCCATGGGTCGCTATTTGCAGCACTGTTTGCACCTAAACATGCGTTTAGTACATTTATACTTATTGTTTTGTGTATCATAACCTATTATTATTCATCTTATAGAAAAAAGCTTGCAACACCAATTCTTGAAGTGCTTGTAAATACTGTTTTGGTGATTGCAATTGTATTGAATGTATTTATCGCTATTCAGATTAATGATATCGAACTGGCATTGCCAGGAAACCTGCCCATTGTTTGTTTATACGTTCTTGCGCTTGCCAATAATCAAAGAGCTTTTATCAAGTACGCTAGTCATAACAAGGCTACAAGAAGCAGAATGGAAAAAATATGTTGGTCTATACTTCAATCGAAGCCATTGCTGAAATTTCCTTTTTTATTGGTTCTTTGTCTACCGGTCTTATTGCTAATTAGCTCCTTTCTTTTATTGCTGGGTCAAGAGCCGGATGCATTTATCCGGGCCTTTACAGAAGCCTATGACCGTGGATTGTCTGGCGCCGCGTTTAATTGCCAGGGAGATAATCAGCCATGTGGGGGTGGACACTATTTATGCACCATTGCGGCAAACGGCCATAAGGGAGTGGTTAAGCCAGTTAGATTGGGTATCAGAAAAGGGATGCCTATCATTTGTAATCGCCAATTACTTATTGCTAATGCGTTTGAGGAATTGCTACAGGAAAAATTTCCAGGGCTTCACCAGTTTATTAGAAAAAAGTATGACGTTGTCGGCGACTTTATCCATCGTTATTACGGCATTTTCAAACACAAATTAATATCAGATCTTATCTATCTTTTGATGAAACCCTTGGAATTGTTTTTTGTATTAGCGTTATACACTCTGGATCTAAAGCCAGAAAATAGGATAGCCAGACAGTACTTAAGTAAAGAAGATAAGGAAGCAATTAAAAACAGTAAAAACGATATAATGGCTTAATCTTTCAAATGTGGCATTTAATCCTTGTAAGTGTCATAACCCGCAAGGATTTAATTATGAGAAGTTCATTTGTATCGTACTGCCGCAATTGCGTTTCGGAATAATGTTATTCGCCTGCAAGCAATGCCTTTGTATTTCACGGTTAGTGTAAACTGATCAGTCATGACAACAGAATTATGGCACATTCAAACTCCTGTAAAACAATTTAATTGACAGCATTTGTGTACATCTCCACTTCATGTTTGCAGTTTATTAAGTGCATCATCATGGCTGTCGTGTTCTGATTTGCAATTATAAAGTTTGCTCACAAAAGCAGCATGTTGCACCTGCGGGTGAGGGATTGAAGCGGCTACCCCGGTGAAGCCATTGCAGCATAGCTTTTGTGCCGGAGTAATAGCGGAAAGCCCGGCCCGAGGTACGAGGGACACCCCCAAAAAATCTTGTCACTCACTTGTACAGGCGAAGCTATACTGGACGTTAGTTCAACTTACCCACAAGGGTGGAAATAACTGCTTGTACCACATCTTTCTTATTCATTTTAAGTTGTTCTTAGTACATCAATATCCATAGCGGCGCCTGTTATAAGGCTTAAGGTATGATGAAACTTTCCTCGTTTTTATTGCGGTTAAGGAGAATTCTACCCATTATCTTTTACCATTCATTGTAGTTTACTGTGGCATGATTTTGCAGCGTTATTGACAACTCCAAACGCATGAAAAAAATTACAGTTCTATTTTTTATATTTCTTTCTACCGAAGCTTTCACGCAAAAAGGTCTGCCTGCAAAACTGCCAACCGAGGCGGTCGTTCATACAACCTTTCCGCAACATGTAGATTTCAGACAAACGATGATTGCCCAGCTTAAAGTGCCACAGGAATATACCGTAAAGGCGGTTGCTACCGGCCTGGGTAAACCACGCATGGTGGTGGTTACAAACAAAGGGCTGTATGTTTCGCGGCGGGACCAGGGCGATATACTGTTTTTAACCGATACCAATGGCGATGGCATTATGGATAAGCTGACAACAGTATGGGCTAATTTTAAGGGCGTACATGGGTTAACTGAAAAAGACGGCTGGTTGTACGGCTGTTCGGACAAGGAACTGAAAAAAGCCCGTATTACCAGTGAAGGGATGCTATCCGATACCGTTACTATTTTAAACGATCTGCCGGAAGGCAGCCAGCATGATAATCGTGTCATCTCTTTTGGGCCCGATGGAAAACTCTACATATCTGTAGGTAGCAGTTGTAACGATTGTAAAGAGACCAATCCTGAACATGCCACCATACTTCAAATGAATGCAGATGGAACGGGCAGAAGAATCTATGCACGGGGTTTGCGCAACACCATAGGTTTTGACTGGCACCCCGTTACCCGGGAGCTTTGGGGGGCAGACAATGGCACAGATTGGCGTGGAGACAGCATACCTCCCGAAGAGCTGAACATGATTATAGATGGGGGCAATTATGGCTGGCCGCAGGTTTATGGAAAGCAACAGGCAGACCCAACAAGGGAAGATCCTTTGGGCACTACCAAAGAAGCTTATGCCAAAACAACAATCCCCTCCGTCATGGAATTTCCGGCACACTCCGCTCCTATTGATTTCAAATTTTTGAAAGCTTCGGGCAAAGTACCGGCAGCTTATCAAAATGCAGCACTGGTTTGCTGGCATGGCTCCTGGAACCGTCAACAGCCGGAAGGGTTTAAAGTGCAATGCATAAAGTTTAAAGACGGCGCCCCGGCTGAAGTAACCGATTTCTTAAGCGGCTTTTTAAGTAACGACGGGAAAACGAGGTTTGGCAGGCCGGCAGGGCTCGCAATATCCCCAACTGGAATTATTTATGTAACCGATGATGCTAATGGAGTGATTTATGCCGTCATTCCCAAATAAATTGTCTATGAAAAAAATACTGATACTATGCTCATTGCTCTCAGTTGCAGCAGTAGGCACCGCACAAACAAGCCGTATCAACTTTGAAGCGCCCGGGGTTTACCCGGAAGGCACTGCCTGGGATGAAGCGGGACAAAGATTTTTTGTAAGTTCTGCCACCCGGGCAACAATTGGTACTGTTACTCCGGACGGAGTTTATAAGCCATTTTTTCAGGATAGCTCGCTTAAGTCCAGCTTTGGGATGAAGGTTGACGGGCAACGTAACCTTTTGCTCATTTGTACCGGCGATCCAAAGTATTCGATGTACAAAGATTCTGCTACGTTCAAAAAAATGATACGGCTTATTGGTATTGATTTAAAAAGCGGCAAAAAAACGCTTGACGTGGATTTATCGGCAATCTATCAGGGAAAACATTTTGCAAACGACCTGTGCCTGGATGACAAAGGCAATGTATATATAACAGATAGTTACTCCCCGGCCATTTACAAAGTGGATGTTAATGGAAAAGCCTCATTATTTGTAACCAGCGATTTGTTTAAAGGCTTTGATATCGGGCTGAACGGGATTGTATATCACCCAAATGGGTATTTACTGGCGGTTAACAATAATAACGGCTCCATACTTAAAATAGACGTTTTGAATTCATCGATGATTCAAACTGTTATGACAGACAATTTTTTCCCGGGAGCAGATGGTTTGTTATTGGATAAAAACAACAATCTTATTCTGGTACAAAACAAAGGTGTAAACAAAATTTTCATGCTTCAAAGCAAGGATGACTTTAAGACCGCGGTGATCGTGGCAGCAACAAGTACTGAAGACCGTTTTGCACAACCATCTACAGCTACCTACCAGGGCGATAAATTATATGTCCTCAATTCCAAACTCAATGAACTGAATGATCCAACGTTACCACCATCCAAAGAATTTTCGTTACAGGTTGCAGAATTAAAGCCATTATAAAAACTTGATGCTTTTGCACTACCCGCCAGTACATCATAAACAAAGCCATGCGAAAGAGGTGATTTGCCAGGTCTTAATAAAAGCAGCGGATTATGCAGCAAATGCATCACAAAAAAGCTATTTACCATAACGGCCCATCTTCCCGGCACGGTTTGAATGAGGCGCGAAGGATTGGTAACGCCCTCTCCCATCGCTTTGCCAGTGTTGCATTTTGACGGAACCGTAGTCTTTTAAACTGCAAAAAGTTGTCTTGCTTTTCTGCCGGCAGGCAACTGCGCAGTTATTAGCAAACTGTACTTACCGTTTCTTGTAAGCTGCCCGTTAATTATTCAGCTTTCATCCCTTCGTCAAACTCACGTTTTACATTAGATTTGGCATCGTTAAATTCGCGTACGCCTTTGCCAATGCCCTTCATAAACTCGGGTATCTTCTTTGAACCGAATAAAATCAGTACTACTGCTGCAATAATGAGTATTTCCTGGAAACCTAAGCCGCCCATAACAAAAGTTTAGATGTGATTAAAGGATGTTTAGCTAATCGCACTTTATTTACGGAATAAATTCCGCTCCGGTTTTCCAGGGTTGGTTAAACCATGCTACCTGATTGACCGTATATGCTTGCATTAAAAAAATCCTGCAATGGCTATACCTTTTATTCCGGCACAGAAATCAGACAGGCAAATGAAATTAGTAGATCACCTGGAAGCGCTGCGCTGGCACATCCTTCGTTCCCTTGCTGTCGTTCTCTTGTTTGCCTTGCTCATCTTCATCAATATCAACTGGGTGTACGAACAAATCATTGCAGGCCCCGTTAACCCGTCTTTCATCAGTTATCGCATGCTTTGCAATTTCAGCCACTGGCTGCATATAGGTGATACGCTTTGTATGCCCCCTGTAAATGTAACCATGCAAACCACCACGTTTGGGGGACAGTTTCTCAGTGGCATTTCCATGTCGTTCATAGGTGGCCTTGTGATAGCTGTTCCCTACATATGCTGGGAAATTTGGAGTTTTGTAAAACCGGCCCTTAAGCCAAAAGAAAAAAGCGGCACCCGGTTTATTATTTTTTGGGTCTCCTTTTTCTTCTTTCTGGGTGCATCTTTCGGGTATTTTGTACTCGGGCCCTTTACATTTAATTTTCTTTCAAGTTTTAAACTGGGTTTCATGGTAGAAACCAAACCCACCATCAACGATTACCTCGATAACCTCACCAACATCATACTTGGGTGCGGTATTGCATTTGAGCTGCCTGTAATTGCATGGGCGCTTACCAAATTGGGTATTGTAACGCCACGTACCCTTAAACAATCGCGTAAATACGCCATCGTCATCATCCTCGTCGTTTCTGCAATTATAACACCCAGCCCAGATTGGGTAAGCCAGCTCATTGTCTTCATTCCGCTATTTGCATTGTACCAGCTCAGTATTCTTGTATCCGGTTATGCCTTTAAGCGTTCACACATGCATGTTTAATCATATTAAATATCAAAAAATATTTAGCTTCTTTAAATCCAAAGGTTTTAACATTTCGTAAACTACTGTTCCTGAACTAAACGATTGGCCGTTATTCCTCATTATTTACAATCTAAACACGGTAGAACATGTTAAACACCAACATGCCTGGCACTGCTATAGACAGCGGTGAAAAAAGGCAACAGCATTCCCGGAGAAAGTTTCTTACCATGGCGGGCACGGCAGGGCTTCTTACCGCCGGTTTGGCATCCTGTCAAAAAATCGGGCAATGGTTTCCCATACCCGGTAAAGACCCAGGCGACAACGATGTGGTTGACCTTGGCAGCGGCGATATAGGTATCCTCAACTATGCCTATACGCTGGAACAGTTGGAAGCCGCTTTTTATACCCTTGTTTGCAGCAACCCTTTCAACGGGTGTACGGCCTACGAAAGAAAGCTCTTCCAGGACATACGGGATCATGAGATTGCTCACCGCGAATTCTTCAAAAACGCCCTGGGCAGTAATGCCATACCCTCCCTTAAGCTCGACTTTAGCTCAGTAAATTTCCTCAATCGCAGCAGCGTACTGGCTACAGCCAAAGCTTTTGAAGACCTGGGTGTATCTGCTTACAATGGCGCGGGCAGCCTCATAGCCTCAGGAGATTACCTGCTGCTTGCCGGTAAGATTGTTTCAGTAGAAGCAAGGCATGCTGCTTATATCCGCGACCTGATTGACTATGGCAGCTTCGCCGATTCTACCGTTGTAGACAACAATGGCCTGGACACCAGCCGCAAACCGGCAGAAGTGCTCCCCATCGCCAAAACATATATCAGAACCAAACTCGACGCCAGTCATCTTCCATCCTAAAAACAACAACAATGAATCTTGAAAATATACAGGCAAACCTGCAACAGGCAGACCCGGAATTTGCCGAAAGAACAGACACCCGCCGCAAAGCGCTGAAAGACTTTGCCGGCTTTGCCGGAAAAGTGGCTATTACAGCCCTCCCCTTCGCTATAGGCAGTTTTTTCAAAAAAGCCTATGCCGGCCCTCCGCCTTCTTCAGTTATTGATGTGTTGAATTTTGCGCTTACACTTGAATACCTGGAAGCCGAATTTTACAAGGCCGGTATAGCCAAAGGCAGTGCGCTAATACCTTCAGCCGCTGCCATGCAGGCCATCAAAACAATTGGTACACATGAAGCACAGCATGTTACCTTTCTCAGAACAGCCATCACCAGTTCTGGCGGTACGCCCATTGATTTGCCTAAGTTCGACCTTAGCGGCGGCAGCGGAAGCGGTAACGGGCCTTTTAAAGATGCATTTACCAACTACCAGCTTTTCCTGGCTGTTGCGCAAACACTGGAAGACACAGGCGTACGTGCCTACAAAGGCCAGGCAGGCAACCTGCTGGGTACCGGTGCAGTGCTTACTGCCGCGTTAAACATCCATTCTGTTGAAGCAAGGCACGCCTCCCATATCCGGCAAATGCGCCAGAAAGCCGGTTTCGGCGATGCCAAACCCTGGATTACTACCCGGCAAACAGGAGGCATAGGCTCCATCGTTCAGGCAAATTACAACGGCGAGGAAAATACGGTTCAGGCCGGCATTGAAATAAAGGGCATCAACGGCCAGGATATCACAGTAAGTGAAGCCAGTGAAGGCTTCGATGAACCATTGACAAAAGAACAGGTAGTTGCACTGGTAACGCCATTCTTTGCCAAGTAACAATTTGGTATTGTACATAAAAAAACCACTCTTAAAGGGTGGTTTTTTTATGTGGCTAATCGTAAAATACAAATTGGCATCCCGTAAAAATTATCCGAAAAAAAGGGGGCTTTCGGCTGTAGCATTTCAGTGTAACTGTAGTCCCGGCTTTTCACTGCAACTCCTCACCACTCGTTCCTCGTGGTTGCGGGGTTTCCGTTTCAATCCGGCAGCCATTGGGCGACAAAATTGCTATGAGGCTTTGCCCGTAGGATAGGCTTAACCGCACAAGACGCCATCACACTTAGCCATGCCTCAATCTTGCGCCAGCTTTCAATTTTTATTTTATCTTAACGTGGGTTTAAGATCATTTATTTTAACTGCATCATTAAGCTTTTAGTATGCGTTGTATAAGAACATTCTACTGCTGAAATCACAGTAGTACAAAGGCTTAACCAGGGCGAATGGAAGAAACGTGCTGTATATCGTTTCTTCCTTGACTTTTTTTACGCAACCTCCCATTACGGTTGCCTTTTTTGTGTCAAGCCTGTCCCGGACTTGTTACGGGGACAAAAAAGTAAATAACGTTATTCAATACAGGTATGTGCGACACCCAAAACTTACGATAGCTTACATTCCTCACCCAACGTTGTAGCTGCAGGCATTAACCATAACTGCAGCACTGTCAAGCCTCATTTATTCCTGTTCAACAGATCATCAACAACCGGTGCTGCCCGGCTTCTTCCTTTGGAGCCCGATGAACACAGGGAGAAACCTTACTTCCCGGATAATCAACCGCCAACCTGCACAGGTTACCAAGGCCCAGGCTGGTAACCGTTGCTCCCGGCCTGGCTGAGTAATGCAGATCAAAAAAATGCTCCCGTAAAAATGACTCAAAACCTTCATCTGCACCTCGATATAGTTTTTTAAGTTCATTGCGTATTTCGGGAACAAGCACTTTTTGTTGAGCTTCCGGATTAGGTATTATTTCACTTGGTGCACCATAATAAGTGCATAAAAAAGTATCGGCAGGTACGGTAGAGCGGTCAACATGAAAAGAATAAACATCGGTTGGAAAAAAAAGGCAGGCATCATCTCTCTCATAACACCTGATTACATTCAGTATGGGAGACGCACCATGCTCCTCCAGCAATTTTAAATCACTTAAGAGAACTTCACGGGCAAGCTGCCCCTGTTCACTCAATACAAGTTCACAAAGCTCCGCTTCATAAATGGTTTTTATATTTTCATCAGACGCAGTTTTACTAACAATCTCCCCAAAATCACCCGGTAGTTTACGCGGCCAGCAAATAGCATTCATTGCTCCATAAAAAGGCAAAGAAACAAGCTCTTCAAAGTTCTTGGCGCATACAATTTGATTACTGGCATAAGGCAAGTTCATCTTTACATTTTATATCTGCATAAAATCCATCGCACGAAAATAGCGATACTTAACCTGCCTTCATGGCCCGTACCGTCTTAGTATTAGTTTATCGTTCTATAAGCCCTGAAGGGGCGATATATCCTTAACACAGGGTACAGCCCTGTGGATATAGCAGCCCTGTGGCTACCACAGCACTCCGGTCCACAGCCCTGAAGGGGCGATATACCCTATCACAGGGTGTAGCCCTGTGGATATAGCAGCCCTGTGGCTACAGCAGCACTCCGGTCCACAGCCCTGAAGGGGCGATATATCCCTAACACAGGGTACAGCCCTGTGTTATAACCAGCCTCATCTCCCACTAAGCCCTGAAAGGGCGATATACCCTATCACAGGGTGTAGCCCTGTGGCTACAGCAGCACTCCGGTTCATAGCCCTGAAAGGGCGATATACCCTATCACAGGATGTAGCCCTGTGGTTACAGCAGCACTCCGGTCCATAGCCCTGAAGGGGCGATATACCCTATCACAGGGTGTAGCCCTGTGGATATAGCAGCCCTGTGG
>NZ_VVIP01000030.1:60418-66070 GCF_009650435.1 Foetidibacter luteolus
CCTGTGGCTACAGCAGCACTCCGGTCACAGCCCTGAAGGGGCGATATATCCCTAACACAGGGTGCAGCCCGGTGTTATCCTCCCCCTGTACAGCCCTGTGTTATCCCCTCCGGTATAGCCCTGTGGCTATAGCACTCCCGTCCACAGCCCTGAAGGGGCGATATACCCTATCACAGGGTGTAGCCCTGTGGATATAGCAGCCCAGCACACTAATCCCATACATATCGCTCATCAAACTCCACATGATACTTTACCAGGAACGCCCGGTATTCTTCCTGGAAAGTTTTTTTCTCATGGTGGCTATGCTGGTTAGCGATATAGTCAAACACCCGGCCCGTTTCCGATGGGTTTACTGAAAAAGCGCCATAACCATCCTGCCAGTAAAAATTTTTGTACGCATCCCCTTTTGTTTTTATCCATTTGGAGGAGTGCGATTTTACTTCTTCCACCAGCTTCATTAGCGCTATCTTCTTAGACAGCATGCAAAGTATATGAATGTGGTCAGTATAGCCGCCTGCTATAATACACTGGCAGTCCAGCCGGTTGCATATTCCACCCAGGTAATGATGCAATTCTGCCTCTACCGGTGGATGTATAAGCGGCTGCCTGTATTTGGTACTGAACACAAGGTGAATGTAATTTTTTACGAGCGACTGTCCCATGATACTACCAATGTACATTTTTATGGCCAATACTGCATTACTACTATCATCGCCTGTTGTGTCACTCACTTGTACGGCAACAAATAGGGCTGCATGGTGCAGCAGGTTTTATTTCGTATGCCGGTTTTGTAAATGTGTTCCATAACGGTGTTAGGTTATTATAACGCCCCTTCAGGGCTTGATGCATGCGACAGGCTTCCTTCCCGACGGGCGCTGCCCATCGTTGGTAGATAACGCCCCTCCAGGGCTTACGTTCTTATATCAATTAAACCCCGGCAACCATAGCCCTTGCAGGTGTTGTTACCTGCAGGTAATGTTCGTCCAGTAACGTTCATTCCGGTGTCGGCATTTTGCCGAAAAATCATTGTCCGCTTCCTTCAGCATCGTTATGACAGGTGATAACTTGTCCCGAAAAAATTCGGCAACACCTGCCCGGGCATTCGTGGCACATCAAAACCAACGACTACGAGAGTATTTACCCTCATGCTATCCTCAACACCTTCATATATTGTTATTTGCAATGCTTACTGTACAAAATGTTCATCCTCTGCTTAACATCTGCTCTGGCATCCCTGAACACCAACACTTCTGTCAGCATAGAAACTACTGTTGTGATTCCATTTTTTATTCGCCTTGCTTATGTAGTAAAGCTAATTATTAACACCCGCAAATTGTTAGAAAGACGGATAAAGGTTACATTACACAGTTGCGGGAATTTCTCCCGCATTTAAAACAACAAAATGAAAAACATGACAGAGGTGGTTAATTCAGATAAATATTTAAGCACCTTAAGCAAATACATAACCATAACCGGCTTTGCAGAACAGCTAAGCGGCAAAGGGCCATTTACAATATTGGCGCCCACTGATACCGCGTTTCAAAAACTTGAGACAGCACTGTTTTTATCACTTGATAAGGGTAAAATTAATGAGGCGTTATCGTATTTGCTAAACTGTCACATACTGCTGGGAAAAACAATTTTCAAAGACTTTAAAAACGGTGATTTGCTTTCAACGCTTAACGGGAAACTATTACAAGTAAAAGTTAGAAACGGGCGTACGAGTATTAATGGCGTTTATCTGCGGGGCAAAGGTGTAGAAGGTTCCAATGGCGTTTTGCACTCCCTGGATACGGTGCTGATGGTTTCATAAGGTTATTAAATTAAAAAAGATGGACAATACTGAATTTTCCTTCCAGCTAACATTGGAGGAAAAACAAATAAATGGTTTTATTCTTCCCTGGAGTATGAATGTTAAGGACAACGGTGTCCCCTCAAGGTTCAATATAATGATTGATTCCGTTTTTGTTGGCACGCTTTACAAATCAGGCAAAGGCTGGAAACTTAATCAAAGAGGAAGCCAATTGATTACAGATGCCATAGGCAAACTTATTGAAGCCAAATATAAATCTGATTTTAATGAATCCCTAAGCGACATTTGGCAAACCAAATAGAAACCAACTTACCACACACATTTGCTACAGTGATCCAGTTTTTTCACAAACATATTTCCCAAGCACCTGTAAATAACGGATATTAGTATTGCCGAGCCTGTCATCACGCATTAAGACTGAGCTTAAACTACCAATAGGCTGCCACCCTTGCTTTATTTTTTCATTAATTTGGGAATTGAAAGACTCAACCACATCTCCCGTAATCAGCATGTATTCATGAATGTTGCTCATATGGCTATAATTTATACGGTGCAAGGTAGGCATCAATTTGTTAGTAAAGCACCACAGGCAATCCAGTTGGCTTACATTACAAATACATTAACGGGCGTTCTTTACATTTCTAAAAAATAAAGCTTAGGTTACATAGCTGGCCATACTCCTTTTACGCCAGCATAAATTTTTTTTATGAGCTACAAGACAAGTGAGAGAGATTCTGCGATTTTATTGATCGGCGCAGGAATTGTATCTGATGGTTCTCTGCATCTTTATGAAGAATTAGAAAAATTCAATTGGGTTTACATCGAACGGGTAAATGGAAAATTTAAAGGGATTACGCTAACTTATTCAGGCAAGGAATTGTTTCGAATCTTAACAGGAAAGGATAGTTCTCATAACAGTTAACCTCCGTAGCATGCAGAGGATTTGTAAGGCAACCTATTTCTACTCCCTTGCAGAATTGTCACCTGCAAGTTTCTGATTACAATGCGCATACTGCAACGTTTACTTCCACTCTGGTATTTCTAATAAATAAATATTACCTCCCTCAACATCATTCCGTCAGGCCAGGGAATTTTTTGGAGCCCGGCAGCAGTAACAGTTATTGAGCTTTGCTTGCGCCTGTCCCGACGAGCGAAGCGGAACTCGGGGTCGCACACTTGTACGGCTGGATAGGCTATGGAGCAATAGCCCAGGTAGGTAAACCGGCTGAATAAACGGCAGGACGTTACTATTCCTTATCCCGGATGAAAACGATCATTATGTACCTTACAATTAAAAAGGCAATACCGGCGATGATTATTTGCAAACCACTAAAAGTTGTTATAATAACACCCGTTGTAGCATCATTAATCTTTAAATTCTGAAGCCGCAGTCAACCTGATTGGGGTGGCAACAACCCTTTCTAAGTCGAATATTTCCAATATTTGAGCAGAAACTATTATTGTTTTCCCATTATAGTTATCTGGTATATTACAAGCTAAATATTTGTTATCCTCAATCGTTAGTATGAAATAAACGTTATCCGTTGAAACAGTTGCCACTTTATCGGCGAGGGTATCAACTACTCGACGGTTTTGATCATCAAAAAAGCAACCTTTTTTCAATTCAATTTCTTTCCCTTTATTATTGGGTCTCGAAGTGCATGAGTTCAAAAATGCAATTCCAAAAAGCAAAAGCGCAGATATTTTTATGGACATCATATATGCCTGGTTTTATTTACTTTGATACTGGTTTTTGTTCTTATAATGATATATAGTAATTGATAGGTAGAGGCATAAAGCTAACACCTAAGTCCCGTGCTAGCTTTGCCTTTTTAATAGCTATTCTTAAGCAAGAAGGATATCTCGGGCTAAATGTTCTTTGCCTGCATTTCTTAAATGTATTCCGACAGTGACTACCTGTTCCGATACTTCGGGAACACCCGCCGGAGCATCAATAGCTCCTCGACATCAACGACTACTAATGGCACATCGACACAAACCACTGCGAGGAGAAAAGATTTAATACACACATCCTTTGATATGCATAGAAAGAACTGTTTAACTACATAAATTTGCCTATTAGCCACATAAAATTACTTCACTAAGCTCTTAATTAGTCATGCTAAAAATTATAGCCATCTTTTTTTCAGTGGTATTTGTTTTTTCTTCTCTAACCTGTTTTTCGAACGGAGTTAACAAAGATGATTCTCTTGCCCTGGTGGACTTATTCAATAACACCGGCGGTTCCCTATGGACAAACAAAACAAACTGGCTTACAAAGGCGCCTGTAGAGAATTGGTTTGGAGTATCGGTAAGTGAAGATCGGGTTGATACTTTGCAGTTGCCATCCAACAATCTAACAGGTATTATCCCGTCTTCGATAGGAAAACTTACCGGACTAGTACTTTTACGGTTAGCTGGCAACAACCTTTACGGTAACATTCCTGCTTCAATAGGCAACCTTTCAAATTTAGATCTGATTGATATTAGTGATAACAAATTAAACGGCAGCATCCCGGCAGAAATGGCTGGGTTAACGAATGTAGAAATTCTTTCCCTGCACTTCAATCAGCTTACCGGAACTATCCCTTCTTCGTTAGGTGAACTTAAGAATTTACACGCCTTATCCTTGTATAATAATTGGCTGGAAGGAGATATACCGGCTTCTTTAGGCAACGTGCCCCGGTTGGAATTACTGTTTTTAAACGACAATAAATTGAGCGGTACAATACCTGCGGCGTTAGGTAAACATAAATGGTTGCAACTTCTTAATCTCAGTAACAATCAACTATCTGATACTATCCCCCCTTCTCTTGATTCTTTAAAACATTTATTCTCTTTTGCAATCAGCGGAAACAAATTCACGTTTGCAAGTTTAGAAAGGATCGCTCCTTTTTACAATAGCAACATTTTTAGCTATTCTCCACAAGACGAGATTACTTTAATGACGGATGGGCGTTGGATGTATGTTTCTCCGGGCGGTACTCGATCCAACAATACATATCATTTGTATAAAAATGACAGCTTGCGAGCAACGCAGATTGGCGACTCAGCATTTCGAATCAACTCTACCGGATTTTATTATATAACTGTTGAAAACTCAAAGGCCACCCGCATTACATTAAAATCCTTTACAACATTTGTAAGTTTCACTCCGATAGTCGCCACGACTATAAAGGCTGGCAATTGGAATGATGAAACCATTTGGAGTACCGGCAAAGTACCCGATCAAGATACCGATGTTGTTCTTAAACATGACGTGACCATAGATACGGATGCTTTATGTAAATCAATTTCTACGGAAAATCACAAAATTCATGTGAACAAAAACGTGAAACTGAAAGTTGAAGGTTATTTATAACTACAACACTGCTGGCTTAAGATGCAGGCCAAGTAAGGCGTGTTGGTCTTTTAAAGCCTGGTATAATACACATTCATAAGTTATACACAACCTAAGTTCTCAGTGTTTTGCGCCAGAGCTTACATTTTGTGATTGACATTCTTAAATCAACTGGAGAAGGCGCTTTTCAGTCTGGAGTTGGCAGGGAAACATCATTTGTCCTGGAGAAAGACACCAACATAAACCGCTCTTTAGCCAGACAAAGTCTGGCTTTTATCAGACATCCGAAGAGCCGCTATCGCTTACTCTTCGGATAGCGGGGATTCCGGCATTTTTGGGAGAATAATAATTGCCTACTTACCTCAGCATCGTTACGACAGGTGACAACACCTGTCGGGGCATACGGGGGGCACATCAACACCAACGACGGCGAGTGCATCTCCTGACTTGTCCCTTTTAGTGCGGAGCGTTTAGTTTTTCTATAAATTCCTTCATTTTA
>NZ_VVIP01000031.1 GCF_009650435.1 Foetidibacter luteolus
AAAACAAATTATCAGCCTTTTAAACTTCAACAGACCGGTAACCAGCTACCTGTAACCGGCAACCGGCTTTCGGGTGAGGGATTGAAGCGGATACCCCGGTGAGGCCATGGCAGCAAAGCCTTGTGCCGGAGTAGTAGCGTAAAGCCCGACCCCTTGCGCAGCTTGGGGACACCCCCATATTTATTTTCTCTGCAACAATCATTGCCGCACTGGCGTTTTTATTGTTTTCTTTGCACCATACAGCGGCATATTTAACTATATTGCCCAAAATGATTTAACCGGAATGAGAGTTACAGCCTTTATTATCTGCTGCGTTTTACTCAGCTCCGCGGCCCTTGCCACGGATACCATCAGCGTAAAGAAAGACCCGCGGCTGGATGTTTTAACCGCCAAACAGGCCGCTATCAACAAAATAACTTCCCGCATGACGAGTTCCGGCCTGTACAAAGGCTACCGCCTGCAGGTGCTTAATACCCGCAACCGGGAAGAAGCTTTTAAAATGAAAGCCGACCTGCTGAGGCAATACCCAAATCATAAAACCTATACCATATTTCAGTCTCCTTATTTTAAAATAAGGTTTGGCAATTTTCCTGAACGTGCTGAAGCCGAACGTTACAAAAAAGAATTGAGCCTTTTATACCCGCAGGGTATTTATGTAATAGAAGATGGCATTGAGTATACGCCGCCCGAAGCCGACAGCACCAGCGACAATTGAGCGTTAACTATTCTTATGATTACAGAAAAAATTAAACAACTGGCGTCGGCTTTTGCCGGCGAGCTTACAGATATACGCCATCACCTGCATGCGCACCCGGAACTGAGCTATAAAGAATTTGAAACATCGGCTTTTGTGCAAAGCAAGCTGGCTGAATGGAACATACCCTTTACTGTAATGGCAGAAACCGGCGTTATAGGCCTTATTGAAGGGAAAAACCCTGGCAGCCGCGTTATAGCGCTGCGTGCTGATATGGATGCCCTGCCTATTACGGAGGCTAATGAAGTGCCTTATAAATCGCAAAACGCAGGCATTATGCATGCCTGCGGGCACGATGTGCACACTACCTGCCTGCTGGGAGCGGCTAAAATTTTACAGCAATTGAAGCAAGAATGGGAAGGCACGGTAAAACTAATTTTTCAGCCCGGGGAAGAACGCAACCCCGGCGGCGCCAGCCTGCTGATAAAAGAAGGCGTGCTGGAGAACCCCAAACCCCAGGGTATTGTGGCTTTGCACGTAAACCCATCGCTGGAGGTGGGGAAACTTAGCTTTAGAAGCGGCAGGGTAATGGCCAGTGCCGATGAAATTTACGTAACTATTAAAGGTAAGGGAGGACATGCGGCTGCACCACATCTTACCGTTGACACTATACTGGTGGCTTCGCAACTGATTGTTAGCCTGCAACAGGTAATAAGCAGGAACAATAACCCGCTGCAACCTTCAGTATTGAGTATCTGCGCTATTAACGGGGGCCATACCACCAATGTTATACCCAGCGAGGTAAAGCTGATGGGTACTTTTAGGGCTATGGATGAAACCTGGCGGTTTAAAGCGCATGAGCTGATACGCAGGCAGGCCAGCGGGCTGGCAGAAGCTACCGGCGCTGAAATTGACCTGCATATTGATGTAGGCTATCCAACGGTTGACAACGAACCATTACTTACCGCAGCCGCATGGAAAATAGCGGAGGATTTTATTGGCAGCGAAAATGTTTCTGAAACAGAAATGCGTATGGGCGCCGAAGATTTTGGCTATTATACGCAACAGGTTCCAGGCTGTTTTTTCAGGCTGGGCGTACGAAACGAAGGAAAAGGTATTGTTCATAATGTACATACCCCTAATTTTGATATTGACGAAAATTCTATCGAAAAGGGCGCCGGCATTATGGCAACGCTGGGTGCAACTATCCGTACCTGATGGACATGCCTCTGCTTGTTCCCCCTTACCCTTTTGAAAAAGTTGATATGAAAAGAATTACACTGTTTACGCTGTGTTTACTGCTTATACAGGTTGTACCGCTGTTTGCCCAAAACAGCCAGATAGATTCCCTTCTCTTAAAAATTGAACACAATACAAACAACGATTCACTTAAAAGTTACCAGCTTACCAAACTCTCTAATTTTTTGCAGGTAGAAGACCTTGACCGCGCCATTTATTATGCAGGCCAGTCAATTACCATCGCGGAAGATTTGCCTTATAAAAGCCTGCATGCCGAAGCCCTTAGCCAGCAAGCCAGCAACTACGTTTGGAAAAACAACTACGACTCTGCCCTGCAGCTTTTTTTCCAGGCCGTGGATGTGGTTAAAAAAAACAAACTGCAAAAGCAGTTGTCTTACATATACGACGGCATTGCGGATTTATATACAGAAACCGGATCGCTTGACCAGGCCCTGAAATTTAGCCGTATGGCCCTTGATATAAGCCAGCAGGAAAAGGATAATAAACAGGCTATGTTTGCCTATCACTCTATTTCGGCTGTTTACAAAGGCCTGAGAAACTTTGGCGAAGCAGAACGTTATACCCGGCTGGCGCTTGACTTGTTTAAAAAATACAAAGATCCAGACAGGGTAGCCACCTGTTATATGGATATTGGCAGGCTGTACATTGCTACCGGCCGCGATGCTGAGGCAAGGCGGATGCTGGATACCGCCACCCTGATTTTCAGCGATTTGAGCGAGCCCATACAAATTGCTGAAGCCAACGAACTGTATGCCGAACTTGATATGACAGAAGGCAATCTGGAACAGGCCGCTGCCCATTTGCAGCAATCGCTTAGCGTATATGAACGCAATGGCCTTGAAGAAGACAAATACCGTGTGTACATGGCTATGGCAAATAACAGTTTTCTGCAAAAAAAGTACGCCGGCGCCCGTAAATTATTAGATGCCGCCATGCGGTACTTTAAAACCAGCGATGCGGTAGAACTGCAACTTAATGCCTTGTTGTACCTGGCCAAAACAGACTCTGCCCTGGGTTTAAATACACAGGCTTACGAATACCTTAAAAACTACCAGCACCTGAGCGAAGAAGTTAACCGCCGCAAACAGGAGCAGCAGGCACACCAGATGCTGATGGAGTATGAACTGGTAAATAAGGAAAAAGAAAACCAGCGGCTGCGGGAGCAAAATATTGACGCCAATAACCGGCAGCTTCTTTTTACGGTGGCAGGCGTATTTCTTTTCCTGGCACTTGCGGTAACGCTGGCTATGTATTACCAGAAACAAAAAATGAACCGCCGCCTGGCAGAAACCACGCAACGCACCGAACAGATAAATAAAGAACTGGAACAATCCAACCATGTAAAAAACCAGTTATTTTCCATACTGGCCCACGACTTGCGGTCTCCCATGAGCAATACGCTGCACATGCTCAAGCTTACAAAAAGAGGAGAAGTTACTTTTGAACAGTTCCGCCAAATGGCAGACCTGCTGGAAGATGACCTGGTACACAACAACGAGTTGCTGGATAATATGCTTAACTGGGCCAAAAGCCAGATGGAAGGCATTGTACTGCACAAAAAGAAAATAGGGCTTAAGTATATAGTAGAAGAAAATACGCACCTGTTTCAATCCATCGCCGGCCGCAAGCACATTAGCTTTTGCGAAGAAATACCAGAGACCATAGAAGTTACCGCCGATGAAAACATACTGCGACTGGCCCTGCGCAATGCCATTAGCAACGCGGTAAAATTTTCCTTGCCCTATGGCCTTATTCATATTACGGCCAAAGAGCGGGACGGCAAAGTATTGGTGCAGGTAACAGACAAAGGCATGGGGCTGTCCGCCACACAGCTAAGCCGGCTTTTTACCAGCCAGGTTAACTCAACAACCGGCACGCATAGCGAAAAAGGGGCCGGCCTCGGCCTTAAGATAACCAAAGAAATGATGGACAGGATGGAGGCGCCCTTTTGGCTGGAAAGCAAAGAAGGTGGCGGCACCACGGTAAATATGCTGCTGGAGAAATGAGCCCTGTGTTTAAGTATGGGTTACGAAGTAACTTTTTTATGTAAGATGTTAGATGTGTGATGCACGGTGGAAAAAAGTTGACCATTCACGATTCACCATTCACTATCCACGATTTGGCTACCGGCGATAGTATTTCATGGGGACTTCGTTGCGTCGCAATCCTTTCATCGTTCGGTTTTTATGGCATCTTTTCAGACCCGGGCAGTAAGTCTTAACCGGGATTCTTTACTGATTTTGCTGATTAGCCTAGCAGATAAGTTTTAACCACGGCATCAACCAATATTGAACATAGGACCAGGCAGAACAAGCGCATTATGCAACAGGTGTTCCTACGGAACAATTTGTGGGTAGAACATTACAGGGTGTTAGCCTGCGTTCCAGAGGAACGCTTTGTGCTTGTATCAGCGGGGATGAAACCAAAATGTTCCTCCGTTACGTAGTAACACCTTACGTTTATTCTGCCTAAGCCAATATTGAACATTAAACTTAACACCAGTTATGAAAGTATGTGTAGCACAAACCAACCCTGTTAAAGGTAATATAGAGAAAAACATAAAGGCCCATGTGCAATTAATACGGCTTGCTGCGGGCCGGGGTGCAGCTATTATTGTTTTTCCCGAATTGTCGGTTACCGGCTATGAACCCACTTTAGCCAAAGAACTGGCCATTTCGCCATTTGACAGCAGGCTGCAGGTTTTTCAACAGCTTAGCGATGAGAACAATATGGTTATCTGCGCCGGCATGCCATTGCAAAGCGGCAACGGTGTATTAATTGGCATGGTTATCTTTCAGCCACAACAGCAACGCACTACTTACTGCAAACAATACCTTCACCCGGATGAATTGCCCTACTTTGCTGCAGCCCCGCCGCAAGGGGGCATTACGGTAAATGGGCAAACCATCGCCTTTGCTATTTGCTACGAGCTTTCTGTTGCGGCGCATACCGAAAAAGCTTTTGAAAACCACCCCGCCGTTTATATTACCAGCGTAGCAAAATCTGTAACGGGTGTAGAAAAAGCATTAAGCACTTTGGCAGGCACGGCCAAGCAATATGCAGTGCCCGTATTAATGAGCAATTGCACAGGCCGTTGCGACGACTTTGACTGCGGCGGAAAATCATCCGCATGGCTTAGCAACGGCAGTTTGGCCGCCCAACTGGATGGCCATAGCGAAGGCATACTGGTATTGAATACCGCAACCGGTATTGCTGATGTGCAGTTGTTGGGATAAGCAGCTTTGTTTCTGGCACCAGTATTGGCGGAAACATATCTATCCGGGCCTGAACAGATGCCATGAAAAACCAACCGATGAAAGGATTGCGACGCAACAGGCGATGCCATGAAACTATGTAGCTGGTATCAAGAGAATTTAAGATGTTAGCTATCTAACGAAATTTGTAAAAAAAATCCCGGGGCGATGCCCGGGATTTGTTGCTTCACAGAGTTTGTGTGTTTCACAGAGTTTTTATCTTAAGCAAGCTGATGGTCTTTTGTGAACCAGTAATTTTTGATAAGATAAAATCCACCAAACAATATTGTTGAGAAAAATAATGTTCCGTATAAGCTGCCGGGGTAAAATGGCAATGCATCGCTGTAAGCCATCATTAGCCCGTTGAAGGTTTTGGGCCTGTTTAAACCGCGGGTGCCCTGCCAGCCTGCCCATACCACAAAATTTGACAGAATAAAGTAAACAGTAGGCGCTGCCAAAGAAGCCGCCAGCACATTGGGCACGTTTATTTTCCTTACCAGGAAACCGATAGTGGTTAACACTGCGAACATAAGGTAGTTCTGCCACTGGCCTTCGTAAAAACCCTGCATGCTGGAAAGGCCGGCATTGTACAATGCCTGGTACAACAAATCGCTAAGGAACATAGAAAGTACCGGCAATACAAACGCCCATTTTTTGTTTTTGATAAAAACGGCGCCACCAAAAATAGCCATGGCGTACTGCGGGGCAAAACCAAGGGGCCTGCCGGGAAATACCCTGTACAAGGCAGCAACCAACACTAATAAAACCAATGCGAGAACAACAGACTTTGTAATTTTCATTAATTGAAGAATTCTTGTAACAAATGTAAGTGGAAATTATTATGGAACAAAAGCTTTATAGGCCAATACGCCGGCGTTAGCGGATATAGTATAGGCTTCATCTTTTAAGACAGCTACTGCCTGCCCTTTTTGCACCTGAACAGTGTTGCCACCCTTAATTTCCATGTCACCTTTTATCACCACGATAATCTCCAGCGATGAAGCAGTGGCATGATAAGTCTGGGCCGCACCAAGTTCAATTTTACTGATACCAAAATCCGGCACCGGGCAGTTGTACACCCTTTCCCCGTTTGTTTGTTCCTCGCCGGCCATGATGTTGGGTTTTATGCCTTCAAACCACGTATGCTTCAGCAGTTCCGGCACGTCCACATGCTTGGGTGTAAGGCCGCCACGCAGCACATTATCGCTGTTGGCCATCAGCTCTACGTTCTGGCCTTCCAGGTAAGCATGCGGTATGCCAGCACCCTGGAACACAGCTTCGCCGGGTTCAGCCTTTACAATATTGAAAAAATAGATAGAGAAAATGCCCCGGTCAAGGTCAACCGGTTTTGCACCGCCTTCAAAAAGTTTGCCTACCCACCAGCCAGGCTGGTCTTTAGACAGGCCATCAGCCTCTTTTCGTTCCAGCTCCCTCGCCACGAGCGGCGCCAGCAGTTCGTTTACCTGTTGCTGCGGCAGTTCCATTACATACTGGTACAAGCCCTTGTAACCTTTCTCCAAAAACAACTCATCAAGGCCAGCGAATTCCGGAATAGTTTTCAGCACCAGCAACAGCTCATCTTTTTGTTTAAAGCCGTGCAGCAACCAAAATTCGCTCAGTGCCACCATTACTTCGGGTTTATGGTTTTTATCCTTGTAATTGCGGTTGGCAGCGCCAATGGCTACGCCGGCGGCCTCTTCAGCGGCAAACCCCTTTTCTGCTTCGGCTTTGGTAGGGTGCACCTGTATGCTAAGCATGTCTTTTACGTCCAGAATTTTAAACAGGTAGGGCAGTTCGCCAAACTGCTGCTGTACTTTTTCACCAATAAATTCCTGCGGGTAATCTGTTACCAGTTGGTTTAAAGAAAGGTCTCCGTTGGGTGTAACAATGTTTGATGAAGCAGAAGCATGCGCCCCCATCCAGTATTCGGCGTAAGGCTTTTTCTCTTCGCTGTTATCAATACCCAGCCATGCGGGTATAAACTGAAAGCCCCCCCATGCATAATGCTGCACCTTACCTTTTAGCGGAAAAATTTTATCTTGTAAAAAGCTCATTATTCTTTATTTTAAGGCAGGCAATATACATCACAATGCACAATAATAAGGCCACAGGCAACAAGGGCGAACAAATGGCCGCTGCCTGGCTGCAACAATCCGGTTACACCATAAAGGAAACTAACTGGCGATACAGCCACTGGGAGGTAGACATTATTGCCTCCAAAGAAAACAGGCTGCACTTTATAGAAATTAAAACACGCACATCCGACAAGTTTGGCAAGCCGGAAGAAAGCATTGGCAAAAAGAAAATGCAAAACCTGCGCAACGCGGCGGAGCAATATTTGTACCTGTACCCCCACTGGAAATATGTTCAGTTTGATATGCTGGCCATCAGCATGTACTATGAAAAACCCGTAGAGTATTTTTTAATAGAAGACGTGTATTTCTAATGGGGCGAAGTTTGATTGTGTGAAGTTGAATGTTTTTTGCACTTACATCGTAGCCCGCACCTTTTCCTGTTGGCGGAGAAAACGCTGCAATAAGTACTATTCAGTTTTCAAACTCTTTACAGGATTTCTTAATGCGGCCTTAACCGCCTGGAAGCTGATAGTGGCCAGCGCCACAACAACCGCGGTTACACCTGCCAGAGCAAAAAACCACCAGCTTAGGTTAATACGGTAAGCAAAATCCTGTAGCCAGCGGCGCATCAAAAGCCAAGCAAAAGGCGAAGCTATTACAAAGGCAACCAGCACCAGCTTAACGAAATCTTTGGACAGGAGCAACACAATATTGGATACCGAAGCACCCAATACCTTACGTACCCCAATCTCTTTGGTGCGTTGCGCCGTTGCAAACAGTGAAAGCCCCAGCAGACCAAGGCAGGCTATAAAGATGGCAAACCCGGCAAAAATGCCAAATATTTTACCGAACAACTGGTCATCGCTGTATTGGCGGTTAAACTTTTCGTCAAGAAAGTAATAATCGAAAAAATTGCCGGGGAAGAAAGATGCGTATTTTGTTTTGATGGCGTTAACGGTGGCTGAAATATCTTTTGCATCCACCTTTACACAAATGGGGTTATCCGTACCATAGCTGGGTTGCAGTATAACCGGCTCAACCGGGTAGCGTAATGATTTCTGGTGAAAATCGTTAACCACGCCCACAATATCCCACTCCCGGCCAAAGAGTTTTATCTTTTTGGTTACAGCTTCCTCACTGGAAGCAAAGCCCAACAGTTTAACCGCAGATTCATTCAGCATTACATTGTGCAGCTTATTGTAATCGGGGCTGTAATCACTGGCTGTAAAGTTTCTGCCGGCCAGCAACTTTACATCAAATACATGGATGAAATCAGCATCTACACTGCTGCGCCGCATAGATACTTTGCTTTCTGTGTTCTTATCCGTACGCCTTACATCAAAAGCCCTTGCCAGCTCAGTACCGGCTGTTCTGCCGATAACGGATGCGCCGTACACATGGGGTATTTGCTTCAGTTCGTTTTTAAAACTGTTTTCTTTATCAATAAAGCTGGAATCCCACCGGGTTAATATTGGCGGCTTTACCACCAGTACCTGCGACAGGTTAAAGCCAAGGCTTTGACTGCTTAAAAACCTTACCTGCCGGTAAACAACTATTGAGCCGATAATCAGTATTACCGTTACAGCAAACTGGCCGGTAACTAAAACCTTTCTTAAGAGTATGCCTTTACCGGAAGTGCTGAAGCGGCCCTTTAAGACCATCATAGGCTTAAAAGCAGACAATACAAAAGCGGGGTAAAACCCGGAGCCTAATATGCCCACCACCAGCAGCGCTGCTACTACAACACCAACCCCGTAAACGCTGACGCCTTTGCCCAATACACTGGCTATGGAAAGCTTGTGACCTACCAGGTTATTGAAACCATCCTGCACCAAAAGCACCAGGCCCAGTGCAATAACCAAAGCCATGATATTAATAACCAGCGACTCTGTTAAAAATTGCCTTATCAATTGCTGCCTGGTGGCGCCGGCCACTTTACGCACACCCACTTCCTTAGCCCTGTCCATTGACTTTGCGGTAGAAAGGTTGATATAATTAACCCAGGCAATCAGGATGATAAGTACGGCGATTACCAATAAGCCCCATACTACCGTAGCATTACCGGTTTTACCAATTTCGTACTCGTAATCTGAATGCAGGTGCGCTTTGGCAAGTGGCTGCAGGTAGAATTTCTCTACACTGCCAGATACTTTTGCACCCTGGAAATACTTTTGGCTGAACGCATCCAGTTTAGCTTCCAGTGCTTTGTAATCTGTGCCAGATTTTAGTTGTATGTAATGCCAGAAATCAGAGTCAGTAAAATCGTAATCAGCTTCTTTCCATTGCCCATTGCCGCTGTATAAAGTATTGTAAGATACCAGCATGTCAAACTGCAGATGGGAATTTTCCGGCGCATCTTTGCAGACAGCAGTTATCTTATACGGCAACGAATCCCGCAATATTACCACAGCCTTGCCCACAACAGCATTGAAATTATCGTTGCTTATATCAAACATCTTACGTGCCAGTGTTTCTGTTAGAATAACAGAGTTGGGGTTAACCAGGCCGGTATTGGCATCGCCGGTGGTAAAAGGGTAAGAGAACATACGCAGGAAACTGTTGTCAACCGCCAGCGCTTTCTGGTCGCCTATTTTCTTATCATTGTAACTAACCACCAGTTCGCTAAAGGGCTCAACCCTTGTGTTTTCCAGCACTTCGGCATAATCGTTCTTCATGGCTTTGCCAATGGCCGAATAAGTAATAGTGCCATGCTGCACCAGCTTGCCGTTTTGGTACCTGTCGTTGGTAACGCGGTACAGGTCGGCCACGTTTTTGTTAAACCGGTCATAGCTTAGTTCAAAGCTTACATACTGCATAATAAGCAGGCAGGCAGCCATGCCAATGGCCAGGCCCGCTATATTAATAGCCGAAAATGCTTTGTTCTTTGTCAGGTTGCGCCATGCGGCAAGAAAATGGTTCTTTAACACGGGTTATGTTTTTAGTGAATGGTGTATTTTGAATGCAATTAGTTAAGGAATACATGCCAGGTTAAGCATAGTCATGCTGAGTTTATCGAAGCATTATCGAAACCGTTATATGTACTTTTCGTTTCACGATACGCCTTCGACAAGCTCAGGCTGACATCCTTAATCAAACGACATTGTATTTTAAATGGTCAATGGCGGATACATTTTACTTCATTCCCTGGAGATATTTACATGCACAAGTTACTATCCTACCCGGGTCTGAAAAGCTGCCCAATGAACCGGACGATGAACGTAGTGCGACGCAACGATGCTCAATAGTACTACTGTCGCCGGGTTAATAGCATGCTTTTCTATACTCTCACAACCCTACTCATTACGTAATGATTTTACCGGGTTGGCCATTGCCGCCTTAATGGATTGTATGCTTACCGTTAACATGGCTATCAGCAAGGCAATAATGCCTGCTATAAGAAATATCCACCACTGTATGTGGATGCGGTAAGCAAAATCCTGCAGCCAGTTATTCATGGCCAGCCAGGTTAACGGAACTGCCATAATAAACGATATGGCCACCAGCAACAGAAACTCTTTAGATAACAAATACAACAGGTTAGATACCGAAGCTCCTAAGACCTTGCGAATGCCTATTTCTTTGGTACGCTGCAATACATTATAGGCCGATAAGCCGAGTAAACCAAAGCATGCAATAAGTATGGCCAGGAATGCAAACAAACCAAATACTTTTCCAAACTGTTCGCTGGATTTGTATTGTTTATCGTATAGTTCATCAAGAAAATAATAGTTAAATGGATCGGCAGGAAAATACTTGTTCCAGGTACGTTGTATGGATGCCACGGCTGACTGCATATTACCAGACTGCATTTTGATGGCATAAGCACTACGCACCCCCGGGGTTAACCGGAAGACCATGGGATCTATGGGCCTTTGCAAACCCTGGTGGTGATAGTTGGCCACTACCCCGGCAATGAAAGCTGTATCGCCGCCGCTTAATATCTTTTTGTTTACAGCCTCTTCAGCGCTTTTAAACCCTAATACTTCTATGGCCCTTTCGTTAAGCAGGATAGACTTTCGATCAGCAGGAAAATCTTTAGAAAAATTGCGGCCGGCCTTAATGCTTAATTCATAAGCAGGTATAAAATCATAATCAATACCCATGTTATATAAGGTAACACGCTCTCCTTTGGCATCTTCCAGCTTTCTTGCCCCGTTGGTCCAGTAAATTTCACGCCCCATTACACTGGAGGAAGCGGTAACAGTTTTAACAACCGGCATTTTAAGCAGTTGGTTTTTAAAAGACTGGTATGCGCCGCTATACAAAGAATCAATCACGCTGCCGGCGCCATCCATTACCAACGTTTGATTGATATTTACACCTAACTTCTGGCTACGCATAAAATTAACCTGCCTGTACACAATGATTGTTCCCGCAATTAAGATTACCGATGTGGCAAACTGCCCCACAATTAAACCCTTGCGCAGGAATACGCCCTTGCCGGAATTCTTAAACATACCCTTTAGCACAACGATTGGCTTAAAGGCAGATAATACCAGGGCGGGGTAAATACCTGATAAAACAGTACCTGCCAGGAACATAACTAAAAAGACCATCCAGTAACTGCCAGGCAATATAAAACTGCGCTTAATTTCAATACCGGTAAGATTGTGAAAAGCAGGCATCAAAGCCCATACCAGCAGGGCGGCGATAAGCAGGGCAACCAGATTAAGCAATAAACTCTCACTCATAAACTGCATTACCAGGCTGTGGCGGCTGGCGCCCATTACTTTTCTAACTCCTACTTCTTTGGCCCTTTCAATTGAGCGGGCCGTAGCAAGGTTAATATAGTTTATCCAGGCAATACCAATGATGAAAAAGGCAATCATGTACAGGAAGGAAACAGACTGTCCATCACCATTAACCTCTGCTTCCTGGTTGTAGTTGGAATACAGATGGATGTCTTTCTCCGGGATAAGGTAAAGCTCGTTGCGCATGCCCGCATTTTTGTAAGCAGGATCATTATTCATGTACTTATCCGAAAATGCCGGCAGTTTAGCCTCGAAAGTTTTTACATCTGTACCGGGTTTTAATTTTATGTATGAATAGAAATCATACCAGCCCCAACTTGTTTGTGCCGAGTTATCTTTATCACCCTGCTTTACAAGCTCCTGCCTTAGGGTGCTGAAAGAAATAAGGTAATTGATTACCAGGTGGGAGTTTACCGGGTAGTCTTTAAACACACCGCTTACTTCATACACCTGTACAGAATTTCCTTTAGACACCAGCGTTTTGCCAACAGCGTTTGCCGAACCAAAATATTTTTTTGCCATTGATTCGGAAACAATCATTTTATACGGCGCATTCAGTGCGGTAACAGGATTGCCCTTTACAAACGAAACATTCAGCATGCCGATGGCTGAGGAATCAGCGAAATAACCTTTTGTTTCATTGAACTTTATATTGCGTTCTTCATTGGCTAAAAGGCCTTCTGCATCCATCAGGCGGCAGTAGTCTTCTACTTCCGGGAAATCTTTTTTGAGGGTAGGCGCTATGGCCGGGTAGCTTGTGGCCGATTGCCAGGACAACTTTCCTTTCTGGTATGCATCTAACCGTACACGCACTATTTGTGAAGCATTGGGGTTAAAGTTTTCAAAACTTCTCTCGTAAGACACATAATGAAATATAAGCAGGCAACAGATAATACCAATTGAGAGGCCCGCAATATTCAACAGAGAGTACTCTTTTCTTTTAATCAGGTTGCGAATGCCGGTTTTGAAATAAGCGCTCATACAATTCAGTTGATATTTTAAATGTTGTTTCCCTAACGCATTGTTTCCGCCGTACTAATGAACTGTCTACCTTGCATTACCGGTACATCATTCCGTTCTCAAACTCTTTACGGGATTTGCCATTGCAGCTTTAACCGTTAACAAACTAATTGTAACCAATGCTATCAACGCCGCAATTATGCCAGCTACAACAAACATCCACCAGGGGATACTGATGCGGTACGCAAAATCAAGCAACCACTGGTGCATGGCATACCACGCCACAGGAAACGCTATTACAGCGGCGATTGCTACCAGCTTTAAAAAGTCTTTTGATAACAATTGAACGATGCTGCCAACACTTGCACCCAGTACCTTGCGTATGCCTATTTCTTTTATGCGCTGTGTAATGGTAAAGGAAGAAAGACCGAACAACCCAAGGCATGCAATAAAAATAGCAATGCCTGCAAAAACGGTGAAGATGGTGCCCTGCCTTTGCTCAGATTCGTACAGGCGGTCGTAACGCTCGTCTACAAAACTGTAATCAAACGGCGCTTCAGGCAAAAACTGCTTCCATACTTTTTCAATATGATTAATGGCGCCTGCAATGTTGCCCCCTGAAATTTTAACCGAGATGCTTCCGTAATTCCCGTTGCCTGCGGGTACAATCAGTATTAATGGAACTATTGCCTGCCGCATGGATTCAAAGTGAAAATCTTTCATAATGCCCACCACTTTTCCTCTTACATCGGCATAACGAAAATCTTTGCCTACGGCTTCTGAAGCAGATTTTAAGCCCAATGCTTTTACCGCCGCTTCATTCAATATAAACGAAGAGCTGTCTGTGCCATATGACCGGGAAAAACTACGGCCCTCCACCATTTTGATGTTGTAGGTTTTGATAAAATCCTGGTCAACTGCTACGTATTTAATGTCTGCGTTGGTTGGTGCCAGTGAATCGCCGCGGCTCATTTCAGAACCCTGTGCATCCAGCAAACGGCCGGAAGGTATGCGGGATGAGCGGGTTACATTGGTAACACGGGCATCTGCCAGCAATGATGTGCGGAAAGATTCATAAGCATTATCCAGCCGCGTATTGTAACTTATTGTAAGCACATGGTCCTTATCCAGCCCAAGCGATGTTTGCTGCATGTACTTCAACTGCTGAAAAACAACACCTGTACTGATAATAAGAATAATAGATACGGCAAACTGCACGGTAACCAAAACCTTTCTGAAGGAAACAGTGGAGCCACCTATCTTCATCATCCCCTTTAAAACTTTTACCGGCTGAAAGGATGACATAAATACCGCGGGATAAATACCGGAAACAAAGCCAACAACAACCGGTACAAGCAAAAGGCATAAAAGAATAAACCCTTTAAACAATACAGCAAATGAAAGTGTTTGACCAGATACTTTATTAAGCCAGGGCAATGCAAAGTACGTTAATGCCAATGCAAGCAGCATAGCTATAAAAGATATAATAACAGACTCGCTTAAAAACTGTGCAATTATTTCTTTTCTTTCCGCACCCACTACTTTACGTATGCCAATTTCCCTGGCCCTTAAGGCAGAGCGTGCCGTTGAAAGGTTCATATAATTAATGCAGGCAATCAGCAATATAAAAAGTGCGATGGCAGAAAAAATATATACCCGTTTAATGTCGCCGTTTTCTTCTGCTTCATAATCCAGGTGCGACTTGAGGTGAATGTCAGTAAGCTTTTGCAAAGTAAGCGCTGTCCACTTGGAGGGTTTTACTTTATCGCCGGGTTGTGTCATTACCTTGTCAAGAAAAGCGGGAAACTGTGCTTCCATTTTTTGCACATCAACATTATCCGGCAACACGGCGTAGGTAAGAAAAGAATTGTTGCCCCAGTTGGTACGAAGATTTTCCTCTCCGTATATGGCCGTATCCCTAAGAGTGTTAAACGAGAACATGATAGACGGATGAATATGCGAATTAGCCGGGAAAGATTCATACACACCTGTTACCCTGAACGGTCTTTGCGTATTATCAAATTTCACCATCTTGTTCAGAGGCTCTTCGTTACCGAAGTATTTCCGGGCCATTTCCTCGTTAAGCATAACGCTGTAGGGCTCCTTAAGTGCTGTGGCGGAATTTCCCTTGAGCATATTCAGTTTAAAAACGCCAAAGAAATTCTCATCTGCAAAATAACTGTTACGCTCATTAAATATTTTGTCGCCATACTGCAGCGTGGTTGTACCAGAAGGAAGCAGCACCGTCATCTTTTGTATCTGCGGAAAATCATTCTTCAGCAGCGGCCCAAAGGGCGGTGCCAATGTTCCTAAATGCAGCGACACAACGCCCGTTTCCGAGTTCCTGAAAATGCGGGTAAAGCGGTAAATGTTTTCAGCTTTGTTGTTGTATTTATCATAGCTCAACTCATTGATGATATAAGTTGAAATGAGCAAGCAGCAGGTAAGCCCAACCGTTAACCCAAAAAGGTTAATGAAGGATATGAATTTGTACTTCATCAAATTCCTGAACGCGATTTTCAAATAGTTCTTTATCATGAGGGAATATTGTTTGATTGTTCAAAGTTTAATATTCAATGTTCATCAAACATCTTGTTTAATGACTATTCAGACTATGATACCAGCGACAGTATTTTATGGGATCGGCTGTTGCGTCGCAAGCACTTCATCGTTCTGTTCATTGGGCAACTTTTCAGCCCGGATAGATTTTAAGACGGAACTTTAAACCTCACCAGCCTGCTGCACATTGCTGCATAGCGTACAAGGCCCTTCGTTTTGCTCAGGGCAGGCTACTGCGGCAATTGCTGAATAGAATTGCCTCAGTACAAGTGAGTGACACAACCGGGGCTTAATAGTAGCAACCAAGCCCGGGTCCAAAAAAATCCTCACAACATCAAACCGCAAACAAAAGAACATTACACTACCTGTACGCTTACTCGTCTTTTAAACTGTTCACCGGGTTCATTAAAGATGCTTTAACGGCATGATAGCTTACTGTTGCCAAAGCAATTAATACGCAGGCCGCCGCCGTTATGATAAACACCCATGGCTGCATTGATATGCGAAAAGCAAAATCCTGCAGCCATTTACCGGCAACATACCAGGAAACAGGCAAGGCTATTACAATGGCTATCGCTACCAGTTTTACAAAGTCTGTAGACAGCAACCATGCTATGTTAACCATGTTAGCACCCAGCACTTTTCTTATACCTATTTCTTTTGTGCGTTTAATGGTATTGAAAGCGGCAAGACCAAAGAGGCCAAGACAAGCAAGCACTATGGCAAGGCCCGCAGCTATACTGAACAATAAAGATGTTCTTTGCTCGGCGGTATATAAGTTGTTGTAATCTTCATCAAGAAAATGGTATTCAAACGGGCGGTGTGGCACACGCTGTTTCCATAGTTGCTCAAGACCTGTAATGATATTGCTTACATTACCCGGCTTAAGGCGTATGTAAAACTCACGCACAAAATCGTTACTTAAAAACATAACCAGCGGGGTAATTTGCTGGTGAAGGGATTGGAAATGAAAATCTTTAACCACACCTGTAATAATGCCGGGTGCGCCCTTGAATATACGTTTGCCCAAAGCCTCGCCGGGCGTAAAGCCCAGGGCCTTAACAGCGGCTTCATTTAACACAAAACTATACTGGTAATTTGCGCCGTTATTGGATGTATCCATCAAAGCGAAATCGTTTTGCTGAAAATCACGGCCGGCCACCAGCTTCATATCCAGCGTTTTTATAAAATCCAGCTCTACCGGCAAAGCAGTTATGGTAATCCCTTTTTTACCGGCGCCTTCGTCTGAGGTAATGCCGTCGCCCCAGTTAATGTATGCCGGAGATTCATAGCCGCCGCTTACACTTTGCACGCCCGGCTGCAAAGCAATGGCCTGCTTAAGCGATGCATAGTCGCTGCGCATTTTACCATCTACCGGCAATATCAATACATGCTCTTTATTATAGCCCAGGTTTTTGCCGCGTATATAGCGCATCTGCTGCAATATGATAACTGTGTAAGCTATAAGAAATACCGATATGGCAAACTGCACAACAATCAACGACTTTCTGAAAACCGAACTACCCCCTGAGAAATTAAACCCTTTCTTTAAAACATCTATTACGCCGGCGCCGGCCAGCACCAAGGCGGGATAAGCGCCTGCCAGTGCACTAACCAGCAACACTACCAATACAACTACCAGCATTATTGCCGGCTGCAGCAAATCAGCGGTTTCAAACTGCTTGCCTGTAACCTGGTTAAAATAAGGCAACAGCAAAACACTAAGCATGTAAGCCAGCAGCGTGGCTATAACAGTAAGCGCCAGAGACTCTCCTATAAACTGCCAGAACAATTGTTTTTTAGAGGCCCCCATTACTTTGCGCATGCCAACCTCGCCGCTGCGGCCGGCAGATTGCGCGGTAGCCAGGTTGGTATAGTTTACACAGGCTATCAGCAATATCAGCAAGGCCACTACACCAAACATGTACACATAGGTAATGCTGCCATCCGGGCTAAAGGATGAGTAGAGGTGCACACGGGTTAACGGTTCCAGGTGGTAGGTTAGGTAAGAGCCGTCATCAAGCCCCGCTTCCTGGCGAACCTGGGATGTTTTCATAAAAGCCTCTACCTGGTTTTGCAAAACGGGCAACTGTTGCCCATTGTTTAAAAGCAGGTAGGTAAGATAGTTGGCTGTCCACCACTGCTCTTCCACTACGCTTTTACCCAGGTTGTCAAAAGCCACCGCACAGTCAAAACGCAACTGCGAGTTTTGAGGGATATCTTTTACAATGGCAGAAACGGTATATGCTTTTTCCCTGATGGTTATTGATTTGTTCAAGGCATCTTCGTTACCAAAATATTTACGGGCAAGGGTTTGGGTAACAACTATTTTATCCGGCGCATCCAGCGCTGTTGCCTTGTTACCCTTTATAAAACCGAAAGAAAAAATATTGAACAGCGAAGCATCCGCGTAAAGAAATTCATTTTCTTCAAACTGCTTATCTCCGTACTTAAGAACAGCCTGGCCCTTCATGGTACGTACATAATCTTCTACAGCCGGGAAACTTCTCTTAAACTGTGGGCCTACTTTTGTACCGGTAGTAACCGCGGTATTTACTTCACCATTGCCACCATATTCCATAGTAACCAGTGCTATGCGGTTGGCATTAACATTAAACCTGTCGTAGCTAAGCTCATTTAAAATATAAACACCAATAAGTATAGATGCGGCAATACCAATGGTAAGCCCTAATATGTTGATGGCAGAATAGAGTTTGTTTTTGCTGATGTTTCTCCAGGCTATCTTAAAATAAGTCTTTAGCATGTTGGTGAATGATGAATGGTCAATGATAAATCAATGGTAATAATGAATGGTCAATGGACAAATGGCAACAGCGCCATCACCATTGACCATTCAATGTTTGTTGTATTACTTACAGGCAGGGCAGATTTACTCCAGCGTAATACTTACCCTTCCGTCTGCTTTTATAGATACAGGAACACCGCCACCGTTCAATTTACCGTCAATCCTGTCGTCATCTGTAGACCCGCTGAAATTGTTCATTGGCGATACTTTTATTTTGTCGCCACGCAGTGCAAGGTCTAGGCCTTTGTCTTTAGGAAGCGTTACATCTACATTGCCACCGGAGTTGCTGATTTTTACATACTCGCCCAGTTGTTTAATGCCAACGGTTATGTGGCCGCCGCTGGTAGCAGTTTCAAGGCTGCAGGCCAGGTCAGACAGCCTTATGCTGCCACCGCTGGTATGTGCAGAAAGCTTGCCGCTTATGTTGCCCCCACTTACACTGCCGCCACTGGTGCCGGCTTCAATGGTGCCGCTCAGGTTATTCAGTTTAAGCGAGCCGCCGCTGGTAGCCAGCTTAAGGGTGCCCTTACAATCTGAGGCTTCTATGCTGCCGCCACTGGTAGCCAGTTCAATATCATCCTGGCTGTTAAGCACTTTAATGCTGCCACCGCTGGTAGCGCCATCAATTTTACCACTAACGCCATCTACATGAAGGCTGCCGCCGCTGGTTGCAAATTCCTGTGTACCGGAAAGGTTAAGCAGCTTAATGCTGCCGCCGCTGGTTGCAAGGTTGGTAGAAACATTTTTCGGCACATATATCCTGAAGGAAATGCTCAGCGATTTCTTCCAGTTCATATTAGAATGCTTGTTCTTTGCAATAGCAGAAAGTTTGTTACCGCTAAAGTTGATGTTTACATCATAATACTCTTCCAACCTTTCTTTAATTTCTTCTTTGGATAATTTATCGTTGCCGTTATTACCGCGTACATACATTTCAAGGCGGGCTTCCCCCGTTGCCACGCCGCTAACTGAAATGCTGCCGCCGCTGGTTTCTACTTTAACGTTGGATACTGTTTGATTGGCAAGCGACTTTGTAAGATAAGGTTCTTCGTTAGTTGATTGCGCCTTCAGGCTTACACTCATAAGGGCTATTGCCGCAAAGAGAAAATGTTTTTTCATAAATGTGTTTTTATGCTTTTATGCAGTGGTACGTTCCAGTTATAAAAAAGTTACGCCGGTAACCAATTAATAATTATTCTGCATTACAGCAAAACCAACAGCCATGCCAACTGCAAAAGCAACTGATAACAAGGCTTTTAGCGTACCGGGCTTTAAAAAGTGTGCGAAAACGGACAGTTCTATGTTCGGTTGTGAACGGGACGGAATGTTTTTAGCGTTTAATGCCAACAACAACAGGTTTCTACCAAAGCCGTCTGCCTCTTACCGGCATTCCTCCCCGTTAACCAGCTTAGTGTGGATAAAATCATGGTCTTGAACATCAGGCTAAAATCGTGGTTCGGATTACTTATTTTTACGCCCAATGATATCTAAGAAAACTAAATATGCCATCAACGCCCTTGTGTTCCTGGCCAAGGAATACACGGATAACAAAAGGGAGCCTGTTCAGATAAGCCGCATTGCCGAAAGCGAGAATATACCGCGTAAGTTTTTGGAAGCCATCCTGCTTGACCTTCGCAATGCAGGCATGCTCAGCAGTAAAAAAGGTAAAATGGGCGGCTATTACCTGCACAAAACACCGGATGAGATAAACATTGCGGAAGTAATGCGCCTCTTTGATGGCGCCATAGCCCTGCTGCCCTGCGTTACCTACCGTTACTACGAACGCTGCGACGAATGCAAAGACGAAGCCACCTGCGGCATACGAGACGTATTTGCCGATGTGCGCAACCAAACGGTAGCCCTGTTAAAAAACGCTACGCTTACTGAAATTATGAACCGCAGCAACCTGCTGATGGCGGCGGGCAAAAAAACGGAGATTGACAAAAAGTAGGCCTGCTACTCGTAACGCAACGCCACGATAGGATTAAGCCGGGATGCCTTGATGGCAGGCCATAAACCAGCCAGCAAACCAACCCCGCTGCATATAATTATACCTATGGCCACCCACAACCAGGGCACCACAAAGCCTGTGCCCAGCACTATTGAAAAAAGGTTACCCAGCAATACACCTAAAAATATTCCTATTAAAGCGCCCAGCAGGCTTATAATGGTAGATTCAAACAAAAACTGGGCACGTATATTTTTTCTTTTACCGCCGATTGCTTTAATAAGCCCCACCTCCCTGGTTCTTTCATTTACGGCCACCAGCATAATGTTCATTAAGCCAATCGCTGCACCTATCAGTGTAATCATGCCAATGGCGGCCGCCGCCCCTGTTATGCTGCCCAGCAGGCCAATAAAAGTAGCGGCCAGTTTATCACTTTTTTCCACAACAAAATTATCATCTTCAGTAGGGTGCAGCTTGCGTATGGCCCTAAAGCGGGCTGTAGCTTCAGCAACGGCCGCGTCTATCTGCTGCACATCGCCGGCCAGTACGCCAAGGGTAAAAGATGGCGCGGCATTCTGCATGCGCCGCACATTGTTGTAAGAGGTAATAATAACATTATCCGCCCTCATCAAAGCGCTGGAACCCTTGCTTTTTAAAACACCCACTACGCGGTAAGGCATGGCGCCCACCACAATTACTTTATCTACGCCTTTGGCCGCGTTACCTTCACCAAATAAACGGGTAGCCACATCACTGCCCACCAGGCACACATTACGTCCGCTTTGTATATCCAGGTTATTCAGGTTGCGGCCAGCCTCAACTTTAAAAGCGTTTACTTCCAAAAAATTTTCGTCGCCGCCGCGTATATTAACGTTGGGGTTGGTCTTTTTATCTTTGTATCGTATTTCGTTGCCGCCCTGCCCGCTTAGGGCAATAGCCACTTTTACATTCGGAAAATCAAAATTTTGCTTAAACATTTCCGCCTCGGTATTCAGTATAGGCTTATCCAGGTTAGACTTCTTTTGTTTTTTGCCCCTTTTTTCTTTTTCCACCCGGTTATTGTCATCAAACCTAAAGCGCTCTTTGTAGGCAATGCTAAAACCGTTGGCCCCCATGGTAGCAAAGCTTTCCCTCAGGCTGCCGTTCATAGCGTCAATAGCGGTTATAATGCCTATAAGCGCCGCAATGCCCAAAGCAATAATGGCCACAGTAATGGCAGTACGCAGCTTGTTACTTTTTACGGTGCGGTAAGCCAGTGAAAAAGAGTCGCCTATTGTCATAAAAAAACTTATCAGTTAATAGTGTTGATTTTTTTCAGGGCGCCCCCTCCTATCGTCGGGCCGGGCTATCCGCTGCTACTCCGCCACAAAGCCCCTGCACAATGCCTTCAGCGGGGTATCCGCTTCTATCCCTGGCGCGGTGGTGACACAGCGTAATTTTTTACAACCACCCTGCTTTTGATAATCCGCATTAAAGATAAACCAGTTAAGTTTCATAAGTTATTTTAAAATACAACCGGAAAAATGGATAGCTGTATGGTTGCATTGGTATTTTAAAGTTTGTAAAAGCATTAAGCCAGGTTAATCTCGGCTAAAAACACGCTGCTATTAGTCAGGCAGGTTGCTGTTTATTGTGCCATAGGCATAGCCTGTTTGTAAAGGTATAAAATGTGGCATGTTTTGCCCCGCAGGGGCTATCCTGGCTTAAAAAGGGCAGCCCCTACAGGGCAATAAAATGCGTTGGGTTTAATTAAGCTACAAACAGGTAGCCTCTACGAGGCATGTCTAAATTACCTGCCCATAATAAACGCAGGGCGGCCATGTTCTTATCCATCAGGCATACAACCTGCCTTCAAAAAAACAACAGGCTGCACCGGCGGGTGAGGGATTGAAGCGGTTACCCCGGTGAGGCCTTCGCAGTGGGGCCTTGTGCCGGAGTAATAGCGGAAAGCCCGACCCCTTGCGCAGCTTGGGGGCACCCCCTAAGAAATCTTATTATAGCAAATGCACAATGCTGCCTGGCCCGTGGTTAAAGGCCCGCAGCTTTATTGGCATTCTTCAAACAGCGCTTCAACATTTGGTTATTACTTTTGTTTGTAATTAATGGTATGGCAAATAAGATTGTAATAGCAATAACAGGTGCAAGCGGCTCAATTTACGCGAAGCTGCTGATTGAAAAGCTGCTGCAGCTACAAGCCCAGTGGCAGGAACTTAGCGTGGTAATGAGCAATAATGCCAAAGAAGTTTGGCGTACAGAACTGGGCAATGAGGATTACAAAAACTACCCTGTACGGTATTTTGAGAAAACAGATTTTTCCGCACCTTTTGCTTCGGGCTCAGCTAAGTATAACATTATGATGGTAGTACCCTGCAGCATGGGCACCCTGGGCCGCATTGCCGCGGGAACCAGCGACGACCTGGTAATACGTGCTGCGGATGTAATATTGAAAGAACGGCGTAAGCTGTTATTGATGGTAAGGGACACGCCTTACAACCTTATACACCTGCGCAATATGGAAACGGTTACCCTTGCCGGGGGAATTATATGCCCTGCCACACCTTCTTTTTACAGCAAACCTAAAACCATTGAAGACGTAGCTTTAACTGTTGTTGACCGCATGCTGGACCTGGCCGGACTGGATATTTCCACCAGCCGTTGGGGGGAGTGAGTGGTGAGTAGTGAGTGGTGAATCGTGAATGGTGAATGGTGAATGGTGAGTGGTGAATGGTGAGTGGGTACAAACTTGTATTGTATCTTACATGAAACAAGTACTTCGTACTTGGTAAATCGTACTTGTTTGCACCGTACATCCCACATCTAACACCTTACATAAAAAAAGTACTTCGTAAATCGTACTTGTTTAAATCTTACAACTCAACCTCTTACCGGGGTTGCTTTTCTGTTTTTTCCTGGTGTTTCCACAACTCCATAAACAGCGGGCTGTTGTTGCGGAGGTAATGAAAATTTCCTTCATCAATAATACGTCCCTGCTGCAAAATGTACACGTAATCAAAATGCTCCAGTAAATGCAGGCGGTGCATGGATGAAATGATGGCTTTGTCCGCAAATGCGTTAAACAGTTTGCGGTAAATAAGCGCTTCTGTTTTAGGGTCAACGCTGCTGGTAGGTTCATCCAGCAGTACTACATCACTATCCCTGGCGGCCAGTATGCCACGTGCAAGTGCCAGCCGTTGCTTTTGCCCACCGGAAAGGTTTACGCCTTTCTCCCGTATGTCAGATGCCAGGCCCTCGGGTAACTGTTTTACTACATCGGTAAAATGTGCATGTTCACAAACCTGCATAATATCAGCCTCGCTAAAAGGCAGGCCCAGCGTTATGTTGTATTCAATGGTGTTCTCAAATATTTCAGGTTCCTGCGGGAACAGCGTTACAGATTCATTAAGCGTGTCCAGTGTAAATTTTTTTCCATCCACCAGCATTTCAATTTGTTGTTCAGCCATGTACAGGCCGCGCAGCAAAGAAAGCAAAGTGCTTTTGCCGCTGCCGCTTTCCCCAATCAACGCAATCTTTTTACCACGCTCTATACGTATGTTCAGGTTGTGCAGGCTTTGCGGCGCATAGGCATCATCATAAGTTAAACGGTGCGAAAAGCTGAGTTTTTTTATTTCAATCAGCCGCCAGTCGGTTGGAAGGTCGGCGGGCAGTTCCGGTCTGTGTTTTTCATTATAGGCTTCACTTATGCCTGCCGCAGTTTGCAAATGTGTATGATACTGCACCAGTTCAGTATATTGCCAGGCCACCGTTTGAAATACGCTGGTAAACTGGTTTACATAGCCCAGCAATGTTACCAGGCCGGCCACAAGAAATACCTGGCCAGGCTGCCAGTGCTGGTAAATATAGCCGGCAGCCACCACGCAGTAGATAAGTGTAATCATCATTTCGGCCACAAACCATTTCCACTCGTTAATCACCGCGTTTTTGCGAAAAGGTTTCAATATTTGCTGCACCTTATTAAGCAGCCCGCTCTCCATGCTTTTTTCCAGCCTTAAAGTAATAACAGTCATAATGTTGCTGAGGCTGTCAAACAGCGTAGATGATACCGCATGTTCCTTTTCATTCACTTCGTTCAACGACTTAATAAATGGTTTATCAAACCGCATAATTACCAGCACGGTTGATATGCCCAGCGCTACCGCAATACTGCCAAATAAAGGTGAGAAATATACAATGGCCACTACCGAAAAAGTAAACTTGGTAATGGCATACAGGTACAGGAAACCTTTGTCGAAAAACTCCCTCAACGCTTCGTAAGCCTTTCTTATGCGGTTAATGGTAGAACCGCTATGATGGTCCTGGTGCCATTTGGCAGGCAGGTGCAATAGCTGGTGGTAACGTTCCTGTAAAAAGTTACGGCTGAGATGAAACGCCATATTGCGTTCCATAATGCGGGCCGGGCCATGCAGGCACCACTCAAAAAACTTAAGTAAAAAATACCCGCTAACGTATAACATGGTATAATAAAATACGCGTTGCGTATCGTTTTGCACTTTGCCAATAAACCAGCCGAATAAAATAGGATTTAATGAAAAGATGATGTTGGCCAGTATAAACATACCGTATACCAGTACATATTTTTTTCTTTCACGCCTTGCATACTTCCAGGCGGTACGCAGTAACGATATATAGGGATTTGCCATAGTGTTGGGTGCCATAAGGCGCAACTAAAAACGAAATTACAGCAAGCCGGTGAAATGGTTGCAGGCTTGATGAATGCACTGCCAATTGTTTAACGCAACCTGTTTAGCCCATCAGTTCCTTCATTAGTTTGTTGAAAGATTCTTTCAGATCAGCCAGTTCTTTTTCCAATATAGTTACACGTTCTTCCAACGGGCTTTTGCCTGCCGTATGCTGTTCTTCCTCGGCTTCCAGGGCAGCTATATCAGGAGTGCCGGCAAACAGGTGTACATAACGGGTTTCTTTTTGTCCCGGCCTTCTTGGCAACTGCATCACAAAAGCTATATCGCCGGTTGAGAGTTTATCCAAAACGGTCTGTACTTCTTCCAGTGAGTCAAACTCGTACAGCCTGCCAGAGTTGCTGTTTATTTCGCCGGGCGTTAAAGGCCCACGCAGCAGTAACAAACAAATAACGGCAACTTCATCTGGCGTAAAAGGAAAAACTATGGCCAGGTTGTGTTTGTATTTGGTGGCCCGGCTAAACCCGCCCGTAGCGGTTGAAACATAGCCTCTCTGCTTAAGGGAATTAATGCCGTCCATTACCGTGGTTTCATCGTAATCAACCACAGGCTTGCGGGAGGTTTTTTGGTTGCAGGCGGCGGTAAGGGCGTTAATGGTCATAGGATAATAATCCGGGGTAGTTTTGCTTTTCTCCATTAAGGAGCCCAGCACCCTTACTTCAACTGCATTTAATATGGGTAAAGTTTTGTTGGTTTCCATGGGCTAAAGATAAATTCTGGGAATGAATCGCGGCAATGAAGTTATATAAGGGCCTGAAAAGCCGCCCAAATAACAGATGATGAGTGGTTGCCAGCCAGCTTTGTTATTTATTTTGGCGCTGGCGAACCTCCTTCGTCGCTTTGCGACGCAACGAAGTCCCCATGACATACTTAAGCGGCTATTATAATAGTGGTACTTATAAACACGGCATGCTTATGCATGTCGTGTTTATAATTAGTTATGTATAAGAACCGGTTGTTATAAATTCTTCGGCTCGTTTACCATTTGTTTTACGCGGGATGAGGGCAGGTACAATTGAAAGCCCACACCAAACAAAAGCCTGCTTACAGTACCGCCATTACCAAAACCAAAGTTGCCGTCGTACTTCAACAGTGCCTCTAAACCCACATTTTGGGTAATAAAATACGCATATCCCGGCCCGGCCTGTATATTAACACCATTGCTGGATGAGCCACCCTGTGTAATGGAAACGCCTCCAAAACCAAAATTACCTTCCAGGAAGAAACGGCCATGCTTCAACAGGTTATCTACCTGTCCCTGGTTTGCATAATAACGGCCCAGCAAACCCAGTTGATAGGTCCAGGTATTGGGGCCACCCTTTACACCATCAACACCCAGGTTGGTATAGCCGCCTAAAGCCACGTTATCCCGTATAAAATAGGCGAGTTTTGGCGTAATCTGTATGTTGTAGCCACCACCTTTGTTAAGGCCGAACTGCATTCCCATAAGGTCGCCGCCCACCATCCAGTTACCTTGTTGTATCTGGGCATGGCTTATTCCAACATTCAAAACAATAACTGCTGAAGCGAGCATCATAATCTTTTTCATAAACATTGTTTTGCCATAGCAGTAAAAAAATTATGCCATTGTTATAATACGTATCATGTTATAAGTGCTGGGGAAGGAAAGCTGCATTATTTTAAACAGGTAATGGAAATTATTACGCATTGGTTTTTATATGTTTTATTCAAAATAAAATCGCCGGTTACTACACCGGCGACTTTGTTGAACACTGCTATTGGGGATTACATGTTGCGAATTAAAGGATATTGGATAGGGGAAACATTTAAACAATGCAACAAAGTAAAGCAGCAATAAACATAATAAGAACCGCACGGCACCTATTTAATGCGCAATTACAGCATCTTTCAACTTGTTTTAAGAAGCGCCGCTTTATTAATCACACTTTAATGGCAGACTTAAGGTTGGGGGTATGAATTTGCGGCAGCACCATTACAATGTCTAACCGATAATCAGTCAGCTTTTATTAATTTCACAAAAATTGGCATCAAACTGGATAAAAAAAGATTAATGTGAATAACTATACGCGTAGAGGCCTACCTACTTCTGCGTTTGGTTTGTAATTTTAAGAGACACTTCATAAACCGTCTTTATGCAACAGCCGTTCGTAATTTATATCAGTGCTGCTTCAACCTTACTGCTTGCCCTTTTCTTGTTACTTATATTTTACCGCAGAAAAAAATCAGCCGAACATCTTTATCATGATGCAATGACCAGGGAAAGCAATGGCCGTTATGAAGAAGCCATTGGACTTTACCAAAAATATCTTGACCTTGCCGGAAAAAGTGAGGATGAAAGGAATAAACAGGTGGCTTTACGCATTAAAACATTGCGTATACTTACGTTGGGTTAAGAGGCGGCATATTTAAAGCTTTCCGTTATAGCAGCACAAATTCATCCATATTGCCCGATACAATCTTAAACCTTACAAACATCTCTTCACTATACCAGTTTTCTTTTTTTGTTTTGCGCACAACTTCAGCATGTTCCTGTATTTGGTAGGCAAAGTTTTTCATGGCTGTTTTGTTCTGCCAGATGCTTAAGGTTGCCTGCCTTATCCAGGGCGCTTCTCCAATACCTGCGGATGTTATAAAACCTTCGGCTTTGCGCATACGGCCGGCTACCGCATCCACATGTTTCCAGAAATTTCTTAAACGTGATAACCTTATCGTTGCCCTTGTAAGCACCGCAATGCGTCCATCATAACCGGTTTGCCTTGGCAGTATGCCAAAACAGGCTTTGCCATCCCATGTTCCGTGGCCTTCTATAGGCTCAAGCACAATAGTGCTGGCAGTGCACTTAAACAGCCGCCACCAATTGTAAATAAGTGGCCCGTAAACATGCCGGCAACCGGCAGGGGATTTTTCCTTACCAACAGTAAGTACCGCCCACTGGCGCCAATCGGGCCGTATATCAAATGTTCCGTTTTTGCCACAGCCCAGCAGCTTATAAAAGCTAAACTGCTTATTAAGCCATAACGGTAAACGAAACAAAGCCATGGACAAAAAACCGGCCCAGCCAAACCATGCAGGGTAACGCACAATAGTAATGATGCAGTACATGAATAAAATATTGGTGAGGGCAATGATTGTATTGCTGTTGGCTTGAATTGCTTATGTGGCTACTTTAACCGGTAAATCATCCAGCTTATCAGTATGGCGAAGAATAAGGCAACCCACAGCTTATACTTTTGCCAGAGATGGCCCCATTTTCTTTCAGTAACTTCCGCATGTATTTTTTTTATCAGTTCGTTGTTACTGCCAGCCACCTTAACAAGCAGTAATGCAACAACGTTCATTTGTTGCGGCAGCAGCGGTTTTGTGGCAGCCAGCAACGCTTCTGTTACCGCGGTTTTAGCGCTGTCATCCGCCTGTTGCAGCATAAGTTGGTTGTACTCTGACAATAAGTGCTGCACCTGGTATTGCAAGGCATCTCGGTCAATTCTAAAAGGGTCTGTGCGGCTTACCCTGGTTTGCAGCTCCTGGCTTTGCTGCAGTATCCATGCCGGGGTTACATCATTGTTTTCCGTTTTTCTGCCGCCAGCCTGTTTAAAGTAACGCTCATAATTGTAAGCTTCCCGTTTGCCTTTGTCGCTCAGCACTTCGTAGGCTTCTTTAATTTCTTTAAACTGCAGCTCACTTATCCTGCTGTTGCCATTGGTATCCGGGTGAAACTGCAGGGCCAGTTTACGGTAAGCCTTCTTAATATCCATCCCCGAAGCCTTGGGGTTAACCTTCAAAATATCATAGTAATCTTTTATCTGCATCGGCGCTGCTCTATTGCAACGAAATTAAAGCGCATCGCTTAAAACCCCAATTACCTTCATCATACATTGTATTTTTTTTGTACGGACAGTAGCGTTTCATGGCATCTTCTGTTGCGTCGCACTACGTTCATCGCCCCTTTTTTATGGCATCTTTTCAGACCCGGTTATCAAACAAACATTTAAGCCTAATTTTGCGCGGCTGCGGGCCTGAGCTATCGTTCCGCTTATGGCGGAGAGGAAAGTCCGGACAGTACAGGGCAACCCACCGGTGAAGAGCCGGCCGGCCGCAAGGCTGCGGGATAGTGCCACAGAAAATAACCGTTTTGCCGCAAGGCTTAACAAGGGTGAAAATGTGAGGTAAGAGCTCACGATGCACGGCAGCAATGCAGTGCATGGGTAAACCCTGGGTGCTGTAATGCCATGTATAGGCTCGCCTGAGAACGGCCCGTTCGATGAGCCAGGGTAGGCAGCAGGAGGTAAACAGCAATGTTTATCCCAGATAAATGATAGTTTAAAACAGAATCCGGCTTACGGGGTTTGCAGCTTATTCCCGGCCATGCAGCAATGTGTGCCGGGTTTTTTGTTTTGTTCAATGTTCTTTTGTTCAATGTTTAATGTATGCAGCAGGTACTAAGTTTTCCTCAGCTTCATCAGCTAAACAAATTATCAACCTTTTACACTTCAACAGACCGGTAACCTGCAACCTGTAACCGGTAACTGTTTAATGTAGCAGCGGTATCGAAGAGCTTCTGCACTTCATCATTCAAGCACATTACAAGCATTTTACCCATCAACAGACCGGCAACCTGCAACCTGTAACCGGCAACTGTCTTTCGGGTGAGGGATTGCAGCGGATACCCCGGTGAGGCCATCGCAGCAGGGCTTCTGTGCCGGAGTATGAGCGGAAAGCCCGACCCCTTGCGCAGCTTGGGGACACCCCAAAAAATAAACAACATACACCCTGCTGTTTTAATGTTGGTTGTAAGTTGCTATTAATTCATCCAGCGCCTGCAGCATAGCTGCTTGCTCGGCAGCATGGCCTTCCTGGGCCTCAATGTTTATGTACGGTATTTTTCTGCGGTTGCAATAGGCGGAGAGTGATCCATCATCAAAACCGGCGCCGGGCAGTTCCAGTATAACGCTGATGTTTTTTGCTTTGAGGTAATTAAAAACTTTTCTTTCAGTAGTAAGCACAAAATCATCGCTATCCATGCTTTTGTTAATATGGGTTCTAAACATTTTACGGCCAATGTAGTTGCGGGTGGATAGCGGTTTGCCATCTTTATTGTTGTGCATGGCAATTACAAGGCGGGGCTTATGCAGTTTATTCAAAATGGTATCTGCCAGTTTTTTTACCTGCCGGCCCGCGGCGCTGTTATAATAAGCCAGCTTGCTCATGTTTTTGCGGGCCCCGGCCATGGAGAAAATACGGTTAGGGTCAACCATGTAGGTTTTACCACCTACGGAAAAATAAATAAACCGGCCCCCGCTTTGCCACAATGTAACCAACATGCCATAACGGCTTTGCAAATGGCTTTGGGCAACCTGCAGTGCCGTAGTTTCATCCTGGTGAAGGTGGATAAAATAAATGCCTTTGTGCCCGTTGCTATCCGCAGCGGGGTAAAGCCGCGTTAATACCTGCACAGAGGAATCGCCCAGGTTTACCATCGCGGTATCCTGCCCAAAGGCAATGCCGGCTATAAATAAAATGGCTATGGTAAGCAACGCTTTCATAACCGTTAAAGATAGCAGGTAAATGATAAACCCAAACCTGCACTTGCAAAGCCACCAGCCGGTAAAATATTTTTTGAAATTGCAAATAATGCTGAACTTGCAAGTGTTACTAACGATTGCTGCTGGCTTTTGAATACAGAATTTTACCGAGAAGCCGTACCATTAGCTTACACGTAAAACTTCATTACCGTTAACTGCGCATAAGAAACCAATTATATAACATGCCGGCGTATGCATTAAGGCCTGCCTGTAGCTATCATAGTAACTAAGCTGTGACTTATTCTTTCATATAAATTGCTTAGTATGCGACAGATTTTTATTTCCGTATCTATTGTGATTACGTTACTGTTTATTTCCCTTGCTTATTTCTTTTCCCCTTACTGGCTTACCGCATTTGTATTGTTTGGGCCGCTGATGCTCATGGGTTTTAAAGACATGCTGCAGAAGAAACAATCCATCAAACGAAACTTCCCGCTTATTGGCCGTATGCGTTACGTGCTGGAAATGATTAGGCCGGAAATTTACCAGTACTTTATTGAGTCTGACACGGATGGCACACCCATTAGCCGCAACGACAGGGCGGTTATTTACCAGCGTGCAAAAAAGCAGATAGATACCACGCCTTTTGGCACCCAGCTAAATGTTTATACAGAAGGTTATGAATGGATGACACACTCCCTGCAGCCTATTGATTTTACTAAAATGACCGACCACCACCCACGTGTGCTGGTGGGCGACGGGCGCTGCAGCCAGCCTTACCTGTTAAGCGTGCTGAATGTGTCTGCCATGAGTTTTGGTTCGCTTAGCCAGAATGCCATTGAGGCTTTAAACGGCGGCGCTAAAATAGGCGGCTTTGCCCACAACACCGGCGAAGGCGGTATAAGTCCGCACCACCTTAAACAAGGCGGCGATTTAATATGGCAAATAGGCACCGGTTATTTTGGCGCAAGAAATGAAGATGGAAATTTCTCCGACGAAGCCTTTAGCAAGAATGCCCGGCAGCCCAGCGTAAAGATGATTGAGATAAAACTTTCGCAGGGCGCCAAGCCAGGCCATGGCGGTATTTTACCCGCCGTAAAAAACACACCGGAAGTTGCGGCCATACGTTTGGTAAAAGCAGGTACTACGGTTTTTTCACCGCCTTCGCACAGCGCTTTTTCAACGCCGGTAGAACTTATAAAGTTTATTGAAAAGCTGCGTGAACTTTCCGGCGGCAAACCCGTTGGCTTTAAAATATGCATGGGTATTAAAAGCGAGTTCCTGGCCATTTGCAAAGCCATGCATGAGCTTAACAGCTATACCGATTTTATTACCATTGATGGCGCTGAAGGCGGTACCGGCGCTGCGCCACCCGAGTTTTCCAACTTTGTGGGCATGCCCCTGCTGGATGCGCTGGCCTTTGCGGATAATGCCTTACGCGGTTTTGGCATACGCGGTAAAATAAAACTAATTGCTTCCGGCAAAGTGTTTACCGGCTTTCATATTGTCAGGGCCATTGCCCTGGGTGCCGATGCCTGCAACAGCGCCCGTGCCATGATGATGGCGCTGGGCTGCATACAGGCTTTGCGTTGTAATAAAAACAATTGCCCTACCGGCGTGGCCACGCAGGACCCGCACCTGGTAAAGGGCCTGGTGGTAGATGACAAAAAAGTACGTGTAGCCAACTACCACAAAAACACGGTAGAAAGTTTTGTTGAGCTTATTGGCGCTGCCGGTATTGACTCCCCTTCCAAAATACGGCGTTCGCATATTTACCGCCGCATTTTTATGAACTCTGTAAAGAGCTACGAAGAAATATTCCCCACCGTGCCAAACGGCAGCTTTTTGACAGAAGAAAGTATTCCGCAGGATTATAAAGCACACCTGCAGCAATCCTGCGCCGAAAAGTTTGACGCGGTGGCCTAACAGTGTGGGTTGATATTTCTGGCACCTGCGGCGGCAGAAATGTAAAAAGCCGGACTTTATGAGCCCGGCTTTTGTTTTTTATGGCTTCGCCTCTTGCGTCGCACAGCGTGTACGGTTGGTTCATTGGGCGCCTTTGCAGCCCTTATCTACAGGCCCGGATAAAGAGTAGAATTATTTCAACGTGAGCTTTGGGTGTCGCACATACCTGTATTGGATAACGTTATTTACTTTTTTGTCTTGACACAAAAAAGTAACAAAAAAAGTCAAGGAAGAAACGATATACAGCACGTTTCTTCCACTCGCCTTGATTAAGCTTTTGTACTACTGTAATTTCAGCAGTAGAATTTTCTTATACAAGGCATACTAAACTTGATGATGCATTTAAAATGAATGGCCCTGCCTGATTTTTAGTTGTATATAGCTGAATATCAGTATAAAAGATCCAAAACTCACGTTATTTTAGCAGTAGAATTAATATTGCGAAATTGGTTTAATATAGCCAGCTTGCTCAAGGCTGCTGGTTAATTCATCTGCCATTTTCCTTTTCAGCGCAGCCTTGCCACTGTAGATGCTTTTATTTTTTATTTCACTTAAGGCAGACCAGACCGGCTCTTTACTTTCCGGCTTAATAAGGTAATACTTAAATAATGCGTCAGGAATTCTTACGCTTGTGGTTGAATTTCGGGAGTAAACATATCGTTCATTATAAGTGTACTTGCTAAGGTCAACAAGAAGTATTGCATCTATCTTCAGTTCAGTAACCATTTTCATAAAATCTTTGTAGCTCATTTTCTCAATGCCCTCAATGTCAGAAGATTTATATGCAGTACCATAAGCAGAAAGCCTACCAGATAACATTCCCTCCACCTGTTTACGCTCATCAAGATTATCAGCTTCCAATAAATAGCTTTTGATAAACATGTGCCACGCATCTTCATTAAAGCGGTGCAAATCAAAATTTCCCTTTACAAATAGGGTAAATATTTTTTGGAAAGGTTCGTCTACAGGAATTTTAGAAGTTGTATTTACATGTGCCGTAGTACAACAGCTAAATGCAAAAAGCAGAAGGGGAAGGATATTTCTCAAACTATACGGGTTTATTTGTATGAACGCAATATATTATAGAACGGGAAAATAAAGCTTATCCGCAATGTTTTCATGACATTTTAAAGCCTATCCAGTGCAAATGGCATCCGCTTCATACTTCATCATTCCTTGTTCCTTGTTCGATATTTTCTACCCGGGCCTGAAAAGCCGCCCAATGAACCGAACGATGAACGTAGTGCGACGCAACAGGCGATGCCATGAAATACCGTTGCTGGTCACCAAAAAAATTGATGGTAACCCTGACTGCCTATGGTTGAAAAACGCAGGCAGCCGCAATATTTTTAACCGTATTATTCGGGTAGCTGCTTATCTTTAAACGATATTGCAGTTTGATACCAAGTAACCTTACAATGAAGTTATCCATCGTTATGTTCTGCGCTGCGGTATGGTTGTGTAACCCGGTTAAAACAATAGCGCAGCAGCCCCTTTTCCAATTGCTTAATGGTAGTGAAACAGGCATCACCTTCAGCAACAACATTAATGAAACAGAGAACCTGAACGTACTGGCCTACGAGTACTTTTATAACGGTGGCGGCGTTGCCGTTGGCGATGTAAACAACGATGGCCTGGAAGATGTTTTTTTTACCGCCAACATGGGCGAAAACAAACTTTACCTTAACCAGGGCAGCCTTAAGTTTAAAGATATTACCAAAGAAACAGGCAGGGAATTGCAGGGCCGTAAAGGCGGCTGGAAAACCGGCGTAACCATGGCTGATGTAAACGGCGATGGGCTACTGGATATTTACATTTGCTATTCCGGCAAAGTAGATGCCGATACCCGCCGCAACCAGCTTTTTATTAACCAGGGTAATTTAAAGTTTACGGAAAAAGCAAAGGAATACGGCCTTGATGACCCAGGATATGGTACCAAAGCTGTATTCTTTGATATGGATAACGACGGCGACCTGGACATGTTTTTGCTTAACCACAATGTTATTAAAGTAAGCAACCTGGAACTTGCCAAATACCGGGGGGATGTGGATGAACTGGCTGGTGATAAGCTTTTTGAAAATAAGGGCAGCCGGTTTGAGGATGTGTCTAAAAAAGCGGGCATTCATCAAAACCCGCTCACGTTTGGGCTGGGTGTAGCCACGGCGGACATTAACCAGGATGGCTGGCAGGACATTTATGTAACCAATGACTATACGGAGCAGGATTATATCTACATCAACAATAAGAACGGTACTTTCTCCGATAAAACAAAAGACTGTTTTCGCCACCTGGCCCAGTTTTCCATGGGCGTTGATATTGCAGACTTTAACAACGACGCCTTACCTGATATTCTTACGCTGGATATGCTGCCCGAGGATAACCGCCGGCAAAAACTGTTGCAGTTGCAGGAAAACTACGAGATATACCAGCTTATGATTGACCAGGACCTGCAGAAGCAATACATGCGCAACATGCTGCAACTGAACAATGGCGATGGTACCTTTAGCGAGATAGCGCAGGTGGCCGGTATTTCCAACACCGACTGGAGCTGGGCGCCTTTGTTCGCGGATTTTGACAACGATGGTTATAAAGACTTGTTTGTTACCAACGGTTACCTGCGTGACTATACCAACAAAGATTTTTTGAAGTATTGGGGCGACTACAAAGTGAGAAAAGTTGTTGACCGTGAGCCCATACAATTGATGGACCTGATTAAGGCCATGCCTGTTACGCGTTACCCCAACTATATTTTCAGAAACAACCACGACCTTACTTTTTCCAACAAACAAAAAGAATGGGGGTTTGAGCAGCCGAAAATTTCCAGCGGGGCCGTTTTTGCCGACCTGGATAAAGATGGCGACCTAGACCTTATTATTAACAACATTAACCAGGAAGCTTTTGTGTACCGCAATAACAGCCGGGAGCAAAATAACAGCGCTTACCTGTCTTTACGTTTAAAAAATAATACCCCTAATACCGCCGCCCTTGGCGCCAAGGCTTATTTGTATGCCGGTGGCATGGTGCAATACCAGGAGGTTAACCCCAACCGTGGTTACCTTTCTTCCGTATCTACACTTTTGCATTTTGGCCTTGGCAACATGCAGAAAATTGATTCTGTAAAAATCGTGTGGCCAGATCAGTCCAGTCAACTGCTTACGGCCGTGCAGACCAACCAGTTACTGGAGGTTGAAAAACAAGGCAACGCACCTGCTGCTGCCGTTGAAGCAACCGCCGGCAAAAGCTATTTTACGCCTGCGCCAGCCATTATTGAGTATAAACATGAAGAGTTTACGGAGAATGATTTTAAACGCCAGTTGCTCATGCTGTTCATGTATTCCAAAACGGCGCCCATTATGGCCAAAGGCGACATCAATAAAGATGGGCTGGATGATATTTTTATAAGTGGTGATAAAAATAAAGCCGGTAAAATTTATTTGCAGCAGGCAGGCGGCAAATTCGCCCCGCTGGATTTGAATTTTGTGGATGAAAATGTATCCACCGTTGCCGCGGCTGCCTTCTTTGATGCCAACGGCGATGGCTGGCAAGACCTTTACCTGGCCAAAGGCGGTTACGCTTTGTGGGAGCCGGGCATGGCAGCATTGCAGGACGAGCTTTACCTTAGCGACGGCAAAGGCGGTTTTGTATATGACCAAAGTTACCTGCCCGATTTAACAGCCAACAGCAAAAGCTGCATAAAGCCTTGCGACTACGATAACGACGGCGACCTTGACCTTTTTATAGGAGGGCGTGTTGTACCTGGCAAATACCCGGTAGCGCCGATAAGCTATTTACTTACCAACGATGGTAAAGGCCATTTTACTGCAACCCCGGCCGCCTTTAACCAGGTGGGCATGGTAACGGATGCGCACTGGGCCGACCTTAATAATGATGGCCGCAAAGACCTTGTACTGTGCGGCGAGTTTATGCCGGTAAAAGTATTCATCAATTTGCCCGGCGGGTTTGAAGACAGGACTACAGAATACTTTGATAAGCCGGATAACGGCTTTTGGTTTGCCATGCAATTCGCTGATGTGAATGGTGATGGCCGGCAGGATATTATAGCCGGTAACCTGGGCCTTAACTCGCAGGTGCAGGTATCGGATAAACAGCCCGGCGAATTGTATTTTGCCGATTTTGATGACAACGGTTCTATTGATCCTTTCTTTAATTTTTACGTGCAGGGCAAAAGCTATCCTTTTGTAAGCCGCGACGAACTGAATGAGCAGATTTACCCCATGCGTAAAAAATTTACCAGCTATAAAGACTATGCAGACGCTACCATGCAGCAGTTGTTCAGCGAGGCTGAATTAAGCAAAGCGGGCAAGCTTACGGTAGCTGAAAACCGTACAGTTTGCTACCTTAACCGTGGCGGCAAATTTGTAAAAACTTTGCTGCCTTTGCAGGCACAGTTTTCTATGGTTACCAAAATCATTACCAACGATTTTACCGGTGATGGAAAAACCGATGTGTTGTTGTTAGGCAACCATACTGACAACCGGCTTAAGCTGGGCAGCATTGATGCAAACTATGGTTGCCTGCTGGCCGGTGATGGCAAAGGTGGCTTTACGTATGTTTCCCAACCCGTATCTGGCCTTAGCATAAAGGGCGATGTAAAATCTGCCGAGGAGTTAAATATAAATGGCAGCAAGTACCTTGCGGTAGGCATATCAAATACCGGGCTGGTGTTTTATAAGCAGGGCAAATAGCTGCGCTATTTGCAGAATGATACTTATGGGCCCGGCAGTGTGAACTACTATGAGGCTTTACTTGCGTCGCACTCTTGTACATTCTGTTCTTTATGCGGCAATGTGCAGCAGGTTGTTGTTGTTAAGAAAACGAATGTCAGGTTGAGTCCCGAAATTTCGGGATCGAAACCGGGTTATACAAGTCGCTTTTTCACGAATACGCCTTCGACAAGCTCAGGCTGACAGTTTAATTTAATGACATGTTTAGCAGGTTGTAACTGTTCAATGTTCTTTTGTTGAAAGTTTAATGTTGTGGAAAGATGCAATGGTACCTGGGCTGAAAAGCCGCCCAATGAACCGAACGATGAACGTAGTGCGACGCAACAGGCGATGCCATGAAATACCGTTGCTGGTCACCAAAATCTAAAAATAAACCGAAGGTTTATAAAAGGAACCATATGGGGTTATCTCTGTATTTCAGGTTCGGTTTTAACACGGTATTCTTTGGGGGAGAGACCGGTGGTTTTTTTGAAAATTTTATTGAAGTTGGATAGTGTTTTATACCCGCACTGGAAAGCTACTTCGGAAATATTCAATGTGGTTTCCTGCAAAAAACGACAGGCGTTAGAGATGCGTACTTCGTTTAAATATTCTACAAAATGGCGGTTGGTGCGCTGCTTGAACAGGCGGCAGAAAGCGGTGGGCGTAAGGTTGGCAATTCTTGAAATATCTTCCAGCGAAATATCATTAAAGTAGTTGTTGTTGATGTGTTTGTAAACCTCGGATAACCTGTCGCTTTTGCTTTGCAGCATGGTGCCGCCATAGCCCTGGTTAGTAATATATTCAACTTCGTTTGAGGTAGAGAGTGTATTTAGAATTTCCAGCAGGCCAATGATACGGTCAAAGTTTTTCTTTTTGGTAAGCTTCTGCATTTTATCGGCCACCTGTTTTTGTGTTTTGCCGATGATTTTTATGCCCCGCCCCGCTTTGGTAAACAGCTCGTTTATCTTGCTGCTTTCTTTAAGCTCGTAAAAATTTTTAGAGAACACTTCTTTGTTAAAGTAAACCACGATGGCTTTGGCACGCAGGTTGGCAAAGCCTTTATAAAATATTTCGTCGTTAAGCCACACATGCGGCAGGTTGGAGCCAAGGAAAACCATATCTCCGGCGCTGAAACTATCCAGCTTGTCGCCAATGATGCGCTTGCCATAGCCTTCCTGTATAAATACAAGTTCTAACTCCGGGTGAAAATGAAAGGGGGCTTTGCTGTAAGGTTCGTCTCTTTCAATTACGGCAATATAACTATGCAATGCGTTGGTAATTTCTGTCTGCAGGGCTTTCATGCTACAAATTCCTTTAATAAACAGTTTTGCAAGTAACGTAAAATTATTGATACCGGTTAAAGCAATGGCGTAACACCCGCCTGTTTAATTTTAGTAACTATGTGGTTGCCGATGGCCCGCCCCTGTTGCTGGCCGTTTTCAATGGCATCGCGGTAGTGAATGCCGCCATAAAGCCGGGAGATGGCAGCTTCGTTGGCGGCATGCCTGAAGGAGCTAAAACTTCGGGGGGCCAGCTCAAACATTTCCTCAGAGTTATCGGTGTAAGTAAAGTTATCGCCAAACAGGTAAGTAAGCACTTCCGCAGAAGCGGTTGAAATAACACTGTGGCCGCTGGTATATTCAGGAAAGGGCGGCGTTTGCAGCAGCGGCTGCCATTTGGGATTGATGTATCGGTTAATATAAGTTTCCGGCCTGATGCGGTTGCTGCGGTATTTTTCATCCCAGCAACTGATGAAAGCGTCCATCAAAACAGCGCCTTCTATGGTAAGTGCGGCAATAGATTTATTAAAATCCAGCGCCGCTTTTTCTGCAGCAATGGACGTAATGTTCATCCAGTGGCCGCCAGGGCTTATTTTTTTAAAGCCCAATGCCATGTGGCCCGAACTGCTTACGGCAAAAGGATTGCAATCCCAAAAGCCGGCAATATTCAGTTGCTCCTGCGTTGGCTTTAATGATACATCATACACTTCTTTTCCAAGCTTATAAAATTCACTCGCGGTATCCTTGCTGAATGTTACCGGCGGGATGGGTATAAATTCATTGCAGGAGTCAATCAAAAGTGGTTTTACAGTTTTCCAGTTAGGCTCAACTGCTTCCATATAAGCCGGTGGCGTTGGATACCAGTAAGCATCGCCTTTAACGGGTGTGTAACGAAGCCTGGCGCTAAGGCGGTTATAATTATCCTTTTTGGAGAACCCTGCAACCTGTTGTGCCACTTCCTTAGCCACTGCTACGGACTGCTCTATAACTTTTTGCGGTAGTTTATTTTTTCGTAAAAGCCTTATGTATTTGTCCTGCTCCTGTTCAAGCGTAAACCCTGAAGGCAGCATAAGCCTGCCTGTTTCGTAAATGCAGTACACGGCAGCGGCCTGGTAGTTGTAGCTTTCTTTGGGGGCGGTAAGGGTAACCTGCGGAAAAGATTTTACCAGCCTGGACAGCGGTATCATTTTTGGGTCTTGCAAACAAGCTATTTCATAAGCGCCCATAAGGCAATAAGCATAATACCGGCTGGCAGCGGGCGGGTTAACTACATCATGCATCATTACCATGGACAGGGAAAAGACAGCCGGTTTAATTTGTTCGGCGGCCTTAAAATTTTTCTGAGCTGGCAGTTGTGCGGCAATAAGCAGTAAGATGAACAAATTAATTTTTTTCATGCTCGGCTTTGTCTGGTTATAAAGGGGCTGCTGGTTGGGTAACTGGCAAATACATTTTACGCTTAAAGATAGTATTTACTCCTGCCCCATTGGTATTGGCTTTACTGTGAATGTAAGATTTGAATTGGTAAAAAAGACAAGACCACCAGGTGGTGGTCTTGTCAAAAGGAAACTCAAACTGCTACGAAAGAAAGAGTTTATTTATCCCACCAGATGCGGGAAGTCCAGTTGTCGCCACCACTTAATCCACTAACCGCGGTTTGATAGTTTTCTCTATTATTGCTGGATTCGCCGGATGGATAAGGCTGCCTGCGAGGAATTGCACCGCCAGAAAAATTACCAGTATAATTTACAGGAGTAAGTTTTGGATAATCAGTTCTTCTCCAGTTGCTCCATGATTCAGCAAAATTCCATACAAGACCTGTTGTGGCCCAGTATTGCGTACTGATCATTTCAATTGATTTTTCTGTTGATGAAACATCCAGCGGATGAGCCGTTGCATAAGCATCTGCATCTGCGGCACTGATAACGGCTGTTGAGCCATAAACTGCCAGAGCCTGCAATGCACCGGATACTGCATTTTTGTAGTGCTGGGATGCGGTAGCGCCAACACTGTAGCCACGGGCCGCAGCCTCAGCAAGCAGTAATTCAGATTCTGCATAAGTTAGAATAAACAAGGGTTTGCTTCTTTCGCCATATACAGATTTCCTGGGCCTTGAATATTTTCCAACAGCGGCTGCAACATCACCTGTAATAGCAGGATCTGCAGGAGAAGTGCCAGGATAGCCTGGTGCTGTTGTGATATTTTTAGCAGAGGCGGGAATTAAATCATAACCATTTGGCTGCCCAATTTGCTCACTAGCCGTATTGTCTCCTGCCAAGGCCTGGTTATTGTTGTTAGCCAAGCCTGTTGCAGGCACTTCTGCTACAATACTTAAGCGGGGGTCATCAGCCGCTTTCAGGTAGTCAATCATTGTTTTGCTCCAGCGAACCTGGTAAAAATCTGTAGCAACCAGCCATGCACTTACGTTAGGGTTGCTATAGCCATTGCCTTCATCATTTTTAAAGTACACATCTTCTCCGCTGGCAAGTGTTCCGCCTGCGGCAGCTTTTTCTGCCCAGGTTTTTGCTGTTGCAGCATCAGCCTTGGTTAAACGCATGGCCAAACGCAACATAAGGGAGTAACCAAATCTTTTCCATTTTGCTACATCACCACCTAGTGAGGAGATATCCGCAGTAGGTTTGGGCTTTGAAGCGTCCATGGATGTTAATGCAGCATCTAAGTCTGAAAGTAGCGCAGTGTATAATGCCTGTTGTTTATCATACACCGGAAGCGTTATACCTTCTTTTGCCTTGTATGCTTCAGTGTAGGGGCAATCACCATAAATGTCAGTAATGTATTGCGCATTCAAAACTTTCATAATGGTTGCTGCGGCATTAATGTTTACCCAATCTGCATCATCCTTATGGTTTACTAAGATTTCGTTAGCCAGGCTTCCGGAACGATAACAGTTATTCCAGCTACTCTGAACATACGAATTGGTATTGCTTGATTCTACATATTTATCCGCATTGGTATAATAATCCCCGTTAACTGTTGCCATGGAGAAAATTTGCACCCATCCGCTCTGAAAAAGTATAGGGCCTGCATAACCACTTATGCCGGAGGCATAGTTTCGCTGGCTGCTTGAAAGGAAATAGTTGGCGTCGAACTGATCAGGACTTGCCTGAGTTGGATCTGTATTTATTTTATCGAAGTCTTTGGTGCAACTTCCCAGAAGGAGCAAGCCCCACAAAGACATATATAAAAAGGATTTCTTCATATAAGTTTTTTTAATTTTTGTTTGGCAAACGCTAATACAATGCTATTTCTTAAACTTAAGATTTACGTTAATACCGAATGACCTTGTTGAAGGAAGACTAGTACCTTCTATACCTGCATACCTGATGCTGGAAGCAAAGTTGGCTTCGGGATCAATGTTATCGCTCTTTCTCATCAATATCGCAAGGTTCCTTGCAACAAATGATATTTGAATTGCGCTAAAGAGCGGTACATTTTTAAGGGCATCACCAGATATTGTATAGCCCAGCGTTATTTGCCTTAATTTGATGTAATCGCCGCTTACCACAGAGGTGGATGTTACATTATTAGCCAGGGCTGTATAATAATCTTGCGCACTGGCTTTGGTGGTATTAGCGGTTCCATCTGCATGTACACCTGTAGTTATGCCATCCCTGCCAACGAGGGTCATTTTATGAAGGCCTCTTCTAAGAGCATAGTATTCTGTTGCAGAAAGTATCTTATTGCCAAAATTGTAGTCAACCAGGAAAGAAAGGTTGAGGTTTTTGTAATTGAACTCGTTATTCCAACCGCCATAATATTTCGGTAATACACTTCCCAGTTTTACCAGGTCTCCTCTTACAGGTAAGCCAGAACCATCAACTATCATTTCCCCTTTGGCAGAACGTGCATAGTCGTATGCTAATATCTGCGGGCCGGCAAAACCTACTACGTATGAAGTAACCGCATTTCCAAGTGTACCTCTGTTTTGTCCCAGGTTCTGATTTTTGTTGTCGGCATCAGTTTGCAGGATCTTGTTGCTAACTGCAGTAAAGTTGGCTGTTGATATCCAGCTAAAGTCTTTGCCTTTAACCGGCGTAGCTGTTACCTGCACTTCTAAGCCGCTGTTACGTGTAGAGCCAGTACCTACAAAACCGCTGGTAGCACCTGTTGCCGGGCTGTACGTTGCAGGCATGATCTCATTCTTTGTTTTCTTGGTGAACCATGCAACGTCAAAGTTTAGCCTGCTGTTAAGGAAGCGTAATTCAGTACCAATTTCAAATTCAGTTGTTACGAATGGTTTTAAGAACAGGTTAGGCAAATCCGTACTAAAGTTACCCAAAGGAATTCCTCCTAAGGGGCTTCCCAAAGAATAGTACAACGCTGTTTTGTATGCTTCGGTAAGCTCACCACTGGTTTGCGCATAAGAAACCCTGAGTTTTCCGAAATTCAAATTCTTGATATTGGTCAACTCAGAGAACACCAGGCTCGCAGAAACTGAAGGGGTAAATATTTTATTGTCATTAATAGGCAGTGTTGAATACGCGTCGTACCTGCCTGTTGTGTTTATTGTAAGGAAGTTCTTGTATGCAAGGTCAACAGTGTAGTAACCAGAGTTAATTTCTGTTTTCCAGAAGTCATAGTTGGAATTGGGATCTGTTCTGGGGTTTCTTACATTAGAAAGCGTGTACAGGTAAGGTACAAGGAAGTAACTGCCACCTACTGCAGTTTTTTCATATTGGTTTTTCCTTTTGTTGGCACCCAGAGCAACATCCAGGTTAATATCCTGGGTAAGTTTACGTGTTACACCTACCAAGGCATCAAGATTTAATTCATACTGGCTTGATTTTGCAAGGTCCTGTAGGTTACCATGTTTGTCTGCTGTATAAGCAGTTCCCCAGGGTTCTACTTTAAACAAGTCATCATTGGATAAGTCATACCCGATCCTTGCTTGCGCATAAAGCCAATCGGTAAAATTATAACGTGCAGAAGAAGAAGTTATAAGCCTTTTTCTGCCAAGGTTGTTTACATATTGGTTTACAACAAACCATGGATTACTTACATATTCGTCATCACTAAATTGTGTTTCAAAACCTGAAACTGGATCAAAACCCGGGGCAAAGATCTTCTGATCAACGTTTGTCGCCAGGAATTGGAAGTTATTGGGGTTCATTGGGCCGTCGCTTAACTGGGCCCTGTTGGTTGATTTTTCATCAACGTAGTTGGCGCTTACGTTAACAGTCAACTTGGGGGTAATTTTTGCCTCTGCATTCAGGTTAATGGTCTTTCTGTCAAGCCCGCTGTTTCTAACGATCGAATTGTTGTCCATGTTAGATAAAGAGAGCCTAAAAGAACCAAATTCACTGCCGTTCGAAAGGGAAACCGTGTTTGTGAAGGTAGTACCTGTACGATAAAACCGGCTCATATTATCTTTAACAGCAGAATAAGCATAACTATTCCCATCAAACTGAATCACCTGGCTGCCATCAAGTTTTGAACCCCAGCTCATACGGTTAGAGTTTCGGGCAGACAATGCGTCCGAAGGTTTCGTTCCACCTGTACCCTGACCGTATTCATACTGGAAGTCTGTATTGTTCATTGCTTTATCAGCCATGAAGTTGGAATTGTAATCAACAGAAAAATTGCCTTTCTTACCAGTTTTAGTAGTGATGATAATAACACCGTTAGAAGCCCTTGCACCGTACAATGCGGATGCTGATTGCCCTTTAAGTACGGTCATTGTTTCAATATCATCAGGGTTCAGGTTTCCAATGCCATCTCCATTGTCAGAGCCTCCCCATTCGCCAGAACTACCTCTCTGGGTATTATCCATAGGAACACCATTTATAATATACAAGGGAGAGCCGCCTGAATTCATACTTGGCATGCCGCGTAACAAAACCTTAGCTGTTCCACCCGGGCCACCACTGCTACCGGTTACTTTTAAGCCTGCAACCCGGCCGCTTAGGGAGTTAGCAACGTTAGTTTCCCTTGCCTTATTTAGCTGGTCTCCACCTACGGTTGTAACCGCGTAGCCTACTTTCCTGGCAGCTTTGGAAATACCAAGAGCGGTTACCACTACTTCAGATGTAGTACCCGCCTGCTCTTCCAATGATACATTTATTGAGGTCTCTCCTTCCGCTACAGCAACAGTTTTTGTTGCATAGCCAACATAAGAAAATTCCAGGGATACAGCGCCTGATGGAATTGCCAAAGAGAATTTGCCATCATTGCCTGTAACCGCGGCTGTGTTTTTACCGGTTACTTTAACTGTTACTGAAATAAGTGGATTCCCGGTTTTGGAGTCTGTTACAGTACCGGATAACTGTCTCGTTTGGGCCATTGCAATAGAATGGAGCAACAGCACTACAAGCAGAAGTCGTAGCCTTTTCATTAGCGTTGAGTTTAAAATTAATAATAAGCAGCAAAATCTATAATGATACCCTGTTACAGGTATTTATATGCTTACACATTCCTTGGCTTTCCGGATATTGGATGAAATGATTATGCCTTGAAAAAGGCAAAAATCATGTTGAGCAGTTACGCAGCAGGGTTTTACGTTAAGGGCCCTCTTGTTTACACGCTGGATACAAATTCACATCAGGCAATTCGCACTATAAATTATATCAGCTCATCAAAGGTGTATTCTTTGCCGGTTACTCAAATGCCACACCGGCAACAAACTCACCATAAACTTCTGTATATACACTCATTAAGGCCGCAGATGAAGACTGGGGTATTTTTTCTATTAGTTTGGTTACAGTTAGTATTTTTAATTTATCGTGATGAAATTATAAAATAATTTTTAATTACAACGTCAATTTGTAAAAAAAATTATCAATAAATTAGTACTCTCGAATCTTTTATCGTTCAAACCAACCCGTTATGCAGTATTCCGTGTTTTCTAATCTTAACGCTGACTTATCGGGAGTAGCCTATAAGGAACATCAACGTAAGAAAAAATTGATTACCCACCTTAGCAATAAGGGCGAACTGGCTATTCCTGAACTGGCGGAAATGCTAACCATCAGTATCCCCAAGACAACAGAACTCATCAATGGGCTGCTGGAAGAGGGCTTGGTAGTAGAATCAGGCCGCAAAACAGATGGCGTTGGCCGTAAGGCTGCCGTGTACAGCCTCAATAAAGAAAGCTGTTACTTCCTGGGGGTGGAAATAAAGAAGTATAAAGTTAACCTGGCGCTAATGGGGTTCGACAAAACCGTTATCGCTTCTTCCGTAAACATACCCTTCCCGTTTTCCGGCACCAGCGAATCTGTAAATGCCATTATTAAAGACATCCATGAGTTCCTCAACAGTTCACGCATTTCCAAAGATAAAATCCTGGGCGTGGGCCTTAGCATTGCTGGGCGTATTAATGTAAAAACAGGCCAGATACTAACCATTTACCACTTTGCCGATGTACCCATCAATATCAAAACCATACTGGAAGAGGCGCTGGATTTGCCTGTATATATTGATAATGACAGCCGCACCCTTGCCTATGGCGAATACTTTTTCAGCGAAGAAAGCCTTCCCAAAACCACCCTCATTCTTAATATTGACTATGGCCTGGCCCTCGGTATTTTTATTGATGGCAAGCCGGTGTATGGGGCATCCGGGTACGCCGGTGAACTTGGGCATATCCCCATTTTCAACAACGAAAAAATTTGCTTCTGCGGTAAAAAAGGCTGTATGGAAACAGAGGCCTCGGGCTATGTGCTGATAGATTATATTACGGCTAAAATGAAGGAGGGTGTTTCCAGCCGCCTCCAAAAAACGCTTTCCAAAAAGGGCTACCTGGAGCTGGAGGATATTGTTGAAGCCGTTCACCTGGGGGATAACCTGGCTATAGAGGCCGTTTCGGCCATTGCCTATAACCTGGGCAAAGGGCTTTCCGTTGCCATCAACCTATTTAATCCCGAGCTTATTGTGCTGGGTGGTATTTTGGCTGGTGCAGGCACCCCGCTGTTGTTGCCCGTACAGTCATCTATCTACCAGTTTTCCCTTGGGCTTGTAAGCAACGATACCCGGGTTGTACTTTCCGCCATCAACGAAAAGGCGGGCCTGCTGGGCTCCTGCCTGCTGGTAAGAGATAAGGTATTGGGATTGGTATAGCAATAAGCTATGTTCGTTCCATTGGCTATTGGTTACTAATTGCGGCATTTTTATGATACCAGCTTTGGTACGCTGTGGCATCGGCTGTTGCGTCGCAATCCGTTCATCGTTCAGTTCATTGGGCGGCTTTTCAGACCCGGGTAGACAGAAGATGAATTCCGCAACTCTTCTGCGAGATAATTATTTCCTTTCCTTACATAAGCAGCGTAACCACCTGGCAGAACTGCTGGTCCCGCCGGGTGGTTACGCTTTACTATTCACCTTTTAATATGGGCATGTACTACGGCTTAAGGCAAAGCCTGTAACTTATCTTCATATCACCATCACCCCTTCGGAAAGGCCGGCTTTAACCTGCGTAAACCTTGGCAAAGTCATCTCCTCTTCAGCCATTGCCATGTAAACATCAAAGACCGGCGCCGGTGCATTGTTCCTTATGCCTGCCAGCCATGCTGTAGCTTCCGCGTTATTGATAGAGCGCATCATCCAGCGGCTTTCGTCCAGCAATACATCCTGCGGTATAGAACTTATAATGGCATGCTCCATACCCAGTATTTCCGCATCTGTATAATGTTCCCACAAAACCTGGTTCAGCAGTTGTTCTTCTTTGTTCATGTGGTTAAGGTTAAACGCCACAAACAAGTTAAACTCATAGAAAATCAACCGGCCCAAATCAACCAGTTTTTGCTCGTCATCGGCGGCTTTCCAGTCCGCAATGTATTCAAATAAATTTTTTGACAGGGCATGGTCTGTTACATGTTCAGCTTCAAAATCATCCACCAGTTTTTTATCAAATTTTTCAATCCATGGCAGAATGAATTTGTCCTCATGTTCAGCATGGCCATCAAAGTAATGCAGCAGGGTTTCCAATTGCTTTATGGTTGCAGAAGCGTCTTCCCTGTTATCAAAATCTGTTTGCTGTATCAACAATGCGGTATCATAAAGCATTGCCCTTAATCCTTTGTGAATCTGGTTGAAAATGTTGTAGCGAGCCTGTTGCATAAGTTTGTTTTTAGGTTTATTGATGTTACCGGTAAAATTGCGCAGTCAGCCAGGCAATACAAACCCTGTTGTTCATGAATTGTATAATTGGCTGTGTTAATGACCTAAAAGACGGGGTGAGTGATAAAACACGCTCACTAAGACCGCACCACGTGCTTTGAATCTATCATTAATTAGTATAACTTGGCTATTGCGTTTGATATGAATATTGCAAATTAACCATGGCCATGCTTCGTTTCGTTAAACAAATTTTTGTCGTTAAGAGTAACACTTTTAAGAATAATACTTCAAAAAGTAAAAAAAGTTCCATTGTTAAAGATGAGATAAAGGAAAGCAAAGATGAATTGCTTGGCTTCTGGGAAAATGGTGCCGATGACGGCAGTGGTTTACACGCAATTTGGGGCTACGGAGTAGAATTTTTACCTGAAGGAAAAGGATTTACGCATCATTGGGGAGGGGATGTACCAGAAGATGAAAAAAGAATAGAAATACTATGGAAAAGGAATAATGCAAAAAGTGTTTCTTGTAAATATGAAGACGGTGAAGAATGGGAGACCGTAGAATATGAAATAACAGACTTTATTGGAGCATACGATTCACCCTGTCATAAAATTGTAGAAAAGGGTAAAAACGAATTTTGGTCATCACCTGAACCGTTATACAGACACAAACTTTAAGCAGAAATGAAGGCGGCAGTATCTCATCATTGTATTTAGATTGGGTGACCAATACTCTTCTCGCCTTGCAAAAACTAAATCCCTAATACCCGCTTAAATGCTCCACAAAGAACAGAACGATGAACGTAGTGCGACGCAACGAAGCCTCCACAAGGCACTGTAGCCCGACACCAAAAAATAATGTGGAAACATATCCTTTAGCTGAAACTGGCTGCCTTTTTTGCCCGGCGTAATTTATATAGCCTAAAGTGAGTAAATATGCTTAAAATTGTCAACCAAAATTAAAAACGACTAATTATGGAAACTGCAATTCAGTCTAAAGTTGATACATGGCTAAGTGGTAACTACGACCAGGATGTGAAGAATGAAATAGAACGCTTGCTGAAGGAGAATCCTGATGAAATAACAGAATCGTTTTACCGCAACCTGGAGTTTGGCACGGGCGGCCTGCGGGGCATTATGGGCGTTGGCACTAACCGCATGAATAAATACACGGTAGGTATGGCTACACAGGGCTTTGCCAACTATCTTAAAAAGACTTACGGCAACCAGGAAATTAAAGTGGCTATTGCGCATGACAGCCGCAACAACAGCCGTTTTTTCGCGGAAACAACGGCCAACGTGTTTGCCGCCAACGGCATAAAAGTTTACCTGTTTGAAGCTTTAAGACCTACGCCTGAATTGTCGTTTACCATACGCCACCTTAAATGCCAGGGCGGTGTGGTTTGTACGGCATCTCACAACCCCAAAGAATACAATGGCTACAAAGCATATTGGAACGATGGCGGCCAGTTGGTACCGCCCCATGATAAAAATGTTATTCTTGAAGTGGATGCTATTACCAGTGTGAGTGAAGTAAAATGGAGCGGCGGCGAAGCCAACATTACCATTATTGGTAAAGACATTGATGACGCTTATATAAGCATGGTTAAAAGCCTGAGCGTTAACCCCGACGTTATAGCCAAACAGCACGACCTTAAAATAGTGTATACACCCATACATGGCACCGGCATTACATTGGTGCCCGAAGTGTTGAAACAGTTTGGCTTTACCAACGTTACCATTGTTGATGAGCAGAGCAAACCGGATGGCAACTTCCCCACGGTGGTATATCCCAACCCTGAAGAAAGCGAAGCCATGAGCATTGGCCTTAAAAAAGCAAAAGAACTGGATGCGGATATTCTGCTGGGTACAGACCCTGATGCCGACCGTGTTGGCATTGGCGTTAAAAACCATAAAGGCGAGTGGGTGCTTGTAAATGGCAACCAAACTGCTGTACTGGCCTGTGCTTATATGATTGAAGCACGCAAAGCCAAGGGCATTGCCCAGCCCAATGATATGGTGATTAAGACCATTGTAACCACTGAACTGATTGATGAAGTTGCACGCCAGAACAATGTGGCCTGCTACAATGTATTAACGGGCTTTAAGTGGATTGCTGAACTGATTAAAGAGAAAGAAGGCAAGGAAAACTATGTTATTGGCGGTGAGGAAAGTTATGGCCTGATGGTGGGCGACAAGCTGCGTGATAAAGACGCTATTTCGGCCGTGGCCTTCTTGTGCGAGATGGCAGCCTATGAGAAGAACAACGGTAAAACACTTTATGAGAAGTTGCTTGAATTGTATGTTCAGTACGGTTTTTACCTGGAAGGCCTGATAAGCATTACCAAAAAAGGCATGCGTGGCCAGGAAGAAATTGCTGAGATGATGCAGGGCTACAGGGATAACCCGCCCACAACTATCAACGGCTCCAAAGTGGTTAAGCTGTTGGACTACGAATTAAAAACAGCCCGCGATTTATCAGCCGGCACCAGCACCGCCATTGACCTGCCCAAAAGCAATGTACTGCAGTTTATACTGGAAGATGGTTCCAAGATTTCCGCCCGTCCATCTGGCACTGAGCCTAAAATAAAGTTCTACTTTAGTGTTAACACCAAACTGGAAAGCAAAGAAGCCTTTGATGATACACTGGCATTTTTGCAAAACAGGATTAAAGGGATTATTGAGGATATGAAACTGAAGTAAGTACGAGTTACGAAGTACAAAGTAAGACAGGTACGAGTTACGAAGCACGAAGTACCCAGGTGTAACAGGTTTGTATTTTAAGCAAACGCTGTAATGGAAGTGCGAAGTAAGACAGGTACGAGTTACGAAGTACGAAGTACCCAGGTGTAACAGGTTTTATTTTAAGCAAACGCTGTAATGGAGGTGTGAAGTAAGTACGAATTACGAAGTCCCAGATTTAACGTTTTTATTTTAGGAAAGCTTTCAACAGAAGTGCGAAGTAATATAAAGTTGCTTCGCACTTTTTTATGTGCTGTAAAAATATACTGCTTGTTGAACTTTGCACGCTCCCCTCCTGCAGCCATCCAAAAAACAGGTACTTCGTACTTCAATTTTCGTACTTGCTTACATCGTACATCCCACATATAACATCTTACATAAACAGGTACTTCAAACTTCGTAACTCGTACTTGCTTCCTTACCTTTGCCGCATCTATGAGGCAGTACGATGATAATTACCGGCACAAAGGTTTAAGGATGCAGTTGGTAAAACTGCTTAGGGAAAAGGGCATAACAGATGAAGATGTTTTAAAGGCCATAGAACAGATACCCCGCCACTTTTTTTTAGATTCCGCTTTTGATAAGATAGCTTATGAAGACAGGGCTTTCCCCATTGGCGAAGGGCAAACCATATCGCAGCCTTATACAGTGGCTTATCAAACACAATTGCTGCAAATAAAGCGTAATGAGAAAGTGCTGGAAATTGGTACCGGCAGCGTTTACCAGGCTACCATACTGGCCGAAATGGGCGCCCGGGTTTTTACCATTGAGCGGCAGAAAAAACTATATGAGCTAAACAAGAATTTTATTTTAAGGAACAGGTACCCTAATATTAAATTTTTTTATGGCGATGGCTTTGAAGGACTGCCTACCTATGCGCCATTCGACAAGATTCTTATTACAGCCGCGGCGCCTTTTATACCCCCAAAACTGGTACAGCAATTAAAAACGGGCGGTTATATGGTTATTCCTGTTGATGAAGGCAGTGCACAACGCATGTTACGCCTTACCAAAATGCCAACAGGCGAACTGCATGAAGAAGCTTTTGACCAATTTTCTTTTGTACCCATGCTGGGTGGAAAAAACGGTTAGCAAAAGCTGTGCGGGATTAAGTTTAAAATGGCGCAGGTTGCTTATTATAAGCCAAACTCCATCACTTCTTTTTCAGTTTTGCCCGGCGCAAACAAAAACCAGCAAAGCGTCATTAAAAGGTGAGAATAAGCTTGTACAACATTTTTGCGGCCAGATGTTTCAGCGGGCCTGTTGGCAAGGCTGCAGCTTATCAGGGGCTGTTCCGTTTCAGAATGGTAAATGGTAATTTGTTCCTTGTCACTTTCATCAACGCTGTACAAAAAGCGCTTATCATCCAGGTGGATATAGCCTTTGTTGGCGCCGGCGGCTTCAAAGTCTAACTGACTTATATTAACGCCATATTCGTTCTTCATTACAATTTTGCTTTTCAGCAAACCTTTTCTCTCTATGCGGAAGGCCCGCCTGGTTTCTGCGAAATCTATCCTTGCTGTTTGTGTGGAAGGATCGAAAGCCATAGACAACAGCTTTAGATTTCCTTTTGCAAGCTCATATACCTGGTAACCGAAGCGTTTGGTGGTTAGCGCCCACTGAAGTTTGGAACTCACGTAATGGAGATTTTATGCCGGAAAAGTAAACAGATTTGCTAACCAGCCAAAACATTTTTAATGTATTGTTGAAAACTTCTGCACAAAGAAAAAGTTTAGTATCAAATCCTACTTTGGCTTATAAACAAATGGTTACATATATTAAACTAACATCAATTAGTAATCGATTTTTATGTTCCAAGCCCGCAACTGCTACCCTACCGTATTTGTGATAATTGAATCAACTTACACATTTACAGACCAGCAACCTGCAACTTGTGACCAGTCACCTGCACTTTACCCCCTCAAGTGATATGCCTTGGGCCTGGTAAAACCTCGCAGGCCTGCATGGGAAAGCGTGGAGCCAAATCCGGAATGTTTTCTTCCGCTCCACGGCAAGGCGGCGCTTACACAGTCGCAGCAGTTCCAATAGCCTGTACCACTGTCTACTTTACCCAATATAGTCTCTGCCCTGTTCCTGCTTGCGGTATATACCGAAGCGGTAAGACCATACTCCGTATCCTGCATCAGTTTAACAGCCTCTTCATCGCTGTTCACCTTCATAATGCCGATAACAGGACCGAAAGATTCATCCTTCATCAGCAACATATCATGACTGGCGTTTACCACTACCGTAGGCTCAAAATAATATCCTTTGCCAGGTATTTGCTTGCCGCCGGCAAGCACTTTGCCGCCTTTACCTACAGCATCGTTTATTTGGTTGTCCAGCACGTTTAACTGCTCTTTCCGGGTAAGCGGTCCAATGTAAACGCCGCTTTCTGTTGGCAGCCCTTTTTTCCAGGATGCAACCTCTTTCACAAACTCGTCCACGTAACTGTCATACACTTTTTCATGCACATAAATACGTTCTACGCTGCAACAGCTTTGGCCATTGTTGTAAAATGCACCATCGGCTGTTGCGGCCGCTACCCCCTTAATATCCTCAATATCATCCGCAACATACAACGGGTCTTTTCCGCCCAGTTCGCACTGGCAGGGCACCATTTTTGGGGCTACCCTTTCGTAAATGTATTTGCCGGTTTTATAAGAGCCGGTAAAAAAGTACCCGTCAAAGGGTAAATCCAGCAGCACTTCGCCCACAGCGCCGGCGCCCACAGCCACCTGGAAAGCCGTTTCCGGAACGCCTGCCTGCTTTAATAATTTTTCTATTTCAAGGCCGGTGAGCACCGCATATTCAGATGGTTTGTACATTACTGAATTACCGGCCAGCAACGCCGGTATAAACACATTGGTTCCAACCAGGTAGGGATAGTTCCATGCCGAGATATTGCAAATAACGCCCAGCGGTTCATACGATATTTTTTCCGTAAGCCCGGGTTCTTCAACCATCACTTCATCACTTAAATATTTTTCAGCGTTGCCTGCCAACCATTTAATACGGGCCCTGGCGCCATTCACCTCGTTGCGTGATTGTTGCAATGGCTTACCTACTTCCGATGTCAGCACAGCGGCCAGGTGCTCCTTATGCTCTTCCAGCAACTCAGAAAACCGCTGGATTATCTTAACCCGTTCAGCCAGTGCCACTGCACCCCATTTAGCATGATGGTTACGCAATGTTGCTAATTTTTGCTCAAGGCTTTCTTTGCTGTCCTGTGTCAGTTCGGTAATAATTTCTTCTGTAGCGGGGTTAACTACCTGTAATTTTTTCATGTTGGTATTTCTTACTGCTGAAAGAAACTGGTTTTTAATATGCTGAGAAAAAGGGTTCTGTTCTTTTTCAATCATTCTTTCGGGGTGCCATTGCACGCAAAGCATAAAGCCCTTGCCTGTTTTGTCCGCAAATTCAAACCCTTCAATTGTTTTGTCATCTGCAGCGTACACGTTGGGCAACAGGCCCGGTGCAATAGCCTGCGGGTGCACAGCCTGGTGGTGGGCGCTGTTCACCGCACCATCCACAGCGCCTGTAACAGTATGCAAAAAAGTTTCCTTTACTGCCGCTACTTTATGCTGTTTATCAATCACGTCTTTTTTATGCTGGCTGTTGCCATTACCAAGGTCTTGTACAAGTTTGCCGCCCTCCAGCACATTTACCAGTTGCATACCGCGGCAAATACCAAGCACAGGCAATTGCTGCAGTTGAGAGTAACGGTAAATATTTTCTTCAAACCTGTCCCGCTGCAGCGAAAAAGCAGAAGGCCTGTTCACATAATCCGCACTGCCGTTATAATAGGATGGGTGTACGTCCACACCGCCGGTTAGTACAAAACCGTCGCAGGAGTAGATGTCCTGCACATTGTTTTTTTCGTAAGACAGTACTGTTATTTCAATGTCATCCGCAAGGTCCTGTGCAGTAAACCAGTTCACATAATTTTCAAACAACATTTCCGAATAGCTGATACCTATTTTTTTCTTCATTTTTTACAAAGGAATTTTATGGGCCCGGCTGCATTACTACTATTTAGCTGCCGTTGCGTCGCACTCTTGTACGCCACCGCTATATGCGGCAGCAAAATCTATCCGTTAACCCCGCAAAAATACAGGAATGAACTGAGGCTTTTTCCGGCCAGGAATAATAAGCCATTCTAAAAAATGTATTATATCAAGCTTAATAAACGCATTACACAACCTGTGTTCCAGCGGAACACTTAATGGGTAGAAGATTGCAGGCTGCTGCCTGCGTTCCGGAGGAACGCTTTGTGCCTATACATGTGTGGAATGGCACAAAATGTTCCTCTGGGAAAGCTCAAACGAGTCGTTACTTATCTCTACCTTATAGATCTTACTAATAAGTGATTGACTTTTAAATAATTGCAACACTTATCATTTTTTTCTCCTTGTAACTTTACAAAGGGTAGCGACTATTTATTCGACTAAAAATTCGACTAATTATGTTGTTTCCAATCAGACCAATTTGTAATGTGCGAAAAACCCGCAGAGACGGAACAAGCCTTATCCAGATTCAGTATTGTTACCGTGCAGACAAAAAAACACTGCTTAATACCGGCATAGCGATACCTCCACAGTACTGGATGAAAAGACGCTTATCCATTTCTGATGATTTGCCAGCAATTTATGGCAACGTTTTGAATTTAAAT
>NZ_VVIP01000032.1 GCF_009650435.1 Foetidibacter luteolus
ATTTGTTTACTTATGGCTTCTGCATTCTCCCCTACCGCAAAGTCCCTTGCAGGAGACTTTGCGTAGAAGTGACTTGGGTGGGCACCGTGTGGAGAAAGAAAACATTGTTTCACTTTCCCTCGCAATCACATGCATAATATATTCTCGTAGATATTGTCTGCAGGGGATAAATAGGATGGAAAAAGAAACCATAATCACCTCTTTCAGAGAACGTTTGCGGCAGATCAAAACAATTCAAGGTGGCCGCACCGGGTACTGCGTTTTGGCTATAGTCGCGTTTAATAAACATCCATATTTCATTAACGGAAAATAAACTTCTCTTCTCTGTGTAAACTCTTTCAGAAAGAGGGCCGCTAAATTCATCCACATAAGGAGACATGTTACCATTAACATCATACTGATAATTCAGCGTTCTTCTGTTGCCATCATAAGGATACCAACGGTGATTGTTCCAGTCGTAAAGTCGGTCATGAACAAGTGCTTTGCGAATTCTGTGCTGCTTGTCTAGCTCCAGTCTGGAAACGGTTAACAGTTCTCCGTCTACGGTGGGGTTTAATGTCTCGGTCAAATGACCTAAATAGAATGAAGAGTCTATGACCAGGCAATCGTTTACCCAGGTATATTTGTGATATCCTTCAAAGCCGTCCGAAGGTTTAAACTCGCTGTAATCTTTTTTATACCCATGAAACCATGCTGTTAATCTTCCATAAGAATCATAAAGGAAAAACATGTTGGGGGTGCCAGTGGAATTGTAAACATCAAGAAGGATTTTTACTGGTTTGCCAGCTGAGTTATAATAAAAGGTTGCCCCTTCCCAAACGGAATTGGGATCTTCAATTCTTAGAATGTTACAGGCTTTTAAATCAATTGGTTTTTTAGCAGGAGGGCACCATTGGTATTTTTTGCACGACCCAAAAAGAGTCAGCGCTGTTATTGCAATACAAAGCTGAATTTTCATAATGGCTAACTTCATTACATGAGTTTAATAGGTCTTAAGTAGTTTCATTTCGGCCAAACGCGATCTCATTTTCTGAAACAAAATAATCATGTCACCGAATAAAAGCAAATTAGGCAGGGATTAAATTTATTACAGCCAATAACATACGGTTATGTTGAGAATACAGCATTTCTACATTTGCCCCAAACCTGACGCAAGTATACGTAGTAGAGCACTTCCTATCCTGCAAAATGTCCCTCCCGAAGCCTTTCTCCGCAACGGTCTCCGGTACGAGATGACGCCAATGCAAAAACAGTATGTAATTCGCTCCTGCATTATTTGGTTAGATCAACATCCATCAGTTCCGTACAACTGGTGACAGGATAAAATAAGCGTATCCACTGCGCAAAGGTGAAGGCGAAATAAATACCATCTGTTTCGGGGGCGCCTGTCCCAATTTTTTGGAGATTTTGGCGCCTTGTAACTTCAAGATAACAAACTTGTTATTATGGCAAAAGCGGCATTTGTTTATTTATGCGCATCTGCATTCTCCCCTGCCGCAAAGTCCCTTGCAGGAGACCTTGCGGAGAAGTGAAAAATTAAGCATCAAAAAGAAACGACTCCTCTTTACCATGGACAACAACTTCCTCACTAATACTGTTTTCAATAAAATTTAGATTCGTTTGCCTGCTTTTCCCGCACAGTCCCATACCGAATACTATGCGGGAAAAAAATATACCAAGTGATGTTTCATTCTTTAATTCCCACGATTGTATCTTATAATGATTGATAAAGTACCGCCCTTTCGATCTTCACTTAATTCAACCTCTCCCCACGAATACTTTTTTTCACCACCCAAAAGCAAAAGCCGTTTTGTAAGTTCTGTATTCTCTTCCCTGGCGATATTAAATGGAAAAAAATTATAATTCTTTCCTATGCCAATATTAAGAGTTACTAATCTTTTCTTATTGAAAGTGAGCGACAATACACTTTCTCCTTCATCTATATTCGATATGATATAGGTTAAATAATCCGCATTTCTCAGTGCTATCTTAGCATCATATGTTGACCCAATATTTTCTATATATTCAGGAGTCAGATTTGCAGTAATGTCTAAATCACCGATTTTTATTTCTCCTGTTGACTTGTTTAAATTCATTATCTAAAAAAGAGTTTATTTACTAATTCTAATGCTTTATTGTAGTTTGGGACATAAAGTTGAGGCAATTAACTGGACCAAAACATGGATTAGCATATGTTGTTCCATATGCAATATTTATTTTCTAGTTAACTCTATAAATACCAACTTCCCATCTATATCCTTTTGTCGGATTAGGCTGAATTTGAAGGCCTTGACTAAGATTAACTTTTGACATGCCTGATCTCTCTAAACCATTTAATGTAAATGTAGTAATTAGACTGCCCCGGCAGACCTCCTGCGATATACTTTCCCTTTTTCAAAAGTATACTCGCCAGAAATCTATTTCCGGATAATTACCTTTTCTATCCTGCAAAATGTCCCTCCCGAAGCCTTTCTCCGCAACAGTCTCCGGTACGAGATGACGCCAACGCAAAAAAATGCAATCCCGCTCTTGCATTATTTGGTTAGATCAACACCCATCAGTTCCATATAACCGGTGACAGGATGATACAAGCGTATCCACTGTGCAAAGGTGAAGGCGAAATAAATGCCATCTGTTTCGGATGCGCCTGTTCCAATTTTTCGGGAGATGTTGGCGTATCGTAACTTCAGGACAATAAACTTATTATTATAGTAAAAGAGGCATTAGTTTATTTATGGGTATCTGCATTTTCCTTGCCGCAAAGTCCCTTGCAGGAGACCTTGCGGAGAAGTGAGCGCCTTACATTAGGTGTTCATTACAAAGCGGCAGCCAGCTACATTCGTAATATGATTAAAGTGCTGATTTACGAGGACAATAAAGCCAGGCAGGAAGCCCCGGAACTTCTGCTGGAGAATACGCCGAATATGGCATGTGCAGGTATTTTTGAAAACTGTGCCAACGTGGTAGCGCAGGTGCAGCAATTGCAGCCGGATGTTGTATTGATGGATATTGATATGCCCCAGGTAAATGGTATTGAAGGCCTTCGCCTTATAAGGTAGCATGCCGCAGCTTTACCCGTTATTATGCAAACGGTTTTTGAAGACGACGACAAAATTTTTGCAGCCATCCGCGCCGGCGCCCACAGTTATATACTAAAGAAAACAGCATCGCAAAAACTGGTGGATGGTATACGTGAAGTATTGGAAGGCGGCGCTCCCATGACGCCCGCCATAGCCCGTAAAGTGTTAGAGATGTACCACGAACAACCGATGGCCAAAAAAGAAAACTTCAACCTAAGCGAAAGGGAACTTGAAATTTTATCATTACTGGTTAAAGGAATGAGTTATAAAATGATTGCCGCCGCGGCAGGCATTAGCTGGAACACGGTGAACGGGCATTTTAAAAAGATATACGACAAACTGCATGTACATTCCGCAACCGAAGCCGTAAAAAAAGCAATTGACAATGGGTTGATCTGATTAGCGGGCTTTGGTTTTTATGGGCATAGTGCAACTAATGTTTTCCGTGCAGGCTTAGTGGGTGTTTCAGATGTTCTTTCGGCAATGTTGATATCAATGCCAATGCAAAAAGCCTACTCCGCCCTTAAACTCTTCATTGGGTTTTCAGTAGCAGCTTTTATAGATTGAATACTTACGGTAAGCACGGCAACCAGCAACACCAGGAAGCCGGCAGCAGCGAACATCCACCAGGAAAGGGTTACACGGTAAGCAAAATCCTGCAGCCATTTATTCATGATGTACCAGGCAACCGGCAGTGAAATAAAACAGGCAAGCAGAACAAGCCGCAAAAAATCTTTTGAAAGCAATGCCACAATACCGCTAACGTTTGCCCCCAGCACTTTGTGTATGCCTATTTCTTTTGTTTTTTGAAATATGGTATAAGAGATAAGCCCCGACAAACCAAGACAGGCTATGAGCAATGACAATACCGAAAAGTATAAAAAAACAGTGGAGAATCGTTCCTGCGATTGGTATTGACGTTTCACCTGCTCACTCATAAACTCGTAGTCAAATAAAACAGAAGGAAAATGTTTTTTCCAGGTATTTTCAATAAACGTTAGCGTTTGTTTAACCTGGGCCATATCGGCATTAATGTTAACCCTGGAAAAATGATTGGCCAGCGGGTAAATAGCCAGCGGCTCTATGGTATGCTGCAGGGAGTTAAAATGAAAATTCCTGGTAACGCCAACCACCATGCCGGGCACTTCGCCGGATGTAAAGGGCTTACCGATAGCAGCCCCGGCATCTTTCCAGCCAAATTTTTTCACAGCCATTTCATTAAGGATAACCGGACGCACCTGGTTGTTCGATGCGCTGGAGCTAAAATTTCTTCCGGCAAGTAATTCTATGCCATATACATCCAGGCAATATTCATCCATACCAAGTCTTGCCGTATTTACCTGTAACGGGTTTCCTTTATCGTCAATGGTTTCCGCACTGCCAACGTCAAGGCCACCCGCCAGGCTGGAGTTGGAAGTAGCCACGCCATTAATAAGTGGGCTGCCCTTCAATTCATCCCTGAATGATTGATACCCCCTTATCACGTTGGCATTGCCGTTTACCCGCAAATACAGCAATGCATTCTTGTTGTATCCCAAATCCATGTTTTGTATATACGCCATTTGCATATAAATAACAACAATGCCCGTTATAAGGATAATCGTAATAACAAATTGTGACACAACCAGGGTTTTACGCAGCAATACACCTTTTTCGCCCGATTTGAATGACCCCTTCAATACTATGGCCGGCTTAAAGCCTGATAACACAACAGCGGGGTACAGCCCTGATAGCAGGCCCAGGAAAACAGTTACACACACAAGAAAAGCCAATAAAGACGGTGAATTAAACACAGCTACGTTTTTACCGGTAACCTCCCAAAAAAACGGTTGCAACAGGTAAGCAAACAGGATGGAAAACACCAGGGCCATAAGCACGGTAAGTATGGCTTCTGATAAATACTGAAATATCAATTGCCGCTTGCTTAAACCTGCTACTTTCTTAATGCCCACTTCTTTAGCCCTTGCTGCAGAGCGTGCTGTTGACAGGTTGGTATAATTAATGCCCGCCAGCAATAAAATGATAATACCGATAGTTGAAAAGATATATACCTGTGCAATGCTGCCGTTTGACGTGATTTCATTCTGAAGATGGGAATGCAGGTGAATATCCCCCAACAACTGTAGCTTGTATGCAATAGTATTTTTCCAGGTTGCAAACTTGTCGCCCACATATTTTTTATAGAAAAATTCAATCTTTTTGGAAAAAGAGTTCACATCAATCCCCTTCTTCAGTAAAAGATACGTGTAGTAGCTTGGGCTTGCATCGGCCCAGCCTTCTACCGTCATCACTTCCGGGTGTGCTGCTTCTATGGTTTTGAAAGAAGCAATCATGGTAAACGTGAAATGTGCATTAAGCGGTGGGTCGGGCATAATGCCTGTAATTTTATAATTGGCCCCCTGCCCTGCTGAGTCCATCATAAAAATCACCAGTGATTTTCCCATGGGGTCTTCATTGCCAAAGTATTGTTTTACCGCGGACTGTGTCAACACAAGCGAGTAGGGCTCCGCCAGGGCTGTAGTTTCATTGCCATTTGATAACTTGTAATCAAATACCGTAAAAAGAGAAGGATCGGCCAGCAGGATATTATGCTGCAACACCTGCTGGTTATTAAGCAGTATAATCTCATCGCCATGCATGTCAACCCTTACAGTATTTTCAACCTCTGCATAATCATCTTTTAATGCTTTTGCCATCTGTGCACCTGTTACAGCGGATTCTTTAATGCCCGTTTGTGTTTTTTCAACACCGGTAAGGCGTACGATGCGGCTGTAGTTACTGTTAAAAGTATCGAAGCTCAATTCATCCGTAACCCAAAGCGCAATCAGTGTAAAACAGGTTAAACCGGCAGACAGGCCAGCAATATTTACTATCGTGTAGGCTTTATTCTTAACCAGGTTTCGCCATGCGGTTTTAAGATAGTGTTTTAGCATGTGCAATGTATTAATGGGTAATTGATCTTATGCTACTAATGCCGCACAAACAAAATGCCACCGCCCTACTCCCTGTGATAATCAATGAATAGCCATCACTATTGTGCTGATAAGTGTGCGGTTTTAGTACAGTTGCTGTCCGGTTTCAACCAAGGTGGAGAGACCCAGCTATCCAGCTATCCGAAGAATTAGCTTGCAGCTCTTCGGATTTATTCCTTTCCCGCAAAGTGTCCCTCCCGAAGCCTTTCTCCGCAACAGTTTCCGGTACGGGACTTTGCGGAAGGGAAGATAGGATGCCAAAAAAGCAACTTAATGCCGCTTCATAAATTATTTTGTTAGGCCTAAATTCATCAGCTTGCGCTCTCCTACCCGGTGGGAAAAGCCGCATAGCGAATAAACCGCACAAGAGTGCGACGCAAGTAAAGCTTAATACTTGTTCCTCCTGCCTAGCCCATAAAAATTCCTCCCAAATACATGGTATAGCGATTGAAAATACACTTTGCTTTTCCCGCACAGTGTCCATCAAAAACACTTCCACGCAATAGTCTCCAGTACTGGACTTTGCGGCAGGGATGACGCCAATGCAAAAAAAGTATGTAATTCCGCTTTTGCATTATTTGGTTAGATCAACACCCACCAGTTCCGTACAACTGGTGACAGAATGAAACAAACCTGTCCACCGTTCAAAGGGTGAAGGCGAAATAAATGCCATCTGTTTCGGATACGCCTGCCCCAATTTTCGGGGATTTTGGTGTCTCGTAACTTCAGGATGATAACCTTATTATTCTGGCAAAAGCGGCATTAGTTTATGTACGGGCATCTGCATTCCCCCCTGCCGCAAAGTCCCTTGCAGGAGACTTTGCGGAGAAGTGAAAACAACATATTTTCAGCATTCATACCGGGCTGGACAATCATTGAATTCCTGCCTGCGTAAATACCCGAACATTAGGTGCGATTTTAGTGCAACACCGCAGAACTCAAAACCTCAACCTAATATAAAATTGAATGACAGATATTTTACGGGAACATATCAAAAAAAGGCTTGGCAACAATATTGACCAGTTAGACCTTGTGCTTTCAAAATTTAAACTCATCGAAGCCAAACGAAACGAGGAACTTTTAAAGCAGGGCAACACCTGTAAATATGTGTACTTTATTGCAAAAGGTTGCTTACAGGTTTTTGTTTACGACAATGAAATGAACGAAACAACCAGGGACATTGTAATTGAAGATAACTGGTGCAGCGATCTTATCAGCTTTGGCAGCGGACAACCTTCAACAGAAAACATAAAAGCCGTTGAACCTTGCCAACTTTTCGTTATTGACAGAAAAGGGTTCCAGGAAATGATGGAAGCGGTACCACAGTTTGATAAAGTGTATAAACAAATCCTCGAGGCATCTTACGCCAACTCTGTTTACCGCATCAACACGTTTGTTTCCCTTTCCGCGTTGGACAGAATAAAATGGCTTATGCAAAACAGGCCTACACTTATGTCGCGTCTTTCAGGCAAACTTATTGCTTCCTACCTCGGTATAAACAAAGACGTTTTCAGCCGGCTTAAAGCCAAACTTTAAATTGCAGACTTTTGTCATCGTTGATAAAAATTGTGCTTTGCATTTTTGCATCATCATTAACAATTAAATTTTACAACAATGACAGAGTATCTTTTATTATTTCGTAATGCAAGTGCAGAAAATGGATATTTAGCCAAAACCCAGGATATGGCGGAAGATATGCACAAGTGGCAATCCTGGATAGGCAATATTGCAATGCAGGGTAAATTAGTACATACGGCCCCCATTCGTTATGAGGCATCCATTGTGGACAACAATGGGCTCAGGAACGGGCAACCGCACAAAGAAGATAACAGCGTTTTAGTTTCGGGTTTTCTTATTTGCAGGGGCGACAACTTTGAAGAAGTGCAGGAATGGAGCAAGACCTGCCCTATTTTGAAATACCCAAACAGTTCTGTTGAAATAAGGCCTGTAATTCCATTTCCAGTCAACTAAAAACAGGGCGATGGATAAAATATTAAACCTCGGAAAATACATTTTTCCGCTATCGTTTTTACTATATGTTGGTTTGCATTTAGGCAAGCCAGCAGTTGGCGCCGCTTTTGTGCCTGACTATATTCCCTTTCCATTCTTTTGGAATTACTTTACGTTGGTTTGCGTTTCATTGTTTATTGTAAGTGCAATTATTGGCAGGTACGACAAGTTAGCTTACACATTAATGGCATTGTATGTAATTCTTATGGGTGTATTGGTTCATTTACCAAGGGCAATGGGGCACGAATTAGACGCCACTGCAATGACAGCAAACGTTAACAGAGAGAAAGAACTTGAAATGGTAAACTTTTTCAGAAACATTATGGTAACTGGCGCATTGCTTGGCTTTGCAAAGTTTTTAGCCAAAGACAAAAGAATTATTGGCTGATGGCAGAAAACGGAATATAACATACAGGGCTTAAGCAACGTGGGGCGCAGCGGGTTAGGTTTGAACCTCTATTGGAATAAGCCAAAGCCCGCAATAATGCTATTGGCTAATATAAAGGCCATGCATATTATCATATCGCATGGCCTTTATATGTCAGCTTTATTTTCCTCCCGCAATTCTCACAAATTATCTTTTGCTATTACGCTCCAATCCTCGTTGCCATGGCCTTTGGCTATCCATTCGTCCATTACAGTTGCAATGGCTGGTATAATGGCTAAGCTGGTGGCGGCTTCACTGGAGGCAGACAGCATAAGGCCGGCATCTTTGCGTGCCATGTTCAGCTCCCAGGATGGCTGGTCAAACCTGCCATCTGTAATCTTTTTCAGGCGTGCAGGCACCCCGGCGCCCGGGTTCCAGTGGCTGAAGAGGTGCAACAATTCAGCCGGTTTTATGCCATGCACTTTAGCCAGCGCCAGCGCATCAGACAGCCCGGCAACAAGGCTTAATAAAAAAAGATTACCGGACAATTTGATACCCGCGGCCTTGCCCTCCTCTACGCCGAAATTTAGCAGTTTTCCTGTCATTTTAGATAATTCCTCTTCATACTTTTCAATAACCCGCTGATCCCCTGAAACAAGCATAAAACCGGAGCTTTCCAATGCATTCTGCGGGCCCATAAAAACAGGCGCATGCAGGTAAGTAACCCCCTTTGTTTTCCAGTAGGCTGTTCTCTGTACAGCACCTTTAACTGATGTGGTGGTATGGTCTATAACAACAGCGCCAGGCTTACAACCTGTAACCGCTTTTTCCAGCACTTCATCTACCGTTTCATCATCCTTTAATGTAACATGAACCATATCCGCACCTTGCACTGCCTCTTCAACATTATCGAAAGCTGTTGCGCCAAATGGCTGCAACGCCTTTGCTTTTGATGCAGTGCGGTTCCATACCTGCACCTTATCCCCTTTTTGCAGCATCGCCTTGACAAAAGCGGAACCCAATAAACCCATGCCCAAAAATGCTTTTACCATAGAATTTGTTTTTATAAAGTTAGCAAAGTGTTGTTACGGGTATTGAAAATAGCATTTACAGATAGGGCACGATGTGCAATCCTAATTGATCGCATTTCATATCATTATACCTGAAAGCAACTGTCAAACATCTACTTGCAAAAAGTTTGGCCACACTCGTTGTATTATCGTTTGAATGGAAGCGTTTGGCTTTCAGATAAGATACTGTTACAAACTCGTTTCAAGAAAAGCTTATTTTCACCGAAAATTTTAAAGTTTACCGTATGCGCTTTTCACCCAACATCAAACCCTTTCTTGCCATCTTATTGGTATTGTGTTTGTGTAAAAAAAACTTTTCCCAGAACTTCCATTTGGTGAAAGATATTGATTCAATTACAAACTCCAATCCGAACGTTACCAAAGATTGTATCCTAAATAATGTTTGCTATTTTTCTGCAGATAATGGGGCGAATGGAACAGAGTTGTGGAGAAGTGATGGAACTACAGAAGGAACATACATGGTAAAAGATATAAATCCGGGCTTGACATCCTCTGGCCCCCGTAACATTGTAGTTTACAAGAATAAGATCTACTTTTTAGCGGCCGCCACATCATACAAATTATGGGTTTCGGATGGCACTGCGGACGGAACTAAAATATATGAGGAAATCAACGACCCTTCTTATCTCACAGTATCTAATAATTTTCTGTTTTTCGTTGCGCAAGGTAAACTATGGAAAACAGATGGTTCAGAGAATGGTTTATCCCTGGTCTTTGACTTTACTCAAATTTCATTTCAGGGAGTTCAGTTAACTAAACTTTGCACCGCTAACAATAAATTGTTTTTCGCAGTAAGTTCATACGATAACACAACATTTCAGTTTTCCGAAAAATTATGGGCCAGTAATGGAACCAGCACAGGAACGTATTCAGTTAGCGACTCTGCCCTGGAACCTTCACAAATAATTGGGGTTGCAAATAATCTAATTTACTTTTCTGCAAGAACTGCCAATGACTATAACAGAAAACTTTGGGTAACAAATGGAACCAGGGGCTCTGCAAAGAAAGTTGCCAGTGCAATTGGGATAAACATTTACAATTTAAACTTTATTGCCATTAATAAAGTTTTGTACTTTATAGGCGCAGCTTCACCCTCGCAATATAATACTACCCTGTATAAGCATGATGAACAAAATGGAACTATCCAGGTAAAGCAATTTTCACCGTCTGGCCCTCCGGATTTTACAGGTATCGCCTCTTTTACAAACTTTAAAAACAGTATTTTCTTTTCTTACAGGGATAGTACTAACCCTTACTATTTAGGAACACTTTGGAAATCGAATGGAACAACAGAAGGTACCTTTATGATAAAGGATAGTTGCAGGCCGTCAAACTTTTGCAAGGTAGGCAGTACGCTTTTCTTCTCTGACTACAATAGTAAAATGGAGCTCACTTTATGGAAAACAGATGGAACAAATACGGGCACTACAATCGTTGAAAAAGGCATGGGCAAAGAAATTGCCCAATCTCCACTTGATTTAACACCTGTGAACGATCAACTACTACTGTTTAGTGCAACTTCAGATAAGGGTAATGAGCTTTGGAAAACTGATGGGGCATTTACTCAAACAACACTGGTTAAAGACATAAATTCGTATGCATCAGAATCATCTGTCCCCACTTCACTAAAGGCATTAGATGGAAAAATTTTTCTTATTGCAAGCAGCAGATTATGGGTAACAGATGGAACATCCAACGCAACAAAAAGTATACCCGGCCCCTTTGCCTTTAACGCTGTACCCGGCGCACTTTCCATATTGAACAATGAAGTTTATTTTTCAGGGATGGATTCAACTACCGGTCATAGCGGCTTTTTTAAAGTAAATGCAGCCTCATCATGCGAACTTGTTAAAGATATGTTTGATGCTAAACAATCCATTAAGTGGATATACGCAACGGATAGTTTAGTTTTTTTTGCAGCTCAAAATTTCTTCAACAAATATTCTTTATGGCGTTCAGACGGGACTGTTTCCGGCACTTTTGAAATAGCAACAGGATTATATGCCCTGCCGTTCACAAATACCCGCAACCGCATAAGAGTTATACCTACTAAAATAGGAGGTTCTTTATTTTTTGTTCAACAAACTACTAGCAATCACTCTTATGAATTATGGGTTACTGATGGATCAATTGAAGGAACACGTAAAATAAAGGAAATGCTTGCTTTTTATCTTGAAACAGCAAGTTATGCTAACAATATATATTTCATTGTTAATGGAATTGCAGGAAACGAACTGTGGAAAACAGATGGCACAGATGAAAAGACGCTTATGGTTGCTTCAAAAGTTAATGATATTGCCAACCTGACTGCATCAGGCGAATGGCTTTACTTTAAGGGTACGGACGAGTCAGGCAGTGAGCTTTGGAAAACAGATGGTACAGACGCAGGCACCAAGCTTGTAAAAAATATTAATACGAAAAGCAGTAAAAACTCTGATCCGGCAAATCTTACTGATATTGCGGGGTGGCTTTACTTTTTTGCAGACGATGGCATTCATGGAAACGAATTGTGGAAAACAAATGGTGTGGAGGATAGCACTAAATTAGTAAAAGACATTAGCGCAGGACCTGAAAGCACATCCCTTTACTTAACAAACTGGCAAAGTACACTTGCTTTAGCAACCAACATTACAAATGTTAATGGAAAACTGCTGATGGTAATAAACAATCATCTTTGGACATCGGATGGAACAGATTCAGGTACACATATTATTGAAGACGCAGGACTGTCTGATGTTTCTGAATTTTATCATTTGACAGCTTTAAGAGAACAGTTGTTTTTTACTGCGTACACTCATCAGCATGGCATAGAAATATATGCAGGCCATATTGAGCCTTCTTACATTCCGAAATATACATTTACAGGCTATGGCAATTTTGATAACACCCGCAACTGGATTAACGGAATGTTGCCGCCTGTTACAATTCCACCCGGTGTTGAAATATTAATTGATCCTCCCACAGGCAAAGAATGCATTTTAAATGTACCGCTAAAAATTAAGGGGGGTAAACTAACCATTAAACCCAATGCGAAAATTACAGTACGTGGTAATGTTTTAATTCATTAGTTATTCATGACCTTGATGTTGCATTATTGAGACACCCCCTACCCTGCGGGAAAAGCCGTGTAGCGAACCCAGCCGTTTAAGAGTGCGACGCAACGGAAGCTTCATGCTCGTTCCTCCTGCCGGGCCCATAAAAAACCTACGACAAATACCACAACTTTTCGGCAGGTACAATTAAATCTGCGGCAGAATACAAGGCTTATTATCAGCGCCGGTGTTGCCAAATTCCATAAATTAGTTGCCAGCTATTTAAATACGCTTCAACCACTTTTATGTTAAAAACACCACCAACGATTGCAGGGCCAGCTATGGCCTGCCTGTTTCTTTTTACTTTATCATTAAACATTGCAAAAGGCCAGGAGGCAAAAGGCCGGTTGCTGTCTCCCGATGGCAAACTGGAAATATCTTTTAAAACCGGCCAACTTGATAAAAAATCTTCCGCTAACCAGCTCTTTTACACAGTGTCTTTCCGCGGAAAAGATTTATTCAAGCCTTCCGCTTTAAGCCTTGAATTGAAAGGATCACAGCCGCTGGGCGCTGATGTGCATATCACCGGCAGCAAAACATCTTCCGTCGACGAAACCTACCAGTTAGTGGTGGGCAAGGCAGGAAAAGTTCGCGACCAATACAATGCCCTGCAATTGGAACTGCAGGAAAATACCGCCCCGGGCAGAAAGCTGGTAATAGAGGCAAGGGCTTACAACGATGCCGTTGCTTTCAGGTATGTGGCGCCTCAACAGCAGGCCCTGCAGGATGGCTATGAATTAGTAAATGAAAATACAGAGTTTCATTTCAGCACAGATGCCACTACCTATGCACAGGTGCTGCCGCATTACAAATCCATGTACGAAAGTGAATACCTGAAGCTGTCTGTAAGCGCCTTCTCTAACCAGGGCGGCGTAAAGAGTTCTATATTAATAGGCTTGCCAATGCTTGCTGAAGTTCCGGGTGCTGGCTGGGTAGCCATAGCAGAGTCGGAGCTGCAGGGCTATAGCTCCATGTACCTCACTAACCCCTCTGGCGGATGGTCTGGCCATACCATGCTTTCACGGCTTGCGCCCCGGCTGGATAGTTCGGGTATTGCCGTAAAGGGAAAGGGTAGCCTGCGCTCTGCCTGGCGTATTATTATGGCAGGCGATGAACCTGGCAAACTTATAGAATCCAATGCCGTAATGAACCTTACCAGTCCTTCCGCAATTGCCAATACAGAGTGGATTAAGAGCGGTAAGGCTTCCTGGGATTGGTGGAGTGGCAGCCTTGGCGCAGATGGCAAACCGGCTTTTACCACAGCCAACATGAAATACTATGTTGACTTTGCCGCAAAATCCGGCCTGGAATATATGCTGGTGGATGCCGGATGGAGCGGTCGTGACCTGACAAAAATGAATGGCAAAGTGGATATACCAGAACTGGTAAAATATGCCGCAGCCAAAAACGTAAAAGTGTGGATATGGTTATATGGCGGCGCGGTGGCTACCCAAATGAATGAAGCTTTTGCACTTTATGAAAAATGGGGAGTAGCCGGCGTAAAAATTGACTTTATAGAAAGAGACGACCAGGAAGGCATAGACTTCTATTACACAACTGCCCGCAAAGCAGCGGAGCATCATTTAATGATAGATTTTCATGGCTGCACCAAGCCTTTTGGGCTGGAAAGAACTTACCCCAATGTGATGAATTATGAGTCTGTACTGGGCATGGAACAATCAAAAGGCGGCACAAGAGATAATCCCGACAATCATGTAATGCTCGCCTTTACCCGCATGCTTACAGGCCCCATGGATTACACCCCTGGGGGATTTGACAATGTTACAAGGGAACAATTTTTTGCACGCAGCGATTCGCCTATGGTAATGGGCACAAGGGCACACCACCTTGCGTTATACGTGGTTTACCAGGCGCAGTTTGAAATGGTTTCAGATTATCCCGCGGCTTACGAGGGCCAGGCAGATTTTGAATTCATCAAAAAAGTTCCCGCCTCGTGGGATGAAATTAAAGTATTGCATGGCGTGCCGGGCGAATACATAACCATAGCACGCAGAAAAGGTAATGACTGGTACATAGGAAGCATTACCAACTGGACTGAAAGAACATTAAGTATCCCGCTTTCTTTTTTGGGAGATGGAAATTTTACGGCAGAAATATACAGCGATGCCGCCGATGCCAAAATCAATCCCAAACATACCGCTATCAGCAGGCAGCAGGTTAACAGTAAAACGGTGTTGCAGGCCCGGCTTGTAACTGGTGGCGGCTATGCGGTACGCATAACAAAAACAAATTAAAGAAAAGGCAATAAAACATATTACAGTACCGCGGGGTGTATGCGCCTGCCATACGGCAGGCAGGAATTTTTTGGGCCCGGCAGGAGGAACAAGCATGAGGCTTTACTTGCGTCGCACTCTTGTACGCCACCGCTTTATGCAGCAACTCATCCCGGCACCCCGTGGAATTGCGGTCACATGGTGAGCTTTGCCTATTAACCATTAAGTGATTGCTCAGCGGTTTTCTGTACAAAATATAACTCACACAGTATCAGCCGGTACCGGTATGTGCATGTTACCGCAGTTTTGATTGGCAGGCTTTTTGACATTGCGGCTGTACAAAACATTGTTCATGAAAAAAACTTTAGTATTGGCAGGTGTAATGTTAAGCCTTATGACATTACAAAAAGCACAGGCACAGAATATGGGAAGCAGCTACAAAACCGCTCTTGGGGCAAAAGGATACTTCGGAGACGGATCAATAGGCGGCATTAACGTGAAACACTTTTTTAACCCGGCAGGCGCACTGGAAGCTTCTTTGCTATTCCGCAGCCATTATGTGGCGCTGGAAGGCATTTACGAATGGCATGGGCCCATACAGGGAGCACGTGGACTTAAATGGTATGTTGGCCCGGGTGCTGAGTTAGGGGTACGCAGCCATGGCCACCACCCACGTAACGACGACCGTCATGACGACCATAACGATGCCGTATTTTCCATGAAAGGGGTAATAGGGCTTGACTACAAGTTTACAGGGGCGCCCATCAATATTGCTTTTGATGTTAACCCTACTTTCAGGCTTACCCCCAACACAGACTTTAATTTTTATGCGGGCATGGCTTTCCGCTTTGCATTGTAATATTTTACCACACTGGCTGAGCTTGCAATCAACAGGCTTAGCCAGTGCTGCTTAGTACTGCTCACTCTGCTTTTTTAAAGGGCCTGCCCCATTTTCCAACGCCGATACTTTAGCCGCAACCTCTTTGCCTTTACTGTCAAGAACAATTGTTTGGGTGGGGAATGCAAAATCAATTTTTTCACGGGTAAACCTGCTGTATATTTCCATGCATACGGCTTGGTTAGTGTTCATGTACAATAAAAAATCTGCGGAATCAACATAGTACACCACTTCAAAATTGATGCTGAAGTCGCCGAAAGATTTAAAGTGTGCACGGTCGAACGTTGCATTTTCGTTGGCCTCAATTATTTCTTTTATAATCGCGGGTATATTCTGAAGCTGTTCCGGCGGCAAACCATAAACAACGCCAATGTTAAGCACTATCCTTCTGCGCTCCAGCCTTTTAAAATTATGAATAACGGTTTTAACCAGCTCCGCATTAGGCATTACCAACTGCTGGCCATCCAGGCTGCGTACATGAGAAGTTTTAATGCCTATTTTTTCAACAATGCCGCTGTTGGGCCCTACCACTATAAAATCACCTATTTCAAAGGGTTTATCAAAAAATATCACCAGGTAGCTGAACAAATCACTTAAAATGTTTTGAGCTGCCAAAGCTATGGCTATGCCCCCCACACCCAAACCGGCGATAATGGTGGTTACATTATACCCCAGGTTATCAATTAACAGCACAATACCCAGGCACCATACCAACGCTTTAAACACCAGCAATATGCCGTTAACCTGCTTTACCCTTTCGGGATTTTCTCCTTTACGGTTCATGTACAGCAACACGGCCCCGTGAATAAAATAATTAACCAGCTTTACCCCATAATAGATGGCTATCATGGCTATGGCAACCGATAATATGCGATCAACCTTAACTGAAAGGTTTAGTTGCGTAATGATATTGTAATTGATAAGCAGGTAAATAAACGGAATAACAAATTTCTCCGCTATGGTAACCAGTATGTCATCAAAATCTGTTTTGGTATTTTTAGTAATGCGGCGCAGAAAGCGCAGCAGGATACCCTTGATTAACCTTAGAGCGGCCCATGCTACAATAATACCTGCGAGTGCTATAAGATAAGCCTGTACAGTATTACCCCAGTAAACCTGTTGTAAAATTTCTTTCATGGTTAGCTAAATTTAAAAACGCCAAAAATACCCATAATGTGCCGGCAAGCCAACACCAGGCGCAATACTTAACGTATCTGTAATCTTACACAACACACACATTGATGATTACCCTAAGCACCATGCTGAGTATGCCCGCCGGGTGAGGGATTGCAGCGGATACCCCGGTGAAGACCCTGTGCAGCGGCTTTGTGCCGGAGTATGAGCGGAAAGCCCGACCCTTGCGATAGCTTGGGGGCACCCCCAAATCTTTATGCTTATTTCAAACCAGTAATACGTGGGCCCGCCAGGTTAACCTCTTTTCCTTAATCTTAAAAAAGGACTGTACTTAGGTTTTTCCTCGCCAAACAAAACGCCCCACTGCCTAAACTGCTCAGTACGATCGAAAATAATTTTAAGCACCGCTATTACGGGCATGGATAAGAACATGCCTGATATGCCTGCCAGGCTGCCCCCGATAATTACACCCACTATACTTATCAACGCGTTTATTTTTATTTTGGAACCTACAATGCGGGGCATGAGTATGTTGTTATCAAGAAACTGCACTACCGCTATGGTGATGAGCACCGTGAATACCGGCCACAACTCCTGCGATGATGTTAGTGTAAGCGATACACCCAATATGTTGCCAATAAGTGCCCCCACATAAGGTATAAGGTTAAGTATGCCAAACATTACGCCGATAAGTAAGGCGTGCTTAATACCAAATATCATTAGCGCACCGCCCAATAAAACAGTTATGTAAGTAATCTGGATAACCAGCCCCACTATATAACTTTTGATGATGGATTCTGTTTCGCTAAGTACTTCCCTCAACTTACCATGTGCGGATGCAGGGAACCACAGCACCACAAAACGCAACAAAAGGTTTTTGTAAAACAGCATGAGAAAAATATAAATAGGAATAAGGCCAAAGAAAATAAACGCACCGCTTAACGAGGAGGCAGTACCACCTAAAACAGCACCGGTGGAATTCAGCAGCTTGCCGCTTTGCTGGTTTAAAAACTGTACCTGCTTTTCAGTAGAAAAGCCTGTTTTTGCCGTAATCCATTCGCCCATGTTTTGCATGTGCAGCATTACATTTTTCTTGATAGCGGGAAAGTCGGCCATTAACCTGGTAACCTGGGATGATACAAACCATAAAATACCTGCGGTAATAATAATTACCAGTAACAGCGAAAGGGAAATTGCTAACACTTCAGGAAATTTTTTCCTCATTAAAAAACGGTAAACGGGTAACAATACAATGCTTATAAAAAAGGCCAGCAATAAAGGCATAATTACCTGGCTACCCACCACTATTACAAATCCTGCAAGACAAAGGCCCAAAAGTTCAAGTGATCTCTTTACGGTAAGAGGCATATTGTTCATAAAAAGTTTTTCCGGACAAGACCAGACTGTTTACAGGTATTTCAATTATTGTACCCGTATTTATACAATCATTTTTTTTCAGAAGGGAAATGCCTTATTGGTCTAATTATTCCTGCTTTTGTGCCTGAAATAAAAAGTAAACAGGTAAAAAACTATTCTTATAAACTGGAACGAAACCCACCAGGCAAAGCGCCGGAAAACGCTCCTGTATTTTAAATGAAGTTCTTCGGTTACGGCAATACAATCCTTTTCAGCAATACCCAATAAAACACCTGCTGTTTGCTTTGCAAAAGCGGCGTTGCGTATATTAAGATTAAGCTCTATGCTGGCATAAGCGCTTATATCGTTAATGTTATACGACCCGATGGTTACCCAGTCTTCATCGCATACGGCAACTTTGCCATGCAGCACCCTGGGCTGGTATTCAAACAATTCTATTTTGTTGCGCAGCAGCCAGTCATACAAAAACCGCTCTGCGTACTTGGCCAGTGGCACATCAGACACACCGGCTGTTATTACTTTAACCTGCACGCCCCTTTTTACCGCCAGCTTTAACTGGCGCCGTATTACCCTGCCTGGCATAAAATAGCTGGATAGTATCACAATACGGCTTTTTGCACTCCTGCACATTTCTACATAGGTAGATGACACCTGGTTTTTACGCCGCACCCAGTCGTTACGGCGTATACCTACCTCACAGGCAGATTCTTTCGAAATAATGCCCTGGAAATCAATTTGCGGGCATGGCCTGGGTTTTACCGCGGCGGGAGATTTATCCCAGGTTTTGTTGCAAATGCGGCACAGCTCCAGAGCGGCCTCGCCATGTACATGTACAGCAAAATCAAGCCAGGCCGGCTCGCCGGGTGTATCGTTATACCGGTCTGTAATATTAATGCCACCCACCAGCGCATATTGTGCATCTGTTACCACTACCTTGTGGTGCAAGCGGCGGCCAAAATAAAAATCGCCGCTTTTAAACAGCGGCGCAAAAAAACGGAAGTTAATGCCAGCCTCTTTCAGGCTGCTGATAAACGATGCCGGCAACGACTGGGATGCATACCCATCCACCAGCATATACACTTTTACACCCCGTTGCACCGCTGCTTTCAGTGCTTCGGCTACCTGTGCGCCGGTATCATCGCTGCCGAAAATATAGGTTTGCAGGTGTATGGTTTCTTTTGCCGCAGCTATCATTTCGTGCAGGCAGTCAAAAAATGGCTTACCTCCACGGATAAGCTGCACATTATTGTAGGCGGTATAGTATTGCTTTCTTCTTTTTCTGCGTTTAAGGGATGGCATCTTTTTACAGGCAACAGTTTACACTAAAGATATAAAAGAGCATGATACAAATATTGTGCAGGGTTTGCAGGTACAGGGCATAAAAAAGCCCCGCAAGGAATAGAAATTCACCTACAGGGCAGACACATGAGGAGGTTTGCTAAGTGCTAAAACAGACAAGCAATATTTTACTAATCTACATTAGGTTGTGGTGTATAACGTAGGTAAGGTTTTACAATTTTTACCCCTTTAGGGAATTTTTTAATAGCGTCTTCTGTGCTTACAGCAGGCACTACTATTACATCTTCTCCGCCAGTCCAGTTGGCCGGTGTAGCTACACTGTAGTTGGCAGTAAGCTGCAGGGAGTCAACCACACGCAGTACTTCATTAAAGTTTCTGCCTGTTGATGCGGGGTAAGTAATGATAAGTTTAACCAGTTTATCCGGCCCAATTACCACCAGCGAACGCACGGTAGCAGTAGCTGAGGCATTAGGATGTATAAAATCATAAAGTTCAGAAACCTTTCTGTCATCATCTGCAATGATGGGAAAGTCAACCGAACAATTTTGTGTTTCATTGATATCGCCAATCCAGCCGAGGTGTTTCTCAACAGGGTCAACGCTTAATGCCAGCACTTTTACGTTGCGTTTGGCAAACTCTTCTTTCAGCAAAGCAGTCTTACCCAGTTCGGTAGTGCACACGGGTGTATAATCCGCAGGGTGAGAAAACAGGATACCCCAGGAATCGCCGAGGTATTCATAAAAGTCAATATCGCCAATAGATGTCTTGGCTTGAAAGTTGGGAACTTTATCACCTAAACGTAAGCTCATAAAATAAATTTTTGGGACACGAATATAGTAATTCCCTACAAACAAAGTGGACTATTTACTTTTTTTATTTGTGAAGTTTCTAAGCCTGCTATTCCCCTCTCACCGTTCGTGCTTTAATCAATGAGTTTCGCCCGTATTTGTTCTTTACATCGTCAATGGCCTTGTACAGGTTATTTTTTCTTTCCACATCTTCAAAAAGGCTGCCCTGCACGGCAGTGCCGGTTAAATCGCTCAGCCTTACCCCCAGCAGCCTTACAGGCTGGCCTTTGCGGTACAGTTTGTGAAAAAGGTCAATGGCTACAGGTATCAGCTCATCATCCCTCAGGGTATAGTCTATGGTAGTCTGGCGTGATGTGGTTTCAAAATCAGGGTAACGTATTTTAACCGTAACGCAGCCGGCAAGCTTCTCATCCTGCCTTAATTCAAAAGCAATTTTTTCCGTAAGCCGCACCAACTCGCTCAGCAAAAAATCAACATCAGATTTATTCTCCTCAAAAGTGTTCTCGCTGGATATGGATTTTGCCTCGTGGTAAGGTTGCACAATGCCATCGTGCCGGCCGAAAGATTTGTTCCATAATTCCACACCGTACTTGCCAAGCTTGTCTTCCAACAGCGCTACCGGGTACCGGGTAATATCGCCTATGGTAACAATGCCCATTGCCTGCAACAGCTTATGTGTTTGTTCACCCACGCCGGAAAATTTGTTTACTTTAAGGGGCGCCAGGAACTCCTGCTCCATCCCCGGTTGTATAAAAAGATAGCCATTGGGCTTGGCTTCGTCTGTGGCAATCTTAGCCACCATTTTGTTACTGGCCAGCCCAAAAGAAATGGGCAGTTTTGTTTTATCAATAATTTCCTGCCGCAGGTCAATCGTCCATTGGTAAGGGTCAAAATATTTATCCATGCCTGTCAGGTCAAGAAAAAATTCATCTATAGATGTTTTCTCAAACAATGGCGCTTTGGCGGCTATAATTTCGGTAACCCAGCGGGAGTACTTGCTGTACTGGCCCCTGGTGCCCTGCATTACAACAGCATCCGGACAAAGCTTCAGCGCCGTTTTCATAGGCATAGCGCTTTTAACACCAAACTTGCGGGCCTCGTAGCTGCAGGTAGATACAACCCCACGCTCCCTGGAACCGCCCACAATAATGGGTAAGCCTTTCAGTGCGGGGTTATTTAATATTTCCACGCTTACAAAAAAAGCATCCAGGTCAAAGTGCGCTATGTAACGTTGCTGCGGCATGCATTGCGAAGATAACCATTATGCCATCTCATATATACGCGGCAGGATTTTCAGGGGGTGCCCCCAAGCTGCGCAAGGGGTCGGGCTTTCCGCTATTACTCCGGCACAGAAGCCAGGCTGCGATGGCTTCACCGGGGTAACCGCTGCAATCCCTCACCCGAAAGCCGGTTGCCGGTTACCGGTTGCAGGTTACCGGTCTGTTGATTGGTAAGTGGCTGAAGTTTTTTTGAGGTGATAATGTGCAAGTGCCGCTAACATTTAACAAACGAACACTGAACAAACAAAGCCTCGTAGAGGCGGCATGTTAGTAGATAGAAAAGAGTTGGTTTGCAATGAGCGCCGTAGGTGCGATATGTTAAGCAGGATGATGCGTAACGATAAGATGGATGATCACCAGGTTTTGAGGCACAAAGGCCGCTCACACATACCGCCTCTACGAGGCTCTACAAACAGGCCGCAATGGCATACCTGCTACTAACATATCG
>NZ_VVIP01000033.1 GCF_009650435.1 Foetidibacter luteolus
AGCTTAACCATACAGCAACTGAGCATTATGTTCGAGGGGAGGATGGCCGCAATTTTCTAAAAATTTTTCACGTTCCTTTTTCCGGCCATGGCCGGAAAAAGGAACGTGAAAAATAACCTTGACACAGTTTAAATTACACTCCCGAGAACTGTATGTAGTAGAAAACCTCAAGTAGCTAAATGGTTACCGATAACCTGTCGACTGGATGTCTTTGGATTGTCGCTTAGCGTGCCATGTAATAGCCCAACAACCTGCCTGCAAAATAGCAAGCCTGTCACACTTTGGGTGAAGGATTGAAGCGGTTACCCCGGTGAAGCCTTCGCAACCGGGCCTTGTGCCGGGGTAATAGTACAACCGAGTTAAAAGCAACTGAATGTTGCTTTTGACGAAGGTGGCAAACGCAGTTCTGCCCGGCCCGAGGGACGAGTGGCACCCCCCGATAAATCTCTGCTTAGTACCCATATAAAAAATAAAGTCCCGCTTTTGCAGGACTTTCCGGGGCTATAGTTAAGGGTTGAAACTAAGGGAGGGTTATGGGTTGGGCTTAGGGCAAAGTTGGTGGCTTAAGGTTGTGATCATATAATTTCCAATTTGATGCCAGGCATATATTCTTTCATAATTGATTGATATACAGTAAATTAATTTTCCGATGTGCTTTTGCTTTTCTCTTTTCTGGAAAAAAACCTTCCTGCTGTGGGAAAGAATAGTTTTATAAAAGAATGAATATTCATTTATATTTGTTCCTGTATGAGGCTTAAAGACGACAACAAAAAAGAGCGCATCCGCAACAAAGCCATAGAAATGATTGTGCACCATGGCTTTGACGGCCTGAGCATGCAGAAACTGGCAAAAGCTGCGGGTGTATCTCCGGCCACTATATACATACATTACAAAGACCGCGACGACCTTATTGTAACCATTAGCCTTGAGATAGCTAACCGCCTGTTTGAAAGCAGCCTGCTGAACTTTAGCCCTGATATGAACTTTGAAGAAGGCATGAGGCTGCAATGGAAAAACAGGGCCAACTTTTTTATTGCGCACCCCATGGACATGCTTTTTATTGAACAGGTACGCTATTCCCCCGTTTATGAAAAAGTAAGGGAAATGCTCGGCCAGAATTTTAAAGAAATCATGGGCCGTTTTGTTAACAAAGCCATTGCCAACAGCCAGTTGGTTCCATTGCCTTTTGAAGTGTACTGGTCGGTGGCTTTTGCGCCGCTTTACCAGTTAATTAAGTTTCATACCCAGGGTAAAAGCTACACAGGTAAAAACTTTACCCTGGATGAAGCCATGATGGAACAAACCTTGCAACTGGTGCTGAAGGCTTTAAAACCATAGTTTACATAATTACCATTACTACCAATGCCGGCATTTTTTGCAAAGAGTTGCCGGATTAATACATACTTATGCAGCCAACACAAAATACATCAGCAAAATTTACCCGTTACCAGGTTTTTGTTATTGCCATCATAGCCATTATACAGTTTACCATAATCCTTGATTTTATGGTACTGTCTCCGCTCGGCGCCATTTTAATGGATAAACTCAGCATCAGCACACACCAGTTTGGGCTGGTGGTATCGGCTTATGCATTTAGTGCCGGCGCATCGGGACTGTTAACGGCTGGCTTTGCCGATAAATTTGACCGCAAGAAGCTCCTGCTCTTTTTTTACGCCGGTTTCCTTGCAGGTACATTGTTCTGCGGTCTTGCCCCCAATTATCATTTTTTGCTCGTGGCCCGCATTATAACAGGGCTGTTTGGCGGTGTTATAGGGGCTGTAGGGTTTGCCATTGTAACAGACCTTTTTACCATGCAGGTACGTGGCCGCGTAATGGGGTTTGTGCAAATGGCCTTTGCCGCCAGCCAGGTGTTGGGGCTGCCTACAGGTCTTTACCTGGCCAATAAATTCGGCTGGCATTCGCCTTTCTTTCTCATTGCTGGTTTTGGCCTTATTGTAGGCGTTCTTATTATAATTTATATGCGGCCGGTAATAGGCCATCTTGCATTGCAAACCCAACGCAACGCGTTTGAACACCTGGGCAAAACCATTGCTGAGCCGGCATATCTCCGTGCCTTTTTGGCAACCACCCTGCTGGCAACCGGCGGTTTTATGTTAATGCCTTTTGGCAGCGCCTTTAGCATACACAATCTTGGCATACAGCTTTCAGACCTGCCATTGCTCTACCTGGTTACCGGCCTTTGTTCAATGGTGCTGGGCCCGCTGGCAGGCAAGCTTAGCGATAGCATCGGCAAGTTTAACATGTTTTGCGTGGGCACTATTATCACCCTTGTAATGGTGCTTATTTATACACGCCTTGGCATTACCCCGCTGTGGATAATCATCGTCATCAACATCCTGTTGTTTACGGGAATCACCTCCCGCATGATATCCGCCTCGGCTTTAATGACTGCCGTGCCCGAGCCCAAAGACAGGGGCGCTTTTATGAGTATTAATTCATCGGTGCAGCAGGTATCCGGTGGTATATCTTCCGTTATTGCCGGCTTAATTGTTGTTCAGCACGGCAACGGCCCGCTGCGGCATTACGATACGCTTGGTTATGTGGTGGTAGCTGCCATGCTGGTAACTGTTGTTATGTTGTACTACGTAAACCGCCAGCTAAGCAATAAGGCAAAAACCGCCAGCCCTGTTGCGGGTGGCGTGGTAATGGAATAATCATTATTGCTTCGCAATAATTTGGCAAAGGCTATGATACCGGCTTTCGGTTTTTCATAGCATCGCCTGTTGCGTCGCAATCCTTTCATCGGTTGGTTCATTGGGCGGCTTTTTAGCCCGGGTTAGATTAGCTTTTCAGGCATATCCATTATAACTAAAAAAGGAGACTTTCTTTTTTGAAAGATTTAATCGCATTTGGTAAAAGCAATTCCCTCCGTCATCAACCTGCACAAAAACAGAAAGCCATGTTTGGTTTTTCCAATTACAAAAACCGTTTACATAAACAAGTTTGTCACCTTGGCTGTCTGTTACTACAATAAACTGTCTTTTGTAGCTATCAAATGCACGGGATGCTCTTTCGGTTTTCATCTGTTCTTTGGTCAGGCTGTCAATAACAGCAATTTCGCTTTCTGATAATGCTGCAGGCTTGCAGGCAGAATCAAAAAAATCTTTTGCAAGATTGTTTAAGATTACATATTGCACGCTGTCCTGGCTGTCTTTGGAAGCAGCGGGTAATGACTTAGCCTGGGCAGGTTGGCCCGGGCAATCGGAATTTGTGAATAAAAGTAAAATCGTTAAGATACATAAGCATCCGGCGTTACAGGGTTTCAGACGTTTCATCAGGCTTGATTTATTTTAAAAATAAAATAAACAATTTATTTATTTGGGTACTTTTACCCCCATTGCTGTAACACTAACCTTTTCAAAGCTTATTAACCATCTCTTCATCAACATCTCCATAATGCCCAGGTAAAATGCGGCTGTGGCCATTCTTGATTCAATATCGTTTAGAGAAGGATGTCAGCCTGAGCCTGTCGAAGGCGGGTGCGTGAAATGCAACGGATATAAAACGGTTTCGATCCCAAAGTTTCGGAACTCAACCTGACATTGGTTTATTAACTATACGACATTGATTATTGATTGTGCAGCCCGGCATTATTGAAAAGCTCATATTTTAAAACATATATACCCTCAAAATTGCTATGGGAGATTTTCAGATTAAGAAATCGTCAAAGGTTTACGATGCCGTTGTGGTAGGCTCTGGCGCAGGCGGGGGCATGGCCGCTTATGTACTGGCGCATGCCGGTGTAAAAGTGCTGATGCTGGAGGCAGGCGCCTACTTCGATCCAGCCAAACATTCCTCGCAGTTAAAGTTTCCTTACGAATCGCCACGCCGGGGCGCCCGTACCAAAGAGCGTGGCTTTGGCGATTTTGATGCGGCTTTCGGTTCCTGGGAGTTGGATGGAGAACCTTACACCACCAAAGACAATACGCAGTTTGACTGGTTCCGTTCCCGCATGCTGGGCGGCCGTACCAACCACTGGGGAAGAATTTCTTTAAGATTTGGCCCCAAAGACTTTCAGCCAGACGATGGCGTTAGCGAACGCTGGCCCATTACTTACGACGAGGTTAAACCTTACTACGATAAGGTTGACCGCCTGCTGGGCATATTCGGCACTGTAGAAGGCCTGGAGAATGAGCCCGATGGTATTTTTATGAAGCCACCCAAGCCGCGGTTACCGGAGCTTTTTATAGTAAAAGGCGCTGCCGCTGCCGGTGTTAAAGTAATACCGGGCAGGGGTTCTGTACTTACTGAGCCTTTACCCGGCAATAAGGAAAGGGGCACCTGTTTCTATTGCGGGCAGTGTGGGCGTGCCTGTAAAGCTTATGCGGATTTTTCTTCCTCCTCCTGCCTGGTGATACCGGCACTTAAAACCGGTAACCTGGAGCTTATTTCCAACGCCATGGTGCGGGAAGTGTTAACGGATAAAAATGGACAGGCCACCGGCGTATCCTACATAAGCAAAGATGATATGCAGGAATACCAGGTAAGCGCCAAAACGGTGATATTGGGGGCCAGCTCCTGCGAATCTGCCAGGATCATGCTCAATTCAAAATCTACCGTGTATGCCAACGGCCTTGGTAACAGCAGCGGCCTGGTGGGCAGGTACCTGCAGGATTCAACCGGGTCTTCACAATCCGGCATATTGCCGCAGTTGTTAGACCGCAAACGTTTTAATGAAGATGCCACAGGCACCATTAACATTTATGCCCCCTGGCTGCAGGATAACAAGAAACTGGATTTTCCCCGTGGTTACCATATTGAGTTTGGCGGTGGCATGAGCATGCCCGGCTATGGCTTTGGCAGCTATGTACCCAAATACAATGGTGTACTGCCCGGCAGGGATGGCAAAAAGAAAGAGGCCGGGGGGTATGGCGCTTCCCTTAAGGATGATTACCGCAGGTTTTATGGCATACAGTTCGGCATGGCTGGCCGCGGCGTAGGCATGGCCCGCTATGATAACTATTGCGAAATAGACCCTAACGTGGTAGACAAATACGGCATTCCTGTACTGCGCTTTAACTACAAATGGAACAATGACGAAATAAACCAGGCCAGGCACATGCAGGAAACCTTTAGCCGCATTATACACGAAATGGGCGGCATACCTATTTCCAAACCGCATGGCCCTGAAGATATGTGGGGGCTGGAAGCACCCGGCCGCATTATTCACGAAGTAGGCACTACCAGGATGGGAAATGACAGCCGTAAATCTGTACTGAACAAATGGTGCCAGAGCCATGACTGCAAAAACCTGTTTGTAGTGGATGGCGGGTCTCATGTGCAGCAGTCTGACAAGAATGCCACCTGGACTATACTTGCCTTATCAATGCGTACGGCGGAATACATACTGGACCAGCGCAGCAAACAAAACATTTAATCAACTCTTTCAACATACTTACTTATGGACAGGCGCGAATCGTTAAAAGCCCTTGGTATAACCACCATCTCCGCAGGTGTTTTATTGGATGCCTGCAAGCCTAAGCCCAAAGAGCAGGCCGAAAAGGCCGCGGCCAATACCGGGGATACTGCCGACAGGCAGCCGGTAGAGATAGAAAGGGACAAAAAGCTGCATGCCGAAACCTTCTTTACCCCGCACGAAATGGCCACCATTACCATACTCGGCGATATCATTATACCTAAAGATGAACATTCCGGCAGCGCCAGCGACGCCAAAGTGCCGGAGTTTATAGAGTTTATTGTAAAAGATATGCCAGAGCATCAAACGCCCATGCGTGGCGGGCTGCGCTGGCTGGATGTACAGTGCATGAACCGCTACAGCAACGCGTTTAAAGATTGCACCCGGCAACAGCAACTTGAATTGGTGGATGAAATTGCCTACCCCGGCAAAGCCAAACCCGAAATGCAGCAGGGCGTTGCTTTTTTCGACAGGATGCGCAGCCTTACTGCCACCGGATTTTTTACCACAAAAATGGGTATTGACGACCTGGGTTATGTAGGCAATGTACCCAATAAATGGGAAGGTGTTCCGGAAGACATTATTAAGCAATACGGGCTTGAAAACGTGAAATTAGGGTAGCTGATGATTGCTGAATGTGTACAATAAAACTGGCCAGGAGGATGGTGGCTGGCATCCCACACGCAAATTTCCTCTCTCCACTTGCCCTGGTAATGTGCAGTGTAAAATTGATAACACCGAATGAGCGCCTGACCGGCTTTAAAAAGAAATAGCTGGCATGCCAGTTGTTACATTACGGGATATGAATATATTGCGGGTACGCTAAGCTCACTCCGCCATTATCAATAACCAAACAAATTGACTTACCATGAATTCACGCCGCGACTTTTTGCAAAAGATAGCTGCCTCTACCATTGCGTTACCTTTTGTGCCTTTATATGGCGCCGCCAGAAAAGAAGCTGTTAAACAACCTTACCAGGGGCCGGTATTGCGTGTAGCCATTATGGGCCTTGGCGGTTATGGCACCCGTGTTGCAGACGCAATGCGGGATTGCAAAATGGCTAAGCTAACCGGTGTGGTTAGCGGAACACCGTCTAAAATAAAGGACTGGCAGGCTAAGTACGGTGTACCCGAAAAGAACTGCTACAACTACGAAAATTTTGACGCCGTTAAAAACAACCCGGATATTGATGCTATTTATATAACCACGCCCAATGCTTTGCATAAGGATGAAGCCATACGCGTTGCCAAAGCCGGCAAGCATGTTATTTGCGAAAAGCCTATGGCGCTAAACGCGGTTGAGGGCCAGGCGATGGTAGATGCATGCAAGACCGCCAACGTAAAACTGCTGGTAGGTTACCGCATGCACTTTGAAGCCAAAACGCTGGAGGTGATACGCATGCGCAATGCGGGGGAGTTTGGAAAGCCTTTGTTTTTCCAGGGGCTTAGCGGTTTCAGGATTGGCGACCCTACCCAATGGCGGCTGAACAAACAACTGGCCGGTGGCGGCGCCATGATGGATATTGGTATTTACTCCGTTAACGGCGCCCGTTACATGATTGGTGAAGACCCCATTTGGGTTACCGCCCAGGAAACCAAAAACGACCATGTAAAGTTTAAAGAAGGCGTTGATGAAACCATCACGTTCCAGTTTGGTTTTCCCGGTGGCGCAACAGCTTCCTGCCTTTCTACCTACAGCATGAACGGCCTTGACAAATTTTACCTGAACGGCGAGAAAGGGTTTGCGGAAATGCAGCCCTCTACCGGCTATGGCCCTATTTTGGGCCGTACCCACAAAGGCGAGTTAACCCAGCCCCATGTTACACACCAAACCGTGCAGATGGATGAAATGGCAGGTATCATCCTGCAGGGCAAGCAACCGGTGGTGGCTGTAGACGGAGAAGAAGGGCTAAAAGATTTAAAGATTATTGATGCTATTTATGAGGCTGTTAAAACCGGCAACAAGATAGCATTGCAATTATAGCTGCATGGCCTGCTGTAAAGTAACTGCCCGCATGATGCTCCATGCGGGCAGTTGTGTGTTATGGTGTTGTTACGGTAGCCCAGGCATCCATCACATTGCCCATATTATCCCTAACGGTAACAACCACGGTAATGGTTTGGCCGGGTGTGCAATCGCAGGTAACAATTACGGCAAGGTCAATCACATCGGGCCTGTTATCTGTGTCGGGCAGTAAAGTGGCTTTGGCGCAATCTGAATTAGGTCCCGTGGCAACGGCTGCAAAAGAAGTAATGGTAATGGCTTTTCCGTTGGCATGAGAGGCTGTAAAAGGCAATCTTGTACTGCCGTTGCAGGGCACAGGCGCCTGGTTGGTAAAGGCCGCTGTTATGGGGTTGGCCGCCTGGCAACCGGCCAGCAGGCACAGCAGTGCCGCAGCGGTAAAGCGCATGCACTTTATGAAAGGTTCCGGTTTCATATATGGTATGTTTTGATGACGGGCTTATTGCGTGTATGCGGTAATGCAGGTAGCGGGCTTATCCTTTGCGTAGTTGTGATTGTGTAGTAAACTTAAGCTGGCAGCAACGGGCATAAACACCTATTAAGTTACAAAAGTTTTATGCCAAAACAAAGCATGGGCGGTACCGCCCATGCTTTGTTTTTAAATACAACAGGTTTTGAGCCAGGGGGCAGGAATGCTATGAGGCTGCTGTTGCGTCGCACTCTTGTACGCCACCGCTATAGGCAGCTACACATTACCCATCCCGGAGATATTGCGGGATACCCGTTTCTAGTTGAACATGGCCTTTCATGCCCGCCGCAAGCCCTCAATAAACTAATTTTAGGAGAAGGCGTTTGGAGTTAGGTAATTACCCTATGAATACAACAAAAAATATTTACTGATAAGATAGCTTATGATTTGCTGGTTTTACCTTAAATGCGCAAGCCCTTTCAATCTAAAAAAAGTAGGGTGGCAACAGTGTGGGGCAATTAGGTAGTTAGAACTTGGGGATGCCTACGGTTTTAAGAAGATGATTGGCGCGGTTTACTTTGTCCTGAAACAAAGGCTGGTCATTATACTTGCCTTGAAGTGAAGGGTTGATTTTATCGGCCTTCCGCTGCCTTTTTTTGGTGATATTTGCTTTTTGTGCTGTTTTCATACTATCACAAATCTACATATTTTTTACGCACTGCAAAGGAATGGTAAGTTGTGTTTTTCCGGAAGGGTTCCCAGTCTTCATCAGTCAACCCTAAAATAATAAAGTCCTTTTCAATATCTGTAAGGTTGTTTGCAACTCCAATTCTATAAAGTCTTGTTCGTGCAAGTGTACTGCCTGTTGCAATAACAACCGCACCGGGGTAACACTCTGTAAAAAAGTATAAGGTTTGCGCTACAGTCGCTAACACTTTTTTACTGTCGCTGTTATTGGTCACGGTAAGATCACTTATAAATCCTGTTTTGGGGTCTTTATCGCCGAATCCTAAGTTGTAATATCCACGTACATTGATTTCTGTATAATGTACAACCTTGGTTATTGTCCCTTTTGGGCCAGTGCTATTAAACTCAAAAGTCAACATGTCTGGCGAGCTTTCAAATGAGTAACGGTTATCTAACATAAACCGCTAAATTAAACGTTTTATCTTACCTGGCGGGCCGGAATACGGGTATCGCTGGTTCGCCACATGCATATTTGATAAAGCCTACAGATAGTGCCCATCTATGTGGCCATCCGGGCCGGTGTTTTCAGTAGCTAAACCAAGGCTAAAGCTGTTGCCGGGTTTCAATTAACCCAACGCTTAAGCCTTGGGTTAAAAGTAGAAGCGCTAATGGCTTTAGCCTGAGTGTTGTAAATATCTTTCTGCCAGGTAGCTACTGTGTCCTGTCATTACCCATCCCTTGCCTGGTTTCTGGCAGCCTACTGCCCATTAAAAATTACTCCGCCTACGCTTCGATAAAAGCCCCATTGCGTACAGAACGTACAAGAGTGCGACGCAACGGAAGCTTAATGCTTGTTCCTCCTGCCGGGCCCATAATAACTCTTCTTCAGTAACCGGGGCCTTTATTGGTCCCACCAGAGCTTATCGGCCAGCGAGCCTACCTGCGGTACGTTTTCGGCATTGCGGCTGGTTTCGGTGGTAGGGTAACCTACCCGCCTGATAAAGCTGGTGAGCAGCGCATTGGCGGGCAAGGCAAAATCCTTATACTGGTAGTTGTGCCGCCGTGCATCAGTCCAGGCTTCGGGGTGCAGAAACATGGCCACGTATTTTTCCTTAAAAACAAGGTCTTTGGTAAACGCGGCCTGCCCCACGGCTACAGCAGGGTTGGCCAGGTAGGCATCCCTGTCTGCTTCCGGCACACCCAGCTTGTCCATGTTGGCTTTAATGCCGTCAAGGTAAGCCTGGTAAGCCCTTGCTTTGTCTGTGGCAAAAGCGGCTTCGGCTTCTATAAACTTCATTTCCGCAAAGGTTACCAGTAATAGAGGGGCGCCTGTTTTTGAATAAAAACCGTTGAGGGAAAGGTAAGACTCGTCGCCGGTGGTGCCTCCACCGGAACGGCCTGCGCCATTACGGGTGCCCTTATAAGTGCCTTGTTTGGTGGTATCGGTAATATAGGCAATACGGGGGTCGAAAACGCCGTAAGTAGTGCCATTGAGGGCGTCTATAAAAGTGGCGCTCATCCAGCCGTCCAGCAGGTTCTGCGTATTGTTATAGGCAGACAGGTTCCAGGGGCTGCGGTTAACAAAGCGTGTAAGCTGGGCATCATCGCTGTTAGAAGTGTAGGCATTGCCCAGCGCTGTCAGTATAGCCGCGGGGTCGTAAGCAGGCAGCTTGCCCAGCCTGTTTAGCAGGCGGGCCTTAAGTGCATAGGCCGTCTTTATCCAGGCAGCTTTTTCGTCTGTAGCGCCACCATGCACCAGGTCGTTAGCGGGGTCTAATACAATGCCGGGGTTGGCCTGTTGCAAGGCGGCTATACCATCATCCAGCAGTTGCAGGCAACTATCATAAACGGCCGGGGCATCATCGTAAGCGGGCTTGAAAATATTGGGGTTCCAGGCCTGGCTGTAAGGCACATTGCCAAAGAAATCTATCAGCAGGCTCATGTTCATGGCATTGGTAATTTTTGCCACGCCTATGTGTTGATAGGCATTCCTTTCAACGGCGATTGCTTCCATTTTGCGGCTGTCTTCAATAATGTCGTAAATATTCAGCCAAAGAGCGCTCCTGTCCACATTTTCATATACATCAGAACCACTTGACGCGTTGGGCGAGGCCAACTGCTGCGTATAATAAGCGGTAACGTTGCCTGCCCTGTTTACATTAATACCGGTTTGATAAGTTACGTTGGCTAATAACGCATTGATAGGCGGGTTTTGCGTTTGGTTGGGATTGGCCTGGTTAATATCCAGGTAGTCTTTGCCGCAGGAAGCCAGTACAAGTGCCAGTATAAAAAGAAAAAATATATTGTTGTTTCGCATAGTTAATGATTTTAGAATTGAAGGTTTACACTGAACAAAAAGCTTCTTACAGCGGGATAAGTGAACCCGGAGAAACTGTCTGAAGTATTATCCCCGGAAGGAGAAGAACTGGATTCCGGGTCGAAACCTGTAAAATCTGTTTTTAACCAAAGGTTGTTGCCAGTGGCTGAAACGGTAGCGCCGGTAAATACTTTGGATTTAGCCAGCCATGTTTTTGGTAACGTGTAAGAAAGTGAAACTGATCTTAGCCGTACCCATGAGGCATCTTCAATAAAGTTTTCGCTGGAGCCACGGTAAACATTGCGGTAATAACCATTACCATAGTCTTTACCATCCGGCCCGCGGCCCTGGCCGAAAAATACAGCCCTTGTATTGGTTTTGCCGTCGGCATCCACACCGGGAATAACAATCATTTCCGTGCGGTTCTCTGTAAACTTAGCTGTGCCGAACGCTGCCATGAAATTGGCGAACTGGTTGTAGCGGTACTGGCCCTGGCGTATATCGAACAGTACAGACAGGGAGAATTGCTTATAGCGTAAAGTCTGCATGGTGCTGGCAATCCATTTGGGCAGGGAACTACCCAGGTAGCGTTGCGTAGCATCCACCACAGGAAAAGCGGCGGTATCCAACTGGTAAGGCAGGTTTTTGTACAGGCTAATACCATCATCAGCCACACCCCCGTAATACCTGCGATAGCTGGTGCCAAACATGGCGCCATAAGCGTATCCCGGTACCAGCTTCGTGGTTACATTGGAGCTAAGGTAGCCAAACTGTGAACCGATGATAATCTCAGACACATCCTCGTTTAGCCTGATAACACGGTTTTTGTTGGTGGAAAAATTGATGCGGAAATCCCAGCTAAAATTTTTTGACTGAACTGGAACAGCGGAAAGTGTTATTTCCAGGCCTTTGTTTTCAATTTCACCGGCGTTAAGGTAGGCGGCGTCATACCCGGTGGCGTTGGATATTTTGGCAGGCAGTAACAGGTCTTTGCTTTTTGAAAGATAAGCTACCAATTCCAGCCCCAGCCTGCTTTGCAGAAACCGGAATTCAGCGCCTGCTTCGTAAGTATTGGTAAACTCCGGCCGCAGGTTGGGGTTGCCCAGTGAATTGCTTTCAGTAAAAGGAACAGCGGAGCCGATGGGGGTGCCGGCAATAAAACCAGTGGTAATGCCATAAGGGTCTCCATCCTTTCCCAGCTTGGCATAAGAGAGTTTCAGCTTGCCGTAATTCCACCAGGCTGGTGTTTTAAAGTGGTCGCTGAAAATGTAGCTAACACTGGCAGAAGGGTAAAAATAACTCCTGTTGCCCGGCGCCAGGGTAGAAGTAAAGTCCTTACGGCCGGTAACATTCAGGAACAGGTAGTTCTTCCAGCCCAGGGTGGCATCCGCGAATACGCCGTAGTTGCGGTAATCGCTTATGTAACTGTTACCCAGTACCCTTTTGGTGTTTTGCAGCAAAAACAGGTCTGGCACAACCAGGGTATCGCCCTCAGCGCTGGTGCGTCTTACTTTCACGTCACGTAAGTCATGCCCCAGTTTAACATCCAGGGTAAGGTTATCATTCACCAGGCTGGTAGTAATGTTGGCCATGGCGGTAGAAGTAAGTACCCGGTTGCGCAGGTTGTATTCGTTTACAAAGCCCTGGCCGTTATCGCCGTTAACAATTTCGCCAACAGTGCCTTTGGGGCCGGGGGCGGTATGTGTTCTGGCATCATTGTAAAAATCGTTGCCGATGCGGTAAGAGAGGGTAAGCCATTTTACCGGCGTATAGTTAATAAAAGTGCTGGCAATGGTACGGCTTACATTGTCCACAAACCTGTTGGTGGCCAGGGTATACACCGGGTTGTCCGTAGCGCCGTAAGATTTTTGGGTGCCGTCGGCATTAATATAGTCCATCACGTTCAGCCTCGGTGTCCAGTAGATCAATTGTTCACCGTACCTGTCTGCATTAATGCGGGTACCGCCGGAATTGATGAAGTTAATAGAAGCGCCGGCCTTTACTTTGGATGATATGGTAAACTGTGCATTTACCCGGGCATTATAGCTGCGGTAATCGCTAAAAGGTATTACCCCGTTCTGGTTAAAGTAAGACAAAGATCCAATCAGTTGCATCCTGTCTGTACCGCCGGTTACATTAACGGTATGGCGGGTTTGGTTGCCGGTTTTGTAGGCTTGTTTATAGTTGTCATAAATCTGGTCTGGGTGGGTAGGGTCAATGGCTTTGGCATCCGCAATGGTGGGCCCCCAGGATGGCCAGAAACTAATGGGGTCGTATTCAGGCAGGCGGGATACGGTGCCCACATAGCCCTGTGTAAATTTATCCTGCACTTCCGGCGTTTTGTTAACCTTGTCTATACCATACATGCCATTGTAGCCAACCTGCATCCTGCCACTGCGGGCAGATTTTGTGGTAATCAGTATGGCCCCGTTGGCGGCCCTTATGCCATACAGGGCTGTAGCTGCGCCTCCTCTTAGTACAGAAACGCTTTCTATATCATCCGGGTTAATATCGCTGGCACGGTTGCTCATGCCACGTGTTTCGGCCCCGCCGGTGGTATAAGTGCTGTTGTCTATTTCTACGCCATCTACAATAAACAAAGGCTGGTTGTTCCTTCCGGCGTCAATGGAGTTAATGCCCCGGATAATAATGCGTGCCCCCTGGCCAGGTGCGCCGCCGGAGCTGGATATCTGTACGCCGGCTACCTTGCCCTGCAGGGCATTCACCACGTTGGGCTGGTGGTTGGCGTTAAGGTCTTTAGCATCAACCTGCTGCACCGTATAACCCAGCGACCTTTTTTCTTTCCTTATGCCAAAAGCGGTAACTACCACTTCATCAAGGCTGGCCTGAGACGGTGTTAATGCCGCATCAACCACGGCGGCATTGTTTACCGGTATTTCCGTTGTGGCAAAGCCTACAAAAGAAAATACCAGTACTGCGTTGTCTGTTTGCAGCGTAATGCTGTAGCTGCCATCCTCGCCGGATAAGGATTTGGTGGCAGTCCCTTTTTCTTCAATAACTACTTTGTCCAGTGGCTGCCCGTCGTTTGATGAAGTGATTTTTCCGGTAACGGTCTTGCCTTTTTGTGCTATGGCGCAGATTGAACTGAAAAGCAGCGCACACACGAAAGCGGTGAGTTTTCTCATAAGCTAAAATTTGGAGCGTTAAAAAATGTCCAGAGGTAGGTATGATGCGCAGAAGGCAAACTGCGGGTTGTTACAAGCTGGTAGTTTGTAGTAGCAACAAAGCCGCAGTTAATGTTACAAGAAGCAATGAAAATAGTGATTAATTAATGAAGGCATGTACAGTATTGCGTATTTTTTACACCAGTGGTAACACCGTTTAAAAATGATTTGCTCAGGCTGGCTATTTTCCTTTATTTTGCGCCTCTGAAAAAAAGACCCGGTAGCTCAGCTGAATAGAGCAACTGCCTTCTAAGCAGTAGGTCATTGGTTTGAATCCAATCCGGGTCACAAAGCCGGCACAAGTTAAATGTGCCGGTTTTTTTATTGTGGACGTTGTGTAAGGCTAACCTTAGTCAACTGCTGCGTTAAAGGTAAATCAGGGGGTGCCCCCAAGCTGCGCAAGGGGTCGGGCTTTCCGCTAATACTCCGGCACAAAAGCTCTGCTGTCATGGCCTCACCGGGGTATTCGCTGCAATCCCTCACCCAAAAGTGTAACCTGTTGCAAGTTTTGCAGGCCAATTAAAGGGTACAGCTACAAAAAACTTTCAGGCTGCTATCTTTTGCAAAAAGCTGTTCATAATTTTTTACAGGGGTGTATATTGCCGGTTAGTTGTTTTTCCACAACTATTAAACCAATGAATAACATGCACAAACCCATATTTATCTTCTGCTGTATTACCAGCCTTTTACTAACCCAGGTTACCAATGCCCAGCGGGCGCAAACAGTTGTAATAAGTTTTGATGAAAGCCATGCCTACCAGACTATAGACAACTTTGGCGCTTCCGATGCATGGGCCTGCCAGTTTGTTGGTAATTGGCCCGACGCAAAAAAGAATGCCGTGGCTGATTGGCTGTTTAGCCTGGATACATTGCCCGATGGCAACCCCCGTGGTATTGGGTTAAGTTTGTGGCGTTACAATCTTGGCGCCGGCAGTGCCGAGCAGCAGGAGGGAAGCGGTATAAAAGATGAGTGGCGCCGTGCAGCCCTTACGCTTGGCAATAGCGAAAAAGTGCAGGCTCAAAACTGGTTTTTGAAGGCGGCCCAAAAAAGGGGCGTACAGCAGTTTCTGGGTTTCTACAACAGCCCACCGGTACAGTTTACTAAAAATGGAAAGGCGTATGCCACCAAAGGACAAAGCAATATAGCCAGTGCCAGCTACCAGGCTTTTGCCAGCTACACGGCACAGGCCATTGAACATATCAGCCAGGCTACAGGGGTAACGTTTACTTACATAAGTCCTGTTAACGAACCCCAGTGGGACTGGAGCGATGGTGGCCAGGAAGGTTGCCCCTACACCAATGCCGAAATCAGCGGGCTGGTTAAGGCATTCAGCAGTAGTTTCAATCAAAAAAAGCTGGCCACGCAATTAGTGGTTACAGAGTCAGGGCATCTTAAATACCTGCTTACCGCAGAGGATAAACAGGATAAGGACAACCAGGTGGCCGATTTGTTCCAGGCATCTTCGCCGTTGCATATTGGCGGCATGCCGAATGTGTACCCTGCCATCGCGGCGCACAGCTATTTCAGCACTTCGCCATTTGCGGATGGCATGCAGTTGCGCAACCGGGTAAGAGACACAGTTGCACAGGTAAAGGGTTTGCGTTACTGGCAATCAGAATACTGCATATTGGGCGATAACGCCGGCGAAATAGAAGGCAACAGGAAAGATCTCGGCATGCACCCCGCCCTTTATATAGCCAAGGTAATTCATGAAGACCTGGTAGGTGGCAATGCTTCGGCCTGGCAGTGGTGGACAGCCGTATCCGCCTACGATTACAAAGATGGACTGGTGTATGTAGATAAAAACAAGAACGACGGCCAGGTATCCGACAGCAAAATGCTGTGGGCGCTGGGCAATTACAGCCGCTTTATAAGGCCCGGTATGCAAAGGGTGCAGGTACAAACAAAAGACGGGAAAGATTTGCTGGTTTGCGGGTTTGCCAATGCTAAAAAAGACAAGCTGGTAATGGTACTGGTAAACGAAGGCCAGCAGGACAAAAACATTTCACTGCAGCCGAAGGGTAGCTCCAGGCGCTATCAAAAAATTACATTGTACAAAACCAGCGCAGATGCTAACCTGGCCAGGCAAGGGGTTTTTAAAGATGCAAGCTTTTCCGTGCCCGCTAAAAGTATTGTTACGGTAGTGATGGAGTAATAGTATGGCAATGTTGGGGCTTTCGGCTTTTTAAGCTTTGTTCAGGCTTCAGTCCCGGCTTTTCGCTGCAAGTCCTCACCACTCGTTCCTCGTGGTTGCGGGCTTTCCGCTTCAATCCGGCAGCCATTCAGCCAAACAATACTACCCGGCAGGCATAGCGGGCACACTGAAACGTTGTGCAATCAATCAACTTTAGTCGGATGCCCGGCAGGGGGCCGTTGATTGCTGACATGCAGTTGAAGTTACAGTAGCATAAAAGCTTAATCAGAGCCTTAGAAAGAAAAGTGCCGTATATTGTTTTTTCTTGACTTTTTGTGTCAAGCCTGCCACCGGGCTTGTTCCGGCACAAAAAAGTAAATAACAGGATTACTTATTACCATCAACTTTTGTATTAAAATATTCTTCTAAATTGTTTTATGAAACTACTCTTAACCGCGCTTACTTTTTTGCTCTCGCTGGGGCATTATACTTTTCATAAGGATACAGAAGCCGCGTACATGGCAACAGATAGCACCAAAGGTTTAAAGGATTATTACGAAACGTATTTTCCCATTGGCGTAGCGGTTTCTCCACGGGCCTTGAGTATGCCGGGTGAGTCAGCTTTGGTGTTGCAGCATTTCAATAGCCTTACCCCGGAAAATGCCATGAAGATGGGGCCCATACACCCGGCTGAAAACCAGTACAACTGGAAAGGCGCAGATTCTATTGTTGCTTTTGCACAGGCGCATGGGCTTAAAGTGCGTGGCCACACGCTTTGCTGGCACCAGCAGGCACCCGCCTGGTTTTTTAAAGACACTGCCGGAAACCTGGCAACAAAGCAGGTATTGCTGCAGAGGTTGAAGGAACACATTACTGCCGTTGTAAGCCGGTATAAAGGAAAAATATACGCCTGGGATGTAGTAAACGAAGCCATAGATGATAACCCGGCCAATTTTCTGCGCAATTCACTCTTCTATCAAATATGCGGGGAAGATTTTATTGCCAAAGCCTTTGAATATGCCCACGCTGCAGACCCTAACGCCATCCTTTTTTACAATGATTACAATACAGAACGCAGGGAAAAAGCAGACCGGATTTACCGTTTGCTGAAAATGCTGAAAGAAAAGGGCGTGCCGGTACATGCCGTTGGCCTGCAGGCGCATTGGAGTATCTATGAGCCGTCCCGCGAAGAGCTGGAGTATGCGATAGAAAAATTCGCTTCGTTGGGTCTAAAAATACAGTTTACAGAACTGGATGTATCTGTTTACAAATGGGAAAAAGAGCGCCGGCAAAAAAGGGCCGATGACGATGATGCTTTTACGGCGGAAAAAGAGCAGCAGCAATTGGAGAAATACAAAATGGCTTTTGAAGTATTCCGCAAATACAGGCAACACATTACCGGTATAACGTTCTGGAATATATCAGACAGGTATAGCTGGCTGGACGTATACCCCGTGGCCGGCCGAAAGAATTACCCGCTGCTGTTTGATACCACGCTCCGGCCCAAAAAAGCTTATTGGGCAGTGGTGGATTTTTAGGAGGCGGCAATTCAGGCCCATCGCTTCATGTTCCCTCTTAATTGAGAAAATCAAACTTACCTATAAATTTGCCTATGGGCCATACAACGAAACTTTCCGTAAATATCAATAAGCTGGCAACGCTCCGTAACAGCCGTGGCGGCAATAATCCTGATGTGGTAAAATCTGCTGTGGACGCACAGCGCTTTGGCGCTGACGGTATTACGGTGCACCCCCGGCCGGACGAAAGGCATATACGTTACAGCGATGTGCGGGAGATTAAAAAAATCATCACTACCGAATTTAATATAGAAGGCAATTGCACAGAGCAAAAATTCGTTGACCTGGTGCTGGAAACCAGGCCCCACCAGGTAACATTGGTGCCCGATGCGCTTAACCAGGTAACCAGCAACCACGGGTGGAATACCATTGAGCACCAGCAATACCTGCAAGGTATGATTGAGGTATTTAAAAATGCGGGCATTAGGGTGAGTATTTTTGTTGACCCGGTAGTAGAAATGGTGGAAGCAGCCGCTACAACCGGTACCGACCGCATTGAGCTGTACACCGAAGGCTACGCCCGGGAATACCACAACAACAAAGCATCCGCAGTAGCGCCTTATATAGCCGCCGCTGAAAAAGCACGGGAGACCGGCCTGGGCCTTAACGCCGGCCACGACCTTGACCTGGATAACCTGCAGTACTTTAAGCAAAGTATACCCTGGCTGGATGAAGTATCCATAGGCCATGCACTAATTTGCGATGCCATTTACCTCGGCTTTGAAAATACCATACAGATGTACAAAAGACAGCTTTTATAACGTGGGGGCGTAGGATTAGGTATAATAAACGCAAAGGCTTACGATACCAGCAGCGGTTTTTCATGGGGGATTTCATTGCAAATAGGATTTTGTTATAATTGGGTCTTTCAGTGAAAGAACCAATTATAACAAAATCACTTCGTCTTTCAGTGATAATGGCGGCTTCAGGTTTATGCAAAATCTTCAAGATTAAATTTGCACAGCTTCTTGGATAAAAGCACAAAACGTTCCTCTGGAACGTGGATATCGCCTTATTATCTTCTACCCGCAAAGCGTTCCGCAGGAACGCAGTTTGCTTAATGCGCTTATCCTGCTATTTGTAGGGTGTTAGATGTGCGAATTTTACATCGTACATCCCACATCATACACCTAACATAGAAAAGGTACTTCGTGCTTCGTAACCCGTACTTAAACTATTCTGCCACCGGCTCACTGTAAATAAAATCGTCCGCCACTATAAAGTCGCGGGGGGCACCCTGGCTCACATCTTTAGTACCTTCCGCCAGGAAGCCATCGTGGCTAACGGCTAACCGGGTTTTTATATCAACAGCCCAGCAACCTGCAGCCTGCTTCCGGGTGAGGGATTGAAGCGGATACCCCGGTGAGGCCATCGCAGCCCGGCTTCTGTGCCGGAGTAATAGCGGAAAGCCCGACCCCTTGCGATAGCTTGGGGGCACCCCCCTGAAAAATCCTGATAAAATCATTATCATTGCCGCATTACCTAAAACCACACAAATGATTACCGGCAAGGTTGTATTGATACTCGGCGCAAATTCTGATGTAGCCAAACAAGCCATTAAGTTGTATGCAGAACAGGGCTGCCATGTAATAGCAGCATCCCGCAGTACGGATGAACTGGCAGTATTTGTACAGCAAAACATACAGGCAACCGGCCAGGTAACCATTCTGTATTTTGATGCCGTGGCTTTTGATACGCACCAGCTTTTTTATAACAGCCTGCCTGCCAAACCCAACATTGTGCTGTACGCCGCAGGTTATCTTAAAAACAACGAAGATGCCATACAGGATTGGGATGCGTGTTTCCGGATGATGAAAGTGCATTATTGCGGCGCTGTATCTATCATCAATATCATTATAGCGGATGCCGGCAACAGTGGCCTGGAAAGAATTATCGGGCTTTCATCGCTCAGCGGTGTAAGGGGCAGAAAAAGCAATTTTATTTATGGCAGCACCAAATCTGCCTTTACACAATACCTGGCCGGATTGCGACAGTATATTGCCCACCGTAACATAACTGTAAATGTTATTGTGGCCGGCTACATACGCAGCAAAATGACGGCGGGCCTTAACCTTACCGAATCACTGATGCTGGAGCCGCTGTTCATAGCCAAAGCAGTGGTAAAGCCAGCCAAACGTTTTACCATTGTGCCTGGCTTTAAATGGAAGATGATCTATTATATTTTAAAGCTTTTACCGGAACAACTGGTTGCTAAACTGCCTTAAGCAGAAAAGCGTAAAAGGCATGTGTTATCTGCTGCTTTTTACATAATTTCATGCCTTGTCGTTAAAACCTATGCTTGCTTATTATTTGCCTGAAGTAGAAATACCGTTTACATGCAGGCCTGCAAAAGCCGGGCCCTTTTCAGCAATATTTTTTGATGGTTAGCGTAAGCATTTAACAACCCTTACAGTAAGGACAGAAGTGGCCGCATTGCTTTGTGCGTTTCTAAGTTTCAGGAGGTGTCCCCAAGCTATCGCAAGGGGTCGGGCTTTCCGCTATTACTCCGGCACAAAAGCCCGGCTGCGATGGCCCTCACCGGGGTAACCGCTTCAATCCCTCACCCGAAGGTGCAGCACGCTGCTGCTTTTGTGGGCAGGTTATATACAAGATAAAATGAGAATACAGCAGTCCTGCATTGCAGGGCTGCAAAAACACCAACAGCATGGAAAAGCTCTTCCGGAAAAATTTGCCGGCCGTATGTAAAACGGCACTGATTGCCTTCACCTTATCTGCCGCCTGCAAACAATCAGCACCACCTGCTGACTACAGCGGCTGGAAGACCTATGCCGGCTCCAGGGATGGTGCCAGGTATTCATCCAACAACCAAATTAACACACAGAATGTAACACAACTGCAGGTTGCCTGGACGTACAGCACCAACGACAAAGACACCGGTAACCATAGCCAGAACCAATGCAACCCTATTATGGTAGATGGTGTGCTGTACGGCACATCTCCCAGGTTAAAACTGTTTGCGCTGGATGCCGCCACCGGGCAGCAGCGATGGTTGTTTGACCCCGCCGATGAAGATACCAGTGCCCGTAAAGACCCCTATGCTTTTTTTAAGGTTAGCCGCGGTGTAATATACTGGCAGGATGATGCCGGCAAAGACAAACGCATCATTTACAGCGTGGGCAATAAAACCTATGCTATCAGTGCCGTTGATGGTAAGCCGGTACGAAGTTTTGGAAAGAACGGCTATATTGACCTTGCCGAAAACCTTGACAGGGACGCCGGCAGTTTTAACCCGTTTATTGCCAACACAACACCGGGTGTTGTTTTTAAAAATCTACTGATAACGGGCATGCGTGTGGCAGAATCGGCAGATGCTGCCCCCGGCTCAGTACGTGCTTTTGATATTGTAACAGGCCAGCGAAAATGGATATTCCACACCATACCACACCCCGGCGAAAAAGGTTACGAAACCTGGCCCGACAAAGAGGCCTGGAAAAAGCTGGGGGGTGCCAATAGCTGGGCCGGTATGTCGCTGGATGAAAACAGGGGCATTGTATATGTGCCCACAGGCTCTGTTGGCGGCGATTTTTACGGAAGCTTTCGAAAAGGCCAAAACCTTTATGCCAACTCGCTGCTGGCATTGGATGCCGCTACCGGCAAATACCTCTGGCATTTCCAGGTGGTGCACCACGACCTGTGGGACCGCGACCTGGCTGCCAACCCCAACCTCGTTACCCTGCACAAAGACGGCAAGGAGATAGATGCTGTGGCGCAGATAACCAAGCACGGTTATATATTCCTGTTTGACAGAACCAACGGCCAACCCATTTTTCCGATAGAAGAGAAGCCTGTGTCAACGGAAGCACTGCCCGGTGAAGAAGCCTGGCCAACCCAACCTATACCTACCTTGCCTGAACCTTTTGCCCGGCAAAAAATAAGTGCCGAAGATGTTACCGACCGTACACCGGAAGTACATAAAGACATGCTGGATAAATTCAACATGGTAAAACACCAGGCCATGTTTACACCACCCGGTAAAGACGGTAGCTGGATATTTCCCGGTTTTGACGGTGGAGGCGAATGGGGTGGCGCCGCGGTTGACCCTGAATCCGGTATCATGTATGTTAACAGTAGCGAACTGCCCTGGTCGCTTACCATGATAGACGCGGTGCATGGCGATAACTCCCTTAGGGGCCTGGGCCAAACTGTGTATGGCAGGTATTGCATCAGTTGCCACGGACCTGAGCTAAAGGGTAACGGCAGTTCTTTTCCATCGCTGGTTAACCTGGAAAAGAAGTACAATGAGCAGCAGGCCTGGAAGGTTATTTCCAATGGAAAGAATATGATGCCCGCCTTTAAACAAATACCCGACAACGAAAAGAATGCCCTGCTCACTTTTTTGTTAAACCTTCCGGAAAAAGAACCGGCTGCTGATAACCGTAGTGCAGGGCCCGTGAAAGAACCGGCTTCGCAGACAACAGCCGTGGCCTCAAACATTCTGGATGAAGTAGAATACAACATGACCGGCTACAACCGTTTTTTAGACCCCGATGGTTACCCCGGAATCAAACCACCCTGGGGTACATTAAACGCCGTTGACCTGAACAACGGAAAGCTTTTATGGAAAGTACCCCTTGGGGAGTATGAAGAGTTGAAGAAACAGGGCATGCCTGCTACCGGCACAGAAAACTATGGCGGCCCGGTAGTAACCAAAGGCGGCGTGGTGTTTATCGCTGCCTCCAAAGATGCCAAAATACGGGCTTTTGATAAAGTAACAGGCAAAGTGTTGTGGGAGGCACAACTGCCGGTGCCGGGTTATGCAACACCGGCTACCTATGTTGTTAATGGCAAACAATACGTAGTGATAGCCTGCGGCGGGGGTAAGATAGGCAGCAAATCCGGCGACCAGTATATAGCGTTTGCCCTGCCGGATGCGAAGTAGGGTATCTAACACGTCCTTACATGTCTTACGTGGCTAAAGAAAAGAGTTCACTGTAAAGGTTAACAGATCAGCGGCTCATGTATTCTAACATGTCCTTGCATGTCTTATGTGGCTAAAAGAAAAGAGTTCACTGAAAAGGTTAACAGATCAGCGGCTAATGTATTCTAACATGTCCTTACATGTCTTACGTGGCTAAAAGGAACAAAGTTCATTGTAAAGATCAGCACATCATCGGCTGATGTATTCTAACATGTCCTTACATGTCTTATGTAGCTAAAAGAAAAGAGTTCATTGTAAAGGTTAACAGATCAGCGGCTGATGTATTCTAACATGTCCTTACATGTCTTACATGGTTAAAGAAGAGAGTTCACTGTAAAGGTTAACAGATCATCGGCTGATGTATTCTAACATGTCCTTACATGTCTTACGTGGTTAAAGAAAAGAGTTCACTGAAAAGGTTAACAGATCATCGGCTGATGTATTCTAACATGTCCTTACATGTCTTACATGGTTTAAAAGAAAAGAGTTCACTGTAAAGGTTAACAGATCATCGGCTAATGTATTCTAACATGTCCTTACATGTCTTATGTGGCTAAAAGAAAAGAGTTCATTGTAAAGGTTAACAGATCATCGGCTGATGTATTCTAACATGTCCTTACATGTCTTACATGGTTTAAAACAATTGCTCACCAAATAAATCAAGACTGCTATGTACAAAAGGAGAAAATTTCTACAAAATTCCGGCGCACTGGTGCTGGGCGGTTTAGCGCTTTCCCAAAACGCGAAAGCATTCTTTCTGCCGCAGGCTGCGCATCCGGTAGGTTTGCAGCTATACACTTTGTTCAATATCATTGATAATGATGTGCAGGGTAATTTAAAGAAAGTGGCTGATATTGGGTTTAAAGAAGTAGAATCAGCCTTCAGTAAAAAAGGCGGCTATTATGGCATGAAGCCAAAAGAATTTGCTGATTATGTAGCCGGCCTGGGCATGTCGTGGAAATCTCACCACGTACTGGGGGCTCCCTTTAAACTGCCCGCCAACGCCAAACCGCCCACCGGGCCGGACGGAAAGCCTATTGAAATTCCGCCCATGCGCAACCTGAAGGAAAACATGCAGCAACTGGTAGATGAAGCGGCGGAAGGCGGAGTGCCTTACCTGGTATGCGCCATGTCGCCCACCGGCACCACAGAAGAAATAAAGAGCACTGTTGATGTGCTGAACAAAACCGGTGAAGCCTGTAAAAAAGCGGGTATCAGCTTTGCTTATCACAATCACGATATGGAATTTAAAGAGGTGGATGGCAAAAAGCCTTACGACATCATGCTTGCGGATACAGGTGCGGATACCGTAAAAATGGAGCTGGACCTTTGCTGGGTTACCAAAGCAGGTGTTGACCCTGTTGAACTGTTTAATAAAAACCCGGGCCGTTTTCCCTTGTGGCATGTTAAAGACATCGATAAAGCTATGACAGGGCCGCAACCAGTAGGCACCGGAATAATAGATTTTAAACGCATTTTCGCCAATGCCGCCACCGCAGGCATGCAGCATTTTTTTATAGAGCACGATATGCCGGCCGATCCCTTTGCCAGCATTACCACCAGCTACGGCAACATTCAAAAAATATTGCAAGCGTAATAAGCGCAGATGTTATAAGCCCCGGCAAGAAACGCCGGGGCTTTTTTTGAGGGTATGCTATACCCACATCCCCACTGTACATCCCACACGAACACCTTACATAAAAAAGCGCTTCCGCCTTCGTAGTTTGTGGTGGACGATAGAATGTGCCAGCGTCGTCGCCACTAACATTGAACAAAAAACATTAAACACTTAACCCCTTGCTCTAACAACAATAAATACGTTTGATGTATATTAGAAGCGGCATAGCAAGTAAACAAATAACTTATGAGCAACACAACTTTCCAGGAAAGCCTCCATAACTTTTTCACAGCCGAAGAAGAGATACCCCAGGAATTCAGGATTGAAGAGATACACCAGCGGGAATACCTGAGCAATGGTGAACTGAAACCCTGGGATGGCCCGGTGAGCAAAGTGTATTCTCCCATACTTGTACCAGGACAGGAAGGCTGGGAGCGTAAAATGATTGGTACTTACCCCATAGGTACGGTTAAAGAAGCTATGGATGCGCTGGACGCGGCCATTGCTGCCTACGACAATGGCCGTGGCGAATGGCCTACCATGAGTGTTAGCGGCCGCATTAAGTGCATGGAAAAATTTGTGTACAAAATGGTTGAGCAACGGGCGCTGGTGGTAAAACTCATTATGTGGGAGATTGGTAAATCCTATGCCGACTCAACAAAGGAATTTGACCGCACCGTTGAATACATCAACAGCACCATAGATGCACTAAAGGATGTGGACAGGCAGTCCAGCCGCTTTGAAATAAAAGATGGGGTAGTGGCGCAAATACGGCGCTCACCACTGGGGGTGGTGTTGTGCATGGGCCCTTTTAATTATCCTTTAAATGAAACCTATACTACGTTAATACCAGCCATCCTTATGGGCAACACCTTGCTGTTTAAACCACCCAAGCATGGTACATTGCTGCACTACCCGTTATTGAACGCGTTTAAGGAAGCTTTCCCCAAAGGTGTGGTGAACACCATTTATGGCCGTGGTGCGGATGTTACACCAGCGCTGATGGAAAGCGGTAAAGTGAATGTGCTGGCATTCATCGGTTCCAGCAAAGTGGCCAACGATTTAAAGAAGCGCCACCCCAAAATAAACAGGTTGCGTGCCGTGTTAAGCCTGGATGCCAAAAACGCAGCCGTTATTACCCCACATGCGGATATAAAGCTGGCCGTTAGCGAAAGCATTCTCGGGGCTCTTTCCTACAACGGGCAGCGGTGCACGGCTTTAAAGATTTTTTTTGTACACAAAGATGTGGCTGATAAATACCTGGAGGAACTGAGCAATACCATTGCGCAAATGAAATTTGGCCTGCCATGGGTAAAAGGTGTGCAGCTAACACCTGTAGCAGAGCCGGGCAAACCCACATACCTGAAGGATTGTATTGATGATGCCATTGCCAACGGCGCAACTGTGGTTAATGAAAATGGCGGTGCATCCAACGCGTCTTTTGTGTACCCGGCGGTGGTGTACCCGGTTAACAGCAAAATGAAGTTATACCGGGAGGAACAGTTTGGGCCGGTAATACCCGTAGTGCCATACAACAACCTGGAAGAAGTGATTGACTACCTCATTGAGTCCCCTCACGGGCAGCAGATAAGCGTGTTCAGCAATGATGCCAAAGAAGTAAGCGAACTGATAGACCCGCTGGTAAACCTGGTAAGCCGGGTAAACATTAACAGCCAAAGCCAGCGTGGCCCGGATGCCTTTCCCTTTACCGGCCGTAAAGACAGTGCTGAAGGCACCTTGTCTGTAACAGATGCCTTGCGGTCATTCTCCATACGTTCGCTGGTTACTACGAAAATGACAGAGACCAACAAACAGTTATTCAACGATATTGTGCGCAACCACGACTCTAATTTTTTGAGTACAGATTTTATATTTTAGGATAACCTGGGCCTGGGGCTGTAAGCTTTAGTAACATTGCTGGTGCTGCAGTCCCGGCTTTTCGCTGCAAGTCCTCACCACCTTCGCTAAGGCTCCGGTGGTTGCGGGCTTTCCGCTTCAATCCGGCAGCCATTCACCGGTAGAAATTCTCTTCAGCTTCCCCGCATTATAGATTGGCTTTTTCATTCGCGATACTTCATGTAAATTCATAGAAGTATTTCGATTGCAGCTTGCTGAATTTTTATTGTATAGCTGTGTTGCTAAAGGTTTCCACAATTTTAAATGGACATTGATAATCCTGTGGTGAATTTTAAAGCATCCATAGCAGGTCACAAAGGTTTATATAGCGAAAAGAAGAATAAGCTAACCCGGAATTGCCGCATAGAATTACCAGACGTACAAGTGAGCAATGTTGCCTGACGAAGCAGCAGCATTGGAAACAACCCAAGCCTCATAGCAGTACTGTCGTCGGCGCCATAACGATTTAGAATATATCTTAGGGATTGTGTACATATCTGGCTTGATAAAAATGACGGGTTATTCCTGTTCTGCCGGCTTTTGAAGGGTATTATTACGGCACAAAAAAAGAGCCGGTAAAAATACCGGCCCTTTACTTACTAACCCATTAAATTCTGCCACTAAATTACAATAATGGGGCACATTACAAAATTATTTTTTGGTCTTGTTGATAACTTTCAGGCCCATTTAGGGCTTAATTTTGAATGCGATTGCAGCATTTTGGCACCTAAGGTTGCTTTGCCATGCCATTCTGGCTATTTTAAATGTCAAATATAACATTTAACTACTTGTTTTTGAATTGGTTACTAATTTGCAATGACAATTTAAAACCATTAAAATGAACTCAATCTTATTAGTTTCCCTGTTGTTTGTAGGCATTAGCATGCTTGTATCAGGGGTATTAAAAAGCCGGTTTAACCAGTATAGCCAAATGCCATTGTTGTCTGGGCTTACGGGTAGGGAAGTGGCTGAGAAAATGCTAAGGGAAAACGGTATTTATGATGTAAAAGTTATATCTGTAGATGGTTTTCTTACAGACCATTATAACCCGCTGGAAAAGACCGTTAACCTTAGCCCGGAAGTGTACAATGGCAACAGTATTGCCTCCGCAGCCATAGCCGCCCACGAATGCGGGCACGCTGTTCAGCATGCAACAGCCTATAGCTGGCTCATGATACGCAGCAGGCTGGTGCCGGTTGTACAGTTCAGCAGCAGCATCATTCAATGGGTACTGCTGGCCGGCATATTGATGATCAACACGTTCCCTGCACTTCTATTGGGTGGTATTGTTCTTTTTGCGCTAACCACCATTTTCTCTGTTGTAACATTGCCTGTGGAATTTGATGCCAGCAACAGGGCGCTTGCCTGGCTGGAAAGAACCAACGTAACCCGTGGCGAAGAGCAAACCAAGGCAAAAGATGCCCTGAAATGGGCCGCACTTACTTATGTTGTTGCTGCACTGGCTTCCATTGCCACCCTGGTACAGTATATAATGATATTCCTCGGAAGCAGGAACAGGAATTAACCGGCTAATAATTAATTAATAATATACCGTTGGGGCACGATACATCGTGCCCCAACGCATTTACACCTGTCAGCCTGCCACAAAACCAATTTTTTCTTTTGCCGATAGGCCTTACATTCGCTGCCCTTTAAAAAGAAACTGTGTAAAACCAGCCTATTATGACAGAATTTTCGCAACCTGTAGCGCTAAAGCTTAACCTGAAAACAACCCAGGTGCAGGCCGTGCTCGATTTATTGGCAGAAGGGGCAACCATACCTTTTATTGCCCGTTACCGTAAAGATAAAACCGGCGCACTTGATGAAGTGCAGATACAGCAGATACAGGATGAGGCCAAACAACTGAAAGAGTTTACCGAACGCAAAGCATTTATAGAAAAAACCATTACCGAGCAAAACAAAATGACGGACGCTTTGCAGGATAAACTGAACAAAGCGGCCACCCTTGCTGAGCTGGAAGATATCTACCTGCCCTACAAGCCCAAACGCAAAACAAAAGCACAAACAGCCCGGGAGAACGGCCTGGAACCACTTGCCATGCTGTTGCTGGAACAAACGGATGCCCCGGTTGCGGAAGAGGCTGCCAGATATGTTACGGAAGCCGTTAAATCCGCCGATGATGCCCTGCAGGGCGCAAGGGATATTATTGCGGAAATAGTAAATGAAGATGCACAGGTACGTTCCAAAATGCGTAAGCTGTTTGAGGATACCGCCACTTTTGAAAGCAAAGTGTTGCCGGAAAAAGAAACCGAAGCGGCCAAGTACAAAGATTACTTTGCGTTTAGTGAGCCGGTTTCCAAAATACCGTCGCACCGTATACTGGCGGTGCTGCGCGGTTTTTTAGAAGGCTACCTGCGCATGGGTATAGCCCCTGTGGAAGAAGAGGCGATGGAGTCTATTGAAAAGTTATATATAAAAGGCATGTCGTCTTCCGGCGAGCATGTTAAAAAAGCCATCAAAGATGCTTACCGCCGCCTTTTACAGCCCAGCCTGGAAACGGAGTTTAGAACAGCGCTTAAGGCAAAGGCGGATGAAGAAGCCATTAATGTATTTGCGGAAAACCTGCGCCAGTTATTATTAAGCTCGCCATTGGGCGGCAAACGGCTGTTGGCGATAGACCCTGGCTACCGTACCGGCTGCAAAATTGTTTGCCTGGATGAAAATGGCGGCCTGCAGAAAACGGGGCTCATTTTTATTCATGAAAACAACCGCATGCACGAAAGCGAGCATAAAATTCGTGAGCTGGTAGCGCAATACAATGTGCAGGCGATAGCAGTAGGGGATGGCACGGCGGGCAGGGAAACAGAGCAGTTTATTAAAAAGCTGCAGTTAAACCTTCCCGTGTTCCTGGTAAATGAGGATGGCGCATCCGTTTATTCCGCCAGTGAAACGGCAAGAGAAGAATTTCCGAACGAAGATATTACGGTGCGTGGCGCGGTAAGCATCGGCCGCAGGCTGATGGACCCGCTGGCCGAGCTGGTGAAGATTGATCCCAAGAGCATTGGCGTTGGCCAGTACCAGCACGATGTAAACCAGTTCAGGCTTAAAGAGCGGCTTGACCAGACTGTTGTAAGCTGCGTAAACGCGGTGGGTGTTAACCTTAATACGGCAAGTAAACATCTGTTGGGTTATGTAAGCGGCATAGGGGCAACCCTTGCTGAAAATATCATTAAACACCGTACCGAAATAGGGCGCTTTACGCATCGTAACCAATTATTGAAAGTGCCGCGGCTGGGCGGTAAGGCATTTGAACAATGCGCAGGGTTTCTGCGCATTAACGGTGGAGAGAATGTGCTGGATGCCAGCGCCGTGCACCCGGAAGCTTACAACCTTGTTGAAAAGATGGCTGCTGATGCCGGTGTTGAAGTGAAAGCTTTAATAGGCAACGAAGCGCTTATTAAACAGGTTGATGCAAAAAAATATATAACAGAGCAGTTTGGCGAACTTACGGTTAGGGATATATTGAACGAGTTGAAAAAACCTGGCCTCGACCCACGCAGCGAACTGGAGCAGTTTGAGTTTGCCGGCATTTATGCCATTGAGGATGTGCAGGTGGGCATGGTAGTACCAGGCGTTGTTACCAATATTACCCGCTTTGGCGCTTTTGTGGATATTGGCGTTAAGCAGGACGGCCTGGTGCACGTGAGCGAAATAGCGCATCAATACATTACAGACCCCAACGAAGTACTGAAACTTAATGACAAAGTGCAGGTTAAAGTGCTGGAGGTTGACATGCCCCGTAAGCGTATTGCCTTATCCATCAAACAAACCCAGGAAGCACCCGCAAAAAGGCCGGGTGGCAACAGGCCACAGCTTGCACGTAAAAACAATGCAGAAAAAGACCTGAGCGCCATGAGTGTTAACGATGCCCTGGCTGCTTTAAAGAAAAAGTTTGGTAAGTAAGTAGTTTTCTTTCCTGTAATAAAAAAGAGATGCTGTATTTATTCTTACAGCATCTCTTTTGCTTTCAGGAGGGCAATTATTTCTTTTTAAAAGTGCTTATTTCGCCGTTCTTGTTAACCTCCAGTATCATGCTCTTATTGTTAATGCCAAGGCCAACATAGTAATGTACACTGTTGTCTGCTTCGTCGGTAAATTCAATGGCTTCGGTAATAGTCCAGCCGCCGTATTCTTTGCTGATGGTTTCAGAGGAACCTGCCGGTAGTTCGCTGAGTTTAATATGCCTGCTTTGGGCTACCATTTCACCTTCTGTAGAGTAGTATACTTCCATGTTTTGGTTGCCGGATGTAAAGCTTATCTTGGTAAGCTGGTCAACAGTTTTTACTGTTACATTGGTGGCTTCAGGAAAGGCCTTGCTGAATGCGTTGGCGCCGGTAAATCCGTAAACTTTGTTACCGTTTGCCATTACGCTGGTTGCTAAACTGATGATGAGAGCTGAAGTGATAAAAAACCTTTTCATAAATGTTGTTTTAAAATTGAGTTAGATAATTTTCGTTTGATGCATAGTATAAGTCCAACGTGGTGCCAAAACGTGCCAGCCGGTATAACTACATGAAAATCATTCTGTTTACAATCTATTAACAACTATATATGTGTCCGGTAATGAAACAAAATCCGTTCACTGCGGACGGTTTTGATACAATTGCGCGGCGTATAAAATCTATTTTGAGAATATTTATTTCAGGGGGTGTCCCCAAGCTGCGCAAGGGGCCGGGCTTTCCGCTCATACTCCGCCACAAAGCCCGGCTGCGAAGGCTTCAGCGGGGTAACCGCTTCAATCCCTCACCCAACAGCCGGTTGCAGGTTACCGGTTGCAGGATGCCGGTCTGTTGAAGTTTAAAAGTCTTATAATTTGTTTGAACGATGAAGTGAAGAAGCTCATTCAACAGTTACCGGTTGCCAGTTGCTGGTTGCCAGTCTGTTGAAGTTTAAAAGGCTTATGATTTGTTTGAATGATACAGTGCAAAAGCTCTTCAATACCCGCTGCTAATAGTAAACTTTAACAAATGAACATGGAACAACCAAAGCCACTATGCTCCACTTTATTTTAATGCTTAACTTGTTGGTAAGTAATACTAATATCAAAACTATTTATGGTAGATGATTTATGGAAGCATGTGAAAACAATTCCGGATGGCGAATACTTTGAAATAAGCGGATTAAACATCTGGAATTGCAAATGGGAAAGTACTGGCGAAAGTGTTGAGGTTAAAGACCCGTTGTATGGGCAAACTCATCGTTTTACCATTTATGAAATTCAAAATGAGCGGCGCAGGATACAATTTGCCGCAGGAGAATTTTCGAATTGCGTATGGGGTATCTATCAAAAAGAATGCAAGTGATTTGCACCACTAAAACAATAAAATGAGCATAGTACAATTCATTAATAGCGGCCCGCATTTGCCGGTACAAAACCTGCGTGCAACACTTGATTATTACCGGGATAAACTGGGCTTTACAGATGAATGGGTCTTTGGTGAAAAAGACGGCGGTATAAGAAGGGACAGCCTGCGGCTTCTTTTTGCCGAAGACCCCGCTTTCGCCAGTAATATCAATAACAGCCGCCACCGGCTGCCGCTGCTATGGTTTGTTGAAAACATAGAGCAGGTATTTGCTGAGTTTAAGCAACGCCAAATTGAATTAGCCGAAGAATTAAGAACACATCCTTACCAGCTTAAGGAATTTGCTTTTATTGATATCAATGGGTATTACATCCGCGTAGCGGAAGCTATTGAACAGGAATAATGCCAACCCTACTTTAATGATGCGCTACACTGGCGATGGCTTCACCCACAAGGCTGTCGCAGTTTATTTTCTTTTAGAAAACCTGGCCGCGAATGCAGCAGCGTCGTGCTGGGTAATCAGTACACAGTCTTTAGTCAGGCGTACATCAATTTCAATCATTTTATAACCACGCTCAATAGCCTGTTGCAAAGCCGGCAGGCCGTTCCGCGTTTATACTGTCCACCACGCCACCACGGTGGGCAATAAGATAGTAAGCAGTTTTATTAACGGTAGTTTGCGCAGCGCTATACCCGGTAATTGCGAGTGCGCAAATGAAAAAAAGCTTTTTTATGCGTTAGCGTGTGGCGGTAAAGTTATGCTTCCCGGGTAAACAAAATATTAATTGCGGGTTATGTGTAGCCATGCATTTCATGCATGGGGCAGAAGAGTGGTTATGGGCCCGGCAGGAGGAGCCACTATGAGGCGTCGTTGCGTCGCACTCGTTAACGCCTTGTTCTCTATTCCCCATAGTACAACAGGCTTTAGTTGTTTAAAGTTTGTTTGTGGCCTGGATAGCTGCCCACTGAAACAAGTGTGAAGATCACACCGGGAATTCGTCTGGGGGTATTAATGGTTTGGCCATTCGGCATAAGGCATATTTCTAAGCTATTTTGCAATAGAAAAATGATGGGGTACACAGCCTGAGAACTGTTTAAATTTAGTTTTGAAGATTTTGCATAAAACCAGAGCCGCCATTATAGCCGAACGATGAAAGGATTGCGACGCAAGAGGCGATGCCATGAAAAACCGCTGCTGGTATCCAAAAGAATTGTCTTTGAAACGACTTCTTATAGTTACAGGGGGGAGATATGGGTACATAAGCATAAATAAAAAAGAAAGCACCAAGTTTGGTTCAGTATCTTCCTAATTGCTTATTCCGATACTTTTCCTAACCCGATGCTTCCGTGGCTTCATTGCCTTTTTACAGGCATTTCCACCTCAAGATGCATTCAATCTTTTTACAGATATTCTGCTCCTCAATTGTACATTGAAGATACGTTTACCTATAGCGGGAATCCAAAAAAATCAACTGTTTGTTTTACACCCGTTACGCACTTTATATGCAGGTTTTACACAGCTAAAAGCAGGTTGTAAAAGAGGTTGTTCAGGCTATTTTAACAAGATAGGGATTACGCCTGCCTTTCTGCACCAGGATGTACTGTTGGTGCAGCAACTTTGATTCGTTAATTATTTCCTGCACACTGTCAACTTTTATCCTGTTAATGCTGATACCCCCATTTTGCAACATCTTTCTTGCTTCGCCTTTACTGGCAAGAATACCCGTTTCGGCCAGGAAACTTACGATATCTATGCCTTCCTTTATTTTAGTGCGTGGAAAATCAAATTTCTCAACGCCTTCCATCCCTTCCAGGTCTTCCACGCTAAGGCTTTCTGCCGGGGCGGTTTTGTTGGCGAATATTTTTTCAGTTGTTTCTGTTGCTTTCAAATACTCATCCTCTCCATGAACAAAAATGGTAATGGCTTTTGCCAGCGTTTTTTGCAGAATGCGCTGAGAAGCATCTTTTTCATGTGCTGTAATCAGCTCATCAATTTCCCCTTTGCCTAAAAAGGTGAAAATCTTAATCCACTTTTTGGCATCTTCATCTGTAGCAGTTAACCAAAACTGGTAAAATTTAAAAGCATGAGTTTTTTCCGGATCAAGCCAAACATTGCCCTGCTCGGTTTTACCGAATTTGCCACCATCGCTTTTGGTAAGCAAAGGGCAGGTAAAGGCAAAGGCTTGTCCGCCTGCTTTACGGCGTATCAATTCTGTACCGGTAGTAATGTTTCCCCACTGGTCGCTGCCGCCCATTTGCAGCTTGCAGTTATGGTGCTGGTACAGCCAGTAAAAGTCGTAACCCTGCATAAGCTGGTAAGCAAACTCAGTATAGCTGATGCCGGTTTCTCCTTCGATCCTTTTTTTCACACTGTCTTTTGCCATCATGTAATTAACGGTAATGTGTTTGCCGGTATCGCGTAAAAAATCAATGAAGGATATGCCTTTAAACCAGTCATAGTTGTTTACCATAACAGCGGCATTGGGTTTGACTGTGTCAAAATCAAGATAGCGGGAAAGCTGTTTTTTGATGCCGTCAAGATTTTTGTTCAACTGTTCTTCGTTCAGCAAATTGCGTTCATCACTTCTGCCGCTCGGGTCGCCAATCATGCCGGTGGCGCCGCCTACCAGTGCAAAAGGCTTGTGGCCAGCCCGTTGCAGGTGCACCAATAGTAATATTGGCACCAGGCTTCCAATATGCAGGCTGTCAGCAGTAGGGTCAAAGCCAATGTAAGCTGCCGTCATTTCTTTGTTTAACTGTTCTTCTGTACCAGGCATTATATCCTGTATCATACCTCTCCAGCGTAACTCTTCAACCAGGTTCATTGCATGAAATTTTGCGCAAAAGTAAGTACTTGGCAGGTATGCTCACAGTGTAAAGCAACTTCTTTTTAATCCTTAATTAATGGCTTGGTTGATGAGTGTTAAAATAAAAGAGCGCAATTTTGTATTCTATTATCACAAAAAAATCCATGTCTAATATCCTCAAACTCTAAGAAAATGCCACGAAGATTATTAGCCGTCCTGCTGCTTGCCCTCTGTTACTGCTCTGCGTATTCTCAATCATACCGTAACGAGTGGATAGACTTCAACAAGACCTACTATAAGTTCAAGATAGGCCCATTTGGTTTTGATATAGTGAATGCACCTGTAAAAAAAGGGGTTGTTCGTATTTCCCAGGCTTCTCTTACCTCCGCTGGTATTGGCTATATACCATTTGAGCAGTTGCAGCTATGGCATAACGGCGAGGAAGTAATGCTCTATACATCCAAACCTGCAGGTGTGCCTGGTGCCGGCGATTACATAGAATTCTGGGGAGAAATAAATGACGGCAAAATAGACCGGGATTTATACAGGCAACCGGATTACCAGTTATCCGATTACTGGAGCATGCAAACCGATACCGCAGCCTATTTTTTTACTGTTAATACTTCCGGTAACAATAAGCGGTACACAAATGCTGCCAACAATGCGGCCACAGCCAGCATACAGCCCGAAGCAAACTTCATGTATAAAATTGGCCGCTATTACAGGTTTGATATTAATCCCGGGCTTGCCGCGGTAGCCAGCACAAACCTTTACTCTTCATCATACGACCGTGGTGAAATGTGGGTTAGCAGGCCCACCAGGCCTGTAGCTTGTGGATGCGGCCAGGGTCCTATACCACAAAGTTTTCTAGATTTACATGCGGATGCAAATGGCGCTGCAATGACATTGAAAATAAACGCCGTTGGTGCAGCCTTAAATCCGCGTAAAGTAAAAGTGAGCATTAATGGGGACGAGGTTAGCCAGTTTACCATGAATTACTTCAATACCTCATCTCCCGAAATAAAGAATATAGCTGTTTCAAAAATACAGAACGACCAGGCAACGGTGGTGATTGAAAATTTAAGCGGCGGAACCAGTGACCTTATGAATGTGGCTACTGTTGAACTAACCTATCCCCGTCTATTTGATTTCGGCGGCGCCAGCAGCTTTGAATTTTCATTACCGGCATCTGATACCGGCAGGTTAATTAGTGTAAGCAATTTTAGCAATACCTCGGGGCTACCGGTTTTATTGGATATGGCCAATGGAAAGAGATATGTAGCAGTGGCAGGGTCTGGAAGTACATGGCGGTTCTTACTGAATGCGTCTTCTGTTGATTATAAGCTTGTAATGGTAAGAAGTGATGGCTCCGCGGCACAGGCGGCAACAGGGTTTGAAACCCGCAAATTTGTAAATTATCAGAAAGCCAGCAGCCAGGGTGACTACCTTATTATCAGCAATCCGATTCTTTACGGAACCGGATCGGATAACTACGTTGAACAATACAGGGCATACCGCAGTTCTGACGCAGGCGGTGGCTTTAACGCCAAATTGATAGATGTAAACGAACTTACCGACCAGTTTGCATATGGTATTAAAAAGCACCCTCTTGCCATCAAGAATTTTCTCCGTTACGCCAGGAAAAATTTTTCTGAAGCTCCCAGGATGGTTTTCCTGCTTGGTAAAGGTGTTGATTATGCCAGCTACCGGAAGAATGAGAGTAATGCTGTGGCCGACAAGACGAACCTTGTACCCACCTGGGGGTATCCAGGGTCTGACAACCTGATGTGTTCTGAAGATATGAACCCGGTGGTTGCTACACCGGTAGGCAGGCTTTCGGCTGCTACGCCCGCAGAAGTAGGTAATTACCTGAAAAAGATTATGGAGTATGAAGCATCTCAAAGCAGTGGCCCCAACACTATTGATGAAAAAGCCTGGATGCGTAATGTATTACATTTAACGGGCGCAAGCGATGCTGTTTTAGGCTCCACGCTTGACGCGTATAATGATAACTACAAAAAAATTATCAGCGACACACTGTTTGGCGGTGTGGTAACCAGCTTTAGCAAAACCGCCGATCCTGCCAGCTATCCTAAAGCAATCATAAACTTTAAGTCTGTTTACGAACAAGGGGCCAGCCTTGTAGAATATTTTGGCCACTCGTCTCAAACCAGCCTCGACTTTAGCTTAAGTAACCCGAACGAATACAACAATAAAGGTAAATACCCTCTTTTTATAGTGAATGGGTGTTTAGCCGGAAACATTTTTGGCTTTGAGCAGGAAAGGCTTAATATTCGTTCAACAACTTCGGAAAAATTTGTTTTTGAGCCGGCCAGAGGTGCCATCGGCTATATTGCGACCACCAGTTTTGGTGCTGTGCCCTATCTTGACGCGTTCACTAAAAATTATTATACAGCCATAGCCAAAACCAAATATGGCAAACCGGTTAGTGAAATTTCGCAGGAGGCCATTTCTCAAACCTTAAGCCAACTGGGCATCTTTGATTTCTTCGCCCGTATTCACGCAGAACAATACGAATTTCATGGCGACCCGGCTTTAAAAATGAATAGTTTTGATTTGCCTGATTACGCGATAGATTCAAGCCGCATACAGATAGCTAAATCCATATCAGTAGCAGATGAAGTTTTGCCGGTAAAAGTTAGCGTGTATAACCTGGGGCGTATTTCTGCTGATTCTGTAACATTGAATTTCTACAGAAAGTTTCCTTCAGGCGACAGCGTTTTCATCTTCAGCAAAAAAATGAGACCGGTAGCATCTTCGGCTTCAATTGAGGTGAAATTGCCCATTATTGCTAACAGGGATAAAGGGATTGGCTTCATCACGGTATTTATTGATGAAGAAAATAAATTGGCTGAAGTAACAGAGAATAACAATGTGGCTACAGCTTCCTTCAAGATTATCGGTAGTGATGTAAAGCCTGTTTATCCTTATAATTATTCAATTGTAACGGGCAATTCCGTTCAACTGATAGGTTCAACCGCTGATGCGCTTGAGAAGGAGCAGGATTACATTATTGAAATGGATACAACAGCTCTCTTCAATTCCCCTTTCAAGCAAACGATTTATAAAACTACAGCCGGGGGATTGGTTGAAGCCGGCACTGTTGCACTTACACTCAACAATACTGTATATTACTGGCGCATTGCGGCCAACGACAGTGAGCCCAATTGGAATGTATCATCATTCACACATATCCAGGGTGGCAACAAAGGCTTTATGCAGGCGCATTTTTACCAGCATACCAAATCTATATTGGATGGGTTATTGCTGGATAGCGCTTCACGCAAGTATAGTTTTGCCCACACCTTATCGAATGTTTTTGTGCAGCAATCCATTTATCCATACAGCGGTACAGAGGAATTCCACTTCAGTACGCAGGTTAATGGTACCGTAATTGCAGCCAGCGCATGTATCGGCAATTCAATGATATTTCATGTGCTTGATTCTTTAAGCCTCAAGCCCATGCCAAATCCATCACAGGCATTTAATTCGGCATGGGTTTGTTCGCCACTGCGGTTAAACAATTTTGAATTCTATAGCACTTACCCGGAAGCAAGGAAAAATGCTATGGACTTCCTGGATGCCGTTCCAAACGGTTCTTACGTAATTGCAAAACGTATTTACGACGCTGGTAATGCCGATTGGGCTCCTACGGATTGGGCATCAGACACAGCCTTGTATGGAGCGGGTAATTCACTGTATCACAGGTTTAAGCAGCAAGGCGTTAACCTTGATCCTTATACTTATCCAAGAACATTTGTTGCGGTATATAAAAAGAATGACGGCAATCGTTTTGCTCCTGTTGTACAATTTTCAGAAGGTCTGTACGACCGTGTAAACCTATCTGTTAACATCCCTGCTTCAGACACGATCGGCTATATAACTTCCCCACTATTTGGCCCCGGTAAAGCGTTCAGCAAGTTTAAATGGGATGGCCCCGCGCTTGATGGTGTTGATTCCATTGCTTATGAAATAACAGGTGTTAAGGCTAATGGCGAAACCAACGTACTTTATACTGTTGATGGCGATACCAGGGAATTTGATATTTCATCCATAGATGCTTCTGCTTATCCATATCTTAAGCTCAGGATGAAAAATGCTGATGGCGTTAAAGCAACACCATACCAGTTGGAAAAATGGTCGGTTGAATACCAGCCATACCCGGAAGGCGCTATTGCACCTAACCTGGCATTCGATATTCCTTCATTGATACATTACAATCACGGTATTAACAAAATGAAGGATACTTTGAAGGGTGTGGTTGCTTTCAAAAATATCAGCGATGCAAACTTTACAAGCCAGCTTAAAGTAAAACTGGTACTGTACGACAGCCTGGGCAACGCGATTGAATATGTCGTAAAGCCAACCAGGGTGCTGGCTGCAGGCGACACTGCGCTTATCTCCTTTGCAATAGATATATCTGCGCTTGAAGGTGTATACAATCTTTACCTGCATGTAAACCCCGATAAAGCCGAAGCTGAGCAGTATTATTTCAATAATTACCTGTACCAGTATGTAAAAATTGAAAGAGACTATACACTTCCTGTTAAGCTTGCAAGTTTCAAAGCTGTTCCCGCAGGTAAAAATGTTCAGGTGAAGTGGGAAGTAACTGACGAGAAAAACCTTGACCATTACGAGGTTCTCTTTAGCAGCAACGGAAGATCATTCTCCGCTATCGGAACAGTAAACGCTGAACACAACAATGTGGCCGGAAAGTATGCATACAGCCTTCTGCATACCAGCCCTGTAAGCGGCAAAAATTACTACCGTCTTAAAATGGTTGATAAGGATGGCATGACCACTTACTCCAACATCGAAATAGTAAGCCTGGGCCAGGTAACTGCAACAATGGCTTATCCTAATCCATTCAGCCAATACCTGAATGTTTCAGTGGCCAGGCAGGATAACGGCAGGTCTGTTGTAAGGCTGTTCAACGTGCAGGGACAAATGCTGCGGCAGCAAACCTTTGTTAACAATGTCTCTTTAAACGTAGCCAATCTTGCTTCGGGAACTTATATTGTACAGGTGGATGACGGGAACGAGATAAAAACATTCAAAGTGCAAAAACACCATTATTAAGTTAAAATATGTTTTTAGGGTGAAACAAAAAGGCCGGCTGCAGTAATGCAGGCCGGTCTTTTGTTACGAATCTTTTTGTACTTAGCTGTCCCGAACGTCGGGACTACTATTAAGCGTCCCTTGTGTCACTTGTACGTCAGGAATACTACTCAACAGCCTACCCACAGGAAAAAAATCTAAGAACATATCATCTTTCTCTCCCCGTGCTGGATTAGATCTCCACATGCACCCTTAACCCTGCAACATTAACCGGGCCTCTGTCTTTATTATAGGCCGGGTGAAGAATGAATTGATAGTCAGGGCTGATGTACAGCCACTTAAAAAAGTTGAAAGAGTAATAACACTCCGCTATTTCTTCCGGCGCATAATTTAGTTTGCCGTCGCCAATAAGAAATCCGTAACCGCCTGCAGCAATGTAATCCCGGTGAGGTTTGGATAAACGGTTGGCCAAAATAGCCATGCCGAAATGGTCGTTGTTTCTTTTCCACAGGGAACCATCCAGGCTTACGCCGGTAGCAAAGCTTCTGTCAATTTCAGTGAAGGCCCAGGTTTCGTTTTTGCCGTCGTTCCAACTGGCTTTGATGAAATGATGGAATTTGCCAAAATGATTGTCTATGCTGCCATAAAAACCAAATTTATCGCGGCCATATACGCGGCTGTCGGTAATATCCGGGGCGTACGATGGCAAGCTGTTTTTTATGGATGTTTCGTAATTGCCCATTCTTGCTTTATTCCAAAAAACACCGGCGTGTAACGTGCCGAAATGTGTGTCATCTTTTTGCCAGAGATGTTCTTTCTCCAGTTCCAGCACCTGGCCCATGGCTTTATTGTACTTCCATTGCAGGCTGGCGCCGTTGGCTTCGGTGGGCATGCTGGTAATGGCATAACGCAACGCAAAATCATGATACAAAGCCTGGATTACAAGCCCCAGTGTATAGCCACGCACATTGGCCGGGTAATCCCATGCGCCGCTGCCCATTAAGCCCCAGTTGAGGTATTGGGTGCGGGGGTCGTGGCTGATGGCGCCATTATCAAAAAAGTCTGTAAGGCTGAATTTGCCGGCCAATACAGATATATACTCTTTGTTGGTTGTTTCCTGGATGGCATTTAAACCGCCCTCTACAGCTTCTTTTTTATCCGATAACGGAAAGCGTTGCTCGACATACAGCCGTGCTATATAAGGCTTAGGAGCCGGATCTCCTACACGGTATATTTCTCCGTTGGGAAAGCCAGCCACACCGAGCGTTTTGCTTAAACCTTTACCACCCGCAGCTTCGGGATCGAATACCAGGTAGGTGCTGCGAAACGGTTTATAAGCCAGGTATAGTGTTGTAGTAAAAGATGTTTTTAATGGTTCTGATGCCTGCAGGCTGTTTAACCCGCTGTAGGGAGATTTAAAGCCGAAATGATATTGCGGTATGGCAGTAGCCTGCCAGTGAATGGAAAATTTTTTATTAACCGCTGAATCCTGCTGGGCTGCGCATGTTGCTGCCAGGCTGATAGTAATAAAGAAACTAACTATGGCTTTCATTGCAGATGCATTTAATGAATATTGTTTAAACAAAACCGGTTGCACATTGCTGCATAGCGGACAAAGCGTACAAGTGAGTGACACAACCGGCGCTTAATAGTAGTCCCGAACGTTGGGACAACCCTAACTACCTAAAAGCAAATCCCTGATGGTAAAAATCGGCAGGACGAAGAATCGCCCCGCCTTTGGACATGACTCTGATGCATAGGACGCACCAGTATTTTTAATAAGGTCATTAAGTCAAAGAGACAATAAGTCAAAAACTCAAAGAGTCAAAAAAGTCAGGGAGTCAGGAAGTCAAGGAGCGATTGAGCCGCGAAATCAACCGGCAAGAATTGTTTCTCCTTATTGTCTTTATGTCTTATTGAATTCCTGACTTCATAACTTTCTTCAGTTTATCTTTTTCAACAACTTCATGTTTTCTCTTTTATGCACAAAGCGAAACACTAGTGAATAAATGATGGGCAGTATCAGCAGCGTGAGGATGGTGGAAGTAATCAAACCACCAATTACCACAACCGCCAACGGTTTTTGCGTTTCGCTGCCGATGCCATGACTGAGCGCCGCAGGCAGTAAGCCTATTGCAGCCATCAGGGCCGTCATTACCACGGGGCGTATGCGTGAACGTACACCTTCAAGTATGGCTTCGTGCAACGGGATTTTTGCCTCCAGGTTTTTGCGGAACACGCTGATAAGTATTACACCATTCTGAATGCAAACACCAAACAGCGCAATGAAACCGATGCCCGCGCTGATGCTGAAGTTGATGCCTGTTATATGCAATGCGAGGATGCCGCCGATTAAAGCGAAAGGCACGTTCATGATGGTTAGTACCGCATCTTTTACATTACCAAATGTTACAAACAGGATAAGGAAGATGCCGAGCAGGCAAAGCGGTACCACACGTGCAAGTGTTTTGGTGGCACGCTGCTGGTTTTCAAACTGGCCGTTCCATGTGGCGCTGTAACCTTTGGGCAGCTTTATTTTCTGCTGCATTTTTTGCTGCGCTTCGGCAATGGTGCTGCCCAGGTCTCTTTCACGCACTGAAAATTTTACGGCGATATAACGGCTGTTGTTATCGCGGTAAATGAAGGCGGGGCCGGTAAGTGTTTTAATACCCGCTATTTCGCTGATGGGAACTTTAGAACCATCCTGTGTCGGCACCATCAGGCGGTTGATCTTCTCCTCCGTGTCCCGGAAATCTTTCTGGTAACGTACGCGGATGTCAAATTTCCGTTCCCCTTCATACAATTGCGATGCTGCTTTACCGCCAATCGCCATTTCTATCACAGCCTGTGCATCGGCTGTATTAACGCCGTATAACGCCATCTTCTGCTGGTCTAATGCAATACGGAATTCCGGCTGGCCCAGGTTGCGCAGAATACCCAGATCCTCAATGCCGCGTACATCTTTAATGGCATCCTTTACTTTGTCTGCAAGGCTGTCCAGTGTGTTAAAATCAGGGCCGAAAATCTTAACGGCCATAGCCGCGTTAACACCGGCAACAGCTTCTTCCACGTTATCGCGTATGGGCTGTGAATAGTTGTATATCACACCCGGAATTTTTCGTAGCTGCATATCCATGCTGTCAATCAAGGCTTCCTCCGATAATCCGCTTCGCCATTCTTTGCGGGGCTTTAAGTCCACCTGTACCTGTACATTAAAGAAGCCCTTCGGGTCAGTTCCGTCGTTGGTGCGGCCCATTTGCGAGAGTGTTTGTTTCACTTCCGGGAACTCACGGATGATCTGTATCATCTTGTTGGAAATCTCTACTGCCTGCGGCAGGCTGGCACTCATGGGCAGTTCACTTTCCACCCAAAGGGCGCCTTCATCCAGGTCGGGCAAAAATTCAGTGCCTAAAAACCTGGCGGAAAAGAAAGTAACTGCCATGATGCATAGCGCCACCACAAGGCTTGTAACGGGGTATCTGTATGTTTTATTAAATAGCCTGGTAATGCCTCTTTCAAAAAACAGTACAACCGGGTTATGCTTTTCCCTTACATTTTTCTTAAGCAGTATGCTGGATAAAGCAGGCACCAGCGTAAGCGTAAAAATGAGTGCGCCCAATAAAGCGAAACCCAATGTATACGCCAGCGGAGAAAACATTTTGCCTTCTACTTTCTGGAAAGAAAAAATGGGTATCAGGCAGGTAAGTATAATGAGCTTGGAGAAAAATATTGCCTTACCCATTTCGGTGCCCACCTGTTTAAACAACCCCAACTTTGCCAGCTTGTTAAACTTCTCCATGCCTACTTCTTTGGCGCGGTGGTCAAGCGCTACAAACAAGCCTTCCACCATTACAACGGCGCCGTCTATGATAATACCAAAGTCAACAGCACCCATGGAGAGCAGGTTGGCCGTCATGCCCTTTAAGCGCATGCACATAAAAGCAAACAGCAGCGACAGCGGAATAATGATACTAACGGTAAGTGTAGTGCGCCAGTCGGCCATGAAAAGGAACACGATAACCGTAACCAGTACAATGCCTTCCAGCAGGTTATGAATAACTGTTTCCGTACAAAAATCCATCAGGTTGGTACGGTCATAAAACGTGTCAATCTTTACACCCTGCGGCAGTACATTTTCATTCAGGTCTTTTACTTTCGCTTCAATCGCTGCCAGTACCGGCGCAGGGTTTTCTCCCTTGCGCATTACAATAATGCCTTCAATCACATCTTCCTGGTTATCCCTTGAAACCTGCCCCAGCCGTGGCTTGCCGGTTTCTCTTACCGTGGCAACATTGCGTATAAGAATAGGTACGCCATTTATTTTGGTAACGATTATGCTGTTAATCTCATCAATATTATTCAGCAGGCCAATACCACGTACAACATAGGCCTGGCCATTCTTTTCTATTACATCGCCGCCAACATTAACATTGCTTTTTGCTACCGCATTGTAAACATCAAGGGAGGTAAGCCCGTACTTGATCAGGTATTCGGGGTTAACGCTTACTTCATAACTTTTTTCTTCGCCGCCAAAGCTGTTTACATCCGCCACGCCGGGTATGGATTTAAACTGCCTGTCAAGCACCCATTGCTGAATGGTGTTAAGGTCGCGTATGCTTTTTGTTTTGCTCTTCAGCGTGTAGCGGTATATTTCCCCTGTAGGGCCATACGGCGGCTGCACATCTGGCTTTACGCCATCCGGCAGGTCTGCATTGCCTAGCCTGCTTAACACTTGCTGCCGGGCAAACGCATCGTCAACATCATCGTCGAAAATGATGCGTATGTAGCTCAGGCCAAATGCGGAGGTTGTGCGCAGGTTTACTTTCTTCTGTACGCTGTTCAGGGATGTTTCCAGCGGAATGGTAATGAATTTCTCCACCTCTTCAGCGCTTCTGCCCGGCCACTGCGAGATGATGATGATTTGCGTATTGGTTACATCCGGAAAAGTTTCTATCGGTGTGTTCTCGTAACTCACAAAACCAATAACCGCCAGCACCGCGGTTAAAAAAAATACCAGGTACCTGTGCCGCAGTGAAAAATGAATGATTTGCTTGATAAGCTTTACCATAAAGCTTTATGTTGAGCTTCCTGCACCTGCCAACTCAGCAAAGGCATGAAGCGGTGAATAATGGTATTCAATGAATACATGTTGAATAATTTTTATGGGCCCGGCTGACTTACTACTATGATGCTTTTCTTGCGTCGCACTCTTGTACTGCGGCAATTCTCTTCACCAATTGCCGCAGTAGCCTGCCCTGAGCTAACGAAGGGTTCTGTTCTTTACTCCCCATTGTGCAGCAACCTGTAAACAAGCTGTCTGCTTAAGCTTGTCGAAGGCCATGTCAGCCTGAGCTTGTCGAAGGCTAATTATCAGTGAACTCATCATAAATCAGCAAAGCGTTCCTGGTAATGATTTTTTCGCCGGCCTGAACACCATCAGACAGGTAAGTTTTATCACCCACGACTTTTAATACGCTCACTTCTTTTACACTCAGGTCGCAATTGTTTTTGTAGATCACCAGGTAAGTCTTGCCGCTTTCTTCCACAATGCCGCCTGATGGCACGCATAATGCCGAACCTTCCTGCTCATTGGTTACGGTAACGGTGGTAAACATTTCCGGTTTTAATACAAGTGCATCGTTGCTTAGCCTTACACGCACTTTCATTACTTTGTTAACGGGGTCAAGTACTTCGCTGCTTTTATCCACCGTGCCGGTAAACACTTTGTCGGGGTAAGCCAGTGTAGTTACCTTAACAGGCATGCCGTCCTTTACCCTTGGTATATCAGTTTCAAAAACATTGGCCATCACCCATACTTCTTTCAAATCGGAAATGGTGAACAGGTTATCGCTTTCATCCTGGCGGATGAAGTTGCCGGCATTTACTTTCTTCTCAACAATGTAGCCGGTAATGGGAGAGGTGATGATGTAATTGCCGCCGGGCTGTGCCCCCCTGCCGCCGTTGATGTTGATGAGGGATTCTATCTTTCTTTTTGCTGCCAGTGCCTTCCCGTAATTCTGTTTGGCCTCCGTGTATTCCCTTTCGCTGGCGATGCCGCCTTTGTATAAGGATTCCTGGTTGTCCATCTGCCTTTTGGCGATGGCCACATCTGCATCCGCGCTGCTCATATCCGCATAATTGCCGGCAACATCCGCGCTTTTAATGATGGCCAATACCTGGCCGGCCTGTACTTTATCGCCAAGTGTTACTTTACATTCAACCACCTGGCCGCTGCTGCGGGGGAATATTTTTACCACTTTGTTTTCATCAAAACTTACTTCACCGCTTAATTGTATTTCATCATCAATGCGGCACATCCTTACCGAATCAATGGCAATCATGTGCTGCATGGTATCGCTTAAACAGAATTGTTTTTTTTCTTCCGGCGCAGGCTCGGGCTCTTTGCAGGATGCAAAGCAGAGCAGCAAAAGAACCAAACCTGGAAATATATTTATCGCTTTCATAATTGTTCTTTTAAATAAGGGTTTGTTATGGTATAATATCTGTTCCTGCCTGGTAGTTTAATTCTTCTTTGGCCAGCCGCAGGTTTAGCTGCTGCTGCTGAAGCCTTAACTGTGCTTCTTTGTACGCATCAAAAAAGTCAAGAAATTCCAGCAGGCTTATTTGTTTCTGCCGGTAGCTCTGCAGCATATTGTTGAATATGTTGCCGTAGCTGCCGTAGAATTCTTTTTGTGTGGCATTGTTTTGCTGAATGCTTAGTTGCAGCTTTTGCCAGGCGTTGCTTATGTTATTGCTTAAAATGTTTTCCGCTTCAGATGTAACAGCTTCCTGCTGCTTGATGCTGTATTCTGCTGCTTTTATATTTCCCTGGTTTTTGTTGAATAAAGGAAGCGGAAGTGATATGGTGAGGCCTACATAATGCGGCGCATAATTGGAGTTATGGTCATACTCCGGGCCAACAGTAAGGTCCGGGGAACGCAGTGCTTTTTGGTACACCAGGTTCTGTTGCTGGTAAAGCAATTGGGTTTGCTGCAACAGGTAACCGGGATTGTTTTGTTTGGCGGAGGCAACCGTTTCTTCTATGCTGCCCGCCAGTTGCGGTTCCGGTTGTGTGGTATCCGCCGGTACAATAAAGCCGGCAGTATTAAAACGCAGCAGCGTTTTTAAATCAGCTTCCGCATCCAGTATGGATCTGTTGAGGTCTGTAATATCCTGCTGCAATGCTATCACCACTGCCTGTATGCGCAGGTAGTCTTTCTGTGCAATGTTGCCATTTTGCAGTTGTGCTTTCATGGCAGTCTGCAAACGGGTTAGCTGCTCAAGCTGGCTGTTGTACAAGGCTTTATCTGCCAGTTGCTGTACCAGCGTATAATAGTCCTGGCGAAGCTGGTACCTGAGATTATGAAGAACTTGCTGCAGTTGCAGTTCACTGAGTTTTGCATTGGTTGTGGCCAGGTCAACTAATTTACTGCGTTTGCCTGCTGTTTTTATCAGTTGCTGTACCTGTACAAAAAACTGGCCTGCAGGTTGGCCTGCTGCATTTTTACCGTGCTCAAAAAATTTACCGTCAGCATAGATGTTCTGATCGGTAGTAAGTATGGGGTTATCCCACAATTTGGCCTGTTGTATATAGGCTTTGTTAGCGTCAACATTATAGTGGGCTGCCAATACACTAAGATTGCTGTCTAAAAATATTTTCTCAACCTCGCTAAGTTTAAGTATGGATGTGTCTGTTTGCGCTGAAGCGCTGCAGTATGCCGCCGCCAGCATCAGCACCATCAGTACCCTGCGTATGGCAGGCTGATGCAAGAACTGTTTCATGTCCTGAAAAATTTAGAGATAACGTGATGAAGTCTGTCCAAATGCGGAATGCGGGGCCCTGGAAACAATGTCAGGTCGAGCTTGTCCTGCTGAGTTTATCGAAGCATTGTCGAAACCGGTTTATTAAACCCTGTTTTTATGAATCCGCCTTCGACAAGCTCAGGCTGACAGCCATAACCGAATTACATTTTAATGCCGGATACTGTATTTGTTGCTCAGTAAAGCGTTACAGTACAAGTGTTCCAATTTGCTGCTTTGTCACGCAAATTGCTCAACGAAGCTTAATAGTAGTAATTCAGCTAAGTGCCAAATGCTGCTTACACGCATTCCTTACGATAGAGAAGAAGCGTTAAGCCTTGGGAGGGGGAGGAGTTATATCACGCACAAAATTGTGATAAGGTGTTTGTGCATTGGCGGAAACAGCAACGGCAACCGATAGGGATTGAATGGGTTGTAAGTGGTTTTCCCTGTTAATTAGTTTTATGTTGTGTTGCTTGATGCTTAAGTGATGTTTGTGGCTTTGGTTATGGGGGCCATTGCGTTTTTCCGGGAAGCTGTTGGCTTTTTGTAAAACGGATTCGGCAATGTATTCTGTGATGGAATTGATGATGTTGGTCTCTTCGCCCGGCGTTGCAGCGGTCATCGGCTTAAAGTCCTGCGCATACAGGCCGATGTTGATGATTTGCATGGCTACTATGATAACCAGGAACCTGCCGCAATATGTTGCCAGTTTATTCATGTCCAGTTTTGCGAGTGCAAAGTACAGATGAAATTTGATTGCGAATGTTTAAGATGTTGTTAAACGATAGGGAATCTTTAACGTTAATAACCAACTGATATTTAAAAGCGTGTTTTCCCAGGTTAAGTTAACCTAAATACTCCTTTTAGAAACCGCTAAAGCACTGTTGTCTCCGCCTTTTCCAAAAGCCAATTTTGTTACTGTAAATCTAAATATTCCCACACAGGGCCCTTTGACAGGGGAATGCACTGATTTACATCATGCAAGTGCATTTGATTTATTTATTACTAAACAACTATAAAAAATGGAACGTAAAAAACTTTCGTTTGGATGGATTCCAGACCTGCCTGATTTCAGGGATTTTACACCCGAAACCCCTGAAGTGAAACTAATAACCAGTTCACTAAAAAAGAGTGCCAAAGCAAAAGCTTTTAAATTAGCCACCTCGGTAGATTTAAGAGAGTATTGTTCGCCTGTTGAAGACCAGGGGCAAATTGGGTCGTGTACCGCCCAGGCCGCGGTAGGCATGATTGAATACTTTCAAAAGCGGGCTTTCAATACATACCTGGATGGGTCTGCTTTGTTTGTTTACAAGGTAACACGAAACCTACTCAGGTGGGCAGGCGACACTGGGGCGTACCTGCGTACAGCTATGAAAACACTTGCCGGCTTTGGTATTTGCCCTGAAGAATATTGGCCTTATTCAGATTATAGAACCGGAGAAAACGGCATCCCCTCTGATCCGTTTGAAATTGAGCCTTCCAGTTTTTGTTATGCTTTTGCAGCCAACTATAAATCCATAAAATACTTTAGGTTAGATACCCCTGAACTTGATAAACCCGCGATACTCGAGAATATTAAAAAGTATGCTGCTTCCGGTTTACCATCCATGTTCGGCTTTTCTGTTTACAGCTCCATTTATAGCGCTGGCGCAACCGGAAAAATTCCATATCCCAATATAGGAGAGTCAAGGGTTGGAGGACACGCCGTAATGGTGGTAGGGTATGATGATGCAATAGAAATTCAGAACGGAAACAATAAAACCACCGGAGCATTTTTGATCAGAAATTCATGGGGAATATCCTGGGGGGAAAGTGGGTATGGATATTTGCCCTATGAGTATGTTTTAAGAGGCCTGGCAGAAGATTTCTGGTCTATTATATCTGCGGATTTTCTGGATACAGGCAATTTCAGGCTCGATCAATTATAGTTTAATGCCGTTTCTTAATGCTGTCAGCTTAACCCCGTAAAGACAGGTAAGAAAATTTCTTACAGTGCATTAAATAACATTCCCGGCAAATGAATAATGTTTGCCGGGGTATTTGCATATGTAATGGCAATTGTTGACTTTTGAGCTTAATTAATTGCGCATGAACAATCGCACAATAAAGCAAGGTGAACAGTTTACTATCAATTTACAAGGCAATGCTTCTTCTGGATTTGCCTGGGTGGCAACTACTCAACCGCCTGGCATTGTTGCTGTTTCTAACAGTATTGAAGCAAAAGCGAGTGAGACTAATATTGCAGGTTCGCCCGCTATATTTACATTTTCGGTTGAAGGTGAAAAATGCGGAACCGCGACTATTACATTTGAGTATAAACGCCCATGGGAATCAAAAGCAAAGCCTTTGAAACAGGAAAGCATCAAGGTTAAAGTGATTGAATAGAGTTTATTTGCAATACCGTAGAACAGTTTAGGTTAACTTTTATCTGTAAGGCTGGCTATCTCTTCACCTCCACCCCATTTACATACACCGCTGCAATTTGCTTAGTATTCTTAATATCGTCTAGCGGGTTTGCGTCCAATACCAAAAAATCAGCCCAATTGCCGGGTGCCAGCATGCCCAAACCTTTTAACCCCAGGTTCTCCGCGGCATTTTTTGTAGCCGATACAATGATTTGGATGGGCGTAAGCCCTGCTTCTGCCATCATCTGCATTTCAACATGTTCAAAGTAACCCATAAAGCGGGTAGGTACGCCACTGTCTGTACCAAACACAATGGGTATGTCATTGTCCTGCAGTTTTTTTAAGTTGGCCAAGGCAACAGGCAATTGTTGTTTGTAGGTAATGGCTGCCTTACTGTTGCGTATTTGCTGCTGGCGTGCGGGGTTGAGTAAAGGTTGTATTATAGCCGCGGCATATTCTTTTTGGAAAAAAGGGTCTGCAAAAAATGCCGCAGTATCGCCATACACAAAGGTGGACAGCTCCCGTGTAAGGGTAGGGCAGTAGCTGGCTTTTTTTACTTTCAGCAGTGCGATAAACGCATCGTCAACCGGCTTGTCGCGAACACTGTGCGCCAGCATATCCGTACCCGCATTCAACAGGTCACGGGCATCTTCCAGGTAGTAAAGGTGAGAGGCGATTTTATAGCCCAATGCATGTGCCCTTCTTATAACAGGCCAGTAAATAGCCGCCGGCATTTTAGGCGATGTGCCAAGCTGGTCATCCACCCGTATTTTCATAATGTCAACACCCATGCTGTTATTAGCGTCAACAACGGTTAGCGCTTCCTGTACGTTATTGCCGTTGATAATTTCACCGGCAATAAATAACCTTGCCCTGCCGGTAGCGGCAGAATCATGTATGGCACGCAAAGGCTCGGCCTCTTTTTTATCGCCACCCAGGCTAACCACACTTGTTATGCCGTAGCGGGCATAAATAGCCAGGTTATCAACAATGTTGGCGTAGTTATAATGCCCGCCGTCAATACCTTTCGATTCCCCCACATGGCCATGACCGTTAATGATGCCGGGCATAATGGTTTTGCCCTGTACATTTTTTACAACAGCCCCCTGCGGAATCTTAACTTCTCCTGCTTTACCGATGGCGATGATACGCCCATGCTGTACCAGCAGCGTGCCGTTGGTTACAGGCTGGTTGCCTGTACCGTCAATAATGGTAGCGCCGGTAAAAGCTGTGTAAGCCTGCTGGCCATTACTGTTTAATGTGATATGCAATAAGATAACTGAAAGCAGTAAGAAAGATATTTTTATCATAATTGTGTTGTGCTGGTGTTGCTATACAAAACTATGGATAGTAGGGTAAGAAATGCCTGGCATTGTAAAGACAGAGAGATTTATGGGCCGGGCGCCACAATAAGGGCGCCCCCGAAGGGCCGGGCTATCCGCAGTACTCCGCAGCCCGCCTTGCAGGACGGGCTTTGCGGGGTACTTGCTCCTATCCCTGGCGCAAAGTGCGGCAGCGTACTAATTATCATAAAGCATACATCAGAAGAATTATTGTTTTGATTGAACAAAAACGGGCCGGTTTTAACCGGCCCTGTTGTTTTAAATGGGATTAGTATTAAGGCAAACGAAAAATTATCTGCGGGCAATGTTTTAAGTTGTAGATATTCCACTCACAAAGTATTCGCCGCACCACAGGGTGTATAATGCACTTACTTTGCCTGTTTCTGTATTGTTTATTGTAACAATGTCATAAAAACTTTTATTTATAGCATTGTTCATTGTAACAATGTCATAAAAACTTGTATTTGTAGCATTGTTCATTTGTACAATGGCACAAAAACTTTTATTTATAGCATTGTTCGTTGTAACAATGCCGTAAAAACTTGTATTTGTAGCATTGTTCATTTGTACAATGGCATAAAAACTTGTATTTATAGCATTGTTTGTTGCAACAATGCCGTAAAAACTTGTATTTATGCCATTGTTTATTTGTGCAATGCTGCAAAACAAAGTTTTTGCAAGGCCGCGGTAAAAATTACAGTACCTGCCCTGGTTATACCAACCTGTTTAATAAAAAGCCCTGGATGAAAATTACCGGCGGACAGCCGGAGTGTAACGCGGCAACCCGTAAACATATTTACTGCTGTAGTCACTAAATTGTTGTAAAACCAGGTTGGGCTAATTGCTAAGCTTTTTTTAAGAAGGGTGTATTTTTTGAGGAATATTGGCAGTCAATAATTTATTGTACAAGTACCCCAAAAAATACTGAGACTTTATTTATTTAAGCTTAAAAAAAATCAACCGCATCCGGTAGAAAAATAATTAGTGGTAGCTTAGCTTCAAATCTATACCTTAACCCTCAACCAATCGTACCTGTTTTATCCATCCATCCTCTGCCGGGCAATCAACTTTTTATTTGTAATCAATGTTTAAATCCATTCAAATGAAAAAAAAGAATGTTTTCGGTAATTTATTTTCCAGTACAAGAATCACAGAAACCCGCTTGTACAATTTTGGTAACGATGTGGTTATCCGGCTGCAAAATTCAGACAACAGCAGCGCTTATGCTGCGCACACGGCGCAACTTGAGGCAGCGTTGCTTAACCTTGGGGCGGAGTTAAGGAGCACAGACAATGCGGTAAACAGCCGTAAAGGCAAAACCCAGCAGCGCAGGGAAATAATACAGCGCTTTAAAGTTTTAATGAGTGAAAAAGAAGGTTTGCTGGCGCATTTGCTGGGCGGTTTTGCATCACCTGGCTACCTGTCTTTCTATCCCAATGGCGTATCTGAGTACAGCAAGGCCACCATTACAAAAATGGCCGGCCTGGTAAAACGCGTAAATGAAGAATCGTCCATTTACATTGCACAACTGGGGCAGGAGCTGGCCACACAATTACAGGTATTTGACCAGCAATGGCGGGATGCTACGGGCGATGTTTCCAAAGTAAAAGCCTCTGTAAGCGAATCGGGCATTAACCGCAGGGGCGCCCGTGAAAACGTGGAAAAAATATTAAACAGCATTGTGCATGAGGTAGCCCAGCAATTCGGCGGGGATGAAGAACAGTGTATGGCATTCTTCGATTTTACCTTACTGTACCCGCCTGTAAGAAAAAGGGGCAAAGGTTCCTCTGGTGATAGTGAAACAGGGGGTAAGGAAAGCATTTGATAACAGTTGTTAAGATGTGTCAGCCTGAGCTTGTCGGATGCGGGGTAGTAAGGTTATATTACCTGGTCCGGTTTCGACAAGCTCAGCCTGGCATTCGACAAGCTCAGCCTGGCATAGGAATACACTCAGCCTGGCATTCGACAAGCTAAACCTGACACAGGAATACACTCAGCCTGGCACTGGTTCTTTAAGAAAATGGCCTTTCTTAAAAAGCATGCCGGAATTAAAAATGAAAAATTAAAACAGCAATTTTGGAAAGTTTAAAAATTTCAATTTACTTTATCAGCGATTAGTACCATTAGAAAACAGCAACCACTAAATCAATTTGTCTGAAAAATTCTAACTGTAATCCTTTTCCTGCGGCAGTAATAACTGTAATTGTTATTCTGCTTTCCATTGCAGTACCTGCTTACAGCCAGGGCACAGATTCTTCCCAACATATTCCACCGGAAAATATTTCAGCAAAGTCATTAAATGCCATCGAAGGCAAATATGCCGGCCTTACTTCCTCTGTAGATAAACAGTCTTCCAAATTATTACGCCGCCTGCAAAGGCAGGAAGAGAAGTTGCGTAAAAAGCTCGCAGCCAAAGACAGCGCTAAAGCCGTGGAACTGTTCAGCGGCACACAGGAGCAATACCAGCAACTGCAAAACAGGTTACAGGCGCCACTGGATAAATCCATTTCCTATCCTCTCAAAGAGTACTTGCCTGGAATGGATTCGCTTGGCACTGCGATGAACTACCTGGAAAAGATACCCGGCCTGCCTGCAGACAAGCTGAAAAAGGTAGCCGCTGTAAGCAACCAGCTAAAAGAGTTACAGGGCAAGCTGCAGAAAGCCAGCGAGATAAAAGACTTTATCCGTCAAAGGCAGCAACAACTACAAGAGCAACTTTCGCAATATACAAACCTGGCAAAAAACCTCAAAGGCATCAATAAGGAAGTATTCTACTACAGCGAAAGGCTGAAAGAATACAAAGCCCTCATCAAAGACCGCAAAAAACTGGAAGAGAAAGCCATCGCCGCCATAAGGGAGATACCCGCCTTCAAATCATTTTTCCAGAAAAACAGTTACCTGTCGCAGTTGTTCCGTTTGCCGGGTTCAACCCTCCCCACAGCGGGGGGAGTTGGAGGGGGTCTCCAAACCCGTGCCCAGGTGCAGCAACAGCTACAACAGGTATTGGGAACTTCTCTCTCCTCCGTTGGAGGGGTTGGGGGAGGTACTGAGCAACTACTGCAACAACAGGTACAGGCCGCACAAGGCCAGCTTAACAAGTTAAAAGACAAACTTAACAAACTGGGGGGCGGCAGCAGCGATGATGCCATGCCGGATTTTAAGCCCAACGGTCAAAAGACTAAAAGCTTCCTCAAGCGCATAGAACACCAACTGAGCATACAAACCAGCGGTACTACCAATTACCTGCCTGCCACTATGGACATAGCGTTAATGGTGGGCTACAAACTAAGTGATAAGATATCCTTTGGCGTAGGCGGTGGTTACAAGCTGGGCCTGGGCCGTGGCTGGAACCATATCAGCCTTAGCCACCAGGGGATAAGCCTGCGTTCGTACCTGGATGCCAAACTCCCCTCCTTTGGAGGGGCCGGGGGAGGTCTGTGGTTAAGCGGCGGCTTTGAATACCAGTACCTGAAAGAGTTTGAAAACTTCCGGCAGATAAAAAACCTGGACCTCTGGCAACGGAGCGCTTTATTCGGCATCACGAAAAAGTATAAGATAGGCAAAAAGAAAGAGGGGCGTATACAGTTGCTTTTTGACGTATTAGCTGGTCAACAGGTGCCGAGGGGGCAGGCGCTGAAGTTTAGGGTGGGTTGGGGGTTGTAAAAATGTAACAATAAGCAAAAATCAACTAAGCATATCAAAACAAATAAAATGAAAAAAGCGTCATTTCTGTCCCTATTGTTTATTACGGGTGCGTTTTTTAACGTTAATGCCCAGAACAATCTTAACCCTACTGGTAATGTGGGTATTGGTACTGGAACATCTGTAGTACCTACAGAGCCATTAAGTGTCGCTTCCTCCAATGCATACACCCTTAGTCTATTGCGAACTGCAACCGGTGGCAATATTTCTACCGTAGGTACAACAGCCGGCGGCATCTATTTTGGTTCTTATGCAACAGGAAGCGGTCCCAGGTATGAAGGAGCGCTTATCCGTTTGCGTACAACCGAACCATGGGATGTATTAACGGCCAGAGGCGCTGCATTGGGTTTTGAAACGGTAGCCAATGGTACAACTACACTGGCTGAAAGAATGCGCATTGATAATAACGGGAATGTTGGTATTGGTACAACCACCCCAGCTATAAGACTTCATGTGGCGGCATACAACGCGACCATACAGCAAAGATTTGAGCGTACCGGAAGTTCAACTGGAATAGCAGATATTGGTACCAACAGCGGCGATTTCTTCATCTATCCCGGCGGGTATTCCAATGCGAAACCTACAGTTTTTACAACCGAAGGAAAAATAGGGGTTGGCACTACTGATCCGGTGAGTAAACTACAAGTGAATGGTTCTGGTACATTGGGAGGTTTATATGATGCTTCCAAAGCAGCGTTCAGGATTAGCATGGGTGGAAATATGATTATGGATGGAAATGAAATTTTTTCTGACGGTTCCCTTAGCCTGGGAATAGCGCCGGCAGGTAATTTCCTGATTGGTACAGTTGATGCAACTACTCCTTTTGCAGCTGCTTTTAGAGTGACAGGTGCTGGAAATGTTGGGATAGGGACAACTTCGCCCACTCAAAAACTTCACGTAAGTGGTAATATGCTTGCTACTGGGCAGGTCTTAATCGGAACAATCAGTAATCCCGGAGATCTGTCTGATTACAAACTCGCTGTTAATGGCACTGCTTTATTTACCAAAGCTGTTGTAAGGGCTTATGCTAACTGGTGGCCTGATTATGTTTTTGAAAAAGGATATAATCTGATGCCGCTTAACAAGGTAGAAGCCTTTATTCTTCAAAACAAACATTTGCCGGGTGTGCCTTCTGCACAGGACGTAAATAACAGTGGTGTTGACCTGGGAGATACGCAGGCAGTCCTGCTTAAAAAGATAGAGGAACTGACCTTATATATCATTGACCAGGATAAAGTAATCAGCCAGCTAAAGACGGACCTGAAAAACAAGGAAGGACAGGATGCTGCTATTTTATCCATCAGGAAGTTACTGGAACAGCAACAACAGCAACTGGATGAACTTAAAGGAAACAAAAGATAAGCCGTACCCATTTAATTTATTATGATGACCAGGATAGTTTTATCTTCTCTTTTTGTGTTTTTCGCCTGTGCCGGTTATTCGCAGCATACCAATATAGACCCCAATCAAAGCTATATTAATGTAAATACGCCGAGATCACCGGAATCCGCAGGCTTTGAAAAGTATGGCGCCACCCAGGTGAATGAATTTACCGGTGCTACCAATATTGCTATACCCATTTATACGCTGAAAAGCAGGTTTTTGGAATTGCCCATAACTCTATCGTACCAGGCAACAGGCATACGTGTAAACCAAGAAGCTTCGTGGGTTGGGCTGGGCTGGGATTTAAATGCCGGGGGACGTATAACCGTGGAAACAAGAGGATGCGCTGATTTTAATGGAACTACCCGCGGACTTACCAGTCCGGCAAACCTGGCTACCGGTATGCAACGGATTTTTACAAGGGTAGGCTCCAATGGTGAGAACGCTGTATTAACACCTTCTACACTTTGCGAAAGCGGCCAGCCGGAATGTTCTACTAATACCAGTTTTGATCATCTTGCGGCGGTTCAGGAAATGACGCAGTATGGGACTGGGGAGCCGGATATTTTCCGCGCAAACTTCATGGGGCACTCATTAACGTATTATGTTGACAAAGTATCCAACACGATAAAATTTATTGGGGAGAAAAGCCTGGCACAGATCGTGTATACCCTTGACGCAAACAATAATATTACCGGTTGGACAATAACAGACAACAGTGGTGTTAAATATTATTTCAACCAGGCAGAAACCTCCACCAACACATTATCCGGTAATCCCGTTGTGCCGGCTACCACAACAACCGCTTGGCTACTCACAAAAGCAGAACACCCAACGGGAGATTATATCCAGTTTACTTACAATAATTATGGCTATATAGTGCCTGCCTTTACGATGAGTAGTTCGGTAAACTGGCTGGCAACGGGAGGTCCTGCCAATGTTGCCAATGATTATACACAAAATGTAGTACTTCAATCTACGTACTATCTAACACGGGTTGAAAGCGCTGATGCGGTCGTTGATTTTCTGCTCAGTACCAGAACAGATTTATATGGTCCCGGCGCCAGGAAGATATCCCAGATAAAGGTATCGGATAAAATTACCTCGGCTGTAAAGAAAACAACAACTTTTAATTACAGTTATTTTCAAACCAGTTTCAAGCCCTGGAGTACTTACTTAGCAGGTTTGTTTTACAATTTGCCGTCACCGCTTACAACCAGCGGTTACCTTGCATGCTCCAACAGCAGGCTCAGGCTGGATTCAGTAAGTGCTAACCTGGATACATATCAGCCTCCTTACCGGTTTAACTATAATACGGTTGTTCCGGATAAGTATTCTTATGGCCAGGATCATTGGGGGTATTATAACGATGTATCCAATCATACCAATGGCTATTCCTTTAGCCACCTGATCCCTTATTCCGGCCTTGGTGGTGTAGGTAATGCCATTCCATCCTCGTCTTTAAATATCAACCAGATTGGCTTTAACAGGGAGTGCAGTGCTACATCAGTTCAAGCCATGATATTGACAGGTGTTGTTTATCCTACCGGTGGCCGCACAACTTTTGAGTATGAGCCTCATCAGTCCACTATGGTTCCAACAGTCCCTGTTACTGGTGGAGGCGTACGTGTTAAAACGGTAAGCAATTATGAATCAGGTAATCTTACAGGAACCACAACTTATTCATATTCTATCGGTAAGTACATGGGCAGTATCCAGTATTATACCACGGCAAATGAACTTACAGCATGTGGTGCCGGTTCTAACGGGCAAATGAAGTATTCTTCCAACGGGGCAGTAAACTTCAATGATATCCTGATCGGCTACGACCAAATAACGATTGCTCAACAGGGTTCATCCGGCGAATCTAACGGATACGTGGTAAAGAAATTTGATATCAATACGCCGTCTTCCAATTATTCCAACCTGGTGGGGTTTGACATTGCACCCCCATACTATCCTCCTGGAGAACCACCGCCGGTTAATGGTAACCAGACCTATGAATTCTGGCTGGATGCAGCACATAAAAACCTTGCTCCAACACCCTCAGCCAATCTTGAAGGGAAACTAATAGAAGAGCTTTATTATGACAATTCTGACAATTTAATAAAGTCCATAAAGAACTATTACAAGATTGCTGATTACAGCAATAGTTTCTATGATATCAGGGCAATTCAAAACAGGTCAGGTGGATTTGACTATAGTGGTTGCACGCCCAACGGTGGATTTGGTTCAGGTGGTAACAGACCTGTTATCCTGTTTGTGTCTCCGGCCAAATCATTTTATACATTAAAAGATAGTGTGGTGGAGCGTACTTACAGCGGCACCAGTTCTGTAAAAAAGAAAATTACCTACAAATACAATGATTTTTACCAGCCGATGTTTGAAGCGGTACATAATTCAGATGGTACACAAACCATTAGCTATACCCGCACTTCCGCTGAAATTGTGCCACCTGGCCCGGGCAACCCATCAGGCATTTTTGCCACGCAGATGTACCAGATGAGGGACCAGCATATCCTGGAACTGCCGATAGAACAAACGATTGTCAACCGGAGTACAACAGGAGATTCAACAGTTGTGAGCAGCCGTTTCAATGTGTACCAAAATGCTTTGCCGATGAATGTTTACATCATGGAATCTGCACAACAGCCAACATTCAGGACGCAATTTATACCCTGGAAGTTCAGTTCCTCAGCCCCTTATTCCGTGAATATAGACAGCCGCTATAAACCCTACAGCACTGCTGATTATTCCACCAGCAACCTGATACGGACATTGCATACCCTGCAGGGCGACAAAGCTTATATATGGGATGAGTCCTATAATACCCTGATGGCACAATGTATCAATACCAATAGTGATACAGCCGCTTTTACTTCTTTTGAAACCCAGGCAAAGGGAGGATGGGCTTACAATGCCGCCGGAGGGGTTGCTGATAATACATCGCCCACCGGAGTTAATGCTTATAATTTAGCAAGCGGCAATATCAGTTTCGGGACGCTATCAAATACCGGGGCTTACACCGTTTCTTACTGGACAAAAGGGACTACCAGTTATTCAGTAACAGGCAGCACATCGGTTAAAAAAGGGCGGACGGTAAACGGCTGGACGTATTATGAACATAAAGTAAGCGGCGTTACCAGTGTAACCATATCAGGCTCAGGGAGGATTGATGAAGTGAGGCTGCACCCGGCATCCGCACAAATGATTTCTTACACCTACGAACCACTGGTGGGCCTTAAAAGCCAATGTGAAACGGACGGCAGGATACTGTATTATGTGTATGACGCGATAGGGCGGCTGGCCTGGGTGAAGGATATGGATGGCAATATCGTTAAGACCATTCAATACCATTACAAAGGATTAGCAGGCATACAGTATTAATAACAATCCAAAGCATTACCCATGTTCAAAAAGATTTTCGCGGTATCAGTATTGATACTTTCTATCCATAAAGGCTTTTGCCAGCCGGTTATTTCCGGGCCGGCCTGCATTGCACCCAATACGGTGTACCAATATATCCTGGGCGGCAATATTGATTCCCTGTCAACTGTTCATGTATGTATTACCGGGGGTATTATCCTGGATACATTAAACCCAGGTACCTGCAAGGATTTCCCCGGTAATGTCAACCAGGTATTTGTTGTATGGAATGATTCAGCTACCCAGGGCAAACTGACCGCATCTTCCGCTAACGGGAACGGCAGTATAACGGTGCGGTTTGCGCCGGAACTTATGCCGGGGTTGATTGACAGCAGTTCCAAAAGTCAGATGATCAGTTACCAGGCAATACCTGCCGCCATTAACTGCGGCAGTGACTCCGGCGGCTCCTGCTCACCATCCTACGAATACCAGTGGAAGTATTCATCAGACCAGGTTAGCTGGGATGATATGGATTTGGCTACAAGTGGCAACCTGCTTATAGAATCGGCATTGACGCAAACAACATTTTACCGCAGGAAGGTAACAGAACTATCGTCCGGTTCGATTGGATACTCTGATGTGGCGTCTGTTTTCGTGATCGTTACAGATGCAGACAGCAGTGGGCTTACAAGCAACAGTTTGAGGCATACACATACAAATAATCCGGGAGAAGTAAGGGTGGAAAGAAGGTTGGTTTACCAGCCTGGCGCCTCACCCCAACCCCTCTCCGCCCGGAGATGGGCTATGACCCCTGGCAGGCGGTTGTTTCAGCATTGTGAAACTATTTTTTCCCGGGCAATAATGTAAAAATACTAATCAGCGCAAACTGAAATGAATGCCGAACCGAAAACAATATAAAATGAACGCTACTTATAAACCTGCTATACGGCTTTTGTTTTTGACAATCCTCTCATTAGGCTGTAGCCAATTGATAAAGGCCCAGGCCAGCATCAACGGCCCTACCTGTGTGCTGGCGGGCACGCAGTACAGTTATACCGTCTCCGCTTATTACACCGGCGATGCTGATTTTAGTTATTCCGTGTCGGGAGGTACCCTTTCTACGGGTGGAAATTCTGGTAGCCATGACGGCCCGGGTATTGTGACAATACTTGTTACCTGGTCTAATTATGGTGCAATTACCCTTACCTCTCCCGCAGGAAATGCCTCTTTCAGCATTACGATAGCGCCACCTTTCAATAAAGGAAGTTTTACTTCCGGCCATTCGCAGATCATTAATTATAATACTGTACCGGCGACGATCGTGTGCAGCGCTGCCAATGGAGGTACCTGTTCAACAGGCAATTATGTATATCAGTGGGAACAAAGCCCGGACGGTGTATTTTATACAACATTACAAGGGGCCACCGCTAAAGACCTGTCGTTTTCCAGCCCCGCCACCCGTACAACTTACTACAGGCGGAAGGTAACAGAAACAACCACCAATACGATTGATTATACCAGCGGCGCATCCGTGATACTTAACCCGCCCAACCCGATACAGCCGGTAACGGGCGGCGCAGTAAGCCCGGCATCGCAAAGCATTAACTACAATAGCGTACCGGCGGCTTTATCTATTACCGGTGTTACCGGGGGAACTTATTCCTATACTTACCAATGGCAATCCTCATCCAATAACAGCACATGGACAAATATTTCTTTCGGGGGGCTTGAATATACCCCCGGGCAACTTACCGCGACCACTTATTACCGTGTGGCTGTTAAAAGTAATGGTGTTACCGCTTACAGCAGCTCCGCCGTTGTAACGGTTTATCCTGAATTTAAGGCAGGTATAATAAGCCCGGCCAATATTACCATTGCACCCGGTGGCAACCCCGGCGCTATTACCGGCACCAAACCAACGGGTGGCGATGGCAGTTATAGCTATCAATGGCAAAGCTCGGTGGACGGAAACGAAAACAACTTTAACCCCATCGCCGGCGCCGCCACTTTAAGTTATGCGCCCGGTACGTTGAGTGCGAACAAATGGTTCAGGCTGGCGCAGACTTCCAACGGTATTACGGTGTTTACCAACCAGTCGAAAGTAACCGTGAGCAGCAGTGTGCCTGACCTGAACTTTACCCGTGTAAGGGATATTTTGAAACCCGGTGTTTTTGATACCAATGCCGCGGAAGCGCTCAGCAGCCCTTCTGATGTGGCACAGGTGACGCAGTATTTTGACGGGCTGGGAAGGCCCGTACAAACGGTAGCGTGGCGGCAGACGCCTTTGCAGAAAGACATGGTGAGCGTTATCGAGTATGATGGTTTTGGAAGGGAGCAGAGCAAGTACCTGCCTTATGTGGCAGCCAGCAACAACGGCGAACTTAAATACACGGCGATGGCTGACCAGTACGCGTTTAACGCCAGCCAGTTTGCAGGAGAAGAATATTATTACGGGCAGACAAAATATGAGCCATCCCCCCTCAACAGGGTAACAAGCACCCTGGCGCCGGGCATTAGCTGGACGGGATCGGGTAGAGGCGTTACAGCACAATACAGGGTGAATGCAGCTTCGGACAGTGTGCGCCTCTGGACCATTGCCTTTGCCGCAGGCAGTGTACCTGTAACGACATCTATGTATAGTGCGGGAACGTTGTTTGAAAATGTAACAGCAGATGAAGAAGGCAACCAGGTGGTACAATATACGGATGTGGCGGGAAAGGTTATCCTTAAAAAAGTACAGGTGGCCACGACGCCGGGAAACGCCCATGTGGGCTGGCTTTGTACCTACTATATTTATGATTACCGTGGTAACCTCCGGTACGTAGTGCAGCCTGCGGGTGTGGAACTGCTGAACAGCAATAGCTGGAACATGAATGCACTGTCGGGGGATATATTGAATGAGCAATGCTTCCGTTATGAATATGACGAGCGTGGGCGTATGATATTGAAGAAAGTACCCGGGGCCGGTTTGGTGTACATGGTGTATGATAACCGCAACCGGCTGGTGTTTGCGCAGGATGCCGTGCAGCGTGGCAAGAACCAGTGGAGCTACACGATGTACGATGAGTTGAACAGGCCGGTGCAGACGGGCATTATGGCTTATACCATCACAGCGGATAATTTGCGGAACCATGTAAAAGGGCTTGCTGATAATACGGCGGGCACACCCATCAGCGGTGACCATGTGCCGGGCAGGCAGGCAGACCTTACGGTGAACCGCCGTGAAGCTGGGGTAACCAGCTATAAGGCTACGAACAATATTGTTTTTGAAGGTGAATTTGTATCGGAAAGCGGCGCTGAATTTACAGCGGAGATTGCCGCGGGGAGCCCTACTGCTTTTAGTAATTCTATCAGTGTTAATATTAACCCGTTACCATCTTCTGCCACGGTATACCCACTGACGCATAATTTTTATGATGATTATAGCTGGACGGCGAAAGCTTTTACAGCCAATTATAATAGCAAGGTTTCTGCTGGTACTAATCCTAATGCGGAAGCAATGCCGTCTGCCAATAATGTGATTGTAAGGGGCTTGCCAACCGGTACGAGGGTAAGGGTACTGGAAGACCCGAATAATCTTTCGCTGGGCAAATGGATGGAAACGGTGACATTTTATGATGAGAGCAACAGGGCAGTGCAGATACAGTCTGTGAATGTAAGCGGCGGGCTTGATATTATGACCAACCTGTATGATTTTAGCGGCAAACCGTTGTCCAGCCACCTGCGCCATGAAAAGCTGGGCGGCGCTGACCGCAGTTATGAGATAACGGGAAGGAATACATACGACCATGGCGGCAGGCTGACGAAGGCGGAAAAAATGCTGAACAACAGCGGAAGCTGGAAGGTAATTGTACAGCATACATATAATGAATTGGGGCAACTGAAGACGAAGAAACTGGGAATCAATCCGGACAATACTTTGCAGCCACTTGAAACGTTGACCTACGATTACAATATCCGCGGCTGGCTGCTGGGCGCCAACCGTGATTATGCCAAGACACTTGACAGTACCAGCAACTATTTTGGTTTTGATTTAGGTTATGACAAGACGGATATCAAGGCTTCGGGAGGCAGTTCCATCGGTGCTTTTGCGGATATGGCGTATAACGGCAACATTACCGGAACGGTGTGGAAAAGCACAGGTGATGACCAGGTACGCAAGTATGATTTTACATACGATGCGGCCAACCGTTTGAAGAGTGCACCTTTTAAACAATACAACCTGGCTACGGGCATTTTCGATGTGAGCGACAAGATTGATTTTTCGGTGAGCAACCTTAGCTATGATGCCAATGGCAATATACGCACGATGAACCAGAAGGGGGTGAAAGTGAACAGCAGCAGTACCATTGACCAGTTGACCTACACTTACCTGCCTAACAGCAACAAACTGCTGAATGTAATAGACGGTGTGAATGATGTAAACACGAAGCTGGGGGACTTCAGGAGTTCGACAGCTTATATGGGCGTACTGGGTACGAAGGAAGTACCGAACGCTGCGAGTTATACCGACTACAGTTATGATGTGAACGGCAACATGGTGAGCGATAAGAACAAAGACATGAGTGGTATTGTGTACAATCATCTGAATCTACCTTATACTGTTACTGTAACCGGTAAAGGAACGATAAAATACATTTATGATGCTACAGGCAACAAGCTGAAGAAGATTGTGGAAGAGACAGGCAAACCTGCCAAAACCACGCTGTACCTGGCGGGTATTTACGAGGATGATGTGTTGCAGTTTTTACCGCAGGAAGAGGGCAGGATACGCAAGAAGGATGATGGCAGTTTTGTGTATGACTTTATGCTGAAGGACCACCTGGGCAATGTGCGGATGGTGCTGACAGAAGAACAGCAAACAGATGCCTACCCAGCGGCGACATTGGAAACGGCTACGCTGAACAGTGAGAAAGCCTACTACAGCATACCGGATGCTGCGGGTGTGCGGGTTGACAAGACGGGTGTACCTGGCTATCCGCAGAATGACGGGTATAGTGACCCGAATAATTTTATCCATAAGCTGAAGGGTGATGCCACGAAGGTGGGCAGCAGCATGGTATTGAAAGTAATGGCGGGGGACAAGGTGAACATACATGCCAGCAGTTGGTGGACGAATAACAGTGTGCCTGCTAACCCCAACAATGTAAACAGCGCTATAACCAATATTGTAACGGCATTGACCACTGCGATACCTGCTGCACCGGGCAGTAAAGTGGCCACCGGCCAGTTAACGAGCGGGATACTGACACAGCCGGTAACCGACCTGTTGGATGATCGTAATACCAACAACTATACCAGCAGCAAGCCGAAAGCTTACCTGAACTGGGTATTGCTGGATGAGCAGTTTAAGCCGGTAGTAACCAATGACGGTAAAAACAGTGGCTTTGAGCAGGTGGGTGCGGATGATGAGTTTAAACAGCACAACAAGGCCGGGGTTGAGCTGACAAAGAATGGATATCTTTATGTATATGTGAGCAATGAGAGTACGGATATTAATGTGTTCTTTGATAATCTGCAGGTGACGCATGTGAGGGGGAGGTTGTTGGAGGAGAGCCACTATTATCCATTCGGCTTGACGATGGCGGGGATATCTTCGAGAGCCGCAGGTAAGATGGATAATAAGTTTGAGTATAATGGAAAGGAAAAGCAGGAAAAGGAGTTTAGTGATGGTGCAGGGTTGGAGTGGTATGATTATGGAGCGAGAATGTATGATGCGCAGATAGGAAGATGGCATGTTACAGATCCTTTAAGCGCAAAATATGTTGCTGCGTCACCTTACACTTATTGCCTAAATAATCCAATAATCTTTAAAGATCCGGATGGAAATGACGTTGTCCTTTATGATGATAAAATGAATACAGTTGCCACAATAAGTAAATCAGGAACTGTTATAGAAAAAGGGATGGAAAATTCAGCAATATTAAAAGCATATAATGAGGCTAAAGCCTATTTAAAGGATCCTATGTTTAACAAGATGGAGAACGCGGAGGGAACTTTGAGTATAATTCAAGTAAAAAATGTAGATGGAGCAGCCGTTTATCATGCCGGAGAGTATACCATTAATGGTCAAAAGTCAAAAGATTACAAGGGTGATGCTGCGGGTGTTACAAGTGCTGAAGCGGTTGATTCAAAAGATTTAGGTTCTATATCATGGAATCCTTTGACTGGAGGTGTAGATGAAGATGGAAATGCGCATTCTCCAGCGATGATTTTTTTCCATGAACTTAAGCATGGGCAGCATGCTAACGAGAATCTCTTACAATTTGTAAAGGACATGTTAACTGCTGCTGGAAAATTCGGCGACAAAGAAGAAGAGAAGGCGATTGGTGAAACAAACAATAAATCCAAAGAATTAAAAAATGGTGATGGGGGAAATGGAGAAGACAAAAAAAGAACTAGCCATGGTGCAAAAAAATTGTTTAAGGCAAAAAATACTACTTCTAATGAAGAAAGTTAAAAAAAAATGGATGTCAAAACATAGGGGAAAGATTTTTGGTCTTTTACTTCTGTTATTTGTTAGCGCTACAATAAAGCAAAAGAAAACAAAAATAAGTTGCTATTTAACTCCTAGGAATGTAAATTATGGGTGGGCTGATCAAGGTTTGTTCAGATTTAACCTTGAACAAAAATCGATTTTTGCACCTTATAATAAACGAACTTATCAAACGGGTGTTGAGTCCGACAGCCTTCATGAGCTATTTTATTTTGAAGACTTTATTGCTGATTCTCTACTAAGTTTTTCTGGTGCAGATACAACTAATGAAAAATTTATTTTTGCGCGTATGTTGATTATTAAGAAGCAGCAAAGTAATTGTGATTCTTTTTTAATAGACAGGAATTACAATGTCTTATATCAGGAACACACTTATAAATTAAAGGAGAGCTTAAAAAGATATTTAATCAATAAGATGCCAAAGGATATACAATTAAATTGGGTGTATGATCAGTCTCGTAGGTAGAGCTGGGAATAGTATTTCCGAGTTTTCTGACGCACCGTGCTGGCGCAAGTATAAGTAGCTCGGGTTTGTGAGTTTGCTACTTGTACCTGTTAAGATAAAACGCAAAAGCCGCTGGTGTAAAAGCCGGCGGCTTTTTATTCTTCGCAGTCGTTGGTGTTGATAAGCCCTAAATGCCCCGGCAGGTGTTGTCACCTGCCGGGGTAATGTTGAGGGAAGTGCTACAAAGCTATCCTGCGGGCAAAGCCCAATAGTAATCCTGTCGTCTAATGGCTGCCGGATTGGAGCGGAAAGCCCGCAACCACGAGGAACGAGTGGTGAGGACTTGCAGCGTAAAGCCGGGACTACAGTTGAGCAATGTAGTGGTGCTGAAAGCCCCAAATAATTTATATTCTGGTTAAGCCCACGAATGACAATACAGATAACACAGTAGCGGCTTGCTTTATCTTTTTCTCTCCGCACAATGTGCATTCAAAGCACTTATCCGCCACAATCTCCTGCAAGTGACTTTGCGGAGAGGGGGTGCAACTGCAAATAAAAAAACAAGTGCGGCGCTTTCCGCTGATATTTGTTTGCATAGGTATATCCGCAACTCCCCTTTAGAGAACAATAGAAAAGTAAACAATTGATATCCATTACAGTTGATGCCGTAGTTTTTGGATATCTTGTGTGTGGGAATTAAAAATATTTATTCTTATACCGCATTTTATGATACCTACTGTACTATATGGTGAATTTAAAACTTTGCGTCAAGCCTATATTGAGGTAAAGTCCTTTGTTGAAACAGAAGTTGGCGGCGAAGTATTTTCTTTAAAGACTAAAATTGAAGATGACTTAGGATGTGCAGGTGACGATAATTATGAACTTCTTGAAAAATTTGTGACAAAATACAAGTTGGATACGACAGGCTTTGATTACTCAAAACACTTTCTTTGGGAAGGCGAACTGTTTGGTTCAGGAGTGGCTTTTTGGATGCTTTTGTCGCTGCCGATAGTCCTTGTTCATTGGCTTGTTAAAATGCTGACATTTGGTAAAGTTGACTGGACCAATAAGCAACTGCTACCCGATTGGAACAGGGAAACAATGGACATGACCTTTGGTGACATGCTTACCTGGTATTTAACCGGAAAATATAGTCTACGAAAAGATGTTATAGTGAGATTGACTAAAACCTTATAACATGGTTTTGCTGCAATAGGCACTGAAGAATACATTCTAAACCTGAGTGTCTTTATTCATCAACAGGAAGTAAGTGAAACTGTAGTTTTCCAATACACCTGCTGACAGCAACAGTTGACCCGTTATCAGTTATTGTAAAAGTAACTTCAGAACATTTAATGAAAGCAAGCACAACTCAAAAAAACAATGAAGCTTCTTCTCACTTCGGCTGGCATAAGCAATAAAAGCATTCGCAAGGCATTGATTGAGCTGTTGGGTAAACCAATTGAGGAGTCAAAAGCCCTTTTTATTCCTACGGCTATTTACGGCATACCCGGAGGCGCTGAAATAATAAGAAAAGTGATTTGCGGAACAATAGGCGACCCATTTTGCGAAGCTGGATGGAAGTCTTTGGGGTTGTTAGAGCTTACAGCACTACCCACAATGAAAAAGGAACTTTGGGTAACAATGCTCCAGGAGACTGACGCCCTGCTGGTTGGTGGTGGTGACTGTCAATTCTTATGCTATTGGATGCAACAGTCTGGACTGACAGAGATGTTACCGTCACTGTTAGAGAAAATTGTGTATGTAGGTTTGAGTGCCGGAAGTATGATAATGACATCGTTTGGAACCACGTATGGTAACCATACTTTGCCAAAAGAAACACACAAATCATTGGGCATCGTTGATTTTGCAATACATCCTCATCTTGACCATGAATGGTTCCCGGAAAACTCTTTATCAAACCTGGAAAAGTTAGCAAAGACATTACCTGTACCATCTTATGCAATAGACGACAATACAGCGATTAAAGTTATTGACAATAATGTAGAAGTGATTTCCGAGGGAAAGTGGAATCTGTTTTATCCTGAGAGGAAAACGAATAGCTAAGATATATGGCTTAAACGTAGCGGAGGAGGTCGGTTTAAACCGATGTTGACTGAACCTTCGGTGCCGGGTAAATGGGTTATGGATTTTGAATGAAGGTAATCTTTGGTTTAATGGGCTGCGGAGGGATGCCACTTTCTTGAGTTGTCATTTTAGTTCTATTTTGGGATGTCAATAGGTAATTGTGCGCAACTCAACTTCAAGTCGGGCAGTACTAATTCCAAACCTTCGTTAATACCTGGCCTTTGGCTGCAAATTTTGTGATATATAACATTCAAGAATTATCTTATGACCAAGACTTTTATATTAATGCTTTTCTTGACCTCTGCTGTTGTATCTAACAAGGTATTTAGTCAAAAAGAACAACTGTGGACAGACTCAGATCGTAAGTTCTTAGTTGAAAACCTGGAAAGGACAAAACTTGAGATTATCAAAGAAACACAAGATTTAACCTTAGCGCAATGGTCATTTAAGGAAGATTCAACAAAGTGGTCAATAGGACAGGTTCTTGAACACTTGGGCTTATATGAGAGGATTTTTGCACAGGAAGCGGACATTATGCTGAGCTCCAAGCCGGACCCGCTACTGGATAGCCTTTCCTTGCCTGATACTTCTTATATCAATTGGATGAATGATCCAAGCCCTCATAAAGCCGAATGGAATGCAGAACCTTTAGGATTTATGAAAGGAGCAGATAATCTCACTTTCTTTTTGTTTGGCAGGAATCACATAATTGAGTTCATAAAAAATACAACCTATGACTTGAAGGCACATTATACATACAGATGGGGAAAAGAGCAAAGAAGAAGTATACATGCTTTAATGGTTGTCCACTTTGGTCATACAGACAGGCATTTGAAACAGATTTACAGAATTAAACATGCAGTAGGTTTTCCGAAATGAATCGGAAGTAACATTGGGTTTTTTATGCAAGTTGGGCTCGACTTGTTACATAAACAAATTGCTAATACCAGCTTATGTTCGGGTAGTCGTATAACAATCAACTTTTGTTTTTAATTTCATCAGTAGTTTTTCAACCAACAGCGATTCTGAGCAGAAGGCAAACTAATTTCCAACCCGCATAAGGCCCTGCTTGTTAGCTGTGACTAAAGTTTAGCTCATGAAATCCTTGACAGTTATACTGGCTTTAGCTTCAAGCGGACTAGCAATATTTGCGGAATTTCGCTCAATTAAAGAATCAACTTTATTTTTTGATTGGTTAGACCACATTCCTATAATTATTCTTTGGACATTAATGTTCATTTTTACGTTCTTAGCCACAAAAAGATTCATAAGTAGCAAGCATTTCATGCCATTTCTTCCAGCAATGATTTGCATTCTCGGACTTTGTATAGTTTATTGGCACTCTGCGAAAAGAGAAGCCATTGGCAATTTACGATCTGTCTTTACTGCGGCAACTTATCAAATTGGAAGTGACGGTGGTTTTATATTGGATTTTAAAAAAGGCGGACATTTAAAAGGAGAGAAACGTGATCATTGGGGTGTGACTTATTATTGGGGCAACTATTCGCAAAACAAAGACACAGTTAACATAAATATACCCTTAGATTTTAAGCTTGGCAGACAAGCAATTTTAACTGACACCTCATTGTGTATTGTATATGACACAATAAAATTTGACATTTATAAACAATAGATGCAGCCAGCATTTGTATTTGCAGAAGCATGTCTTCTTTCTCCGAACAGTGTCCATCTCAAAGCACTTCTCAGCAATAGCCTTCTTCAACTGACTTTGCGGCAGGGAAGATGCAAATGACCATAAATAAATAGATAAATTCCCTCGTTCCCACCCTTTTTAGAATGCGCTACTTCAGGATGGCCTTATCAATACCCGCTTAAAAGTCCCCCATGAAAAACTGAACGATGAACGGATTGCGACGCAACAGGCGATGCCATGAAATACTGTAGCTGGTACCTGAAACATTCTTCTTTTTCCACCATTTCCACAACCGCAGGGCGGTGTACCCATAATTAATACGCCCATACAAGTAACCATACCTGCATGGGCGTAGATAAGACTATCCTTTTAAACCAAATTAGTTGCCGTGCCCCCTGAACTTGTAAGACAGGCTGAACACAAAATTCCTGGTCTTTTGGGGGTTTACTGTACTCCATCCGCCTGCATAACCTTTGTTGGTAATGTTGTTAAGGTTAAAGCCTAAACGAAACTTATCCGCATCATAGAATAAACTGCCGTTAAGGGTGGTGTAGGAGGGGATGGCGAAATTACCTGTAGAAGCCAGGTTGATGGTTAAATATTCACCCACATAGTTGCCGCCAAAACCAATGCCCAGGCCGCTTAATTTACTGTTGGATAACTTATAGTTAACCCAGAAATTGCCCAGGTGGGGCGAGCCGCCATCCAACGGCCGCTTACCTTCCTCATACCAACTGTTGCTGATGTCCCCTTTCAGTATCTTGCTGTCGTTGTAAGCATAGCCCAATATAATGCTCAACCCGTTTACGGGGTTGGCCTGAATATCGGCTTCAAAGCCTCTGCTGCGTGACTTTCCGCCCTGTATAGAAGTAAAAGGACGGGTGGGGTCTGCAATTACCACGTTATCTACGGTAATGTTATAATAGCTGATAGTTGCATTTAATTTGTTGCCCACCAGGTTTGTTTTAATGCCGGCTTCAAACTGGTTGGCCTGCTCCGGTTTAAAATTCTTCACTTCACCTGTTGAGTTACCATTCTCATCCGTTACAGCACCCGGGGCCACATTGTTAAAGCCGTTCATATAGTTTACAAAAAGGGCCACCTGGTCTTTAACGGGCTGGTAGTTTATGCCAAACTTTGGGGACAATGCAGTTTGCCCGAATTCGCTGTTCTTGAAATGATCAACCCTCAGGCTGGCCATGGCAGATAGCTGGGGAGTGATATTGAATACGTCTGACACATACGCACTGTAAGCTTTGTCCTTTGGTGCGTAAGGGTAAGGTGTGCTGGTAGCCAGCAGCGCATCAACAGATGCACGGGTTAAATAGGTTACCCTGGGTAAGTCATGCCCCGGGTTATAGGGGTCCCTGTAGTTTATTTCTCCCTGCAGGTTTACATTGTGTATCCTTTCGTAGCCTGTGCCGGCGGAGTTCTGGGTTCTGCTGAAATAATCCAGCCCCACGAGCACCCTGTTTCTAAACGAACCGATATTAAAGTCGCCTGTAAAATTTTGCTGAACATCAATTGTGTTGGTAGTTGACTGTGTTTTTGTAACCCACAGGCCAAAGTCGCGTTGCCCGTCTTCATTGTCGTAGAGATAGGTATAATACCCGTCTGAATTTGCCTGCCCGTTAGACAGTACGGTTTGTGAAGTCCATTTGTCGGACAGTTTATAAATCATTTGCGTTTGTACATTATAACGCGGCGACTTAATGGAAAGATCATTGCTGGTAAGCGATAGCTTCCTGTCGTAGTTTAAATCATCCAGGTCTTTAAACTGCAAAGGTGCGCTCCTGCCCAAAAATATCATCAGGGGGTTGGTTTTTTCTTCCTGCATAAATTCAGACACCAGCAGGAACGAGAGGCGGTCTGAAGCTTTGTAAGAAACAGTGGGCGCCAGGAAGAATGCTTTCCTGAAACCATAATCCTGGAAACTGTTTTCGTTGTGGTAGGCCGTATTAATGCGTACCAGCAATGCATTGTCTTTGGTTAAAGGTGTATTAATATCCGCGGTTAGGCGGCTTAAACCAAAACTGCCCGCTGTATATCCAATCTCGCCACCAAAATCTGCATAAGGCTTTTTGGTAACATTGTTTACCAGGCCGCCATAGCTAACAACAGGGGTACCGAATAATGTACCTGAAGGCCCTTTGATCACTTCAATCCGCTCCAGGTTGGCAGGGTCCAGGTTGCCATTGGTAAGGCCGGGCAGCCCGTTAAGCATAGTAACCTGCGATTCAAAACCACGTATGGAAAAATAAGACCCCCCGTCCCCGTCACGGCCGGTTGATTCCCAAAGGCGAAAAACACCGGGTACATTCTTCAATGCATCGTCATAGCTGGTAACCGCCTGTTGTTTAAGCAGGTCTGCAGAAACAACATTATACACCTGCGGGTTTTCAAGGTTCTTCAGGGGCATTTTAGCAACGTATTCGCTGTTTGTTTTGGAGCGGTTGGAAGATATGATTACCTCTCTCAACTGATTTTGTGTTTCAATAAGTGAGAAATCCACCGTTACCGTTTCTCCCGGTAAAACCTTCACCGCTGTTTCTTTGGTTTCGATGCCTATGTAAGAAGCCGACAGTATATAACTGCCGGGTGAAATGTTTTTAAGTTCGTAATACCCCTGCCTGTTTACAACAGTACCCCTTTGGGTTCCTTTAAGGGTTATGCTCACTGATGCGGCCGGCTTGCCGTCAGAAGTTTTGATGGTTCCTTTAATGGTTCCGTTTTGGGCAAATGAACTGAGGCATAAGAACAGAAAGGCAATTAAATAGGTTAGTTTCATGCTGCGAAATTTTCGCGGCGAAAGTAGCCCGGCGATATACGCCAGGGTAACGAAATGGGGAAATAAAGTGTTGAATTCGGGAATTTTACCGGTGATAATCAATAATCAGCAGGTAGCATTCAATTGATATTTTCTGCACACAGGTACAGGAAAATTTATGGGCCCGGCAGGACGTACTACTATCGGGCTTTACTTGCGTCGCACTCTTGTACGTTCGGTAATTCTGTGCGGCAATGTGCAGCAGGTTGCCATTGTTGAATATCCTTTTGTTCAAGTTTCAATGTTGGCAGCCGGGGCCTCTTAAAGGCAGATCCGTTAAATAATACCCGCTTAAAAGGCGCCATAAAAACCGAACGATGAAAGGATTGCGACGCAACCGGCGGTGCCATGAAATACCGTCGCTGGTATCTGTAATATTCTTTTCTTTCTCCTGGTCGTCGCCGGAAATTTTTACAACGATGCCCTGCCAGCAACATCTGTTACTCCTGCCTGGCGCATGTTATGTAAACCTGCATTATCTTTCCGTATTGCTATGATGAAAAATGTCTTTACAATTTTGTTGATGTTGTTTGGTATTTGCGTATATGCGCAGCTTCCGGTTTCGGGGCAATTGCATTTTAATTTTATGGGTGTTAAGGAAGGTTTGCCGGAGGGAACAGTAAACTGTTTGCTGCAGGACAGGCATGGCTATGTCTGGATAGGCACCCAGAATGGCCTGGTAAGGTTTGATGGCTACCAGACAAAAATTTATGGGCTTACAACGGGGGATGGCAACCTGTCTAACATAATTACTATTTACGAAGACAGGAAAGGCACGCTGTGGATAGGCACTTACTATGAAGGATTGTTTTATTACGACAGGGCGACGGATAATTTTGTTCGCTGTAAATTAAATGCCTCAAACAAGCAACAAGACAGCTATGCTGTCAGAACAATCCTGGAAGATAATAATGGAAGCCTGTGGCTGGTAGTGCGTAACCTGCAACAGCAAACGGCAGGGCTGGCTTTTTACAACACACAAACAAAAAAAACCACACACTACAATAAAAATGAACAGGGCGGGCGCCGCCTGAACGCGGGTTCGTTTTACGACCTGTTTAAGGATAGCAAAGGCGCTATCTGGGCAGGGTCTGACAATGGCCTGTACAACTATGATGCAGCAACAGGGAGCTTTACCGGGCATTTTAATACCGCCGACAGCAGCCGCCAAAAGGCAGTTGCCAAAATTGCGGAGGACAGCCTGCACCCCGGCATCTTATGGGTTAGCGCCTGGAGTATTAAGCCTCTTAAAGATGAAGGGCTTTGGCGTTATGATACCCGGCAGCGTGGCCTGCAGGTAATAAAACATGAAGCTGGTAACCCCAACAGTTTACTTACAGACGAAATATGGGACATTAAAAATTACAAAAAGGGCTATTTGTGGATTGCTACAGATACCGGCCTGTCAGTTTATAACACCAGCACAAACAGCTTTGAAAACTTTATACCCGCAGATGCCCGGAAAAACTCGGCAGACAATTACATAACTGCTATGGAAAAAGACGGTAAGGGCAACCTTTGGTGTAAAACAGGCAGGGGAGTTTTGTTTTTTAACAGCGATACAAAAACATTTACCCGTTACACCACCGGCGGTGTAAATGCCGTTAACCTGCAGAGCAATACCATAAGAACAATGATGCTGGCTAAAGATGGCATGCTGTGGATTGGCGCGGAACAAATAGGCCTGCAATGGATAAACACAGAGCGTAGCAGGTTTGCACTGTATAAATATAACCCCGGTAAACCCCACCATTTTAGTGGAAACTCAGCTAATAAATTTGCGGCATCAGCAGATGGCAGCTTATGGATAAGCTCCGCCAATGGCTTATACCAGTGGAGTGCTGGCGCCGATTCTTTTAAGCTGGTGGTTTTAAACAAACAGGCAGGTGGCAGTTTATTCACTTCAACGGTTGTAGTAGACAAAGAAGGGTTGGTATGGTGCAGCCAGTATAACAATACCGGTGCGCCTAACGGCATTTACAGTTACAACCCCCTTACTAAAAAAGTAACAGGCTACCAGCATGATGAAAAGGATACCTCATCATTACCCGGAAATAATGTACAACAAATGCTGGTAGACCATACCGGCCTGTTATGGGTAGGTACTTTTGGAAATGGTGTATGCACTTTTGATAAAACAGCCGGCAGGTTTACCAGGTACCGTTATATAAACAATACCGGTTTCAACAGCGCTGTTGAGGCCCCTAACGGTGCGTTGGATGACGACCAGGTGCAAAGCATCTGCGAAGACCCGCAAGGCAATATATGGATAGGCACCAACAATGGAAACCTCAATAAGTTTAACAGGCAAACCAATACATTCACTTCCTGGCCCAGGAATATACCCGGCTTCAGTACTATCATGAACATATATGCGGACAGTAAACAAAACATCTGGGCCGGTTCTTATATGAGTGGCCTGTTTCGTTTTGATTCCGGCACGCAACGCTATAAAAGATTTACTGAAGCTGATGGATTGTTATACAACGGAAGCTGGGGCATTAATGAAGATAAAGCGGGCAATTTATGGGTGGTATCGCCCAGGGGGCTTTCTGTACTTAACCCCAAAAACAACCAGGTACGCAATATTTCGATGGAGAATGGTTTGCCTGGCGAGCCCATTTCATTTAATATTTTCAGAACGGGCGACGGGCGTTTTATTACCGGCACCAAAGAAGGGTTTATGGTATGGAACCCTGATGATTTTTCACCCGGCAATACAATGTTGCCCATAGTGCATATTGAATCAATCTCTTTTGATAAGGATGGCGCCGGTGAGGCCACTGATTCGTCCATTGTAACATTTGACAAAACCAATCTGAAGTTGCGCCATAACGAAAACCGGCTTACGTTTCACTATACAGGTATACAGTTTCAAAGCCCTAAACTGGTGCGTTACATGTATATGCTGGAAGGTTATGATGATGACTGGGTTGATGGCGGTACGCAACGCCAGGTAACATATACCAATCTTTCACCGGGCACCTATACCTTTCATGTAAAAGCGGTTAACAGCCTTGGCGCCTGGAGCGAAAAGGCAGACAGCATAACGGTTACTGTTGCACCACCCTGGTGGCAAACCTGGTGGGCCTGGGTATTGTATGTAACAGCATTTGTGGTGGGTGTGTCTGCTATCATAGCCTACCGGTCTGTAAAGCTTAAAAGAGAAAATAAGGTACTGGAAGAAAAGGTAAATGAGCGCACCCGCCAGTTAAACGAATCCCTTGCTGAGCTTAAGGCTACCCAGGGCCAACTGGTACAATCAGAAAAAATGGCATCGCTGGGCGAGCTTACAGCCGGCATAGCGCATGAAATACAGAACCCGCTCAATTTTGTCAATAATTTTTCAGAGTTAAATACGGAGCTTGTAAGTGAACTGAAAGAAGAGCTTGACAAGGGCAACGCCGGCGATGCGCAGGCAATAGCAGATGATATCGCACTTAATTCACAAAAGATACTGCAGCATGGCAAACGTGCAGATGCCATTATAAAAGGCATGTTACAGCACTCCCGTAAAAGTACCGGCCAGAAAGAACCTGCGAACATTAATGACCTTGCTGATGAATACCTGCGGTTAAGTTATCATGGCTTAAGGGCAAAGAACCCCTCGTTTAATGCATCCATGAAAACAAGTTTTGATAAAACCGTTGGCCCTGTAAACCTGGTGCCGCAGGATATAAGCCGGGTATTGCTCAACCTTTTCAATAATGCGTTTTATGCGGCGTCTGAAAAACAGAAATCAGCCCCGCCGGGCTACCAGCCAACCGTAACTGTAACCACTAAAAGGTTGGCATCTGCTGTAGAAGTAACCGTTAGCGATAATGGCAATGGTGTTCCCCAGTCTATCGTCAACAAAATATTTCAACCCTTTTTTACTACCAAACCCACAGGGCAGGGCACAGGGTTGGGCCTAAGCCTTAGCTACGATATCATCACCAAGGAGCACCAGGGAAAACTTGAGTTGCAAACAACAGAGGGGGAGGGGGCCAGCTTTATAATTACCTTGCCTGCCTAAAGGGTAAGTAATAACCTGGATGAAGCCAGGTTCTTGGGCGTTATGCATTATTATGAGCCCGGCCGGGGATTTTCATGGCATCGTTCCTTGCGTCGCACAGCGTGTACGTTCGGTAGTTATGGCGGCTTTTCAGACCCGGGTAGGGGGCATTGTGTATGGTTGATCAAGCTACGCATCCCCGCCACCATCAGCGTTACATTGCATTGGATACAGCGGTTAGCTGTCAGGTAATTTCGGATTGCCTGGTGCGAGGGTGTACGCACCGGTGAGACAACTGAAACTAAAGATACTACTTATGAATATTCTCATTCGAAAGTAACTACCTAAGAGGACAGCGGGTTTGATAAGTTGAACGATTTAGAAAGGGAAACGCTTAAAATGAATGGCGGAATTATTGAAAAAGTTTTAAACTTAAATAATACACCAAAATAGAGTTAGGCACATGGAACTGAATTTAAAGCGAAGTATTGATGCTGATATTTTGTTTGCGCATCTTGACTTCAACAATATTGATGAATGTTTAGGTGTCGCTAAAAATCAGGGGGTTACCAATTTTATATTAAATCCTATGTTTGGATGGAAAGAGGGGGGTAGAATAGATTTTGTTGAGAGAAATCCATGGATTGAAGGAATACAGATTGTAGCAGATGATTGTGATGTCTCGCCTTTAAACTATCTAAGAAAGCTGAAGTATCTCTCAGTGCCTGGCAATAAATATAAAGGAGAGCTTGACTTCAAAAATTTTGCTGATTTGAAACATTTATTTGTTTACTGGAATAAAAAGAACTACAAGGGTATTGAAAATTGTGAGCAAATAGAAAATTTATTTATGTGGAGATGGCCGTTTAAAGACGTTAGTATGTTTAGCTCTATGAAGAACCTCAACAATTTGAACTTGTTTTTTTCTTCTTTGGAGGATTTGAATGGCGTTGAATATTTATCAGCTATAAATAAACTCAAAATCTACTCAGCCCCGAAACTTTCTGATATATCCCAACTTGAAAAAATCTCTTCTAAGATTACAAAAATTTATTTTGAATTATGCTGGAATATCAAAAGTTATAGAAGTGTGGAAAAAATGATCAACCTGCAGTCGCTCTATATTTACAGATGCGCTTCCCTGGATTGTGTTAAGTTTATAGAAAATTTTAATCAATTAGAGTACGCATATATAGGTGTGGATGTGTTAGATGGTGATATTGAAATACTTAAGAAGAAAAAAATTGAGTATAAGAAAAGCACGCTGTATTCTTGATCATAATGAATCTTTAATGAATTCTCCGGTTACTCCTTCTATCTGGAGAGTTAGCATAAATCGGCCCTTTAGATTGTAAATAAGATGCGGTCCAAAGACTGCCTCTTAAGCTAGGTTTTGGCCGTGTGATTGTAGTGTTTTGAGGCCATAGGGATGCAAAATTTTACAGAAGCCCTACTAATACCCGCTTAAAAGTCCCCATGAAAAACCGAACGATGAAGTGCTTGCGACGCAACAGGCGATGCCATGAAATACCGTCGCTGGTATCTAAATATTCTCTTTCCCAGTATTTATTTGACACAGTATAACAATGCCCCTTTCTATACATGCATGCTTTTTTACACCCACCAGGAAAGCACCAGCACACCTATCAACCCCATAACCGATACCAGCGTATCCATTACAGACCATGTTTTGATGGTGTCTTTTAATGACAGTTGAAAATATTCCCTGAACAGCCAGAAGCCGGTATCGTTTACATGAGAAAACATCATGCTGCCTGCGCCAATGCTTAATACCATCAGGTTGGGGTTAATTGAAGTTGTTGCCAGCAGCGGCGCTATAAACCCTGCGGTAGTAATACCAGAAACGGTTGAAGAGCCAACGCAAACACGGATTACCGCGGCAATACTCCAGCCCAGCACGTAAGCGTTCATATTCGCGTTTTGCAATTGCCCTGCAATCAACTGAGATACACCACCATCGGTAAGCACCTGTTTCAAAGCCCCGGCGCCGCCAAAAATCAATAAAAGAGAAGCCACTTCTTTAACTGCTATGGTAAGCTGCTCATTTACCTGCTGTTTGTTGTGGCGCTTAAAAATGCCCAGTGAAAACAGGGCGAATACAATGGTTATTATCAGGCTAACAGTGGCATCGCCAACAAAGAGCAGGCAATTCTTTATTGCTCCGTTTGCTGTAAAAGGTACTATAAGTGCGCTGCCGCCAATCAGCAGTATGGGCAGCAGCAGGGTAAGAACGCTCATGGAAACCGTGGGGAGCTGGTGCGTTGCTGCCGGAGGCGCTACGAAAGAAAGGTTGGGTTGTGTGTTGTACTTTTTAACAGTGGAGCCATACCATCCCCCTGATATTAAAATAGCAGGCACAGAAATAATGATGCCGTAAAGCAGGGTTAAACCCATGTCTGCATTTAGTTGTTTAACCAAAAACAACGGGGCAGGGTGGGGCGGCAGGTAACCTTGTGTTACGGATAGTGAGGCCAGCAAAGGCAAGCCAACATAAACAGCGGGTAAGTTATTTCTAACCGCAACGGTAATGGCTATGGGTACCAATAGCATAAAGCCTACGGAATAAAACAAGGGCAGGCTAACTATAAAGCCTGTTACCATAAAAGCCCAGCGTATGTGCTTAACGCCAAACCAGGTTGTCATTTTCGCGGAGATCTGCTCGGCAGCGCCGCTTATGCCTACCAGTTTGCCCAGCATAGCACCCAATGCTATAATGGCTGCAATAGAACCCAGTGTGCTGCCAATGCCATCCTGTATGCTCTTCATCAGTTGTATGGGCTGCAAGCCAAGCAACAACCCTAAGCCGATGCTCACAATTAAAAATGCCAGGAAAGTGTTTAGCCTTACGTAAGAAATAAGGAACACTAATACAAGAATACCGGTGACAGTAATGAGAATTGTCATGTTCTAATATACGGCGGATAATGTTGAATAACAGTGCCAGGCCAAAGAATAACGGGTGCCGTTAGCCCGGGGCCTATCTGTGTATTCATAGTCGTTTATTTGCGGGTGTTGAACAGAATAAGTTTTGAATATAGATCATCCAGCAGTAATTGCACATCCAGTTGCGTGTACACACGGATATTTCTGCCTTTATGATTTGTTTCATAAATGCCCTGGTTGTTAATTAACGGCGACGGGCGCAGTACGTAAAAACTTGAGGAGGGATCCGGTTCAAACGAAGATTGCAAAGAGGTAAGCAATACCAACGGGCTGTCGCCAACAATATAAACCTCCCCGACATTGAAATGATGTTTTATTGACATCTGCATAATGCGTTCAACGTTGCTTGTGAGATATTCGCCAATCTTTCCCTGTGTCTTAACTCTCGTCAATAAAGAGGAATAAGGCATCATAACCTGGCGGTATACATTTCTTGGGATTTGCCATATGGGTATGGTTGATTGGTTAAAAACGACTTGTCCTGCCTTCAGATCTATGGCCAGGTTGTATTCAAGTGTTGTATAGCCCGGAGGGGGAGTTGCCAACTCAGGGTATTCGGGGCCACCGATCCATATTAGGGTTAAACGATTGGCAATCTTTGGCTCCATAAGATATGCGCTTGCAATATCTGTAAGGCCTGCACCGCATACGATGTATAACGGGAGTTTAGTATCATCTCTCATTGCTTCTTTAACGATTGCGCTTGCTGCATCAGATTTTTGAGCTGTACTGTCATTTTCCAGCGCAAAATTTGATCCCTGGTAAACACTATAGGTATTGCTTAGGTTCATGATCTGCAATACTTCTTCAGCTTTTTGTTTTGCATGAGTTGCACTTTCTTTCGATGGGTCCCATCCATCGCCCTCCCTTAGGTGAGAGCCAATGATACCGCGTATTTCCACTGATGGGGATAAAAGATGCTGCACTAATTGAAACAACCCGTCAGGGTCGCCACCAAAATCGTTATCAATAATTACACGCATTCTTGGTTGCACGGGGCTATCTGTAAAAAGCTTTGCGTTACCCTCCTGCGCTGTTGATGCAGAACAGGTGGCTGCCGCCAGTAGCAAAATGCTTAATAACTTTTTGAACATGGTTGTTGTAGTTTACTTTACAGTAATAATTATTCTTTGATAGGCGGTAAGAGAAGGCGAACCATCATCTTTTGCTTCAATAATCATGTGAATTGTTTGTGCTGTAATCGCGTCTTTAGGAACAGTAACCTTTACCTGTGCTGCATTCCCGTTTAAAATGCTTACTGTGTCAGGATATGTGCCTGCCTTGTATTGCCACCATTTTATCGAAACTTTGTCTTTGTCGGGATCTGTAACATTTCCATTCAGCCTTATCGTTTCTCCGGGTGATGCCAGCACATTCAGCGGATTTTCAATTGTAATTACAGGTGCATGGTTCGCATCAGTATATTTTGATGTTACTGACCATTTCATGCGTATGGCAAAATCATTTTGAGCGGCAGGAAAAAAATCAGGGCCTGAATTTTCATTTTTACCCGGCTGCTCACTTATCGTGCTGAGTGCCGTAACCATTGCCTGCTGAGATGTATCGCCTGCCGGCAATGCAAAAGGGTTTACTATTTGTTTAGATATTTGCCTGCCACCCCAGCCGCCGTAAGATCCATCTTCGTAAGCCCGTAATCCATTACCCGTTATATTCATAAATGTGGCATTGTCGCCTTCACCAAGCCATGACCCTTTAGGTTGCACAGGCATCCATACCACGTAGCCCATGCTCCTTAACTGCTCATTCGTGTAACCGGAGAAACCAAAATAATCCATAATATCTCCTTTTACCATCTGCTTACCGTCACCCCAAACCCGGTATAATTTGCCCAGCGGTCCACGGTCAGAAACATTTTCTTTCATCCACGAACTGGTTAAATAAACTGAATCTTCTGCGTTTGCACGTAACTGCGCACCGTAACCATAGTTTGGCCCGCCGCTGAATTGACGGTATTCAATATCCGGCCAGTTAGGTTTAATGTATTTGGGATAAGTGTCATCCTGGTCTCCTGACGGCAGCAAAACTACTTTTTGCGAGATTTTGTTTTTTACAGCTTCCCATTGCGTTGTAAACTCATATTGTTCCTGTATACTTTTTAATGCTCTTGCAATGGTGCTTTGCCCGCCCCATGCGGTTATAAACAGTTTTCCTGGTTTGTCATCAAGCATCAATGTCTTTACCAGGTCAGAACCTGGAGAGTTTTTTGAAATGTCTCCATCAAATTCAATATTTCCAAAGCGTACTTTTGATTTCAACACATCGGGCGACGGATAGTTTGGATTATGCACTTTAAGGTTCGGGTAAACCTTTGCATAAGCGTCAACAATATCATCAATAAAGCGTTCGTCTTTCGCCCAGCGCCACGATGTACATGGGCAGGTGTCCAGTCCAAATCTTGCATATTCTCTTCCAGGAACAAACCATTTCGTTCCCTTGCCATCTCCCTTCCAGTGGTATTGGCTACTGGTATAAATGAGCCCTTCTACATTAACGTCGCTGCTATACAGCAAAAAACGGATAAGCGAGTTATTATCATCAAGTTCAGGGTCGGCAGTAATTACTATGCGTGGCTTTGTTTGTGTATTTGGGTGTTGTGCTTTAATAAGTGCCGGCATACACAGGGCTATGAGACCAATACCCAACAGCTTGCGGAATATTGAAATTGCTGACTTCATATAGTAAGGCATCTTTTGGTTAAACAACTTTTACTTAACAGTAGCTGAAGGTTCTATATACCCAGCTTTATTATTTCATCGTATCGCCTGTTGAGTATTCCTGCGTGGCAAAGCAGTCATTTGTACGGTTGTTTCTTTGGGCGGCGTTACAGGCCCTGGTTGATAAGAAACGGATAGGCATCTCCAGCGTTTCCTCAAAATAATCAGCTAATATGCAGTTTCTCCAGTTGAGATTTTAAATGGTTCTGCAAATCGCTGAAAGTTTTATATACGGTGCGGTAGTGCCCAAGATCCTGTAATTTTTTCTTGAATTTCAGCAGGGACAGGATGTCGTCGCTAATATTTTCAGCAGATATGGGCGCATCTTTAAAATAGGTATAAATCATCGGTTTGTTTTTTTCTGTAAACTGGCCAAATGCCACTTCAAATTCTTCTTCTGTGTATTTACCCACTTTAGAAAAGAACAGGCTGATAAAAATATCGCATTCCCTGATAGCCTTATTGTATTCTTTCTGCAAGCCGTCTTTGCTTAAAACGTCCAGGAAGTTTTCCCAGATAATCAGCTCTATGTAGCGGCCTTTTTTTACCAGTTCGTTATTTTCCCGTGCAATAAAAATTTCAAGCAACCTTCTGTCCTCCACAAGCTCTGCCGAGCTGGCCAGGAAAATCTTTATGGTTGCAGGCAGTTGCATTGTCCCGTTGTTTCCGGCAATTTTTTTTGCCGGCGGATGGGTAACCTGTTGAATCATCTCCTTCAAATCGTTAATGGCGTTCTCATATTCCGCATCTATCCTGTGCAGGCCGGATATCCTGGCCGATGATTCACTTAGCGTCAGCCCTGCTTCGTGGATATATGCACCGTTTTGATCTTTATTAAAAATAGTCGTGAGCCAGTTGCTTATAACATCCCGGTAGGGCAATAAATCGTTACTGATAATTAGAACATCCTGTGGTAAGTTATCATAACGTAAAACAGGTTTTACCAGGCATAGTTCCGGCTCTTCCTGGTAGCTAAACTGGCCTGTACAGCCAATGGCCTCTTTATCATTAATAATTTCTTTTTCTATATCCCGCTGGTTACCGGCAAAAATAATTTCCCAGTTCTTCTCCTGTATGCCTGCCGGTGAAGGCTGGCTGATAACACCGGCCTCCCAAAGTTTGTAGAGGGGCGCTATATAGCCGGATGTAGAGCCTGGCGACACAAGATATATCCGCTTTATTTTATCTGACTTGATGGAGTTTATTTCTGAATCTTTCGCCGCAATAAAGAAGGCAGAAAAGTAAGGTATCTTTTGGTGGTTTTTCTTCACTGCGAACAGTGGTGTTACTTTGCCGGCTATTACATCCATGCATTTTATATACTTGCCGGGGGGTATGGTTGCCAGCGTATTGCGGGTAATCATATAAGGCTCGTCGTTGTAGGAGAATTTAAGGAAGTCTATAGCATCAAAAACCGGCGCCGGGCTTTGCTGGTTAATAAGACTGGTTAGGTTGGTAAAAACTTTTCTTAACCCATCGTCATATTCATTATCTGGCTGGCTGGCAACAAGGGATATGCGTAATGAAGGCATGGCTATAGCTTAATATGACAGAATATATTGTTTCAGTTTTTCTAAATTATCAAAGTGCCGGTAAGGTGCGTTAGCCGGCGCCGGGCCCACCAGCAGGCCTTCTGCAGAAATATTTTCGGCAAAAGCGATATCCGATTCCAACCTGTCGCCTACTACAAATATTTTTGACACATTCCCGGCCTCTTGCAACCAGTTTTGCAGGATAAGCGGATTGGGTTTATTAAAACCGCTGATAGCAGAAATAAAAATTTTTTCAAAACAACTGCTTAACGAAAGTGCCTGCAACACATGGCCAAAGCCGGGTACATTATTGCTAACCAAAATATTTTTCCAGCCGGCAAGCTTTGTTTCTTCCAAAGCGGCATAAGCGCCTTCATACAATTTCCAACTGGATAATTGCAGGTACTGCTCATTAACACCGGCTGCTTTTATGGCGGCCTCTTCTTTATCAAAACCAAGGGCTTCAAAAATTCTGGCGAGGGTAGGGGTTACATAATCCCACCAATCCTGTTCATTGGTAAGGTATGTATAGTCTCTTTCGGGGTGGTGCCAGGGAAAACCATCCTGCAACATGCTGCTTACCAAACGGTAATTTGCCTCTGTCGCCTTGTTGGCCGCCAGTTCAAATATAGCGGCCTCCCAATTTCCTTCCCGGTAGCCAAGGGTGCCGTCAAAATCCCAGAAAATGATTTTTGTCATTTACTAATATATACAATTTCTATGCATGCGGCTACCGCTAAGGCGTTTGCCGGTTACTTGCACAAAAAACAATTATGGGCCCGGCAGAAGTACAGGCATGAGGCAGCCGTTGCGTCGCACTCTTGTACGCCTTGTCCGCTATGCAGCTTTTCCCACAGTATAGTATGGCAGCAGAAAATTGCAACATAAGCAAGGATGGAGTTGAAAGCGATAAACCAAATTCATTCAGTACCGGAGTACGAGTGGATTTTTTCCTCATTCACAAACACGCAACATCTACGAGGCTTTGTTTGTTCAGTGTTCGTTTGTTTAACGTTCAATGTTAGCGCCACTTGCACATTGTAACCTCAAAAAAACTTCAACCTCTTACCCATCAACAGACTGGTAACCTGCAACCGGTAACCGGCAACTGTCTTTCGGGTAGCTTTGTGATTAAACATTGCCCGCCAACCACAAAGCTCCGTAGCTGCGATATGTTAG
>NZ_VVIP01000034.1 GCF_009650435.1 Foetidibacter luteolus
TGAAGTAGCAATGCCTGCGGCCTCGCAGAAATTTTTTGATACCGGCTGTTGTACTTTGTGGCATCTTCGTTGCGTCGCAATCCTTTCATCGGCTGGTACTTTGGGCGTCTTTTCAGACCCGGGTAGGAAAATCGTGAGTGGTGAATGGTGAATGGTGAGTGGTGAATAGTGAGTGGTGAGCACACTTCATTTACGTCGTACATCCCACATCTAACATCTTACATAAAAAAGGTACTTCGTACTTCTCCCTTCGTACTTGCTTACATCGTACATCCCACATCATACATCTAACATATTACAGGTACTTCGTAACTCGTACTTGTTTTGCATCGTACATCCCACATCTAACATCTTACATATTTAAAACGCTTCGCCAAGGTTGATGTAGAAAATTTTTGAATGCTGGCTGATGGCATAATCCAGGGCTATGTTGGTGTTAGAGCGCTTGTTGAACTTTATCCTGAAACCAACGCCGGCCGCGGGGTGAAAATTGGTGAACCAGTATTGATTGGGCCTTGTAACCGTATTCATGTTTACAAATACGGTATAGCCCAGCAAACCATTCTCTGTAATATCCCGCCGGTATTCTGCCTCAAGGTTTAAGAGCCCTTTACCGCGATAGCGGTTTTGATCAATACCGCGGCCGCTGCGGTTGCTGGGGTCCCAGCCGATGGAAGGCAAATCAAGGTATGGCGTATTGCCTCCAAGCACCGTCCAGTAATAAGCCCAGAGAGCCAGCACGTTATGCTTTTTCTCGCTGTAGGGGATATACTTTCTGAAATCGACATACAAAGATTGCCATGTATCGTTGCTGCCCAGGAAGCCGGGATTAAAACGCAATACAGCATTGGCGTAGTAACCGGATAATGGGTTAATAGAGTTTTGCCGGGAATCTCTTAAAAGGTTTAACGACAGGCCTGATGATACAGAATGTGCGCCAGGCTCTGTACCGTAAGGATACTTTACAAAATCGGCAAGTTGCAGGGTATCATTATTTCGTATGCGTATGCCGGAATGCCAGTCAAGATGGTAACCTAAACCACCCAGCAGGCCCGGTTTTATTACTTTCATAAAAGTTTGATACAACCTGAAATAATTATTGCCTACCAGTTGTTTCTCTTCTTCGGGCACACCATTCCCCAGCCCCCAGGTATATTGAGGGTTTATGATAAAACGAAGGTCGCCGGTTATATTGCGGTTATTACCCTCTAACCAAAGGTTAGAATGGAAAGAGAAAGAAAACCGCCCGCTAAATGAAAAAGATGGAGAAAAAGATACATTGGATAACCTGGTAGTGGAGCGTGGCCCCATGTAAAATGCCGCATTGGTAGAGGTAACAAGTGCCCTGCCACCACCAGGTATATTAGAAGCTATAGGTATAAGTGAGTAATAGACTTTCTTTTTTCCGCGTTGGGGCAGTTTTTTTGTACGGAAGGTGAAGGTTTGTTTTAAAACATCAATAATATCTTTTTTAATAACAGTGTCATACACTATATCGTTCCTGGATTTCCTTCTGGCCCTGCTGCTGTCCTGGGATTGCACCAGCAACGGGATAATAAGAAATGGTACGGCCAAGTATTTTTTCATCCGGATAGTTTTAGTGTTTTAAACAGGGTTATAGTTGCCGCCATGACCAGCCCGCTTCCACGTACCCACAATGCTATTGCATTGCCTGTTACCTACTTTCAAACATCGTACCCTTTGCAAAAGGGTAATATTTTACACAGCTACACTTACGAAAGTAACAAGCCACAACAAAACCATTTCGTGATCAAATCCAGCATTACACATTTCTACAACCCCGTTCTGAAATTTCTTGAATTAACCGTTGTAACAGCCACAAGCTGGTCGTGCCGGCCACTTAAATCGCGGTAATACACGAGTATGGTGTAATCATTTTCTGTTTCCCAATAATTACCGTCGGTTTGGGTGGCATCAGCGGGTTTGCCATCTTTAAGGTCTTTGGTTACATAGGTATAGGTATAATAACCCTGTTTAAGCAATAAAGTTTTCTCGTAAACGCCCAGGTTGGCATTATAGTTAAGCTTTGTTTGCTCATTAAGTTTATAACCTGTAAACTGGCCCACTATATAAACATCCTTACCGGCATAGGGCTGGTTGCCGTTGGGGCGCAGTATAAAATTAACGTTGGCATAATCGCCCTGCCACCAGGGATTGATAGATTCGGTGCTGCTTATCTCATAGAACCCGTTAAGATCGCGATATGTCACAAACCGTAACTGCGTTCTTTCCGCATCGGGCTGCATTACCACTTCAAAAGGCCGGGCAGACATATTGATAGATGCCACCCTTTCACTCTGAAAGCGGAAGCTGCGTAAATCAGCCCAACGGTATTCCTTACCCGCCGGAAAAACCAGTTCATTTTCATTGTTGTACTCAAACAGGTTGCCCCGCATAAAGGTGGGCTGGAGTATTTTGGTAGCATTATCCCACCTGAAGTTTTGCAGCACCACCACTTTTAACTGTTGCTGCGGATTAATAATGTTGAGCTTTGATTTATCTACCGTAAACTGTATTTTCTGGTGTGTGCGGAACATATCAGGGTTAAAGGGCTGGGTAAGCTGTGCAGCTACGCTAACCACCGATTCATATATCATGAACCGGGAAGTAAAAGCCAGCTTACTGGTATCGCCATTAAGAAAAACTTTCAAAAGGTAGTTGCCACTTTTAGTAGGCATGCTGTTGCGGTTGGGAAAAGTAACCTGGTAATGTATGTAATTGGTTTTGGCGATGGACGACTGCCTGTACTGTGTAAACCTGTTTTGGGTAAAGCCCTGCATATAGTCCATTATGCTAAGGCTTACCGGCTTCCAGTCCGCGTTGCATAGCTGAAAAGTATAATTAAAGTTTTTTACGTAGTTATCAAAATCGTCAAAGTGCAGCTCAAGGCCTTCAGAAGCGCCCAGCGCAAGTATGGGGTAAACAGTTTGATCTCCCTTTACAAAAAGCTTTACGCTGTGTATGGAAGGCATGTAAACACTATCGGGTAACTGAGCTTTACCTGTTAAAGGGGATAAACAGTAAATAAGGGCAATGGCAAGGCCAAAGAAAATTCTCATCCACTCAAATTTGTTCTAAACATACAATAATCTTACCACATGAAAAGCAGGCAGAGAACATGAGCATGTAATGGTATTGCCTGATATTTTATACTCAGCAACAGTCTCTTTTAAGCCTTTCCAGCAACATATTTGTTTCAAGGCTGATGAATGATGCCGAATAGTCGCTTAACCCGTAAGGTATTATAATATGATCGTTGTTAATGAACGACCCGCAGGAGTATACTACATTGGGCACATAACCTTCCCGCTCATCATCGTTGGGCACCAGCAAAGGGTCTTTCAAATGCCCGATAACTTTTGAAGGGTTCTCCAGGTCCAGCAGGCTGGCGCCAAGGCAATACCGGCGCATAGGTCCAACGCCATGCGTTATCACCAGCCAGCCATCTTTGGTTTCCAGCGGCGAGCCGCAGTTACCAATCTGTATAAATTCCCAGGGATACATAGGCGCCTGTAACATTTTAGGTTCATCCCATATACCAATGTTTTTGGAGTACATGATATAATTATTCCAGCCATCAATGCGGGAAATCATGGCATACATGTCATTTATTTTTTTTGGAAACAGCGCCAGGTTTTTGTTCTGTGCGCCATTGCCATACAGCGGCCTTACTTTAAAATGGTAAAAATCTTTTGTCTCCAGCAACTTAGGCATTATAATAGTGCCATCATAAGCGGTATAAGTGGCATAGTATTTTACATCGCCATCTTCCTCCGAAAAACGTACAAAACGTGCATCTTCTATACCTTTGCTTTCAAATTCTGATATGGGAAAAATAACCCTGTCTGATATATCCGTGTCCAGCGAAAATTGAATTTCATGGTAGGAGTCAGAAAGCCAGAGTATCTTTTCAAACTCCAGCTTGCGCATATCATCCTGCTCAAGGTTTTGAGAGTCGGCCACAAACTTCTTCAGCCGTTTGTATTCAAAATGCTCATCCAGTTTGCTTTCTACTTCTGTTATCACATTCACATCAATTTTCGCCTCCAGCGCTTTTTGAAGAAACAGCTTTTTGTTGTAGATAGAATTGCGTACTACTTCAGCTTCGTCAATGTATTCACCCGCCGGTATTACTGTGATGGCATTATGCTGGTCAATAATAGCCCTTCTGAAAACAATGGAAGAAATATGCCCTTCGCCCACAGCCCTGAAGCTGATGATTATCCTTTTCTGGCCTTCGGTTAATTCTGTCTGGTCGGGGTCTTCAACAATAGAAGGGTTAAAAAAAGCCGCGGATTCTATTGAGTACTCATGGGTAAAATAAGAACCGATGAGCAGCTTCCTGTATAAAGAAATATCATCCAGCTTAATCTGCAATTCATTAAAGATGGGTTCCAGTTTTTTACAGTGCCTTTCAAACACCCGTGTAATGTTACGGTGCCGTTTAGAAAATTCCTGCAAAAGAGGGATAACGAGCTTATATACATGGTCTTCTTCCAGGCCCATTACCCTTTGTATCAGGCTTTTGGCCCTGTCGTTACTGGAAAAAAAGAAACGGGCAATTACACGGGAAGAATCAGGATAAACCTTAATATTCATTCGTTCGATAGGTAAGCGCATGCGGTGGAATTTTATTCAACAGCTTACCATTACCTCAAACACTGTTCCAATAACGGCAGCAACATTGTTATTCACTACTACCTGTTTATGTCAATTGACGTCTTTTGGTTACCATTGTTCCCAACCATGTGGCAGCTCGTTGCGTCGCATCACCTTCATCGTCCGGTTTGTTATGGCGACAAAATCAGTCATTTTCAAAGGTATTATTTGCCCAGGTAAGCGTTTCTTTCAAATTAAAAACCTGGATTACTTTGTCCTCGCTATCAGTAGTTGTGTATTTCTTGAATTTTACCGCCTCTTTTAACCAGGCAATGGCACCTAACTTCCAACCATCGCCATCTATAAGGATAATAATGTGCTTTTCTGGCATCGCTTCCACACAATTCAAATACAAATAAGGCAGTTTTTCATCCACAGAACCAGATGTTTGTTGCCACTTGCACTCAATTCTGATTCTCAAATCGTATTTCTGCGAAATCAAAAGATATTCTGTATTTCCGTTATGCTTATAGATTGTAGTAAATGGGGCATTTTTCAGCAGAAGCTCAGTCCCATGCTTATCAATATTTTTTTCCCAATTTCTGTAATTCAATACCTCAAATCCCTTTTGGCTTAGGATTGTTTCTAACGTTCTTTCAAGAAGGTTACCTGTTCTGTTACCCTTACTTCCTTTTGCCATTGAATTAATAGTTTGTAATTACAATTTCCTGAATTTCTCCCCTCTTTGAGGCATCTGAGTTAATCATTCTTTTAGCCGGGATTCGCTGAATGTTGAATGCCTGGTAGATTTCATCAAAAAAATTATCAGAAGGATCAATATTTTTGGGGTCGGAGTTACTAAGCATCAACTGGGCCCCTTTCTCGTTTAGCCTGGTAAAAAGTTCGGCAAGCTGAAGTTGCTCAGAGTCTCCAAAATCATGTTTGCTATAGGATTTGAAACTGGCAGTTTTACTTATCGGCCTGTAGGGAGGATCAAAATAAATAAAGCCATCACCAGCATAATCTTTCTTGATTTGCTTAAAGTCAGCTTTTCGAATAGTTGCTTTCTCTAAAACTTTTGAGACGGCAAGCAAATTCATTTCGTCACAAATGGTGGGTTTATCATAATCACCAACAGGGGTGTTGAATTCCCCTTTTGAATTCACCCTGTAAAGCCCGTTAAAGCATGTCTTATTAAGGAATATGAGCTGCGCTGCCCGCGGTATCCATGACTCAGAATATTTATCATAATCAACAGTAAAACGCCCCGTATTATAGCTATGCCTTTGGTCATAGAAATACTGCTTCCTTTGGATTTTAGTAAGTTTATGGTAAGTCTTCTGGTATCTCTTCAAAAAATCAATAAGTTTATTAACATCCTGCTGGATAACCCTATAAGTTATAATTAGCTCTTCGTTAATATCATAGAGAAAAGCAGCATCTATATCAAAATTTTGAACTATATCAAAAAAAACAGCACCACTGCCTAAAAAAGGCTCATAGTACTTTTTTATTCGCCTGGCTTTAAGCTCTTTGGGGTAAAGTTCCTGAAATTTAAAGAGGAGTTGGCTTTTTCCGCCTGCCCATTTTAAAAAAGGCCTCGCCCCAACATTATATGGCTGAAACAAATCTTCAAGAACATTTGAAGATTCTTCATTATTGATAGAATAGGATTTAGTCATAGCCAAAAATACCGTTTGCTTATAATAATAACCACAAAAGTTTTACCCACTCTATCTCCCCTTTTTGCCCAGCACTGCCACCGTAAGCCGGCTTACACAAACCAGCTTTTCATTGTCATCATGTATGTGTATATCCCATACGTGTGTTGTACTGCCAAGGTGTATAGGGGTGCAGGTAGCGGTAACATGGCCATCCCTTACGGCACGTATGTGGTTGGCATTTATTTCAAGGCCCACGCAAATAAACTTTTCAGGATCTATTACCAGGGCAGATGCTATGCTGCCAACCGTTTCAGCAAGGGCTGCCGAAGCGCCGCCATGCAACAGGCCATAAGGCTGGCGGGTACGATTGTCAACCGGCATACTGCCTTTTAAAAAATTATTGCCTATTTCAATAAACCGCATGCCTAAATAATCGCCCATGGTGTTGGCGCCAAGATGCTGCAAATCCTCTACTGTTACCGCTTTATTAAACCAGATGCTCATTAGGTATGTTTAATAATCCCGCTCAATTAAAAACGCGGCCAATTCTTCCAGCGGTTTTTTACGGGCAGAAACAACAGCGATGGCTTCCAGGTGATGGTACGCTTTATCTACATACTGTTGCTTTAAAGCCTTCGCCCACTCATCCACGTTACAATCCCGGAAAATCTGCAAGACCTTTTCCACTTTATCCCCCGGGTTTTCTTTCATCAGCCGGTATAGCTCAGCCTTTTGAGATGCAGAAGCTATTTCCAGCGCATGTATCAGCAGAAAGGTTTTCTTGTTCTGGCGTATGTCGCCGCCGGCATCTTTTCCAAATTTCTCCGGGTCGCCAAAAGCATCCAGGTAATCGTCCTGCACCTGGAAGGCAATGCCTATGTTGCGGCCAAATTCGTACAGGTGGTTGCGGTTGCCTTCGCTGGCTCCCCCCAATACCGAACCCATCTGCAGGCTTGCAGCCAGGAGTACCGAGGTTTTTAACTGTATCATGTTAATGTATTCATCCAGTAAAACATCGTCACGCTTTTCAAAATCCATATCAAGCTGTTGGCCTTCGCAAACCTCTTTGGCAGTGCGGTTAAACAGTTGCAGTATTTTGGGCAGGTAAGCCGGGTTTATTTTGTTAAGGTATTCGTAGGCCACTATCAGCATTACATCGCCGGTTAGCAGGGCTGTGCTTTCGCCGTACTTGGTATGCACGGTTTGCAGGCCACGCCGCAAAGGCGCTTTATCCATGATATCGTCGTGTATCAGCGTAAAATTGTGAAACAGTTCTACCGCCGTGGCCACCTGCCAGGCATCGGGAATAATTTCGCCAAAAAGCTCATTACCCATCAGGCACATTACGGGGCGTATGCGTTTGCCGCCAAGTGTAAGAAAATAATCACCAGGGGTGTACAGGCTGGCAGGTTGTTGGGGGAAATGCGGTGTATCGAATTTTTCAGCGAATTCCGCTACCAGTTCTTTAAACGATTTCATGCGGGTGAAGATACAGGATGAAAAGGAAAAAACAGGTTACGGCTTTTACCTGGCGGCAACTATGGAGGGCACGCAGGCTGTGTCACCACCGCGCCAGGGATAGCAGTGAAAACCCCGCTGAAGGTACGTGCCGGGGGCTTTTGTGGCGGAGTTGTAACGGATAGCCCGGTGCCTTCGGCAGGCGCCCTGAACATTTTTTGTTTAATGCCCGGCTGAAGTTTTTATTAAAACCTTAAGCATTGGCAGCTTTACAATATAGCAGGCATTAAAAAGAAATTAAAAATGTCTGATGTACAATTACAGATAACCGTTTTAGCTATTTTGAAACAAAATCCAATATTCCATGCGCTCATTAGAAGTAAAATTTCTATTTGATGGGGTGCTGTTTACTACCCCCATCTACATACTCAACTCCTCTGCCGAGAACCGGCGTGTTGAGTTTTTTGTAACCTTCAGCACCAAATACCTTATTAAGGAATACGGCAGAAGTTATAAAATGGTGTACGAGAACAACCGCTTCACTCCTATTTTCAGCGAGAAACAAAAAGAAAGGGAACTGATAAGAAGCATTCAGGACGCCATTAAAAGCCATCCCGAAACATTACTGGTTGCTTAACTGTTTACACCAAAATTGCATATAACCGGATAACACTTTTACACGCTATTCTTAAGCCGCACAGCATACAGCAGCCCCCGGAAACACACCAACTGCACAAAGTAAAGCGGCAACAACCACCCAGCCTATAAAACTTCTGAAGGGTGCAACTGAAGCAACTCAGACGACCAGGCCCTTAACTGCCTTGCAACTACCATGTTTTTGGCCAGTGACTGGCCAAAGGAGGGTATCATTTGCCTTAACTTATGCTGCCACTCCGGCGATTGCATTTGCGCCGGAAAGCAGCGCTGCAGCAGGGTTAACATGATAGATACGGCTGTAGAAGCACCCGGCGATGCCCCAAGCAACGCAGCCAGCGAACCATCCGCGGCGCTAACCACTTCTGTACCAAACTCCAGTATGCCGCCCTCCTCCTCGTCTTTCTTAATTACCTGTACCCGCTGGCCGGCAATTTCCAGTTCCCAATCCTGCATTTGCGCATTGGGCAAAAATTCTTTCAGGGCATCAAGCTTGTCTTCGGGTGATTGGCGCACCTGCTCAATAAGATATTTGGTAAGCGGTATGTTGTGCAGCCCCGCCGCCAGCATGGGGCGTATATTACTAAACCTTATGGAGGTAAGTAAATCAAGCGATGAACCCTGCTTTAAAAATTTGGTAGAAAAACCAGCGTAAGGCCCAAACAACAGCGCCTTTTCACCGTTAATAACCCGCGTATCCAAATGCGGTACAGACATGGGCGGGGCGCCCACCGCGGCTTTGCCATACACTTTGGCATTGTGCCTTTCTATAATGGCGGGGTTGGTACATTTTAACCACTGGCCGCTAACAGGAAAACCACCAAAACCCTTGCCTTCTGGAATGCCGGATTTAAGCAACAACGGCAAAGAGCCCCCTCCAGCGCCAATAAACACAAAACCTGCATTTATATCAGTCTTTTCACCGGTGTTTTCGCCTTTTATCTCTATACTCCACCGCCCGCCTTCTTTGCGCTCAATATCACGCACTTCGCAGTTAAAATGCAGACTTACGCCAGGTTGCGTTTTCAACTCATTAAACAGGCTGCGTGTAAGGGCGCCAAAGTTTACATCGGTGCCCATTTCCATACGGGTGGCGGCCACTTTCTGTTCGTTGCTGCGGCCTTCCATTATAAGGGGCATCCATTCCATTAGCTGCACGGGGTCTTCAGAATATTGCATGCCTTCAAACAAATGGCATTGCTGCAAAGCAGCGTACCTGGTTTTCAGGTACTGCACATTTTTTTCGCCCCATACAAAACTCATGTGCGGTATGGGTTTTATAAACTCATCCGGCTCTGTCAAAATATTTTGCTGTACCAGCCAGGCCCAAAACTGCCGGGAGACGTCAAAAGATTCAGCAATCTTAACCGCCTTGGATATGTCAACAGAGCCGTCTTCTTTTTCGGGCGTATAATTCAGTTCGCAAAAGGCTGAGTGGCCGGTGCCTGCATTGTTCCAGGCATCGGAGCTTTCAGCGGCGGCAATATCCAGCCGCTCAAAAATTTTGATGCTGTAATCCGGGTTCAGTTTTTTCAATAAAATACCCAGCGTAGCGCTCATTATTCCGGCGCCGATAAGTACAATATCGGCGGTAGTATCCGCAGTGTTGTTCATGCCGCAAAGATGCATATTAATAGCCTGACAGCCTTGTGAAAATGGGAAAATGAAGCACTGAGGTTGCTTCAATTGTTAATTTAAGCGTATCAATAAAACAGGAAGAATAAGGGCGCCTGCCAAAGGCACCGGGCTATCCGTTACAACTCCGCCGCAAGGGCCGGGCACAAAGCCTTCAGCGGGGTTTTCACTGCTATCCCTGGCGCGGGGGTGACGCAGCGCAACCACCCACAACGCTGTTTATGGCAAGAGCTATGCAAAACCCTGGTAATACAGCATTGTAAAAGGCAGCGGCACTTACAAAAGCCCGGCTTTAAGCACTTCGTACTCTTCTTCTGTAATGCTGCCGTTGTTTTTAAGGGCGGCAAGTTTTTCTATATCGGCTATTTTTTGAATGGTTTCTGTTTTAGCGGGCTGCCGTTCCGGCCGGTTATGCTTTTTTACAGGTATGGAAATATTTCCCAGGCCTTTTTTATAGTTCATTCTCAGCCCATGTGTTTTGGCCAGCAGCAAAAGCGCAATCGCCGCCGCTATTGCCAGCCATATACCAGGGGCTGTTCCGGTAACAATCATTCCGCCGGAAGCGCCGGCCAATATGCTGGAAAATGCAACTACAATACATAACAAGGCTGTAACTGCCGCTACAATAAGCCCAAGGCGGCATAGCTTCTGCCATAACCTTTTTTTAAACAAAGGCAGTGAAAGCAGCGCAGCCGCAGCAAAAGCCAGGAAAGCTGCCTGGCCGCCCCCCTGCAAACCGCTTATGCTAACACTTGCATGCATGGCAGCACTGCCTGTTGAAACCCTTACCCAGGGCAACAGTATAGCCGCGGCGCCAACTACTGCCGCAATAAACAGCCACAGCCTTCTTTGCGTGCTTATGAATACAAGGTTAATCATGCTACACTATTTATGAAAGGTGGTTTAGGGCTGATGGCCAGGCATTGCGCCGGCTTGCACTGTTATGCATCACCGGCCGCTTAAAAAAAGGGGGTATATAAACTTTTTTAAAAAATACCGGCCTGTTCTTTTTTAACGGGTTATGCATTAACAACTTTAATTGTATCTTTAGCTCCTGCACATGCATATTTTATAATACCTTTTCTCCAATGCCATTGACGCGAAACCTGCCAGCCCGGCGACACCTGCGGAAAAAATAACAGGACTAATTTTGTACAGGGCGGCAACGTAAATTTTCTATATAAACTTAACTGTAGTTTTAGCCGTGGTTTTGGCGATTTATTTTTCGTGGGTGTTGATTTATTTTTTGCAGGGAGTGAAATTTTAAACGAAATTATTTGCCGCTGTTGCGGCTTTTGTTAAGAAGCACCATGTCGCAAGCTGCATAGCATTGGTAAGCGTCACCTGGCAGCAGTACCCCATAAAAATCCTTTGCCTTATGCAATAACTGTTATCTACCCAAAAAACCGTTAACAAACAACCAATAAAAGCCCCCTTTAAACCTCGCTCACATGAAAAATGCTTTGTCCCTACGCTGCCAGGGAATACCATTTAAAACTGCATTATTGCTTTTTATGGCGATGCTTTGCCTTTGCATTTGCCAGGCACAGCAGAAAAAATTAGACAGCCTGCTTAAGGCTTTTAATACCCATACGGCCGAAGACAGCACCAGGCTGGACATTCTTAACAACCTGGCGCAGGTGTACAGCAGCACCGACCCTGAAAAGGGCGTACAGGTAGCAGATAAAGCCATTCACCTGGCCACGTTGTTAAACGATAAGAAAAGGCTGGCTTCGGGCTATAACTACAAGGCCACCAACCTGTCGTCGCTGGGTGAAGATTCCGCAGCTTTGTCCTTTTACAATAAAGCACTCGCCGTACACATGGAAGCCGGTAACAAGCTGGGCATGGGCTCTGTAATGTTCAACAGCGGCATCATTTATTTTAACATGGGCAATTATGATGAAGCCTTTAACCTGTACAGGCAGGCGCTTAAAATATTTGAACAGTTAAACGACCGCAGCCGTGTTGCCGCTGTTTATAACAGCCTTGGCATAAACTACATGTACCTGTCTGACTACCCGGCAGCTATGGAAAATTACCTGGATGCGCTGAAAGTATTTGAAGAACTGGGCAACCGGGAAAAAGTGGCTATGGTGCTGCAAAACCTGGGACTGGTAAACAGGCACCTCTCCAACCCGGAGAAGTCGCTGGATTATTACAAAAAAGCGCTGGCCATTTTTAAAGAAACTGACGACAGGAAAGGCATGGCCGATGCGCTGGGCAATATGGGCACCATTTACGATGAAACGGGCAACCAAACCGAAGCATTAAAATATTATGGTGAGGCCTTAACCCTCAGCGAAAGCATTGGCAACAAAAAAGGTATAGCCAGCAACCTGGCCAACCTGGCCATTGTTTACAATGCACAGGCTAATTACCCGCAGGCTTATCAATATCTTCAAAAGGCTGCTGCTATGTACCGTGAAATGGGCGATATCCAAAACCTTGCTATTGTACTGGATGAAACGGGTACCCTTTACCGCCAATGTACTGCGGCTGATTTAAAGACAATGGGCATACCGGCCACGCAACGTTATGCCAAAGCATTGGAAAACCACCGCCAGGCACTGGAACTGTTTAAGCAAACCGGCTCTCTAACCTCGCAAATGCTGGCATTGGAGAACATTAGCCTTACTTACGAAAAACAGGGCAGCTATACCCAGGCACTGGAAGCTTATAAACAAGCCAACAGCCTGCGGGACAGTATTCACAACGATGAAAAAAACAAACAGATAGCCCGCAGGGAGCTGGAGTTTGAATATGAAAAAAAGCAGGCGGTAGCCAGCGCTGAACATGAAAAAAAACAGGCCATAGCCGCCGCGGAAATAAAACAGCAAAAAACAGTACGCAATGCCGGCATAGGCAGCGCTGTATTGTTGCTTATTTGTGCCATAGCCGGTTATGTTTTGTACAAAAGAAAAAGAGATGCTGTTGAACAGCAAAAAGAGGCCGACTTTAAAGTGCAGGTAGCTGATACGGAAATGAAGGCATTACGCTCTCAGATGAACCCGCATTTTATTTTTAATTCGCTCAACTCCATCAGCGATTACATGCTGAAGAACGATATAAAAGCCGCCGATGCCTACCTTACCAAATTTGCCAAAGTAATGCGGATGATTTTAGAAAACTCCGAGCAGAAAGAAATAAGCCTGGCCGATGATTTAAGGGCACTAGAACTGTACATGCAGCTTGAATCTCAACGGCTGAACAAAAAGTTTACTTACGAAATAATTGTGGATGAAGACATTGACGAGGAAAGTACCTTGATACCTCCGCTTATTTTGCAGCCTTTTGTTGAAAACAGCATCTGGCACGGGCTTTCGCAAAAGAACGGAGATGGCAAAATTACCATACACATACAACGGGACGGCGATATGTTGAACTGCGTGGTGGAAGATAATGGGATTGGCCGGCAGAAAAGCCCGGCTGTAGCGGAAGCAGGCAGCGGCAAAAAATCGCTGGGCATGAAGATAACCAACGCCCGTATAGACATCATTAACAAGATAAAAAAATCCAGCGCCGCGGTACACCTTTCAGACCTTACGGAAGGAATGCGGATAGAGGTAAAGCTTCCGCTGGAGGTAAGCTATTAACGTAAGTTTTGGGTTTCGCACATACCTGTATTGAATACCCTTATTTACTTTTTTGTCTTGACACAAAAAAGTAACAAAAAAAGTCAAGGAAGAAACGATATACAGCACGTTTCTTCCATTCGCCCTGATTAAGCTTTTGTACTGCTGTGATTTCAGCAGTAGAATGTTCTTATACAAGGCATACTGAATTTAATGATGCAGTTAAAATGAATGATCCTATATGATTTTTATCTATATATATATGATATCAGTATAAAAGATCCAAAACTCTCGTTATTAGCCTTTAAAAAGAACGTTGTGCGCAACAGCCCTGCCCGCAAAAACAGCAGCGTGTTACACTTTCGGGTGAGGGATTGAAACGGTTACCCCGGTGAGGCCATTGCAGCCAAGCTTTGTGCCGGAGTAGTAGCACAACCTTCGTTAAAGCAACTAAATGTTGCTTTAACGAAGGTTGCGAACGTAGTTCTGCCCGACCCCTTGCGCAGCTTGGGGGCACCCCCAAAAATCTTATGACAGCAGAATGCGGACACTGTGCCCCAACCTGCTTGCCTTATCACAACTTACGATCAAGGGAAATCGTCAACATTTTGAAAGCAAGGCATTTATATAACCTATATCTTTAGCATAGTACTTAAAGGTATAACCGGAACAACACGATGATAACAGCCATAATAGTTGACGATGAACAACACTGCACTGACCGGCTTTCGCACCTGTTGAAAGAATATGCACACAACGTTACCCTTGAAGGGATGTATGCGAACGTTGAAGACGCAGCTACCGCGATACAGCAAATACAACCGCAGCTTGTGTTTTTGGATGTGGAGATTCATAACAAAACAGGCTTTGACTTATTAAAATCCTTGCCGGAAATAAACTTTCATGTAATCTTTACCACCGCTTACGAGAAATACGCGGTGCAGGCATTTAAGTTTAGTGCAGTAGATTACCTGCTGAAACCTGTGGATGCCGATGACCTTAAACTGGCGCTGGAAAAACTGCAAACCAAAATTTCCAAAGAAGAAATTTCCAAAAAGTTTGATGTGTTGTTCCATAACCTGCGCAATATGCAGGGGGTATCCAAAAAGATAAGTGTACCCACCGTTAAAGGCTTTGTTTACCTGCAGGTAAATGATATTATTTATTGCCGCAGCGAGGTTAACTACACCACGCTGTTTTTAAAAGACAAACAAAAAATAACCGTAGCCAAAACCCTTAAGGAATTTGAAGACCTGCTGAAAGATTACAATTTTTACCGGGTACACAACTCCAGCCTTATTAACCTTAGCTATATAAAAAGCTATAACAAGGGCAAAGGCGGCTGCGTGGTAATGAGCGACAACTCAGAAATTGAAGTATCCACCCGCAGAAAGGATGATTTTTTAAAAAGGCTGGCTGAAATATTTTAATGCAGGCTATTTAACCGCCTCCAGTTTTTCCAGGAATGTATCCGCATCAGCATAACTGTATTTCTGCAGCACATTAGCCTGCCGCATTAATACATAAGAAGGGTTTACCCGTACGGCTGTTTTAATTACAGTGGCATCACAGATAAGCACATGTGGCGCTACGCCGGCACCAAATACTTCCAGTGCTTTTTGTGGCAGCGAAGTAACATAGTATAAGGGGATATTTTTGGTTTTGGCCGCAGCCTGTATTTTTGAGAAGGTTTCATTCTTCCATTCGCTAACCTCGCTAAAGTCTTTGATATAGAACAATACATAGTACCCTGGCTGGCTGAGTATTTCGGTGGTGGTATCTGTTTTGCTGAGGCTTTGCAAGGCAAAATCTGTAATGGGTGCAGTGGCGTTTCCTTTGCGTACCAGCTTATCATAACGGTCAACAAATTCGTAGGTAGAATCAAAATCGGCCGGAAAATGTTCCGGGTCAAACTCAAGCACATTTCCATTCTTTTTGTAGCGGAACGTCATAGCAAAGCTATCCGGCACGGCGCCGGGCGGCACTTTCATTTTCTCGATAAGATTGTTGCCTTTTTTATAGGGCAGGCAATCCACAAAAGGCAAATGGGTAAGCGCATAAGCCTGCATATAACTAATGGCGATAATACTGCCAAGCAACACTACAAAAGAGGGCAACGTGCCCAATAGCGGTTTAACCTTACTATGGTTAACCAGTATCAGCACAATCAGCAATAACAGCAAAACATCCTTAAGGAAAGATTGTAGTGGCGTTAGCGGCAAACAATCCCCAAAACAACCGCAGGTTTTTATTTTACCGGAACGCAGGGCATAGCCTGTTAAAAAAGTAAAGAATACTATCAGTAACAGCAATAACCTGCTGATGAGCCGCATATTCCACCCGATGAGCAACGCTATACCTGCCATTACCTCAAACACGTTCATGATAATGGACATGGCCAGCGTATAATCATTCAGGCTGTGCCAGCCCCACACTTCAAAAAACTCCTGCATTTTATAGCTTAGTCCAAGGGGGTCGTTGGCTTTGATAAGCCCGGAGAAAATAAACAACACCCCTACAATAATCCTTGATATGTTTAATAGTAGCTTCATGGTAGTGATGGTGAGTAGTGAGTGGTGAGTGGTTGATGACCGGAAAAATTTCCCTGCTTACACAACCTTCTTCATTCGAAATTCCTTGATCCTTGTTCGTTATTCTTTATCCTGCATGTTTGCCTTCCGCTATCAGTATCAGGGCGAACAATGCGTAATTGACGATATCTACATAATTGGCATCTATGCCCTCGCTGATGATAGTCCTTCCCTCATTGGCCAATATCTGCCTTACGCGCAGCAGCTTTACCAATATCATATCGGCAAAGCTTTCCTGGCTCATTTCACGCCAGGCTTCGCCGTAATCGTGGTTTTTATCTATCATTACAGATTTGGCAAAAGCCGCCTGCTCCCGGTACAGCTTTTCGGTTTCTTCCAACGCCAGGTCTTCTACTGCGGGGTTATTAAGTGCCAACTGTATAAGCCCGATAATACCATAGTTTACAATGCCGATAAACTCACTCTTAATATCGTCGCCCACTTTTTGGGTTTTCTTCTCCTGTATGGTACGTATGCGCAGGGCTTTAATAAAAAGCTGGTCTGTTACAGAGATAGTCCTTAGAACCCGCCAGGAAGTGCCGTAATCTTTTGCTTTCTTTAAAAACAGTTCCCGGCAAAGTTCCAGGGCTTTATCGTATTGCTCATTTGTCATAAAGTCAAAAAAAAGTCATTGGGTCAAAAAAAGTCATTAAGCCATTGAGTCAAGAAGTCATTAAGTCAAGAAGTCATTGAGTCAAAAAGCCATTAAGTTATAAAGCCAAAGAGTAAAACAAACGGGTGGTTTTGCGGCATAACTACCAGTTACGGCAAAGGCTACTTCAACCACCGGCAACACATCTTTACCTTAGCTTTACAGCCAAAAATAAAGGAATAATGTTTACGCTTAATTGCAGGGGGCGTTTATTAACGATAGACAGGCCGGTAGTAATGGGCATTATCAACAGCACGCCAGACTCTTTTTTTGCTGACAGCAGGCAGCAATCTGTTAACGCTGCGTTACGGCAGGCAGAAAAAATGCTGAACGATGGCGCCGCCATGCTGGATATTGGCGGCCAGAGCACCCGGCCCGGCAGTACGCAGGTAACGGCGGCCGAAGAACTGGCAAGAATAGAAAATATTATACCGGCCATACACAACAGGTTTCCGGAAGCGGTTATTTCTGTTGACACCTATTATGCCAGTGTGGCCAGGATGGCGGTACAGGCGGGGGCTGCCATCGTAAACGACATAAGCGGCGGCATGCTGGACGAAGCCATGCTAACCACCGTTGCGGGGCTTAAAGCTGTTTACATCTGCATGCACATGAAAGGCAACCCGCAAACCATGCAACAGCATACCCAATACGAAGATGTTACCCGAGATGTGCTGGATTACTTTATTGAACGTACAGAAGACTGCCGCCTTGCCGGCATAAACGATGTAATTGTTGACCCCGGCATAGGCTTTAGCAAAACCATTCAACAAAATTTTGAGCTGATTAAAAACCTGGCTACGTTAAGAATGCTACAAAAGCCTCTGCTGCTGGGCGTTTCAAGAAAAGGCACCATTTATAAAACCCTGGGCATTACGGCAGATGAAGCGTTGAATGGAACCACGGTGCTGCATACCATCGGGCTGCTTAACGGGGCTAATATTTTAAGGGTGCATGATGTTAAGGAAGCTGTTGAAGCTATAAAACTGGTAGATGCCTGCGCATTTGCCGGATGAAGCTTGCCGAAGGCAAGCAATGGTACCCGCTTAAATGCCGCCATAAAAAACTACCGCACACGCTGTGCGACGCAAGAGGCGATGCCATGAAAAACCGTCTGCCGGGCCCATAAAAAAACTCCGCCTAAAGCGGAGTCTTTTCTATAGCATACTTTGTAAAATTCTTAATTGCCCTGCTGCTGCTCCTGCTCACGCTTAAGCTTTTGCAACATGGGGTGGCCGGCCTGGTCGGGTGCATCCTGCACGTCCCTTACTTCTATATCAAAAATAAGTGTGGAATTTGGCGGAATACTGCCGGGCCTGCCTTGCGGGCCGTAAGCCATGTTGGAAGGTATGTACAGCCTGCCTTTGCCGCCTTTGCCAAAATAGGGCAAGCCTTCATCCCAGCCGGGTATAACAGAACCTGTACCTACCACCAGCGGGTAAGGATCGGGATGACCTTTGGATGAATCCATATTGGTGTCAAAAACTTCGTTGTTAGATTTAAGGTAACCCCTGTACATGATGGCCACTTTTTTGCCCGGCTCTGCCTTTAAAGAAGTATCACCGGCCGACTGTATTTCTACAAAAGTGCCGCCCTTTGTTTTTTGTGTTTTAATGCCTTTACCGGCAAGGTATTTTTCCAGGTCTTTTGCTTCCTGCTCAGAAGCCTTGGCCTGCCTGCCCCTTTCTAACTCCAGCTCTTTCTGGTAATCGGCATTAATTTCTTCTTCGTTTTTAAAAGAGCTTAATATCCTGAACTTGCACATAATCCTGTCGCCCTTGCCAAATGTTTTATCATACTGGGGTATCATGCCCCTTTTGACCAGGGTATCAACACTTAAAATGGCGATGCCACTATCGCCCACGGCGCATTTGGTAAACACTTCCATAAAAGAATGCTGGCTTCTTGCTGAAGTATCTATGGGGGTATAACCCGGCAATTTTCCGTAAGTGCTGTTTAACAACGTATCTTTTTCCGGTATAGTAAATTCAATATTGAATTTGGCATACTCACCCACCTTTAATTTAGGCGCTTTGTCGTTTTTGCTGAACACTTTGTATGCCACGCCCGACTTGGTTTTGTCATAATTCACATTGCAGGCGCTAAACAAAGCCAGTACACATATGGCAGAAATAACTCGCATCATTGTTAGTTGTTTTTATTAAGTTCTTGTTCGTATTGATGTATTACCTGTTTAAATTTTTTTACGGTTTGTTCAAGGCTGTCGCTGCTGCGGCCACCGGCGGCATTTTTATGTCCCCCACCCTCAAAATGGTTGCGGGCAAAAACATTCACGTCAAAGCTGCCCTTGCTGCGAAAGCTCCATTTACGTTCTTCATCACGGTCTATGACAATAGCGCCCAATTTTATACCCTGTATGGTTAACAGGTAATTTACCAGCCCTTCCGTGTCGCCGGTTTTAATGTCGTACTTCATTAAGTCGTACTTGTTTATTACCATCATGGCTGTATTGTACTCGTACAGCACATCCAGCCTGTACAGCAATGCCTGGCCTATAAACCTCAGGCGTGATTCGGAGAAGTTGTCGTAAATATTTTCATGTATCGGGGTATGCTCAAGGCCCATCTCTTTAAAGTGTGCCACCGCCCTGTGTACAGAAGCCGTGGTAGAGGGAAAGCGAAAACCGCCTGTATCCGTCATAATGCCGGTGTACAGGCAGGTAGCAATATCCAGGTTAAGTTTATCCGCATAGCCAGACGCCATAATAAAATCATACACCATCTCGCAGGTGGAGCTTTTGCCGGTATCGCTGGCGCCGTAATCAAAGGCTTCTTCCTGTGGCTGCTGGTGATGGTCAATCAGCACTTTTACAGCTTTCGATTTTTGCAGGTGCGGCTCCATGTTTTTTGTGCGGTGCAACACATTAAAATCAAGGCAAAAAATTAATTCCGCCTGCTGTATTACTTCTATGCATTTTTCTTTTTTGCCCTCAAAGTCAATAACCTGGCTGCTGCCGGGCATCCAGCTTAAAAAGCCGGCCCAGTTGGTGGGAGAAATGGGCACTACATCATGACCAAACTGCACCAAAAAATGATAAAGCCCGAGCATGGAGCCCATGGCATCGCCATCAGGCTTCTGATGGGTGGTAATAACTACTTTTCTTGGTTGCGGGAGTAACGCGTAAAAATTCTGTATCGCCTGCATATAACGGCGGCAAAATTGGGTGTTTCAGGGCATTTGCTCAAATATTATTTACAAAAGGGGTGCATTGGGCGACTGCCGGCACTTTGCGCAGAAATAAATTTTAAGGGGGTGTCCCTCGTACCTCGGGCCGGGCTTTCCGCTATTACTCCGGCACAAAAACCAGCGCACAAGGCCTCACCGGGGTAACCGCTGCAATCCCTCACCCAAAGTGCAACACGCTGCCGCTTTCGCCACGAGGTTGTATTAAATAAAGGCAAGCCACGTTTACCACGCAAAAACGCAATTTGCGAAAGCCATTAGGTTTACTACATTTGCGGCGAAATTTTATACAACCTATATGAGCAACAGAACTTTTACAATGGTTAAGCCGGACGCTACATCCAAAGGATATACCGGCGGCATACTGGACCAGATTCTTAATGCCGGTTTTACCATTAAGGCTATGAAATGGACCAGGCTGACCGAAGAGCAGGCTGGTGAATTTTATGCCGTACATAAAGAAAGGCCCTTTTACCCCGAACTGGTGAAATTTATGAGCAGCGGCCCTATTGTGGCAGCTATACTTGAAAAAGACAATGCCGTAGCAGACTTCAGGAAGCTTATCGGCGCCACCAACCCCGCACAGGCTGAGGAAGGTACAATCCGTAAAAAATACGCTGCCTCTATGGGCGAAAACGCTGTTCACGGCAGCGATAGCGATGAAAACGCCGGTATTGAAGGAGATTTCTTCTTCTCCAAACTGGAAAGGTTTTAATCTGCATTGCGGCAGCCGAGTTTGTATTAAACAAAAACTTCTATAGCGGCCACACCGGTAGCTATCAGCATAATTTACCTGTAGGGAGCTTTTCCTTACAGGTTTTTTATTTCATTAACCAGTGGCCGTAGTGTATAACCCTTTTGCTTAAGCAGGTTAATTAAGCCCTTGTCTCCCCCAAGGTGACCGGCCCCAACCGCTATAAGTAAACTTTTGCCTTTTGTTATAGCGGGAAATTGCGCTGCCCAATTGGCGTTCCTCTTATATAGCATGATATCCTGTACGCCTTCAGACCCGGTAAGCTCACCTTTTGTGGACAGTTCGTACAGCTTTTCAAAATCCTGCTGCCTGTACAATTCAATCATTTCATTTATCATCTTCCTGTAATCATTTATGCTGTCTGCCATGTTCAACAGTTCTTTGGCCTGCAGGCTGTATGGAATTTCGTCCAGTATGCCCGCCTGGAATGCTGCCGTTTCAAGTCCTTTTATTTCTTTGTTGTAGGGTTTGGCTTCTTTCATAATAGCCAGTTCCATACCATTGGTTTCGCTACAGGGCAGCAATAACTGGTAAAGCAGGGACGAGGTTAAGATGGGCTGCATACGCTGCACTGTTTCAAGCTGGGCACCCATATCGTGATCGTCAAAAAAACGCCCAAGCCTTTCATAGTCTTCTTTGCTGTACAATTCACTTAATATAGTATCATTTTTCATTCGGGCCATGGTAAAACCGCTGAATAGCTGCCCCAGATCATCCATATCAATTTCAAAGTAAATTTCATCCGCTTTTTTTATTACCGCAGACAATGTTGTTCCAACCTTCGCATCGGGGGCGCAGATGAGGTGTATGGTCCCAAACACATAAACAGGCTTCTGAAGCCCATTTCCGCTCACCTCCCACAAAAGGCTTTTACCCGATGGGGCTGTTTCATACTTATCCTTTGATTTACAGGAGAATATATTGAAAGCTGCGAGGAAAAAAGTGAATAATTTCAAGAGATTCATGTATTTACACTGTTAACTAAATGTTGATAACGAAAATTTTTCTGATTTTTTCTAAGAAAAAAATGTTTTTTGATTAGGATATTGGCATGGTTTTCGTACTTTTGCAATAGTTTTTTAAGGGTTTAGGGTTGAAAAAGGGGCGTTGGTTTTCCTCCGCCCCTATTTTTTTCTTCAACCGCAACACTTACACCTTTGTATACAGCCATTCTGCCGATTAAATTTCATACTCACCTAACAACATTGTAAAGACTTCCTGATTTGGCAAACAGCCTGTCAATGTTCTTTTCTACCACAGGGTCACTTTCCAGCACCGGCGCATGGTGTGGTTTTATGCGGGCATCAAAAACAACGGGCCCGCTACAGCCCCAGTGCTTGTATTGTGTATGTGCGGCAATTCCATATATGTCATGCGATGGATTGCACCGGGTATAAGTTACCCACAGATAGTTACGCAGGTTGGCGGCTGTAAACTTTGCATCATCACATACGGTTATAAAAGCAACTTCAACAAGGGTGGATAGTTTGTCTGCCAGTTGTTCATGCAATAGTTGCATTTCGGCTGCTGCATTGTCATACGTTGTAAAAGGTTTTGCCTGCAGGCAAATAACGCCGGGCATAGCAAGGCTGGCATTTTCAAATCCTTGTAATTCACGTAAAACGGCAGGTACGTCCGTACAAAGCTTTCTTTTAATATCTCCGTAAGCGGCAAATACCACTTTACTGCCACTATTAAGCCCTGTGCCTGAATAGTCCAGCGTATCAATGGTGGTATTGGTATAAAAATGAATGTCCCTGGCAAAATCCATCCGCTGCAGCATGTAAAGAAAAAACTCCTGCACTTTGTGCGCAGAAACAGGCTCCCTGTCTTCCGCCGTTATAAATAAAAATTTAGCCAGGCTAAGCTGCCCCGTACCCAGCACATGGTTAGCGATGGTTAAAATTTCGGCAGGCTGCTTAACACGCATATAAGGTGTATAGCGTTCGCTGCCTACAGCCAGCAATAAAGGATGAACACCCGCGGCGTCAACCGCATGCACTTCTTTAAGCCCCGGCACTTCCTGCTGTATGGCATCACCGGTTATGGCATGTATCAGTTCACCAAAGCTGGTGTCTTCCTGTGGCGGACGGCCAACCACTGTAAAAGGCCAAATAGCATCCCGTTTGGCGTACACTTTATGCACCCGCATTAAAGGAAAAGGATGGCGCAGGCTGTAATAGCCCAGGTGGTCTCCAAAAGGGCCTTCCGGCTTGTTCTCGCCGGGGCATACTTCGCCGGTTATTACAAAATCCGCATCCGTACTAATACAGTAACCATCCTTATAAGCATACCTGAAGCGCCTGCCGCCAAGCACGCCGGCAAAAGTCATTTCACTAATGCCTTCCGGCAGCGGCATTACCGCGGCCAGCGTATGAGAGGGAGGGCCACCGGCAAAAACGCTCACTTTAAGCGGTTGTCCCTTTTTGTTGGCCTTTGCCTGGTGTACACCAATGCCCCGGTGCAACTGGTAATGCAGGCCTATCTCTTTATTTGTTGTATAATCATTGCCCGTTAACTGCACCCGGTACATACCCAGGTTGGCCTTCATAATACCAGGCTCATCCATATCTTCTGTATATACCTGCGGAAGGGTTACAAAAGCGCCGCCATCCATAGGCCAGTGTTGTATAAGCGGTATATCCGTTACCTGTATCTCATTTTGAAGAACCGGCTTAGAAGATGGATTTTTTAGCGGCAGTGCCTTTAAAGCTGCCCAACCTGCATTAAAATTTTTGAAAGGGCTTTTAATGGCCTTAACCGGGTTACTCTTTAGCTCAATTAAACGCTGCACCAGTTGCAGCGTATCCCTGAAAATAAAGCGGCTTCTTTCCAGTGTACCGAAAATGTTGGAAGCGGCCCTGTATTTGCAGCCTTTTACATTCTCAAACAACAGCGCCGGGCCGCCAGCTTCATGAACCCTTAAATGAATGACAGCCATTTCAAGAAAGGGGTCAACCTCTTCTTTTACCCTTACAAGATGCCCGTTTTTTTCCAAGTCTTTTAAACAATCTTCCAGTGATGAATAGGCCATAAGCGAAGGTAAACAGAAAGGCTATACCTTTTGATCAGCGCTTCCCAAAGAGTTTTTTTGAAGATGATGGGCCCGGCGGAGGAACTGCTATTAAGCATCGTTGCGTCGCACTCTTGTACGTTTGGATTCGCTACGCGGCTTTTCCCGCAGGATAGTTTAGTTTCTGCACTTCGTTAACCACCGTCAAAAGTATTGATGGTAATCACCAACTTTTATTTAAATCACCCGGATATACAGATCGCACCTACGGCGCTCTTTGCAAATAGTTTCTTTTCTTGTCTGCTAACATGCCGCCCGATGGAGCTTATTGTTCAATGTTCTTTTGTTTAAAGTTTTATGTTGCCAGCCTGTCGCTGTATGGCACTTGCACCTCACACTTACTCAACATGACCAGCTACCAGCTACTTTTCTTATCCCAAATTGAGACCCATTTTTTACTTATGAGAAAACAGACCTTAGAAATTCTACACAACGCATTGATTTACAAAGAATAATATTCCCGGCACGCATATCGTTAATAGTATGCCGGTTTTAGTTTCCTATTGCTTTATTTATATAACATTTTTAGTCCGCACTTTTCAACCATTAAACCCTTAGTCATATCCTGCCGTACGTACGGCAGGATATATTTTAAAACACTGGTCATGCACTCATTAAATGCCGTATTGCATTTCATTCACCTGAATGACATGTCAATTGAAGATTTTGAAGATATCGCCGGGTTATACCCCGGCACTTTAACCGATGCTTACGAAGCTTCTTCGGAATTAAGAAACAGGGATGTTAACAAAATAATAGCCAGGTTTGGCCGTGAATTATATAATCTTGGTTTTATGGTTTACCCTGTGCACCGCACGCCGGGCAACCCCAATGATTATGTGATTATGGAAAAAGACCTGAATGAAATGTTTTTTGCGGATAAACTTTAGCGGTTACGCTAACCCGATTTACAGTTTTAACCCATGCCCTCCTACCCTTTTTCAAAACCCGCGATACTTATATTTTGGTCTGCCAACGCAGTTAAAATACTGCCTTTTAAGCCCCAGATCTGCCCTTAAATTTTAAAACCCTACCTTTGCGGCTCTTACAAATTATTAAATAACCATGTTGAACAACATTGCCGTAATTGGAAGCGGCAGTTGGGCAACGGCACTGGTGAAAATTTTTGCTGAGAGTGGAGTACATATAAAATGGCTGGTCCGCAACCAACATGCAGCGGATTACATAAGGCAATACCGCCATAACCCACGTTACCTCAGTTACGCCAATTTAAACACAAAATATATCACACCCCTTACAAGCGCTGAAGAAGCCTTGCAGGATGTTGATTTTATTTTATTTGCCGTTCCATCTGCCCATTTAAAAAACACAGTACAGGATATTGAGCCGGAATGGCTGGCAGGCAAACAGCTTGCCGTATCCATTAAAAGTTTCGTGCCCGGCACAGGTAACATACCCGGTGTTTTTCTTAAAAAATATTTTACGGCAGAACAGCCCGTGATGGTGCTTGGCGGCCCCTGCCATGCAGAGGAAATTGCCATGCAACGCAACACTTATCTTACCGCAGCCGGAGATGACATGGCAATGGTAAAGCAGGTGTGCGATAGTATCAAAGTGCCCTACATTAAAACCATTGCCAATGCAGACCCCAGCGGTGTAGAGTACTCGGCCATACTGAAAAATATTATTGGTATTGCAACGGGCATAGCCAATGGCCTGCATTACGGAGAAAATTTTCAGGCCGTGCTGGCCAGCAATGCCATGCGGGAGGTACAGCGCTTTCTTGCAGCGGTAAACCATACCACAAGAGATCTTTTTGATTCTGCCTATTTTGGTGATATGCTGGTGACAGCCTACTCTGACTTTAGCCGCAACAGAACACTTGGCAAGCTTATTGGTAGGGGGATGCAGGTTACCAAAGCGCTGCAGGCTATGGAAATGGTGGCTGAAGGTTACAATGCATCAAAAGAATTAAGCGTCGTAATGAAGCAGCTTAATTTATCGCTGCCCATTATGAATAGCGTTGGCCGGATACTGCACCACCACGCTAACCCGTTTCACGAGTTTAAACTGATAGAACAACAGTTGAGATAACGCCTTTGCGGTTAAAAAAACGTGATGCACAATGTTGAGCAGAATTACAGAACGTAAAAGAGTGCGACGCAACAGCAGCTCAATAGCAGCATTACAGTCCTGGCCCAAAAATCCTTACTTAAAACTACATTATTAACAAAACAGGATGATATAGGATACATAAAATTTACACAACACACTTTACTTACTAAGTTACCTTGCGTAAATTCATAGCATCCCCGCATCCGTGTTCAATTAAATAATAGATTATGATTTTAGCAACGGATTTAGACGGCACTTTTTTAGGAGGCAAAAGTTTACATAAACAGCAGTTGTACCGGCTGATACGAAAGGACACCAGCATACAGTTAATTTTTGTTACCGGCCGCGGGCTGGAGTCTGTGATACCTTTATTGAATGACCCCATTATTCCCAACCCTGATTATATTATCTGCGATGTTGGCGCTACAGTAGTTAACGGCCATACGCTGGAAGCTATAGAACCTTTGCAGAATGAAATTGAACAACACTGGCCCGGCGTTCTTAAAATACGTGAAGCGGTTAAAGACATTAAAGGCCTGCAATACCAGGAAGTACCGCAACAACGGCGTGTATCGTTCTTTGTAAAAGATGAAAATGTTATTGAAGAAGTAAAAGAAAAAGTTGCCGAAATTGATTGCGATGTTATTTACAGCGCCAATAAATTTTTAGATGTGCTGCCTAAAGGCACCAACAAAGGAAGCACTTTAACCAACCTGATTAAGTTTTTAAAATCATCAACAGATGAAGTATTGGTGGCAGGCGACACACTAAACGATATGGCCATGTACCAATGCGGTTTTAAAGGTGTGGTTGTAGGCAACAGTGAAGATAAGCTGGTACAGGCCACTAAAGACATTGAACATGTGTACCATGCCAAACACCCCGGGGCAGGCGGCATACTTGAATCGCTGAAAAACTTTCAGCAACTGGCGCACTACAGCCGCAAGTTTGATGAAGAAGTGATACAGGAAGAAAAGAGCGATACGCCGCAACTGGTAATGATGTACCACCGCTTTCCGTACGAGATAAAAGAAATTAACGGTGTTAAAGAAAGGGTATCGCCCAACAGCCCCAACGGTATACTGCCCACATTACAAAGCTTTTTTACCAGTGGCCGCAGCGGGGTGTGGATTGCCTGGGAAGAAGTTGCCAAAAGTGGCGAACAACTGCGTAATGTGTATATAGATAAGGATAAGTATCCTAACCTGATGGCATCGCGTATTGGCCTTACCAAAAAAGAGGTGGAAATATTTTATAAGTCGTTTGCCAAAGAAGCTTTTTGGCCCACGATATTTTCATTTATAGAAAAAGCGAAATTCAACCACCACCACTGGGACCATTTTGTAAACATCAACAGGTTGTTTGCACAAAAGGCCAGCGAACAGGCCGATTATGGCGCTATTGTATGGATACACGATTACAACCTTTGGCTGGTACCCGGCTTACTGCGGGAGCTAAGGCCCGATGTTAAGATTGGCTTCTTTCACCACACTGCTTTTCCTGCGGCCAATACGTTTAACATACTGCCCTGGCGCAGGGAGATTATCAGCAGCCTGCTGCAATGCGATTATGTAGGCTTTCACATACCCCGTTATGTTGAAAACTTTGTGGACGTGGTAAAAAGCCTCTTCCCGGTTGAAGTACTGGAAGAAATAAACTGCGCACCGCGTTATCTTACTTACAGCACAGCGCTTGGCGTACAGAAGATGACAACTACCATAAAAACAGACCATCGCGTAGTAAAGCTGGGCGCCAACCCCGTGGGTATTAATGTTGGCTATATTAAGCAACTCATGCAGCAGCAGGAATTACAGGATAAAATAACTGCTATGAAAACGCAAATGGGTGATAAAAAAGTTATCCTTAGCGTTGAGCGACTCGATTATGTGAAAGGCCCCCTGGAGAAGGTATTGGCCTTTGAACAGTTCTTAAACGACTACCCGGAATTTCATGGAAAAGTTGAACTGTTGCAGATATGTACACCCCCTGCGCAGGGCATGAAAATATACGATAAAATACAGCATGACCTTGAGCATGCCATTGGCCGCATCAACGGCAGGTATTCCCGCATTGACTGGATTCCTATACGCCTCTTCAGCCGCTCTTTCCCCTTTGAAGAACTGCTTACTTACTATGCCGCCGCGGATATTGCATGGATAACGCCCCTGCGTGACGGCCTTAATTTAGTGGCCAAAGAATATATTGCCGTGCAGGGTCAAATACCTTCAAGCAAAGGCGTTCTTATATTAAGCGAATTCGCCGGCGCCGCTGTGGAACTGCAATATGCTTTGCTAACCAACCCTTACGATTTACGTTCTTTAAAAGAGTGTTTGCTACAGGGTTTACTGCTTGATGACAACGACAAACAAACACGCATGCAACGCCTGTATGAACAGGTAGAACATTATGATATTGACTTTTGGGCAGATGATTTTTTAAACCACCTGGGCAACTAAACCAGCACAGATAAATTGTACGTTTATCAGGATACAGCACTTTTCGGTGCTGTATTTTTTTATGGGCCCGGCTGCAGGAACTACTATTAAGCTTCCGTTGCGTCGCACTCTTGTACGCCATCACTTTACGCAGCAGGTAACAGCGCAGCCCAGGGCATCAGGCTACGGTTAAACAACACAACAATCTTTGATGATATTTTTACCCTTATACTGACGCTTTAAAATGCAGATTTTTTGCCGCAGGTTATTGCCCCATCAATTGTTATTGCTACTTTGTTTATTAATTGCAGGCAATAACAAAAGCCCGGCCACAAAGCATATAACATGGGGAATACAGGATACGACAACATACTGCTGCTTACAGCAGGTTTTATTATTGGCACACTGGGTACATTAATCGGGGCAGGTGGTGGTTTTATACTGGTGCCTGTATTGATACTGGCACAGCCTGAGCTTTCGCCGGAAATCATCACCGCTATTTCCATAGCCATTGTTGCCGCCAACGCTGTATCAGGGTCAGTAGCCTATGCAAGGTCTGGGCGCATAGATTTCAAGGCCGGCCTGGTGTTTACTCTTGCCGCTTTACCCGGCTCTGTTTTAGGGGTTTACTCTACTGCATGGATACCCCAAAAATTGTTTCACATTTTTTTCGGTTTGTTGCTTATTGTACTTTCTGTATTACTCTTCATCAAAAAAAACACAGCTCCTGCATATACAATGCCCGCACCCTTACGAAAGGGATGGAAGCACCATATTCTTACAGATAAAGAAGGCATTACCTACGAGTATGCTTATAACCAGAACAAAGGCATTTTTATCAGCGCCATAGTTGGTTACCTCTCCCCCCTGTTGGGTATTGGTGGCGGAATTATACATGTGCCTGCGCTGGCAAACTGGCTGCGCTTCCCGGTACATATAGCAACGGCCACATCACATTTTATACTGGCCATCATGTCGGTGGTAAGTGTTGTTGTACACGCTTTAAAAGGCAACTACAGTAATCCTTTTGTGCTGCACATGGTATTGATGCTTGGGATTGGTGTTGTTATCGGCGCCCAGGTCGGCGCACTGTTGTCGCACAAAATACAGGGCAACAAAATAATACGGGCACTGGCCATTTGCCTGGCCATAGTAGGTTTAAGGATACTGCTGGAAAGCTAAAATCACTTATAAAAGAATGCAGCTTCACTGCTGAAATTGTATTCCGGGTTACCAGGAAACTCTCCACGGCTCAGCATTTTATGTAGCTTTTTGTCTTCCTGTTCAACAGTAAAGAAATGAACCTTTTCGGGTACCCCATTCGTAAGGGTGGTTACCTTGCGGGGAAACCTCGTCATACTGCCAAGCAATGGATAATTATACAATTCATACATTTCCTCAATACTAACCGCACTGATAAATACCCAGGCATTAAAACTGCACTCCTCTGTATACCCTTCTATCACCCGTGTTACAGTATGCCCGTTGTTGCTTACGGAGACTATTTTGGCAGGCAGCGATTGGGCATTGTATTCATACGTGCTGGCCCATACCAGTTTCTTACCGGCTTCGTTGGTAATATAATAATCCAGCTTACTTAACTTTTTGCCTTCGTAAAAAAACTCCAGCGTTGTTACTGACGGTGAGTAAAGAGATGTCATAACAATTTTGCTTACCTTACCCTCACTGTTATAAAAATACCTGGAAGTTCTTGGGGAACGTGTACTGGCAATTGTTTCTACCTTCTTGTTAAGGTAAGTGAACCTAAGCGTGTCTGTGGCAACGGCGGACTTGTAAATAATCCTGTTTTCCGTGCTATCGCTGTTATACCTGAAAAGTGCATGGTAGTCGTAATCTTTCCATGCCACACTGTCAAGCAGGTAACGGGGCATATTTTCGCCAGGGCCGTCGGGCAAAGGTTTATCATCTTTTGAGCAACTTATTAACAAGAGCACAAGCGCTACATACGCAACAGTGGTTTTTACATGTAACATCCGGATATCATTTTCAGTATAAAACTAAAAGCGCCCGCCGCACCATGATTTTAAGAGTGGTTGAATTGTAATATCCGGCGCTGAATTGATAAAAACCATTACCAGAGAAATAATAAAAAACAACATGCCGATCTTTATTGGCATTACGCCCGGCAGCAGGGTAATTGTTTCAACTGCGGAATGAATTTTGTAGGACAGAATCCGTAATAAATTTACCATAGCCGGATATTAACAGGAAAATCTATGATCAGCATCGTTTTACCGGCCCTTAACGAAGGGGCTACCATAAGAAAAGTAATACAGCGCATAAGGCCCGCTAACCTGGTACATGAAATTATTGTGGTGGATGACAATTCAGCAGACGACACAGTGGAACAGGCGCAAAAAGAGCAGGTAAGGGTTATTACCAGCTCCAGGCGGGGCAAGGGCATCTCCATGCATGAAGGCATGATTGCAGCCCGCTATGACATTATTGTTTACCTGGACGCTGACATTCTTACTTACCCCAAAAACATAGTAGAACTGCTGGCACAGCCCATCCTGAATAATGAAGCAGATTTTGTAAAATCTTATTTTGAGCGGCAGGCGGGCCGTGTGACACAGCTTGTGGCCAAACCGTTGCTGAGTATTTTTTTCCCCGAACTGGAAAAATTCCAACAACCGCTAAGCGGTATGGTGGCAGTGAGAAAATCTATGCTAAAAGATGTTGACTTTGAGAATGATTATGGCGTTGACATTGCCCTGCTGATTGATGCACATCATGCCGGCCTGCGTATTAAAGAGGTTAATATCGGTTACATAAAAAATGCCATGCAAACGCTGGAGGCATTGGGCAAAATGTCAAGACAGGTATCCCGCACAATTCTTCAGAAAGCCTCTTTTTCTCCCGCTGAAAACTTTGAAACTCTGGCCAACATACATAAGATAAGCGATGAAATGGATTACGCCATTTTAGAATCCATCAACAGGTTGCAGAAAATGGTGATTATTGACATGAACGCATTGCTGGAAACAGACTTTTTATTATACACGGCGGCAGCCAATAACTGGGAGCAAATGATGATAGACATCTATACTTCCGGGATGAACAATGAAGAACAATTACATGCCATAGCCGCCATGTACAAAGGCAAAAGCCTGCCGGAAATGCAGCAGATGCTCGACAGCATTCCCTTGCTGCCGGATGCAAGGGCTACCATACGCCAGTTAAAGAAGAAGGGATATATATGCGTACTGGTTAGCAATGGGTTTGATGTAGTGGCAAGCCATCTGAAGAACAAACTGGGATTTGATTACAGCTTTGCCAATAAGCTGGTGATGGAAAAAAGCATCGCTACCGGAGAATTGAAAGTTCCCGATTACTTCAGAACTGAAAACATAGAAAAGGGTACATACAGTAAGGCGGCGATACTTGACTTTTTATCGGAGAAATTTAAAACCCCGGCCAAGAATATGATATATGTCGGCTGTGAAGAGGAAGACATAACCCTTATACAGAATGCAGGCCTGGGTATTGTACTTTCAACAGCTACCATTTCAGCCAGGCTGGCCGCTGATGAAGTGATAAAAGAACACTCGTTAAAGCCACTGCTGCAACTAACCGCTGGTGTTGCCACCAGGCAAAACGGAACAGTTGCTACAAAAATCAAAAGAAACATCGGCATTGCCGGCCTTACCGCAGCCGCATCGCTGGGGGTTTACTTCTGGCTTAAGAAAAGCGGTAGATTTAACTGGCAATAACACCCTATTTGTTTCTGCCGCTATTGGCGGCAGAAACAATATGTACTACCCTGTGGGAAAAGCCGCATAGTGAATCCAACCGTACAAGTGAGTGACACAACGGAAGCCTCATACGTATTCCTGATGCCGGGCCCATAAAATTACCCGGGCTATTGTTTACCCCTACTGTGTTCCCCGCAACATTCCAGACCGTCACCTCAATAATTTTAGCCATCTTTAACCAAACAGAATTTTGCTTCATGAACAATAAAACGCGGCAAGTATTGTTGCATGTGTGTGGCTGCATGGTATTCCTGATGCTGCCTGTATTATTCGCCCCGGACCTGCCGGAATCTTTTAATATTACCAGGAGCATACCCACGCAACGTAACATGCTGGCTTACCTGTTGATGATTGCGTTTTTTTACCTGAACTACTTTGTTCTGATACCCCGCTTTTATTTTACCGGCAAATATGCCCGCTTTGTAATTGCCATACTGCTTTGCTTTATGGTGGTGGTTACGCTGCCGCATTTTATAATACCCAATGGCAGCCACCGCTCACAACCTCCTCCACGCAGAGAGTTATCGGACAGGCCACCACCAAGGCCTATGCCTATGCCCGGAAACGAAGGCTTTAACCGCCAGCCAGGCCCGGGCGAGCCGGAACGGTTTTCGGTTTTTAACATTACACAGCACCTGTTTATTTTTTTAGCGGTTGTATTTTTTTCGCTGATACTGCGCATCAGCAACCGGTGGAAACAATCAGAAAGAGAAAAACTGAACGCGGAACTGCAATACCTTAAAAGCCAGGTGAACCCGCATTTTTTGTTTAACACGCTTAACAATATTTATTCGCTGGCTTTACAGAAATCTGACAATACCGCATCTGCGGTGGTAAAGCTATCCGGCATGATGCGGTATGTGCTGAGCGAAGCAGACAAAGATTATGTACCGCTTGAAAAAGAACTGGCATACATTAACAGTTATATTGAATTGCAGAAAATACGGTTTGAAGACACTGTAAAGCTTGAGTTTGAAACCGGTGGCGACCAGCATGGCAAAAAAATTGCACCTTTAATACTGATAAGCTTTATTGAAAATGCTTTTAAACATGGTGTTAACGCAGAAGAGGACTCGGATATAAGCATAAGGATACACATTACAGAAACAGAACTGGATATGCTTGTAACAAACAACAAAGTAACCCATGCAGATGATACAGCGCAACACAGTGGCCTGGGCATTGAGAACACCAAAAACAGGCTTCAATTGTTATACCCGTTTAAGCATACTTTAGTAATTGATGATAGCAGCGACAATTTTACTGTTGCGCTTAAGTTGATAATAGCATGATTAAAGCGATAGCGATAGATGATGAATTACCCGCACTTAAAGTGATAGAAACCTTTTGCGGCAAGGCTGGTTTTATTGAACTGGAAAAAACATTTAATAAACCCTCTGAAGCGCTTAAATACATCAACAAATTTCCGGTGGAGCTGTTGTTCCTGGACATTAATATGCCATCGCTAAAAGGCACGGAACTCTACCGCAGCATCAAGCAAAAAACGATGGTTATTTTTACCACCGCCTATAGTGAATACGCGGTTGAAGGCTTTAACCTTAACGCTGTGGACTACCTGCTTAAGCCCTTTACGTTTGAACGGTTTATGCAGGCCGCTGATAAAGCAAATAACCTGCTTGCACTTAGCCGCAACCAGCCAAAAAATGATGAACATTTTTTATACATCCGGGCAGATTACAGCCTTATTAAAATAAACACCGCTGAAATACTTTTTATAGAAGGCCTTGATGACTATCTTAAAATACACCTGGACAATCAAAAGCCGGTAGTTGCCAGGATGACGATGAAGGCCATGATGGAGAAACTGCCTGCGCAAAATTTTATACGGGTGCACAGATCTTACATCATATCGTTTAATCATGTGGAGCACCTGCGCAATAAGATCATCACCATACGTGGAGAAGAAATACCTGTAGGCAACAGCTATGAAGAACCCTTTTTAAAACTCTTTAACAGATAAGTTAATAACCTCAAAAATTCCCGCCTTTACCTCAATCATTTTTACACCCTTCTTTTTTATTGAAATTTTGAACCGTTAACAGTAAATGATGCTGGTGGGTAAACAGCGCCGGGCTATATTGTTATACCATGCATTAAACAATCAACTTATTACATGCTTCAGCTTTACTAATCACTCACAACTAAAACTTCAACTATGGAAAGAAAAGACTTTCTGAAAAACAGCATGGGCATATTGGGTATAGGCACCCTTTTGGCAGAGGCATGCAAAAAAGACGTTACATCCGGCACGGACACTACCGGCGGCACCGATACCGGCGATTGTACAGTAACTGCAACTGAAACAGATGGGCCTTATCCTTTGTACAACAGCAGAGGCTCAGCCATTCAGCGGGTAGATATAACCGATGGCAAAACCGGAGTACCTCTTAGTATAACACTTACTGTACGGAATGTTAATGATGACTGCAACATAGTAAGCAATGCACGGGTGGATATATGGCACTGCGATAAGGATGGCTATTATTCGGGCTACTCCAATTCAGGTTACCTGGGCACGCAGAACAACACAGCGCTGGTTTTTTGCCGGGGCCTGCAATACACAGATACTACAGGCGTGGCTAAATTTACTTCCATATACCCGGGCTGGTACACAGGCCGCATTACACACATACATGTACAGGTATATGTAAGCAACACGCTTAAGCTTACCAGCCAGATAGCTTTTCCGGCCGCTATTACTACTGCAGTGTATAATACGTCACTCTACAGCGCACATGGGCAAAACACTTCCGTATCCAGTTTTTCGTCAGACAATGTTTTCAGCGACGGCACAGATACAGAATTGGCTACCGTAACGGCCAACAGCAGCACTGGTGGATACGACCTAACCCATACGATTTACATTTCAGCATAAAATTATTCAATGGCTTTCTGTTTAATCATCATAAACTTTCTCCCCAATAAAGACAGCAGCGGCAGGCATTTCTTAATGCCTCCCTGCCTTTTATGTACAAATTAATACCCATATTATGACCAAGGCTTATATAAAACTGGCCATCAGGCAAATAATAGACGCTTCCAGCCACGGTAGTTTTGAAAAAGATGTGTTTAACGACACCTATCATGAGTTGCTGATGCAGGCACAGGCTTACAACCCCGGCAACAAACTCAGCACTTTTAAAGATCTCATTGACAATAACCCTAAAGCCAACAGCCTGCACTATAAGGTTGGCTTTTGTATAGGGTTATACGTACAAGAACTGAATAATATAGTGCCCGGAATTACCGATACGCTTAACCGTGTGGCACTGCCTTTTGAAACAGCCCAATTTCAAATAGTGGAATCCAGTCTTATTAACAAGCAACAGCACAAAATAGCCTTAACCTACACTTCAGGCACCTTAAGCCTGCATGCCGTAATTGGAGATGCTTTATTGTTATCCAGTGGCGAAAATCATGAAAACAGCGAGGCAGCGGAAACTTTCCTGCTGCAGTTACAACCGTCCATTTCTATTTGCAGCTTTAAAGAAGCGCATACAATAACCGCTTAATTCAATACCGAAGGCCCAAAATCAAAAAAAACTTAAAACTTTTAAATATACTTAAATAAGGTAGTACCGGGTTAGATACGTTGGGTAAATTGCTTATTAAACGCAACCCAATATCTTATGGCACTTTTTGCCTATTACTTAACAGAACTCTTCCTATCTGTTTTTTACCGGAAAAAATACCACGCTTCTAAAAAAGAGTTTTACGAGCGTCAACTGAGTTTTGCATTCTTAGACTGGATATTTATTCCAGAGGAGAATAAAAAGCTTTCATCTGCCGATATTTTCTTTGCCAACGACAGCCCATTTCGTTTTATGGATGTTGAACTTTGCCAAAACAGGCAGCAATGCACAAATAAACTTGGCAGGCCCAACTATGTTTTTAACATAACCGCCAAAGCAGGTATTAAAATAAGCGTAATATTTTACAAGCTAATTATAGCACACACTACCTGCCTGCTTCAATTGTATTTTGCAGACAACAAACTTTATTGTGTGGATCTGAAATTTGGCGGCAACCTAGAAACCAGCCGTGAAACAGTTCTGGAAAGACTGCAGGCTGTAATGCAGGATACACTGCCACCAGATGTAAAAAAAGAACTGGTAACCCTTACCTTGCAAAACAGGTTTGCAGACATACTTACCGGAAAATTCTATGCCCACATAGAGAACTATTTCAGTTTCCGCATACGTGTTATCCCTCATTTCAGCAAGTATCGTTCATTAATTTCTCACAAGAAAAACGCCAAAACCGCTTATCATAAGTTATAAAACATGGCTGTTGGCAAGCTTTGTGGCTTTGCATTAAATTATTTTTTTTCAACTATACATAAAGCATATACGCAATGTTTGTATTTTGCACCCGTTATTGAAACTTTGGTTTACCATAAGCAAAGTGAACCTTTTATCAGTTGTGTTCCGTATTGCCGCTAAAGATGAAAACCAGTATAAGAAAACACCGAATGGTGCCTTAGTTTAGGTTGCCTCTATGACAGATTCTTATATTGCTTTTTATAGCTTCTGATAATGCTTCAATAATGCATCTCTTTATTTACAACACCAGGAACTTCGGAGAATTTTTTTACCACACCGGCCGGCTCACCGCCTGTATTTAATAAAAATTCCTGATGTTTTTCATCAGTCTTCGCCATCATAACACCCCGGCTTTTGTATTGCAGCAACTGGCCATGTAATCTGTTACCGTAAACGACTGCTTATTGCCGTTCGCACCCAAAAAACAGTACACTAAAAAGACAGAAACCAAACACAAAAGATGATCTTACTCGGGATAGTAAGCGACGATTCAGTATTGATTCAAACAATTAAAAAGATGGTGCAGGCTAACCCTGGCTATGGCATCAGCTTTGTGTTGCAAAATTTTGACCCGGGCAACAGTAACGAATCTGAAGACAATTTTGCTGACGTGGTGATAATTGATAAGGAGCAGGAGGAAATGGATGCCCTATACACTTTAAAGCATTTTAAGCGCAGAATAAACCCTGTTTTTATAACCGCCATTTCAACTGACAGCAACGCATCCCTGCTGTTAAAACTGATAAAAGCCGGCACCAGCGGTTTCATTACCAAGCCGCTGGCTGAGGAAACCCTGTATAACTGCCTTAACAACATTGCCAATAAAAAATCTTACATAGATGAAGCTAAGCTGTTGCAGATTTTTACCCTGCTGCAAAAAGAAGAGCACAGCTATGCCAACATCGTGTTAAGCAAAAGAGAGTTTGACATTATTAAGCTGATTACCCGGGGGCTGACCAATAAGGAAATAGGTGAAAAGCTCAATATATCCCACCATACGGTAAATGAACACCTGAAGAAAATTTACCGGAAGTTTGATGTTAATTCAAGAGGCCGGCTGATACATAAATTTATTACCATTAACCCCGGCAAATAGCTGCATAACGTAATGTTTTATGCCTCCTGCCCAATCCATACAGCACCGCCGATGCTGTTGCGCATTGCGCCTGTAACACTGCTTAAAACGGTATTCTCTTCCCGCCAGCGAAGTATGCCGTATAATGCCATTACCAACGCCTCCTTATACTTAACGGTGCTTTCATCTGCCACCGTAGCCAGGGTGTTACATGATTGAAGATTTTCCTGCAGTCTCTTTACCAGGAAGCTGTTGAAAGCGCCGCCGCCGGTAACCAGCAGCTTAGCTTCAGTACCGGCTTTTTTAACAGCATTTACCGCATAAGCTACCTGTTGGGCTATATGCTCCGTATAAGTGCGCAAGGCATCTGCTGTTGGCAAATCAAACGATTCTACTAACGGCAAAATGGTTTGTGTGCCAAATTCATTCGCCAGTGATTTGGGGTAAGGCTTGCTGTAATAATCCTGCCTGTTAAGCATCGTAAGCAGCGGCGTATAAATTTTTCCAGACGCGGCTATTTTTCCATCTTCATCATAAGCCTTTCCCTCTTTTTGGGCCAGTGTATTTAATATGCGGTTGGCAGGGCAAACATCAAAAGCAGTTACAGCATCTTTGTTATGGTAAGACAGGTTGGCAATGCCGCCGATGTTCAGGAAAAAGTCATACCCCTCAAAAAGCAGTTTCTCGCCAATAGGCACTATGGGGGCGCCCTGCCCTCCTAATGCCACGTCTATATTACGCAGGTCGCTAACCACATTAATGCCTGTTAATGCGGCTATGGTGGCTCCATCGCCAAGCTGGGTACTTATACCGTGAGAAGGATCATGAAATACTGTATGCCCGTGAGACGCAATTAGCTGTACCCGGTGGTAAAGGTTATGCTCTTCAATAAACATGTTAACCAGTCCGGCCGTGTAACGCCCATAGGCAGCATGTAGCAGCATATAATCCCTTGCGCTTAATAAAGGCGCATTCTGTAGTTTTTGCACCCATTCTTCATCATAGGTATAGCAGTTTGCCGCTTTAATCTCGTATTTCCATTTGCCGCCACTGTCTTCCAGTTCTGTAAAAACAATGTCCAGTCCGTCTAAAGAAGAGCCGCTCATTAATCCAATAGCCCTGTAAACCATACTGTAATTTTATTTGTAAAGATGAAGAAAATACAGGGATAGAAAAATGGAATACATGTTTTACAAAGCCTAATGTATGTGCATTGCTATATCGTTTAAGGCAAACCGGATGCAAGACGAAAGTTAACCTACGCTTAAATGTCGCCCATTGAACAGAACGATGAAAAGATTACCAGCCAGCTTTGTTATTGTATTTTGGCGCTGGCGAACCTCCTTCGTCGGTTTGCGACGCAACGATGAAGCCATGAAACCATATCGCTGGTATCTAAAAATTGTTTTATACAGCTATAGCGTACTAAGCCGCCTGCGTGCTTATGTACCTCACCAGCCTGCGTTTGGCAATGGGTAGCAGGGTTTCTTCAACAGGTATATCCAGGTTTACTTCTATGGCATATACGGCAGGGTTGGGCATCATTGTCCTTTGCTTTATAAGATGCCGCTTTATACTTTCGTAAGTGTTGGTAAAGCTGCGCTGCCAGCTATCTATAAATTCAGTCTTAATACTGCGGTATTTTTCATCATGCTTCTCAAAAAAACTAAGCCGGTATTGATATACCCTGGTACGTTTAGCCGTTTCGCTCAAAAAAAAGTACCCTTCATTTTGTTCCAGCGGTATAAGGCCAATAGGCGCAATGGTAATTTTTTCTTCAACAAATTCATATATCTCGGTACCGCTGCTAATGGTTGACTGCATTTTAGCAGCGGCATATTGAATAATATCTTCCAGTTCCTGCATCAGTTCATCATCTTCTATCATTTGTTCGTACAAAAGCTGCAGTTTCTGTAACTGTATGCCGGTAAGTTTTTTGGGAAATTGCTCCTGCAAATACTTCTTATTTTCCCTGAAAGCTACAAGGTTGTTGTAGTGAAAAATAACATCTGCCAGTTGGGGATAGAGTTTGGTTTGGTTAAAGTATTTACTTATTTCCTGCAGGTAAGCGAGTAGGGTATATTTTTTCAGCTCAAAATCAATATAGCCATCCGCGAACCACGTCTCAGATAATGTTTTCATGCCGTATAATTTTGTATCTCAATTTACAAAAAAATCAACATCAAAAACCAGGGTATTAAGCTTTAAGGTTTTACTAATTTGGCTATTGCTAAAGCCATTCACATATTTTAGATACCAGCGACATATTTTTATGGCGTCGCCTCTTGCGTCGCAATCCTTTCATCGTTCTGTTCATTGGGCAACTTTTCAGACCCGGATAGAAAATATCCAACAAGGAACAAGGAATGTAGAATGACGAAGGAACTCCCCCACTCACCATTCACCATTCACGACTCAAATACCCAGTTTATCCAACACTACTTTGGCCATCAGGTAAAAGGCTTCATGGCTGTAGCCGGCTATATGCGGTGTAACAATCACGTTGGGCCTGGCCACCAGGCTGGCCAGTTGTGTTTTCTGCTCTTCGTTGTATGTATCCAGCTTTTCATTCTCCAGCACATCAAGTCCCGCGGCGGTTATTTTGTTATTATCAAGTGCCCGTATTACGGCTGCGGTATCTGTAACCTTACCACGGCATGCCGTTAAAAAGTAAGGCTTCTTTTCAAGCTGGTTAAAAAAGGCATCATTGGCATAGTGAAAGGTCTCATCTGTAAGCGGCAGGTGCAGGCTTATCACATCCGCATAACGGGCAAGCTGCTCCAAAGAAGCTTCACGAACAAAATCTTTCGCAAAGCCAAACTTGTATTTATCATGCGCCAGCACAGTAACATTAAAAGGCTGCAGCAGCCTTGCAAAAGCACCGCCGGTATTGCCATAACCAATTATGCCAACAGTTTTACCGGTAAGTTCAACCGCACGGTTGGCATCCCTTATCCATTTGCCCTCTTTTACTTCATTGTAGCTGCTGACAATTTTGTTCATTAACGCCAGCAACAAACCCAGAGAGTGTTCTGCAACCGCGTTGCGGTTACCTTCCGGACTGCTAACGCAGGTAATGCCCCTGCTTTCAGCATAAGGCACATCAATCAGCTCCATACCGCTGCCCAGCCGGCCTATCCATTTAAGGTTAGGCGCAAGGTCAAGCAGTTGTTTATCTATGCGCAGCCGTGTTGTAACAATAAGGCCGGTAACATCCTGCAGCCTGCTTTGTATTTCATTGTAGGTAATGGCAGGCTCAAACAACACTTCAAAGCCTTTCTCCTGTAACCTTTCCATTAAATAGCCATGCACTTTAGCCGTAACAATAACTTTCGGTTTCACTATCTGTAATTTATGATTGGGTGCGTTATTTACTTCATCCGGAAAGTAAGCGCCGCAAAATCCTGCACACTCAACTGTTCCGCACGTTTGTTAAATATTTCGTCCTGCAGGGTTGCTTCATCAAACATGCCTCTTACAGCATTGCGCAGCGTTTTACGCCGCTGGTTGAAAGCGGTTTTTACCAGCAGGAAAAATTTTTTCTCCGATTGCATAGCAGGCACTTCCTGCCTGCGCACAAGCTTTATTACACCGCTCATAACCTTGGGCGGTGGGTTAAAGCAGTTGGGGTGTACATCAAACAGGTATTCCACACGGTAAAATGCCTGTACCAAAATACTGATGATACCATACACCTTGCTGCCCGGCGCCGATGCGACACGTTGGGCCACTTCTTTTTGAAACATGCCGATGCACACAGGCACCTGCTGCTTCCACTCCAGCACTTTAAATAATATCTGCGAAGAAATATTGTAAGGAAAATTGCCCACCACAATAAATGAATTATCAAACGGGGCGGCAATTTCAAGAAAGCTGCGGTGTATAATCTTTTCCTTTAATGCCGGGTATTCATTCTCCAGGAAAGTTACTTTCTCGGCATCCAGTTCCACCGCTTTAAAATCAACATCTGCCAGTTGCAGCAGGTATTTGGTTAAGGCGCCGCCGCCGGGGCCTACTTCCAGCAGTTGGTTAACAGTGGCATCAGTCATACTTTGCTGCAGGGCTGTTACTATTTTTTTACAAATGTTTTCATCCCGCAGAAAATGCTGGCCCAACGATTTCTTTAATGTGTACTGCATGCGCCGCAAAAGTAAGTAAACAACACAATGCAACTGTACCAGGCGCTTTAACTGCATTGCCCGGCTATCTCATTAACCAGTTGTGTACCCATTTTTCTGAAAAGCAGCCTGTTGTACTTTTAAAAGCCGAATCACTTACATTTACACCTCAAATTTTTTGATATGAGTAATGAGTTGCAAAAACCGGTGATTGGATTTACCTGTGGCGATGTAAATGGCATTGGGCTTGAACTGATCATTAAATCGCTTTCAGACAGCCGCCTGCTGGATATATGTGTACCCGTAGTTTTTGCAAGCAACAAAAGCCTCAACTTTTACCGCAAAGCTTTGCCCGACATTAACATAAGTTACCAGGCCATTAAAGATTTCACCCGCATTAACAACAAACAAATTAACCTGTTTAACTGCTGGGAAGAAGAAGTTCAGATAACCCCTGGCCAGCTAAATGAAATTGGCGGGAAATACGCTCTCATTTCGCTTCAACAGGCCACCGCTGCATTAAAGGAAAAGCAGGTTGATGCCTTGGTAACGGCCCCCATTCACAAAAAGAACATACAGAGCGAAGCCTTTAACTATAGCGGCCATACACCTTACCTGAAAGACCAGTTTGAAGTAAAGGATGTTGTGATGATTATGGCCGCTGAAAACATGCGTGTGGCGTTGGTTACAGAGCATGTACCTGTAAGCGGCATAGCTGCATACATAACCAAGGAAGCTATTGTTAGCAAACTTAAAATACTGCATGCCAGCCTGCAGAAAGACTTTGGTATTGAAAAACCAAAAATTGCTGTACTTGGCCTTAACCCCCATGCCGGTGATGAAGGCCTGATTGGCAACGAAGAAGAAACGATTATTAAGCCGGCCATTAAAGAAGTAAAATATCAAAACGTACTGGCCTTTGGCCCTTACAGCGCCGATGCATTCTTTGCCCGTGGCAACCATGAAAAGTTCGACGCGGTGCTGGCCATGTACCACGACCAGGGGCTCATTCCTTTTAAATCGCTGGCTGTTGGCGAGGGCGTTAATTATACCGCGGGCTTGCCAACAGTACGTACAAGCCCCGACCATGGTACCGCTTTTGACATAGCGGGTAAAGGCCGGGCAGACCATGCTTCTTTCCTTGAAGCCATTTATGTGGCTGTGGATATTATAAGAACCAGGGCCGGTTACCACGAAAACCGCAGGAACCCTTTACGCAAAATGAGCGCCATGCTGGTGGCCAATGCCCAGGATGAAGTAATTAAAGAAGACAGCCAGGCATAATAGGCATACAAGTGAACTTGTATGCAACAGCTTTTTATGGGCCCGCCTGTATTGCTGCTATGAGACTTTACCTGGGCAATTCTGCGTGTTGAAGCAGCAGAATTGGAAACTCTTGTACCGCTGCACCGCTACTGTACATTGTGAAGCAAGCCTTTTTATTTATTCAGCTTATCAAATAAAAAACGTTTAGCATGATTATACAAAACGAGGTTCTTACAGTTGACATAGCAGCCAAAGGCGCGGAACTGCAAAGCATTGTAAGCATTCAAACCGGGCTTGAGTATATGTGGGATGCCAACCCCGCTTTCTGGAGCAAAAAAAGCCCTGTGCTTTTTCCGGTTGTGGGCGGGCTTAAAAACAACAGCTACCAGTTTGACGGAACCGTATATCACCTGAACAGGCATGGCTTTGCCCGTGAAATGAACTTTGTTGTTACAGAACATACCGATACCAGCATCACTTTTCTGCGCAACAGCAACGAAGAAACCTGGGCACACTACCCCTTTAATTTTGAATTTTACGTAAAATACAGCCTGCATGGCAACCGGCTTGATGTTACTTACATCGTTAAAAACAAGAGCGAAGTAACCATGTTCTTTTCCGTTGGCGGGCACCCCGCATTTAAAGTACCCGTTGCGCCAGGCACCAGCTTTGAAGATTATTACCTTCAGTTCAGCGATGTGGAAACGGCAGACCGCTGGCCGCTTTCTAAAGACGGGTTGATTGAACTGCAATCCACACCGCTGCTGGTAAACAGCGATAAGATACCTTTAACCAAATCATTGTTTTACGAAGACGCGTTGGTGTTTAAGCACCTGCAATCCAGCAGCGTGTCTATTGTTAGTGACAAAACTGTACATGGCCTAAAAGTTAGTTTTGGCAGCTTTCCTTTCCTGGGTATCTGGAATTTTAAAGATGCCGATTTTGTGTGCATTGAGCCCTGGTGCGGTATTGCCGACAGTGTTAACGCTACCGGCCGCCTGCAGGACAAAGAAGGCATTAATCAATTACAGGAAGCTGAAACTTTTGAACGCACCTGGAGTGTGGAGGTGTTTTAGTGGTGAGTGGTGAATGGTGAGTGGTGAGTGGTGAGTAGTGAGTGGCTAGTGGGGGTATTCCGCTTCGCCATTCTACATTCCTTGTTCCTTGTTCAATATTCGTTTCGTGAGTGGGGAATGGTGAGTGGTGAATCGTGAGTGGGGGGTCTTCATTTCTTCATTCTACATTCCTTGTTCCTTGTTCGATATTCTTTCCGTGAGTGGTGAGTGGGGGCATTCCGCTTCGTCATTCAACATTCCTTGTTCTTTGTTCAATATTCATTCCGTGGGTGGTGAGTGGTGAGTAGGGGGCTTCATTTCTTCATTTATCATTCCTTGTTCCTTGTTCGATATTCTTTTCCCTGGTGCGTGTCTCCACGCACCAGCCTACCCGGGCTGAAAAGCCGCCCAAACAACCAACCGATGAACGGATTGCGACGCAACAGGCGATGCCATGAAACTATGCGGCTGGTATCATAAAACTCCCGGGCCTGCTATGCTGGAAGCCCTTACCACCAGCTCTGCCGGTAAATTTATTTTAACGTTACCGCTATTACCGTTCTGCTTTTGCAGCAAAACCTGTGTAGCTATGGCGCCCATTTGCTTAAGGGGCTGTTTTAAATAAGTAAGCGGGGCGTAAAACATATCCAGCGCCTCGGTTTCATCAAAAGTTACAATAGCCATTTGCTGCGGCACTTTAAGCCCCAGTTTATTAATGTATTTTACCCCATGTATAGCCACCACATTGCTGGTAAACAGCAGCGCATGCACCGGATGCGGCAGTGCCAGCATTTCGTCAATGGCAGCCTCCACCTGCTGGCGGGTATCCGTTACCGTTACCTGCTGTACCCATCCATCGTGCACGGGTAAATGATGCTGCGCCATGGCAGAAAGGTAGCCCCGCTTACGCTCCTGCATGTGAAACAACGAGGTGTTGTACGTAACAAGGCCTATGTTCTTAAACCCATTAGCGGCCAGGTGATTAATGGCCTGTAAGGACGCCTCATGGTTATCCAGCGCCACATAGCTGGCATCAAGGCCGGGAAAATAGCGGTCAATCAATACAAATGGGGTACCCTGCTTAAGAAGGTCGCCTATTTGTTCTTCGGCATGTTCGGCGGCAAAAATAATAAGGCCTTCTACCTGCCGGGTGGCAAGAATATCCAGCAGCTTCAGCAATTTACGGGCATCGCCATCGGAACTGCCAAAGAGTACGGCATAATTTTGTTTTTCAGCCTCGTCCTCTATTATGCGTGCCAGCGCCGCGTCAAAGGGGTTTGAAATATCGGCCACCAATAATCCTATGGTATTGGTTTTGTTTGTTTTAAGGCTGCGGGCAATCTGGTTGGTTTTGTAATTCATTGCCCGGGCAGCATCCCTTATTTTTTGGGCAACTTCTTTACTTATACGGTTTTCCCGGCGGTTGTTAAGCACATACGAAACCAGCGCTGTAGAAACGCCCAGCTTTTGCGCAATATCTTTTAATGAAACTTTTTTGTTCATACGGCCATTCGGTTGACTTTTTTTTGGGGACCATCTGCAGTATTTCATGGCTGCATCGTTGTGTCACTCACTTGTACTGCTGGTTTTTTATGGCATCATTTAAGCGGGTATTAAGCCCTCGCAGAAACCTTACCACTATACAAAAACGCTTCTGAAAAACCCTGCTACAATAACTTAACATTTACCCAAATTACAAATTTTACCTTGATAATCAGTAGTTTGAAAGTTAAGCGACAGCGCAATTTATACAGTTTAAGCCAATGGTTAATCGTTTAACCAAAATTCCTTTATCTTTGCCGCTGTAAACCTATTTGTAAACATTAAATCCAGAGATGTATGAACAGTGTAAAAAATGTGGGTTTGTTATATGGCGGTTTTCCCGGAAAGGAATTGCAGTTTACAGGCAAGCAAAACTACCGGCTTAAAAAAATACTGGTGAAAGAGGATGTTACTCCCAACCACGATACCGCCCGCAATCCAAATACAGAAATAGTCCACGATAAAAATGATATACTGCAAGACGAATCTATTGACCTTGTAATTATATCAGACCACACCGTTAAAGATGTTGAGTTTGCCGCAGAAGCATTGCGTGCAGGAAAATATGTGCGGCTAGCCTAAAGCCGTTGCTGACGGTAAACACCTTACCTGATAACACCCACCCGGGTTTACCGCAGGCGCACTTTTACAGAACGTTCTCCATATGAATTTTAATGATTGTCTGCTGAAGAAAAAGCGGGCCAGATGCATAGCAGCAAACTATTGGCATTGTTGCTGGTGCAGCCCGGTTATGTAACAATTAAATTCAAAAAAAAAGGAGATGATTATGAAAACATTATCGTTAAACTTATTAGACAGGCTTACGCATTTATTATTTACAAGAGCAAAAAATGCAGGCCCTAAAGACAAAACAATAAACACCGCTAAAAGAAACAGCTTTATGCAATCTGCCTCTGAAGGCAGAAAAGCCTATACCGGCAACTTTTTTGCCGGCCCACATTCCATATTTGACCCAAGGCTGTTTACTGTTACCGAAAACAACGGCTAGTTAAAAGCCGCCAGACCATAGTGAAGAACACAACCTGCCCGGGAACCTTTGCAAACAGGTTGTGTTCTTTTTTTATACTGCTAATTAATACCCCCAATACATGAAAAGTCTTCTTACAGGCGCAGAGCTTTTAAGCTGCGTGGCGATGGTTATATCTGCCATTTTTAAGATGGCCTACTTTAGTATGGCAGGCAAAACAGGCGTAGCTGATTTTATCAATAGCTTCTGCCATTACTACCGCCTGCCTGCGATAACCGGTACAACAGACGCCAGGGAAAAACATTTTATGCGCATAAGCAATAAAGCCAATACAGCATGGTGGGTGGCGGCAGCGTTAAGCCTGTTTATTTTGCCCTATGCTTAGGCTGGATAGATTAAACGGCAATTAAAGAAATGGTTTTCCGGGCCTGCTTTGTTAAACGGGATTAAAAGCCTGTTTAATGGTTGCTTAAAATAAACACATCTACCAAATACAGGCTGATAAAACTGTTACTTGCAGCATTGTTTAAATCACAGCTTTTCAGCCCCAAACTTCTCAGCAGTATCGCTTCGGCCCTTCAATGAATTATAAAGATCACCGGCAAATACCGGTGATTTTTTGTGCCATTTATACCCGAAAAGGCATGGCTGTATTGCCGGTATTTTGCCCGGCGGGGTTGACATTAACCCGCAAAAGCCATATCTTTCTTAGTAAAGGACGGAGATAACCCACCCGCCTGGATATGTATTGAACGATGTGGCCGCCTGCACTATTACTCTTCATCATTTATACCCATTTTATGAAACCATTAGCATGCTTTCTCTTTTGTACGCTGCTGCTGCACCAGCTTTATGCAAAAGCTGCCACTGAACAAACTATACTTTTCATCTTTGATGCTTCGGGCTCTATGTGGGCCAACCTTGATAACAGCACAAAAATTGAAGCAGCCAGAAGCACTATGCAAAAATTATCGGCAGCAATACCATCAGGCGCAAGTGTTGGCCTTATAGCGTATGGACATAACAGCGCCAGCGACTGCCAGGACATTGAAACCCTTATGCCAATAGGCAAGTTTGATAAAGAGGTATTTATACGCACTATAAACAAACTAAACCCAAAAGGCAAAACCCCAATAGCGTTATCCATGGCACATGCACTAAAACTGATTGATAACATGAGCGGTCCGGTTACAGTTATACTTATAAGTGACGGGCTTGAAACCTGCAGTGGCAATGCATGCGAAACAATAAGGAAGGCCCGGAGGGCTGGTACCCAGGTAACCATGCATGTTGTTGGCTTTGGCATTACCGAAAAAGACCTTTCTCCTTTAGAATGCATAGCCCAGGCCGGCGGGGGGCAGTACTTCCCCGCTAACAATGGCGAAGAACTAGCAACAGCGCTGCAAACAACCATACAACCCGTATCAGCAGGAAACGCGTTTATTGCCGTAAAAACCACCCTGGATGGAAAACTGAAAGACGCTACTGTAAAAATTTATAAAAAAGGGCAGTCTAAAGAGTTGCTTTTAGGCAGAACATACGAATCGCCCGAAACCAACCCCCGGATTATGCAGGTTGCACCCGGAAGTTATGATGTGGAAATTATGCCCGTGGAAATTACTGGCTATACCCCTTTGAAAATTACCAGCCTTGTTGTTAAGGAAAAAGATACTACCTACAAAGATGTGGAATTTAAGCAGGGCACCGTGGAAATAAAAGTTACACGCAATGGCATGTTGGCAGATGCATTGGTGCAGGTATTTAATGCAGGTACTAAAACCATTGTAGCTGCCGCCCGTACATATAACCACTCACAAAGCAATCCTGCTAAAGTTAAAATACCGCCCGGAACTTACGATGTTGTATTTGGGTGCATTGAAATAAGTAACAAGCCTGAAATAAAAATTAACAACCAAATTCTTGGCAACAGCGAAAACCTGGCCTATACTTATAATTTTGATTCAGGCGAATTACAGCTTTGGGCTGCCCAAGGCGGGCAACCGGTAGATGCCACAATTAACATTATCAGCCTGGCAACGGGCAAGCCGGCTGGCGCTGGGCGCACTTATGCAAGTACAGAATCTAACCCCAAAACATTTACCTTATTACCGGGAAAATACCGCCTGGAGCTGAACTCGGTTAAACCTGCAGGGCTGGGCAGGAAATTTGCAGAAATAGAGGTTACAGCAAATAGCACAGTAAAAAAAAATATAGACTGGCAGGCGCAGTAATAATAAAAACTCCTGTTGAAGTGCGGCTTAGTTTATTGCCGTGGTTCGTATTAACCGGCACGTTATTATCTTTATGCTGTACACCAACCAGATCATCATAGTAAAATACCATGAAAAAACTCCTGCTACTGCTGGCCATTATTTCCGTTTTTACTTCGTTTAAGCAAAAGCATATAAAATGGGTAGCCATTGGTGACTCCATTACTTACTTGAACGACCACCAGGATGAAACGGGCAACCGTATTACCAAAGGTTATATGACGTTGGTGAAAGAGCAGCTTTCTTATATTGAATTTACCAACCAGGGCCACAATGGCTGGACGTCTGGCGGCATTGCTGAAAAGTTTGACGAGCTGGGCGTTGAAAAGGCGGATGTTTACACAGTTTTTCTTGGCACTAACGACTGGTGGGCAGGCCGGCCTTTAGGCACGCTGGCTGACTATAAAAATAACACAGGCAATAATACAGTATATGGTTCGTTCCGCATTATTGTCAATAAACTGCGATTGCTGAACAACCATGCTAAAATTGTGCTTATTACGCCCATGCAGCGGGTTGACTTTGTTTACATTGCCGACATGAAAAACAATGCCTGGGGCTCTTACAAAGAGAAAAAAGGCCAATGGCTGTCTCAGTTTGCCGAAGCCATTAACAATATCGGCAAAGAAGAACACCTGGATGTAGTTGACCTGTACAACAGCAGCGGTATGACACCGGAAACGCTTGTAAAGTTCAAGCGGTTAAAAAACCCCGCAACCGGCGCTTACACCAATTACAAATACCCGGATTTTATTGATGTGCCTTTTAACCCCGAAGCAGATGAGTACCCCTACCCTGTTGAAGCTGTAGATATGACTTATGATGGATTGCACCCATCTGACAAAGGCTATGCCGTTATAGCGGGTATGCTGGTTAAGGTGCTAAAAAATTACTAACGGCATGCATCATGGCTTTAATATAAATACTAAAGGCGTTGGAATAGATTTTTCGATGGAAGCGGAGATGGTCGCAGAACTTCTTACAAGTATTCTGCCGAAAAAATACAGCTTACGGGGGGCTACTGCTACTTGACAACATTCTTGGAGAGTATGACTGTGTAACAAAAGTTCGTAGCTATGACTTTCACAATATGCCGGAAAAGAAAGAAGAACTGGACGAATTACTCCCCTATTAGACATGGCAGCATTTATTGACAAATTCCATGATTCAAAAAAGCATTAGCGACTGGTAAATTCTCATCCACAATATCCTGTTAACTATACCGTGCCGAACGCACACAAATGAGCAACAGAATTTATTCTCAACTTTGGTACCTTACGCCGGCCTGTAGCTGTGGGTTGAAAGCTTTCAAATGTGCTGCCTAAGCAAGCTGTGGCCGTTGGCGTCAATCAAACGTAATGACGAAACAAAAAAATAAACCCAATTTATATGACAGCTAAAACTAAATTCTTTGCGCTAATCTTTGCTTTTACCATTTTGATAAGTTGCAAAACCAGTCAACTGAAACATTCGTCTATGCCGGAAGCCGGGATGTTTAAGGTGGAAATACTTTATGCAAACGGAGAAGATAAAACCTTTGACATGGATTATTATGAAAAAAACCACATGCCGATGATGGCTGGTTTGTTGGGCAAAAATTTAAAGTTTTATGAAATTGACAAGGGCATAGCCGGCAGAACGCCCAATGACAAAGTGCCTTTTGTAGCTGTCGGTTATTTCTACATTACCAATGTTGCCGAATACAATAAGACGATAGCAGAGAACAGGGATGCAATTATCAATGATATTAAAAAGTACACAAACATTCAGCCTGTTATACAGATTAGCGAAATTAAACAGATAGGACACAATACTGCCAACTAAGGAATAAAACCTTTTAATCCATTATTCTGAGAATGTTCAATATACTGGTAGCGCAAGACTGGGGCGTAAGCTTCGTGCCGGGCGTTTTGTGCGGTACGTGTACACTTGCAAACACTCTGGCCAAAGCTATTAGTGCTTCTGCTTTTCACCCAAAGCTTAAGCCTTGGGCTTTCCGCTGCACCGCATTGCAATGTCTTTGAGTTAAGCTGTAAGCCCGAATTCCGGAACTTCGGAATCTAAGGCAGGGTTCGGGAAAAAACGACTTCTATAAGCCGGTTTCGACAAGCTCAACCTGACATTCACAGCTTAACTTTTTGACACCGCACCCCTTCTATACCCCCGCAGCCTGTTACACCATCGGGTGAGGGATTGAAGCGGTTACCCCGCTGAGGCCTTCGCAGCCCGGCTTTGTGGCGGAGTAATAGCGGAAAGCCCGGCCCCTTGCGCAGCTTGGGGACACCCCCAAAAATCCCTTCCCTACTTTTTTAGCTTAACCATTGGCATTTTGGGTACCAGTATTTTAAACATGATAAGCCATGCCGCCAGGTACCCCAGGCCACAATACAGGAACATGATGTAATACCCGGTTTCAATTTGCCCCAGCTTCTTGTAATAATCAAAGAGCCGCCCGGCAGACGCGGAAACAGCCATGCCACCCAGCCCGCCTGCCATGCCGCCAATACCTATTACTGATGCGACGGTGCTTTTGGGGAACATATCTGAAACAGTGGTAAAAAGGTTGGCCGACCATGCCTGGTGTGCCGATGCTGCCAGGCTGATAATAAGAATGGCGTACCACATATTATAACTACCCGCGGCCTGGGAGAAAATGATGAACAAGGGGCAAAAAGCATAGATAAGCATGGAGGTTTTCCTGGCCCGCAGCACAGGCCACTGCTTGTGTTTAACCAGCCACATGGGCAACCAGCCGCCTGCAATGCTGGCAAAGCCGGCTACCACATACACAAACGCCACCGGCATGCTTATTTCAGTTCCTGTAAGCTGGTACTGGGCGGTTAAAAAAGCGGGCAACCAGAAAAGAAGAAACCACCAGATACCATCCGTTAAAAACTTGCCTGCTACAAAGGCCCAGGTTTGCCTGTAAGAAAGTAGAGAACCCCATGAAGGACGCTGCAACACTTCCTCTCCGGTTTCTTCGCGGTCGTGATGGATATAATCAAATTCCGCCTTTGATAACCGCTTCTGTTTAGCTGGTATATCGTATAACCAAAACCAGAACAGCAACCAGATGAAACCTATTGAACCAATGGCAATAAAGGCAACCTTCCAGCTATAATGCAAGGCTATGTAAGGCACGGTAAGCGGCGCCAGTATTGCGCCTACATTGGTGCCGGAATTGAATATACCGGCGGCAAAAGCCCGCTCTTTGCGGGGAAACCACTCGGCAACGGCTTTAAAGGCAGCGGGAAAGTTGCCAGCCTCTGTAACGCCCAAAAATGCCCGGTAAACCGCAAAACTAAAAGCACCTGTTGCAAACGCATGCAGCACCGACGCAATGCTCCACAACGTGAGTGTAATGGCATACCCCAGCCTGGTGCCTATGCGGTCAATAATACGCCCCGCCCCTACCATGCCAATGGCATAAGCAAACTGGAAAGCCACCACTATGTTGGAGTAATCTGACTCAGACCAACTGAACTCCTTTTCCAGCGTGGGCTTTAACAGGCTGATTACCTGCCTGTCCAGGTAATTGATGGTAGTAGCAAAAAATACCAGGGAACAAATCGTCCAGCGGTATTTACCGATTTTTTCATTAATGGCTGTATGCATGCAACGGTTTTGATAATGGTTGGTAAAATGACTGGCTAAAAAACGGTAATGGCAGTTTCCGCGCCCTTTCTTTCAGCGGAAACATAACCTGCGTAAATGGTGGCAATAACATCGGCGGCAAGCCTGCTATCACTTTCTACAGCTTCGCCATAAGCGGCGGCGCGGTAAAAATTTTCCATCTCGTGCTGGTAACCGGCAAACCAGCCTTCATCTGGCGAAATGTACGACCACCCCTGCTTGGTTTCTGTTTTTTCAACCACGTACACATTGTCAAAATGCGACTGGGAAGGCGTGTAGGATTGCATTGCCGTATTAGGATTAATATGGCAAATGGTTCTGTGGTTGGTAGTGTTTACTTCAATCCAGTTATGTACGCCACCCAGCACCAGTTCACCCGCAAAGAGGCTTGCCACCGTACCGTCTTCAAAAACCAGGTGCATCATAGCCAGGTCTTCGGTATCCTGGTAAGTAGTACGCAGGTAGCCTTCGTTTTTAAAAGTAGGCATACGGGTAATGGCATGGGTGCGGGCCGTGATGCTTACCGGCCGTATAGCTTTGCCATGGCGGGCCTTACCTTCCACATGCTTAAAATATATAGCTGCTGCCAGCGGATGGCAGCCCTTGCCTATCATAGAGCCGCCGCCTGAAAATTTCCATTGGCCATAGGTTAATGAATGTGAGCCCGAATGCGACTGCTCACCATGCATCCACAATATTTGTGCGCCGGTTTTTTCCAGAAGTTCTCTTTGTTTTTGAACGGCCGGGGCATACACCCAGTTTTCCGCATACATAATAACGCCTTTGCTTTGCTTTTCCGCATCCAGCATCCTTTGTATGCTTTCCATAGCGGCGGCAAGCCCCTGCTCTTTGGGGAATGTATCGCCATTAAAGCCAGGCGTACCATCTCCAAAATAACCGGTAAAAGGCTTTTCAACCACCACATGTTTGTTTTGCTGCAGGGCTTTAACAACAATAGGCTCATGCGTTACCGGCGGCGTGCAAATATGCAGCAGGTCGCACTGCGCTATCAGCTCATCCATGTCATCAAAAGCCTTCAAGCCCCTCGGACTGGTAAAAGCCTCCAGCTTTTCCCTTGTGGGTGACCATGCGCCCACCAACTCGACCTTAGTGCTAAACACACGCTGCAGGGCATCGTAGTGAAACTTAGCAGCGAACCCTGAACCGATAAAGCCGGCCCTGATACTTTTTTTGTTCATATAGCCTTGTTTTACTAACAGCTTATTTACTTTATCTGCTCCAGTTCTTCCATGGTAAAAGTCTTCTGCCTGTCTTTATATTTTTTGCGGACAGCAGTAACATCAGCCGCGTTTATTTTGGAAGCTTTGTTGTTCCATGCATTGCGCACAAAACTTAATACCTGGGCAATGTCCTCATCAGAAAACTCATCGTTGGCGCCAATGCCCGGCATATCCCCGCTTATCTCCGGCGCTTTATACAATTTACCGGCTACCTTAACAGGCCCGGTTAAACCATATAACACTATCGGTAACAGTTTATTCTTATCGCCCAATACCCAATCAGATGTATTCAAGGGTGGCGCCAGCGCGGTAACGCCATTGCCATCGGCGCCATGGCATGTTTGGCAAACAGACTGGTACACTTTAGCACCCCTGGGAAATTGTTTGGCCAGCCTTTCAAAATTGCCCGCATTAGCGGCTTTGCTTATGTCTTCAAACACCTTTTTAAAGCGCCGTACCATAACTGTGGCAGTATCTGTAGCGCCGGCAAAAACATTATCGTAAAACGCCTTTTCTTCTTTGTACAGGCTGCTGATGATGGCATCTGCCACATAACGGTTGGAAGGATATTGCCCGGCCAGGCGTATCAGCAGGCTATTCGCCGCCGTTTTGCTGAAAGGCCGGATACTTTTTGCCAGGAAAGCTATGTAGGGTGCAATCACAGAATCTTTCTCCGCAACCATGGAATCCAGTACCTGGACAACCTGTTTGTAATTAGCGCTGTTAACAACAGCGGGCAACACCGCCAGCCCCTGCATTTTTACATTGCGTTGGGTTGAATGCAGCAGTGGCCATACATCTGGCAGGGTTAAGGCGTGCAACCCTTCCAGGGTCCATACCGCATGCGTAATAAACAGCGGGTTAGCAGCATCTTTCAATGCCTGCCGCAGCGCAGGCACTACGGCAAGGTCTTTGGCATCAACTATTGTTTGCTGAGCCTGGTTACGCACCCACCCATTGTTATTGCCAAGCATGCTTACCAGCAGGGCAGGCTCAACAGGCAGCGTTTGCATTTCCGGCCGTGAACCACGAGGGATTACTTTGTAAATGCGGCCACAGTTTAATGGCTGGGTAAGCGCCCTTTCTTTTATCTCATTTTTAAGGTAAGGCGTAAGGTATGTTTTATGCTGTATAATACCGCGGTACATATCCACTATATAAAGCGCACCATCCGGGCCATTATACAGGTTAACAGGGCGAAAGCGTTCATCTTCACTGGCAAGAAACTCTTTGCGTTCATACGCTTGTTTTCCTTTTATCACATTACCGTTTTCTTCCAGCAGGTTTCGTTTGATGAGGTTGGCAGAAGGCTCTGCCACAAACGCGTTGCCCTGGTAAGATGGGCCCAGTAAACCGCCTTCATAGATAAGGGGGCCGCAGGCCGCGGTAAAATTAACCAGGCGCAGGCTGTCGTCCAATACATCCTTCATATAACCACGGTTAACGCCCGGCGTTGGCCTGGTGGGATATACCCTGTTGTCTTCAACAATTTTTGCCACAAAACCTGCCACACCACGCTGGTTGCTGTTACCTGCCCCAAAGCCGGGCGGAAAGAAATCTCCCAGCAGGTCTTCTGAATTGGTATTGTAAAAAAGCCTTCCATAATTATCCTGGGATATACCCCACTGCCCTCTGAAATGTGTACGTTCAATCAGCCATTTATCTCCCTCCTTGCGGTAACGTTTGGATGATTTGGCGTTGTATATCCAGTTATCAAGCGCCCTGAATAACCCGTTAGGCTGATGCTCCACATTACCACCTTCTGCATAAGCGGCATCCACCAGTGTTCTGCCTGTGGGCTTATCATCCTTCATGGTATAGTACCATAACTTAGGCGGCTCGGCCACCAAAAGCCCTCCTTCCACAAAACAAATGGCACGTGGCAACACCAGGGAGTCAAGAAAAACCTTACTGTCATCCATGATGCCGTCATGGTTGTTATCGCTCAGTATTACCACTTTGCCTGTAGGCAGGTCTTCACCGGTGCCAACCGTATCGGGCATGTAGTCCATCATCTCCACTACCCACATCCTTCCTTTATTATCAAAGCTCAGTGCCACGGGCGCCGCTATCAGCGGTTCCGATGCCGCCAGCTTAACTTCCAGCCCTTCTTCCACTTTCATTTTTCCAATCGCTTTATCAGCCGGCAGCACTTCCGCCTCCGGTATAAGTTTTCGCATGGATAAAGAGTCACCCGTTTTATCTTTTACCGGTGCTGTTCCACATCCACTAAGCAACACATTGGCGGCAATACAAAATACGAACGGCCAGTAAAATGGATAGCAAATACGATTCATTGGTTATATGTTAGGAGCTACCGGCAAACAATCGGCGCTGAAATTTATTGCGTTACAACCGGATATGTCGTCAAACATCGGTGAAACTATGCTTTTTTTCTACCATGATTTACCTTAACCAGCAGGCATTCCATTTCAAACGTTGTAAATAAAATCAACAGTTTAAAAACCCGGCCAAGAGAATGGTGTATTGAAAAGGATTATCATCCGCATGCATCAACGATACCCGGTGAATCATTTATTCAACAGCAGAGATTATTGGGGGCTTTCAGTTGCAGTATTTCAATGTAGCAGCAGTCCCGGCTTTTCACTACAAGTCCTCACCACCTCCGCTAAGGCTCCGGTGGTTGCGGGCTTTCCGTTTCAATCCGGCAGCCATTGGGCGATAGAATTGCTATGGGGCTTTGCCCGCAGGGTAGCATTAGTAGTTCAATGTTCTTTTGTTTAAAGTTCAATATTGGTAGCCCTTCCATTTTAGGTGAACCCGGGTAGATTTTAAAAGCCTGAAAGGCTTTACTAATAATAGCCCCGGTTGCAAACCGGGGTTACCGGCAAACATAATACCCCAACCCTGAAGGGGTTGAATATGTAAAAGTTCAACCCCTTCAGGGTTGTTGCAGTATGCGTTTTTTAACCACGGGTTTCACCCGTGGCTATTGTTATTTTGCCCTTCGGGCAAGGGGAAAAGCTTATTTCATCTACTAACATGCCGCCCCGATGGGGCTTTGATTGTTTAGTGTTCTTTTGTTTAAAGTTCAATGTTGGCAGCACTGCCACTTTAGGTGAACCCGGGCAGGTTTTAAAAGCCTGAAAGGCTTTACTAATAATAGCCCCGGTTACAAACCGGGGTTACCGGCAAAAATAATATCCCAACCCTGAAGGGGTTGAACTTTTACATATTCAACCCCTTCATGGTTGTTGCACTATACGCTCTTTAACCACGGACTTCACCCGTGGCTATTGTTATTTTGCCCTTCGGGCAAGGGGAAAAGCTTATTTAATTTAAAGTTGAATGTTTGCAGGCTCTGCCACTTTATGGCACTTGCACTTCATAGCCCCAAAGCAAACTAAACCACTTACCAATCTGGTAACCTGCAACTGGTAACCGGTATCTTTCCAAACCCATGAAAAACATATCGCACCTACGGCGCTCCCTTTACATAGCGTTTTCCTTACCTACTAACATGACGCCTCTACGAGGCTTTGCTTGTTCAATGTTCATTTGTTTAAAGTTTAATGTTAGCAGCGGGTATTGAAGAGCTTCTGCACTTCATCATTCAAACAAATTATAAGCCTTTTAAACTTCAACAGACCGGCAACCAGCTACCTGTAACCGGCAACTGTCTTTCGGGTGAGGGATTGAAGCGGAAAGCCCACAGCCACGAGGCACGAGTGGCGAGGACTTGTAGCGGAAAGCCCGGCCCCTTGCGCAGCTTGGGGACACCCCCTGAACATTTTTGTTATTTCTTACACAGGCAACCAACGAGGCATTCGAAACAGGGAGGCCTGCGTAACACGGCTGGGTAACCAATGCACCCATTGCCTTATTTTTGACGCAAAAATTAACCTGGCTTTGAAACACTTACTTCTTGTTGTACAATTTTTCTTCTGCTTTAATTTGGTAATAACGGCGCAAACCGGAAGCGCTTATGAACCGGTGAGGTACATTGGGGGCGAAACTATTGACCCAAGTGTACATGAGGGCCGCCTGCGCTATGCAATTGGCGTTGAAAACAGGCAGACCATGCGTGCCAACCGCACACACCCGGAACATGCCGATGGTTACGGGTGGACGTACAACCATGCTTCTAACCTGTGTTACTGGAACAATACATTCTATCAGCAATACCTGAGCAACCCGGTTGACGAGCATGTGGCGCCGGGGCAAACGCTTATGATTACATCCCGCGACGGACGGCACTGGGGCAAGCCTGAAGTAGTGTTTCCCCCTTATACACCGCCGCCGGGGGTTACCATTCCGGATGGTTATAAGGGCTACATGATGCACCAGCGCATGGGCTTTTATACATCACCAGGCGGGCGCCTGCTGGTGCTGGCTTTTTATGGGCATACAGAAGACCCTTTTGGCAAAGGCGGTATTGGAAGAGTGGTGCGTGAAGCTTACAAAGATGGCAGCTACGGACCTATTTATTTTATTCGCTACGAAAGTGAAGCGCAATGGAATGAAACGAACACCAGTTATCCCTTCTACAAGAAATCTGCCGATACCGGCTTTGTGAAAGCCTGTGAAGCCTTGCTGGCCGACCCGCTTACCACTTTTCAATGGTATGATGAAGACCATGGCATAGATGGATTTTACAACAACAAAAAATCAGGGCAGGCGCTCTCTTATTATCACCGCAAGGATGGCAATGTAGTTGCGCTTTGGAAAAAATCGCTTTCGGCAATTTCGAAAGATGGCGGCAAAAATTTTTCTGACCCTGTAAAAGTTCCCACCTTTCTTATGTCGGGCGGAAAGCAGTGGGGGCAACAAACGGATGACGGACGATATGCGATTTGCTATAACCCCATTGAGCAAACACAATACCGCTACCCGCTGGCTATTGTTACCGGTGATGATGGTATTATATACAACCACCTGCTGCTGGTACAGGGCGAAGTTCCGCTGCGCCGCTTCAGCGGACGATGGAAGGACTTTGGGCCATGTTATATGCGTGGAATAGCTGAAGGTAACGGTAACCCGCCGGGTAACGATATGTGGCTGAGCTATACCATGAATAAGGAAGACGTTTGGATAAGCCGGATACCCTTGCCTGTTAAGTATGCTGTTAAGGGCAAAGTGACTGACGATTTTGATAACCTGCCATTAGACGGGGCAGTGCCGGACTGGAATATTTATTCGCCGGCATGGGCGCCGGTTACTGTTGTTGCTTCGCCGGGAAAAGCGGGCAAATCGCTACAGCTATTTGACCAGGATTTATATGATTATGCCCGTGCCATACGCGTATTTGAAGAAGGCGCCCGTATAGAAGCTTCTTTTAACGTGTATGCGGATACGGCTAACAGCGGCCGTTTGGAATGCGAATTAACGGACAGGTTTGGCAACCGGCCGGTAAGGTTGCGCTTTGATGAAACAGGGCAGGTTATAGCTGCCGTTGGCAGTGTTGAAAAACGGGTGTATACTTATGCGAAAGGCAAATGGATGCATATAAAGCTGGAGATTGAAGCTACCCTTAACGGCAATTATTCTTTGTTTATTGATGGTAAGGCAGCAGTTAAAAATGCACCACTAACAGAAGCGGTTACAAGCCTGGAGCGGCTATCCTTCCGCACAGGCGAATACCGCAATATTCCCACCCGGCAAACGGCCAACGAAACGAATGACCCTCCATTACCCGGTTGTGATGTGCCCGCAAAGCCAACAGTTTTTTATGTTGATGATGTTACTGCAGGCAAAAAATAGTAGTGATATTTTTTTGAAGCAGATGCGCATGAACAGGGACAACCAATAAAAAATCCTGCAAATATTGTGTATTTACAGGGAGAGAAATAGATTGCGTAAGCCGAAAAGTCGGGATGACTGGATTCGAATATTATTAATAACCATCTATCAGTCAATGTTTTGTGTTATTGCAAATTTTAAACTCACCGGATCACTCACCGTAGAAAAGGTACAAAGAACTATACGCAAAATAATGAAATTGTTTCTAATTTGTTACAGTCTCCTATACCCGTTAAAGCGAATCTCTACCCGAGTGGGTGAAGCTGGTGCGGAAGAAAACTTTAAGCATGGATATATTCTGCTATATTTAAATCTATATCATTGATCGCTCCGGTAAATTAGGCGGGTGAAGTTAAAACCAGGAAATGGACAAGTTGGGCCGCCTCGATGGTCTTTATTGAGCAGCCGTTGCAGCAGTTCCGCATCCACTGGATCATCCTCCAATAAAATCACTTTAAGCAGATCCATGTAAAAATAATTTAAGTCCGATAATATGTTAAGGACAAAAACCTCAAGATCTCCGAAATCCGAGGCAAAGATTTCCCCCGGAAACTCTTTAAACGTTGAACTTTTAACAAATATGCTGCTTAAAATTTAAGCATAGGCAGGTTAAGCGTAAAGCTGCTCCCCTTACCGCTGCAGCTCTCTGCACAGATTGTACCACCGGCTGCTTCGGCAAGTGTTTTGACCAGACATAAACCCATGCCGGCACCCGAAAGCTCTTTATCAAAACGCTCGTACATTCCGAAGAGCCGGTCTTTGTTTTTGGCAATGTCAATGCCTTTGCCATTGTCACAAACAGTTATCCTGTATTCTCCCTGGTCAGTATACAGAGAAACACTGATCTGGCAGCGCCTTTTTTCGTGGCGGAAACGTACGGCATTTTCGAAGAGCTGCAGAAGAATATCTGTGAGCATGCCGCGATTAGTATGTATAATGTCAATGCCAATGAAGCCGCAGCTAATCTCTGCCTGCTGTCCGTGGATGCGAAGGATTTTTGAGGCTGTTTCGCTGACCAAGTATGCAAAATCTATGTCTTCCCTCTTTTCCATATTTCTGCTGCTGTACCTGAGGATGTTATTCAGGTCTAACACAACGCGGTCCAGCCCAATTGTCACTGATGACAACGCCTCGGTATAAAGCTTCCTTTCTCGTTCTGTCAGGGCGCCCCCGGTCAGTTCCGCCGTCAACCCAATGATGTTGGCAACCGGTGCCCTTAGGTTATGCGAAACTATAAATGCAAACCGTTCCAGCGCTTGGTTACGCCTGGCCAGATCCTGCGCAACTTTTTCTTTGAGAATTTCCTCCTGCTTGCGCATACTGATATCCGTAATGGCCATGACCATACCCATACTTTGCGAGTCGGATCCGGCAATATTGAACCATCGCACGTAATACCAGCGGCGGCAACCGTCAGGAAGGTCGTAGCAGATTTCATAAGAGGTAGTATGTCCTAGGATAGTTTTCTGCATAATCGAATGAATTTCCTGCTGCCTTTCTGAAGGAAAATAGGAAAGCGCGTCGGTATGTTCCCTGAGTTCCTTTCCAAAAAGGATCAGCGCCAGCTGCGATGCAAGCGGGTTAAAGGATTTTACTTTCATGGACCTTCCAATCAAGATGTATGCCGTATCCGTATTACAAAAAATGGTATTTAGGTTGGCCTCGGACTCGTGTAGTTTGCTTAGTGCATCAATAGCGATGGCTGTGCTTTTCCGGATGTCTATTAACCCTTTTGCCTTTTCCTGGGTTAGTCGCCATTTTTCCATAGCAGCTATTACAGCGCGTGGCAGTCGTTCCATCCGGTCTTTGAGGATGTAATCGTCTGCACCCAGACTTAAGAGCCCCGCAGCAGCATTGTCCGGCACTGTTGCTGTGACCAGAATAAAGGGGATTGGCCAGCCTTTTTCACGAACATAACGAAGAGCTTCCCTTGAATTAAATGCTGGAAGCGAGTGGTCACAGAGAATAAGGTCGGGCCGCGTCTTTTCGAGACTTGAGATAAACTGCTCTTTTTTATCAACGACAAAAATTTCACAGCAGATGCCTCCTTTCTCCAACACGCGCCGCACCAAGGCTGCGTCAGTTGGGAGATCTTCGACGTGCAAAATTTTGAGAGGAACATTCATAAAGCTCTGATATTTATAAAAAACTACAGGTTGGAGGCTGGTTAAAGCACAGCCAGTAGCGTGCAATCGCTACCATGGTCTCTGCAAATAACTCGTAAGCTAGCGGTTTGACTATATAACTGTTGGCGCCCTCTCTATAACAGCGTTCGATGTCCGACTTCTCGCCAGACGAACTCAGGATGATTACCGGGATGGCGCAAAGGTCTTTGTCAGCCTTTATACGCCGGAGGGCATCGTTACCATTCAGCTTAGGCATTTTAATATCAAGTAAGACCACAGCAGGTAAAACAGCGGGGTTCCTCGCAGTGTAGCTGCCTTTTCCATACAAAAAATCAAGCGCTTCCTGACCATCCTTTACATGAAACACCCCCTCAGAGAGACGGGCTTTTGCTAAAGCCCTGACCGCCAGTTCAGCATCGCTTGCATTGTCTTCCACCAGTAAAATCTGCGGAGATTCAAATGACGACATAAATTGTTTTTCAGCAGTTAAACTGTTTTGGTTTTCATATTAAGGATAAGCAACCGGATCTGCCAAGTAAAGTTCTCCTTCGGTTGTCCTGACCAGGGCAGCCTTGACCGACTTCTTCTTTCCATTTTCCAGAAGACAGGATCTTACCCACCCCACTAATATACCTTTTGCGGGCATTTCCAGATAACAAACAGAAAGCTCAGGCGTGATATAACAAGTGAACACATACTCCTTATTGCAGACCTGAATTTGCATCCCAACCTCTGCATCAGGTTCCCTTGTTGTATTCCATTGATAATCTGTCATGGCAGGCATTTACATTTGGCAGAACAAATTTAGCCATGACTCGGACCGAGAACTATAGCATAATTTTGTTTTTTTGTAGAATTATTACTATCAACTCCGTTTTGATTTTGTTAATAAAAATTTTATATTGACAACGCCAATATATTCCTTGGGACTTAAACTGCTGCCATGCGACGACACATGCGATTTTATGCTGTTGCGATAGGATTTTTTGTTGTTCTATATGTCTTTCATTCAGCCTACACAATTTTAGCTACCCTATGGACTGATTGACTGGCGTGGGTTTCAGAAGTTAAAAATACATCCCGTCCGGGGCCGGTATACCCTTACTATTCGATACGCTCCATGAAGTTACCTCTTCAATGCGCGTTGCACCACCAAGAATTTTTAATTGAATAAAATACGAGAACTTATTTTTGCTAAATAAATTAGTAAAAATATGGATGCGGCAAAAATGAATACATGGGCCATACCCCTGCTTGATATCGGCGTACCTGCCGGGTTTCCTTCGCCAGCGGCCGATTATGTAGAAAACCGCATTAACGTGAATGATTTTTTGATAAAGCATCCGGAGTCAACCTTCATCATCCGCTGCACTGGAGATTCCATGATTAACGCGTTCATCCCGCCACAGGCATACTTGATAGTGGATAAATCGTTGACGGCTAAAAACGGAGATATTGTCCTGGCTGTGGTAAATGGTGAGTTTACTGTAAAGTACTTGGTAAAAAATGACCACAAGTGCTGGCTGAGGGCAGCCAACAGTAAGTTCAAAGACCTGGAAATAACCCCTGAAATGAATATGTCTGTGTGGGGAGTGGTGACATCAATAATCGCAAACCCAAATGAACTGCGTAATGTTTGCTTTGGTTGATTGTAATAATTTTTATTGCTCCTGCGAGCGGGTATTCGACCCCAAACTAGATGGCCGGCCAGTAATAGTTTTAAGTAATAATGACGGGTGCGCAATAGCCCGTAGCGAGGAAGCGAAGCAGGTCGGAATTGTCATGGGCACGCCAGAGTATATGATTCGCGACCTTATAAAGGAGCACAATGTGGCGGTATTTTCCAGCAACTACACTTTATACGGCGATATGAGCGACCGCGTTATGAAACTGCTCGCCAGTTTTGTACCGCGGCTGGAGCTTTATAGCATTGATGAAGCTTTCCTGGATATGAGTGAATTAGCCTATGAGAACTTACTTGAATTAGGAATGCGGATAAGAACTACCGTTACACAAAGCACAGGTATTCCTGTTACTGTAGGTATTGCCCCAACAAAGGTGTTGGCTAAAATGGCTAACCGGTTTGCAAAGAAAAAGAGGAAGGATATAGGCGTTCACTGGCTTGGGAATGATTATCTTATCCGGGAAGCACTGGAAGCCACGGATGTTGGCGATATATGGGGTGTAGGCCATCAGTATTCCACGATGCTTGTGCGTAACGGGTTTAAAACCGCTGCAGATCTTGTAAACGCTCCAGAGGATTTCGTTCGGGAAAAAATGTCTGTAGTAGGGCACCGGTTAATAAAGGAGCTGAAAGGCATCCCGGCAATAGAGTGGGAGTTTGAACCGAAGAAAAAGAAGAACATTTGCACAAGCAGATCTTTCGGTAGCCTAACCCAAAGCAAAGATGTGATGATTGAGGCTGTTTCAAATTATGCTGCCTTGTGTGCCGGCAAATTGCGCAAGGAGAAAAGCTGTGCCAGAGAGCTTATCGTGTTTGTAAAAACAAACCAGTTTCGCACCCAGGATAAGCAGTATGAGCACGCTATCCGCATGCAAATGGAAGTGGCTACCAACAATACCGTGGAACTAATAAAGTATGCACTCAAGGGGCTGGATATAGTTTTTAAAGATGGTTACAATTATCAAAAATGCGGCGTTATTGTAAACGACCTGGTTCCCGAAACTGAAATTCAGTTTGGAATGTTTGACCAGGTTGACCGGAAAAAGAACAATACCGTTATGCATGCCCTTGATAAAGTTAACCAGGCCTTTGGCAAGGATATAGTTAGGTTTGCGGTGCAACGGTTTGACAAACGTTACCGGCTCAATGCCAGGTTTCTATCAAAAAAATATACCACGGATATTAATGAAGTTTTGCACGTAAAAATTTAAGGAATGATCAACCCATTTGCGCTTTTCCACCGGGAGATGATACCCGGCTTTATTGAAATGAAACGATTTTATTTGGTGTCTCAAACCAACAAAGGCGCATTTGCCCCCATCGTTTTTGAAAGCAAAACACCCATTCTCCTTTCAGATTACGAAAACCTGGGCCTGGCGAAAATCCATTTTAATGCAATCACCAATGATAGGTACCGCGCCATTCTTGACCTGACTAAAGATGCCCATAAAGCCAAGCTTTACGAAATGCTGAGCCCTAATTCAAAATATGTTGTGTATTCCGCATTCATCCAAGATGAGAGAAAGGTCAAAAATCTCGTTGATACTAAGTACTGCGACAATATTAGGAGATATCTAAGTAAAGAAACGAACTGGCGGATAGACCGCAAGGAAATTCTCCGGCCCGACCTTGAATTGATTTTCGGTGAACTTTTTGTAACATTGAAGTGGAGCGGGCAGACGGTTAAGCTGCGATTGGCTGACATTGAAAAGTATTGAATATGTGTTACGACATTTCTTTTACGGTAAACATCAGGGTATTGTCGGATTATTTTCCTGACTTGGTTTGGGATGATCAAATTGTTCTGGACTTTGATAAAGGAGTTCATATTCAAGCGCCAGGCGTATTTGGTGAGCATGCTATAATTTACCGTAACCGGGAAGATTTGCTGCCGCACTGTAGGTTGATGGAATGGGGTGTTATCCCGCATTACGTCTCAACTGAAAAGAAATTGATAGACCATACTAACGGAAGGACGCAGTGGGCAAATATCCGCTCCGAAAGGGTTCTGGATGATAAAGCCAGCTACTGGTACAAAATCAGGAACAGGCGCTGCCTTGTACCGTTGGTAGGCACATACGAACACCGGGAGGTAAAAGGATGGAAAAAGAAGGTCCCGTATTACATTAAACCTTGCGAACAGGAAGTGTTTTTCGTGCCGGGATTATATGCTGTTGCCGAGGTGGCGAATGAGAGTACAGGTGAGGTTACAACGCACCGAACATTCGGCATGATGACCCGGGCCGCAAACTCTGTAATGAAGCAAATTCACAACAGTGGGCCCAACAAAGGGCGGATGCCTCTATTTCTTCCTTTTGAGATGTCGAAAGCTTTTATTCAGCATGAGCTGAGTGAGGCGGAATATCGGGGGGTTTTGAATTACGAAATGCCGTCAGAAGACCTGCTTTATTTTACTACTGACACAATAAGAACAACAAAACCCAGGGCTGACGGTAAGCGAAAGAATGAAGAATTTGAATGGGCAAAGTTACCACCATTAGGAGTTGGTGACCCGGACTAATAAATTAGTTTTTATGGTTAAAATGATAAGTGAGACTTCTGAATTTACTTTCACCTTCGAAAGGAAAAAAGTAAGTGGTACATTTTCAGAATTCATAGTGGATGCCAAGCAATGGCCTTTTGATAAGCCTCAACTTCATGTTCACGTTCAAATACCTGAAGAAAAGTTCGGGAAGTCCTTTCAATTTTACTTTATAGAAGATGATACACTGTTTTGGTATGATCTTCAAGAAGAGCGCTGGCAGAACATGGCGAAGGCCATAGCTGATCAGCTTTTATCTATACGTCCATGAAAGTTTAATTAAGGCTAACATTATTAATGGATAAAGCAGTACTATGGAATTTGCATTGAAGGAAGGGAACATGGATCTAATAACGCTTCAGCTCCTAATACAAATACGTGCGTTGCAGGAAACGCAACTTGCGATGATGATAGAGCTTTTGTCCAAGGATGACAAGGAAGCCAATGAGAATATGGCCTGGATGAATCGTGTCTTGACTGATAACATTCAGCGAGTATTAGAAGACTTGTATACAAAACACGGAGAGTTGAACATTAAGGAACTATTTGATAACAAATAGTAGCTGCATATTTAATTAGACTGCCTGAGCCTTCGGTTTTCCTCAATCCTTTTACTTATCAAGTCATGCAACTGAGTTTTAACTGCCTCAGCATATTCTTTTCCCCCTTTTCTTTTCTCTACCCACCAGTAGCCCTCGCACTCCACAAACATGCCCTCAAAGCCGTCGCTAAAATTCACCTGATAAGCAAAATTGCAAACCAAATCGTACTCTCCGGAAACTGTAACCTTTAGTTGCTTGCCGTTTATTTCACATGTAAAAACGTATGGCACGGCAAATGGCTTGAATGGTGTAGGAGCGTTGGATACTAATTCCATACCTTAATTTTTAGTAAATATATACTAAAAAATTTAGTATTTCCAAATGAATTTATTAGCTTAGTTGGAAATTTACCGATTATGGGATTCTATCTTACAAGCGAAGAAGATCGAAAATACCTGGTTGAAAGCGCCCGCGGCCATGAAGGGATATTCCTTTACGAAAGGGAATTTAGTTTTGAAGACGGTGATAAAGGCAAGGCTGCAATTACGCTTATGCTAAGGCCCAATGGCACTTTTTATTACCGTTGCATTGTTGATGAAATCTCCGTTTGCGACATCGAGGAGGTCAATGCTGGTGGTATGATAGTTTGGTCTGATCTGGAAATGGGGCCGAATAATTATTCGTTAGCTTTAGGCAAGCTGATTGAAGCTAACCGTAAAGATGCCCAGCGTGGATGACATAGAAATTCAGGATATATCCATCAACTACTAGGGTGTCCGCCAGGAAATACAGATTACAGCGCTACTGAACAACTATCGCATTTTATGGTACTAAATAATGATTGAAGCAATTGGAATGTTCATACCGCGCTTTTTAATTAACTTTATTTGGAGCCGCTTAATCCCGGTTCAGACATTTTTATAAGACAGGACAAATGCACCTTTTCCAAGGCGCATTTTTACACCCTGTATTATGCTTTTGCGGACAATCTTTACCTGCATCCACATTTCCAATATGCCTTTATTCATCGATATTGCTATCAAATTGCTGGTATTAATTCATTCATTTTCGGAGTGGCGATTATTGCGAAAATTCTGAACAGGAAAGAGCCGGCCAACAGCCAACGCATCTATTTGCGTAAGGCGGCTGTAATTGCAGTCATCCGGGCGCTTGACTTGAGGCTATCATTTACGAGCAACATTTGAAAAAGAAGCAGTATATCTACAGGAAAAAACCTTACCGTTGACAACCTTTGCCGCTATGAAGGAATATGGTGGTGCAAAATATTTCAGCGAACTATTTTCTACGCTTCAAATCTGATTGGCCATCGTCGGCAAAATGTCGTTCATGCAGGTCAAATGTTGATTGCGCAACCTGCATTCTTCTTTTTGCCGGAATGGTCGCCCCAGCAGTTAGGATATCGCATTGTGCAACGGTCGCTCTATTGGAACTATTCGCGTACTGGTGCTAACAAAGCTTATTATTATAATTATCCCTCCCTGTTCGACATTACATTTACAGCGTCATTAATAATCGGCCCAGCGATCTTTGGTATGAATGTGCACCAAAGATCTCCATTGATTACTTTTAACAACTATCTCATTAATGATCCGATCAAGTTGGTTGCAAGCGTGTTCCAACGCATTAATAATTGCGGCTCTGTCGTCTGGTCTTGTGCCCTTATAAGCGAGGGGATAGCAACGATGTTGGTAAGCGGGGCACGTAGTTTGTGTGATCGCGAAAATATAATTTCGTTGAGAACTTCCTGCTGGCTTTTCATAAAAAATTCCTGCTGTTTTTGTTTGGTTATGTCCGAGACGGTCACCGAAATCACACCACCTCCTCGGCCGCAATAAAAGGTGAGGTACTGACGGAAAACCAGTTCACTCCTTCACCGGTCTTTATGGCAAATTCTTTGGCTACACTGCCACCACGAAGCGATTGCATTAACATTTGTATGACGTCTTCAGCGACACCGCTATTTTGTTTTTCAAAATTGATCTCAATTTAATCCTTCATATGGTCGCCCACCTTCAGGACGCCGGAAGGAAAGAAAGCCGATTTTCTTTTAGCGTTGGCGTTAAAAAAAATCACTTTGAATGCCGATGTGAGAACAATCTTGGCCTTCGTGGCGTCGTCGAACAGGGATTAAATAATTATCTGTTTGCGCTCAAAAAAATAGTCACTCTCTTCCTGATAGTTAATGGATGATGGATCTAGAATGTCTAAGGTTACACGTTGTTGGTTTATCATATTCGTATTAGATGTATTTAATTCTCCCGCCATTGTCTTGAGCCAGCGTACAGCCAGCCTTCCTATCGCCCATTGAAAAGTCGCAAACCTAAACCCAGATATATCAAAGTGCCGACATAATTTGGGAGACTTGATTTTTTATATTGGATAACTGAAATTAGACAATTATTAAATCATCTTTATAGTTCTCTGCTTTGAAAAGATCAATTCAGACCCTGATTATTTCGCTAAAGTGATATTTATCAATTTTTTAGTTTTTATTTTTCCGGACTTTCGCTTGAAGTGCTTGCTTTTCCGAAAAAGAGTAAGGATCCAGCCTATGTAACTAAAAACGGCAATCAATATTTTTCTTTAGAAAGAATGATATGCAACAGGTTTCGTTTGGAAGTTACATTAATGTTTCAATGCAGCTGGAATATGTTGGTTACCCGATTCATGGTTTTTTCATTCAATGGGCTAACTCGTTCATCATCGATGAAGAACGAAAAATCCTGATGACGGTCGCAATTGTTAGGACACAGGAAGGCAAGATTTTTCTTGCAAATCCGCTTGGCCTATCCTTTCATGATCCCGAAGCACAAAGCCTCTAAGTCTTTTGGTCGTGAGCAGCTTGATAAAGCCTTTTAATCATGTCCCTGTAAACAATGTCTTCCGTCTCTGCGCAACCTTTAATTAACCAATATCCATAAATGAAACCCACATCCATTTTCATTGTTGACGATGACTCCCTGCATCGATCTGTCGTAAAACTCCATCTTAATTCACTCGGTTATAGAAATATTCACTGCTTTCCCAGCGGTGAAGTGTGCATTGATAATCTCCATCTTAAAGCGGATATTGTCTTTTTAGATTACATGATGACGGCAATGGATGGGATGGAGGCAATGAAAATCATTAAGGCGCGGCGCCGTGAATGTTTTATTGTTTTTGTTTCCGCACAAAATAATCTTGAAGCTGCACTGAATGCATTGAAGTCTGGCGCGCATGACTACATCGAGAAAGGGCGCGAACAGCTTAAAAAAATAGAAGCAGCACTTTGTTCGATACAATCATGTTTTGATCAGTTCACTAAAAGTCCAGAGGAAACGCGGTCTTTCCTTGTCCGGAATCGGTGGTACAATGGCTTTGTTGCACAGCAAAATCAAGGATACCCCGCGTGACTAAAAAGACTGACATGGACAGTTCCTACTGAAGTTTTTGTTTGAGGGGGTGATATTTATCTCATACCAGGACGTCAACGTTTAAATGAATGATGCGTAAGTGCTCATTTGCGACCCATGTGGTTTTATCATTACTGAGCACAATAGGATGTTAGAATTGATTGCTGACGAGGTATGTGCATTCTGCGTGGCATGCTCTCATCATTTTTGTAACAGGAATCAATTCTCAAATTTCGGTTTTCAAAACAATGACTTAACAACAAAAACGGCTCTTTCCTAAAGATGAGTTTTATACATGTGGCAGTTTAGGGTCGGCCTTGTTATATACCCTCGTTTGACCCGATATCGGGCAGGCTTTGCCTGCCCTGATTTTTCTAAAAGTTTTAAAACTGTAAAGCTCAAAATAAAGGCGGCTTGAAATAAATCTTATCAAGGCGTTCCATAAACAAATATTCGTATCCTAATGAGGAAAAAATTATTTACTTTTAAAAAAAAAATTTTTAAAATTTTCCAATAAATCCTGGACCAGCCATGACTTCAACCCGAATTTTTCCAATCAACAAGTGGAGCATTCAAAAGGAACAGTCTCATACATCCTTTTCGAAGGACGAGATCGATTTATTGGTTGCCAACGGAAAGCACCAGGTCTATCAAAAGAATGATGTAATTTTTAGGCAGGATCATTATACCGAGGGTGCCTATCTAATTATAAAAGGCAAGGTCAAAAAGTTTAAGCTGGATCAGGATAAGAAGCCTCATATCATTTTTGTTGCCAATAGCGGTCAACTGATAGGCTATCACGGACTTTACACTGGTGAACGTTATGTCGATTCAGCAATCGCGTTGGAAGAGACGGTTGTATCTTACATTCCAAGGCAGGCCTTTTTCGCCACAATCGATAACTCGCCTTCCATATCGCGCAAGCTGCTCGCCATCATGGCTCATCAGTTTGAAATACTAACCAATAGCCTTTCTTTACTCTCACGCAAAACAGTCCGCGAGCGACTTGCCTTACAGCTTCTGGTTATGCGGGAAAAATATAAAGAAAATCATCGTGAAGGCGAGCAAATTCAGATCAATTTATCCCGCGACGATTTGTCAAGCCTCGTCGGTACAGCGCGTGAGAACATTGTCCGAGCTCTGACCGAGTTTAAAAAAGAGCAAACTTTATTTACAAAAGGGCGGAAAATTGTAATTACTGACGTTGAGAGATTAATTCAAATCGCAAACATTCGATAATTTTTTCAAGCGAGTTATTAGAACTTTAAACATGGTGAACGAGGTAACTTCACTTTTAGAATGTCGTGTGACTAGCTTTCCATTATAATAAAAATTGATAGCATTAAAGAACATTCAAGGGATAAATGAACGCTGATCTATAATGCAATAATAGAATCTACTTTCACTGATTAAAATAATTAAATTGTGTACAGGTGTTATTCGAACTCAAAGAAAACGGAAGTGCGTCAATCACCTCCGTTTTGTTATTTGGCGTTAATCCTAGAAAAACCATCCAATATCCAGAGCAACCAATAGACTAGGAAAACCTCTTGTTTCAACAAGGAGGTTTTATGAGAAGATCTAAAGAACGAGCGTTTTTGTATTTTTAAGAAGGGGCAGTGAAGTTATGGCACGAAAGGTTTTTGCTGAATTAATTTTTCGATTGCGAGAAAAGTTTTAATCTGGATATTTTTCTGTGTTTTAAACTGAAACCTTGCTGATCCGGTTATTACTTTTAAAAAATTTACTTATCTTGCTATTCTTTTAAAACCAATATCCATTTCATGTTAACCTCTAAATCTATTTTCATCGTAGACGATGAACCCCTTCATTTATCCACGTCAATGTATCATCTCAAGCGCCTGGGTTACAAAAATATCGCATGCTTCAGCAGCGGGGAAGAATGTATAAGTAATTTAGACCTTCGTCCGGACATTATTTTTTTAGATTACCTGATGAATGAAATGAACGGGCTGGATACGCTGAAAGCAATCAAAGCTTATCATCGCAATTGTTTTGTGGTATTTGTTTCCGGGCAAGATAATGTTGAGGACGCGTTGGAGGCCTTAAAAAATGGTGCCGTGGATTACATCGTCAAAGGAAAGGACCAACTGAAGCTAATTGAAGCAGCACTTTCCTCTATTCGTGAGTTTTTTCTGACTCATGATAAAAATTTGGAGCACCAGCATAAATCGTTTCTTTTAAAGAATCGATGGTATAACGGTTTTTTGTCCCCTTGTTGATAAATGGATCGATAACCCCCAATATTCCTATGGCATCATATGAACTCAAGTTTTTGTTTGAGGGAATAATCTTTACTTCGACCTTGCATGTGCTTAGCGATGATGTAAATCAAAAGGAAGTAATGATTGTCTTTTCCACAAAATATCTTATAAATAATTTTCAAAAGATGTACAAGTTCTGTTTGGTGAATAACCAGTTTAAGGCCATTTATCCAAACAGTCAGAAAGAGCGTGAATTAATTGATGCTCTTCAAATGTCCTTACTTTCTTATTTTAAAATCACAAGCAGGAAGTTTGTTAGCATGAAGTCAAGTATTAGCGCTTAAAAGCTCATTTACTTCCATAAGCCTCGACCTAGCCTAGTTTAACCTGCCGAGTTCATGAAGATTAGCCCAGCCCTATTCTGGAAACCTAGAAAATGGAGCGTTCAGGATATTAGACTATCTGCATATCGCTATGCTGCTTTAAAAATTAGGGTCAACTGATAAACTTATCCGTTTTGATTATCTTCTGGGTCATCGCATAATGGATCAGTTCTATATCTCTAGAGATATTTAGCTTTTCAAAAATTCTCCGCTTGTAAGTACTTACTGTTGTTATAGCTAAAAACAGTTGACTTGCAATTTGAGAAACACTGTTACCAGAAGCAAGGAGTTTAAAGACCATAAATTCTCTAAGCGAAAACCGGTTATGAGGAGCTTGCTCCTGCTCAATTGATGCCAACAATGTTTCTGCAATTTGTGGTGTAAAATACCTTTTACCCAGCCTAATATGTTCAATTGCATTGATGAGCTCATCATTTGCAGCGGTCTTGTTTATATAGGCGGAAGCCCCGAGTCGAAAAGATCGAACCGCATAAAGATCTTCGCTATAAGAGCTGATCATGATTACAGGCAAACCTGGATAGATGGATTTGATCTGCTGAAGTGTTTCAAGCCCGTCCCTGCCAGGCATTTCTATATCAGATATTACAAGATCGAAATGATGGGATACAATTTGGCTTATCAGGGATTCTGCATCGTTGACTTCAATAACTTTACATGAAGGAAAATAATCTTTCAACAGAAAGCTGATGCCTAGCCTGATAAAGGAATGATCATCTGCAACAATTATATTTTTCATCCTACTTTAATTTTAGATTTGATTAATCCAAAGTTGGCAATTCGACATAAAATATTGATCCCTTTCCTTCTGCACTTTCAAACCAAATTTTTCCTTTCAAACTAGCTACTATATCTTTTGTACTAATCAATCCCAATCCATGCGATTCTTCGCCTATTGTTCCTTTTCTGCCTGTGTTCTTTTGTGCGTTAAAAAGTTTTTCTTTCAACTGATCCGGGATACCAATACCAGTATCTTCGACTATCAAGCGGGCTAACCCTTTATTGGCTTCAATCTTAATGTTAATGACAGATTGGTGAGGACTAAATTTAATGGCGTTTGTTATCAGATTGGTGATTATACGCCATACTTTCCAACTCGTTCCGTTCACGTAAGCTTTAGTAGATGCATTAACGTTCAATACCTGTTCTTTTTGTTCTGCCGCAGGTAATAGCAATTCAACAGTAAACCGGACAATTTCAGCGAGTTCGGTTCTTGCAATGTCAACTTCCATCCGTTTAGTATCGCCAAGAACATCCTTGATCGTCGAGTCAGCATACCTACAAGCATTTTTAATAGCGTTAAAAATTTTGTTATAAGAATCAAGCTCTACTTTTCGCGAAAGACCAGACACAAGCGTATTGATCCCGGCTATCGGGTTTTTGAGATCATGAGCAACAGAGCGGATTATTTTTCTAAGATTAAAAAGCTTGAAAAGATTTTTTTGCTGATGGATATAAAGATGCCTTTGGATTTTGAATCCTCCAGCTATTAATAGCAGTAGCAGGATAAATCCTGCAATCATTATCCAGGTGTAAATAATTTCGATTTTTCTGTTGCTCTCGTGCAGTTCTTGTTTGAGGTTTTGAGAAGTTGTTTGTAGTTCTGAAAAAATATTAAAAGAATCAAACACTATTTTACGTTTGTCATTTTCTTCTTTAAGGGCAATGTATTTTCTTAAGTAGGGATATGCTTGAAGAGAATCAAAGATCATGTAAAACCTGGATTGTAGATTATATAGCTGGACAAGTATTTTGTCGTTTTTTGATCTGTGCAGGGATTCTTCAAGTATCTTCAGTGTTTCCCTAGCCTTCGAAAAATTGCTATTTCTAATTTCGGTAGAGGCAATGAGGGAAAGAGTTGCCTGGTAAAAGGGCGTATCAGCCCTGCTTGTCGTTAACGTACTGTTTCTTAGAAGCTCCAGCCCGGATTGGCTTCTGCCTTCCAAAGTAAGTAGCTCCCCTTTATTAGCTTTAACTACCGCTTTAGCAAGTTCATTATATTGTTTGTGGTCTGGAAAATGATATTCATTTTTGATAATGTATCGCATGGCTGAATCAAAAAAAATCCTTGCACTGTCAAATTTACCATCATTCATATAACTTAATCCGGTATTATCAAGGTTAAGTTGAACATACACATATCGTGCAAATGAATCGGGCTCACATGCAATCGTCTGGTTTACAGCTGCTTGATAATAACGGGCTGCATCTTTAAACTTCTCCTGTGCGTATAATATGTTTCCCAGCCGGTTGTAATAACCATTACTGGTACATTTATCATCGACATGATCTTCTATGAAGTGACTGGCTAGAGTGTAAAAGTTTACACCTTGTAAAAAGTTTTGTTCTGCAAAAAAAATGTCTCCTTTCAGAAATAGAGTTTTTGCATAGTACTCCGCAAACGATTGATCATCTAAAAGAGGCTTTAGAACTTCAAGAGCACTGTCGGCGCATAAGTGAGCCGCATTATAATCTTTCAAACTCGAAAAATTAATGTCTCGTTTAAGATCCAGAATCCTGTACTTTTCGTTGGCTGACATTTTGCGGGATCGTGAAAGCTCAGTTAGGGCTATGATCGCTGCAGAAGAATTCGTATCACGAATTTTCTCAATCATTGTCATTCGGTCTTTAATCAGAAACTCTTTTTGTGATTGGTCGAATGGTCTCTTGCAACTCCCTGACCCAATACAAAAAAGTGAAAACATCAATTCGGCGGCAATAAAAACTCGGGGATAAATTAGGAGATTGGACATTGGACGAAATTTTAGGTGATTTACAGGGATTCAGGGGATACGAAAAAGGGTTGTTAATAATATTTCTGCGTTTAAAAATATGCCAATGTTTATTAAACAATTCACCTGTTGGTTAATCGGAATTCCCTTTACCATTAATGAAAGGGAAAAATTTGGCACACCGATAATTACAAATTATAATAAACATCAATATATTATTCACGCATGATTTCGGTGTCGGGGAATTTACGTAAATATGACATCGTGAGAACTTTTTTACACATCCTGTAGACATTTCGTGCATGAAATGGATACCTGACAGATATGCTAAGAAAATATCGAGGAGCAACTTTTTTTCGTTTTTTTTGTATTATTTATTTCTATGATTAAGCCAATATCCTTTAATAATTTACATCAATTCAAGCATTTTTCGTTAGGCCCCTTTAATAAAGTATTACTTCCACTCGAAGAAATACTTAAAGCTCTAGAAATGCTTAATAGATTATGCCAAAAATCTTTGAGCTTTATTGTTTTGCAGACTTTGGAAGATGAATATATTGTATGTGATTCTGAGCTTCAGGAAACAGCTCAGCGTGTATTAAAATTTTTAAATCGTTTAAATATTGATTTTAGCGATACCAACATCATTTCCGATATGAGGCAAGCAGAAGGGATAAACCTTCGTAAATCTGGCTTAAGTAATATCTTGCAGTTTTGCACAACAGCCCCCCTGACTACAGATGATGGGGTAAATTTAGGCACTCTTTTTCTTATTGATAATTTGCCAGATACGCTATCTGATTTGCAGCGTCAATTACTTCAGTTTATTTCTAGGCAAATAGTTTTGTCTGTTGAAACAAAGCTCAATGCGATAAGTTTACAAAATCAATTGGAGGAAATCGAAGGAAAAAATAAGTCATTGCGTCGTATAGCGCAAATACAATCCCATGACATTCGCCAACCTCTCTGTTCCTTAATGTCTCTAATTCACCTTGTAAGTTATAACAAAAACGAATTTAGTGAGGAGTGGCTAACTTTGTTACACGAAAGCGCCCAAGCACTTGATCAAAAAATTAAAGACATTGTAAAAGAGAGCATGTCAGAAAAGGATATTAAGGCGATACGGTTTAATAAGATGGTAGAGGAAATTGAGGATTATGCCATACTGCTGTTAGACAAAGATGGCCGTGTTGAAAACTGGAATAAAGGTGCAGAAAAAATAAAAGGTTACAAACCCGGGGAAATTATCGGAAAACATTTTAGTGTTTTTTATACTCAAGGTGAACAAGTGACTGGTAAACCCAATAGCCTTCTTCTTGAAGCTAAATCCAAGGGATATGCAAAGGATAAAGGATGGCGTGTTAGAAAAGACGGGGGGGTGTTTTGGGCTAGTGTCTTGATTACAGCGATACACGATGACAACGGCGAAGTGATAGGTTATACTAAGGTTACTCGCGACTTAAAATTAAAAAGGACTGAGAAGTTAAGTTGAAAGGGCCGTAATTAGCGAAGTATCCATTACACAGAACAAACTTGCTTCGGTTTATTCAGATTTTCTTTTATTTAATCACATCACTTCAGAGAACATTCTTGTGAGTTCCGTTCTTTCATAAGTTCAGGACAAAAACTAAACCCAATGGATTTGCAAGAATTATCCTGCCGTCATCCTTGAAAGCGATAGCAACTGTGATAGGAATTTTAGTTTCTTTATCGAGGATAAAGGAATTACCCCACTGAATGAATGTTGCTGTCATAGGATGATTAGCAACTGCAATGCTCATTCCATCGGTAATATAAGCAGTGTATATGATTTGCACATTCTTAAATTTTATGTTGAATGTTATATATATGCGATGTCTATATCTTTAAAATTTTAAAGCCTTTAACAATAGAAAATAACTTAACACGAATCTATCCACAGGGCCATAAATCGTCTTCCGTAATCATCGCCAGTCCTCTTGCGGCGTCGGCGTAAATGCTGATTGGATACTTTTCTTTAAAGGAGCGGTCGCTTTCAACGCTTAAACCCAACTTGCTTTTGACACTGCCAAGTTCGTCAAGATCGATATACCCAAGCTCCGGAATGCCGAAGCCAAGATCGCAAAGGCCAAAAGCGAGGCCATCGTTATCGTGACCGATTTCTGTCAACAGCCAAGTACAGTTCGTGCCGGGCATGAACAATTTGACGACCGGAACATGATCTTGACTGGAATAGTCCCTCAACCCGTTTTTTCGAAGTTGGATGGACTGCGCAATGGTAATTTGAGAGTAAATATTGTATCGCATGATGGTTCCCTTTCGTTTGAGATGATGGGTACGGGAAACCGTTCCCTGAAATTCGAGCGACCACCCGGCAAAAATTTTGGTCGGGCGGGGAGCCGCAACGTGGCGGCGAAAATTTTTGTTGGAAGCAAGGAAGCGGTTTCGGCAGGATGACCGTATCAATTCATCAAAGCGAGAACGAAAGATGTAATAATGCCGTTTGTCCGATGCTGATGGTTTGTGTGATCAGGCGAAAAGCTGTCAAAATTGGTGCAAATTACACATGTATCAGATCCAAAATTGCCAACAACCAGTATACCTATATAAAAACGTTACAAAACCGGACAGTCGTTTGTATCGGAAAAGAACGTTGGTTGGCGACAAATTTCGGCCTAACTATTTGTTAATCAATCCACTGGATATCCGGCATGCTCTTGGGAGCACGTTTTCAATTTCTGTTTTTCATTCCACCAATATGATTAGAAATTTCTTTAAAGTCGCTTTTCGAAATCTTCTGCGCAATAAAGGTTTCTCTGCAATCAACATCACCGGCCTTGCGATAGGCATGGCCAGCGCCATCCTTCTTTTACTATGGATAAAAAATGAAACTAGTTACGACAAATTCCATAAAAACAAAGACAGGATTTACGAGGTATGGAACCGCGTACCTTACGAAGGAAAGGTCGAATGCTGGAACACCGTGTCAGCCCCAACTGCCCGGGCGTTGGAGAAAGATTTGCCTGAAGTCGAACGCGCAGTAAGAATTACAGGTGACGACAATGTTCTTTTTTCCGTTGGCGATAAAAAATTAATGAAATCGGGGTTCATGGTTGATACCGGTTTTCTGCAAATGTTCAGCTTCCCTTTGCTGAAGGGCAATCCTTCGACTGCATTGAATAACATCCATTCCATCGTGCTTACTGAAAGAGCCGCAAAAAGCTTGTTTGGCAATCACGATGCTTTTGGAAGGGTAATAAAACTTGAAAACGAAGAAGGTTTTACTGTAACGGGGATAATGAAAGACTTACCCAATAATACCCGATTCGATTTTGAGTTTTTGATACCAATGTCCAATCTAAAGTACAAACCTGGACAGGATTTGGGTTGGAACGACAACAGCACCCCCACTTTTGTGATGCTGAAGCCCAATGCAAACTTTACATCAGTGGCTCCTAAAATAAAACTGTTAAAGCAAAAGTATAGTGATGAAGCAAAAACGATGAAATGGCAGTTATTTCTTTATCCTCTTGAGCGCTGGCGTTTATATTCAAGCTTTACAAATGGCGTCGAAGACAGTGGCGGCCGCAACACATCCGTCAAATTAATGAGCATTATCGCTGGATTTTTATTACTTATTGCCTGCATCAATTTCATGAACCTGAGCACCGCACGAAGCGAAAAACGGGCTAAAGAAGTTGGCATACGAAAGGTAGTGGGTGCTCAAAAAAGTTCACTTGTCAGTCAATTTATCGGTGAATCTATCTTTATCGCCTTTCTGGCAGAAGTTATTGCCGTTCTTATAGTTCAGTTAAGTTTACCAGGTTATAATCAGCTTACCGGGACGGAACTGTTCATTGATTTTAGCAGTGCGTACACGTGGCTCGCATTTACAGGGTTTGTTTTTTTCACCGGATTATTGGCTGGCAGCTATCCTGCATTCTTCCTTTCCTCTTTCCGCCCTGTAAAAGTTTTGAAGGGAACTTTCAAAAAAGGAAACGCGCTAATAGCTCCCAGGAAGATATTGGTTGTAATACAATTCACATTTGCCATCATTTTGATGATCTGTACCATTATCGTTAAACAACAGATAGACCATGCCCGCAAACGCCAGACAGGTTATGAAAAAAGGAATCTCGTTTACCATTTCATGACCGGTGATATACCTAAGAATTATGCTCTTATAAAAAACGAACTACTCGCATCAGGGGTAGCAAAGTCAATTACGAAAACGAATTCCCCACTTACTGAAAGATGGAGCGATGGGTGGGGACAGAATTGGGAAGGAAAAGATCCCAATGAGAACACCTCTTTTGACCGGTACCTATGTGATGATGGGCTGGGTTTAACTGCGGGATTGCAGTTTGTTCAAGGCCGGGATTTCGATCTGAAAAAATTTCCTACCGATTCGACAGCATTACTCATAAATGAATCAGCCCTTAAGATAATGAAGTTTAAAAACCCGATCGGCAAAACGGTAAGTGACTTAGGGATAGATTGGCATATTGTGGGAGTGGTAAAAGATTTCATTCTGACGGATCCTTATCAATCGACAAAGCCTATATTGATCTGTGGGGCTAAAAGTAGCTTTATGAGTTTTTACACAATGTTGATAAAGCTGAATGAAAGAAACGCTGCGTCTGATAACATAAAAAGAGCAGAAGCAATTTTCAAAAAATATAACCCGGCATACCCATTTGAATATAAGTTTACAGACGAAGCTTACGCCAAGAAATTCGAAAGTGAACAACGCCAGGGAGTCCTGGCGGCATTATTCGCAGGGCTCACTATATTTATTTCATGCCTTGGCTTATTTGGTCTTGCCACATATATGGCGGAGAACAGGACTAAGGAAATAGGCGTAAGAAAAGTATTAGGGGCTTCGGTCACAGGGATCGCAGCATTATTATCAAAAGATTTTGTGAAGCTGGTCATCATTTCATTCGTAATAGCTGTGCCACTCTCATATTGGGTCATGGATAAATGGTTGCAGGCTTATGAATATCGTGTCGGTATCCATTGGTGGGTATTCCTTGCTGCATGTTTTTCGTCTGTAGCGGTTGCGGTATTGACCGTAAGTTATCAGGCTATGAAAGCGGCATTGGCCAATCCGGTGATATCGCTTCGCACGGAATGATAGAGTTCGGGTAATCTTTTCGACATATAGATAAATTAAAGTTGGCCACTCAATACTGCGGTAGTGAATAGTATCATCGATAACAATTTCACCATGCCACCTTTTTGTAAGGTTTTTTATTGCTGAATTTTATGCCTCTTAGTATTACATTGCCTACTATTTTTGATAGCAAGCTCCTGTTTTCCGTTACAAGAGCTTGCAGACATTTGCCGTTGCCTTACCAGAATGCTTTCAAAATAAACTGCAGCTTTCGATGCCTCACTGGCAGCAATGTCAAACTGCTTATTTTCCTTGAGTGCTTTCCACCGGTCGGTGAGATAGTTACAAGCATAAAAACAGTCTTTGCGTAACGACCCGCTTCAAAACCCAACACAATTAATGATGCTGACATCAACCACCCGCTAAGCCCGTCAGCATGTTACTCTATAGGCATTCGCTTCATTCAAAATCCATAACTAACTTCACGGCTACCCAAGGTTCCATGAACATGGCTTAAATTCTGCCTCCGCTTTGTTCTTATTCACTTAACTCTTTATGGTTTTATGTGAAACCCTTTTTGTCTATCAAAATTTTTTCTATTTTTACCCTATGAGAAGCACAGTAATGTCATAATATCATTTGCTTAGCCCCGCACCAATCTGCTAATATTTTGTAGTTAGCGAGTGTTTTTTACTTCTATTTTTTGGGAAACTAAAACTCATTGCTCAGTAAATAGTCACTGGCTATGAAGTCATTTACAAATCAAATTTTATGTCAACATATTTAAATGCAAACCAAATAGAACAATTCGTTCAAAATGGTTACATCCGTATTGACAATGGCTTTTCAAAGGAAATTGCGGATACAGTTGTAAATATTTTATGGAAAGAAATTCCTTTTGACAAGTCAGACCCCTTGACCTGGGTTAAGCCTGTTATTCGTCTGGGAATGTACAGTAGTAAAACTTTTGTAAATTCCGTAAACACTCAAAAGTTGCATACTGCTTTTAATCAGCTAATTGGTCAAGACAAATGGATTCCCTGCAAAAGCGTAGGAACATTTCCTATAAGATTTCCTTCCGGTGACCAGCCTAATGATATTGGTAAACATGTAGACGCGAGTTTTCCTGGCAATGAACCAAATAACTTTCTTGAATGGCGTGTCAATGTCAAATCGAAAGGAAGAGCGTTATTGATGTTAGTTTTGTATTCCGATGTCAGCAAAAATGATGCGCCAACGGTCATTTATGAAGGCTCTCACCTTGAAGTTGCAAAGTTATTGTATAATGAAGGAGATATGGGTCTTTCGTTTAGGGAACTTGCAGGCAAATTAGAGGATATGCCAAAAAGAAAAGAAGCGTACGCAACTGGGAAAGCGGGTACAGTTTACCTATGTCATCCGTTCTTAGTCCATTCAGCCCAACCTCATAAGGGAATCACTCCTAAATTTATGGCACAACCACCCTTATTGTTAAGAGGGGAGTTATCTATTTCAAATTCTGATGGCAATTATTCACCCGTTGAAAGGGCCATTCGTTTAGCGATAGATTAATTATAAGAGGACTCATATTGGAAAAGATGGTCTTCAGCAGTGTCTCTGCGAGAATCGATTTGGAATATTCAGCTCCTTTGCGATTGAATGCTGAGAATCCATCTTCGGCAATGACATTAGCATAAATTGGAGTTAATGGTTTACGGATTCGCGGTGGCGGGACTTTAAAACCTTCAGTCCAAATTTTCGGGGAATACCCAACAGTAAGACGTTTGAGTTAACGACCGTCAACCACACTATGGCCAATACGTGCTATTGATGTTTATTCTGTCTTTTAGCCAAATCCCTCTGCAAACAGGGATTTCTGCCGACTCTGGTTTAGATTCGTTGCTTATAAATTTAGATACTATTCCGGCATTTGCTACTAAAGCAACCTTTACAATGCATTTTCCTAAACATATGGCTTCCCATACTTTCTAAGTTCCAATTCGTGTCTGCGCGTAAAGGTTAGCAGACGTTCACTAACTTGACAATGAAAATTGGTTGGGAAAAGATAGTTTCAACCCCATCTCGTTTTGGATGGTCGGTTCCACCCTCGCATATGCCATAACTTGATGGTTGGCATTAAGATACAAAGTATACCTGGTATTTCTCATGTGCGTCTGCACCTGCCTCCATGATACTTTACCGTAGCTTCAGACCAGTAAAACCAAGCATTAGCACGCATAAACAGGTTTTCACCTTAGCGTCATGTCACACATTGATTGACGAATAAAGTCGTAATAACTTTATCTGTGTATTGTCGCAGGTAAATTGCCAGTTGATTTTGGCATCTCTGTTGTTTCTATGGTTTTGCCATGCTTCTACTTCTTTTTTCATTGTTTCGATATCGCTTACCCTGCGATTTAGACATTGCCCCATTAGAACGTTTAACTTGATTCAGCCATATTTAACCAACTGCCATGTTTGGGTGTGTAAACAAACTCAAATCTATCCCAAATTCTTTTTGCTTCCCGGGGTTCATATACTTCACACAGAGCGCCTGGCTTGTGTGTTCCCAGGTTGTCCATTACCCAGTATAATTCTGGGTGCGTCTTTATACGATTCATCTGTTATACGTTTAATATGCTTTGCCCAATCCGATTTCGTTTTTTGCGCTGTAACCTCTACATATCTTTTTCCTGTCAG
>NZ_VVIP01000035.1:0-393116 GCF_009650435.1 Foetidibacter luteolus
AGCGGAAAGCCCGACCCCTTGCGCAGCTTGGGGACACCCCCAAAAAGCAAGTACGAAGTTTGAAGTACGAAGTACCTGTAATATGTTAGATGTTTGATGTGGGATGGAAACAAGTACGAAGTTTGAAGTACTTTTTATGTAAGATGTCAGGTGTGGGATGCACGATGTAAATGTAAACAATATTCACCTTCTCGCCATTCACCACTCCCCACTTACCCTACTAATGCTGCCTGAAAAATTTAGTGCTGTTGTGGCGTGCCTGCGCCATTTTTACGGGATACCCACATAAGCCATGCATAACCCGCAATGATAGATGCTATGGAACCGGCCAGTACAGCTACTTTGGCCATATTCTGGCTGCTGACATCGGTAAAAGCGAGGGTTGCTATAAATATGCTCATGGTAAAACCAATGCCCGCCAGCATGCCCCCGCCCAGCAGGTGTTGCAGTGTGGTGCCCTGTGGCAGTTTTGCAATGCGTTTTTTAATTACAAAATAGCTGGCCGCATAAATACCCAGCGGCTTGCCAATGAACAGCCCCAATATTATACCTACAGAGAGCGTACTGCCCAATTGTACTATAGCATTAGCAGGTAACAAAATAGCCGTATTGGCAAGGGCAAAGATGGGCATGATGATGAAGTAAACGATGCTGTGCAGCTTCATTTCAAAATGATGCAGGCATTTTTGCGGCACCAGGAACGCGAATAATACACCGGCTACGGTGGCGTGGATGCCGGAATTGAACATGCAGTACCACATAAGAATACCAAGTACAAACTGCAGCCATCCAAACGCCATTTTTTTGTTTACCAGCCAAATGAGAAATCCTGTAACGGCGCAGGCAATAAGCCAGGCAATGTTAACCTCGGCCCCATAAAAAAGCGCAATTACAATGATGGCGCCCAGGTCGTCTATAATAGCAAGAGCGGTTAGAAAAATTTTGAGTGTAACAGGAACCCGGCTACCCAGCAGAGATGCGACGCCCAGGGAAAAAGCTATATCGGTTGCGGTTGGTATGCCCCAGCCTGACTGGAAGATGGTGCCCTTATTAAAGATGGAATAGATAACCGCCGGTACAAGCATTCCACCAATTGCCGCTACCACGGGCAAAGTGGCTTTGCGCAGGCTGTTTAGCTCTCCTTCCAGCAATTCTCTTTTTATTTCCATACCGGCCAGGAAAAAGAATACAGCCATTAGGCCATCGTTGATAAAATGCAGCAATGTATGTGGCAGGTAAAAATTGTGCAGGAAATGAAATTCTGTTTCCCAAAAATGAATGTAGCGTTCTCCGCCAGGCAGGTTGGTAACCACGAGTGATATGGCAGTACACAGCAGCAGCATGATGCCGATAGACCGGCTATCGTGGATAAACTCGTTCAGCGGGTCTAAGAACTGGTGTTTAAAAAAAGAAAATATTTTAAAAGGCATGAGCTAATGTTTGATGTGGGGTGTACGATGTTATTTTCCGAACAGGTCGTACCTGGATTTTGGCCTGCGCTCATCAATCCACCTGAAGCCGCGTATCCGGATTTCATCATGGTTTACCTGCCGCATGGGATAAGTAACCCCTTTTACATTTACCCGCATAATAACACGCTGAGGTTTACGCTCATTAAAATACATATCGCTTATATCGGCGCTGGCTTTGTTTACGCCCACAAATTTATTGCCTTCGTCCTGGGCGTAATATACACTTTCAGAGTTGCCTTTTGCCCGCATGTAATCAATATTGCCATCTTTAAAATAGCCATTGATGGTACGCCCTTTTATCTGGTTGTAGAAATTGTCGGCCACTTTATTAATAGCCAAAGCATTTTCAAAAACATACATACGCTGCGGCTTTTTACTTTTTGTGTACAGGTAAATAGTGTCGCCGGTTACCTGGTTGTCTTTTGTCCAGATGATGGGATCACGAAAAAGGCGGAAAACCGAATCTTCACCCGAATAAAAAAGGCTGTCACCTACTGCCTGCAGAGAGTCAGAATAGATACGCACATTGAAGTAAGCTTCAAAAAAACGGTCGGTACTGTCGGCTTTGGCAGTAGCCACGCTATCCCTGGCAACCACAAGAGTATCATGCCTTACTCTCAGCGCACTATCGCTGGTTAGCAATGCCGCGGCAGAATCCGGAACGGGTGCTGCGGCATCGTTGGTAACAACGGAATCCAGCATAGTGCCAAATTTGTTAGGCACAGGCCCGTGGGCAACTGTATCCGGGGCTGCTTTGGCAGAATCTATCATTGCTGCCGCTGAATCGCTTAATGAAAGCTTTGCGGAATCGGTTACTTCTTTTGGCTTCAGTGCTTTGCCGGTAAGCGGCGGCCTTGACAGTTTAGCAGCCGGCCGGTTAAGGCCGGGCGGGGCGGAGGGTGCCGGTTGCGGCTCTATGCCCGCATCTCTCTTAAGCCCATAACCGCGTATATCAGGTACATCCCGGTACTTGCGCAATTCTGATAACTTACCTGAATAAAGTGTATCCGCGGCAATAAACAGGGAGTCGCTTTCAGCATCCTGCTTTAGTATCATTACCGGTTGTTGTGTAGCCAAAAAAGAGTTATCGTTCCTGTTTGACTTCATGTTATTCGCAAGGATGGTAACACCCTGGGAGGTATCCCTGTATATAACGTTGCCCCTTGCTTCGCCATAGCCGGTAGAATCATTGGCTATATCATCGGCAATAAGGCTGGTTTTACCATCTATTATGGTGGACCTTTTTCCAAAATATGTTTTCTTGCTTTTGGTATTGTAAAAACCGCTCCGGGTATTAACCGTGGTGTTTTTGCTGATGATTTTGGTTGGTACCGTAAACGTAGCTTCTTCGGTATATGTGTTGTAAATAAGCGTATCTGTTTCAATATTGTATTCAGGGTCTTTCAGGCGTACCGCTTTCTTAAAAATCACATCGCGGGTATCGCCATAATAATAACCTTCTGTACTGGTTAATACAGATTTATTGTTCACCAGTTTACCGCCCTTGGTATAAATGCCCAGCTTGGTGGTGGTGGTATATTCCAGTTCCGGCGTAGTTAGAACGCCCTTTCCGTCCGTTAACTTTACATTGCCTTTAAGAAAAGCTTTTTTCTCGTTGCCTATATACCTTAGATAATCTGAGTAGGTGTGCACACTGTCCGCATCATTAATATGCACATGCCCAAAAGCCTCCAGCACATTTATTTTACGGTTAATAACCGCGCTATCACAATAGAACAGGGTTTTTTCCTGCCTTATCACCACATTTTTTACCAGCGACTGAAACTCTGATGTATCTATTTTTTCATAGTTCATCCGCTCTGCACTTATTACCTGTATACGCTTGCGGTTAACAGCGGCTGTATCGGCAGGCGCAGGTTGTTGCGCCACCGCTGCTGTACAACACAGCAACAGTGTGGCAAAAGCAAAAAAAGAAAATAAGGGAACCCTTTTAATCATTTGTTGACAGGTGTGTTGGTACTATCCGGCAGCGGCTGGGTGAGATAGTCTCCTTTGTCTTTACGGCCAAAAACAGAAATATTCACGTACCGCTTGGGATGCACACGAAGGTCGTCCATTAAAGTGTTAAGGCTGCGTACGGTATTGTTAAGATTGTTGTACAGGGCTTTATCGTTAATAAGTGCGCCCAGCGTTCCGTTGGGCGAGTTTACCTGCGCCAAAGTACTGTTGAGTTTTTCTACCGATGATTTCAGGTTATTTACAACGCCGTCAATATCTGCTTTCGCCAGGTTTTGTGTAGCCTGCTGCACGTTAATCATCGTGCTGTCCAGCCTGTTTTTATTCGCAGCCAGTGCCCCTGAAAAAGTATTCACATTATCCAATGTGTGTGCCAGTGCGCCGGTTTCTGTATTAAGCAGTGTTTGCAGCGATGCAGAAGATTTTACAAGGCTGGCCGTAGCCGCATTCATATTGGCAATAACACTTTGCAGGTTGCCTTTGGTGTTGGGGTCAAGAATATTGTTGGCGCTGCGCAGTAACGAATCCAGGGAGCTGAGTGTTAATACCAACTGGTCTGCCACAGGTGAAAGTTTAGAGCCAACAGCATCAAACAGGCCGGCGCCTTTGCCGGTGGTAATCGTTTCATCAGACACAAAATATTCTTTACTGGTACCCAGTTTAATTTCGATGGAAGGAGAGCCAAGGGGGTTATCTTTTATTACTGCCACAGAGTTTTTGGGAATATTAAATTCATCCTTAAACTTCATGGTAACCAGTATCTCCTTTACGTTTTCATCCGCAGGCTCAATATCGTATATATTACCCACCGCCAGGCCATTAATGGTTACCACATGAGATGGTAACAGGCCCTTGGTATTATCGTACCGGGCATATAAAAAAAAGCCGCTTTTAAACAAGCTGCGGCCCTTAAGAAAATTAAACCCTAAAATGAGCAAAGCGATAGCTATAGCTGTTAAAGCGCCAATCTTTGTTTCATTAGATATTTTCATTCACTTCTTTTTTTAGTACAGTTATATACGGCGTGCAGCGCAGCCTGCAATAACGGGTAAAAACATGAATACAAAAAAACAAATGTAATGTTTATTTGCAACCGTGAATTTGGCAGCGGTAATTCAGGCCCTGTTAAATTATTGCATACTGAATTGCAGGTAACGTGACTGAAATAATCTTTACGCATTAAAATTGTGCAATAATTTTTGGTCGTCAGCGGCAGTGCTGCTATATGGCTTGCGTTGTGTCACTCACTTGTACGGCTGGGTTCGCTATTCAGCTTTTCCCGCATTGTAGAAGGTGTTTCTGCTGCCTCCGGCAGCAGAAACATGCATGCCACGGAAGCAGTTAAAAAAATTCAGGAGTTCGTTTATAACTCTGCTAATGGCTGCGTTAACTTTTTAATTTGGACCAGCAACCGTTCCTGCCTCCAACTTACCTTATCAGTACTATTGTTCCTTTTCGGTTTACCAGCTTTCCTTCGTAATCCACCGCCTGTGCCATGTACACGTAGGTACCGGGTGGTTGCTCCTGCCCGCCGTAAACGCCGTTCCAACCCATACCAACAGCATTGGTTTGATACAGCATTTGCCCCCAGCGGTTAAATACCCTGAAGTAATTGAATTTTTGCATGCCCACCACAATGGGTTTAATTACATCGTTACGGCCATCGCTGTTGGGTGTAAAGGCGGTGGGTACAAAAATGTCAGGCAATGTTTTAAAAACAATAACCCTTAATTGGTCTTCCGCATAACAACCCGGCGGTACTATACCCACACGCACTTTATATACTACTGTGTCGTAAAAAGAATTGAGTGTAACTACAGGGTCTGCAATGCTGGGGTTGCTCATGCCAACCGCCGGCGACCATTGATAACTGTTACCACCTGTAGCATTCAGTTGCAGCGGCTGGTTGATGACGATCATGGTATCCCTTCCGGCATTGGCCTGTACGGGTGGCTTTACATCTATCTCAACAGTATCCCTTACCGGTTTAAGGCATCCCGAATTATTGGTTACTGTAAATACAAAATCAGTGGGCCTGTTGGGGTTTGCACGGGGGGTAAGTGTATTGGCATCCCGCAACAACAGCTCCGGAGACCAGGTAAAATTATCTCCCCGCGTAATAATGCCAGTTAGCTGGGCAAAGTCGCCGTAGCAAATGCTGGTATCGCCAAAAGCCCTGGCTTCAGGATAAGGAAATGTTGAAACTATAATATCATCTTCATTGCTGCATTTGCCCACACTTGCCACCAGGTGATACTGCTGCACCGGGTTAACAGGCGTTGCCACCGCGTTCTTAAAGGTAGTATCGTGCAGGGTAGCGGAAGGCGACCACGCAAAATACAGTGCATTGGTTTGTGGAAAGAATTGTACACTGTCAGTAAGGCAAATATTTACATCAGGGCCAATATCCAGGTTAACGTTGTCTATAACGTTTACCAGCACAGAATCGTTGGCTGCACAGCCATTCTGTGTAATGTTAACAGAAAACCATGTACTTGTTTTAGGAAATACAAGCGGCCCGTTAGAGTTGGGATTAAGCAAAATATTGCTGCTGTTTGGTTGCCAGGCTACAGCGCCGGACGTGTTTACCTGTAGCTGCAAAGTATCAATGCTGCAGATAAGTGTGTCTTTAAAAGGAAAATCGTAAGCCGGTTTGTCGTTGGCCACAATTTCGGTGGTGGCTGTATCAATGCAGCCCTTGTCATTAACAACCACCAGCATTACGGTACGGGTACCGGGCCCCAGGTAAGTGTAGGCGGGGTTTCTCAGGCTGGAAGTGTCCTCCACGGTAGCATCATCCCCAAAGTTCCACTGCCAGCCAACGCTGTTGCCATTGTTAGAACCGGAAACGTCATTAAAGCTGAAGGGATTTTTATAGCATTGCCCCTCTGCTCCTATGGCCGCCTTAAAGCCCGGGTAAACCTTTGCTATCGCGTACCCGGTATCGGAACACTTGTTGCCCCTGTTGGTGATAAGTGTTACCGTATAAGACCCGGTGTCTGGAAAAGTATAAGAAACCACAGGCTGACTGGACGTGTCAGTTGTGCTGGATTTTACACCAAAATCCCAAAAATAGGAATGGATATTAGACGCCGTACTTTGGTTTTGAAAGTTTAGGGTCAATCCTTCGCAGTTAAGATATACCGGGCTTAGCCGCGCCTGCGGAATTTCGCAGTTTTCCACCCGCATGATAAAATCTTTGCGGTGCTCATTGATAGCGCGGCCATTTCGCCATTCCGTTACACAAACATTTACTACATAACCGCCGGTATTTAAGGGTGCAATGCCGCTTATTATACCGGTTACCGGGTCTACTGAAGCGGAGGCGCCAAGTGGGGATGCGCCACTGTACGGGGAGGAATAGCCCAGGTCTCTTAATGTTAGCTGGCCAGGGGGTAGCGGGTTGGCATTAAATTCACTCCCTCCCTGAAAGGCCCCACAAAACTGATAGCTTAAAGAATCGCCATCCCTGTCAACCGCGCTAAAATCCAGCACAAAACCGCTGTTTCTGCAAACCAGTACCGTATCGCGTACCACAAACTGCGGACTGCTGTTGTTCCCGGTTGGTAATTTGGCTGTACCGGGAATATGGGTTATAAAAGTTGCCCCTTTGGGATTAACTATGTTGACGGAATTTGGTCTGCTATAACGTATCCAGGAAAGAATGTAACCGTTTGCATTTTTTGGCAGGTCTATTTCTGCCCTGAAAATACCAATCTGGTAACAAATGTCCACTTCGCCAGACAGGCAGGGTATAGAGCCGGGTACCCGGGAGATAGAGGATACGTTACCTACCCTGGACAGAAAGACGCTCTCATACAACTGCCGCTGGGCATCGTCAGTATAGATGCCAATGGTAACCGTTTCTGTTTCCAGTGTTTGAGAGCTTGGTGGCGCATCGCACGGCCGAAACAACCGCATGGTTATACGGTATTTGCTCGTATTGGCGCCAAGGCCAGGGCCTAAGTACTCATAAAACAATTCTCCACCAGCTATATGATTAGCAAGAGTGCCCGTGTACTGTACAAAAAAGGCCAGTATGGCCAATAGAAACTGCTTTCTCATTCGTCGCTCACATTAGTACCATCTCTTGTTTAAGCAACTCAGATTGAATGGATGTGTTGCATATAATAGGTTCGTGGCGTAATATACGATCTTTGCCAGCGAACCGGCACCTTTAAAGGACAGTTGTGCCTTAGTGTAAAAATCTTGTCATTTCGGGAACGGGCGGCTACCTTATCAACACAATGGTGCCCTTGCGGTTAACTGTGCGGCCCTCGTAATCCACCGCCTGTGCCATATATACATAAGTACCGGAAGGCTGCTCCTGCCCGGCGTACATGCCGTTCCACCCCATGCCGATGGTACTGGTTTGGTAGAGCATTTGCCCCCAGCGGTTAAATACACGGAAGTAGTTGAACTTTTGCATGCCCACCACAATTGGCTTTACTATGTCGTTACGGCCATCACTGTTGGGCGTAAAAGCGCTGGGCACAAAAATATCCGGCAAAGTTTTGAATATTACAACCCTTATTTCATCCTCAGCAAAACAGCCGGGGGGCACAATGCTTACACGCACTTTGTAAGTAACGGTATCATAAAATGAATTGAGGGTTACTATGGGATCTGCAATATTCGGATTGTTCATGCCAAACGTTGGCGACCATTGGTAAGCGTTGCCGCCAGTAGCATTCAATTGCAGTGGCTGGTTAACAACAATCATGGTATCGCGGCCGGCATTGGCTTGTACGGGCGGTATAACAACCACCCTTACTGTATCTGTTACAGGCTTTAAGCAACCCGATGTATTGTAAGCGGTAAGCACATAATTTACAGTTGTATTGGGTACAGCCCTGGGCGTTAATGTATTCGCATCCCGCAGTAAAATAGCCGGCGACCAACTGTAGTTTTCCCCGTCCGTTTCTCCACGCAACTGCGCAAAATCGCCATAGCAAATGGTGGTGTCGCCAAAAGCCCTGGCTACAGGGTAAGGGGCCGTAAATATGGTTATATCATCCTGGTTGCTGCATTTGCCTACGCTGGCCACAACATGGTAATCATTCTGCTGGCTGATGGGTGTGGCTACTGCATTTTTCACGGTGGTATCCCGCATGGTTGCCGAGGGCGTCCATGCAAAATATAAAGCATTGGTTTGGGGGAAGAACTGTATGCTGTCTGTTAAACAAATGGTGGTATCCGGCCCTATATCAATGGTCACATTATCAATCACATTCACCCGCACCGAATCATCAGCTACACAACCGGCTTCTGTAATGCGCACCGTAAACCAGGTACCTGTTTTAGGAAACACCAGTGGTGTATTGGTGTTTGCGTTGAGCATAATATTGCTGTTATCTGGCTGCCAGGCTACTGCACCCGTTGTGTTTACCTGCAACTGCAGCGTGTCAATGCTGCAGATAAGCGTGTCTTTAAAAGGCAGGTTATAGGCAGGCTTATCTGTTACCTGTATCAGTTTAGTGGTATCGTCTGTACAGCCTCTTTCGTTGGTTACGGTAAGGCTTACATAGCGGGTGCCCGAATCAGCATAGGCGTAGCTGGGATGCTGCAGCAAAGAAGTGTCCGCCAGCGTGGAAAGGTCCCCAAAATCCCAGCGCCAGCCACTTATGCGGCCATACCGGAAGGTAGAGGCATCTGTAAATTCAAAAGGCTTTTGGTAACAGGAACCGTTAATGGTAAAGTCTGCCACAAAACCCGGGTACACTTGTGCAACAGCATAAGCCGTATCGGAACAGGCCTCTCCTTTGTTGGTAATAAGTGTGATGGTGTAGGTGCCGGAATCAGGAAAACTATAGTCTGCGATGGGAGAGGTAGAAGTGTCTGCCAAAGTTGTATCAATACCAAAATCCCAGAAATAAGAATTGATATTAGCCGCCGTGCTGGTATTTTGAAAAGTAAGGTTAAAGCCATCGCAGGTTAAATAATTGGGGTCAAGCGCCGCCTGCGGAATGGTACAGTTTTCCACCCGCATAATAAAATCTTTGCGGTGGCGGCCAATGATAATGCCGTTTCTCCACTCGTACACCACCACGTTTACCACATACCTGCCAACGTTTGGCGAGATACCTGAAATTATTCCTGTTACAGGGTTTATGGCAGCCTGAAGGCCCAGTGGGAAATTACCGCTGAAACCATTACCTGTGTTATAGCTTACAGAGCCGTAATTGGGGTCGCCGGGAGGGTTTGCATCCTGGGCACTGGTGAAAGCACCACCGTTATAGGCCGCGGAAAAGGCATAGCTTAAAGAGTCGCCATCTGGGTCTGTAGCGCTAAAGTCAAGAACAAAATTTGTGTTATAGCAAACCAGCTCTGCATTCTGCACTTTAAAAACGCCGCTTGAATTGGTGGCTGCACCCAGCAAATCCCTGCCCGGCATAATACAGTCGTAAGTAGCTCCAGGTACACCGCTGATAGACGGGGCATTATCCAGCACATTGGCAGAGGAAGCCCGGCAGCAATTCTGGTAAGCCAGTATGTATCCTTCATCATTATCCGGCAGTTCTACAAAAGCCGAGTATGTTTTTACTTCGTAACAGGTGGGCGGCCTTGTTGATATGCAAACAGGATAATTAGCCGAAACGCTGGTGGTGGAGTCAATGTTTACAGTTACATTACCCCAACGCTCGTAGGAGCCGGAATTACTAAAGATGCCCACGATAGCCGCACTGGGCAAACAGGCCACCTGGTTTACGCCGCAGGTAACCAGGCAATCCCTGAAAAGGCGTAAAGAAACTTTATAACGGCTGGTGTTGGGTTCAGCCCCCGGCCCGAGGTATTCATAGAATACCTCGCCACCAACTATATGCGAAGCGATGGCATCTTTTGTAAACAACAATGTGGCAAACAGTGCCAGCAAAACAATTTTTTTCATTCAACGTGGGTTCTAAACCGCTTCGGTAAACGCAAGCAGGTATTGGTTGGTAAGTTCCGGCTCCTCCCACATGCCCATGTGGCCGGCATTCTGCAGTATATGAACGTGCGATGTTTCCGGCAAATGCACCTGCTGCAACACATCGCTGAGCGGGGCGGCGGTATCTTCCTTGCCTAAGATGAACAAAACAGGCAGTTTGCTGCTTTGCAAAACGGCTGTTCTGCCGGGCCTGTTCATCATAGCAGTATAATATTGCTGTAACGCCTGTACAGGTATGTTATTGCCTGCCTCTATAAGCGCCAGTACTTTATCTGCATGCAGTGCTTTATAACCGGCAGAAAACATATTGGGCACCATACTTTTTAAAAAAGCGGGGGCGCCATATTCGCCCATCATTTTTATACTTTTCAGACGGTTTTGCTTTTTTTCTTCACTGTCTGCAAAGGCGGTAGAATGCACCAGGCCAAAACCAAGCAGCAATTGCGGGTATTTTTCCGCAAAGGCCAGTGTTATATAACCACCCATGCTATGGCCGCAAACAATGGCGCCCGTAACCTGTTCCTGCTGCAAAATGGCATACAACACATCAGCAAAAGCTTCCATAGTAGTAAGGGAGCCGTTAAAAGCCGACTTACCGGAACCCGGCAAATCCGGCACGATTAACCGGCAATGTGTTTTCAGCGCAGCTACCTGGTTATGCCATACCGTATTATCTTCCGGAAAGCCATGCACCAGCACCAGGGTTTTTCCTTCGCCTTCCACACGGTAGTTAATGCTTCTATTTTGATATGTAATTTGTTTCTCCATATTTTTTTGGTGGCCGGCTACATCTTTCCATGGCAGCCAGGTTGCATCGTGCCGCAACTTCGGGATTCATCGCCTGGTTCTTTGTGACGGCATTTAAGCGGTTACAGCCCTTGAACTTTTCTTGCCCAAATTACTTCCGCTTACAGTACGCAAAGTACAAAGGGATTGTTTGATTTGAGCCGGTCATTTCTTTCAGCAGGTGTTTAAAACAGGTAAAAGCAGGCGCCATAAACACAAAGGGCCGGTGAATTGTTGCGTTGTGTCACCACCGCGCCAGGGATTGAAGCGGATACCCCGGTACCCCCTATAGCTCCCCCTCAAGGGGGAAACGCAGCGCGGCGGGTGCCGGAGTATAAGCGGAAAGCCCGGTGCCCTTGCGATAGCTTGGGCAGGCGCCCCATGCATTTGTATTTATTTCTTTTTGCGAACGGGCAGTTTTACTGGCATTTCTATTTTGGCCAGCTTAGAGCAGCGCAGCAGCAGGTAAAGCACCAGGGGGATTAAAGCTATGTTTAATTGCTGCGGCAGCCAGAACCATGTAACCAGTAACATGCCGTAAATAAGCGCCAGCAATAAGAAATACCGCCTTAGCCACAGGGCTTTTTTCCACAGGAAAAAGGCCGCGAAAATATTGGTTGGCAACGCCCATAAAAGATTGTAGTTTTTTTGGCAAACGGTATGATCTGTACCAAACCACATAAACAACAATAAAATACCTAACAGGCCGGTAATGTAAAGCAGCAAAGAATCAAAAAGGCGGGTGATGCTGACAGCCCAGCGGTTCTTTAATAAAGACAGCCCGAAAAACAAAGTGCAAATGATGCTGAATATCATTAGCGGCGCATACTTCCAGGACTGTATATCCGGCGGGCTGGCCTGGTAAATTATATTGCTGGGTTCTATAACACCCTCGGCGGCCAGGTTAGATTCATCCAGCCCCTGCATAAGGTAATCAGGCAAAAACATGGCGTTCCAGTTAGTAACAGGCTTATCCATCATGCTGCCCAGCAAAATATCTATACCCAGTTTGCTCCATGGTTTGGCGCCTTCGTCCAGGTATTCGTGTATCTGGTTGCGGTAAGTAAAGCCATACTGTACAAGTGAATCTGTTATAGCAAGCCCGCTAAGGTTGGCAAACACAATATCCCGCACCCGTGATGTGCAGTTATCCAGCAAAAAATCGTATTTGTAATACCGGTTGGCGCCCTGCAGGTTTTTGCTTAGCGCATTAAGCATTTGCTTTTTGTGGCTGCAGTCAATACTCAGTACCTGCTCCCATATACTGCGCTGCTCGTATTGGTAAACACGGATAAACTCGTTGTAAGGCTCTACGGATAAAAAATATTCCAGTTTACCACGCACAAACTTCATATAAAAATCAGGGTCATCAAAGTCAAAAGTGCCCCAGTTAAAAACAAGGTCAGTACGCCGGGTGCTGTCAATAACCCTGATGGCGGTATGGCCAAACGTAGAATATAATTCGCTACCGGGGGTGCAGGTTAATACGCTGATGCGTACATGGCAGCTACTATCGGTTTGAGCGCCTGCGATATAAAAAGAAAGAAAAAAGACAACAGCCGGTAACAGCCACCTGGTAATCTTCATTTGGATTTTAAGCGATTTAGGGGGCAAATTAAGCTATTTATGGTTGGCGGCGGTGATTGCCATTTTACGTTATTAACATGATTTGGTGGAAAAGATAAAACCAGGTTTTTCCACCGGTATGGAAGAAGGATAGCGCATTTTATAATTGCAGGTTTTTGGGGGTGCCCCCAAGCTATCGCAAGGGGTCGGGCTTTTCGCTATTACTCCGGCGCAAGAGCCACCGCACTAAGGCCTCACCGGGGTAACCGCTGCAATCCCTCACCCGCCGGTGCAACAGGCTGCTTATTTTGCAGGCCAGCTGTAGTATAAATGGGTTAGAGAGATTATTTTTTAGATTTACAAGAACATTGTTTGGCAAACCAGTTAAAGTGCTGTTTACCGGGGTTCGACCTCACCCCAATCCCTCTCCAAAGGAGAGGGGCCAGCAAAACCTACAAAAACAAGGTTTTGGCAGCACAAGCCCTGGGTTACAAAGTTACCTTGCTGTTTTTTTGGTTGCACGATGTAAACCTGGCAACAGAACGTGTAAAGCTGCGGGTAGCCGCAGGCGGACATAACATACCAGGAGATGTAATAAAAAGACGCTACCAGAATGGTTTAAGCAATTTGCTTGAGATTTATTTTGATATTTGTGACAGGCTGATTATAGCAGACAACTCAGACATGGAATATGATTTGATTGCTCAAAAAAATAAAGGTGCCGATATTACAATCGTAAGTAACTCAAAATGGCAAACCTTAAAAGAAAACGTAGATGGAAAACAATAAATTAATATTCGACGAGGTAACCCAAAAAATTCTTCAGGGCCTCGACCTTGTATCCAAACGCCTTATTGAAGACGCGAAAAAAAACAACAGGGAACTTGTTGTTTACCGCGACAATAAAATCGTAAAGCTTAGATTCTCCAAATAGCGCCTTCTTTTTACTTGTCCCGTACTTCTACTATTAAAAATTTCAGGTAATTGGTATTCTCCAACCCCCAAACAATCGGGTGATCGCTGGCCTGTGCATTAAAAACCACCTGCCTTATTTTTTTACGGGCATCTTTGGCTGCCATTTCAATGGTTTGCAAAAACAGCTCCGGCTGTACCAGGTTGGTACAACTGCTGGTAACCAAAAAACCGCCGTTCTTAATCAGCTTCATGCCCCGCAGGTTAATTTCTTTGTAACCGGTAATGGCTTTCTGTATGTTTTCCCGGCTTTTGGTAAAAGCAGGCGGGTCCAGCATTACCACATCGTACTGTCGGCCATCTTTAACCCAGGTTTTCAATACATCAAATGCATTTACCGCTTCAAACTTACAGATATGCCCCAGCCCGTTCAATTCTGCATTGCGGGTGGCCTGGGCAACAGCGTTTTCACTAATATCCAGCCCCAGTACCGATTTTGCGCCATAATGCGCCGCATGTATTTCAAAAGTGCCGGTATAGGTAAAAGCGCCCAACACATCCGCACCTTTTACAATATGCTGTATGGCACGGCGGTTATCCTGCTGGTCAAGAAAATAACCTGTCTTTTGGCCATTCTCAATATCCACATGAAACTTAAGCCCGTTTTCTGAAATGATGATACTGGTATCAAAAGGCTCAGACAAAAAACCTTTGTGTTGTGCCAGCCCTTCCAGTTCACGCACAGGCACATCGTTTCTTTCGTAAATGCCTTTGGGCTTAAATACCTGTTGCAGGGCTTTTACAATGGCCGGTTTCCAGGCATCCATGCCGTAAGCCAGGGTTTGCAGTACAAAATAATCGTTGAACTTATCTATTACCAGGGCGGGCATTTCATCCGCCTCGCCGAATATAAGGCGGCAGTTTTCCGTATAGCCTATGTGCTGGCGGTAACCCCAGGCTTCCTGTATGCGCTTAAGAAAAAACCCTTCGTTAATATCTTCTTTTTTGCGGGTAAGCAACCGCACAATAATCTGCGATTTGGGGTTAATATAACCCCGGCCGCAATATTTTTCATCATGGTAAAATACGTCTACTATGTCGCCAGGGGTAATATCCGGGCCGGCAGGCACTATCCTGTCCACTTCATTGGCAAATATCCATGGATGGCCGTTGGCTATACGCTGGGCGATTTTCTTGCGCAGGAACACTTTTGTCATGCCGCAAAAGTATATGGTTACTACGAAAAAGGAATATCGAACAAGGAACACGGAATTTTGAATGGCGAAGACGAATGAACCCCACTCACTATTCACTACTCACCATTCACCAGCATTACACGCCGAAATATTCCTTGGCGTTGTTGTAGCAGATATCCTGTATAATGCCGCCCATCCAGGTAACATCGTTGGGCAGCAGGCCTTGCTCTATTTCATTGCCGAACATATTGCATAACAGCCGCCGGAAATATTCATGGCGTGGAAAAGATAAAAAACTGCGGCTATCTGTAAGCATGCCCACAAAACAACTAATGATGCCCATGCCGGATAACGCATTCATTTGTTTTTCCATCCCATCCAACTGGTCTAAAAACCACCAGCCACTACCAAACTGTATTTTGCCTTTTATACTGCCATCGTTAAAGTTGCCCGTCATGGCGGCCAGCACCTCGTTAAGGCCGGGATTAACGTTGTAGAGTACAGTTTTGGCAAGTTGGTTGGTACTGTCAAGCCGGTTAAGCAACATAGACAAAGCGGCCGCCTGCCGGTCGTCCGCAATGCTGTCAAAGCCGGTATCAGGCCCAAGCCGGCGGAACATGCGGGTGCTGTTGTTACGTAATGCGCCAATGTGCAACTGCTGTGCCCAGCCTTTTTCATGGTACATTTTAAACAACTCTACCATCAAATGCCCCTGTAAAGCTTCCGCCCATGGGCTTGCATCCACAGCATCGCCACGCAGCAGCTTTTTGTATTCTTCCGCGGCGCCGGCGGGCAGGTCCAGCACGGCAGGCACTTTTTGCAGGCCATGATCGCTGATGCGGGCACCCAGCTCATGAAAATAATCCAGCCGCTTGCGCAACGCTTCCAGCAGGGTATCTATGCAAACTATGTTTACAGCACTTGCAGCCGAAAGGTTTTTAATGTATGCCAGGTAGGCATCGCCACCTGTAACATTCCAGCTTTTATCGGGCCTGAAGGAAGGCATCACCTTCACTTCAAAACCTTGCTCTTTAAGTTGCCGGTGATAAGCCAGGTCATCGCAGGGGTCATCTGTAGTGCCGGCAAATTCCACTTTAAAATGTTTAAGCAACCCCTGCGTGGTAAAACCGGGTTGTTGCAGCAGTTCACCGGCTTTATCATACACATATTTTGCCGAAGAAGCATTCAATAATTGCGTTATGCCAAAAGGATTTTTTAACTCCAGGTGTGTCCAGTGAAACAAAGGGTTACGCACCGTATAAGGCACTATTGCGGCCCACTTCAAAAACTTTTCTTCATCTCCGGCCTCGCCGGTTATGTATTCTTCATTAACACCCAGGGTACGCATAGCCCGCCATTTATAATGGTCGCCACGCAGCCATGCATCGGTAAGGTTGATAAATTTTTTGTTTCCTGCTATTTCCGCCGGTGGCAGGTGATTGTGATAATCAATAATGGGCATTTGCCTGGCGTAATCAAAATATAGCTTCTGTGCCGTTGGTGTTTGCAGTAAAAAATTATCGTCCAAAAAATTTTTCATGCCTGGTGGTTTCGGTGATGGTTGTGCTGTTCTACTTTTTCTTTTGGGTACGGGCGACTGTTTTTTTATGGCATCCCAGTTGTGTCACTCACTTGTGCTTTCTGTTTTTCATTGCAACAATTAGTCTCCATAGCAGCTTTTGGCTTCGATTTTTAGGTCTTTGTTTCCGCCCGGCATATTAACGCATAAAGCCACTGCCGTCTTCTTCAGGAAGTAAGGGCGTATCCCTCAGACCTGCAAATGCCTAGTTCCAGCCCTCTCAACTCGGCCAGCCCACGCAAGCGGCCAATACAGGAATAGCCGGGGTTGGTTACCTTATTCAAATCATCAATCATCTGGTGGCCATGGTCTGGCCTGAAAGGAATGGCGTTCTTACGTTGCTGCTGTGTGGCCAGCAGTTCCTTCATTACAGCATACATATCGGTATCGCCGCCCAGGTGGTCGGCCTCATAGAAATTGCCATACTCATCCCTGCTGGTATTGCGCAGGTGGATAAAATAAATGCGGTCTGCCAGTTGGCTTGCCATAGCCGGCAAATCATTATGCTTGGAAGCGCCTAATGAGCCCGTGCAGAAACAGATGCCATTACTTTTGTTAGGTACGGCCTGCAGTATATATTCATAGTCTTCTATTTTGTTCATAATGCGTGGCAGGCCAAGAATATCAAACGGAGGGTCATCCGGGTGTATGGCCAGTTGAATACCAAGTTCATCAGCCACTGGTGTTATTTCTGAAAGAAAGTAAGCCAGGTTTGCACGCAGCGCATCATGGTTGATATCTTTATACACCGCCAGTCTTTCACGCATTTCTTCCACGGTGGTTTTCTTTTCGCCCGGTATGCCGAACATTACAATACCTGCCAGTTGCTCCAACTCATCTTCGCTGTATTTGTTGTAACGTTTCTCTGCTTCCTGCAAAATGGTATCGTTGTAATCTTTAGCGGCGTTTTCTCTTTTAAGAATATAAATGTCAAACACGGCAAGGTCAAACCAGTTAAAGTACAATGCCTTACTACCATCGGGCATCAGGTAATCAAGGTTGGTTCTTGTCCAGTCGTTTACCGGCATGAAGTTGTAGGTAACAATGGTAATGCCGCAGGCTGCCAGGTTGCGCAGTGTTTGCTTGTACTGTTCGATGTATTGTTGATAATTACCTGTTTTTGTCTTAATATCTTCATGCACAGTTACACTTTCCACTACAGACCATGCAAGGTTATAGGCTTCTATTTCTTTTTTCCTTTTTTCAATTTCTTCTACTGTCCATACATCGCCATGGGCAACATGGTGCAGGGCGGTAACAATTCCTGTGGCGCCTGTTTGTTTTACATCCTGTAATGTAACGGGGTCGTTTGGCCCAAACCATCTCCAGGTTTGTTCTAATTGCATATTGTTGTTTTTAAGCTTTGAGTTTTGCATTACGAGCCGTGAGCTTATTTATAATCCTGTTGCACTATGCTGTGTAGCAAACAAGCCCTCCATTTTGCCCAGGGCAGGCTACTGAGGCAATTTGCTGAATGGAATTTACTCAGTACAAGTGAGTGACACAATCCCGAAGTTTCGGGACCTCATAGCAGCAATAAAGCCTGGCCCGTAAGCCTTGCTTTTCTATACTCCTGAGAACACATTAAAGCCGCCGTCCACACAAATAATTTCGCCCGTTACAAAACCCGAAGCCGGGCTTAATAACCATATTAATGTGCCGTTTAATTCTTCGGGATTGCCAAAGCGCTGGTAAGGCGTATTGCGTATAACCGCCTCGCCCCGGGGGGTGTAGCCACCATCTTCTTTTACCAGCAAATGGCGGTTTTGCGTGGTTACAAAAAAGCCGGGCGCAATGGCATTGATGCGTACTTTTCCTTTATAACGACGGGCCATTTCCACACTCATCCATTTGGTAAAATTATCAACTCCCGCTTTGGCCATTGAATAACCCAGCACCCGGGTGATGGCTTTTTGCGAGGCCATAGACGAAATATTTACGATGCTGCCACCCTGTTCGGCTATGTGTTTTCCAAAAATAACCGAGGGCAATACCGTGCCAAACAAGTTAAGCTCAAACACATCATGCAAGGCATCCAGGTTCATTTCAAACAAATCATCATCAGGCCCTATTACCGCCGCTGCCACATTACCGCCTGCGGCATTTACAAGGGCATCAATTTTTCCGTACTGCTGCAAAATTTTTCCAGATGTAGCATGCAGTTCCTCTTTGTTCAATACATCACATTGCATAAACACAGCTTCGCCACCGCTTTGCTTTACTTCTTCTTCAAGCTGGCTACCCACCTCCTGCTTACGGCCAATGATAAGTACTTTGGCACCGGCGGCAGCCAACACTTTTACAAAAGAACTGCCCAATATACCTGTACCGCCGGTAATGACGACTACCTGGCCAGAAAGATTAAAAACATTTTCTATAACACTCTGGTTCATATTATTTGAATTGTAACGCGTCAAGTTTATGATGGGCGCAAGCTTTGGAATCAGGGCAGTGCTAAGCGTTGGCTATTAACCCAACAGCAAGTATGCATCAGGCAAGCGCATGGGCTATACCCCTGAAATAGCCTACGGATTCAGCTATGCCCGGCAAAGACTCAGTCATATCTTTTTCAAATTCAATACTTGCCAACCCTTTGAATTTCGCTTTATACAGCGCTGTAACAAAGGCCTTGAAATCAATAATACCGCGGCCTACTTCTATTGCTTTGGCATCTTTCTCCGCGGCGGTTACGTCTTTAATGTGCAAGTCAAATATTCGTTTGCCGTAAGCTTTAACTGCATCTGCAGGCGAAAGGCCGGTACGTTGTGTATGGCCAATATCCAGGCAAAGCCCCACACGTTCATCCCTGTTCTTTATTTGCTCATACACTTCTTTCGGGCTGGGATATAATTTATCCTCCGGGCCATGATTGTGAATAGCGATCCTTATGTTGTATTCTTTCACTTTTTGCTCAGTGTAGTCCAGCAGTTCGTAATTAGGCACACCCACAATCATATCCACTCCCACATTTTTTGCTTAGGTAAACGTTCGGTCAACTTCCTCCTTTGTTTTCATGTAAATAACCCCCACGGCATATACCTTAATACCGGCATCGTTAAACTGTGCTAACACAGATTTAATTTTTTCAGCATCACTGTCCAACGGCAGGTGAAAATCCTTTAGAGAAATATTGTAAACGCCTACCCTTTTCATCATGGCTATGGTTGTGGGTATATCAAATTTTGCAAAAGTGTAACCTGCCATACCCACGGTAAACGCATCTTCGCCTTTGTTAACGGCTGCTTCAGAAAACATGGCCGCCCCGCCTGCTATCGGCAAGGCTAAAGTTCCTGCCATGCCAATGGCAGATGACCTGATGAATTTTCTTCTTGAATGCATGTATGTTTATTTATGTATAACAGTTAACAATAAAGGAGTATTTTTTAGCCCGGCAACATTACTGCTATCAGGCTTTACTTGCGTCGCACTCTTGTACGCTTTGCTCTTTGTTCATCAAGGCATCAGCAGCTTTCCCGGCCATACTTCACAGCAATCATCCACCTTAACTTTCAATACATGGTGCCTGCACGTTATAAGCCTGCCGCACCTTGCCGCGTAGAATTACCGAACGTACAAGAGTGCGACGCAAGCGGCGATGAAAGAAGCAATACAGTCCGGCTCCAAAAAATTGCTCACCTTTTAATTCTGTGATTATACCTATTCTTATCATGTTATATCAAACATGTACTGTATAAAAAATATGAAGTGATTTACTGGCATAAGCAACAAATTTTCGCTGGTTGTGCAGTGGCGTTTTCACCGGCTATGCTGCAATATATGCATAATCAGTGTTCAGGAAACAACGGTATTGCGGTCTTTGTTAACTACAACGGTTGAAATTGTTTACTACAACGTTTTAAATTATCGGGAGATTTGCCCAAATTTGACGATGGCAGAATCCTGTCACTTAAATTAACAACTTTGAAGAAGCCTGTAACGATAAAGGACATTGCCAGGAAGCTGAACATGTCTGTGTCTGCCGTATCAAAAGCATTGAACAACGATAAAAGCATCAGTACACTTACCCGGGAACGCGTAGCAGCCCTTGCCAGTGAGTGGAATTATGTGCGTAATGAAACGGCAAGGCATTTTCAGCAAAGTAAAAGTTTTACGGTCGGCATAATTGTACCTGCCATTCTTGACCAGTTTTATGCCCTTGCCATTAACGGTGTTGAAAAAATAGCGCTGGAACAACAATACAACGTTATCCTTTCTCAGTCGCATGAAGATTTCGAAGTAGAATCGAAGATTGTTAATATGATGATACGCAACCGGGTGGATGGTGTTATTGTGGCCTTATCCAAACAAACTGTTGACACGTCTTCCTTTAATAAGCTGGCCACTTTAGGCATACCGATTGTTTATATTGCCCGCATGCCTAAAAACCCTGACTGCCATTACGTAAGCAGCGACAATTTTGGCGGCGCCTATAAGGGAACTGAATTTTTGATTAAGAAAAAAGGGCACCATCGTATTGCCCATATAAAAGGCCCGGATGAAATGTACATAAGCCATATACGGCACGAAGGTTATATGCAGGCCTTAAAAAAGTACGGTATTGAATACGATGACAAGTTGGTTACCAGTGTTGACTTTTCAAAAGAAGCCACCTACGCTGCCATGGAGCAACTTATGGCTTTGGCAGAGCCACCGACCGCCATACTTACCTTTAAAAATTACATTACACTGGATGCGCTGCAATTTTTAAGAACCCGCCATCCCGATAAAATTAACAGCATTGATTTTGTAGGCTTTGGTTTTTTGCCCTTGCTGGAATACATTGATCACAAACCTACCGCTTCTGTGGCAGAGAACTCTTATGATATTGGCATTAGTGCCATGCGGCTTCTGCTGGAGCTGATGCGGGATGAAACCGAAGATAACAATATAACGCCCAAGCATATTGAGGTGGCTTGTAAACTGGTGGTTCACAAATAACCCATTTACCCAATGAAGAAAATTTTAAGACCCCTGCAGATTGTTTATGTTATTTACGCCTTGCTATGGTTTGTGATACTGATGTTGCTGGTGCTTCTGTTTGTGCCGTTTTCTTTGCTGGCCGGCAAAATAAAAGGGGGCAATTATATTTACTGGCTGTGCAATAAATGGGCAAAGCTCTGGTACTTTTTTACAGGTATAAGGCATAAAGAAATTTATGAAGCGCCGCATGATAAAAGCCGGCAATACATATTTGTAGCCAACCATTCTTCTTACATGGATATACCACCTATTGTAAGGGCCATACACCAGCCTGTGCGTGTATTGGGAAAATATGAGATGGTAAAGTATCCCATATTTGGGTTAATATACCGCTCCGCTGTAGTGGTGGTAGACAGGAGCAGCGCCGAAAAAAGGGCCCGGAGCGTAAGGGCGTTAAAGAGCGCCCTGCAAAAAGGCATTTCCATTTTTATTTTTCCGGAAGGCACATTTAACCAAACGGATAAACCTTTGAAAGAATTTTTCGATGGTGCTTTCCGCATAGCCATTGAAACAAAAACCCCCATTAAACCATTGCTGTTTGTTGATTCAGAAAAGCGCATGCACTGGCGTGGATTTTTTGAACTGACCCCAGGCCCCTGCAGGGTAGTGTACCTGGCAGAAGTGGATGTTTCCCAATACAGCCCTGCAGATATTGCTGTGCTAAAACAAAAAGTGCATGATGTGATGGAAGAAGGTTTGATAAAATACAAGTTCACCTGACAAAATTCTAATTGATGAAGCCTTGTTATCTTTACCCGTTACAGAATGGAAAATGGACAACTTAACATAAAACCAGTTACCCCGTTAAACATGCAGGCTGATATCTATGCCGAGATCATCGTTCCCCTTGCCCTGCCTGTAAATTATACATGGAGCATACCTGCGCATTTGCAGGAAAAAGCCAAAGCCGGTGTTAGGGCAGAAGTTGAGCTGCGCAATAAAAAATACACGGGCATTATCAAAAGAATGTTTCCTGAAAAGCCCGCCGCATTTAATCCCAAACCCATCCTGAACATACTGGATACCGAGCCGCTTGTCTATGAAAATCAACTGCAGCTATGGCAATGGGTGGCGGCATACTACATGTGTACGGAAGGTGAAGTAATGCAGGCTGCGGTACCCGCCAACCTGAAACTTTCCAGCGAAACCATAGTTATCTGGAATGATGAACACGATGAAGACTTTACCGACCTTGATAATGACGAATTTGTAGTGGCCGAAGCGCTAACCATCAAAAAGGAACTTAAGTTAAGCGAAGTGCAGCAGTTACTGGATGCATCTCATGTATACCCGGTGATAAAGCGCCTTATCGAAAAAAAGATATGCTATGTGTGGGAAGAGCTGAAGGAGAAATACAAAGAGAAAAAAGAAACGTACATACTGCTGCACCCGGATTACCACAACGAAGACAGGCTGGCTGATTTAATGAATGCATGGAGCCGGGCACCCAAACAGCTTGACCTGCTGCTCTCCTACCTTCACCTTTTAAAAACCGAAGGCGAAGTGATACAGGTAGAGTTGCTGAAAAAATCCAATGCCACTGCAGCCCAGTTAAAGGGCCTGTTAGAGAAAAAGATTCTCATAGCACAAAAACGCTCTGCCGAAAGAATTAAAAGCCTGCCCAAAGATGTACAGGTTGATTTTAGCCTTTCGCCGGCGCAACTGCAGGCTACCAACGAACTGCTGGAGCATTTCTCTAATAAACAAGTATGCCTGCTGCACGGCGTTACTTCCAGCGGCAAAACCCAGGTGTATGTTAAACTCATTGAACAACATATTAAGCTGGGCCAACAGGTATTGTATATGCTGCCGGAAATTGCATTAACAGCCCAAATTATCCGCAGGCTGCAAAAGCATTTTGGCGGCCATATTGCCATCTACCATTCCAAATTCAACCCTAACGAACGTGTTGAACTTTGGAACAAGGTTAAGAGCGGGGAGATTAAAGTAGTGCTGGGTGCAAGGTCTTCCTTATTCCTGCCCTTTCATAACCTGGGGTTTATTATCGCAGACGAAGAGCACGACGCTTCTTACAAACAACATGAGCCTGCCCCGCGTTACCATGCCAGGGACGCGGCTATCTACTACGCTTCCCTCTGTAATGCCAAGGTATTGCTGGGCAGCGCAACGCCTTCCATTGAAAGCTATTACAATGCCGTTGCCGGTAAATATGGCCTGGTAAAACTTACTGAAAGGTTTGGCAATGTAGAGTTACCGGCTATTGAACTGGTGGATACAAAAACCATCATTCGTAAAGACAAAGGCCGGCTGTTGCTAAGTCCACATTTAAAGCATGCTATTGAGCAAAGCCTTATGCACAAAAAGCAGGTAATTATTTTTCAAAACAGGCGCGGCTATGCGCCTTATCAAATATGCGCCGTATGTGGCTGGATACCCCACTGCGAGCATTGCGATGTTACGCTTACCTATCACAAGGCAAAGAATAAATTAAGCTGTCACTATTGCGGCACTGCTTACCCCGTTATACAAACCTGCGCGGCCTGTGGCAGCCATAATTTTATACAGCGCAATTTTGGTACAGAAAAAGTGGAAGAACTTTTTACCGAAGAATTTCCGGAGGCCAAAATTGCCCGCATGGATTACGACAGCATTAAAGGCAAGCACGACCATGATAACCTCATCAAGCTTTTTGAACAACAGCGGGTGGATATCCTTATCGGTACGCAAATGGTAGTAAAGGGGTTGGATTTTGAGCAAGTAAACCTGGTTGGCATTATTGATGCCGATGGTATTTTAAACTTTGCCGATTTCAGGGTTAATGAACGGGCGTACCAGCTAATGGAGCAGGTTAGCGGCCGTGCCGGACGCAGAGATGGCAAAGGCAATGTACTTATACAGGTTAGCAATACCCACCATCCTGTGCTGGGCTTTGTACAGCAGCACAACTATCAGCACCTGTACGATTTTGAGGTTGAAAACCGCCGCCAGTTTTTTTACCCGCCTTTTTCCAGGCTTATACAGCTTACGCTTAAGCACAAAGAAAAACACCTTGCAGAAGAGGCCGCTTACCTAATGCTCAACGGGCTTAAACCTAATTTCGGTAATTACCTTAACGGCCCCGCGGAACCCATGGTTAACCGCATACGAAACCAATACCTTTGGGAGATACTCATTAAGCTACCCCGCGATGGCAAGCTGATTGCGCAATGCAAAAAAGAGATACAGCAACAAATGGTCATCATACAATCCGCAAAGCTGTATAAACGTGTGGTAATTGTGCCCGATGTTGATCCAGTATAAGTGTAAAAAATTGAGGATGATAATAATGGGGTGTCCCCAAGCTATCGCAAGGGGCCGGGCTTTCCGCTTATACTCCGGCACAAAAGCCTTGCTGCGATGGCCTCACCGGGGTAACCGCTTCAATCCCTCACCCGCAGGTGTAACACGCTGCTTTTTTTGCAGAAAGGCTTCCCGGCCAAAACAGTAAAAGAAAAAAAGACAAGTTAATTTCTAAACTCATAAGTGTTACCAGATCTCATTAAAATCAATATTCACCTGGTAATCACCTATCAAAAAATTGTAAACAAAACTTCTCCCTTTTTCTTTTAGCTCATAGCCGTTGTGGCCTATTTCGTACACTTCCACTTCTTCCATATCCGGAGAAATCAGCAGGAAATACCCAATGCCGTTAGATTCGTATATAGGGAATTTTGTATAGCGGTCTTTTAGCATAGTAGCGGGTGATAAAATTTCAGCCACCAGCGCAGGCGGAAAATCCAGGTATTTTTTTGCTATAGGGCCACAAACCACCAGCATATCGGGCTGTAGTACAATATCGTCTGCAACGCGATAATCCAAAGGCTGGTAAGCAGCGCAATCAGGGCTCTTCTTTAATTGAAACCTGAATTCTGCAACAAGGTTTGCAGCAATCCTTTGATGTTTGGGTACTGGTAAGGGGCTCATAGCATACGGAATACCTTCTATCAATTCCCACTGGCCTTCCCACTGTTCATAATCAGCGTAATTGTAGTGCGGTAATATTTTAACGTCGGGTAACATGTAAAAAATAATAAGCTAAAGTTACAAGAATATGTTCACACCGTCAGCAGCAACTACCCCCTTAACTTTCATACTCCCGCTCTGCGAAGTCTCCAGACTTCGCAGCCCTATGCATCAAGTCTCTGACTTGATAAAGCTTTGCCGCGGGTCTAAAAAGCCGCTCAATGAACCGGACGATGAACGGATTGCGACGCAACGATGATGCCATGAAACTATATCGCCGGTATCATAATCGCAAATGATTATGGTATGTACAGCGTAAAATTGTGCAATAGCCCGAAGGGCTGAATATGAATAGCCCCGGATGAAATCCGGGGTTGACTTACAATAAACCCCCAACCCCTTCGGGGTTGAACAATGCTGTTGCACATTTACCCGGTTTTCGGCATAGAATTGTTTAAGACACCTCAACCTCGCATTCATTTTCTTAACAACCAAACGGTAAATGAATGAAGGTTAGGGTAAAACACTAACCCCCAGCCAGCTTCACCATATCATCATATAAGTACACATGTGTGCCAGGCTGGTGCTGTTTCGCGGCTGCCACCATAGCTTTTGCAACGGTAAGGCCTTCAATAGCACGGTACTTACTTAATGAGCCCCTCAACAAAAAAGAGGTAATTCTCATCAACACTTTTCCGGCGCTTTCGCCTAAACGAAACTCCTTACGCCCACCCAGCAATACAGATGGCCTGAAGATGCCCAGGCTGCCAATACCTGCGGCGCTTACAGCGTCTTCCACCTCACCTTTTAAACGCAGATAAAAATTGCGGGATTGGGCATTTGCCCCCACTGCGGATACAAGCATGTAAGCTTCAATACCCGCTTGACTAGCCAATTGCGCCGCATAAACAGGTATATCAAAATCTACTTTTCTGTAGGCCGCCTCGTCGCCCTTTACTTTTTTGGCAGTGGTACCTATGCAACAAAAAAGGCAGTCGGCTTTACCAATATGGCTGCGCATTTCTTCGGGGTTATTAAAGTCAATTACTATCGCCTGCAGCTTTGGGTGTGGGGCTGCTACATCTCTGCGTACCAAAGCTTTTACACTTGCAAACTGCTCATCGTGCAAAAGTTCGTTAACCAGGTATTCTCCAATAAAACCAGTGGCGCCAAGCACCACAGCAGTTAGAGGTTGCATAATTTGTTTACTTTGTGGGCTATGCAAATTGATAAAAATATTTCGCTTAAACCATACAATACTTTTGGCATTGATGTATTGGCCGGCTTTTTTGCTTCTTTTGGCACAACAGACGAACTGGAGGAGTTGTTTAATGCCTTTGCAGCAAAGGAGAAGCTTATACTGGGTGGTGGCAGCAATATTCTTTTCACCCAAAATTTTGATGGCCTTGTTTTAAAGAATGAGCTGAAGGGCATAAGCCTGGTTAAGGAAGATGCCAACCATTATTATGTAAAAGTGGCGGCGGGAGAAAACTGGCACGGCTTTGTTATGCATTGCCTGGCACATAACTATGCCGGGCTTGAAAACCTTAGCCTTATACCTGGCAACACCGGCGCATCGCCTATGCAGAACATAGGCGCTTACGGCGTGGAAATAAAAGATGTATTTGAAAGCCTGGAAGCCTGGCACATAGCCGGCGGTAAAACAGTGCTGTTTACCAACAACGATTGCGAATTTGGTTACCGCGAAAGTGTGTTTAAAAGAAAATTTAAAAACCAGTTTGTCATACTCAACGTTACGTTCCGGCTAAACAAAAAACCTGTCTTTAACACATCGTACGGCGCTATTGAACAGGAACTTGAAAAAATGCAGGTGAAGGAGCTTTCTATACAGGCCATATCCCAGGCTGTCATCAATATTCGCAGCAGCAAGCTGCCAGACCCCAAAGAAATTGGTAATGCAGGCAGCTTTTTTAAAAACCCGCAGATTACCAATGCGCAGTTTGACGAATTAAAGAAGGAATACCCCACCATACCGGGCTACCCGGCAGAAAGCATCAACCGGCAAACCTACACCAAAGTAGCTGCCGGCTGGCTGATTGAGCAATGCGGCTGGAAAGGCTACCGCCTTGGCGATGCCGGCTGCCACGCCAAACAGGCTTTGGTATTGGTAAATTATGGAAACGCTAAAGGCAATGAAATCTATGCCCTTTCGGAAAAAATCATCGAAAGCGTGCAGGCCAGGTTTGGCATAACGCTGGAAAGGGAAGTAAATATTTTATAGCAAGTGGAAACCTCACTTAATTTCCAAATACTTTCTTCAGCAGGTCAGATGTTCTGGCCAAAGGGTTTTTCCTGATGTCTTTTTCCTGCTGCCCTACTTCATAAAAGATGCCCGTAATGGCTTTCTCTGTAACATAGGCGGAGAGATCGGGGTTAAGCTTATCGCCGCCAAAAAGGTTTACTTTATTGTAAGCATTCACCAGGTCGCTCCAGTATTTGGTAGCGTTTACCTTAGTAAGCGACTGTTCGATAACAGGCTTAAAAGCCGCGGTTAGCGGTGAGGTTGTTTTTGTTTTAAGATAACTGGTGGCAGATGTATCGTTACCACGCAAAATGCCCCAGGCATCCTGTATGGTAATGCCTTTAATCGCATCCAGAAAAATTGGTGCGGCGCTTTTGGTGGCATCTTCTGCTGCGCGGTTCATAGAGGTAATGGCATCATCCACCAGTTTGCCCATGCCTACACCACGCAGGGTTTTTTCTACCTTTTGCGCTTCTGGCGGCAACAACACTTTTATGGCTGCATTCTTTAAAAAGCCATCTACGGAAGATAGTTTCTCCGTTCCCTTTTTCACGCCTACATTCAGCGCTTCCTTTAAACCGCTGGCTACGTCATTTGTGCTCAGTGAGTCATTACCGCCGCCGGACAATGCACCCAACAATCCGCCCACAGAAGACTTACCCGTAGAATCAGTCTTGGTAGCTTTTTTAATCAACCCCTTTAATCCCTGGGCATTAACGGTAGTTATGGCAAACAGCAGGATGGTTGTGTAGAATATTCTTTTCATATTGAATTTTTTAAGGAACCGCGACGCTTGTAACCTTAGCGCCAACGCCCTTTGCAACCAAATATATAACCACAAAAACATAACAGGGCGTTAAATGCTTTTAAACAAAGTTTTGCATCGGTAAAAAAGAAACGGTGTAATTTTCGGCCATGCAAATTTCAATCTGGGAAAAGCAGAGTTTTTTTTCCCGCCGCGACTTTATTATCGCCGGCGCAGGCCTTGCAGGTTTGTGGGTAGCGTATGAATTGAAAAAGAAGTTTCCTGAAAAATCTGTGCTGATTATTGAACGCAATATTATACCTGCCGGGGCTTCTACCCGCAATGCAGGTTTTGCCTGCTTTGGCAGCCCTACTGAACTGCTGCACGATATGCACCTGCTGGGCGAAGAAACCATGCTGCAAACAGTTGAATTTCGCTATAAGGGTATTGAAAAAATTAAACAAACACTTGCCGGTACCGATATTGAATTTGATGATTGCGGCGGTTACGAATGTATCACCCGCGGCATAACAGACTTAAGCAGCCTGCAGGAAATGCTGCCTGCACTTAACAATCTGTTGCAAACCGTTACAGGCAATAGCCAAACTTTTGCCTGGTGTAACCAACGGCTTAAGGAATTTGGCCTTAACGGTTTTGATGCACTGATTGAAAACAAGGCGGAAGCAGCCCTGCACAGCGGCAAGCTGGTATATAACCTAACCAGGCTGGTACAGCGTATGCACGTAGATATTTTAACAGGGGTTAGTGTAAAGCATTGGTCGCACAACAACAGCCATGTAGAGGTTGATTGCAGCTACACTTTTGTGGAAGGCAACGTACAGCACATAAGCCTTTTGGCAGGGCAACTTATTCTTTGCACCAACGCTTTTACTTCGGCTATTGCACCGCAACATAAGGTAGCCCCGGGCCGGGGCCAGGTTATTGTTACCAGCGAAATTGCCGGGTTAATGCTTAAAGGAACTTTTCACTACGATGAAGGCTTTTACTATTTCCGCAACCTGGGCAACAGGATATTACTGGGCGGTGGCCGCAACAAGGCGTTTGACGAAGAAACTACCAACAGTTTTGATGAATCTGACATTATACAGGATGAGTTGGAGCGTTTCTTAAGCCAGCATATCGCATCCGGTTACAATTATACAATAGATTACCGCTGGAGTGGTATTATGGGTTTTACTGATAACAGGCAACCATGCATAAAAAAGCTGGAGAAAAATGTGTATACGGTTACATCCTGCAACGGCATGGGTGTTGCCCTTACTCCGGTAATGGCTGAAAAACTGGTTACACAACTGCAGGAAAATTAATGTGCTGCCAGGCTCTACCTTCCCATCCAGCCGCCATCTACCAATAGTATGGTACCATGTACATAAGCCGCCGCGTTTGAAGCAAGAAATACCGCCGGGCCTTTAAAATCAGCAGGTTCTCCCCAGCGGCCGGCAGGTATGCGGTCAAGAATACTTTTGCTGCGTACCGCATCGTTGCGCAGGGCTTCTGTGTTATCGGTGGAAATATAACCCGGCGCAATACCGTTTACGTTTACGCCCTTGCCTGCCCATTCATTACTAAACGCTTTTATCAGGCTGCTTAAAGCGCCTTTGCTGGCCGCATAGCCCGGTACGGTTATACCACCCTGGAAAGAAAGCAGGGAGCAGGTAAAAACAATTTTCCCTTGCCCTCGCTGCAGCATGTCTTTTCCAAATTCACGTGTAATAATAAACTGCGAATCAAGGTTAACGGACAGCACTTTATCCCAATATTCATCGCTGTGCTGCGCCACTGGGTTACGCAGTATGGTGCCGGCATTGTTAATAAGAATATCAATGTGCGGGTGTGCCGCTTTTACCTCTTGTATCAATGAGTACACAGATGCCCTGTCGCTAAAGTCTGCCGCGTAGGCCCAATATTTGCGCCCGGTTGCCAGCACCGCTTTTTCAGTTTCACTGCCAGGCTTTAGTGAGCTGGAAACGCCAATGATATCAGCCCCTGCCTCAGCCAGTCCTATGGCCAATGCCTGGCCAATGCCGCGGCTGCTGCCTGTAACAAGGGCGGTTTTGCCCGATAAATCAAATAGCTGGTTTACGCTCATGTTTGCCGGTTAAGCTGTTAAATAAAGCGCAAGTGTAAAGTTTATTGCAACAGCTTGCATTAACGGCAGGCTGTTTTTTAACGTAAACGATTTCGCGGGTAACTTTATACGCCACTTATTTTCAGCAGCTTATAAAACCGCTCCAGTTCCGAAGTTTCCGCTGGGGAAAAAATTTCGTTCCGGTCATACTTGTTCTTATAAAACAATACCCTTTTGTGTTCCGGGTATTTTTGAAGAATGGCTTCTATCATTTTGCCGGCCTGCTCGTTTTTTTCATATAGCGGTTTTACAGGCGGCAGGGCCGATTTATAACGGGTAGGCCTCTTCATTATGTGCGCCTGCAGGGTAGCCAGTTTTTTAGCGGGTATACTGGTTACTTTAGCGGCCTTAAGGTAAAGCCCTTCCAGTTGTTTTTTACTAAGGCCTCCACGTTCCCGGTACTGCTGGTTAAGGCTTTTGATAAAGTCTGAGTCAGGCCTTGCCTGCAGCATGGCATTCAGTACTTCGCTTACAATGTCTATCTCAATGTCTTTTTTGTCTGTAGGCATAAAAAAGGGCTCTGGCAAAAATAGGGCAACCCGGCATGGTTGCAGTAATTTTTATGTACCGGGCCCAGGAATTTCATGTCATCGCCTGTTGCGTCGCACTACGTTCATCGTTCTGTATTTCATGGCGTCTTTTCAGCCCGGGTAGAAAATATCGAACAAGGAACAGGGAATGATGAGCAACGAAGCGAAATGCCCCAACTCACTACTCACCATTCACCACTCACCATTCACCAATCACTTTCAGCATCCTATCGAAATGCAAAAAGCCAGCCTCTCGGCTGGCCCCGGGATACGGTATGGGGTTACAGTGTTTTTTAGTGTTGGTTGAAAAAGGGGGTAACAATTCTATGGGGTTATATGCTGATCAAGGGTTATGATATTCTTTAAAAAAGGAGGGTGGATAGACATCCACCACTCCCACTCCAAATCTTGAATCAAAATCGGCATGTATATTTCAAGGGCAATGCCAGAAAATAAATAACTGATTATCAATAAATTGAACCGAAAATTATGAAGTAAATTCTCTTTTTTAGAAAATAGCAGTCCATTATGGGAATTACTGTTTACCCGCTTATGCATGGGCATAAAAAAACGGAAGTTGGAAAACCTCCGTTTTGTGTCAGCATATAACCCCCAATGAAAAATTTGTTATTGCTATCGGCGGTTGTTTTGTTCGCCGTAACAACAATACAAAGATGCACCGCGGTAAACCCTGAATCAATGTGAGAAATAAAATGTTTACTGTGATTTTTCACAACAGGGAAATAGGGGATGGTGAGTGGTGAGCAGGGAGTAGTGAGTGGGGAGTAGTGAGTAGTGAGTAGTGAGTGGGGGAATTTCGCTTCGCTATTCATCATTCCTTGTTCCTTGTTCAATATTCGCATCCTTGTTCCTTGTTCGATATTTTCTACCCGGGCTGAAAAGATGCCATGAAATACTGAACGTACAAGGGAGTGACACAACAGGCGATGCCATGAAATACATCAGTCCATCACCAAAAAATAAACACGAAAAATAAATAGCGGAAATTATACTTTGCCCAGTACAAACATCTGGTCCATAGAAGGGGCGGCATTACCGCCAGCCTTTTCCAACGTTATGGCAAAAGCCTGGGCATTAGGAATGGTAAGCATTTTACAGAGGCCGGCACAATCATCAACCATGCCTGCATTAACCGGCTGGCCATTTACGATGGCCCATAACTGGTACTGTTTGCCGGCCGGGGTGGCGGGCAGGTTGCCGGTAGACAGATAAACATTTTTGCTGCTTTGGTTCCAGTACACCTGCGCCAGGCTGTTTTCGTGCCCGGCCACACCCGGCATTTTTATCATCCTGGTGGCAGGGTCGTTCATTACCTTGATGCTTTCATCCATATCATCCATTTTGGCCTTGTATACATCCATACTGGCCTGCATGGTATTTTGGGTTGATAACAAAGCCTGGTATTTGGTGTAGGCGGTTTTGTAACCGTTGTAGAAATAAACATTTAATGCGGCGCTGCCTATAAGCAATACAATAGACGCTGCGGCCATATACTTCCAGAAGGCGGAACGAACAACAGCGGCGCCGGGCAGGGTATTGCTTTTTAACTCCCGTAATGGAAAAGGCGCCGCGGCAGTCGGCTGGTTGTTAGCCTGTTGCATAAGGGCCGCCATTACTGTTTCTTTTAAGGCGGGCGGTGGCGCTACAGCACTGTTTAAGGCATTTTGCTCAAGGCTGGCGGAAAAGGCATCAACAGCCTGCCTTACCTGGGCATGCTGCTGCATTAACTGCTCAAGCTCTGCCGCTTCTTCAGGGCTTGCAAGCTCAAGAACATAGCTTTCAATAATACCAGATTCTATGTATGCCTTTATATCCACTTTATGTTTTAACTAGTTCACGCAATTGTACCAGGGCATTTCTCAGCCTTGTTTTTACAGTTCCTAACGGTATGTTTAACATTCGGGAAATCTCTTCCTGGGTGAACCCCTGGAAATAAGACAGCTCAATTAATACCTTGTACTCCTCTTTTAAAGTTTGCACTATTTTACGGAGGCCTATTTTGTCAGTATTAGTTTGGGTTGTTCCGCTGCTGTCATATACGTTTTCTGTAAGCTCACGGTTTTGCCTGCTGTTTTGAAAACCTTTACTGCGTACCATGTCTATAGATGCATTGCGGGCAATATTAAGCATCCAGGTAAACAGGCGGCCCTTGGAGTCGTCGTAAGAATCTATCTGGCGCCAGATTTTCACGAACACTTCCTGTAAAACATCGCCTGCCAGCTCCCTGTCTGTAATAATGGATAAGATTACAGAAAACAGGGCGCCGGAATAACTGTCGTACAAATACCCAAAAGCATGCTGCTCATGTTGCTTTAGCAACATAACCAGTTCGCTTTCAGAATATTTTTTTATTTCAGGCATTTACAGGAGCGGGAAAACAGAAGTTGATGAACAGGATTACCAGCAAGTTTTAAGCCGGAAGATTAAGCTACCAGTTCCGCATAGGCTTCAGCGGTTAAAAGACCATCCAGGTCTGCCGTATTGGCTAATTCAAACTTCACCATCCATCCTTCGCCGTAGGGGTCATTATTCACCAGTTCGGGATTTTTTTCCAATGCGCTGTTAACCTCAGTAACGGTTCCGGCAACGGGCAAAAACAGGTCGCTAACGGTTTTTACCGCTTCAACAGTACCAAATATTGCTTCGGCTTCCAGGGCTTTACCAACAGTGGAAATATCCACGTACACAATATCCCCCAGTTCGCGTTGGGCAAAATCAGTAATGCCTATCAGGGCGGTATTGCCATCAACAATTTTTATCCATTCATGGTCTTTGGTATACTTTAGTTCCGCCGGAAAGTTCATGGTGTAAGTTTTTGCGTAAGTTGATTAATGTAATATTCTTGGTAAATGTATATGATTTCAGTTTTGCCCAACACAAATTCAGCCACACAATTTTAGCCGGTTAGCCAGCCTTTACCGGCAGGTGCGTTAAACCAGTTTGCTTACCACGTTCCAGATAACTTTGGGCTTGCCCAGGGTATAATAATGCAATACGGGTACGCCGTTCTGTTTCAGCTCTTTGCTTTGTTGTATCATCCATTCTGTACCAACAATTTCGCACTCCGCATCGTTTTTACACTTCATAATTTCTTCAGACAGCTCCGTAGGTAAATCCACATGAAAAATACGGGGGAGTATGGACAATTGTTTTTTGTTGGTAAGGGGTTTAAGGCCCGGTATAATAGGAACGTTAATGCCAGCCAGCCTGCAGGCATCTACAAAGGCAAAGTATTTGGAGTTATCAAAAAACATCTGTGTCATTATATACTCGGCACCGGCATCCACCTTTTCTTTCAGGCGTTTAAGATCTATATTCAGGTTAGGCGCTTCAAAATGCTTTTCAGGATACCCTGCCACACCAATGCAAAACCTGGTTTTGCCGCCGTTAAGAATATCTTCATCTATATAAATACCGCTGTTAAGGCTTGCTACCTGTTTCAGCAGGTCTATGGCATAACGGTTGCCGTCGGGTTCTGGCTCAAAAGCCGCTTCATTTTTCGCGGCGTCTCCCCTTAGCACCAGCACATTATCTATTCCCAGGAAGTTAAGGTCAATCAGGGCATCTTCAGTTTCACGGCGGCTAAAACCGCCGCATATCATGTGCGGCACCGCGTCTACCTGGTAATGGTTCATAATAGCGGCACAAATACCCACGGTGCCGGGCCTTTTGCGAACGTCCACTTTTTCAAAGCTGCCATCCAGCTTTTTCTTAAACATGGTTTCGCTGCGGTGATAGGTAACATTAATCCAGGATGGCTTAAATTCCATTAAGGGGTCAAGGTGGTCGTAAATTGACGTAATGCTTTTGCCTTTTAAAGGTGGCAAAACCTCAAAAGAGATCAGGGTCTTATTTGCCTGTGCAATATGATCGGTAACTTTCATTTTATTTAAAATTGCTGCAATATACAACGCAAAGGATTTGATAAAACATTTGCCATACAAAGCATATTGGGGCGCAACCTCTATTTTTGTTTAAAAGCTATTACGTGAGTTTAACGATACACACCAAAGAACTGGTTAAAACCTACAGCAGCAGAACCGTGGTAAACAATGTTTCCGTAGAGGTAAAGCAGGGTGAAATTGTTGGGCTGCTGGGCCCTAACGGCGCCGGTAAAACCACTACCTTTTATATGGTAGTAGGACTTATTAAACCCGATAAAGGCGATGTTTTTTTAAATGATATTGATATTACTAAGCTGCCCATGTACAAAAGGGCGCAAATGGGCATTGGCTACCTGCCCCAGGAAGCCAGTGTTTTCAGAAAGCTAAGTGTTGAAGACAATATTCTGGCCGTTCTGGAAATGACCAAAATGACCAAAAAAGAACGTTTGGACAAGCTGGAATCGCTGTTGGACGAGTTTAACCTGCACCACGTACGCAAAAATAATGGCGACAGCCTCAGCGGCGGCGAAAGGCGCAGAACGGAAATTGCCAGGGCGCTGTCTGTTGATCCTAAATTTATACTGCTGGATGAACCTTTTGCCGGCGTTGACCCCATTGCCGTGGAGGACATACAAAGTGTAGTTGCCCGTTTAAAATATAAGAATATTGGCATATTGATAACGGACCATAATGTAAACGAAACGCTTTCCATTTGCGACCGTGCCTACCTGCTGATTGAAGGAAAGATTTTTAAGCATGGTACCGCAGAACAACTCGCTGAAAATGAGCAGGTACGGCGCCTTTACCTGGGCACCAATTTTGAACTGAAGCGCAAAGACTGGATTATTGAAATGGGCCGCAAGCAAACCCTTAAACACGAAAAGTTGATTACTGTTTTACAACAAGCCCTGGTTGAACTGAATACATTGCAGGCAGCCCAGGCCGCACAATTGCAGGAACCAGCTAACGCCCAGGATGATGATAGCTTGCAGAATTACAATAAGTTGGCAACAGAAATAAAGATTGCCGTAATTGATTACGGAGAATCTCTTGCAGATGACGAAATTATTGAAAAAGGCCGGGCACTGTTTTCCGGCAATATGGATATTGCATCAGAACTAAACAGTACTATAAACTTTTTAAAGCTTCACAACCCCGAGAAAAGCTATGCCAGGTAGTTGCGTTTCTTGAAACATCGTACATCCCACATCTACATCTTGCATAGTACAGGTACTTCGTACTTCGTAACTCGTACTTTTTCCCATCGTACATCCCACACGTACATCCCACATCGTACATCTAACATTTGTTTGGGGGTGTCCCTCGTACCTCGGGCCGGGCTTTCCGCTATTACTCCGCCACAGAGCCTTGCTGCGACGGCCTCAGCGGGGTAACCGCTTCAATCCCTCACCCAAAGTGCAACACGCGGCTTATTTTGCAGGCAGCTTGTATGCCTGGCCATTCAGCAGTGCAGCAAAACATGGTGAATAGCCGTAAAATTCTTTGTTAAAGCCCCTTAATATTTATCACTGCTCTGTTCAAAACCCTACTTTTGAAGGCATTTCATTTTACACTTATGAAGAAATTAGCTGTTTTGTGCGTGGTTGTGGCCGCTTTTATAACAAACCTGGCCGCTCAAACCCAAAAAGTGATTGCGGATAAAATTGTGGCACAGGTGGGCGACAAAATTATCCTGCGCTCAGATATTTTTAACGCAATTGCCGACTATAAGCGGCAGGGGCAGGATGCCCAATTGCCCGCCAATGCGGAATGTGCCTTCCTGGAAGGACAACTTATACAAAAAGCCCTGATGCTGCAGGCTCAAAAAGATTCATTACCGGTTGGCGAAGACGAACTGGAGGGGGCCCTGGATAACCGTATCAGGTATTTTATTGGTATGTACGGCTCTAAAGAAGTATTGGAAGAAGTTGCCGGCAAAACCATTTACCAGATAAAAGAAGACTTCAGGCCCTCTTTGAAAGAACAAATGCTGGCCGATGCGATGCGCAAAAAGATATTTGAAAACATTAAAATTACCCCTAACGAAGTAACCAATTACTTCAACAAAATTCCGAAAGACAGCCTGCCTTATTATGAAAGTGAACTGGAGGTAAGCCAAATCGTAGTTTTCCCAAAAGCGAATAAAGATGTGGAAGAATATGTTACCAGCGAACTGATGGCTTTAAAAAGGCAGGTGGAGAGCGGCCAGAAGAAATTCGATGCCCTGGCCCGGTTGTATTCTGAAGAACCTGCTGCCAAGGAAAGTGGCGGGCAGTTAAACATTAATCGTGGCGACAAAAATATTGACGGTACATTTCTTTCAGCGGCTTTCCGCCTTAAGGAAGGCCAGATATCCAATGTTATTAAAACCAAATTTGGCCTGCACATAATACAGATGGTTAGCCGCTCCGGCGAGGATGCCATCGTAAGGCATATCATTAAAATACCCAGCGTTACAGAGGATGAGATTAACGCTGCCAAGGCAAAACTCGACAGCATAAGGAATAAAATACTGGACGGCACCCTGCCCTTCAATGCCGCCGTAAACAAGTACAGTGATGACGAAAACAGCAAAAGCACGGGTGGTAACGTAATGGCCCAGGATGGTTCTACTTACGTAACCATAGACCAGCTTGATAAAGAAATGGTGGTGAGCATAAGAGACATGAAAGTGGGCGATATCTCCAAAGCAGTAAGCTTTACCAGCGAACGGGGTACCAAGGGCGTAAGGCTTATTAATCTTAAAAGCCGTAGTGAGCCACATAGGGAAAATCTGAAAGATGATTACAATAAAGTATCTCAAAGGGCCCTGGATGAAAAAAAACAAAAGTTAATGCACAAATGGTTTTCCGAGCATATTCCAACTTACTACGTAAGAATTGATAATGATTTTAATAGCTGCAATAACATTGCGGAATGGAAGCAGGTGGCAGAAAAAAACGCCATGAAATAAGTACAAGTAATTATACTTCTAAAAAAGAAGCCTGTTTTCGCGAAAACAGGCTTCTTTTTTTATTAACAAATAAAATTTGGAAAAAATACATGTACATACATATATTTGCATTGTGAAATTAGAACAGGCCATAAAAAGTACAAAATTTAAGAGTGAAATGCAAAAAGCAGGGCTGAATATTTTATATACTGCCTGGTGGCTTAAAACAATTATGAGTAAAGAGCTGAAAGAATACGGCCTTACGCATGAACAATACAATGTATTACGCATACTAAAAGGTAAACACCCCGATCAAATGTGCGTACGGGATATAGCCAGCAGGATGATTGAAAAGAATTCGAATGTGCCAAGGATTATAGACCGGCTGGAACTTAAAAAGCTGGCCAAAAGAAGTTCTTCGGCGCTGGATAAGAGAGAAACCGTGGTTACAATAACTCCCGCAGGTATGAATATGCTGGACATTACTACCCAGAAGATTGACAGTTTATACGGAGACATGGTTACAATTAATGAAGATGCGGCAGCCGCTTTAAACAGCCTGCTGGAAAAAGTAAGGGAGAAAGAAGTTTAATTTTTTTTACTTTAATACATGTATATACATACAAGTATGTACAATCAAATAAAAAAGGAGCATTTGATATGAAAAACAGAAGCATTCAACATATCATCTATGCAGCAACATACAACATGGGCGGGTTCCCGGTTAGGCAGCCCCTCCCATCAGCACAGGTAAACAACCTTGATCCGTTTCTTTTATTGCACCATGCGGATGTAAAAGTTCCCGAAAATGTACCGGTAAACAAGGCAGGCGTAGGCCCACACCCACACAGGGGTTTCTCACCGGTTACTTTCATCTTTAAAGGTGGGGTTCACCACCGCGACAGCCGTGGTAACAATAATGTAATTTATGCAGGCGGCACCCAGTGGATGAATGCCGGAATGGGCATCATTCACAGCGAAAGACCGCCACACGACATCCATGAAATAGGCGGGCGCCAGGAAATCATACAGCTTTGGGTAAACAGTCCAGCTTCTGAAAAAATGAAACAGCCCGTTTATTATCCAGCCACCGCCGAAGAAATCCCTCATATTATATCAAACGATGGATTAGTTACAATAAACATTGTATCAGGAAGCTTCAACGGTGTTAAGGGCCCCGTGCCGGCATCAACAGAGGTAAACACTTTTACTGCAGAATTTAAAGCTGGCGGTAAGCATTTTATAAATATACCGGCTAACCATAACGCCTTTATCTATTTACTTGACGGGAAGCTGCTGGTAAACGGCAGTGAAGTAAAAGGCAAATACGCCGTAGTCTTTAACAACGATGGCGACGGTTTTGAACTGGAAGCAGCAGAAGATACCCGCTTATTTATCGGCAGCGGCCTACCGCTGAATGAAAAGATAGCCTCTCACGGCCCCTTTGTTATGAACACAGAAACAGAATTACTCGAAGCCTTTCGTGATTATGAAATGGGCAAGATGGGGGTATTGATTGAAGATTAAAAAGTTAGTGGCTGCAAGCTACCGGGCTTTAGTAACTCACAGCTTGCAACTCATGGCTAACAGCAAAACATTATAAACAATTTAAATACAAACAAAAATGGCAACTTACAAAATTGATGCAGCACACTCAGAAGTAACTTTTAAAGTGAAACACCTGATGATTACCAATGTAACAGGCAGCTTTACAAAATTCGATGGCAGCCTGGAAAGCGAGAAAGAAGACTTCACTGATGCTAAAGTATCTTTCGAAGCAGATATCAACAGCATCAGCACCAACAATGAGCAAAGAGATGCGCACCTGAAAGCAGACGATTTCTTTGCAGCCGACAAATTTCCCAAACTTAGTTTCGTATCCACAGGCATTGAAAAGAAAGATGACGAAGAATATGTACTTACCGGTAACCTTACCATACGCGATATAACCAAACCGGTTAAGCTGAATGTAAATTATGGCGGTACTGCTACAGACCCCTGGGGACAGGTAAAAGCTGGCTTTGAAATTGAAGGTAAAATTAACCGTAAAGAGTTTGGCTTAACATTTCATGCAGTTACAGAAACCGGCGGCATTATGCTTAGCGACGATGTGAAATTAAACCTGCAAATACAAATGGTTAAGCAAGCCGCTTAATACTTTTCGCAAATCATAAATTTCCATTCAAGAACAATTCTTTATTTTACCTGTTAAACTTTATTTCTTAAAAATTGAAAATGTTATGAAACTAGCATCCAAACTTTTTATTTCTGCCAGCATTTTACTCGCAGCGTGCCAAAGCGCACCCAAAGCCGATGAAGCAGCCACCGGCGAAAAGCAAGACGCCGCAGCGGCAACAGGCGCCACCTACACAGTTGACACAACCAACAGCGTTGTAACCTGGGCGGGCACAAAACCTACAGCCACACATACCGGCACATTCAAAATTAAAGACGGAAGTATTGCCGTTGAGAACAGTAATGTAACCGGCGGTTCATTTACGATTGACATTGCTTCATTGGTTGATACAGATTTAACCGGCGAATTCAAAGGCAAGCTGGAAGGCCACCTGAAAAGCCCCGACTTTTTTGATGTTGCCAAATTTCCTACCGCCAAATTCGAAATAACTAAAGTTGAAGCTTTCGACAGCACCAAAGCAAAAAGCCTTTTACCAGGCGCAACTCACCTGCTAAGCGGTAACCTTACTTTAAAGGACAGTACTAAAAATGTAACTTTCCCCGCTATCGTAAGCATTACAGAAAATGCTTTAACAGCACAGGCGAATTTTAATATAGACCGCACAGATTGGGGCATGAACTACAAAGGCCCAGACAATCCGCAGGATTGGGTAATTAAAAAAGAAGTGAACTTACAGTTGAATGTAAAGGCAGGAAAATAGTGAGTAATGAGTGAGCAGTGAGTGATGAATAAGAATTGTCCTAAACTCACCATTCACTGCTCACCACTCACTTTAAAATAAATAAAATGCAATCAATCTTCTTTCCCGCCAATGAGCGTGGCACAAAAAACATCGGGTGGCTGCAAAGCAATTTTACGTTCAGCTTCAGCACTTTTTATGATCCGAGGAAGAATGGGTTTGGTCTGCTGAAAGTGTTTAACGATGATTATTTGCAAACCGGTAAAGGCTTTGGCCTGCACCCGCACACTAACATGGAAATCATTAGCGTGTTGTTGCAGGGTAAGATGAATCACAAAGACAGCATGGGTTACGGTGATGTGGTGGAGAAAGACTGGGTACAGATTATGAGCGCAGGCAGTGGGTTAAAACACGAGGAATACAACGTAGGCGAGGAGGAAGTGAATTTTTTACAGATATGGATTGAGCCGAAGCTGCAGAACATTAGCCCACGGTACCAGCGCAGGAGTTTTCCGGAAGACAAGCGAAAGAATAAGTTACAGACGGTAGTGAGTAATGAAGAGGGGCAGGAACATTGCTGGATTAACCAGAATGCTAAAATAAGCCTGGGATATTTTGAAGCGGGAAAGAAGATTGCATATACTTTAAACCCTTTAAACAAAGGTGTTTACATTTTTAATATTGATGGTGATCTAAATGTTGCGGGTAACAAACTCAGCAAACGCGACAGTATTGGCCTTTGGCAAACAGATTCAATAGAAATTGAATGCGATACTGAAAGTCGTTTTGTCGTTATTGAAGCCCCTATTAACCATTAAGAATTTTTCTTGAGCCCGGCAGATGTATTTCATGGCATCGCCTGTTGCAAACATGGTTTTGTTATTATTTGGTCTTTCAGTGAAAGAACAAGTAATAATCACGGCGTGTACACTGGCTTTTCATGGCGACATTTAAGCGGGTATTAAAACAACTCCTCCTTGATCCGATAGATTTCATATCTTTATTGATATTTAAAATGCACAATAAGTATTATTAAAGCTGGTTAAATATGATAGAGATTGTTCAAAATTACCTGCTGCTGAAAAAGCAGCTACCACAACTGATAAAGAAATCTGGCTACAGGAACGATTTTATTGCAGAAAAGATTGGTATGAAGGCTGATTACTTTGCTGTAAAAAAACAAAGAAATAGTTGGTCAGATGAAGAAATACTGAAAATAATAAAGCTGATAGAAAGTGATGATGTATCTGAATATTTTGACTCTTTGCTGATTAAAAAAGCATTTCCAGGTAAAACGGTTTCTTCTGAAGAATTTGAAAAACAGATGGGATGGTAGTTGTCCTGGAACAATTTTTTATAGAGCAATTGCAAATCTGCCCCCTTGAATTCCAACAAAAGTTTCGCAAAGCATATCAACAATTTAAAGTTGTTGACAAACCAGAAGAAGTGAAAGGCGTTGTGAAAATTGAAAAGAATTTATATAAACTGGTAATTGAAAAGAGTAGAATTGCTTTGAGGTATGATGGCGCCAGGCTTACAATAGGCTGCTTTTTGTACAACCAGTTTTATAATCCGGAGTGATTTGCATGGGAACAGGTAATTACGAAGAGAGAAAAAACACTTCCCTTAGTGCGTGCCTTCACGCACCAACTATCCGGGGCTGAAAAGTCGCCCAATGATTTGCAGATGAAAGGATTGCGACGCAACGAAGTCCCCATGAAATGCCGGACGCCGGTACCCTAAAAAAGAAAAGGAAAAAATGAAATGAACATTGAAATTGTGGCGGGAAGCCCCAGTAAAGGAAGCGTTACTTACAGGCTTGCTTTGTTTTTGAAGAAACATTTTTCTGAAAAAACGGGGCACCAGGTAAATATACTGGATGTGCGGGACTGGCAGTTTCCGCTATTGCAACAGGAAGTTTTCCGTTCTGTTGATCAGGCGCCGGAAGAGTTGAAACCCCTCGCCAAACGCATGTTTGAAGCCAACGCTTTTATTTTGGTAACGCCTGAATACAATGGCAGCTACACCCCCGCTCTCAAAAATATTTTTGATCATTTTCCCAAGCAATCGCGTAAAACATTTGGTATTGTTACCGCTTCGCCGGGGGCATTGGGTGGCATAAGGGCAAGCCAGCAAATACAGCTTTTAATTAATGCCCTGTTTGGCATTGGCTCTCCGTACATGCTGGTAACACCGCATGTAGACAAAAAGTTTGATGCAGAAGGCAACCTGGTTGATGCGGCCTTTCAAAAAAATATTGATGTATTTGTTACTGAGTTCCTGTGGCTTGCGGAAAGCGTAAAGCCGGAACTGGTTTAATAACACGCTTTTCTAAAACGATTCATAAAATCCATTTGAGAATGGATGTACAACCGTAACTTTGCGGCTTCTTTTTAAACCTCACCATGAGCGACGAAATAAAACATGAATGTGGCCTTGCCTACATTCGTTTGCGGCGGCCTTTCTCTTACTATCTTCAAAAATACGGAACGGTGATGTATGGCCTTAACAAGCTGTACTTACTCATGGAAAAACAGCATAACCGGGGGCAGGACGGCGCCGGCATAGCGGCGGTAAAACTGGACGTAGAACCAGGCTATCCCTACCTGCACCGCAGCCGCAGTAATGCCCAGCAGCCCATTGCAGACATTTTCTCTAAAATTGGCGCGGAAATACAGGAAATGGAGAAATACCTGCCTGATTTTAAGAAAAAGCCCGGCCTGATGAAAGGACATGTTCCTTTCCTGGGTGAGTTGCTGATGGGGCACTTACGCTACGGCACGCAGGGAAAAAACAACGTAGAATTTTGTCACCCCTTTATAAAAAGAGACTTGGTTCCCGGTAAAAATCTTGCATTGGCCGGGAATTTTAATTTAGTAAATACCGAAGAGCTTTTTGACCTGGTGAATATTAATCCGGGAGAGTTTCAAAAGCAAAGCGACCTTGCGGCAATGATGGAAGTGGTGCACCATTTTCTCTCGAAAGAAGATGAGAAAACACCTAACTGTGCCAACATTACCGAAGTGCTTAAAAAAGCAACGCCCTTGTTTGATGGCGGTTATACCATCGGTGGTTTAATAGGCAACGGCTGCAGCTTTGTAATGCGTGATGCGCATGGTATTCGCCCGGCATACTACTACATAAATGATGATGTAATCGTTGCTGCCAGTGAACGTTCGTCTATACGCACTGCTTTTAACGTTGGTGAAAACGAAGTTTTTGAGCTAATGCCCGGTAATGCCCTGATTGTAGATGCTAACGGCGAATACAAAGTGGAGCAGATACTGGAGCCGAAAGAAAGACGGGCCTGTAGCTTTGAGCGTATTTACTTCAGCCGCGGCAGCGATGAAAAAATATACCGCGAACGCATAGCGCTGGGCCACCACCTGAGCAAGCCGGTTTTGGAAGCCGTAAACTACAGTTTAAAAAATACCATCTTCTCCTACATACCCAATACTGCCGAAGTGGCTTTTTATGGCCTGGTAAAGGGCATGGAAGAGTACCTGAACAAGATTAAAATTGAACGCATTTTAAGCTGGGGAAAGGATTTTACGGAAGAGAAGCTCAATGAGATGATCAACCGTAAAATACGCCAGGAGAAAATAGCCATTAAAGACGTTAAGCTGCGCACTTTTATTACTGAAGACAGCAGCCGTAACGAGATGGTACAACACGTATACGATATTACTTATGGCACTGTTAAGAGAGATGAAGATACGCTGGTAGTTATTGACGACAGCATTGTACGTGGTACTACATTAAAAGAAAGCATTGTTAGAATGCTTGCCCGTTTAAACCCTAAAAAGATTATTGTTGTTTCATCTGCCCCGCAAATACGCTACCCGGATTGCTACGGTATTGACATGAGCAAGCTGGGCGATTTTATTGCTTTCCGCGCCGCAATTGAATTGTGGAAAGACCGTGGTGAGGAAGACAAGCTGGACGATATTTACAAGCAATGCAAAGAGCTTCAGCGCAATAACCAGTTGCATACAGAAAACCTGGTAAGGCTGGTGTACAAACCATTTACCACCCAGGAAATATCGGATAAAATTGCGCAACTTATTACACCTCCCGAAGTATCATTACCTGTACAGGTTATTTATCAAACCATAGAAGACCTGCATGACAGTTGCCCCACCAATACCGGCGACTGGTATTTTACCGGCAACTACCCCACACCAGGCGGTAACCGCGTAGTAAACAAAGCCTTCATTAACTATATGGAAGGCAAGAATGTAAGGGGTTATTAACCAGGCCGCACCTGTAAGTTTTTATGGCAGGCGGTAGCGGCTTTTAAGTGCAGGCCTAACCAATTCATTACCCGGTTTTTACAATTAACACTCCTCTTTGCGGCAGTAACAAATTACTGCTCTTACTTTGCGGTAAGCATGCGGGTAGCAGCCTGCCGCTACATTTAGATTATTTTATTTAAACGTTATGCAAATAGCCATTGCCGGTGCAGGTATTGCCGGCTTAACAACCGCTATCGCCTTAAAAAATAAAGGAATTGAAACACAAATTTTTGAAGCTGCACCCGCGGTTAAAGGCATAGGCGCGGGCCTTGCGCTGGCCGCCAATGCCATGCAGGCTTTTGAAAGGCTGGGCATTGCTGAAGAAGTTAGCCGCTGTGGCAGAATGTTACCATCCTTCACCATTTACGATGAAAAGAAAAAAGTAATCAACCGCACAAACAGCGAGGCCATCAGTAAAAAGTATGGCGCCGACAATTTCACCATTCACCGCGCCGCCCTGTACGATTTGCTGTACTCAAAACTTAACCCGCAACAGGTAGTTATCAATAAAAAACTGGTGGCTGCCGAGCAATTGCCCAATGGCATAAAACTGGTTTTCCAGGATGGCAGCATACATTTTACCGATGCTTTAATAGCGGCAGACGGCATACACTCCTCCATACGTAAAAAGCTGTTGCCGGCATCTGCGCCCCGCTACGCCGGTTATACCTGCTGGCGGGCGGTTATCAACAATGACTTTCTTAACCTTACGGAAACATCAGAAACATGGGGGCTAAAAGGCCGCTTTGGTATTGTTCCGCTGCTGGATAAGGTTTACTGGTTTGCCTGCATTAACGCCCCGTACAGCAGCAGCAGGATGAAAGCATTTACAATAGATGACCTACAGCGGCATTTTAAAGATTTTCACGAACCCATCCCGGCCATACTGCAGCAAACCAAAAACGAGCACCTTATATGGAACGATATCATGGATATCAGGCCTATTCATCAATATGCGTTTGGCAATATTCTGCTTATTGGCGATGCTGCCCATGCCACTACGCCTAATTTGGGCCAGGGCGCCTGCCAGGCCATTGAAGACGCTGTTATACTGGCCAATGAACTGGCCGCCAACGCCAACATTCCCGAAGCATTTAAGCAGTTTGAGCAGCGGCGGTTAAAAAGAACCCATTATATCACCAACACTTCCTGGAAAATCGGCAAAGCTGCGCAAACCAGCAACAGGCTTTTTGCCGGCATTCGCAATACGTTGTTTCGCCTGTTACCGCAAAGCGTAAATGAAAAGCAGTTTCAGAAGTTGTACCGGGTAGATTTTTAGCGCCAGTGTAGTACCTTCCGGGCACATCGTACATCCCACATCAAACATCGTACATTGTTTTGTGGGGTGTCCCTCGTACCTCGGGCCGGGCTTTCCGCTCATACTCCGGCACAAGGCCCTGCTGCGACAGCCTCACCGGGGTATCCGCTTCAATCCCTCACCCGCCGGTGCAACAGGCTGTTTGTTTTGCACACAACCAATTTTTAATCTCTCCTCATTTCAACGGGGTTACTACATCCGAAAAAACGTTTTCTGCCATTGTTACATATACTAACTTCGCGTTCCGCTAAAACCCGTACCGGGCTTTTGGCAATTGCGCTTTATATAGCGCAAATCCCTGATAGCAAATAATTTATGGAAAGGAAAGAAGCAGTACTACAGGATGTAGTGATAAAATTTGCCGGCGACAGTGGCGATGGCATGCAGTTAACCGGCCAGCAGTTTACCAATAACACCGCTTTATTGGGTATTGATTTGGCTACGTTTCCTGATTTTCCCGCAGAAATTCGTGCCCCGCAGGGTACCCTGCCGGGTGTGAGCGGTTACCAGATACGCTTTTCGTCAGACAGGGTTTTTACACCCGGAGATTTGTGCGATGTACTGGTAGCTATGAACGCCGCCGCCCTTAAAGCCAATCTTAAAAGCCTTAAACCCGGCGGTAAAATCATTGCCAATATTGAAGGTTTTGACGCCAAAAACCTGCGCCTGGCCAACTACCCTGATGGTGTTAACCCCATTAACGATGGCAGCCTTGACAGTTACGAACTGATTAAAGTTGACGTAACCAAAATGACCCGCGAAGCGCTGAAAGATTTTCACGACCTGGGCACCAAAGAAAAAGACCGGGCAAAGAACATGTTTGTACTGGGCTTTATTTACTGGATGTACAACCGCAACCTCGACAATACGATTGATTTCATTACCGAGAAATTCGGCAAAAAAGAAACCATCCTGCAGAGCAACATTAAAGTGCTGCAGGCCGGTTACAATTACGGCGATACCACGGAAACCTTTACCACCCGGTTTAGGGTAGAAAAGGCCAAACTGCCTGCCGGCACTTACCGCAGCATTATGGGCAACCAGGCACTGGCTTACGGCCTTATCGCTGCTTCTCAAAAAAGCAAACTGCCGCTGTTCCTGGGTACCTACCCCATTACACCGGCATCAGACATATTGCACGAGTTAAGCAAACATAAAAACTTTGGCATACGCAGCTTCCAGGCAGAAGATGAAATTGCAGGTATTACTTCCGCTATCGGCGCCTCTTATGGCGGCAGCCTGGGTGTAACTACTACTTCAGGCCCGGGCATGGCCTTAAAAGGCGAGGCCATGGGGCTGGCGGTAATGCTGGAAATTCCACTGCTTATTATAGATATACAGCGTGGCGGCCCATCAACAGGCCTGCCCACCAAAACAGAGCAGAGCGATTTGTTGCAGGCCTACTATGGCCGCAACGGCGAATGCCCTATGCCGGTAGTATCGGCCAGCACGCCCAGCGACTGCTTTGATGCCGTGTATGAAGCGGTACGCATAGCCGTACAGCACATGACGCCGGTTATCTTCCTTAGCGATGGCTACATAGCCAATGGCGCAGAACCCTGGAAATTTCCTAAAAGCGAAGACCTGCCTACTATTGAAGTGAAGTTTAAAACAGAGCTGGGGCATGATGAAGACAAGTTTATGCCTTACCTGAGGGATGAAAAACTGGTACGCCCCTGGGCGGTGCCCGGCACCGCCGGACTGGAACACCGCATTGGCGGCATCGAAAAACAAAATATTACCGGCAACGTTAGCTACGAACCCGAAAATCACCAGTTAATGGTGCGCATCAGGCAGGAGAAAGTAGATAAGGTTGCGGAATATATTCCGGAACAACAATTGGACAGCGGGGCCGAAAAAGGCAAACTGTTGGTTTTGGGCTGGGGCAGCACTTACGGCGCTATCAAAAGCGCTGTAATGGAACTGCAGGCAGAAGGGCTGGAAGTTAGCCATGCTCACCTGCGCTACATACGGCCCTTCCCCAAAAACCTGGGCGACATCCTCAAAAACTTTGAGCAGGTGCTGATACCGGAAATCAACAATGGCCAGCTTATCAAAATCATCCGCGACCAATATTTGATACCCGCCAAAGGCTACCATAAAATAATGGGGGTACCTATTACCAAAACCGAACTGGTAATGGAAATAAAGAAATTGCTGTAAACAGCAGCCCTGCCGGGCAGTAATATTATTATGGGCCCGGCAGAAGGAATTACTATGAGGCTGCCGTTGCGTCGCACTCTTGTACATTCTGTACGCTGCTCAGCACCAAGACTCCAAACTAATTATCTGCATATAAATCAGCTTTCTTAATCTAAAAAACAAGGTGTAACATATTACACTTCTTTAGGGGATGGAGGTATGAACGTAAGCATTTTTGTACCGTGTTTTATTGACCAGTTGTATCCTTCCGTTGCCTTCAGCATGGTAAAAGTGCTGGAAAAGGCAGGATGCACTGTATCTTACAATACCAACCAAACCTGTTGCGGCCAGCCTGCTTTTAATGCCGGTTTTCATGGCGAAGCAAAGGATGTATGCACCAAGTTTCTCAATGATTTTGCTGGTGCGGATTACGTGGTAGCCCCCAGCGCCAGTTGCGTGGGTTTTGTACGAAATTATTATCACCAGTTGTTTGATAACTCATCCCGGCACAACGATGTAAAAGACCTTGCCAACAGAATAGTCGAGTTTTCTGAGTTTATGGTAAAGGTACTGGCCGTTGATAACGTAGGTGCACAGTTAAATGGACGGGCTACCTATCATGATAGTTGTGCCGCATTGCGTGAATGCCACATAAAAACCGAGCCACGCCAATTACTGACTAATGTAACAGGCCTTGAACTGATAGAGATGAACGATGTGGAAACCTGTTGCGGGTTTGGCGGCAGCTTTGCAGTAAAATTCGGGCCCATCAGCATCGCCATGGCCGATCAGAAACTTACCAACGCCACAGCCACGCAAGCCCATTACCTTATAAGTACCGATATGAGCTGCCTGATGCATATTGGCGGCTATAGCCAAAACAAAGGCGCCGGCATTAAAGTAATGCACCTGGCTGAAGTACTGGCCAGCGGGTGGTAATTTTTTTCTGGATTATTACCCATATTTGTTTAAAATTACCGGATGGCAGAAGATGTTTTATACTCAAGCATTTTACAGGACTTTGCAAGGCCGTTGCTGCATGAAGCGGATACAGATGAGATGTTTAAGGAGAAGATGAAATTAGCTGAAGTAATCTGGAATTATTGCATAGCCAGGGAATTTAAGCTTCCTCATTTTGATGAGATTAACAAAGTGTTAGGCTCGGAAGGTCAAAAACACCCTGAAACAAAACAGATTTTTGATCAGTTAGCAGCGTTTAAAGAAGCTAACTTCAAGCGCTATAAGAATTTTATACTTAAAGTTGAGCATCGGGTTAAAAGCGGGGGTGAGAAAACTTTGTATGTAGAATCCGCTCATCCCAACCATCTGCGGTAACCAACCAGCCGCACCACTAAAAAGATCAACATCATTCTATAATACAAGCAACAAATGAGCAAACTGGGGTCACACAAAAAACCGGCAAGGGTAAGGGTGCAGACAGAAGAACGGGCAATGGAGATGATGGCTTTGTGCAACCAAAAAGGCTGGCAGGTTATAGTAGGTATTGAGCCGGATAAAGAAGAGAATATTGATGACATTAAAAAACTACAGGGTGGCGGAAAATCATCTTTCGCCTTTGCATCTGCCCCTGCAAGAAATGCCCCCTGCCCATGTGGGAGCGGAAAGCAGTACAAACGCTGTTGCGGAAATTGAGTAATGTCTTTAAACATCAGCGGGGCAGATAGTTATGCTGCAAAGAGCATAAAAGTACAATAGTGTTGTTCAACCACTTTGGGGTTGGTTTTTTTCTATCATAAATTCCAACCCCGGATTTCATCCGGGGCTATTCACATTTAGCCCTTTGGGCTATTTCATAATTTTAATATTACTGTACTTTAAAGCATTCAAAGTTTCTTTAAGTGGGTTGGATATTGAAGTGATGGGCATTGATTTAAAATTTATTTCGCCTAACCATACAACCTGCCCGTGAAAGCAGTAGCGTGTTGCACTTTCGGGTGAGGGATTGCAGCGGTTACCCCGGTGAGGCCATTGCAGCCGGGCTTTTGTGCCGGAGTAATAGCACAACCGAGAAAAAGCAACTAAATGTTGCTTTGACGAAGGTTGCGAACGTAGTTCTGCCCGGCCCGAGGTACGAGGGACACCCCCTAAAAAAATTTTATCACAGCAGAATGCAACAACCCTGCCATCACACCGGGTATTTCCAATCCCCGCGATAATCCCTTTTCAGCAGCTTGTTGGCTTCCGCATCGTTTATTACCAGTTCTTTTTCGCCATCCCATTCAATGCTGCGGCCCAACTTATAAGATAACATGCCCAGCAGGCTAACATTGGTGGAGCGGTGGCCGCTTTCAATATCATTTACCGGCAACTGGTTATTTTTTATGGCCCTCAAAAAATCTGTCCATAGTTCCGGTATGTTCTGTTCATCTGGTTTGTGAAGTTGGGGCAACGCACTTTGAACGGGTTTGTTTTTATCTGACGGGTAAAAGTGCCAGCCATCCGTCCACCCCATGTGGAATGTGCCTTCCGTACCATAAAAATAACAGCCCACGTTGTGTTTTTCAGCTTCATTGGCAGCATACAGGCGGTGCTCCCACACGGCGGTAAACGATTCAAACTGGTAAGTAACCACCTGTGTATCCGGCGCATCGGTATTATCCTGCCGGATGTACCTATCGGCATGAGAGAATATTTTACGTGGGTATTTTTCTTCCGTACACCACAGAATCTGGTCCATCCAGTGTACGCCCCAGTCGCCCAACTGCCCATTGGCAAAATCAAGGTATTGCCGGAAACCTTTGGGATGAATGCCCGGATTATAATTTTTTAGTGGTGCAGGCCCGCACCAAAAGTTCCAGTCAAGCTCCTTGGGAGGCTCTGCATCGGGCGTTTTTTTACCCGGCCCGCCGCCATAATGTACAAACGCCCTTACCATGCCTATTTTACCAGCTTTGCCCGATTTTAAAAACTCCATGCCAGACATATTGTGAGGCGACACCCGGCGGTGTAAGCCTACCTGCATTACCTTACCTGTGCGGCGTGCGGCGTTAACCATGGCCCGGCCTTCCATAATGGTGTGCCCAACCGGCTTTTCCACGTACACATGGGCGCCTGCTTCTACGGCAGCTATCGCTATCAGCGGGTGCCAATGGTCTGGGGTGGCCACAATTACTATTTCGGGCTTTTCTTTTTGCAACAGTTCGCGGTAATCACGGTATAGTTTAGGCTGGTCGCTGGTCCACTGTTTTGCGGTATTGGTGCAGGCAGCCAATTGGCGTTCATCCACATCGCAAAGCGCTACAAGTTTACTTTCCCCGGCCTGCAGGGCAGCCTGTAAAATATTGGTACCCCACCACCCGGAGCCAATTAAAGCAGTGCGGTATTTTTCTGTACGTGCAAAGGAACTGAACAAAGGCATGGCGCCGGTAACCAAACCGGCCTGGATGGTGTTTTTAAGAAAACTACGGCGGTGCATCATTCGTTAGGTGTTTTGAGATTTAAAGTTAAAGGCTATGTTTTTAAACATGAAAGTTTATGCTGTTTTTGCCGGTGATAAACTAACCCGAATTGACATTTTTTTAAGAGTAGCTTTTTTAGATTTATTACATGAAGAACAAATCCGTCAGCTTGCTGCTTCATCCCCTTTTTATTGTTTGCCTTGGCTTATTACTGCTTAATGATTTTTATTTGAAGCAACAGTATCATAACTTTTTGACGGGTAAATTGTCCGACTTTGCAGGCCTTGCATGTTTTGCCTTGTTTATCTCAGCGTTACTTCCCAATCATAAAAAAACAGCATTTGTGTCCGCTGCCTTGTTCTTTGCCTGGTGGAAGTCTTCTTTATCACAGCCGGCAATCAACTTTTTTAATTACAAATTACAGTTTCCCGTTAACCGCGTAGTTGACTATACCGATTACATGGCCTTAACAGTATTGCCGATGGTTTACAAGCTACGGCATGAAGGGTGTATGAATTTTGTTCACAAACTGGCTGCGGTAGTTGTTGCAGGTGTTTCCCTGTTTGCATTTTGCGCAACTACCTGCAGAGGTTACTACCCGTCTAGAATGTCAACAGAGGTTTACATGTACAACAGCTACAAAACCACTTTGACAGAGAACCAGGTTTTCAAAAGATTAGATTCATTAAAGCTTCGCTACAAAAAAGACTCCGTTAAAGCGAATGAAATCTATACTTATGACAGTATATTTTATTTGCAGAAAGATTCTGTAACAGGCATTACAAACAGGGTTGTGCTACCAACAAAAAATACGGTTGTTTATGCCCGTTATAAAACAAGCCCGTTTATTGAAGTTTATAATGTGCCCGCAGAAAATGAAATGATACCTGTTGTTACTTTCGGCTATTTTGCCCGGAAAGGCAAATCCCGCATAGAAATATCGAGTATAACACTGGACAGTTTACAGTATAGCCGGTATGTAAAAGAGCCGGCACTTGAACGCAGGTATAAAAAAATGCTCGAAAATTTGTTGATTAAGCAATTGCAATAAAATGATTAGATTTTTTTCTATGAAGTTGTTGACTTTGACACTATTTATCTCTGCTCTTTTTACGGATGCTACAGGTCAAAAAATTGCCGATTCATCTAAGCGCTCTATATATAAAGACTATCAAAAATGTAAGTATGTTTCAAAGTACACACCTGCACAACGCAGCCGGTTTTATCCCTTTTCAATAGGGGATTCTGTAAAACTTGTATCATTCAGGTATCACCGTAACAACTGCCCTGTACAGGAAGGAAAAATCTTTGAAGATAGCCTTATTGAACAAAAAGTTTTAAATACAACAGAGCTTGAAAAACTAACGGATATTCTCTACAACAACTTCTATTATCGGCAGCCCCAATGTTGTGTCAGTTCAATAACGCAGTGTTTCTTTCCCAGGAATGCCATTTTATTTCTTGATAGAACCGACCAGTTAAAAGAGAGCATCTTGATATGTTTTCATTGCAACAGGATAGAAAAAAGTTCTGAGGCAATGATTCTCGGAGATAACTGTAATGGTAAGATGGAGAAACTGCGCCAATTCTTTATATCCTCCGGTATAGAATTTGGAACGAATACAACAATAGACATATACCCTGGAGAAACCGGTTCTGATTATAAAAACTAAACCTTCGCTTCGGCTGTCATCGTTGCTTAATTAAAGTTGCAGCCTGAGCCTGCCAAAGGCAGACCCAAGGGATAAGACTTGATAAAACCGTTTTCTACAAGCCAACCTGACGGCATCGTTTTTTTTAAAACCGGACTAATCCGTCAATACCAGATTAAAATCAGCAAGAATCAAAGATTACACCAGCGCCCCTGCCGCTTCTTCCAAAAACCAGAATAATTCACCGGGCGACGGTTTGATAACCTGGGAGGGATAAAGGTCTGGATTGTATTCTCCCTGCAGTACATGCTTAATAGCCGGCGCTTTACTGCCGCCTGCCAATACAAACGCTACGCGGGCCGATTTGTTAACTACCGGCGCTGTTAATGTAACGCGGTACATGTTCTGCGACTCCAGCCAGAGAGATGTAGCCCATTTTTCCTGTTCATGAATAACCTCTCTTTTGCCGGGGAAAAGAGACAGTGTATGCGCATCGTCGCCTATGCCGAGCAATACCAAATCGAAAGTTGTTGGCGCATCTGTAAAATATGCACGTAAAATTTTTTCATATTCGGCAGCAGATTCTTCAGCCGGTATATCTGTACGCATCACGTGTATTTGTGAAGCGGGAACATCCACAAAATTCAATAAAGTGTCGTAGGCCATTTTTGCATTGTTGCGCTCATCTTCAAAAGGAACATGGCGCTCATCTCCCCAGAAAATATGCAGCTTGCTCCAGTCAATCTTGTTCCGGTATGCATCGCTGGCGAGTAACCGGTGCAGGCTTTTGGGCGTATTGCCGCCGGAAAGCGCAATGGTGTAGCGGTCTTGCTTTTGAAGTGTTTCGTTAATATGTTCCGTTATCCAGGTGGCAACGGTGGAATTAAGATCGTCTATGGTTTTTACTTTGATGATTTCCATGAGATTAATGACACTGGTTAGATGATTGTTTTGATTGAGATTGTATAAAACAGCAATGCACTTTGGCTAAAGCCATATAGATTACTATTTACAAACCCAAGGCTTAAGCCTTGGGTTAAATGCCAGGAAGTTGACCGGCTTTAGCCGAAGTACATTTACATTAAAAGAGCTACCTGCATTGCTGCGCTATTACACTACGAACCGAAGATGCCATTTGCATTACAGATGAAGTGATTGCGACGCAAGGGACGATGCCATGAAAAACCATTGGCGGTATCTAAAAAATGCTGACCCTGGCACGCATGCACAACCTGAAACTAATCTTTATGCTTGGGCGGTAACGTTACCCAGTTACGGCCATCCCTTGCAATTAAAGCTTCCGCATCCTCAGGGCCCCATGTGCCGGGCGCATAATTGGGGAAATCCACCGGCGGGCGTTGTTCCCATGTTTCTATAATAGGCATCACCGCTTTCCATGCAGCTTCTACCTGGTCATCCCGCATGTATTGGGTGGGGTTGCCCGCCAGTACATCCAGCAACAGGGTTTCATACGCTTCGGGCTCATGGCCGTCTTCGTATGCGTCCTTGTAGCTGAAAATCATATCCACGGGGTTCAGCGTCATGGTTTGGCCGGGGCGTTTTGCCTGGAAACGCAGCCTGATATCCATTTCGGGCTGTATGCTGATGGTAAGGCGGTTAGGCCTCCATGTTTCAGCAGCTTCCGGCGGAAAAGCGTAATGTGGCGCCTGCTTAAACTGTACAGTAATAATAGTGGTTTTATCCCGCATGTACTTGCCGGTACGTACGTAAAAAGGCACATCCTGCCAGCGCCAGTTGTCAATATAGAATTTGATAGCTGCAAAAGTTTCTACGGCTGATTTAGGATTTACCTTTTCTTCCTGGCGATAGCCCTGCACTTTTTCCCCTTTTATCCAGCCTTCGCTATACTGGCCACGTACAGCATAATTATGCACTTCTTCTTTCGGAATTTTTCGCAAGGCATTCAACACATCTACCTTCTTGTTGCGTATTTCATTGGCATTAAAGCTAACCGGCGCTTCCATGGCAATCATACACACCAGTTGAAGGATGTGGTTTTGCAGCATATCCCGCAGGGCGCCGCTTTGTTCGTAGTAACCGCCACGCCCTTCCACACCCACCAACTCGGCATTGGTAATCTGCACATGGTCTATGTAATTACGGTTCCAGATAGGTTCAAATAAAGCGTTGGCAAAACGAAGCGCCAGGATATTCTGCACCGTTTCTTTACCCAGGTAATGGTCTATGCGATAGATCTGGTCTTCATCAAATAGAGAAGTCAGCAACCCATTTAGTTCCTGGGCGCTCTTTAAATCGTGGCCAAAAGGTTTTTCTACCACAATACGCGTGGTAGCTGCATCCTGGCAAAGCTTTAGGGCCCCCAGCTTGGTGGCTATATCCGGCACCAGTTGCGGTGCTACGGCCAGGTAAAAAATTACGTTGGGGTGTACGCCAAAAGCCTGCTCCACTTCCTTTATTTTATCGGCCAGCAGGTTATAGGCTGCTGCATCGCCGGCATCCATCTGCAGATACGATACATGCTCAGCAAACTCTTTCCAGTGGCCGTTCTGTTCACCTTTGCGGCGGCTGAATTCCTGTATGCCCTGGTAAAGGTGGCCCAAAAATTTCTCATTGGAATATTCTGTACGGCCCAGGCCAACGATGGAAAATTGCTCTGGCATCCAGTCGTCTAAAAAAAGGTTGTATAATGCCGGTGTAAGCTTGCGCTGGTTTAAATCGCCACTACCGCCAAAAATAAAAATAATTGAGGCCGGCGGTTTGGTATGGCTGCTAGGTTTTGACATATTCTCTGTCTTTAAAAATTATAGTTCTTTAGTTCCCCTTCGGAAATCTTTCGGCAAGCTTAAGATGACAAGGGTGACATTCCCTTCGACAAGCTCAGGGTGACATTCCCAGTTAACTTATCCCTGGTTCCATTCTGTGTGGAATGTTCCCTCCCTGTCAATACGCTGGTAAGTATGTGCACCGAAATAGTCGCGCTGCGCCTGTATCAGGTTGGTTGACATGCGTTCGCTGGTATAGTTATCGTAGTAACCCAGTGCATTCATCAGGGCTGCGCCTGGTATCTTATTCGCTATTGCTACTTTAATAACGTTACGTGCACTACGTTCCCTTTTCTTCACCAATCGTGCAATTCCCTTATCCAATAACACATTGGGCAGTTTTTTCTTTTTGCTGTAGGCTTTGTAAAAATCTTCCAGCAGTACGGAGCGTATAATACAGCCGCCCCTCCATATTTTAACCACGTCATCCAGCGGAATATCCATGCCTAATTCTTCGGATGCTTTGTATAGCATGGCCAGCCCTTGTGCATAACAGAGTATGGTAGCAAAGTATAGCGTATCTCCCACCTGCTGAATAAACTGCTCTTTTTTGGCCGTTACGGGTTTAACTACGGGCTTATAAATAGCCGCAGCCTGTACCCTTTCGTCTTTATATCCGGATAATGTTCTGGCAGATACCGCCGCATCTATCGTTGGTATGGCTACCGGCAGGTTCATGGCTTCCTGTGATGTCCATTTACCGGTACCTTTCATGCCGGCTTTATCCAATATAACATCCACCAGGTGCTTGCCGGTAATATCGTCTTTTTGTAAAAAAATATCTCTTGTAATTTCTACCAGGAAAGATTTCAGCTCCCCTTCATTCCAGGTTTTAAAAACCTCATACAGCTCTTCGTTGGTAAGGCCCATGCCACGGTGCAGCAAGTCGTAGGCCTCACTCAGCAATTGCATAATGGCATATTCAATACCATTATGTACCATTTTAACGTAGTGGCCGGCAGCGTTTTTACCCATGTAGGCAGTACATGGCTCATCCCCCACTTTTGCAGCTATTGCTTCCAGTAAAGGTTTTACGTGATTGTAAGCATTCTGGTCGCCGCCGGGCATTATGCTCGGGCCGGTACGGGCTCCATGCTCGCCACCGCTAACCCCCATGCCCATAAAGTGAATGCCTTTGGGAAGCAGGTAATTTACACGGCGAACGGTATCGCCAAAATAAGAGTTACCGCCATCAATCACCACATCACCTTCCTGTAACAGCGGCAACAGGCTTTCTATTACATCGTCAACCGGTTTGCCTGCGGGTACCAGCATCATTATTTTCCTGGGAGATGACAACTGCTGAACCATTTCATCCAGTGTGGTTACCCCTTTAACGGTGGTGCCGGCCGTGGCGGCCGATTCAAGGGAAGCGCCTTTTGCTGCATCCTTATCAAAACCTATTACGCTAAAGCCATGGTCTGCCATGTTAAGTAACAGGTTGCGGCCCATTACGCCAAGGCCTATCATTCCGAAATCGAACGTGGAATTGCTCATAAAAGGATATTCTAATTATTAAAAGGAGCCGCAATTTAGGTATTATGGGGCAAAGCTTGTTGCCGAACCTTATTTTAAGGTTTTCGGAATACGGAAGGTTTGAAATGGCAATTGTGCTTGCCGGCAGACTTTATAAAGCCGACACTTGGAATACACGCACCAGCAGCAAACATTATTTTAGATACCAGCGATTGTACTTCGTGGGGGCTTCGTTGCGTCGCAATCCTTTCATCGTTTAGTTCTTTGGGCGGCTTTTCAGCCCGGGTAGCACTGGTGCGTGAAGACACGCACCAGGGGGAACATACGATTTGTCCCTAATCAAACATCCTTAAACATTTTTCAGAACCAGGCATCAAACTGTTTTGTTTCATTTTGCCAACAAGAAGTTTCATATCCTCCCGCTCTTTAACCTCATTAAATGGTTTTCCATACTTGTCAAATAGTTGTCCGCCCAATCTTTTCTGGCAATATTTTACAGCGTTTATCATGGCATCAAATATATGTTCCGGGTCTGCACTGCGCGGCACGCTAAATGCAAAAACAAGATCGCCGGGATTCATCTCTCCCGAACCTATAGCTTCAGGCAGAAAATATCCGGGCTTAGTTGTTGTATAAACAGAAAAGAAAGCCTGGTCGCCGTAATCTTCAGGATTTTGCCAATGAAATATGTCGCCATCCCCCCATTCAAGGCCGAGACATTCCATCGCATCCCAGGCAGCCATGCCAGGAAAAGGATTTTCCGATTTTAACTGAATAACGGCGTCAAAAGAAAATTCATGGTTGAGCTTAACAAGTTCTTTAGCCCTTTCTATCGCTTTTTCAATCGGCTCTCCTTTACCAATTGCTAAAGCAAAAGAACTTTTTTTTATTTTTCTGTTTAGCTCATTAAGATACCGCTCCAACAGCAATGGGTCATATCCTTTTGCTGAATCAGTAAAGGTTTCTATTAAATCCACAGCAACCTGTAATTGAGTATAAGCTTCTGGCGAGTCACCCGCATCCGCAAATGTCCAATGTTCTTCCTGTATAGAATAGCCATATATCGTAGATCGGAAATTTTTCCTCCATTCAAGATCAAATAATGCTGACAATTGTTTTTTGGATACCGCATTATCCTTAACATTTACAGGAATAACCCAATCCTGGCTGGGATCCGGTTTATACTCATCTTTACTGTCTGAAGCATCATGAACAGGCTTAGGAAACGACAATAAGGAACTATCAAGTATATAAGAAGCATCTTCTGATGCATTGCGAATCCCCAGTTTATTTAATCTTTCGTTGTTTTGAACTTGTGTAGATACAAAAAAATCGTTCTGCTCATTCTTTCCAAATTTGTTTAGCCAATAAAGAAATAGTTTGCAAATCAAAAGAGCTGCAATAATGATAGTAACATATGTACCTGATTTCATGTACGAATTGTTAAGTTGAAATTATGCTGACAAAGTAGAAATAATTTTTTACACGAGACACACGTTTACAACTTCACAACCACAAAACAATAGGGCGCCAATTTGCTACACCGCTATTCCATAAGCTTCCTGCACAGCCTGCAGCATATAGTCATCACTTAGCCATGCAAAGCCTTTTTTGCCCCAGCGGCTGCCCCAACTGTTGCGTATGATGAAGTAGCCGGGCTCGTAACCTACCATTACAGCTGCATGGCCGCCGGTATCGCCAAAGCCTTCATAAGTATCAAGCCTGCAATTGGCCGGGGTTGCTTTTAAAAAAGCTTTATCCGGAAACAGGCTAAAAGCGATGGGGCCACCGCCAAAGGCCAGCCACTTTTTCCAGTTGAGCAGCTTGTTACTGTTGCTGCGGGCAAGGTTATAATAACTGAGTATTTTATAGCGGGATGCTTTGGCATACAAATCCTGCTCGGTGCCGCGGTAAAATTTGGTGGTTTCAAAAGGCAGGTCGGTGGCTTTAATGCAGCCGAATTTGCGGGCCACATCCAAAGCGGCTTTAAGGCTGGTGCCCGCCTTATCAATAAAAGAGGTGGGGCGTTCATCATATTCATCAACTTCTTTGGAGGCCATCCATATAAACCTTACCGACAGCATTTCGCCGCTCCGTATTTTTTTGTTCTTAACAAAATGCCATTTCAGCAAGCCGTCGGCTGTTACCCAGCCCACACAGGAACCGCTCTCTCCCTGGTTGTTTATTTTCCACCAGGTTTCCCTAAGGTCAATGCCTTGTGGCAGTATTTTTTTTGCAGCTACGTACCCGGCTTTAACGGCCTGCAATATATCCCAATCCTGTTCCTTGCCGGAAGAAGGGACAATATTTAATACCCTGTGCTGTTTTTTCATAAACGCCCTGCTAAGTGTATTTAAAAATAAGCAGGTTTGCTAAACAAGCGTGTTGCAATAAGGGTAAAGTTTGCTGTTTTGATGCAGCTTTTTCATGATGTTTACAGGCGGGTTGCCGGTGTACATTATCAAGGTAATAAACCAATGTAAGGTTGAGCCCCGCAATAAGCGGGGTAAACTCTGTCGAAACCGGGTTATAAGTCACTTTTTAAGGAATACGCCTTCAACAGGCTCAGGCTGACAGCCATAACCTAATGACATCTGGTTGCCGGTGAAAATAACTGCAGCCTGCACCATCGGGTGAGGGATTGCAGCGGTTACCCCGGTGAGGCCATCGCAGCAGGGCTTTTGTGCCGGAGTATGAGCGGAAAGCCCGACCCCTTGCGATAGCTTGGGGGCACCCCCTGTAAATTTCAATCTGTGTACGCGTGTGTTTATTAGCTATTGCCTTGCTTAAACCATTCGGCAGTCGCTTTTATACCTTCTTCATAAGATGTGGGTTTATAATTGAAGGCTTTTTCAAATTTAGAAGAATCGAACTCGTAGGCATAATCGCTTTGATACAGCATTTCGCCTAATTCACGCATCATTACATTGAAGAACCCCAACCCTTTAATAAGCCAGGAGGGTATTACTTTAACCTTGTTTTCCACCTGCATGTATTGGGCGGCCAGCGCCACCAGTTGCCTGCCCGTAAGCGCAGGCGATGCCGTTGGCAAATGCCATGTTTGGTTAAAAGCACTTTCTGTTTTGGCCAGCAGGTACATGGCTTTTGCAGCGTCGGGCGTGTAGGTGTAGCTATGCGGTAAATCGGCCTTACCCATATATTGGGCCGTTTGCTTTTTTTGCATTTTGTCAAACACCAAAAGACTCAGGGCACTTTTATCGTAACAACGCGGACCGTAAAAATCGGCTGCACGGGCAATGATGCCTGTAAGCCTGCCTGCTTTAATTTCATTGAGTACCATCTTGTCTATGGCGGCACGTATTTTACCTTTTTTACTACAGGGGTTAATGGGTGTTTGTTCGGTCATTTTTCCCTTTACCAGGCCGTAAGGATAAACGCTGTCGAAAAATAAAAACCTGGCATTTGCTGCTTTACAGGCCTCCAATACATTGCACATAATAACAGGCCAATCCCTCTGCCATATCTTGCTGTTGTATTGAATACCTACCAGCATGTATACAATGGATGAGCCTTTTACAGCATCCATTACCTGCTGCGCATTAAGCATATCCGCCGCTATGGTTTCGGCGCCTGCAACAGGTTTAGGGTTTCTTGATACAAGACGTACTTTTTCTTTATTATCCAGTAATATGGGCGCCAGTTCTGTAGCGATTGTTCCATTGGCGCCAAGAATAGTATGTAACTGCATAGTTGTATTGTTTTTGCAACACAAAACTATTAAGGCCGTTTTACCTAATACGTTGACGTTGGTTAAGAAATGGCCCTTTGCATTACCCTTTTGCGTATGCGGCTAAGCGACTCTGGCGCTACACCAAGATAAGAGGCAATGTAGTGTTGGGGTACACGCTCAAAATAAATGCTGTGGTCTGTAAGTGTTTTGAGGTAGCGTTCTTCAGGGGTTTTGAGCAGCAGGCTATGCATCCTGTCTTCCAGGCAGCTGACGAGGTATTCGGCCATCAGGCGGCCGAACCTTTCCGCGGAGCGGTGCTTTTGGTAAAGCTGCTGCAAATCATCATAATGCAAGGCCAGCACTTCGGCATCTTCCATCGCTTCAATAGTTATGCCGGCTGGTGTACGGTTGGTGTAGCTGGTGTAGGCGCCCGTCCACTGGTTTTCAAAACTAAAGAAAGTGGTTACTTCTATACCATCTATTATTTTATAAAACCTGAAGCTGCCTTTTGTTATAAAGTAAATTTCGCCGGCGGGTTTTCCTTCTGTAACAAGCTGTTGTTTTTTAAGGCAGATTTTAACAGTAAGCCGCTGCCGCATATCCTGCCATGCTTCTTCGCCCATCTGCATTTGCAGCATGAATATTTGTAAAGCGCTGTATTTGTTGTCCATCAGGTAAAAAGCTTTTCTTAAAAGCTACCGCAGCATGCTTATGAAAGAATTTTTTTCCTGGTTACGATTTTCTTTCGTGGGCTTGCAGGATATTTTTGGAGGTGCTTTAGTTTATACTCCCTGATGAACTCACTAATTGCGTTTCGTTCTTTATCATTCAAGGGTTTACTTTTTATTATAAAGTCAACGCCTTCTGGTTCTTTTATGTATCCCATTTTAGCCTAATTTTTAAAATACCTGTTAACTAAGATTTGAGAAGCTTCTGTTGTTATTATCATTCTCTGCCCTCCAAAATGATATGCTCTCAAACTTTTAACATAGTGATTAATCAATTTTGTTTTTGCATCAAACGCAACAAAACCATCAAAGCCTTTTTGAAACGAAAGCCTGCATGCATACGCTACCAAATTTCCTGCCACCCCTTCATATAACTTTGTTTTTCCTACATTGAAAGGAGCACTTTCAACCAAGTTCATGAAAATATGGTCAGCTTCAATACTTATGCTTAGCAAACCTTGAATAATGTCCGGATTATTTACAATGGTAAGCTTGTAAACCTCCCTGGAATAGTCTGATAACTCAGTTTTCCAGTTGAATAGCCATCTATTCTTCTTTGTAATAGTCTTCAAATCCTTCAGCACCAATAAACTCACTTCAGTTTGAAAACTATCCCCTGAAATAGTATTTTGAATGGAATTCGTCAGCCTGTCAATTCTAAAACTTTGTAACGCCCCTCTTTTCATAATCATTGCTAATTTACAAACGTTTTAGAACATTTACTTTTCCCCATATCATCTATCCCCGCTTGTTAACGCATATACGGCAAACGATGCCAGCCAATGCTCGCCCATATAATCGCCGCTGGCCACATGCGGCAAGGCAGATTCTATATGTTTATTGGCAAGTTGTAATAAGGCTGTTTTACCGGCCCCGGCATGCTCCGCTATACCATACAGGCACCAGGCCCGGCTTAGGTTAAGGCCATCCAGGTGCACCAGTTTGCCATCGCTGCGGTCAATCACCTGGCCCGGCTGCAGGTTAACGGCGGTATTAAACAGTTGTGGTAAAAAAGCTTTTATCCATTTTTGATAGGCAGCGGCAGGCAACACACGCCACATTAAATCGGCTTCTTCCAGGCAGGGACTTAAAAAATCATTACCGCCCGGCTCCCAACTTAGCGGGCAGGCCTTATCACGGTAATAAAAACGCATAGCAGCAGTTTTAATGGCCAATTGCAGAGAATCATCTTTTACCTGGGCGGCATAATCCCATGCCAGGCGCAAACCAAAGGCCAGGTTAGAGTGTTCGCCAACGCGTATAGGATAAACAAGTTTTTTAAGATAGGCTATATAAGCCCCCGAAAAGTATTGCGCCAATGGCTGCAGGTTAGCTGATAGCTGTTTGCCCAGGCTGTCATTCCAGGTAAGTAATTCAGCCTGCAATTGCAACAGCCAGCCCCAGCCATAGGTGCGTTCCAGGCCGCGGTTATCTTTTTGCTGAAAAATTTTCAACTCGGTTTGAATATTGGCCGCTGATAAATTTTCAGAAAGTTTTTGCTTTATGATAGCTGCTTCCGGCAGAGAAGGAAAAAGCTTTAGCAAGCGCACCAGCATCCAATGGCCATGTACGCTGGAATGCCAGTCGAAACACCCGTAAAAAGCCGGATGATAAGCTTTGGGTTTTGCAATTAAAGAAGTGTCTGTATATGTAATTCCTGTTTTGTACGGAAACTCCTGCTGCATGCAGCGCAGCGGCAGTTGGGCAAAATGCGAAGCGCCGGTTTGAGTTAATGTAAACCTGAGGTTTTGAATACTGTAATGTTGCTGTGCTTTTAATAATAGCGAAAGGAAAAAACAAAGAACCGTAAGAACGATGCGCATGCTTTTTATTTATAAAGATAACCCTGTATTGATGTGCCACCCACAAAAGATTTTGCCGCAAGGCAATGCTTTGAGTCACCTGTATGCAAGTGCATTACCAACATGACTACGGATTAAAGCTGAAGAGAAATCCTTCCGCTGAAGGGCAGCCGGACAATTTCATTGAGTTAAGGAAACGAATGTCAGGTTGAGCTTGTGGAAACCGGGTTATGCAACTTGCTTTTTCACGAATCCGCCTTCGACAAGCTCAGGCTGACAGCTTAACTTAATGACATTGGGCAGCCGGATAGGAGTGGAAACCCCGCTGAAGGCACTGTGCAATTGCCCTGTGGCGGAGTTGCAACGGATAGCCGGAACTAATGCTGCGCAGCGTTATAAAGCACCCGGCCCCAAATACTAAACATTCAATATCGCATTCATTTTTGTTTCAAGGTACACCTGCGAAAAATCCGTTTCAAACTCTACCCACATGGGCAGGTGGTCGCTCATCTGATAGGTACGCCAGCGGCCGTAGTACGTACTGTCAGGCGCTTTGGCGCCTTCTTTTTTAGCCTCTTTCATGCTTTGCAGGTAATGGTCAAAATCTTCTTTTTTAAATACATGCTCAAAAAAATCAAAGATGCCGGCCTTGCCATGCTTTACATTACTGATGTTTTTATTGGCATTGTATACAATCTGGTCGTAAAATTTATCCCTCTTAACGTTGGAGCCCAGGTTTATCTTCAGCAGCGCATCGGGGATTTTAAAATCCGTTTTATCTGTAAGGGCTTTAAAGGTATCGTTGGTACGGTCTATAATGTTGAAATCGCCCAGCAAAATAAAATTCTGCCTGTCCCAAAAATCATCGTCGCCGCTGTATTTGTTTTCATCAACCGCACGTTTTTTAAAGAACATGGCTACATCTTTTATTTCACGCACCCGTTCTGAAAGGTCTTTGTCATCGCCATATAAAATGTGAACAGTGCACAGGTAAAATTTAAACCAGCCAGATTGAAAAGATACCAGGTAGGGCGTTCTGTAAAACTGCGCTACCGGTTCTGTTTTTGTGGTGGTTTTATCGCTCCCCTCAATTTTCTCTTTTGTTGTTTTGGGTGGCAACACAATTTCGCCGGCTATGTTGCAAAAACGCACTTTACGGCTGTCGTATAAAAAAGCCATACGCTCACCATTGCCGGCACGGCCAGCGGTAACATCAGACACAAGATAATTCCAGTGCCAGCCCAATATGTTCTTCAGGCGGCGCAGGGCTTGCAGGTCTTCACGAACTTCCTGTATGGCCACAAGGTCAAAGTGCGAAACAATTTCCGCCATGTAGTAATACACTTCCGGCAGGCGCGGCCCGTAAGTGGCACGTTCAAACTCCCTGATATTCCAGGTAGCGAGGATAAAATTTTTATCAGTCGTTTTCTGCGGTATTGTATTGCCTAAAACAGTTTTAAGCGTAAGCAACCTTTCAATAACATAAGCCTTATCAATACCTGGCTCTTTTTCGAGTTTACTGTAGTCTGGCATGAGATGGAGTTTAAAGGATACAGCAGTAAAATACAAATCTTTTGGCCGTAGTGCAAAGCAGAAAAATTTAATTTTTACGGGCCCGGCGGAAGGAATACCCCCATCCCCTAAAGGGGGGTTATTATGGGCCCGGCAGGAGGAACAATAATTAAGCGTTCCTTGCGTCGCACTCTTGTACTGCATAACTATATGCAGCAAGGCATCCGTTGCTACCCTTAACAATTAGGTACGAATAAAAAAATGCCGCTTCATAAAACCTTCATACATCTGCCGCCAGGGCAGCCACTGCTTTTGCAACGTAAGAAAATGATTGTGAAAAATGGTAACCAGGTGGCCCTGTACCTGCCGGGTTATAAGGTAGTAGTGCTCTAATTCTTCCGCTGCTTCAGGTGCAGACAAGTGTTGCTCAAAAAAAGCATTGGCATCCATAAAGCAAAAAGGATGTACCAGCAATTGAGTTTGTTTTTCCGCGGCAAGGTTGTACCAAAAAAAAGGCCTTGCCACAGAAGCCCTGAAGCCATTGACGGCGCCATAACCCATAGAGTAATCTTCAGTTATGCCGTGCTGCAATAATGTTTGGTATGTGCCGGGTAAGTTCATCCTGATGTAATGCTGACGGCTTTTGGTAATACCACATCCGGCATAACCGCTTAACAGGTTTATTTCCTGTTGCAGCAGGGTACTATCATCACCGCTTTGCCAGGATGGATGAATGCCGGTAACATTGTGTTTGACGGTTGCCTTAATCAACAATTGCATGGCCGTTGATTGCGGGCTGATGTTCTTATCATAACCCTTTCTTTTAGCGGCCACAAGGAAGAAATACAAAGGCTTCAGGTTATACTCCGCATGTAATGCATCCAGCCAGGCAAAAGTGTCAAAAGGGTCATCATTTTTTACAAGCGTATTTAACCAGCGCTGCACAGCATTTGCATTACCGGAAACAACATCCTTAGCCACTCCGGCTAACTGCTGCAAAATGTTTTTGCCTTTGTATTTGTAAGCTATGTCAACATCGTAGGAAGGTGTAAAATTGAAATCTCTTTCCACCGGCTGATAGAAAGGAAACTGCTGTTGTAATAAATTGTTTAGATGCTGCAGCCATAAATCAACCAGTGGCAAATGCAAAAAGCCTTCTTTAAAAGCAAGGCTTTGCGTATGCGCAAAACGGCCATATTCATCTTTAACATGTGGCAGGTATTCTTCATAACGCGTAACCAGGTAAAAAGCGGCAGCTAAAATATCAAAAGGCACGTCACCTTCTGTTGCAAAAAAAGAGGTAAGGCCCTGCCATTGAAAACATGTTATTTGCTGCGGTTGAAGCCCTTGCTGCTGCAACAGGCCATGTGGTTTTACCCACAGGCTGCCGGCAATGCTACCGGTGGAGTAATTAATTTTTGCTTTACCGCTGCTGGTACAATGTTCTTTACTGCTAGTTAGCTCAATGTTATCACCGAACAGGAAAGCGGACACGTATTGCAACCTTGTAGTAATATGTGGGGAATATATAAGCAGCACTTTGGAAAATTGCAGCAGGAAGTTACTTCCTCTTTCAATTGTTTAGTGAAAACCCTGGAAATGATGTTGAAAAAACAAGAAAAATTCGACATCAATCAATTTTCATGTCGAGTGATTCGACATAAAACGAAATTCGTGTCGAAAAAAGGATGAAAATTCGACATCAACCAATTCTCATGTCGAGTGATTCGACATTAAATGAGATTCATGTCGAAAAAAGGTAAAATTTCGACATCAGCTTTTAAAAATTGCTCAACCTTGCCTTTCTTTCCAAAGCTGGTTAAATGTTTTCTGACTGAAATTGAGTTTATCACGATGTTGCGCCCAGCCCTTAAAAACCAGGTTGACAACTTTACTTTTGATGTTGCCATTAGCTGCGTTCATAAGCCCCCTGTTAAGGCTGGCCTGCTTCCAGGCTTTCCAGGCAAGGCGTTCTGCCAGGCTGCTGTTGCCCTTTACAACAGCTTCATGGCGGTTTTCCAGCAACAGTTCGTGCAGGTTAATTTTTACGGCGCATACTTCCGTACAGTTACCGCACAACGATGATGCATAGCTTAAATGTTTGTATTCCCCCACCCCCTTTAAATGGGGCGTTATTACACTGCCAATGGGCCCGCTGTAGGTAGTTTCGTAACTATGCCCTCCTATGTTTTTATATACAGGGCAGGCATTAAGGCAGGCGCCACAGCGTATGCAATACAAAGCCTGGCGGGCAGCGGTATTAGCCAGCAGGTTGGTACGGCCGTTATCGAGCAGTATTACATACATTTCCTGCGGCCCGTCTGTTTCGTGGCTTTGCCTTGGCCCCGAAACAATCGTATTGTACACGGTAACTCTTTGCCCGGTACCATAAGTAGAGAGCAGGGGCCAGAAAAGGGCCAGATCCTGCATAGTTGGAATCACTTTTTCTATACCCACCACCACAATATGTGTTTTGGGCATAGAGCAGCTTAACCGGGCATTGCCTTCATTCTCAGTAACTGCAACCGCGCCTACATCGGCAATAATAAAATTGGCGCCTGTAACACCTACTTCAGCATGCCTGTATTTTTCCCGGAGTTTTTCACGGGCAACAAGGGTTAGCTCTTCCGGCGATAAGCCACCGGGCACACCCAGCTTATCCGCAAACAGCCTTGCCACATCTTCTTTACTTTTGTGCATGGCCGGCGTTACAATATGGTAAGGTGGTTCATTATCCAGTTGCTGTATATACTCTCCCAAATCCGTTTCCACACTCTCAATGCCATTTTGCTCCAGGTATTTGTTCAGGTGTATTTCCTCCGTAACCATGCTTTTGCTCTTCACCAGGGTCTTGCAGTTCTTCTCCCTGCAAATACGGCCGATTTCCTCCAGGGCGTCCTCCGCCGTTTCGGCCCACAGCACTGCAGCGCCACGTTCTGTAATCTTTTTTTCAAACTCTTCCAGGTAGCTATCCAGGTTTTCTATTGCCCGCCATTTGGCATTTTTGGCCCTTTCACGTGCCATTGCCAGGTTTGCAAACTGCTGTTTGCCCTGCGGCACTGCAGCATTGTAACGGCCAATATTGAAATTGATTTTTTTCCGGTGGTCAAGGTCGGCAGCACGGATGGTGCTTTTGGCCATAAAAGAAGAAACGTTGCTCATGAGGTGAGTAGTCAGTAGTAAGTAATGAGTGAGGCCCGGGAGAGCTTTTAACTTTCAGCCTCCGCGGTTTCTTTCATGTGGCGGGCTGTGGCATCCAATGCGGCATAAAAATCTTCGCCATATTTACGGGTAATGGCTTCCTTTAAAAAAATATATACCGGTACTTTTAGCTTTTTGCCCAGCTTGCAGGCAGCGCTGCACAAATCTTCCCGCGGCTCATAATTTACATATTCCATACCGGGGTCTTGTTTACTGTAACTTATCCTTATTGGGAACAGGTGGCAACTAACGGGCTTTTTCCAATCGATTTTACCATCGTAATAGGCCTGCTCTATACCACACTTGATAATCCCGTTTTCATCTCTTTTTCCATAAGCGCAAATGCCGCCATTGATGGTAGGTGTAACCCACCCGAAAGATGTGTCGTATAAATATTTACCCTGCCGTTTTATGGCCGTTATGCCCTCCGGCGTCATGTATTCTTTAATAATGTCGTAATACTCAATCAGCTTATCCAGCTCTTCTTTTTCAAGCGGGGCGCCGGCGTCGCCATCCTCGCAGCAGCCGCCTTTGCACCTGTTGAGGTCGCAGACAAACTGCTCTTCCACCACTTCGTCGCTAATAAGTTTGTTATCGATCGCTATCATACTTAACCCCGGTTGTTTGTGTGCGAAGATAACATAATCTGCCGAAGGCTTCAGGCTGACGGGCTACAACCCGATAGTAAAAACGCAGGCTGGCCGCATTTGCGTGAGGGATTGCAGCGGATACCCCGGTGAGGCCATCGCAGCAGGGCTTTGTGCCGGAGTATGAGCGGAAAGCCCGACCCCTTGCGATAGCTTGGGGGCACGCCGTTACAACCTATTCTATAATCCTTAGCTTGGCGTAATTAAGCATAATCTTCTTTTCGCCGTTTATTTCAAACTTAACGGTGGCTATCGGATTATGGGCGCTGCCTTCCAGCTTAACCACATTACCAAAGCCAAATTTCTGGTGCTCTACTTTCTGGCCCACCTGCAGGTTGCTGGTATCACTGGGCGCAAAATCGGCGGAAGTTTTGTGCTCTACCACTTTAGGCGGCGGGTTAACGGGCATATAGGCAGGCTTTTGCGGCTCTGCCTTTTTAGCCGGTGGCGCACCATATCTTTTTTCCACTTCACGTATATCGTTGTAATCGCTGCCACCGCCAAAGCCACGCTGCATGCGTTGAAAAGCGGAACCCATGTTATCAAAACTTCCTTTATTATGCAGGCCACCGCCGGCAAATGTGCGGTCAATATACTGTTCAGGCAGTTCTTCCAAAAAACGGCTGGGCTCATTTTGAACCGGGTTGCCAAAACGGTAGCGGGAATTGGCATAGGTAAGCCATAACCTTGCTTTGGCACGGGTTACCGCCACATAAAACAGGCGGCGCTCTTCTTCCAGTTCTTCACGGGTGTTAATGCTAAGCCCGCTGGGGAAAATGGTTTCTTCAACACCACCTACAAACACCACAGGAAACTCCAGCCCTTTGGCGGCATGTATGGTCATCAGTTTTACCACATCGGCGTTTTCCTTATCGTCGTCGGCATCTGTCAGCAAAGTAATTTGCTGCAGGTAAGCGCCCAGGCTCTTGCTGCCCACTTCGCCATCCTCGTTATCCGGACTTTCTACCCACTCTTTAACGGAGTTAAGCAGCTCCTGTATGTTCTCGTACCGGGCAAGGCCCTCGGTGGTTTTATCGTTGAATAATTCTTTTACCAGGTTGGTATGCTTGCCTACCTGTACGGCAACATCATACGCATTTTTATCGGTCATCAGGCTCTGGAAATACTTCATCATGGTCACAAAGTTCTGGATGGATTCCAGCGTACTTCCTTTAAACCCTAATTCGCCTGCATGTTCCAGTACCTCCCAAAGCGTAACACGCTGTTCATTGGCGAATATTACAGCCTTTTCAATAGTGGTTTTGCCAATACCGCGTACAGGATAGTTGATGATACGTTTCAGCGCCTCTTCATCCCTGGTGTTTACAATGGCACGCAGGTAAGCAATCATGTCTTTTATTTCTTTACGCTGGTAAAAGCTAACGCCCCCATAAATGCGGTAGGCAATACCCATGCGGCGCAGGCTTTCTTCAAAAGAGCGGCTTTGCGCATTGGTACGGTAAAGAATAGCAAAATCTCGGTTGAAATAATGATTGCGCAGTTTTTGCTCCTGTATGGTATCGGCAACATAACGGCCTTCGTCGTTGTCCGTCATGGTGCGTACCAGTTTTATTTTTTCGCCGCCTTCATTCTCTGTCCATAAAGCCTTGGGTATTTGCCCTTTATTGTTTTTTATTACCTCATTGGCAACGTTTAGAATGCTTTGTGTACTGCGGTAATTTTGTTCCAGCTTCACCACTTTCACATCGTCGTAATCTTTTTGAAACTGCAATATGTTTTCGATGGTAGCGCCGCGAAAACTGTAAATGCTCTGCGCATCATCGCCCACCACACAAATGTTTTCGTGTACGGCGGCCAGCAGTTTGGTTATCTGGTACTGAACTGTATTGGTATCCTGGTACTCATCAATCATCACGTATTTAAACTTGTGCTGGTATTTGTGCAGCACTTCCGGAAAATCCTTCAGCAACACGTACATTTTCAGCAGCAGGTCATCAAAGTCCATGGCGCCGTTCTTAAAACAACGTGCGGCATAGGCCTGGTATATCTGCGCAATGGCAGGGCGGTTGGCCCGCATATCTTCCTGCTGAATATAATAATCCTGTGCATATTCGCCCGGGCCTACCAGTGCATTTTTAGCCTGCGAAATACGGTTATGCACCACGCTGGGCTTGTAATGCTTGTCATCCAGGTTAAGCTCGTTGATTACGGTTTTTAAAACACTGCGGCTGTCGTCTGTATCGTAAATGGTAAAGCTGTTGGGGTAGCCAATGCGGTGCGCTTCAGCCCTTAAAATACGGGCAAATACGCTGTGAAAAGTCCCGATATAAAGGTTGCGGGCATCGCTGTTGCCCAGTATTTTTTCAATACGTTCCTTCATTTCGGCGGCCGCCTTATTGGTAAAGGTTAATGCCAGTATGTTAAAGCTGTCCACGCCATTAGCCATCAGGTGGGCTATACGGGTGGTAAGCACTTTTGTTTTGCCGCTGCCGGCGCCTGCGATAATCATCAGCGGTCCGTTAATATGTGTAACGGCCTCCCGCTGGGGTTCGTTCAACCCGCTCAAATAATCCTGCATGCGGCGAAGGTAAGCATATAGCCTTGCCGGAAAAATGGGTGTGGAGAATTTAAGTATTATGGTTTTTTGCAACGTACATCAACATCAGGTATAATACAAGTACTTCGTACTTCAAACTTCGTACTTGTTTACACATTATGGCGCCTGCTAAAGCACCGGGCTTTCCGCTATTACTCCGGCACAAAGCCCGGCTGCCCAGGCCTCACCGGGGTAACCGCTGCAATCCCTGGCGCGGTGGTGACACAACGCAATTTTTCTCTCAATACCGCCAGCAATAACTGAAACGCATTTCGTTATTTATTTACGCTTTTCTTTGCAGCATAAATCTCTTATGTATGACCGTAATTACCGATGAATTCATGCAGCAGCAACTTGCGCTTTCCAAAGAATATACCATGGTGCTGTTAAAGCCAGGCCCGGAGCAGCAGTTGCCCAATGCACGTGATATAATTTGGGAACATGCCCGTAAAAATTTTCAGCTACGTGCCGATGGTAAAGTAGCGGTTGTGGCCCCGGTAACCACCGAAGCCGATGTAAATGGGCTGTATGTTTTTAATATAACACCGGCTGAAGTAAAAACCATAATGGACGAAGACCCTGCTATAAAAGCCGGCATATTCACTTACGAAATATACCCGCTGCGCAGCTTCCCCGGAGATAAGCTGGGCGAAGGATTTGCTTCCGCATAGGAGTAAACGGTAAAAGAATTTAATCATGCGTGTAAAGCTATTTCTGTTCGTGCTGTTCAGTTGCATGTGGCAGAGTTCATTTTGTCAAACCGAAGAGCCGGTAAAACGTACTGCCTTCCTGGAAGTATTACATAACCTGCCCCCAGCAATAGGCATGCACATACCAGCGGGTTACCTGGCACTTGATACTACTTATGGCAACCTGAATATGGACAGCATTCCTGATTTGATATTGGTGGTAAAATCTCCCGCCGAAGATACTGCTGGTTTTAACCGGGAAGAGAACAGGCCATTGCTCATACTGCTTGGAAATGCAGACAAGTCGTATAAGCTGGCTTATCGCAATGACAAGGTTGTTTTTTGTATTACCTGCGGCGGTTTAATGGGCGACCCGTTTGAGGGTGTAAGCATTAAAAACGGTTATTTCACAGTAGAGCATTATGGAGGCAGTGCCTGGCGCTGGACTGACTACATTACATTTAAATTCAACAGGGAAGATAAACGCTTTTACCTGCACCGGAGAGACGTATTGAGCTACCATACCAGCAATCCCGAAAAGATTGAAAAGACTGTAACAACAAAGAAAGATTTTGGTGTGGTGGATTTTGAGAAGTATGAACCGGCAGAAAGGTAATGGGGATTATTGAGGCGCCAAGAAAATAACTGTAAATTTGTTTAAACGCAAAGATTATGTACGGCGAGGCGAAAAAACTTTATCTTATTGAAGCTATTCTTAAAGTGGAGGATGAGCGGATACTCAACGAGCTTGAATGGATAATAAAAAAGGATCAATTACCCGCTAAGAAACTTTCAGCTATGCAATTTGTTGGTAGTATAAGCGGGGAGGATGTGAACCTTATTGAAAAGGCTATAGAAGAAGGATGTGAACAAATTGACAGTGATGGATGGAAATAAATTCTTACTTGATACGAATATAGTATCTGCATGGCTGGGCGGTAGCTAAGAAATTGCCGGAGAGGTAGATAAAGCCGAAACCATCTATATACCTTCAATTGTTGTTGGTGAGTTGTATTATGGTGCCGAGTATTCAACAAGGGTAGAGCAAAACCGGTCAAATATTTCTAAATTAGTTTTATCGTATCCAGTATTACTTGTAGATGAGAATACAGGAAAATACTACGGCTCTGTAAAGGCTTCATTAAGGCGTAAAGGACAACCTATTCCGGAAAATGATATCTGGATAGCAGCAATAGCACTTCAATACAATCTGACACTCGTTACAAGAGATGCGCATTTCAACGCGATAAATGAACTGGCTGCGATAGCCTGGTAAGAACTAAAGGCGGCTTGTAATGAAGCATTTCAGGAGTAAGAAGAAGCGTATAAATAATACTTTCAGATAGTTTTTAACATCTGCTCCCCCACACCTATAAACAGGTTAAGCGGCAGAGCAAAGGGGGGGTCTATTTTCTATTGATCATTTTAACCATATTAATTATTTCATAGAAATCATCCTGCTGTTTGTAACTGTTTATTTTTTCAACAATCTCAGGGTAATCCTTGAAGAGTTCTTGCATGCCTACTTTTGCTTTGTCATACTTTTTGTCTCTCATCCTGATGGCAAATGGATACGCTACAGGGTTTGAATTACTGTCTTGCGTATTTTGAAACAGGAAGTTTGGATAGATTTGTATGGCGCCTCCAATAGCATCATAACCTGTAATGACTACAAGATAGATGTTGAATTTTCCTCTGTCTATTAATTCTCCAAATGTATGCTTGATGTGTGTGGTTTTGCCCAAAAGTGGATAGTTGCCTGAAAAGGCTTCAAAATTATATAGAGAAACAAACAGGAGCGTATCTGCTGAGAATCCTGCAATTTCCTCTGGCGAATACTTAATAGTCTCTGCATTTTCATGTTCCCTGAACTTGAGTTTCTCGTTTTGGTGAGGGAACCATTTAATTTGCCCGGCTTTTGTAGAAGAGTCTTTGAAAATTATTGTGCCACTTACAAAATCTTTTACGAAGGGATAGCTCTGGCTATACGCATAACCAGTTAGAAATGTAAGTGCAGTTAGAATAAGTAGCTTCATGGTAACGTGACTTAATATCGTTTTCTTAATGGCATAGTGGTTAGAAATATCAAACGCAATCAAATATAATGAAATTCGCTACCCCCTGTTGCGTGTCATCACGCACCACATTCTACCCGGGTCTGAAAAGCCGCCAAATGAACCGGACGATGAACGGATTGCGACGCAACGATGCTGCCATAAACTACTATCGCTGGTACCCAAAAAAGTCTTATGTTAAAAGGTATGCAAATACCTTTCCACGGCTCTTTTTAAATTAATTGTACTTTTATTCATCTTCGCCTGCCATAAACATTACGTTACTAACCATGATGTAATGCCGGAATTATTAATACTGCATGGATAGCTGTTGCATTAAACTGGGCTCTTTGTAATTGGGCAATAGACAGGCAGCCGTTATCCGGCATAAAAAATTTACACGAATGATGACAGCAGAGCAGCAGCGTTTAAAAGTTAATGCATCTAAAAAGATACCTTTAGAACAGTGGGGCCCTTATTTGTCTGAAAGGCAGTGGGGCACCGTGAGAGAAGACTACAGCAGCAATAGCGACGCCTGGAATTATTTTCCTTTCAGCCACTCCCACGCAAGGGCTTACCGCTGGGGCGAGGATGGCCTTGGCGGCATCTCTGATTTTTTTCAAAATCTTTGTTTTTCGGTTTCGCTTTGGAATGGTAAGGATAAAATTTTGAAAGAGCGGTTATACGGTCTTGGTAATTATGAAGGCAACCATGGAGAGGATGTAAAAGAACTGTATTACTATCTTGACAATATACCATCGCACTACTACATGCAGTTTCTGTATAAATACCCGCAGGCTGCTTTTCCTTACGAGGAACTGGTAGAAAAAAACCGCCACCGCAGTAAGCTGGAGCCTGAGTTTGAAATACTGGACACCGGTGTATTTAACGAGGGCAAATATTTTGATGTTACCATTACCTATGCCAAGTACAGCAAGCGTGATATTGCCATAAAAATTGATATTACCAACCGTGGCAAGAATGCAGCCCCTATAACGGTATTGCCTACACTTTGGTTTTACAACCGCTGGGCTTATGGTGGCCTGGATAAAAAACCGGTACTTAAAAAGATAAAGGATGGCACGGTAAAAGCTATTCATGAAAGGCTGGGCACGTACTATTTTTATTACCAAAAACCTTCGGAGGCATTCTTTACCGAGAATGAAACCAATTTTGAAAAGCTGTTTAACAAGCCTAATGAAACGCCTTTTGTTAAAGATGCTTTTAACGACGCGGTAATACACAACAAGCGGGTGGATGAACTGCGGGAGAAAACCGAAGGCACCAAGTTTGCCCCGGTGTATAAATATAAAATTGCCGGCGGGGCTACCAAAACTATTTATGTGCGCCTGAGCGATGTATTGCTGGATGCACCTTTTGCCAAAGGCTTTGACCAGGTTTTTGCTACACGCAAGCAGGAAGCGGATGCTTTTTATGATGAAGTGCTGCCGCAGAACGTATCGGAAGACTGGAAGCGCATACAGCGACAGGCGCTCGCCGGTTTGCTGTGGAGCAAACAGTATTACCATTTTGATATTGAACGGTGGATTTCTACTTCTGATGGTATTTCGCCTGTTACCGAGGAACGCCGCCGGGGCCGTAACCACGATTGGCAGCACCTGAAAAACCAGGACATTATACTGATGCCCGATAAATGGGAATACCCCTGGTACGCTGCCTGGGACCTCGGCTTTCACTGCATATCTATGGCGCTGGTTGACCCTGTGTTCGCCAAGAACCAACTTATACTGATTATGCGGGAATGGTACATGAAACCGGATGGGCAGATACCTGCTTACGAATGGAACTTTGGCGATGTGAACCCTCCCGTACATGCATGGGCTGCGCTGCAGGTGTACAATATTGAAAAGGAAAAAACAGGAAAGGGAGACATTGTTTTTCTGAAACGTATTTTCCAGAAACTCATTATCAATTTTACCTGGTGGATACACCGTAAAGACTCCAACGGAAACAACATTTTTGAAGGCGGCTTTCTTGGCCTTGATAACATTGGTGTATTTAACCGCAGCATGCCTTTGCATGGCCAGATGGAGCTGGAGCAGGCCGATGGTACAAGCTGGATGGGTATGTATGCGCTTAACCTGATGGATATGGCCATAGAAATTGCATTGCAGGACCCATCGTTTGAAGATGCCGCCACCAAATTTTTTGAGCATTTTGTACTGATAGCCGAAGGCTTGAATGAGTTGGGCATGTGGAATGATGAGGACAAGTTTTACTACGATACACTTGCCATAGCAGGCCATGAACCTATACAGCTAAGGATACATTCTATTGTGGGGTTAACATCTTTGTTTGCCGTTTCCGTAATAGACAAGAAAGTGTTTCAGAAGCTGGAAGATTTTCAGAAACGCTTTAGCTGGTTTGAAAACTACCGCATCAGCAATAACAGGTTTTGGCCTAATGAAGAAAAGGCGGAGGAAGAAAAACTGCTGCTGTCGCTGATACCCAAGGAAAGGCTGATTGCTTTGCTGCAGCGCATACTTAGTGAGAGTGAATTTTTATCTGAAGGAGGAATAAGGGCGTTATCCAAGTACCACGAAAAAAATCCTTATACCGTTAAGATAGATGGTACGGATTATACCATTCAATACGACCCGGGGGATTCTACTTCCAACTTCTTTGGCGGCAACAGTAACTGGCGTGGCCCTGTATGGATACCCATTAACTTCCTGATTATACAGTCCATTAAAAAGTATGGCGAGTTTTATGACGATAACCTGAGCGTTGAATACCCCACCGGCTCCGGTCAGTACATGAACCTGAAAGAAGTGGCGCTGGAACTGGCCAAACGGGTGGTAAGCCTTTTTGAGCAGGATAGGGATGGCAACCGCAAAAGCAATGGTGTTTACAACTGGTTTTATAAAGAGCCGGGTAATGAGCACCTGGTACTGTTTTACGAATACTTTCACGGTGACAGCGGTACCGGGCTTGGCGCCGCACACCAAACCGGCTGGACAGCCCTTGCCGCGGAACTGATTAACGAATTGGCAGGCACCATGCCCCCTGTAGAAAAAGAAGAATTTATGGTGCAGGACGAAGAAGAGTAATTTTAAACTTACTTATCCTGGTAAATGTATTTTTTAATGCTAAACCTGTTAACCAGGTAGAGCACTGTAAGTATTACAACGCCTGCCGCAATGGTGTACGGAGAAATTAAGCCGTTTACATAAATATTCTGTTTATCCAGTAACTGCTTTAATACAAACTGCAGCATGCTTATTACCAGCAGTACAACCACTACAATTACAATGTTGGGTGGAAAGAATTGCTTCATTAAAAACCGTTGCAGTTGTTTAGGTGCAGCGCCAAGTGTTACCAGCAACACAATTTCTTCTTTGCAGGATGCGATGGTGAGCTGAATAAACAAAGTGAATATCAGCAGGGCAAACAGCAGCATTACCGCGCCGGTTACCCAGGATACATTTACCACACCCGTAACTATTTGCCGGTATTTGCTAAAGCGGGTTTTATCCGCATCGGTAGTAAGGTTGTGTTGTGTAAGATAACTAACCAGTTGTGGGTTGCCGGCATCCCTTGTGCGTATTACCACACGGGATGGCTGCTTTTTACCTTGCTCACCGTATTTTTCGTTGGCCCAGTCCATAAAATTCTGGGGCACCAGTACAGACGAAATCCTGTCGCTAAAGCCTACCACTTTGCCGTAATAGTTTACTGTGCCAAGCGTGGTTCTAATGTTAATCTGAACAGGCAGGTTCATTACCAGTTCCTGCGATAACTGCGGCAGGTTTTGAGATGTGGCAAACCCAAAATTGTACATGTCTAAAAACATGTTGGGTATAATCATGGGTATAAACTTGCTGTCCTGGTTCCACTGCCAGTCCTTATTGGTTACGTCTAAAAAAGCATCGGGCACGCTTTCAAAAAACAGTTCGGTATAAAAAGGTATCTGGTCGCTTACGCCCTGGGCGCTCAGCTTATACCTGCTGGCTGTAAGTATGCCCACATCATCTACAAACGGTTGCTTTTTCAGGTCATCAATTTCCGCGGGTGTTAAAGCTGTTTCGCCAACATTGCTGGATGTGACTGTTTTATTAATCACTAAAAAGTTGGCAATGCTGTCCTGGTTGGTTTTACTGTTCAGCAGGTCATTGTAATTCATCTGTATCTGTACAGCGCTTAATATCAGCAACAGGGCAACAGATAAGCCAACCACGGCCATTATAAAACGGCTGCGCCCGGCGCTGGCTTTAATCAGTTTTTTTAGTAAGCTGTTTAATGTGGTCATAAAGTCAATGAGTCAAAAGGTCAATAAGTCAATGGGCTAATGCATTTGCCCCTTGCTACAGGTTCATATATCTGCTATAGGTAAAATGTTCATCTTCATCCAGGTCTGTTAGTATAAAACCGGCGTTTCTCGCCTTGCATTCCCTGGCAATAAGGGCGGCAGCTTTGGCAGTATTATTTTTATCCAGGTGGCTAAACGGTTCATCCATCAGCAGCCAGTCAAACGGCTGCATCAGAGAGCGTATAATGGCAATACGTTGCTGCTCACCATAGCTGCACAGGCCGGCACGTTGGTTTAAAATGTGCGTCACCTGCAATTCTTCAGCCATTTCCGCAATTTTACCTGCTTCGTAGTAAGGTTGTTGCAACAGCCGGTTAAGCTCAATGTTTTCCCTTGCGGTAAGCTGTTGAAACAACCGCAGGTCCTGGAAAATAATGCTGATGTTTTGCTGCCGCATTAAAGCCAGGTTATCATCAGAAATACCCCGCAGCTCTTTGCCATTCCACACTACTGTTCCCTGGTAATCATCCCGCAATTTATACAGGGTATGTACCAGCGTTGTTTTGCCTGTACCGCTGGGCGCTTTTATCTTAATCCATTCCCCTTTTTCAAGGGTTACATTCCTGTTCCATACATCAGAGCCGCGTTGAGAAAACTTTTCTTTCAACGGTATGGGCACAATGTTGTTTAAATTAATCGTCATGTTATGTACTCAGTTAGATGTACGAAGTGCAATTGCCCTGCGATTCTTTTAGATACCAGCGATAGTTTTATTTCGGTTATTTGTTATTTTATTATGGCCTCAATGAATGCCGCAATTTTTACGATACTGGCTGCGGCATTTCATGGCATCGTTCCTTGCGTCGCAAACCGACGAAGGAGGTTCGCCAGCGCCAAAATAAAATAACAAAGCTGGCTGGCAATCCGTTCATCTGTATATCAATGGGCGTCGTCCCGTTTCCGGCAATGTCAGCAAAGCAATTGGCAAATAACCGTATTTACTGCCGGCAAAGAATGAAAATAGGTATAAGCTCAGGAAAAAGAAAAAGTCCCGCTGGCGGGACTTTGTTAAATTTTTATTACTCAGCCGCCGGAGGGGGTGGCGGAACAAGAGACGAATCAGGCACAATAACCGGGGGTTCTATGCCATCCGTCTTCATGTGCTTTTTGGCAACTTTCGCCACTTCAGTAAAGAATTCGGCCAGCGCAGCCAGGCTGTTCTTTTTTTCGTCCACCATTCTTATTTCAACAAGGCTGGCAGAAACTTTGTCGCTAACATGCTCCGATGTTGCTTTAACATCTTTAAAAGTAGCTTTTGCCTTATCCAGTACTGCTTTACCATCTTCGCCCATTGCAGAATCAACAGGAACACCTTGCAGAATGCGGGCTATATCAAAATACATGTTCATGTATTTGCCACTGCCAGATTTAACATCATCCGGTAAAGTAGCTTTGCCGCTTCCCGCTTTGTATTGTTGCAGCAGGGTGCTGTCTGTTGAATAAATAATGTTTTTGTCATCAATAGACAGTGCTACGCCGGGAGGCACACCTTTTAACGCGTAACCGTTGCCTGTTTTTTCTACCATGCCTTTTCCGGCAAAAGCATTCATCACTTTTTCAAAAGAAGCTTTATCGCCCACTTTGGTGTTGAAAATTACTTTTACTTCCGGCTCTTTAGATTTAGCTGCCGGGTAGTAAGGGTTTTCTTTCTCAACAACGGAAAAGTCTGAAACAATCACCGCAAAATCGCCTTTGATGGCTTTTGTAATATCCTCGGCGGTAATACCTAACTGGCCGAGAAACTGGTTAGCCTGGCCTTCAAAACCGGAAAACTTGAGTATGTCTGCCAGTATGCCCATGTCGAAAGAGAAAGCCATAAAACCGTCAATGGCGTTGGATGGGTACTTTGTTACCATATCCATGTCCACGGTTTTGTTTTCGTGTTTCTTTAAAATTTCTTCCAGCGCTTTGCTGTTGTAAGCTTTGCCCGCGCCGACTATTTTACCATCTTCAAAATTAAAAGTGCTTGCCTGGTAATATTCTTTCAATAAATCGGCGGCTTTGGTCATGCCAATCATCGGCACTGTTTCAATAACAGATGAGTAATTAGACCACATGGTTGCATCCGCTTTTTCTTTTGCCAGCTCCCTGTACTCCGCAATAGCGGCTACGGATTCTGCTTCCTTCAGTTCGTACAGTTTTGTTAGCTGCAACTGGGATAGTGTGCCTTCACCTGTAGAATAAGTGCCCGGGGAATCTTTGCCGCCAGTTACCGCTGAAATGATGATTACATCACTGTTCCAGCCGGCAACAAAATCATCACCCAGGGCTGCATAAGAATATTTAGCGTCTTTTTTTATGGTAGCCTGTGGTGCATGCTTTTTTACGAAAGCTTCAAATTTTGATGCATCGGCAGTTATACCTATCAATGCGAAAGAAACGGTTTGGCCGCCCATCATAGAGCCGCCGGTTTTAACAAAGGCATACAGATCTTCCTTAAAGTCAATACCTGCATCTTTTATATCTGTAGCCATGTTTTTAAACTTAGACAGGCTGGAATCGTTCAGCCCTTCTGTAGGGAAGGCGAGTACAGAATCAAGTTTAAAGTTGCTTTTAGCCAGCTTTTCCGCAAGGTTGCGTGGGCTTAACGAAATAACGTAAGTGGCATCTTTTGGTATGAATTTGGCCTGTTTGGGCACTGATTTTTTACAGGATGCGAATACTGCCGCCACTATAACCAGCAGGAGCAGTGTTTTTAAGGATAACTTCATAAATGTTGATTGTAGTTCTTTGAATGAAAGGCGAAAGTAATTTTTTAGTTTAAAAGCTGCGTCATTTATCTATAAAAGGCAAATTTCGGTTAGGATTAGGCGGGTTTTTCATGTGGTGAAGTGTTGGTGCGTACCATACGTTGTTTAAGCGGCTGCCGCCAAACTGTTTCGACGGAACACAAACTCCACCAAATTCAATAACAGACCAGTAACCTGCAACTTGTAACCAGTAACCGTTTACACTTCAACAGACCGGTAACCTGCAACCGGTAACCGGTAACTGTCTTTCGGGTGAGGGATTGAAGCGGATACCCCGGTGAGGCCATTGCAGCAGGGCTTCTGTGCCGGAGTATGAGCGGAAAGCCCGACCCCTTGCGATAGCTTGGGGGCACCCCCAAAAAACCTAACAGCGCATGCTGTAGCTGTGTTTAAAAATCTAATTTAAAGTTTGCGTTATCAACTGATCGGTTGTAAGAAAAGACCGGTAAATGGCATCCTGTATATTGGAGCGTACGTTTAAACGGCCAAGGCGCAGGTTATCGCCGCCGGTTGGGTAAACGCGGTTGGAAAGAAATATGTACAACAGGTTGTAACGGGGGTCTGCCCAAACGCAGGTGCCTGTGAACCCTGTATGGCCAAAAGTTTGCGGGGATACAAAGCTGGCGGGATAATGGTCTTTGCGGGTGGCGTTGTCTTTTTCCGGCTTATCGAAGCCCAGGCCGCGGCGGCTGATGTTGCTGTGGTAACCGGTAAAGAAATCAATGGTTTCTTTTTTCAGCAGCCTTATGCCGTTAAGCGCTCCGCCATTTAGCAGTAACTGGTAAAGCTGGGCAAGGTCGTAAGCATTGCTGAAAAGGCCGGCATGACCGGCAATGCCCCCGAACATGGCCGCCCCGGGGTCGTGTACATAACCCTGTATCTGCTGCAGCCTGAAGTATTTTTCCCTTTCTGTTGGGGCTATGTTGCTGGCTGGTATATGCTGCAAAGGGTTAAAAGTGGTGCTGGCCATGCGCAGTGGCTGGTAGAAGGTTTCCCTGGTGTAAGCGGCAAGGCTTTTGCCGGTTACCTGTTCAACAATTTTACCCAGGAAGATGAAGTCGTTATCGCTGTAAATATATTTTTCTTCGGCAAGCACAGGGCTTTGAAGTATGCGCTGGTAAATAGTATCCTGCCAGGCATTGCGCATATACATTTGTTGCGCAACGGGAATTGAAAAACTGTCGGTTGCGGTAGAATCGTAGAAGCCGGGCTTAGGTATGCCGCTTACTTCAATGGTTTCTTTATAAAAGGGTATGAAAGCAACCAGGCCCGCCTGGTGCAACAGTATGTTTTTTAACAGCAGGTTTTGTTTATTGGTGCCGCGTACCCACGGCAGGTAATCGCCAAGTGTTTTGTTGATGTCTAATTTACCTTCCTCATACAGCTTCATTACACTAACCGTGGTTGCGCTTATTTTGGTAACACTGGCAAGATCGTACAGGGTAGAGAGAGAAATTGGCTGCAGGCTGTCGTAAGTCATGTAGCCGTAAGCTTTTTCAAAAACAACCTTACCATCTTTAGCTACCAGCACCACGCAGCCCGGGGTAGCCCTTTCAAAAATGGCATTGTTGGCAATTGAATCTATAACGGCAAGTTTAGCCGCATCCATACCAACGTTTGCCGGTTGTGTATAAGGAAAGTAATAGTTGTACGCAATGCCGGCGCCAAACTTAAGATTACCGCAAACTGTAACCGGTAATTTGCCTAAAGCACTCAGCTTGCCGGTTAGTACATCAAAAGCCGCCTGGTGAACAATGGCGTCATCTTCGTAACAGGCAAACAAATTAGGCGCTTCACAAAAATTACTGATGGCGTAAGGGTTACCAAAGGCAAGCACTACGCTGCCCTTTTGCTGCTGCAGCCCGTTTATCAATTGCTTTGCCGCAGCACTAATGCCGTAGTTATTGGCAGGCCGCCTGCTGTAGGCGTGAACTCCTGTAACAATAACATCGTATTTGCCTGTAACGGCGCTTAAAATTTGTTGTGCCCTGTCGCTGCCATCTTTGTAGTCGCACAGGTATATATCTGCATTGAAAGTATTTTTTATCAGGCTGGCAAAACTGTTGGCCAGGCTTAGCCCAACACCAACAAAGGCAACCTTTTTAGTTTTGGTTAAAGGAACAATGGTTTTGTCTGCATTGCTTAACAGCGTAATGGCATTATTGGCCAGTTGGGTTTTTATGTTAATGGTTTGGCTGTTCAGTTCTTCTGTAAGCCCCTTTGTTTCCACGTATTGTTTGTTATGTAAGCCAAGGCTATACTTGTAAAGCAATACCTTTTTTACCCTTGCATCAATATCATCCCATTGCAGCCTGCCTGCTTTTATGGCCTGCTTTACCAGTTTTAGGCTGCCTTCAATATCATCGGGCAGGCACAGCATATCGTTACCGGCAATTAAAGACTGCAGCGAAATTTGCCCGCCGGGGTAAAATTTGGTAACGCCCTTCATCTCCAGCGCATCGGTAAAAGTAAGGCCCTTAAAACCCAGCTCATCCTTTAGTAAGCCTGTTACATTTTTCTGCGAAATAGAGGTTGCCAGGTTTTGCGTAGTATCAATAACCGTAACATACAGGTGCGCATTCATAACGCTGCCCACGCCGGCTTTAATTAGCTCAACAAACGGGTATAATTCCAGCGAATCCAGTTGGGCCCTTGATTTATTGATCACCGGCAAATCAAAATGAGAATCCACGGCTACATCGCCATGGCCGGGAAAATGTTTGGCACAGGCCAGCACGCCCTGCTCCTGTAAGCCCTTCATATACTCAACGCCGAATAATGCTACTTTGTATTTGTCTTCACCAAAACTCCTGTCGTTGATTACAGGGTTGGCAGGATTGTTATTTACATCTACATCCGGCGCAAAATTTACATGAATGCCCAATCTTTTGCACTGGGCGCCTACAGCTTTGCCAAACTCATATACCAATTGCGCATCCTGTACGGCGCCCATCATCAATTGGCGCGGAAAGCTTATTACACTATCCAGCCGCATGCCCAGGCCCCACTCCCCATCAATGGTAATCATTAGCGGAACCTTAGAAATGCCCTGGTAAAAATTGGTAAGGTTGGCCTGCCGTACCGGCCCGCCCTGGAAGAAACACAAACCGCCAACATGGTATTTTTTGATAAGCCGCGTAACTTTTTTAACATGGTCATCGCCCAGGTTGCTATGGGCACGGATAATCATTAACTGGGCAATTTTTTGGTTTTTATTCAGCGTATTAAATACACTGTCAACCCAGGCAACCGCTTCAGGTGTTTGTTTTACAAAAGGCTGAGAAAACAGCAAAGCGCTTAATCCGCAACAAATAAGAAGGCCAAACAATTTTTTCATCAGGTTCTGTTTAATCAAAACACAAGTTATGGATTAATGGAATTGAGAATGCAGTATTAGCTATGGAACCGCTGTAGATGCAGGGTGTTTTAACATGTTGGCCATGCGGTCAAACAATATATTTTCGTTTATCTTGCAAAACATTCACCATTAAAAGCAAAGAATGGTTGCTGCAATTATAAAAGGGCTTACACTGGGTATATTGCTGGGCATTTCTGTTGGGCCTGTTATATTTTCCATTATCAAACAAAGCATTAATAATGGGCATAAGGGTGGCTACATTTTTATAAGCGGGGTTGCCGCCAGCGATATTGCGGTAATACTTATTGCCAACCTGTTTACATCGCTTTTTCAATCCATTATGGATCATGAAAAAGTGATTGGTATATCGGGCAGCATTTTTCTGGTAGCGCTTGGCGTGTACTATTTTTTCTTTAAAAAGGCTGAGGTGAGCGATGAAGGCAGGAGTTTGGTAAAAACCTTTCGCAAGAGAGACATGGCCGGCATATTTGCATCCGGCTTTTTAATGAATGCCCTTAACCCCGGCGCCCTGGTTTTTTGGCTGGCAGCCTCTGCCACCATTATGGCCGACTCAAAAACGGAACAGTTCCCCAACCGTTACAGGTTTATCGTGTTTGCCACCTGCATACTGTTTAACATTGGCGCAGACATATTAAAGGTTTTGCTGGCCAACAAAATAAGGCCCAAATTAACTGTTCACAATATCCATATCATCAACAGAATTTCCGGGTTAATCTTCATTGGTTTTGGTATCGCCCTGGCCTGGGGCATTATTAATTATGTTGATAAAATGCATTGATACCTGCATCGCATGTATTTTTTATGGTACCGGCGATAGTATTTTATGGGAGCATCGTTGCGTCGCAATCCTTTCATCGTTCTGTTCTCTGGGCGGTATTTAAGCGGGTATTAATTTAAACCGCCTCCGGCGGTTAATGCTGCATAATCACTCTGGCCAACCTGCCCCTGCAAATTATAGCACCGGGTCACTTCTTCAATTGCAGCTTTTTAACTTGTCCTTTAAACAATCCCGCTTAGTTTTAGCACAACAAAACATCTGATGCAAAAACCGCTGCTGCTCTCATTCTTCATTCTTTTGTTTTCAACCGTATATGCGCAGGAAGATTTTGTGATCCTGAAAAAAAAGAACAAGACGATTAAAAACTATATGTCTGGCTCTTACATAGAGTTCCAGCTAAATAACTATCAGTGGATGGGTGGCTATATTAAGGCCATCAGGAATGATTCTTTGCTTATACAGATGATGGCGGTAAGAAAGCTGGGCACCATTTGGGGTAACTATGTGGAAGATACCAGTTGGATGAACGTTTTTCCTGTGCATATTAACGAGATTATCGCCGTGCCCAAACAGTCGCAATCAGCGGAAATATTTACCAATGGTACGCTGCTGCAGGTGGGCAGCGCCGGTTATATGGCGTTAAATATTATCAACGGGCTTTCTAAAAATGAAGAAGTGTTCAGCGGTAACAACCTGCGTAACCTGGGTATAGCCGCCGGCGTTTTTGGGATAGGCACGTTGCTGCACCTTACGCATCCCTCCGTATGGAAGCTGGGAAAAAAATACCGGCTGCAGTACATTAAGCTTAACGAAGCCCCTAAATCGTAAGGCAGTAGCAGAAGCTGCCGTTATGTTGATGGGCGCAAAAAGTCAAACCCTATACTGCGGGCAAGCTGCCACAAAGAACCGGAAGATGAAAGTAGTGCGACGCAATCCCGAAGTTTCGGGACGACGCAATCCCGAAGTTTCGGGACTATGCAAAACCAAAGCTGGTCACCAAAAAATTCCCGATGTTTTCCGTCTTCTTTGACTTTGTAATTTCCCTGTCTTTCCGGACTTAACCGACTTTCTTTATCTTGCCGGCCAGATGGCAAAGAAGCAATCAAAATCTTTATTCAGGCGTGTTTTTCGTAAATGTGTTCGTGTATTTATCATATTGTTTATTTTATCTAATGTGTATTTAATCATGTGCAAGTGGGTAATGCCGCCCATAACACTAACACAGTTTTTTAACCTGTTTGGCTATGGCCTTAAAAGGGATTATGTAAGCTGGGACGAACTATCGCCCAATATAAAACTGGCAGCCATGGCGGGTGAAGACCAGTTGTTTCCCGACCATGACGGGTTTGACTGGAAAGCTTTGGAGAAAAGCCTGGCAGATAACCCCAAAAAGAAAAACAAGAAGCGTGGCGCCGGCGCCAGTACTATTAGCCAGCAAACTGCCAAGAATGTTTTTTTGTGGCAGGGCAACGGAATTCTACGGTACATTAGAAAAGTGCCGGAATTCTACTACACTAAGATGATTGAATGGATATGGGGTAAGCAACGCATACTGGAAGTGTACTTAAATACTATTGAAATGGGCCCGGGAATATTTGGCGCCGAAGCCGCTGCGCAAACCTATTTTGGCAAACCTGCAACCCAATTAAGCAGGGCTGAAGCAGCCATGATTATAGCTTGCCTGCCCAACCCCAAAGTGTATACTGTTAAGCCTGTAAGCAGGTTTGTGCGCTGGAAGCACCAATGGATATTGAGGCAGATGAATAACCTTGCGGATGATCCCGATATACTTGCCTTAACCCGGCAAACAACAGAAACCCGCTAACCCCGTAACCATTGCCAGCTTGTTGGCCTTACCTTTGTTCAATTCATAAATAATATAAAGCAACGGATGCAGTTACCTTCTAACTTACTTGAAAACGCGGTTAACGAGTTTGCGAAACTGCCGGGCATAGGAAAAAAAACTGCCTTGCGTATGGTGCTGCATTTGCTGAAGCAGGATGTAAATGATGTTACCCACTTTAGTGAAACCATTGCTAAAATGCGCAGCGAAATAAAATTCTGCCAGCGTTGCTTTAATGTCAGCGATGGCGATATATGTTCTATTTGCGCCAATGCATTCCGGCATCAGCGGCTGATATGTGTTGTGGAAAACATACGTGATGTAATAGCGGTGGAAAGCACACAGCAATTTAACGGAACTTATCATGTGCTGGGCGGGATAATTTCCCCACTGGATGGCATCGGGCCCGGCCAGCTTTCTATTGAGCCACTTGTAAGCCGTGTTGAAAAAGAACAGACAGAAGAGATTATTTTTGCCTTAAGCCCAAATATACAGGGCGATACAACCATCTATTATATCCAGAAGAAAATACAACATCTGCCCTGCAAAATAACCACCATTGCAAGGGGTATAGCATTTGGCGGCGAGCTTGAGTATGCCGATGAAATGACACTTGCCAGAAGCCTTGCCAACCGCTTGCCTGTACAACAATATGTAAAGGCGTAACCATCATCGTACACAAGCCCTGCACTTTATTTTTTCATTTCTAAAGCAACCCCGTTTTATTGTTTGCCGTATCCTATAGCTGAAACAGTTAACTGCGGCAACAGTTGCATGCAATACATGTGGCAGCAGGTTAAATGGTTGTAAGTGTACTATCACCGGTATTGGTGATATGAACTTTAATGGATGATGTATAATCTTACATGCCGTTAATGTTTTTGCAACCGCTTAATGCCCGCTGTGCCGGTTTGATAAAGACTAATTTATTTAAGCCGGTAAAATCAACTATCGCTTAGAGAAGCGTTTAACCAAACACGTATCCTCCAAAAAAATGTAATGCCTATGCCTTATGGCATGCCGTTATGCATGCCCAAGGCGAAGCTTTGCATAAAACAATAACAATGAAGAAACGTAAAATTTTAACGGCACTGGGGGTTGTAATAATTGCGGGTGCGGCCTACGCCTTTTACATGTGGAATAAACCAAGACGTGATGTGCGTGATGAAGAAGGCATAAAAATTACAGCTACGGCCATTTATGAGGCTTTTAGTACGGATGAAGCAAAGGCCAATACGCTATACCTCAACAAAGCCATACAGGTAACCGGCGAAGTGCAGGAAGTTAAAAAAAACGATGCGGGCCAAACAGTAGTTTACTTAAAAACCAATGACCCTTTATACGGTGTTAACTGCACATTTAAAGAAAACCCAGGCACACTGGCAAACGGCAGCACTATCACATTCAAGGGTATTTGTACGGGATTTTTAAGTGATGTTATCATTAACGAAGGTGTAATTGTTCAATAAAGCATAAAGAAACATGAAAAAAAGAATCGTATTTCTCATTCTTCCACTGGGCTTATTAATCACTTTGCTAAACAGTAGCTGTACTAATAGTAAACCGGAAGTAGTGCCGCCATCATGCGATACTGCTACTGTAAGGCTAAGTGTTGAAATAGATGCCATCTTATCATCTAACTGCCTGGGTTGCCATGGGGGTACCGCATCGGGTGGGGCAGGCATACAGCTTGAAAACTATACCACCATAAGAACCCTGGCATTAAATGGCACTTTGCTTTCGGCCATTACGCATACCGGCAGCGCAACGCCTATGCCATTTGGCGGTGGCAAACTTTCAGATTGCGACATCAACAAATTCAGGGCATGGATTAACAGGGGCGCTCAAAACAACTAATTAAAAATTCCTGCACATGAAAAAAATACAATTGCTATTTATACTGCTGCTGTCATTACAAACCGCGTTTTCCCAACTTTATATTACCCGTAATGGCCTTATCAGCTTTTATTCTCATACAGCACTGGAAGATATTAACGCCAGCAACAACGAAGTTGCCAGTGTGTTAAACAGTGCCACCGGAGACTTTGAGTTTAAAGTGGCCATCAAGAGTTTCCACTTTAAAAAAACAGCTATGGAAGAGCATTTCAATAACGCCTCTTACATGGATTCAGAGAAATACCCTAGAGCAGGTTTTAAAGGTAAGGTTACCAATATTTCAACTGTGGATTTTTCGAAAGATGGCGTGTACAAAGTTACCGTAGAGGGCAACCTTACCATTAAGGATGTAACAAAGCCTGTTACTGTAAATGGCAGTATAACTGTTAAGTCCGGAGCTGTTTCCGCCGATGCGGTGTTTAACGTGTTACGTAAAGACTACAATATATTGGGCGAATCTTTTGTACAGAAAAAAATTGCAGAGCAAATACAGGTAACCATTAAATGCAGCTACGATAAGCGGTAGCATTTATTGGCCGGCACACTAATATACTATCAAATTTTACCAATATGAAGCTGTTTATAAGCACACTTGTTTTTTCTTTTCTTATTTTTTCCCAGGCGTTGGCACAGGATGTAGACCTGGATAAAATGCTGGACGAAACCACGCAGAAAAAAGACACTTCTGTAAAGCTTACCGATGATACTTTTCTATCCACCAGGTTGATTGATGGGCATACCGTAGAAACCACACAGGCCGGTGTTTTAGACTTCAGGATATCTCATCGTTTTGGCACATTAAACCAGGGCATTTACGACTTGTTCGGTTTAGACAATGCCTCCATGCGCATGAGTTTTGATTATGGATTTACTGACAGGTTTACCGCCGGCCTGGGCCGCAGCACTTTTGAAAAGCAATACGATGGGTTTGTAAAGTATCGTTTACTGCACCAGTCAGAGGGCAAAAAAAGCATGCCTCTTTCTGTTACGCTGGTAGCGTCAATGATCATCAAAACACTCAAAGACCAGGAAGGTGTAAAGTCTAAAAATACTGACCGCTACTACTATGCCTACCAGGTGTTGCTTGCCAGGAAGTTCAGCGAAGCTTTTTCGTTGCAATTGATGCCAACCATGATTCATTACAACATGGTACCCGCGGCTAACCTTAACAACAATTTCTTTTCTGTTGGCGCCGGTACACGCATTAAACTAAGCAAACGTTTCAGTCTTAATGCGGAGTATTATTACCAGTTACCCGGCAATAAGATTGAAGGCGCCTACAATGCGCTGTCCATAGGGTTTGACATTGTTACCGCAGGCCACGTTTTCCAGTTGCATTTTACCAACTCCACGGGTATGACGGAACGTACTGTTATTACCGAAACCACCGGCCGCTGGGGCAAAGGCGATATCCACTTTGGGTTTAACGTATCAAGGGTGTTTACCATTAAAAAGCCAAAGCCTGCGGCTTTGTAAAAAGCAAAGACAATTATGATCCCGGCAGCATTGCTGCTATGAGGCTTTGGTTGTGTCACTCACTTGTACGCCTTGTACGCTACTCAGCATTGTGCGGCAGGTTGTAACAGGTCAATGTTCCTGGCTCAAAGTCTAATGAGTTCGGATTGTGAGGAATGCCCCATTGGCACGCTGCCGGCCAGTCAAAACGCGATGCCCACTGCCGCATAGAGAACAGAACGTACAAGAGTGCGACGCAACGATGCCTCATACATGTTCCTTCTGCCCGGCCCATACCTATTCTTTTTCTTATAAACCGTGCCACGGCACGGTTTATTGTAGTTTCAATCAATTCCACTACTTTTGCAGCCACAGGCGGATTTGTTTATTGTTCAGCCTGTTAAAAATCTGAACTAATAAACGTTAAAGAAACCACCCACCCGTTTCTCCTCACGTTGTATTAATTCAGAATATTTATGAAGCCCGCCTTAAGCAGTAACGGCCGTTATGCAATTAGGTCATGCGGGTTAATGTTAACGCATAAAGTTTTTGGCATGAAAACCATACAGCAATGTTTACAGGAACGTATACTTATTATTGATGGCGCTATGGGCACCATGATACAGCGGCATAAACTTACAGAAGCAGATTACCGCGGCGAAAGGTTTAAAGACTGGCACTCTGATGTAAAAGGAAATAACGACCTGCTTTGCATTACCCAGCCGCATATTATTACGGGCATACATAAAGAATACCTGGAAGCCGGCGCCGATATTATTGAAACAAATACTTTCAGCAGCACCACTATTGCAATGGCGGATTATGATATGCAAAGCCTGGCTTTCGAATTGAATGTGGCCGCTGCCAAATGTGCAAGGGCCGCGGCAGATGAATACACCGCTAAAAACCCGGATAAGCCAAGGTTTGTTGCCGGTGCTATAGGCCCGCTGAATAAAACACTCAGTTTATCTCCTGATGTAAATAACCCTGGCTTTCGTTCTGTAACTTTTGATGAAGTTGTTGACGCCTATTATGAACAGGTAAAAGGCCTGCACGAAGGCGGGGTGGATATACTGCTGGTAGAAACTATTTTTGATACGCTGAATGCCAAAGGCGCTATTTATGCCGTTAAAAAGTATTTCCGGGATATTAAGCAAAAGGAGTTGCCTGTTATGATTAGCGGCACCATTACAGATGCCAGTGGCAGAACGCTTAGCGGACAAACGCTGGAGGCCTTTTATATTTCTGTTAAGCATGCACGGCCATTAAGCATTGGCCTTAACTGTGCCCTTGGCGCCCAGGAAATGAGGGGCCACATTGAAGAATTGTCGCAGATAGCGCAGTGCTATACGTCGGCATATCCTAATGCCGGCTTGCCCAACGCAATGGGTGAGTATGATGAACAGCCTGAACAAACAGCGCATTTTATAGAGGAATGGGCAGAACAAGGTTTTGTAAACATTGTCGGCGGCTGCTGCGGCACCACGCCAGACCATATTAAACACATAGCAGAGCATGTACAGAATTGCAAGCCCAGAGTGTTGCCTGTGCTGGAGGAGGTGCTGTAGGGTGCAGTTACTGTTATTTAGGGTTATTTTTATTATATAAATCCATTCTTATGAAAGCAAAACTTGCTACAGCAAATGATGCGGCTATCGTTGATAAAATTTATATGCTCCGCCCCAAAAAATTATGTTGGATAGAGATTTGGCTGAAATGTACGGTGTAGAGGTTAGGGCACTGAATCAGTCTGTGAAAAGAAATCTTGAACGTTTTCCGGAAGATTTTATGTTCCAGCTTACTGATAAGGAATTTCAGTTTTTGATATCACAATCTGTGATATCAAAAAAACAAGGTAGAGGCGGTATTAGAAAGTTGCCGTATGCATTTACGGAGCAAGGTGTTGCAATGTTATCATCCGTGCTTCGTTCTGATACGGCAATCCAGGTAAACATTCAAATTATAAGAGTGTTCACCAAAATGAAGCAATTAATACTGGAAAACAAAGAGATACTTCTTCAGATTGAAAAAATAGAAAAGAAACTGACAGACCATGACGAAGATTTAAAAGCTATCTTTTCTATCCTGAAAAAGCTGATCAACAAACCTGAAAGAAAGCGTAATCCGATAGGGTTTCCATATTCTGGAAAAAAATAGAATGAGATTTTAGAAAATATACAATGAACTCAACAACAATTAAACCTTACCTGCGCTTAAGCGGCCTTGAGCCGCTTATTGTTAGGCCGGAAACCAATTTTGTAAACATTGGTGAACGTACCAATGTAACCGGTTCAAAAAAGTTTGCACGCCTGGTTAAGGAAAACAAATACGAGGAGGCCCTGAGTGTTGCCCGGCAACAGGTGGAAAACGGCGCCCAGGTGCTGGACGTAAACATGGATGATGCCCTGCTGGATGGCGTTAAAGCCATGACCACCTTTTTAAACCTGCTGCAAAGCGAGCCGGATATTGCGAAGATTCCTATCATGATAGACTCTTCCAAGTTTGAAATAATTGAGGCGGGTTTAAAATGCGTACAGGGTAAATGCATAGTAAATTCCATTTCACTTAAGGAAGGAGAAGAGAAATTTATTCAGCAGGCACTCATTTGCCAAAGCTTTGGCGCCGCGGTAATTGTTATGGCTTTTGATGAAAACGGCCAGGCAGATACGCTGCAAAAGCGTGTTGACATCAGCCAACGTGCTTTGCGAATATTAACTGATGTAGTTGGCTATGACGAGGAAGACATCATTTTTGACCTGAACATTTTTGCTGTAGCCACCGGCCTGGAAGAGCATAATAACTACGGCGTGGATTTTATAGAGGCTACCCGTATCATAAAACAAAAACACCCGCTGGTAAAAATAAGCGGGGGTGTAAGTAACCTCTCTTTTTCTTTCAGGGGCAATGAGCATGTAAGAGAAGCAATGCACTCTGTATTCCTGTACCATGCTATTAAAGCAGGAATGGATATGGGTATAGTAAATGCAGGACAGTTAGTGGTGTATGATGAAATAGAACCGGCATTAAGGAACCTTTGTGAAGATGTAATACTTAACCGGAATAATGATAATAATGAGGCTACCGATAAGCTGATAACTTTTGCTGAAACAGTTAAAAGCAAAGGAAAAGAGGAAAAGAAAGATGATGCGTGGAGAAACACAACGGTGGAAGAAAGGTTGAAGCATGCTTTGGTGAATGGTATTACAGACTTTATTGATACCGATACCGAAGAAGCAAGGCAAAAATACCCCAGGCCCCTTGATGTAATTGAAGGGCCTTTAATGGCGGGCATGAACGTGGTGGGCGATTTGTTCGGGGCCGGTAAAATGTTTTTACCCCAGGTGGTTAAGAGTGCAAGGGTAATGAAAAAAAGTGTGGCATGGTTAACCCCGTTTATTGAAGCTGAAAAAGAAAACAACACATCCAACGCTCCCAAAATATTGCTGGCTACTGTTAAAGGCGATGTACACGATATAGGCAAAAACATAGTAGGGGTGGTATTGGGCTGTAACGGCTACGATATTGTTGATCTGGGTGTAATGGTACCTGCCGATAAAATTCTGGATACTGCCCAAAAGGTAAATGCGGACATTATTGGCCTTAGCGGCCTTATTACACCTTCTCTTGACGAAATGGTGCACGTGGCCCGGGAAATGAAGCGCCGGGGCATGGATAAACCTTTATTGATTGGCGGAGCTACCACTTCCCGTATGCATACGGCGGTGAAAATAGCCCCTGAATACGATAATGGCGTGGTGCACGTGCTGGATGCCAGCCGCAGTGTTACCGTAGCCGGTTCGTTACTCGCCAGCGAACAAAAGAAAGGGTTTCTTAACGGCGTTACTTCCGAATACAATAAGCTTAGGGATGACTTTGGAAAAAAGCAATCCGCTAAACAGTATATAAGCTTTAAAGAAGCACAGGAAAAAGCGGCCATTCCAAACTGGACTGGTTACCAACCGGCAGCGCCTTCTTTTACAGGGGTTAAAGTATTTGATAACCTTGATTTAAGCGAACTAAGGAACTACATAGACTGGGGCCCGTTCTTTATAGCATGGGAACTGGGTGGCCGTTTCCCTCAGTTGCTCGATGATGAAGTGATTGGCAAAGAAGCCCGCAAGTTATATAATGACGCCAATGCCCTGCTGGATACAATTATTTCAGAAAAATGGCTTACCGCTTCTGGTGTTATTGGGTTCTGGCCTGCCGTTAAAACAGGTCCGGATACCATCACAGTAACTTCAGACGATGCTACAACCGTTCAACTGGAGCATTTAAGGCAGCAGGTTAAAAAAGCCGCAAACCAACCCAATTTTTCACTGGCAGACTTTATTGCACCTGTTTCTGCCAACGTGCAGGATTATATCGGCGCTTTTGCAGTTACCATAAAAGGCATTGAACCACACATAAAACGCCTGGAAGCGCAGTTTGACGATTATAACAAAATCATGCTGCAAGCCCTGGCCGACAGGCTGGCCGAGGCTTTTGCTGAACTATTGCATGAGCGTGTACGCAAAATTTATTGGGGATATGCCGGTAACGAGCATCTTAGCAATGAAGAACTAATTAAAGAACAATACCAGGGTATTAGGCCTGCGCCGGGTTATCCCGCCTGCCCGGATCATACCGAAAAGTATAAGCTCTTCAACTTGCTTAATGTTACACAGAATACTGGTATAGAACTTACAGAGTCGCTGGCCATGTACCCTGCCGCTTCTGTTTGCGGCTGGTATTTCAGCCACCCGCAAAGCCAGTATTTCGGCGTAGGTAAAATATCCAAAGACCAGGTGCAGGATTATGCACAACGTAAAGGCTGGACGATGGAGGAAGCAGAAAAATGGCTGAGGCCAAACATGGAGTAACCCGGTTCTTGTACTATGGGGGCTTTATAATCCCAGCCGGTCTATTACGTCCCGTAATTTCTGCATTGTTGTGGCTTTGTTGCTTTCATTTATCATACCCGAGTAAAGGGCAAATTCCGCATTGCGGATAATTTCAATGCAAGCTGCGGCAGAAGCATCATCTTTCCGCTCAGTCTTCAGCTTAAACAACAGGTCTTGTAAAGAGCCGTCTGTATTAAATGTTTCTTTTAATGCCTGGTGTAGTAACTGTTTTGCAAGGCTGTAAAAAATTTCCGCATCCTGTGTTTCCCCCAGGTTTGCCAGGGCCTCGGCAAAATTAGTTTTAACAGGTTCTGCTACAGGTATGGGGGCCGTTTCCGGCAAAGGCAAAGAAACATCTCCTGTATCAGTCATGGTGGCGCCGGCAGCATTCTTTGTTTCTTTTTTTCTCAACGTAAAAAATAGCAGGATAGATGCTGCCACAGCAATGCCCGCTACAATCCACAAGTATTTGGTATTAGAAAAATCCTGCGTTTGCTGTTGGCTGCGTGCTGCGGAAACCGTAGGCGCCGCCTTCATAATAGTAAGATGCAGGCTATCTGTGCGCAAGGTTTTGTAAGTTTTTTCAGCAGGGTCAAAATAGCTCCAGGTAAAGGGCTCAAAAATTTGCCGGCCTTCTTTTAATGCAATAAATGGTATTTCAAAAATAACACTACCCCTTACAGGATAACTGCTATTGTCAACTGCTTCTTTCTTGGCAGCTTCAAAATGTTCGGTATTGGCAGGCCATTGGCTGCCCGGTTCTTCAACGCTTTGAAAGTTGCCATTACCAGAAACTGTAATAAGCAACCCATTGCTTTCACCAACGGCAGTTGTGGCATTTTTCAGTTGGGTTTTAATAGAAAAGTTCCCTACTGCACCTGTAAACCCGGCCGGCTTGCCATTTTGGGGCAGGGGCATTACTGTAAGTGCCACGGGCGGGTTACTTATTTCTGCAGAATAAGCCTTAGGCTTGTACGGGTTACCGTTTTCCAAAAAGTTTACTGTATTTTCAATCTTTAAGGCATCCAACGTTAGCTGCCCTTCCTGTAAAGGGATAACCGCTACTTTTCTTACCAGGTAAACCCTGTAATTTTTGCCGTTTATTTTTTCAACAAGCGGTTGCTGGTCTCCGGTAAGTTCTATAACGCTGCAGCCGGAAAAGGCAGGCTGTTTGGTTATCCGCGCTTCAGTATGTACAGCGGTGTACATTTTATAGGTAACTAAAACCGGTTCGCCGGTATAGCAGTTGGTCTTATTTGCGGTTACCCTTACAAAAATATTTTCCCGCATAATGGCAGCAGGGTCATCACCGGGTTTCAGGGCAGGATCTTTGGGAAATAAATCCTGCAATGCAGGTTCATTAAACAAGGGCTGTAATCCTCCGCCTGAAGGTGGTGTGGCTGGCGATACAGAGGTTTTATTGGTAACGGTAATGGTAATACTTTTACAGGTTAGTTTTTTGCCATCGGCAACTATTTGCGTGCCGGGTAAAACCAATTTGCCGGTTCTTTTGGGAGAAAGGGTAAACAGGTAACTGAAAGATTTGCTTACCTGCCCATTAATACTAACCATGCGCTGGCTGGTATAAGGTCCGGACAAAACATTCCAGTCATCAAAATCGGGCTGTAAAAAACCTGAAATGTCTGAGCCGTCCTTTATTTCATACGCAACATCCAGAACATCATTCCTGCCAATGGAAGAAACCCCGGTGCTAATGGTAAAACGCTGGGCCCCGGCTTGTGTAAATGATACCGCTAAACAGTAAAAAAGTAAAAGAAATTTTAAAGCCCGCATACTTACAAATATAGCAGCCTGTGTGCTAATGCGTAAATACCGGGCAGGTTAATGTGCGGTTAAAGCAATTATGTGCTTTGCCGGTAGCACATTTCAAATTAAACCATCTTACATATAAAGTACTTCGTACTTGCCTTTGGGCATACCAAGCTATCGCAAAGGGCCGGGCAGAACTGCATCCTCAAGCATTCTCAAAGCAACATTTAGTTGCTTTTTCCAGTTGTGCTGCAATCCCTCCCGCAGAGGTGCAGCTTGCTTTTATTTTAGAAAGCTGGCTGTAAAACCATTTACCAGCGTCAAATACCTGCTATTGTCTTTATAAACTCAGTTCTATGCCCATTCCAGTAGCATTTGCAACATCTGGCAGTTTTAAATTCGTGCTGGCAGTTTTTATACCCGTATAAAAAATGGGCACATTCGGGGCAAAGACTGCCCATTTGCGAAGTATCTGCATAGTATTCGCTTTCACATTCATCACAGCTTTTTACAACACGGTTATTGTCCACTTGCTTTATAAATAATAGGGCTTAATCATAAAATACACAATGGGCCCTGTTATGGCTACATAAAACCACAGGGGCCATGTGTACCTTGCAATCTTTTTATGTGCAGGCCATTCGGCAATCATGGCACGGTAAGCAGTAAACAAAATGAAGGGTAAAATAACGGCAGCCAGCACCACATGCGTGCCCAGGATAAAGTAGTAAATACCCCTTATACTGCCCACGGCGGCTTTTTCATCATCGCTTAGCAGGCCATCATGGTTAACATCTCCAAAGCGGGCTTCGCCACTAAGCAGTTTGTGAATAATATAAGACACCAAAAAAGCAATTGACAGTACCAGGGCGGTAAGCATAACTTTTTTGTGCAGTTCATATTTTTTATTCTTAACCGCCACCAATGCAACCATCAGCAAAACCGCCACCGTGGCGTTTACAACGGCGTTAAACAGGGCAAACACATGAACATCGAAGCCCAGGCTTACATCCAGCTTTACACGGCCCAACGCTACTACCACCGCAAATACCACAAAAGAAAAAATACCAATAAGCCATCCGGCCTGTTTATCATTTTTACGCAAAGAAGCAGATAACATATATATACATTGTTTTTAACGCTGTTACTAAGTTTAATACAATCTTCCAGGCAAGCACAAAGCAGGCATTCAGGCAATCATCATTTCCCTGCCTTATACAACCAGTCTGCAAAAGCAGCGACGTATTACACTTTCGGGTGAGGGATTGAAGCGGTTACCCCGGTGAGGCCATCGCAGCAAGGCCTTGTGCCGGAGTAATAGCGGAAAGCCCGGCACGAGGCACGAGGGACACCCTCTGAAAAATCTTATCACCACAGGATGCAACAGCCCTTATCCCGATGAGGATTCTATGCTGTTCCTGGTTTTTTCCTGAATATCAACCTTACCCCTACCACCACAATGACACCTGCCAGTACAAAAAAGAAACCCATTAGCGCAGGGTCAAACGGCAGTTTGGCTTTTACGCCTTTTTGTTTTTCCAGCATTAACACACCAATATCCCTTGCCAGTTTGGTTAGCGATGCAGAATCCAGCCCATTGTAATAGCCCCGCACGTTATAATCCCGGTCAATTAATACAAAACGGCTGGTATGCACAAAATTGGGGTCAACAGGTTCATCACTAAATTTATCTACCCGCAGTTGCTCAAAAGCAAAATTATAAATGGAATCTTTAGCCCCGGTTAAAAACCACCAGTTATCGTGGTTTACCCCAAAGCGGTCAGCATAATTTTTCAGCCGGGGTACAGAATCTCTTTCCGGATCAACGGTAAACGAAATAAACTGCACGATGGATGTATCAATCTTTTTACGGGTATCGCCACCCCTTAAAAAAGATTGCTGCATTTTGGCCATGTTGCGGGTTAGCGTAGGGCAAATAGAACCGCAACTGGTAAAAAAGAAATCTGCAACAATGGCTTTTCCCTGTATATCGTACAGGTTTACCGTATCGCCCAATTGGTTAAGCAGCCTTATGTCCGCCACTTTATGCCATACGGTATCCGTTACCATTTTGCCATCCCTAACGGTGGTAATGGTAGTATCAGGCAGGTAACGCCGCGGTATGTCAACAGCGCCGTCGCTAATTGACCGTATATACAGGTAACTGGCAAGTGGTATAAGAATAGCAATACTTAATGCCAGTGCAGCCTTTTTATTCATAATAACGGTATAAAAAAACCATCGCAGCAGCGATGGTTTAAAGTATGTTGTAAAAGTAAAATCAAATTTTTGCCAACCTCACTACTCCACCGGCTTCTTTTCTTCTTTGCCATGCTCTTCAGCTTCGTGGCTGTTGTGGTGTTCAGCGGGTTTTGCCTTTTCTTTGCTGGCCTCCAGGTGATGGCGGTCGTAAGTGTTGCGCAGGTTTTTGTAAGAGTTGCCATCTGCCAAAAAAGCGATGATGAACCATACAAAAAGCAGCAAAGGGACCGTGATAGTCATAATAAGATTTTTTATTTCATGCTTAAGGTGCATAAAATAACCCACTATGTAAAACGCCTTTGCCATCATCAGCACGATGATAGTTGCTTTTATCATGTGCCTTTTCATGTTTTCCGGCATACCAATCATCCAAAAACCCAATATCAACTCTACAATGGTAAGTACGGTTAGTATGACTGTTACTTTTATAATTTCTTTTGTTCCGCCCCCGGCATGGGTATCATGTCCGTGGTGCGCTTCGCTATGGTGTGTTGTATGCTCCATTCAATAAGGTTTATCTGCTTGATTAAATAAGGTAAAAACAGGTGAACACAAATACCCAAACCAGGTCCACAAAGTGCCAGTATAAACCAGCTTTTTCAATCATCAGGTAGTGGCCGCGTTTTTCAAACACATTGCAAAGTGTCATTATCAACATCACTATATTGATAATTACACCCGAAAAAACGTGAAATCCATGAAAGCCTGTTATTGTAAAAAAGAAGTTGGTAAAATTGGTAGTGGCGTTGGTTCCGTCTGCATTAGGAAAAGGGTTGCTGCCCCACCAGGCGCCTTCATGATGCAGGTGCGTCCATTCCCATGCCTGGCAACCCAAAAAGGCAAGGCCGCCGATAATAGTAAGAATAAGATTGATTACCACACTCCTCTTCTTCATTGCATGGCCGGCCTGTACTGCCAACACCATTGTAACAGAGCTGATAATCAAAATAAACGTCATGATACTTACAAACACCAGCGGGGCATTGGCTGTTTCCGCTGCCAGAGGGTAAGATTTAAATACCTGGTTGGGGTCAGGCCAGCCATTGGTGGCAAACCTGGTAGTTCCATAAGCAATCAGGAAAGCGCCGAAAGTAAAGGCGTCGCTCATTAAAAAATACCACATCATCAATTTTCCATACTCTACGTCAAAGGGGCTTTTACCACCTCCCCACCATCTTGGGCTTGCCGTTGCAGTTGTTGTTGCCATGTTTGTAAGAAAATTTCGTTCGCAAATTTATTGGCTCGTGTTCAAAAAAGCTGCATTAATCACAACTTTTATTATTTATCAGTTACCTGTAACCTGTTGGTTTATGCGCCCTTCAGGCGGCATTTTTGTTTTTTGGCACCGGGCAGACGGAACCGCTATTTAACTTCCGTTGCAACGATAGTTTGTTCATTTTCACTCTTTCAGTGAAAGAATGAAAATGAATAACTCTTGTACTGTAACAATTCTATTCATCAATTGCACAGTAGCCTGCCCTGAGCAAAGCGAAGGGTCCTTTACGCTATTCACCAGCCCTAAACACATCCCTTCTTCTTACTTTCCAAATCTCCATCCTGCCCTTTTTGGCTTCGCACTTTTTCGTACTCTTTAAACCACACTCAGAAAAATAAAAAGGTAAATCCATAGTATGTCAACAAAATGCCAGTAGGTACTCACAATTTCTATAGATACCGGGCTATACGTTTTCCGGGAGCTGCTAAATGCCCGAAAAAATATTACCAGTAAAGCAATTACACCGCCCAATACATGCAGCACATGCAAGCCTGTTATAATGCCTAAAAAAGAGGCGGCAGGGTTGCTGCCAACGCCAAACAACTGTACGCCGCTCTGCTGCAGGTGCCCAAAACCCATCCACTGTAACACCGAGAACAACAGGCCAAGCACCACTGTAACCGTAAGCAGGTTTTTGTACCTGCCCATTTGCCGGGCCTTAAAAGCCTTAAGCGCCAGGTGTATGGTTAAGCTGCTTACCAAAATAGCAGCCGTTGAATACCAGAAAACTTTGGGCAGTGGAAACTCCAGCCAGTTGCTCTGGCTTTTCTTTACCACGTAAGCACTGGTAAGCCCCGCAAACATCATCACAATACTGCCCATCGCCACCCACAAGGTAAACTTGTGCGGGTGTATTTTTTTTCTTTCAGGGCTTGTAACACTACTGCTCATATACATACAAATTCCACGTTTTCTAACATTACTGTATACTAACCTTATCAGCCAGCAAACTTAACAGCACTACCGGCAGATATATATAACTGCTGAACATTACCCTGCGGGCAGACGGCACATCCATTTTTATATACAACCTTATGCATTGTACTACCATAAACAGGTTGGCCGCTAATACAATCCACAAGCTAATACGCCCTGTAAGCCCCATGTAATAGGGCAACATACCCACCGGAACCATCAGCACCGCGTACATAACAGCCTGCAACGCGGTAAATTTTGTGGGCCCTTTATCCGCTGGCAGCAACTTAAACCCGGCCTTGCTGTAATCGTTATGCGCTACCCAGGCAATAGCCCAAAAATGCGGGAATTGCCACAAAAACTGTATGCCAAACAAAGCCCAGCCATTCATATTGGAAATGCTTGTATTGGCTACTACTATCTTTTCAAAAGGGTTAATCATATCTGTAGCGGCAACCCAGCCTATCAAACAGGGCAAAGCACCTGGCAATGCACCTACCAATACCGCTATAGAACTAACCTTTTTAAGCGGCGTATATACCCATGCGTACAGGAACAAACTAAAAGCCGAGAGCAATGCGGATGAAGGGTTAAAGAAATACCACATCATACCCACGCCCAGCATACCGGCAACAGCGGCAAAAGTAAGTGCTTCGCTTACACTCATCCTGCCATCGGCCACGGGGCGTTTGGCAGTTCTTTTCATCATGGCGTCAGTATCCTTTTCCACCGCCTGGTTAATGGCATTGGCACTGCCTGTAACCAGCATACCCGCTGTAAAAAGCAGTATAATATTAAGCCATGAAAAAGCTACAATATTGGGCGCCAGTAAATAACAGATAACACAGGAAAATACCACTGTGAAACTCAAGGTAAATTTTACCAGTTGGGTATAATCCTTCACCCTGGAAGCCAGTTGAAAGGATGCGGATGATGTGTTGATATGCTCTGCCATATTCTGCACGGTAATCTTTTTAATTCCGGCTTTACCGGCCGGATTAATTCACACAAAATGCTCAGGCTGCACACGTCTGCCCCCGCGTGAGGGATAGAAGCGGATACCCCGCTGAAGCCTTTGTGTGGGGGCTTTGTGGCGGAGTAGCAGCGGATAGCCCGACCCCTTGCGATAGCTTGGGGGCACGCCCTGAAAATTTAAAAGAACAATATTGGTTTTTTTGAACCTATTAAAAGCAATGCCCCTTATACCGGGGCATTGCTTGATATGTTGTACTTGCGTTTTTCAATTTCATAGCCCGTTTAGTGGTGGCTTTCATTTTCGCCAACAGGCTGGGTTTGCGGAATAAACTCGTGACCGTCTTTTCCGTAATCGTATGCCCAGCGGTAAACTTCGGGTATTTCACCGGGCCAGTTACCGTGGCCTGGATTGATGGGCGTAGTCCACTCAAGCGTAGTAGAACCCCATGGATTTTGAGAGGTTACCTTCCTACCCTTCCAGATAGAATAGAAAAAGTTAATCAGGAACAAAATCTGCACCGCAAAAACAATCATGGCTACAGTTGAAATGAACCTGTTAAGCTCTGCAAACTGTTTAAAGCTTTCCCAGATGCTGTAATCGTAATAACGACGCGGCATACCAGCTAAACCTTCGTAGTGCATGGGCCAGAAAATAAGGTAAGCGCCAATCATAGTTAACCAGAAGTGTATGTAAGACAGCGTGTTATTAAGGTAGCGGCCATACATTTTGGGGTACCAGTGGTAGATACCGGCAAACATGCCGAACATACTGGCCACACCCATTACTATGTGGAAGTGGGCGATAACAAAGTAAGTATCATGCAGGTGGATATCAAGTGCGGAGTTACCCAGCCAGATACCAGTTAAACCACCTGAAATAAACAAGCTTACAAACCCAATGGCGAACAGCATGGCCGGTGTAAACCTGATATTGCCCCGCCATAACGTAGTAAGCCAGTTGAACACTTTAATGGCCGAAGGAACGGCGATTAACAGCGTTAACAATACGAATATGGAACCGAGGAATGGATTTAAACCGGTAACGAACATGTGGTGCGCCCATACCAGGAACGCCAGTATTACAATGGCGAACAGCGAACCTATCATGGCCATATAACCAAAGATGGGTTTGCGGGCATTGGTTGACAAAATTTCGCTAACCATACCCATGGCCGGTAACAGGATGATGTATACCTCCGGATGGCCCAGGAACCAGAACAGGTGCTGGTACAATATGGCGCTGCCACCTTCGTTGGGGAGGGCCGTATTGGTTGAGCTGAGGAATATATCTGAGAGGTAGAAGCTGGTACCAAAGTTTCTGTCGAATATCAGCAGTATGAAACCTGAGAACAAAACCGGGAAAGACAATACACCCAATACCGCTGTAAAGAACAATGCCCAGATGGTAAGCGGCAGCCTGGTCATGCTCATGCCTTTGGTACGCATGTTAAGCACGGTGGCAATGTAGTTAAGGCCGCCCAGCAGTGAGGATACCACGAACAATGCCATGGCTATCAACCACATATCCATACCTGTTTTAGAACCGGGAGAGGCATCGCCAAGGGCGCTTAGGGGAGGGTAAGCCGTCCAGCCACCACTGAAAGGGCCACTTTCAACAAAGATGGAAGACATCATTACCACGCTGGCTGCGAAGAAAAACCAGTAGCTAAGCATGTTCATGAACGGCGAAGCCATATCACGGGCGCCAATTTGCAGTGGAATAAGAAAGTTGGCAAAAGTGCCGCTGAGGCCGGCTGTTAATACAAAGAACACCAGTACCGTACCGTGTGTGGTAACCATGGCGTAATAAGCGTCTGCTGTAATACGGCCTTCCTTGGTAACCCAGTTTTTATTGATGTCGCCCAGAATATCTGTCAGCCAGTGATAGGAAGCCTCAGGATAGCCTAATTGTATCCTGAAGATCACGGACATCAAACCGCCCACAACAGCCCATACCATACCGGTAATAAGAAACTGCTTGGCAATCATCTTATGATCCTGGCTGAAAACGTATTTTGAAATAAACGACTGGTGATGGTGATGATCGTGGTGGTCTCCATGATGAGCATCCGCATGGTGCGAAGTATCAACATGGCTTCCGTGCAAAACAGCTTCGTTACTCATATCAAATTATTTATTGTACCAACTATTTTATGTTCCGTCTCCCGGATATTCTATTAAATTTCAACCAGCTCTACGCTCTTTAGTGCGCAGCAGCAGCTACTGCCTTTGCGGCAGTGGTATCAGCACCGGCTGCCGGGGCCGCAGGTTGTGCATTGGCCGGGTCTTTATCAGGAAAAGCCGCAAAATAGTTGGGCTTTTGCTTGGCAAACCAGGCATCATACTCCAGTTGGGTAACCACTTCAATTACGCCTTTCATGGAATAGTGGCCATTACCGCACATCTGGTCGCAACTGATTTCGTATTGAAAATTGGGGTTCCCGGTTTTTTCCTTCATTTCCTTCGTGGTGAATTTAGGCGTAAACCACAAAGTAGTTGGCGTACCCGGCACCGCATCCATTTTTAAACGGAAATGTGACAATCCCACATCATGTATAACATCCCTCGAATTAATGATAAGTTCTACCGGTTTGTTTTTAACGATGTACATGGTTTGCGTTACTACCACGTCGTCAAAATTCTTTGGGTCATCCCAAATTTGCCCTAACGAGTTGCTGGCAGCCTCGTCAATATTCCTGAAATATTTTTTTCCAAATTCTTTGTCTTTACCGGCATAGCGGAAAATCCAGCCGAATTGTTTACCGGTAACTTCCACTTTCATCGCTTCTTTTGGCGCCTCGCTGGTAAAAGTAAACCAGTTACGAAGCCCGATAACCACGAGCACTGTCAAAGCTATGGCCGGTACAACCGTCCAAACCAACTCCATAGTGTTATTGTGCGGAAAATAAAAAGCTTTTCTGTTATCGCTTTCCTGGTATCTGTAGCTGAACCAGAAGAGAATAATCTGTGTAATAATAAATACCACACCTGTTACAATCAGGGTTACCCACAACATGCTGTCAACCTTTTCTCCCTGAACACTGGCAGATTCATGGGCCAACAATGTTTTATGGTAAAACATTTCGTTGCACACGTATACACCTACAAGACCCAGTACAAGGAAGCCAATCATTAAAAACCCATTCACCTTGTTTTGCTGCCGGCGGCCTCTTTCTTCCCCTTTCAATACTGCTACATATTCGCTGGCCTTCGCAATCTGGAAGATGATGAGAAAGACCAGCACAATAACAGCTATGGTAAAAAACATTGACATGATGCTATATGAATTATCTTATAAAAATTATGTTTCCCTGTTTTTCAATGTTGTATTCCGTATATACCATCCTGAATTATCAGGTATGGTGTATAATACTTTCTTTCATAAAAGGGTGGTACTTTGGTGTTAAAGGCTTTGAAGCCAATGCCTTTCCAACAAAGAAAATGATCATTCCCACAAAGAAGGCCGCTATACCAAAGTCCAGCCAGCTTATACCCGCATCCTCTTTTCTAATGCTGCCCATTACCATTTGGTAAAAATCTATCCAGTGGCCAAAGATGATCAACACAGCCATAAAGGTCATAAGTGTATAATTCCTCTTGGCGGCCCTCTTCATCAGTATTAACAACGGGCACACGAAATTGATGATAAGGTTAAGGAAAAATATTCCTTTATACGGCCCGTCAACACGATGCTTGAAGTAAACTGTTTCTTCAGGAATGTTAGCGTACCATATCAACATGAATTGCGAAAACCAAAGGTATGTCCAGAAAATGGAGAATGCGAACATGAATTTACCAACGTCATGCAGGTGCTCTTCGTTGGCGTACTGAAGATAGCCTTTGTTCTTAAGATAGATAACCCAAAGAGCTATAAGGCTCATACCGCTTACAAAAGAACTGGCAAAAGTGTACCAGCTATACATAGTGCTGTACCAGTGTGCATCAATACTCATCATCCACAACCAGGGAACAGTAGAACCTACTGTTAATGCAAACCAAACGATAAACAACGAAGCTGAAACAGTGTTTCTCCAGATAAAACTTTTTCCCGGCTCTTCACCCCTTAAAGCTGCATCATCCGCCTCTTCGCTCAATTTGCGCATCCTTGCACCCAGCAGCATCCACAATCCAATAGCCAGTGTAGTCCAGATAAGATAGAATGTTGGATTTAAAAAACCAAGTTTTCCTTTCAGCACAGGGTCTTCTTTGGCTTCATCGCTTATCCAGTGGTAAATATGGTGGTTATGATCAACAATTACTACATAAACAAGTATCACAAATGCTATAGGACCAAATATTTTTACCAGCGTAGATATGGCTTCAGGTATACGGCGGATAGCTACCTGCCAGGCGCCCATGGCCAGTGTGGTGATACAAATAAAGAACATGCTGGCATTACAAACAAGCAACCAGAATATGCTGTTGTACATTAAAGTGCCTATAAATTCGGCTTTCTTATGTTCGTCCCCGCTCAGGCCTTTGGTAACAAGCCCTAAGATAAAAGCCAGCACACCTGCGGCAATGAGCCCAAGTGACCATGCCCTCATTTTCGCAGGAATCTCAAATTGTTCTTTTGTTAATGCAGCCATTGTAAATCTCTTTTATAGATACTTGGTATTCAGTTATTTATTTCTTTGCTGTTGATGCGCTGTCTGCAGCAGGGGCAGCAGCGGGTGCTGAACCTGTTTTACCTTGCTTGGTTTTTATGTAATGAATTATCTGCCAGCGTTGCTTGCGGGTTAACTGGGATGCATAGCTGCCCATCAGGTTTTTGCCATAAGCAATGGAGTAAAACATTTGTCCGTCGGGCATGTTTTCGTACAATGCATTACCCACCAACTGAGCGGGTTTTGCAGGATAAGGCCCATTGCCATCTTTATATAAAGGCCCATTTCCATCCAGCTTGGCGCCGTGGCATACACCACAATTAATCAGGTATAAGCGTTCTGCTTCTACCAGTTCTGCCGCATTTAAAGCCGGTAACGGGTTTGGCACCTGCTTAGATGCGATGTAATTGGTTGTATCGCCCTGCTTGTCCTTCGCTATCGGAAAAGGCATCTCTTCGCCACGGGCTATCGTACCAGCCACCGGAAGGTTATTGTAAAATATCCTGTCTTCAGCATCATTCGCATCGGTGGTAAACTTCATCGAATCACGCTCTGAGTAGGTTTCATAAGCACGGCTGTACGCCATATCCGGCATATAGACAGTGCCCGGCTTGCGTTTAACATCGCTGCAGCTTACCAACACTATTCCTGCTGTAATAAAACTTATGATTGCTGATTTTTTCATTTTTATTTATGCTTTATCGGCAAATTTTAAATCCTTTTACCCTGCTATGCTACCTCCACATCTCTTATCAGTTGCTGTTCCTTATCGTAACGGCCCAGCCACCAGCCAGGTTCTGCAACCTGTACATCCACTTCTACCGCACCATTGGCTTTTAAAAACCCTTTCAGGTCTTCTACATTGGTTTTAGCGGTGGTTTCTATTACCATAACAAACAGATCATCGGTAGCGCGGGGATGAAAATGGTGTTTTTTAACAAACGGGGCCAACTGGCACAGGTAGCAAAAAGTTAACACCATGCCTACAGCGGAAAACAACACCGTTAGCTCGAACATGATGGGTATCCATGCCGGCAGCGCAAAGTGCGGCTTACCTCCAAAATTGATAGGCCAGTCTTTGGTCAATATCCAGCCAATACCTGAAAGAGCGGTGGTTGTACCGGTAATACCATAGATAAAACCTGCAGTATGCAAACTGGTTTCCCTTAAACCCATTGCATGGTCAAGGCCGTGCACAGCAAACGGGGTATAGATATCGTGTATCTTATAACCTGCCAGCCGGGTTTTCTTTACAGCGGGAAACAGTACCGCTTCGTCATCAAAACAACCTACAACAAATGTTTTTTTAGCCATACCCCTATCCCCTTAAGGGGGAAATTTAAAGGTTAAAAATTATAGAGCTTATCTATTCTCAAATCCGTACCCATAAGCCGCATGCTCCCGCCCCCTTCAGGGGGTTGGGGGGTTAATGCGCATGTGCATGAGCAAACTCGTCCGGCTCCTGTTCTTCAATTGCCGCCATCTTATCCTTGTAGCTTTCGCCGGATGTCTTCAGCACATATTTGATTTCCGCAATGGCGATAACCGGGAAGTATTTGGCAAACAGGAAGAAACAGGTAAAGAACAAACCGAATGTACCCAGGTAAAAACCCATTTCCCAAATGGTGGGGCTGTAATATACAGACCATGAGGAAGGTAGGTAATCCCTGTACAAAGAGGTAACGATAATTACAAAACGCTCAAACCACATACCTATGTTTACAATTACGCTCATGAAGAAGGTAACGAACAGGTTCCTTCTCATTTTGCGGAACCAGAATATCTGCGGGCTTATCACGTTACAAGCCATCATGCCCCAGTAGCTCCAGCCATAAGGACTGAACAGATTGGCTCGGCTGTACCAGAAAGTGTAGCCCTCATATTTGTTCTGGCTATACCAGCCCATGAATAATTCCGTTAAATACGCCACACCCACTATGGAGCCGGTAGTAACAATTACTTTGTTCATCGCTTCAATATGGCCCATGGTAATGTAATCTTCCATGCCAAATACTTTGCGCACAATAATCATTAGCGATTGCACCATTGCAAAACCGGAGAATACCGCACCGGCAACGAAGTAAGGAGGGAATATGGTAGTATGCCAGCCGGGGATAACCGAAGTGGCAAAGTCGAAAGATACGATGGTGTGCACTGACAATACCAGCGGTGTACTTAAACCTGCCAATACCAGCGACAGCGATTCATGCCTTTGCCAGTGTTTGGTGCTCCCTATCCAGCCAAACGAGGCAACACCATATAAGTGCTTGCGCAGTTTTGTTTTAGCCCTGTCGCGTACGGTGGCAAAATCCGGAATAAGGCCAGAGTACCAAAACAGCAGCGACACGGTGAAGTAGGTTGAGATAGCGAATACGTCCCACAACAGCGGAGAGTTAAAATTGGGCCATAAAGGGCCGCGGGTGTTAGGATAAGGCAGTGTAAAGAAGGCCATCCAAACACGGCCCATGTGGAAGATGGGGAACTGGCCGGCGCACATTACCGCAAAAATCGTCATCGCTTCTGCGGCGCGGTTTACACCTGTTCTCCAACCCTGGCGGAACAACAAAAGAATAGCAGATATAAGCGTACCGGCGTGGCCGATACCAACCCACCACACAAAGTTGGTGATATCCCAACCCCAGCCAACGGTTTTGTTAAGGTTCCACTGGCCAATACCGTAAGTAACCTCGCGGTAAACGCTGTACACGCCAAACAGCAGTAAAGCCACTGCAATGAAAAAGCCTATATACCACAATTTGGAAGGTTTTGCCTCAATAGGGCGGCAGATATCTTCCGTAACCTGGTGATACGTTTTTTCACCATAAACCAGCGGTTCTCTTAGTTGTGATTCGTACTTTAAATGCATCTCTTATTATTTAGACCAGGATATCGCCCTGATTTATCTGAATCTTCTGATGATATTTTTTATTGTCCCGGCGTTTAATACTATGGTCATCGCCTGTTGTGTCACTCACTTGTACTGCAACAATTCTATTCAGCAATTGCCATAGTAGCCTGCCCTGAGCAAAGCGAAGGGTTCGGTTCTTTATGAAGCAAACCCTCCTTCGGGAGAAAGCCTGCAACCATCCCTGAACCTGCCGCACATTGCCGCGCAGCGAACAAGGCGTACAAGAGTGCGACGCAACGAAGCCTCATAGTAGTTCGCCCTGCCGGGCCCAAAATTGTATTTCTACAATTTGTATTTAAAAGAACATTTATTGTAAAAAGCCAGTTTCAACAATGCTTCAACAAATTCACCAAGGCATTGCTGCCACTTGCCTTTTCCCTCTCCCCCACTTGCCCTGTTTTTAAGCATGCTCTGCTTCTTTTTTCTCGGCACCGGCTGCATGGTGTTCTTCTACTGTATTACGCACTTTAGCCAGGTAATTTACGTTGGGCAATACGTGCAACTGCTCCAGCGAAATGAACAACCTGTTAGGGTTTTCTTTCCGGGCTTTGCTCACATTACTTTCCGGATCGTTGGCATTGCCGAAGGTAATACAATCGCTGGGGCAGCTTTGGGCGCAAGCCACAGTAACATCGCTGTTTTGCAGCGGGCGGCTTTCTTTTTTAGCTTTCAGCTTGCCTTCCTGCAAACGTTGTACACAGAAAGAACATTTTTCAATAACACCACGGCTACGTACGGTAACATCCGGGTTAAGCACCATCCTGGTAAGGTCGTCATTCATCAGCATGGTAGCTTCGCTCATGTGGCCCTGGTTATCAGGGAAGCTGTCGGCCCCTGTATAATCGGCCCAGTTAAAGCGGCGTACTTTAAACGGACAGTTATTGGCACAGTACCTTGTACCGATACAACGGTTGTAAGCCATTTGGTTAAGGCCTTCGCTGCTGTGGTTGGTGGCAGATACCGGGCAAACGTTTTCGCAAGGCGCATTATCGCAATGCTGGCACATCAGCGGCTGAAACACCACTTTAGGATTGTCCATATCCTCGCCACTGTAATAGCGGTCAATGCGAATCCAGTGCATATCGTGGTAACGCTTGGCTTCTTCTTTGCCAACTACCGGTATGTTATTTTCGGCATTACATGCAACTACGCAGGCGCCGCAACCGGTACAGGAGTTAAGGTCAACACTCATGCCCCATTTAATGCCCGGTTTGTCGTAAACAGGGTAAATGGTACCGTCGCTTTCAAACTTCTCCAAACCGCCCCAGGGTTCTAATTCCTTGGCACGTTCGTCACGAATTTCGGTTGGTTTATGTTTGAACTCGGCCAGTGTAAGCTCCTTCATCACTTCGGTACGCTTGCCCTGGCTTGTATCGTAAATATTGTGTAATTGTGTAAGCGCCACATCGTATTTGGCACCGGTGGTCTCAATTTTTACATCGGCAACGCTAAAGTCAACAAAATTGCCGTTAGCTAAAGAAGCCAGGTGAAATACATTCTTTCCTACGCCGTTGGAAGCCTTGCCCACCTTTTCCGTACGGCCGTAACCCAGCGCAATGCCGATGGTATTGGCCTGTGTACCCGGAATAATCAGTGCGGGAAGCTCTACAGCTTCTTTACCATTCACGGTAACCTTTACTACTTTTTTAGCGGGCTGTACTTCATAATCATCTGCCTGGCCGCTATTGGTTAAATCAATACCCAGCAAGGTTTTTGCCATTGCGGGAGATACAATAACGTAGTTATCCCAAACGGCACGGGTAATGGGATCGGGCATTTCCTGCAACCAAGGGTTGCTGGCGCCTTGGCCGGCACCGATAGCAGTTTTTTGGTAAAGCACCAGCTCTGTTGCCCCGCCTTTTTTAGCGGAAGAAACAGCGCCGATAGCCCCAGCTACAGCAGTGGGTGAAAAAGCACTGCCTGCAGCAGCAGGTTCAGCCGCCGGGTTAATAACGCCATCCTGCAGGGCTTTGTCCCAGGCATACTCGCTGCCCAGTTTGTTAACCCAATATGTTTTAACAAAAGAAAGATAATCAGAAGTTGCGCCGCTCCACTTCAGCAGGCTATCCTGCCACTGGCGTGTTTTGAACAGGGGGTGAATAGTGGGCTGTATCAAAGAAAAATAGCCTGTTTTGGCTTCCGCATCGCCCCAGCTTTCCAGGAAGTGGCTATCGGGAATGCTGTATTTGCAAAGCTGCGAAGTTTCATCCGCCTTGGGATTGAAAGACACAGTAACTTTTACTTTTTTAAGTGCGTCAGCGAACTTTTTACCATCAACCCAGCTATAGGCCGGGTTAGCGCCATATACCAGCAACGCACCTACGGAACCGGCATTCATTTCGTCAACAAGTTTGGCAAAGTCTCCATCTACGCCCTGGCGAAAGTTATAGGTTGAACTCCAGTCAATGGTATTGCCCCCACTTTGCAAAGCTTCGTTGATAGCGTTAACTACAATCTGTACATTGGGATCGTTGCTGCCGCAAACTACCAGTGCAGCGCCTTTGCTGGCGCTTAACTGTTTGGCAGCCGCTTCTATACCGGCTTTAAGTTTTGCATCGGCAATGCTGCCGGCGCCAGAGCCGCTGATGGCATTGTAAAGTGCTACCACCACAGCGCCGGTTTCAGACGGGCGGTGCAGGAAGCGGTCATCAGCATTAGAACCTGTAAGGCTGGCCACAGTCTCAAAAGCAATGTGGCGGCTCATTTCAGGGTTTTTCTCGTTTATTTTTTTGCCAACAGCGTACTGTTTGGAAAATTCTGTAGGGCTAAGCCAGGTGCCCAGGAAATCCGCACCTATGCTTACAATTACTTTGGCTTTATCAAAGCGGTAAGAGGGTATTGCCCTTTTACCGTAAGTAGTTTCATTTGCCAGCAACATGCCTGTGTATGATACTGCATCGTATTGTACATGGCGGCTGCCGGGATATTTTGCCAGGAACTGGCTGATAACGTCTTTAGTGGAAGGAGAAGTGATGGTGCTGGTAAGGATAACAACCGGAGATGTGCCGATACCGGAAAGGGCCTGGGTTACTGATTTATCCACCGCTTCAAGCGTAACTTCCTTACCATCAATGGATGGGAAACGTAGCCTTGCGGTATCATATAAATCCAGAACAGAAGCCTGCACCCTTGCAGAAGTACCACCTTTTGTAATGGGTGAAAGTTCGTTGCCTTCAATTTTTATTGGCCGGCCATCGCGAACCTTGGCAAGTATGCTTACCACATCTCCATCCTGTACATAAGTGGTGGCGTAAAAACTAGCTGTACCGGGAATGATATCCTCGGGCCTGTTGGCAAATGGAATGGCCTTTTTTACCGGAATTTCGCAACTGGCGGCCATTGCAGCGGCAGCCGTACTAAAACCTAAGTATTTAAGGAAATCCCTTCTGGGGGTGGCAGTCTCCAAAAAGCCTTTGCTATCGCTTTCGAAAGGAAGTTCTTCTTTGAACTCATCTTTCCCGGCCTGCTGAAATGCCTCAGAGTTGTTCAGTTCCCCAAAACTTTGCCAGTATTTTTTTTCCATAATGTGATGATTCGATAATGTGCTGATGTGCTAATGATGCAGAACACTCTTCGTAAACAATTAGCACGTTAGCTTTATAATTTGCTAATAGCTAATTAATAGTGACATTTCTGGCACTCTGTACCGCCTATTTGTTCTACAGTAATACCCTTAGTGCTGTCGAATGTACCATTCTTCAGGTTTTCATGATATTTTTCGTATATGCTGTAGAAACCGTTGTCTTTAAACTTAACGTTGGTAGTACGGTGGCAGTTGATACACCAGCCCATGCTGAGGTCTGAAAACTGGTATACCTCGTCCATCTTGTTGATTTCTCCGTGACATGTCTGGCATTGTACCTGGCCAGCCTTAACGTGTTGGGAGTGATTGAAATACACATGATCCGGCAGGTTGTGGAGGCGCACCCATTCTATGGGTTTTGCTTTGGAAGGATCCCATGGTTTGCCAAACTCGAAACCAGCGTATTTGTAGAGTTTTTGTATTTCCGCAGTACCGTTTACTTCATTTCCTTCGGCATCATAAATTTTAGCAGTACCTGTATATTCATTGATAGCCAGGTGACAGTTCATACAAACATTTACAGAAGGTATGGTAGCCTGTTTGCCATCCTGTGCAGCACCGTGGCAGTATAAACAGTTAACCTGGTTAATACCAGCGTGCACTTTGTGGGAATAAACGATAGGTTGTGTGGGCTGGTATTTTTGGCTGCGGCCCAGGCCTATAGCGCCTTTGGTAGTAAGATAACCACCCACCAAAAAGAGTATTACGGTAAGAAAAGCAATATAAGTTTTGTTTCTCCAGAAAGGAATAGGTTCTTTAGAGCCTACACCCTCTTTGTCATCAGCCATTTTGCGCAGGTTAGCATTAACCTGCAATAATGTAAATGCAACAATAGCAAGGATTAATGTAAGAATACCGAAGAGAAGAGAGCTATCGCCTTCGGAAGCGTTTTTTTCAGTAGGTTCCTTTTCAGTTTTCCCTTCGCCTGGTGGAGGTGCCGTTTTTATATAGTCTAAAATGGCGTCAATTTCCTTCTCACTTAGCTGAGGGAACGGCGTCATTACGTTGTTATTGAATTTTTTCTTAAGATCCGCTGTATAAGCATCTGTAGCCATGAAGCCAGTTGGATTATGTATCCACGCATACAACTTTTTCCTATCACCCCATGGCCCCCTGTCTTCCACACCAGCTAAGGCAGGTCCAGTCAAATCTCGGTTTAACGCGTGGCACGAGGCGCAATTAGCTGAAAAAATAGCCTTTCCATCCTGCGCAACCGCATTACCAGTAAACAAGAAAAGAAACGATAAAATAAATCCTGCAGTAGTGGCTTTGATAATTTTTCTATAGTGGGTCATATTCACAATTCGATTGTTGGAATGTGGAAAAATATCCCTGGACGGCTGCAAAAATATGACACGATGTTGACAAAACACCATCGCATAAAAAATTTTTTTACCCTTGCCCACCTTGAGTTTCAGAGGATTGATTGTTTTGTCATGACAAATATGTCATGAAATTGTAAGCTGGTTTTGTTGTTGGGTTGGCCATTAAGAAACAATACCTGCACCTTTATTTTTTTACCATATTTACGGCATGTTTCAAAAGCTTAAACAAAAATGGAATGTTGGCTGGTTACAGTTTACGCTCATCTTTATCACATTCGCGTTAGGCGGCAGCCTCTGTGGCTACCTTGGGCGCAAAATCCTGGGGCTATTTGAAATTGAACCTGCCGGTGTACGTATCCCACTATATATTATTATCGTTACACTGTTATGGCCTTTCTGTGTTTTACTTATCAGCTTGCCGCTGGGGCAGTTTGGCTTTTTCAGGAAGTATATTGGAAAAATGTGGAGAAGGGTGATGGGGAGAAGGGATTAAAGAAGCCCTGTAAACTTTTGATAGATTTACAGGGCTGTGAAAGTGTAGAAAACTCTTTACTATTCACCTACTCAATAATCCACATTACATCATTACGGGTATCAGAACCTCCAAATTGACTTTGAACAGCAGATTTCACATTTGCTGCATTTGTTGTGTATTCATCTGTTGGATAACGAAACCGTTTTGGAATTGCTTTGTTTTCGTTTGCGATGCCAACTTCCCAGGCAGGAATTCCGGTTCTTCTGTAATTATAATATGCTTCCCATCCAGAGTTCTCAAAAAAGGCTACATACTTTTGCGTTAGTATTTGTTGCAATCCTTCTGAACCATTTCCCTTATATGCAATAGATGGTTGATTTAGAAATACATTAACATCAGTTTCAGAAACTCCGAAGAACTCCATTGAACGCCTGATACCGTTTTTATAATTAGCAGCGGCATCTCCTGAAATCCAACCTCTGTTAATAGCTTCGGCTATATTAAAATAAGTTTCTGATGCTCCAACTTGAATACAGGGATGTCCGGTTTTTGATATCCAATAGCTTCTTTTTAAGGTGCTGTATTGCCCCGCAACTGTTTGAGTTTGTATGTAGCTCTGTAAATCGCCAGTTTTTGCCCCCTTGTAATTTGCGAATGGGTTGTTAGGATCTGCGGCGATTGAGGGTGCAGGAGAAGCAATAATGAAGGTACGTGGATCTTTGTTGGAAGTTAACAAATCAAGCCAGGTAGCACCAATTAATACTCTCGCTGTGTATCTGCTACCATCAAGATCTAAATAGAGAGGATAATAATTGCTAACGAGGCTTTCATTATAAACAATCTGGAGATTTTGATCATTTTCAGTGACTATTGGATACTTGGCAGGGTTACTGATAATTGATTGAAATCTTTCTTTTATTTTCAAGTCACCGTCTGATTCTTTTTTGCTCAAATTTATCAACAATCTCAGTTGGAGTGAGTTAACAATACGCTGCCAGCTTGCTATAGAACCGCCAAAAAAATAATCCCCTTCTATTGAGGCGCCCCCATTCTGGCTGAGAATGGCACCCATTTCGCTGTTGGCTTCTTCCAACCAATTCAGACATTGCAAAAAAACTGATTTTTGATTATCATACTTAGGATAAAATGTGCCTTCCGAAGCTTTCATGGTTTCACTTAAAGGAATATCGCCGGCTTGTAATGATATTTTGCTAAACAAATACGCTTTTAAAAATTTAGCAATGGCCAAATATGATGGTGTTAACTCATCGGACTTTTTGTTCGTTTCTATCTCCAGCCGGTTAACATTTCTTAATGTATTGTAATATCCCCAATTACCAGATCCCCACAAATATGTTTGATCCATATAATACACCTCATTACAAACCATGAATTGTTGCTGAGTTCCAGGAAAATCATCAAATCCCTCAAATGCATCTTCATGTGTATTCTGCAGTATGTTTGTCAGCAATAAAGCCGGGGTAGCCTGGTCTGATTGATTTGGATTTTTTTGCAATTCATCTATTTTTTTGCAACCGGCCAAGATAACGCCAGCGATAGAGAAAAGAAAAATGGCTCTTATAAAAAAGATAGTTTTCATTTGTTTACGTTTTAATTGCTAAAAGCTTAAATTAAGGTTTACACCAACACTTCTAACTGACGGAGACTGCAGGTCTGAAGAAGTGTTGTCTTCACTAAACTGGTCAAGATCCATGTTTTTAGCTGCTTTATCTTTTGTCCAATACCATAAGTTTCTACCTACGACAGATATTGAAGCCGCACTAAAAATCTTCTGTTTGGCAATTAATTTTGATGGAATAGAATATGAGAATATTATTTCTCTAATTTTCACAAAAGACCTATCCACCACATTTGCTGCCGGTCGACCAAGAAACCTCTGTCCATACGTTTCCCATAAAATGGGTGTAGTATTTGGCTGAAATTTCCTTGTATCTGAAACTACGTTACCATCAGCATCATAAGTTACTTGTCCGGATCCTTCAATCACATTTACACCAGAAGCAACAAAGCTTCCCTTATAACCCGGTGTGTTTCTGTTTTGCCAGTCTTTATACCGCCATTCTGTTGCAGAAAGTGGATGCGCACCACCTTCGTATTGTTTTTGGCTAAGATAATTTATCAACTTACCGCCCCAACGGGCATCAACTAAAAAGCTTAGGGAAAATTCCTTATAACGGAAACTATTCTGAATACTTCCAGACCAATTATTATTTCGGTATCCATTATTAGAAGACCTGGGTTTTATCAAAGGACGCCCGTTCGAGGCATTAAATACAATTTGACCATCAGGCGCTCTGTCAAAATCCGTGTACTCCAAGATGTCAGTCCTGTCACCAACATGTACTAGCGTTTGAGGCTGCTGAGTAAGGGTATCATAAACTTTTTGTAGTCTCCTTCTGTACGTTGACCAGTTAACAACAACATCCCACGTAAAGTTTCTTCCCTTGATCGGGGAAGCATTCACACTTACCTCTACACCTTTTCTTGTATATGTTAATCCGTTGCGTTGGGTGCTAGTACCACCAGTACTTGGCGAGAGCGCTAAATCAAAAATCCTTGGCCCATCCTTGTAGTTAAACCATGCCACATCGAAGCCGACTCTACTTTTAAGCAATCTCACTTCGGCCCCAAATTCTATTGCACTTGTTCTATCCGGCTTTAAGTCCTGATTATACAATTTCCCATCATAGTATAAAGATTGTTTCCCATCCCACATACCACCACTATAATATGGCGTAAACAATTGGTAGATGCTAGCCAGGTTATCTTTATTAAATGCGTCACGTGCTACGCTAGCATAAGAACCCCTTAGCTTGAAAAATGAAAATGCAGAAGGCAATTTTATCATATCTGACACCACAGCACTGAGGGAGACAGATGGATAATGATAAGTGTTATTCTTTTTAGGCAAATTTGAACTTTGATCCATCCTATCAGTAATATTCAGGAAAATCATCTTCTTATAATCCAGATCAGCATAAGCATATGCACTTAATATTTGTCTTTGATACTTTCTGCTCTCTGTAGAAGCAGGGTCAACACTATTATCAACCGTGTACAGTTGAGGTATAAGAATGCCATTATTAGTATGACTATACAGATATTTATTATTGAAATAATACAAATTGCCTCCAAGGGATGTTTTAAGCGAGATATCTGACGTGAGCTTTTTGGTATAAGTTGCCAAAAAATCAGTGTTACTGGTAAATTGATTTTCATATCTTTCCCTGTAACCTCCACGCAAAGCGTAGTTACCATCACCATTGTAAATCGTAATTGATTTTGGATATTTCCAATCCCTGTTTAAAAAATAGCCACTTATATAAGTACGCACATAAATATCTAAATCTGGCGTAATATTATACTTAAGTTTAGCATATCCGTATATATCATCCTTATAGTATCCCTGAAGATTCTCATAACTTACAAAATATGGATTTGAATACTGGTAATACTCTACGTGCTTTTGCTGGATGCCTTCCAGGCCGGGCAACCAATAATCTCTTAAATCCCTCACATCATAATTTGCGGCCCCCCAAACCATCATAGAATAAATAGGGCTTGCCGGTTGATATTCGACCCTCGGAAAGTTGGGCGTATATTGACGATTGTAATTGATATTTGATTCAAAGCGGAGCTTTTTAGAGAGGTTTAGGCCGCTGGAAAAATTAATGTTTGTTGCATTTAGTTTAGTATTCGGTATCATTCCTTTTTGATAGGTTTGAGATACCGAAAATCTAAGATCAGCCCTTTCTGTGCTGGAGGAAACAGCTATATTATTAACTGTAAGAATGCCAGTTTGCATAAAATTCTTCAGGTTATCTTTTCCACGTGCCAACCAAGGCAAAGGAATTAGCTGACCGGTAGCAGGGTCTCTCTCGCTATTCCACTGCTTAAGTAACTGCCCCTCAAACCTTGGACCCCATATATAATAATCATAGTCGTTAATGCCACCTCCCCTGCCATCTTCAAACTCATACTCAAACGTTGAACCGGGGCCATATTCGGTTTGAAAGCCAGGTATAGAGACAAATCCTAAATCAAATTGATTGCTTGAATTGAAATCAACGCTGTAGCCACGTTTTTTGTTCTTCGTTCCTCTTTTTGTAGTTATCTGAACGGCGCCATTGGTAGCCAAAGCACCATACAATGCCGAAGCAGCAGGGCCTTTTAATACTGAAAAGCTTTCGATATCATCGGCACTCAAATTCCAGGAATCAGAATTCACCACTACACCATCAATTACGATTGCGGTGCCGCCTCCCCTTAATCTTATCTGCGGGTCTGCAAATAAATTTGTGGAAGTATTAATACTCAAACCAGCTACCCTACCGGCCAGCGCATTAATAACGTTCGGTTCCCTTGCCTTTACCATATCCGAACCCTTTACTTCCTGTACAGCATACCCAAGTGCTTTTTTCTCTTTTTTAATACCGAGTGCCGTTACTACCACTTCTGTGGTTTTGTCATAGGAAATGGCCATCTGAACTTTCAGGCCGGCAGGGTCATCGGCCCTTACTTCTTTGGTGGTGTACCCAATAAAGCTAAACACCAACGTAGCACCCGCATCGGCGCTGATGGAAAAGTTACCTAACTGGTCCGTATTGGTCCCTCTTTTTGTACCTTTTACCACCACGGATACCCCTGACATTGGCTGGCCTGTAGAATCGGAAACGTTGCCTGTTACGGTTTTCTGCGCAAGGGCCAGGGTTGCACAAAAAAATAAAGCAATCAACATCATGATTGCTTTTGGCGGATTAAGAATTTTCATTTGCAGTAATTTTGGTGCAGATTAAAATTTAACATTTCAAAATTAGATTTATGCCCTTGAATAAAGTTCACCTTACATGCAATTAACGCATACGTTTGCGGCTTAGCAAGCATACGTTTGCATTACAATAAATTGTTATGCGAATGTTTTTTTGTCCTTCCGCCCATAGAGAAACAAGCCATCCTTTTGTTGAAATACTGAGGTTGGTGTAATAGATTATGACTTCATTTTTTACGAACAGGCAATTAACAACTAATGAACATTGCAATTTTTGCGTCAGGAGCAGGCAGTAATGCTAATAAAATTATTGAGCACTTCAGCAATCACCAACTGGTACACGTAAAACTGGTGGCCTGTAACAAACCTGGCGCCGGTGTTATTGATATTGCAGCATCTTATGGCATACCCGTACTGATGATTGAGAAGGAAAAGTTTTTCAGGGGAAATGCTTACGTTGAAGAATTGAAAGAGGCGGGCATTGATTTTGTTGTTCTTGCAGGTTTTTTATGGAAAGTGCCCTCTGCCTTAATTAATGCTTATGCCAACAAGATTGTAAATATCCATCCTGCCCTGCTGCCTAAATATGGCGGCAAAGGCATGTACGGCAACTTTGTGCATGCCGCGGTTATTGCGGCAAAAGAGAAGGAAAGCGGGATAACCATTCATGTTGTGGATGAGCTGTATGATCATGGCTCTGTGATATTCCAGGCTACCTGCCCGGTTTTGCCGCAAGATACCCCGGAAACGCTGGCACAGCGCATTCATGCCCTTGAGCACCAACATTACCCTGCTGTAATTGAACAATTTTTACTACAGCAATTATAAGCCAATACCGGTTGGCTGAGCGGGCTAACACGGAGACGGATTTTATCACTACCCTACACCAAAACCGTACGCGATGCTGCGTGAGGGATTGAAGCGGATACCCCGCTGAGGGCTTTGCGGCTGGGCTTGTGGCGGAGTATGAGCGGAAAGCCCGGCCCAAGGTACGAGGGACACGCCCCAAACATTTTTTTATGCCCGGTACAGCAGTGGGCTATTTGCCCCGGTAACAGAAAAATTGCACCGGCGGGTTTGCAAAATGCAGTTTTTCACTTATCTTAGTTTTACTTCCCTATAAAACTTTCCGGTTATATTTTCAAGGCTGTAAGCATCGCAACCATGCTGCGGTTAATAATAACCACTGATCTTCAATATTTTAAGAAAAACCCCGCAAGTTCCGGTACCATATTGATGGCGTAATCTTTAACCATAAAAAACATTGCTGTGCTAAAAAGCCGTTTTCACCGGATTAATACAATTAGATTAAAAAAGCTGATTTATTTTAGCTTCTTTTCTTTCCTGGTTGTGCTTGCGGTATTTATTATCTGGCACTACTTTGCGTAAAACAGGGAGGAAGGAAGCAACTTTAAAACAATAACTATGACTATTGAGGTTGGAGACAAAGTTCTTCCTTCAAAAAAACCTGACCTGCTTATGGGTGCATTGCTTGTACTTAAAATTGAAGGCGGCAATGCTACCTGCCTGTATTACGTTTCAGAAAAAGAATCTACTGACCGGCGGCGCCCCTCGCTGCTGGTGCGTATGGAGACTGTATTTCCTCTTAAAGAATTAACCGTGGTTGAAAAAGCTATGCCGCCGGTACCTGTGCATTAGCCGTATTAAAAGGCTATGGTTTTGTTAGCCGGGGGTTATACAAACCGTGTTTTATAGCCAGCACCACCATTTCTGTGGTACGGTTTACCTTGAATTTGCGCATGATGTTTTTAATATACTGCTGAATGGTGTAAATGCTGAGGCCCATATCCCCCGCTATTTCTTTAGGCGTTTGCCCGGCACATATTAATTGCAGTATCTGGTTTTCCCGGGGGCTAAGGTTAAAATTAGCAGTCTCGGCTGTAAAAATCTGCTCTACAATCCTGTCTTTTAACGACCTGTTGATGTATTGTACCCCCCGCAAAGCCTGTTGTATTGCTTCAGCTAGTTCTTCTTCAGGAATGTCTTTGGTAAGATAGCCGCTTACCCCTTTTGCAAGGGCTTCTTTAATAAGGTTTAAATCGGTAACGGAAGTCAGCAGAATAAACTTTGCTCCTGTATGCTTGGACTTATCAATAAGCTCCATACCTGTTATGCCCGGCAATAAAATGTCTGAAAGTATCACATCCGGTTTCCAGTTTGTGTAATCGCCTGCAAGAAATTCTTCGGCACTCTGGTATAATTTAATACTGCATGCTATATCAAGGCTTGCAAGCAATCTCTTTAAAGACTGCGCCATCAATAAATGATCATCTACAATACAAATGTTTATCATGTATAAAATTTGCTTAGGAAAATGCTCTTGGTGCTGAAATGATGGTGTGTGTATGCTTCCCGGGTAGCGGCCAGATTTTTTGCAGGCACGCAAGCTAACTAAATTTTGTATACCAATATTTGTTTTTGGCAAAATACTTACCTCTACATAACACAAAAAATTTTATCAGAATAGGACATACCAAAAATTAGGGATACAAATTTTCATTTAAAAACACCCTAAGTTTTAGGATAGGTATGTTTTTCTTTATTTATCATTTTTACACGCTGAAATGACTATCCGTTCTTTGAGTTTATCTGCCTTGCAAGCCAATACCATACATTGTTGTATGGCGACTGGTTTATTGCCTATTGCTTTTCTTCTGTAGCGGGGAAGAAGGGAGTTCACATTGATTGTGTACGTGGGCCAATGGTTTTCAAGGGCAGCAGAATCTGTATACCTAAAACTAAATTACGGATGGTCTTTCAACCCTAATAAGCACATAATTTGTTATATCCATTACAGTACCCAATGACAACGAGCTTTCCAATAAAACATTTTGGTTATTACAGCCGCGTCTTAAGCAGCTTTCTCATGTTCAACATTGTGGTATTTGCCAGCGCCTGCAACCACATTTTTCTGGGCAGCATACATCAGTATTTTTTACAGCGAAACAACTACCCACAATATATAAAACTGCCAGGGAGGCTATGGAATGTGCGGTACTTAAAACTTAATCATACATACTAATGCAATAACTCAACCTGTACATTGGATAGAGCCCTTTTAAACGGTTACACGTTTAGGGTCGGTAGAATTACAACAGCGAGGGGTATTTCTATACCCCTTAATTTTTTACAAAAAGTACTTATGAAAACAGAAGAATTGTTAACAGCCAAGTATAAAAAACTTCTCCCGTTTTTAGATAAAAAACAAAAGCAGCTTATACTGGCTGTTGACGCAAAAAGGCTGGGCCGCGGGGGGATAAGCAAGGTTTCATTAATTACAGGTGTATCCAGGCTTTTTATCAGCACCGGCCTGCGTACCATAAGAAACAGCGGTTAGCTGCAGCCGCCGGGATGGTTCATTTTTGAAAAGGTTGGTAATTTCTGCCGGCATCTTCTACAACCAGCACCCAATCATTCTCAGGGCCGGATGAAGGTGGCGTAAGCTGTATTTTTCCTTCATTCTTTTTAATACCAGCTTCTGTTACCGATGCATCCCTTGGGTTAAACCACCACAGCTTTATTTCACTGGCTTTTATGATTGCCGTATTGGCAATAATGGGTTTGCCCACAGGCAGGTAAATCATGGCATAACCATCGCCATCTGCCCTGAATGCTTCTGCATGCTCCCCTTTTACACCCTGGCCCTGTAATAGCATAGCCGTATCTGGCACCCTGCTGTTAAAAGGCCTGCTTTCTATCAACTTGCGCAGGTAGCCCGCCTGCCAGGCGCCGGGCCTGTCCAGCGCATTTATCCAGCCGCGGTCAGGATAGTTTATCGCCGCTTCTTTTGCATTCATAAACTGCCAGATAGAATGATGGCCGTAGGTAACGCCGCATGCACCGGCAAATACTGAACGGTACAGTTGTTTGCGCACATCATAATCCCTGAAGTAGCCATTGTCAACATTCCATTTGGGCCAGGGGCTAACCGGGTGGTCTTCATAGTTCGGTTCTGCATCAAGCGTAGGTTTTACAGGGCTGTAAGAAAGGTCTCTCCTAACCAGGTTCCAGCAATCTACATCATGCCCGCCACCGTGGCCAGACTGGAACATGTTTACATCCAGCCAGGGCTCATTATGTATCCATTGAGATGTTGAGTTATTACCGCCAGAAGGATGGTAGGTGATAATACATTGGCGATTTGTTGCCTCAATAATTCCCTTTGCCATGGCCCGCCATACAGGCCGCCAGTCGTTGCTGTCCTGCATAGCTGGCCGGTCGCCGCCAAGTATCCAGATAATGTTTGGATAAGCCTTGTAACGGTTACCTATCCAGCGGCCATACGTGTAAGCATTTACACTGTCAAAAACCACAGGGCCTTCACCCCATAAGCGGGTTACCTTATCGCCCCAGGTAGGCAGCAGGCCCACAAAAAGTTTACGCTGCAAAGCCATGGCAATGGCACTGTCAACAATTTTAAAATAAGCTTCATTTGGCTTTGCCGGGTCATTGTTATAAAACGGCACCTGGCCATACTGGTTAGGTTTACGCAGCCCATCCATTTCAGCCAACACTACTGCCTGTATTACATTCATACCTTTGGCCGCACGGTTATCCAGGTACATTTTTATTTCGTCCAGTGTAAGGCGGTGAAACAGTTCCCAACCCGTATCGCCCAGCCAGAAAAAAGGGGTACCATTTTCATATTGCAGGTAATGGCCGCCCGGCGCAACTTTCAATCGCCCATGCTGCCAGTTGTTTTGTGCATGTAACAGGCTGCAGGCAAGTAAAAAAATAAATGGCAGTAGTAATCGTTGCATAGGTGTTTTTGGGTTAAGGTAAGCAATAATCGCTTTTGCCGATGGTATTTGAAAATAGTATTCAAAACGGTGAACGGTGAATGGTAAGTGGTGAGTGGGGTGTTGCATTATACGTCTAACATTTTACATTAAAAAAGTACTTCATCGTACATCCCACTTATAACATCGTACGTATTCAAGTACTTCGTACTTCTCTCTTCGTACTTGTTTAAATCGTACATCCCACATCAAACATCTAACATAAAAAAGTACTTCTTAAATCGTACTTGCTTTGACAGCCACATCGTACACCCCACATCTAACATCTTACATAGAAAAGGTACTTCGTACTTCAAACTTCGTACTTGCTTTTGGGGGTGCCCCCAAGCTATCGCAAGGGGTCGGGCTTTCCGCTCATACTCCGGCACAAGGCCCTGCTGCGATGGCCTCACCGGGGTAACCGCTTCAATCCCTCACCCGAAGGTGTAACAGGTTGTTTATTTAGTAGTCAGTCACTTTTCTAAATACAGGTTAAGAAAAATTTGTGCTAAAAATCTTGGTTCGCAAAATTGCTTAATGTGATAATTAAATATTTAAAAGGTCCGGATAACTGGCAGCATGTGGCGCCAAAGTACTTCGTACTTCGTAAATCGTACTTATACTGTGCCTGTACATCGCGATATTCGCGTATGTTTTTATCAAAACAAGCCCACACAAGCAGGCTGCAACACAGGATAGCTGTTAGTGTATTCTTCTTTATATCGGGCTTTACTTTTTCAAGCTGGGCATCCCGCATACCATCCATGCAACAACAGTATCATTTAAACGATGCCCGGTTAGGTACGGTTCTGTTTATTATGCCGCTTGGGTTAATTGTTACCTTACCTTTTACCGGTGTACTCATTAACAAAGTAAGCAGCCGGGTGCTAATGCTGTGGGGCGCTTTGCTGTATGTGCTGTTATTACCATTAATACCGGCAGCAGGCAAAGTGTGGCAGCTAAGCTTTGTGCTGTTTATTTTCGGCGCCTCCCGAAACTTTCTTAACGTATCCGCCAACGCACAATCTGTTAGTGTGCAGGCCATGTACGATAAATACATTTTCGCTTCTTTTCATGGTTTGTGGAGCCTGGCAGGTTTTGCCGGCGCAACACTTGGTTCGTTCATGATTACACACAACATTTCAACTGCCACCCATTTCTACATAGTAAGTGCGACAACACTTATTCTAATTCTTTTCAGCTTTAGCCATACGGTAAAAGAAACAACAAAACAGCAGGAAAAAAAGCCGCTTATTGTATTACCGGATAAGCGGTTGGTTAAACTTGGCGTTATTGCTTTTTGCAGCATGTGCTGCGAAGGCACTATGTACGATTGGAGCGGGGTTTACTTTCAAAAAGCGGTGCATGCACAGGCATCGCAGGTAGGCTGGGGATTTGTTGCTTATATGGGCACCATGACAACCGCAAGGTTTACCTGTGGCCGCCTGGTTGACCGTTATGGCGTTAAACCGGTGCTGCAGGTAAGCGGCTGCTTAATTACAGCAGGCTTATTAACCGCTGTCACACTGCCCACTATGGCAAGCGCACTTACCGGCTTTGCATTAACCGGGCTGGGCGTTTCTTTCGTGGTACCGCTTATACTCAGCATAAGTGGTAGAAACAGCAACATGCCTGTTGGCTCTGCGCTGGCGGCTGTTTCCATTATCAGCTATCTTGGCTTCCTATTGGCCCCGCCGGTAATTGGTTATATAGCCGAATTGTTTAGCCTGCGCATTTCTTTTTTGCTTATGGCTGCGTTTGGAATAATGATAGCATTGCTTGCTTCAAAAATTAAGAAAGCACATGCGCTGTAGATAATGCGTAAAGCTTCAGGCTAATAGTTTCAAGCTGTAAGCAAGGCTTTATACAGTTGATAATTCTCCTCATCAAAGCAAACAAAATGCACTTGCTGAATACTGGTGGGTACTGCCAGAAAATTTCTTACGGTATCAACGGCGATTGTTGCGGCCTTGCTTTTGGGGAAATGATATATACCTGTACTGATATTAGGAAACGCTATGCTTTTTATACCATACTCCACAGCCAGTAAAAGGCTGTTGTTGTAAGCGTTAACAAGCAGCCCTTCCTCATTACTGTTGCCACCGTTCCATACCGGGCCAACAGTATGTATTACAAATTTGGCAGGCAGGTTGCCGGCGCCCGTTATAACAGCTTCGCCGGTTTTACAGCCCCCTTGTTTATTACGGATAGCTATGCATTGCTCCAGTATGGCAGGGCCGCCGGCACGGTGTATGGCGCCATCAACACCTCCCCCACCTAACAAAGATGAGTTGGCCGCGTTAACAATAGCATCAACTGCATGTTTGGTTATATCTCCACGAATAACAAGAATACTCATACAGCAATTTTACTGCAAAGTAAACCCGTTTTGCGGATGATGACAGTTTGTTAAATTCCTTGTAAAGCAAACATGCGTTAGTTACTTTTTTATGCGCAAAAAGTCATACCAGCAGTTCTGATTTTTTAAACTTAAAACCTGGATGGCTATGAAATCACTTGTACGTTTATCACTGATTATTATTGCAGCGGTATCCCTCTCGGGATGTTATAAAAGAAGAGACGAAGTCATTATCCCCCAGCATCCACTTGTTGGCTCATGGGTGTTAACTGATGCTGCTGAAGGCAACTCTTATGGCTGGCAATCTATTTATACCGGCCTGGAAACCGGCGTGTTTGATTTTTACGGCAACGGTGCTGCACGTTATACCGATGAGCATGTTACTTTGCAGGGCACATGGTCAACCACAACTGTAACCGGTGGTTATTATGATGAATACGGAAACTATTACAATGATGTTCACGAAGCCATGCAGGTTAACCTGTACGACAATTATACACACAGCTCTATTGATCTTTACTTTGATGATGTGAGCTTCAGGAACAGCCGCTTTGTAGCTACTTATTACAATAACAATTACATAGAAAGGTATTGGTTCAGCAGGTATTAAAGAAGGTGGTTATAGCGATAACAGGCCGTTGGTAAAAAGTACAATGAAGATGATTGTGCGGCTTACCACGGCCCTTTTGTTTTCAGTAATAGTTTGGTGTTAAGTACAATGCAGATGAACAAGTTTAAACTCATCTATCCGGGCTGAAAAGCCGCCCAAAGAACCGAACGATGAAAGGATTGCGACGCAAGGGAAGATGCCACAAAGTACCTCTGCCCGTACCATAATATTCAAAAAAAAATCCCGCCGGCGGCGGGATTTTTAATTTAGTTTACTCGTACCGTTATGATGGATAACTTATCGGCCTTGTTCTTCATTAACAGGGTAATGTTGTAATTTTTACCATCCCCCTTCAGCTTACCGGTTATGTACATAATACCACTCATTTCGCGTTGAGATGTTATATCGAAACCAGATACCTTACTCTCGTCAAAAAAGTTTTTGATGGTAAGTGTCGCCTGGTTTTTGCCAACGCTTTTAATTTCTTCCTTACCGGGAAGTTTAATGTCTATCACATTGTCAAAATAGCTGCTTAACTGGTCGGCGCTGGCTTTTTTCAAAGCACTTACAATACCGTCAGTATCAGCCTTTGCGTTAAAAGAACACAACACAACAGCCAATCCCATCACATACAAAAGGTTTTTCATTTACCAGATTTATTTTGCCCTTAAGGCACTAAAAATATGCCAAATTGATGATTTATATGTATATGTGTGCTTATATGGCGCTTAAAATTGCATTTTGACGTAGTTTTAGCGCATGGAAAACAAAGCAATACTGATCATAATGGATGGATGGGGGCTTGGCAAAGTAAAAAATGCCGATGCCATCCAAAACGCTAACGTTCCCTTTGTTAGCAGCCTCTACTCAACATATCCAAATACAACACTGGTAACCTGTGGCGAGGCGGTTGGCCTGCCCGATGGTCAAATGGGCAACAGCGAAGTTGGCCACTTAAACCTGGGCGCCGGCCGTATTGTATACCAGGAGCTACAACGCATTAATGTTGCCATAAGAGATGGCGAATTTGCCAAGAACCCGGTGCTCCTCAATTCCATTCAGCATGCAAAAGCCAACGGCAAAGCGCTGCACCTGCTGGGCCTGGTAAGCGATGGCGGCGTACACTCTCATATCAACCATCTTAAAGCCATTATATCACTCTGCAAAGCAGAGGGGCTTGAGCAGGTGTTTATACACGCCTTTACCGATGGCCGCGATACAGACCCCAAAAGCGGGCTGGGCTTTATTACAGAACTGCAGCAACACCTTAACAATACAACTGGTAAAATAGCTACTGTCAGCGGCCGTTATTATGCCATGGACCGCGATAAACGCTGGGAGCGTGTTAAGCTGGCCTACGATGCCATGGTTAAAGGCGCAGGCAATAAAGCAACCGATGCCATTGCCGCGGTAGAAGCATCTTATGCAGCCAGCGTTACTGATGAGTTTATTCTGCCAACAGTAATTGTTGCTGAAGACCAATTGCCCCTGGCCACTATTAAAGAGGGTGACATAGCCATCTGCTTCAATTTTAGAACAGACCGCTGCCGGGAAATTACAGAAGTGCTTACCCAGCAAAACTTTCCTGAACTGGATATGTATGCCTTGCCGCTGGATTATACCACGTTAACCGAATACGACAAAACATTTAAAGATGTACATGTGGTATTTGATAACGATAACCTGAACAACACGCTAGGCGAAATTTTGGCCGCCAATGGTAAAAAGCAAATACGCATAGCTGAAACAGAAAAGTACCCGCATGTTACTTTCTTTTTCAGCGGGGGCAGAGAAACGCCTTTTGAAGGAGAAAGCCGCATATTGGCCGCATCTCCCAAAGTGGCCACTTACGATCTTAAGCCGGAAATGAGCGCCTTTGAACTTACAGATAAACTGGTGCCGGAAATTGAAAATGAAACCGCTGATTTTATTTGCCTTAACTATGCCAATGCGGACATGGTGGGCCATACCGGTGTTTTTTCCGCCGTTATAAAAGCTGTTGAAACTGTTGATACCTGCGTACAGCGTGTAGTAACTGCTGCTTTGCACCATGGCTACACCGTGTTTCTTACGGCCGACCATGGCAATGCGGATTACATGGTAAACGAAGACGGCTCTCCCAATACGCAGCACTCGCTTAACCTGGTGCCGTTATTTGTTATCAGCAATAATTACAAAGGGCCTGTAAGGCCTGGTAAGCTGGGCGATATTGCCCCTACCATTTTGCACAGGATGGGTTTACCCATACCGCCGGAAATGAAGGGTAATGTGTTGATTGATTAGAAGAATTTTTATGGGCCCGGCTGAACGAACTACTATGAGGCTTCCGTTGTGTCACTCACTTGTACGCCTTGTACGCTACGCGGCTTTTCCCGCAGGATAGTTTTGTTTCTGCCGCCTTTGGCGCCAGAAACTTTGCAGCAGCATCCACCACACTGCCCGGTGCTTTTTGCAAGCTATGTAGCAGTGTTCAGCCGGGCTTTATTTTGGCAGCAGTTCCGGCTGCTGTTTTCTCATAACCATTATTGCCTGCACGCCATGCAAATAAAAAAAGCCACCTATCTTATTTCCAGTCCTTCGGTTGATAAATGCCCGAAGTCAGACAGGCCTGAGTATGCTTTTATCGGCCGCAGCAACGTAGGCAAGTCTTCGCTCATCAACATGCTGGTAAACCAAAAAGGGCTTGCCAAAACATCTGCCAATCCCGGCAAAACGCAGTTGATAAACCATTACGATATCCTCTCAGCCACAGCAGTACCGGGCAAAAAAGAATCACTTTCACAATGGTATCTTGTTGACTTGCCGGGCTATGGCTATGCCAAAATTTCTCAATCGCAAAGAAAACAGTGGGAAAAGATGATTGAAGATTACCTGCGCAAAAGAACCAGCCTACTAAATGTATTTGTATTGATTGACAGCCGCCATGCCCCGCAAAAAATTGATATTGAATTTGTAAACAGCATGGGGCAATGGCAAATTCCCTTTACGCTTGTATTTACCAAGGCAGATAAAGAAAAACCCGGCGTAGTGCAACGCAATGTAAAAGCTTTTATTGATGCCCTTAGGGAAACATGGCAGTTTTTACCTCAGCAGTTTATTACCAGTGCAGAGAAAAAAACCGGTAAAGAGGAAATACTGGGTTTTATAGAAAAATGCAATGGCGATGCGTATGAAAATATCGAACTAAAAAAATCATGACCCAGCATCAGCTTGTCCAAAAATTAAAAATGCTCCGTTCGCTACCCGCAGAAACGGAAACTGTTGAATTTAAAGAAGCTAAAAATGACTTTCATTTTGATAAACTTGGCAAATACTTTTCTGCGCTAAGCAATGAAGCAAACTTGAAATCAACAACAGAAGCATGGTTAGTTTTTGGTATTGAAAACTTACATAAAAGCATAGTCGGTACAAACTATCGCAACCAAAACAGGGCTTCATTAGACCGCTTAAAAGGCGAGATAGCCAGCAAGACTTCAAACCGCATTACGTTTTTGGAAATATATGAGTTGAATCTGCCGGAAGGTAGGGTTTTGCTGTTTCAAATACCTCCCGCACCCAAGGGAATCCCTATTGCCTGGGATGGGCATTATTATGGCCGCGACGGAGAAGAGCTTTCTCCCTTAAACCTTGAGGAAATAGAAAGAATAAGAAAACAAGCATCAAGAGTGGACTGGAGTGCAGAGATTTGCAGGGAAGCAACAATTAGTGATCTTGACGAAAAAGCTATTTTATTAGCAAAAGAAAACTACAAAGTAAAAAATCCACGCCTTGCAACAGAAATTGACAGTTGGGATACTTCAACCTTTCTAAACAAGGCAAAAATTACAATAGGAAATCGAATTACCAACTCTGCTATTATCTTATTAGGCAAGCCTGAAGCAGAGCATTTTTTATCTCCCGCACATGCGCGGATTACATGGATTTTAAAAGACAAGGACAATTTTGAAAAGGATTACCAGCACTTTAGCTGTCCTTTCATACTCGCAATTGACCAGGTATACTTAAAGATACGCAATCTTAAATATAGATATATTAAGGATGAGACTTTGTTTCCGGAAGAAGTAGACCAGTATGACCCATTTACCATCAGGGAAGCATTAAGTAATTGTATTGCGCACCAGGACTATTCGTTAGGCGGCAGAATTAATGTTGTGGAACAGGAAGACGGCTATTTGACATTTTCGAACTTGGGCGCATTTTTGCCTGGCTCAATTGAAACTGTAATAGAAAGTAATGAACCGCCGGAGTATTACCGCAACGGATTTTTGGTTAATTCCATGGTAAGCTTAAACATGATTGATACAGTTGGAAGTGGCATAAAAAGAATGTTCAAGCTTCAAAGCAAAAAATTCTTTCCGATGCCAGATTATGATATTGGCGAAGCCAAAGTAAAAGCAACCCTTACAGGTAAAATCCTTGATACAGATTTTGCCAAGGTTTTAGCTACAAACCCAGGCCTTAAACTTTCAGAAATCCTGATGCTCGATAAAGTACAAAAGAAAAAAGAGTTATCAGATTTTGAAATTGCCCATCTGAGGGAAAGAGGCTTCATTGAAGGTAGAAAACCAAACTTTCATATCTCTTTTTCGATAGCCCAGGGAGCAGGGCAAAAAGCTGATTATATAAAAAACCGTGGGCTAAAGGATCAACACTATAAAGATCTCATACTTGAATTTATTGACAAATATGGCGCTGCTACGAAAAGTGATATTGATGAGTTAATAATTGATATTCTTCCGAACGTATTAAGCCTTCCCCAAAAACAAAACAAGGTTAGAAACCTGGTGTATTCTATGTCAAAAAGGGATAGAACAATCAATAATCAGGGTACTCAAAGAAAACCAATTTGGAAAAGGATAAAAAGTCATAGTTAACCATATTTTAGACAGACTTTAGTTAATTGTTAGACAGACTTTAGTTGATTTTTAGATAGACTTTTACCTAAATTATTCATTTTCAACGGCTTTCAACCTTACATACTTCTCAATATTTATCCTGTCCACACCGGCGCTTTCAATCTTCTCTACGCCGCTTTGCACAAGGGTGTCGCCTTTTATGGAAATGGTAAAATGAAAATCATTCCCCTCCCACTGCCTGTCGCTGCAATATTCCAAATGCTCGGTATAAGTACTGTCCTTTAACTCATATTTACCGCCCCCTGCAGAAAAAGTGGCACCGGAATCTTTACCCTTAGCCAGGTCGTGCAGCATGAATGCGAAGTGCGTATCATTGATAATCTTGATAAACGACAGCTTTTGAGTGTAATCAGTAACGGTGGTGTCGCCTTTTTCAATCAGTGTTCCAGACAGCAGCTTCCAAGTTCCTTCCAAGGGTGCTCTTTCGGGCATTGCATGTTCAGTGGTATGTTGGCCGCAGGACGCAAAAAACATCAAGGCCAGAAGAAAAGTGGCTAATTTCATATAGCAGGTTTTAATGCATGCAAACATCCTGTAAAATTTGGTTGCCTGTTATTTTATTTTCACCTTTCTTATTGTTTCGCCTGTTTATTTAAATGCCGGCCAACATACATATCGCAAAACACGTATTCCAAAAGTGCATACCTGCAAACGGTAAATGACGCAAAAGGTTGCATGCTTGTCGCATTCACACAGCATTTTACCCGGCTTTACAATGGAAGTTTGTACTACAAACAAGAAAATTTAAACTTAATCAAAATGGAAACACAGCAAACAACAGTTATTACGGTAGAAAATACAGTTAATGCCCCGGTAGAGAAAGTTTGGGAGTTCTGGACAAAACCGGAACACATTACTAAGTGGAACAACGCCTCGGATGACTGGCATACCCCACGGGCTGAAAATGATCTGCGTGCCGGTGGTTCTTTCAGCGCAAGGATGGAAGCAAAGGATGGCAGCTTTGGTTTTGATTTTGGTGGCGTTTACGATGAAGTAAGAACAAATGAATATATCGAATACACCCTGGGCGACGGCCGCAAAGTGCAGATAACATTTACAGACCTGGGCGGCAGTACAAAAGTTACCGAGAGCTTCGATGCAGAAGGCACCCATTCCGTAGAAATGCAGCGTGGCGGCTGGCAGGCCATACTGGATAATTTTAAGAAGTACACAGAGGCGAACTAATCTGGTTATAAAAAAAGAGGCTGTCCCATGTCTTGGGACAGCCTCTTTTTATTTCTGATAATGTATGCCTAATTAAGCAAAGCAACCCTTTAATTCATTCTCTACCTTGTCAATATTCGAACCAGCTATTTAGGCACTCCTACTCTGGCTATCAAAGCTTTTGCAGATTTTGCCTTCTTTACAAAGAAGGGATGCTGTTCATAGTTTGGAACATTCTCATCAATTACAGCATCTGTTTTCTTCAAGGCTTTGGCCTTAATTTTATTCTTGATTACGTTCATAAAGTGAAATTAAAAAATTCTATTCGAATCGAATGAAAATTTGCAAACTGCTGACAAACGGGAATTCTTTTTCAACTTTCTATTTCATATCCAGCTTTCGCCTGGCGAGAAACGCCTCATAATTTGTATTCTTCTTAAAACTTTCCCAACAATCATTCTTTAACCCAAAGACTTGAATAACACGGGAAATTTCCTGAAAATATTTGCTTATTCCAATTTGGTAACGCCTTACTCTTGCGGGTGTAGAACCCTCAACAACAACTATCGCATTAGGATAAACCTTTAAAAAATCATGAATAATGCTGGCGACAGTAGCCAGTACTTTTTCAGTATCGTCGTTATTGGTCACTATGGTGTCATTAATGCAATTATGTTCTCCATCAAAATCACCAAATCCAAAATTGTAAATATTTTTACTCAATTCAGAAAAACGTGCGATTTTTTTCACAATCCCCTTTGGGCCAATACTGTCAAATTCAAAGTCTAAAAACGATTGATTAGTAATGTATGGGTACTTATTAAGGTTTAACATGGATTTTGTAAATCTATGAACTATACAGAATTTCCTTTCATTTTTATATTCAGCCAGCCTTACATCTCAAATTCCCATACCGTCCTGTAGTTACCGTGCTGCTCTACATATGTAAGAAATGAGTGGTAGAAACTGTCAGCGCCAACGGTTGCGCTGTCACCAATTACAATCAATTGCTCTTTAGCCCTGGTGATAGCAACATTCATACGGCGGTAATCTTTCAGAAAACCTATATCACCATCCTCATTGCTGCGCACCAGGGATACGATAATGTTTTCTTTTTCCTGCCCCTGGAAACTGTCAATGGTACTGATACGTATTTCGGCCGGCAGCAATTCTTTTGCCGCTGCCGCCTGCCCTGCATACGGCGAGATAAAAGCTGTTTCCAATAAATTAAAAGGCTCTGTTTGCAGCAGCAACTGCACAATGCGTAGCTCACCTTCATTTTGCAGGCTCGTGCCATCACTGCCATGTGCTTCATTATATCCGGACCCTGCCGTATCCACAAACGTAATATGCGTTCCCTTATTTACCAGGCTGGCTGCGGTTTGCAAAAGGCCGTTGTAAAAGTAATTGCTGCTAAAACCAGCAATGGCCGGCTTCATACGGTATTGCGTATTCAACAAATGCACGTTGGCGCAATGTGCTATTGCCACTTCTAAAACAGAGCGGTTAAAGCCAAGCCGTGCCGCTTCAAAACTTAATACGGTAGGTGGCAGTTGCCAATGGTCGCCGGCAAGCACAATCTTTTGCGCCAGTGGAAAAATACACCAGGCCAAAGGCTCTATACATTGCCCGGCTTCATCCATCACCAGGGTTTTAAAATTCATTTTCCCAATACCGGCATCGTACAGGCCAATGGGGGTTCCCGCAATTACTTCCGCTTCGGCAAAAAGTTTCTCTTCGTGGTAAGCCTGCAATTGTTTTATCTCGTTACGAATACTTTTTACTTCTTTCAGCAGCAGGTTGCGCTGCTCACGCTCGTCTTTGCCAAAATTGCGCTTGTATTTCAACGCCATACGGCGGAATTCCTCAGCTCTTATTTTTAGCTGCTTTATCTCTTTCTGTGCTTTGCTGTTGTTCAGCCTGCCTTCCGGTGTGTGGGCAAAAATGGTTTCATCCACCTTACTGCTGTTGCCCACACGCAGCAACTTAATACCCTGCTTAATTAATCCCCTTGCAATGTTATCAACGGCCGTATTGCTGGGGGCAGCTATAAGCAACTTCTCCCCGGCATTAACCAGTAGTACAACCGCCTCAACAAGAGTGGTTGTTTTACCCGTACCCGGCGGACCATGTACAATGGTTAACTGCTCGTTTGCCATTATAGCCAGTACTGCCTTTTGCTGGCTTTCATTTAAATTCCTGTTGCTGAAAGTAATGGAACCCTGCGTTTGCAAATGAGCCTTGTTACCATGCAAATTATCACCCTCATTATGCAGGCTTTCAAAAAGTTGAAAAAGCGGCTTGTTTTTCTCCAGCTCATTCAACGCTTTTTTCATAATGCCGGTAGTGCGTGTATCCGGGGAAAGTTTAATGCCAACGCCATTTTCCTCTATCCAGTCAGGAAAATCAGGAGCGAATAACCTGAATTCACCGGCCCGGCCATCCATGCTCATCAATACGCCCTTTACGGGTTCTTCGCCCTGCATAAAACACTCAATGGCGGAGCCATCTTTAAACAGGCTTGCTTCCGGCGGAAAACCCAGTTTAAAGCTTATTTCAGGATAATCCGCATAGCCAAAACCCTTACGGGTTACTATAATGGGGTGCAAGGCCAGCCCCTCTGCTTTAAGTTGTTTAAGGGTATGCTGCTGGTCTAAGCTGTAACGCTGTACCTGCTCTTTTTCTTCAAGGTTAATGCATTGCAAAAGTGTTTGAATATGTGGATGCATGGTGGTAAGATAGTTATTAGTAACAAACACGCAAGGCCAGGTTAAAGGTTATCCAGCGCCCATGCCAGCAAACCCGCAACGGCGGTATTTAAAAAGTTAACGGCATCATTGCCCAGGCAGCGCCTGCGCTCCAATGTTGCGCCCAATAAAGAATCAAAGAGGTTGCCAACGGTACCTGCAAATACAATAATGAATAGTTTTCCACTAATGCCATAACCGGCCGCGTACACCAATGCTATAATTATGCTGCCCGCTATACCCAGCAGGGTACCCTCTGCGCTGATAACGCCATCCAGCCCGCGGTTATCTTTTTGCCAGGTAATTATGTTGTAAAACTTTTTGCCATACACATTGCCCAGTTCAGATGATAAGGTATCGGCCGTGGCAGATGCAAACGCCGCGGCTATAACCAGTGCAGCAGTGGCGCTGTATTGTGGTTGCAACCATGCCACAGCCCCGGCAAGGGCTGCAAAACCGGCATTGGCCATAACCTGCGATGCTTTTCTTTTTCCTTTGTTGTTTTCTGCCAATCCGAGCGCCTGCTTCCGCTTTAGCTTCCACGACGTGGCAAGCGTACCCAGCAGGAAAAATGTTGTCATTACCGCAAAACCGGTAGCCCCGGCGCCTTTAAAAATAACCCAGCCCAGTAAGGCGCCGGTTAACCCGGCAGGTAATGTTAGCCTGCCCGTAAGCACACTAAACAATAAGCCCGCAATGATGATGAATAAGATAACCCACCCGGTTAAAGTCATGCAGCAAAAGTAACCCTAAGCACCTGAATTCGTTAATGCAGTAAAAGTTGAAGAAAGTAGCCCAGGAGTAAGCAGTAAAGAACATAATGGCATTATCATACCCGCATCCCACATAAAAAGTACTTCGTTATTTACATCGTACATCCCATATTAAACATCTAACATAAGCAGGCACTTCGTACTTCAAGCTTCGTACTTGCTTTTTGCGGGTGTCCCTCGTACCTCGGGCCGGGCAGAACTACGTTCGCAAACTTCGTCAAAGCAACATTTAGTTGCTTTTCCTCGGTTGTGCTATTACTCCGGCACAGAGCCCACGCTGCGATGGCCTCACCGGGGTAACCGCTTCAATCCCTCACCCGAAAGCCGGTTACCGGTTACCAGTTGCAGGTTACCAGTCTGTTGATGGGTAAATGGCAGATGAAATTTTGGGTTGATGAAATGCAGGAGGATATACAATGTAGGATTAGGGCAAAGTTTTCTATGTTCCGGAGGAAAATTTTGTGCCCATCTCCGCAGAAAAGCACAAAACGTTCCCCTGAACCGCAGGAGGAATATCCTGCAATGTTCTAACCATAAAGTGTTCCGCAGGAACATAGGTTGTTCAAAGCATTTATTCCAGCTAATTCTATATTCAATAATATTGTTGAAAGGCACATTGAAGTTGCGAATATGTGAGACTGCGGGCCCGCAAGCCAACACAGCCGCTAACATTGAACGTTGAACAAAAGAACATTGAACAACCAAACCTACCCTGCGGGAAAAGCTGCGTAGCGAATCCAACCGTACAAGTGAGTGACACAACGAAGCCTCATAGCAGCACCACTGTTTGTACCATAAAAATGCGCAGCATTTTTGCAAAGCAAAAACGCCCTGCTGCCAAGAGGCGCAGGGCGTTTTTACAATGATAAACCAGGCTTAATAGGTAACTGCCTTGCCGGCATTAACCTGTCCGTAGCCAAAGAATGGGTCTTTGCCGCGGGCCCCAAGGTCTTTGGCAGATAAACCCAATATTAAATCTACAACCACGGGCGAAACCCGGCCTCCGTATTTTCCACTTATTAAGGCTGCAACGGCACTTGCATGGGGCGCCGCCATACTGGTACCGGAAGACCATGTGTAATAATAGAATCCGCCTTCGTAATAACCTGTACTTAAAATATAACCGAAGTACTCGGCAAAGCCAAGGTAACCGTATACATCTACTATGGTAGCGTCGAATGGTTCGTTGGGGTTGTAGTTACCGCCGGGGGCGCCAAAGGCCACCACTGTTTTACCATAGTTGGTAAATGCAGACGGGCGGAACAATGTAGTATCCTGGTTATAAGCCCAGCCCCATGGCCCGTTGGATGCGATGGCCAGTACGCCAACCGCTTGTGCAGGATAGTAGTTAAACTCTTTTAGTTTATCAAGGTCAACACCATCGTTACCTGCCGCGGCAATTAATACAGAGCCACGCAGTTTAGCATAAAGTGTTGCCCTGTTAATGGCTTTAATAAGGTCTTTAATGTCTTTGGTAAACTCTATCACATAGTCGTCAGACGGATCGTTGGGCGTACCATTGTCATCAATAAATGTTTTCACGGGCAGGTAACCGCCAAGGCTCATATTAATTACGTTGGCGCCGCGGTTAGCCCCATACAAAATACCATTGATGATGGACGCGTAAGAACCAAAACCATTATCGCCCAATACTTTTACCAGCAGCAGTTTTGCCTCGGGGGCCACGCCTACTACACCAAAGCCATCCGCCGCCGCGGCAATGGTGCCGGCTACATGGGTACCGTGGCTAAAGCCTTCTCCCGCAAACTGGGCAGCCTCGCCATCAACAAAGCTTTTAGCGCCAATTACAGCGGGCGCAATTTCGGGGTCGTTTAAAAAGAAACCGCCATCCAATACAGCCACAAGCGCTTTTTTACCCTTGTATCCCTTGTTCCATGCGGGTTGTACATTGACTGACTTTAAACCCCACTGCAGCACACTTAATGGATCTGTAATAGCCTTGGCATTAGGCTGTGCGCTGCTGCGCTCTACCTTGTATTTAGATACCTGCACTTTTTCAGGCAGGCGCATATTGAGGGTTACATTTACCACAACGGATTCAACGCCTTCAATCTTCCTGGCTTTCTCGGGAAAAGAAGGGTCTGGCGTAACTACATTGATTAGGCTAAGCTCTTCCAGCGATTCTTTTATCTTAAACTTTTTAGCGCCTATAGCCGCAAGCCTACTGCCTATGGCTTTTAAATCGCTGCCTTCTTTGGCAATTACGATAAAACTGCGGTCTTCTTTTTTAACCAGCACACCGGGTGGCGGTGCATCAAAATTGCTGATGTCTTTTTTACAGGAATAAATAAAAGCGGCACAGCAAAAGCCAGCAACTGCGTAGAGTAATCTTTTGGTCATGATTCCAAGATTTAGTGTTTACAACGTTAATAAATGCGTAAAGGGAAATATATTATTGGGGTTACTGCGGACACCACACTCCTGCACGAGTGAAGTTGTATTATTTAGTTATATGCTAAAACAGCCAGCAATCAAGGGCATTGGATAATGTTCTATAAAGATTACAAAAGGAATTGAAAATGTCAAGCATTTGTTAAAGAAATATTTTATTCATTTTACTGTTTGCACACACAACAGCCTTAAAACACGAAGCCCATAACAACATGTTTGCTATGGGCTTTGCGATAAATAAAAATTGAAAATACTATACTTTTCCGCTTTTAATGTCATCCACTACACCGGGGTCCAGTAAAGTGGAAGTATCCCCTAAATTTTCTGTTTCCCCCTCTGCTATTTTGCGCAGTATACGGCGCATTATTTTACCACTTCTTGTTTTTGGAAGCCCCTTTACAAACTGTATTTTATCCGGTTTGGCTATGGGGCCAATAATGCGGGTTACTGTTTGCAGAATGTCTTTTCTTATCAGGCTTTCATCGCCATGCGTGGTTTGGCTGATTACATAAGCGTAAATGCCCTGTCCTTTAATTTCATGCGGGTAGCCTACCACAGCGCTTTCTACAACGCCTGCATGCATGTTAATGGCATTCTCTACTTCGGCGGTTCCGATGCGGTGGCCGCTAACATTCAGTACATCATCCACACGGCCGGTAATGCGGTAGTTGCCATCTTTATCTTTAAGGGCGCCATCACCGGTAAAATAAAGGTTAGGATAAGTGCTGAAGTAGTTTTTGCGGCAACGCTCATGATCGCCGTAAGTGGTGCGTATGGTAGCCGGCCACGGGGCCTGTATGCAAAGATTGCCTTTAAATACACCGTCTTCATCTGCTTCTGTAATCTCTTTGCCATTTTCATCTACCAGCAGCGGCTGTACACCCGGCAATGGCAAGGTAGCCCAGCCCGGCCTGGAAGGTGTAATACCGGCCATATTAGAGATAAGCATACCTCCTGTTTCTGTTTGCCACCAGGTATCAACAATAGGGCACTTCTTTTTACCCACATGTTCATCATACCAATGCCAGGCTTCTTCGTTAATGGGCTCGCCAACAGTGCCCAGTACTTTTAACGAGCTCAACTTTTTGCCCTGCAACGGCCCCAGGCCAAAACCCATCAGGCTGCGTATGGCAGTGGGGGCTGTATAAAGAATGTTCACTTTGTATTTGTCTACAATTTCCCAAAAGCGGCCGGCATCGGGCCAGGTGGGCACCCCTTCAAACATAAGTGTGGTAGCGCCGGCGCTTAAAGGGCCATAAACAATGTAGCTGTGGCCGGTAATCCAGCCAATATCAGCCGTACAAAAATGTATATCGCCGGGCTTGTATTGAAATACGTTTACAAAAGTGTAGTTGGTATAAATCATATAACCGGCACAGGCATGCACCACACCCTTGGGTTTACCGGTTGAGCCCGATGTATATAGTATAAACAGCGGGTCTTCTGCATCCATCTCTTCGGCGGGGCAGGTAGTCATGCCCAGTGTTTCTATTTTTTTAATCTCATCTTCCCACCACACATCGCGGCCTTTTATCATGCTTACCGGTGTGCGGGTGCGGGTGCACACTATTACACGTTTTACAAAGCGGCAACCTATTAAAGCATCGTCAATAACAGACTTCAGGGGAATATCTTTCTGACCGCGAAAAGCGCCATCGCAGGTAACAATGTATTCGGCATTAGCGTCAATCAAACGGTCTGCAATGCTTTGTGCGGAGAAACCGCCGAATATCACTGAGTGTATAGCCCCAATTCTTGCACAGGCTAATACGGCAATAGCCAGTTCAGGTATCATTCCCATGTAAATACAAACACGGTCGCCTTTTTTAACACCGTTATTCTTCAGCACATTGGCAAACTGGCAAACCTTGTAGTGTAAATCCTTGTACGTTAATACACGGTGGTGTTCGGCCGGGTCGTTAGGCTCCCAGATAATGGCCGGCCTGTTGGCCAGTGTATCCAGGTGCCTGTCCAGGCAGTTTTCCGTTATGTTCAGCCTTGCTCCTTTAAACCATTCAACTTTGGGCTCGGTAAAATTCCATTCCAGCACGCTGTCCCATTTGCGCCGCCAGAAAAAATGGCTGGCAATATCGCCCCAGAAATTATCGGGCGTTTCCACACTTTGTTTGTAAGCTTCATGGTACGCTTCCAACGATTTGATTTGGTAAGGATAAGACATAGCAACGTTTTAAATTTAAGAGGGGCTAATGTACGATGTGGCAGGTTAAACGTCAAAAAAAGGATTGCATGCCACGTGTTGCCTGGGCAGTTGCCCGGCCCTATTCAGGAGAATTTTTATGTGCCCGGCTGCAGGAACTGCTATGAGGCTTTGCTTGCGTCGCACTCTTGTACGGTTGGATTCGCTGCGCGGCTTTTTCCACAGGGTAGTGAATCACATTCTGCAAATTGTATCTATCTGTACGTATACTCGAACTTCCAATTCCAGCTATATGATTTGCCGCTACAATCAATACCAGTAGTTTCAATTTCCGATACCAGGCCGTTACTTAGGTACTTGAACTTTTGCGAAGGGCCATAGGTGCGAACGGTTTTAGCTAACCTTCCTGAATCATTGTAGTAGTAACATACCGATCCGCCGTTTGGACACAATAGATTGACAGTATTGTTTTGATTTCTTGGAATACTCTCCTCTTCTTTAACAAGATACCCCTGCTCACTATAAATAAAAATCCTATGGGATATGGTTTCACCTATGGAATCCTGTGCACCCTGATACAGCTTTTCAATCACTTTATACAATTTTCCAGTTATGTCGTAATTAATATGAATTTCCAATGCCTTAAAATGATTAGTACCGTAAAAAGTCCGTGCAAGCAATTTTCCTTCTTTGGAATAATCCCAATGCTGGCACCAGCCACCTGAACTTATCGAATCCCTGATACGACGGCCATTTTCATAGAATATATAAGACACACTTGGCGAGAATTTTCCCGATTTCTGAATTTCCGTTACCGATACCAGGCTACTTTTAGTCAAGCCATAATTAAATGTCATTGTTTGAAGAGATGAATCATTAAGACTTAGCACACTTTTCTCCACTCGTCCGCATGTATCGAAATAGGTAATTGTGTTGCCCTTCCTGCATGCGGCAACTCTATTATTTTTGATAAGATCTATATCATAATTGACGCTAAAAAAAGATGTATAGTTATCTATAAGAGGGTCTTGTAAATCTGGGAGATACTGGCAAAATATATTGTTTATACTGGTTAATAAGCAAATAATTAGTACGGATAATTTCATGCAAATAATTAAAAATTAATGGAATTTAATCCATAGAATTGAAAAGACAAGAACTTTATTACAAGGCTGAAGCATTTCTCCTCAATTCTTCAACCGGTTGTATTTTGACTTCCCATCTTCAGATTCAATAATCAATGCATCATTTTCAAAATACACTTTACCCGTATAAATAAAACCTGGGTAGTCTATAACTATAGAATCGCCCTTTAAACTATATCTATGTGATTCAAAGTGCTCAACATAATAAATTGAGTCTGCATTAATTTCTATGGTAAGGGGCTCTTTATTCCTGCTTTCCCAAAATCCATACAATTCTTTATAGTCAGTTAAAGGTTTATGGATAATTTTCTCTCTATGCTGCAATGTATCCAGAAGCGGATGCTTCAATGTGTCTTTCAACATGGAATAGCTATTATCCGGCTCACCAGTATTACAGCTTATTGCTACAATGAGTGTTAATGATAAAAAAAGTCTCATCACCGCAATTTAGAGAGATATCTGTTTATCTCCACCGTTCATCCTTATAGCTCAGGAGAACATACAGTTATAGTTTCTGCTTTTTGCATAGACATTCCAGGCTTAATCTGTTCGCTTTGCGGCAAGGTGCAACAGGTTACAACAGTTCCATGTTCTTTTGTTCAAAGTTTAATGTTAGCGGCCGCGTCTTCAAAATTTCTTTCTTAAAAATCCGCTTGGCAAGAAACGTGAGTAACGTGTACCGCAAGTATGCCCTCCTTAATTCTTCATTCCTTGTTTCTTGTTCAATATTCTCCGTTACCCTGGTGCGTGTCTTCACCCACCAGTTTTCCCGGGGCTGAAAACCCGCCCAAACAACCAGCCGATGAACGGATTGCCAGCCATAGTGGTTATTTCATTTTTGGCGCCGGCGGCGGTAATGCGTTACAAACCCCGCCTATTATGAAATAAAACCGCTTAAATGGATATCAGATATAACCAAAACCTGCTGTTTGCCGACTTACTATGTTGTTTATAGAGTTGTGCTTATCAGCGCAAACCTTGTTTTTTAGTTTTGATAACGAATAAAATTCAAGGGTATGAAACTGATAAAAACAATCTCAGCAATGGCTATATGCCTGCTTTGTTTTGCAGCTTGCAAAAAAGAAGGCACCGCCACAAAGCCTGGCACACCCAAGCATGCCAATACGCCAACTTGTGCTTATTCAGGCAAAGCAAAATATACAGGTGTTGATTTAGGCCAATACATCACATTTATGGATTTGAGCAGCAGTACAACTGCCGGAAAAAAATACTTCACCATCAAATTAAAATATGTTGGGGTAAAAGATTCGTTTGAAGTAGTAACCCCTCCGCAAAGCATTGACAGCCTTGCTGCAGGATTTCCTGCTGAAATAACGGAGTACCCCGGGTTTGGTTCAGTAAATCAATGGACAAACCCACAATACAGGCTAATTACAAATGGTGGCAACAGCTACTATCAAGATACCATTGTAAGAAACCCACAGAGCAATTATTATTTTCTATATCAAAACTATTTATCCGGGGGGCTGAAAGGTGAGTGGCCCCAAAGCAATTTTGACAACTACAGGGAGCCCTTGGGTATAAATGGGCAGGTAAGAATGCATTTCAGGACCATATTTTACTTTAACAAGGGCATTTGTTTTGACGCAAATAATACTGAAAATGGCATTAATACAAAAAATATCAGCAATTACTTTATTGGCGCACCCAATATATATGAATGGGAAAACGTGGATGCCGCCATACAAATACTTAGTTCTGGTATCCAGAATAATTTTTACTTCTTCGATTTTAAAAACTGGCGGTATTTTAAATGGGAGCAATTTAATAGCCCCATATTAAATAATTCATTGGGAACTTCTTTTAGCGGTTACGAAAGTTTAGATACATTCTGTAAATGGCCCGATGGCTGGGGCAAAAAATAAGCAAATGATGTTACAAGCTGCGCAGCAGGGTGTAACAGGAGCAAATTGTTCATTGTTCTTTTGCTCAAGGTTCAATGTTGGTGGCTGCGCCTTCAAAATTCCTTTCTTAAAATCCGCTTGGCATTTACACTGGGTAATGTGTAACAAGTAAGACACATCATTCCATCTTCTTTGTTCCTTGTTCGATGTTCCCTACCCGGGTCTGAAAAGCCGCCCAATGAACAGAACGATAAAAGGATTGCGACGCAACGATGATGCCATGAAAATCTGTCGCTGGTACCATAAATATCCATGATGTGAGAGATTATATTTCACTCCAAAAAAATTCCGCGCTGTGTATAATTTAAGTACTTCATACTTAGTTTTATGGCTTAATTAAATTTTTGATGAAATACCTGCTGGCTTTACTGTTGCTCTGGCAATTTGCAAATGCGCAAACGCTTACTGTTGACAATATCATGCGTGACCCTAAATGGATAGGAAGCTCACCTTCTAATGTTTACTGGTCGGCCGACAGCAAAACCATTTTCTTTCAGTGGAACCCGTTGCAGAAAACAGCCGACTCCACTTATGGCTTTACCCTCAACAGCAAAGAGCCGGTAGCTATTACTTACAACAATGCGCTGCTGGCAAACGCCATTAACAACGGGGTGTACAACAAAAAGTTTTCGCAACTGGCATACATTTATAAAGGCGATGTTTACCTGCTGGATATTAAGCTAAACCATACCACACGTATTACACAAACAGCGGCAGCGGAAAGCAGCCCGGCATTTGTAATAAACGACGAATGGGTGGCTTATGAAGTAGACGATGACTTTTATGCATGGAACATAGCCACTGGCATTACACGCCAGCTAACCGCCTTTACCAAAGGCAGCGCCAAAACAAAAAAAGACAGCCTGGAAGCCCAGCAACAGGAACTAAAAACAGAACAGCTTAGCCTGTTTGATGTGCTGAAAGAGCGCAGGAAAAAACGTGAAGAGCGTGACAGTATTTTAAAACGCAGTAAGGATGCCGATACATTACACCTGCTGTACACCGGTGATAAAACATTACAGAACACGGCAATTAGCCCCGACGCCCGTTTTGTAACCTACCGGTTATTTAAAGCCGCTGACGATGTAAAACATACCGCTGTGCCTGACTATGTAACAGAAACCGGCTTTACTACAGATATACCTGGCCGCACCAAGGTGGGCGCCCAGCAAGGCAAGTACGAATTCTACCTGTTTGACAGGCTGAAGGATACCGTAATACAGGTTGCGCTTGACTCGCTGCCCGGCATAACAGACCAGCCGGATTATGTTAAAGATTATCCTGCCAAATATAAAGATGCTAAACCAAAAGCACGGCCCGTTATTGTAAGCGGCCCCTATTGGAACGAGGATGGCACTGCGGCCATTATAGACATACGCTCCCTGGACAACAAAGACCGCTGGCTGATGCAATTGCTGCCAACCGGCAAACTAAAGCTGGTTGACCGCCAGCGTGACGAAGCCTGGATTGCCGGGCCTGGCATTGGCTGGGGCTTTGGCGGGGGCGCCAACGGATGGATAGATGCCAACCGTTTTTATTTTCAAAGCGAAGCTACCGGCTATTCTCACTTATATGTGTACAACATTGCAACCGGTAATAAACAACAGTTAACCTATGGCAATTATGAAGTGCAACAGGTACGGTTAAGCCGCGACAAAAAAATGTTTTACCTGCTTACAAATGAAACACATCCGGGCAAACAGCACTATTATCGTATAAGAACAGATGGCACAGGCAAAGAGCAGTTAACTTCTTTGGAAGGCGGTTATGAGGTAAGCCTGTCGCCGGATGAAAAATATATAGCTTACCGCTATTCATATATCAACAAACCATGGGAGCTGTATGTGCAGGAAAATGCACCGCAAAAAAAACCGCAGCAGGTTACTGCCAAAGGCATGAGCGACGAGTTTAAGGCATACCCCTGGCGGCAAACAAAAATATTCACTATAGCAGCCAGGGATGGCAAGTCTATATATGCACGTTTGTATGAGCCCGCCGAAGGCAAAAAGAACGGCGCCGCTGTAATTTTTGTACATGGTGCCGGTTACCTGCAAAATGTGCATTACTGGTTTAGCAGTTATTTTAGGGAGTATATGTTTAACAACCTGCTGGCTGATAAGGGTTACACTGTGCTGGACATAGATTACCGGGCCAGCAGCGGCTATGGCCGCGACTGGCGTACAGGTATTTACCGTTACATGGGCGGTAAAGACCTGGACGATGAAGTAGATGCCGCCCGCTACCTGGTAAAAGACATGGGCATTGATGCCGGCCGCATTGGCATATACGGAGGTAGTTATGGTGGGTTTATGACATTGATGGGCTTGTTTACACAGCCCACTGTGTTTAAAGCCGGTGCTGCTTTGCGGCCTGTTACAGACTGGGCGCATTACAACCACGGCTATACTTCCAACATTTTAAATGAACCGTTTAAAGATAGCATTGCTTACCACAGGTCATCCCCTATCAATTTTGCGGCGGGGCTTCAGAACCATTTGCTCATTTGCCATGGTATGGTTGATGTAAATGTGCATTTCCAGGATGTGGTAAGGCTTAGCCAGCGGTTAATTGAGCTGAAAAAAAGCAATTGGGAACTGGCCGTTTATCCCGTGGAAGACCATGGATTTGTAGAGCCCAGTAGCTGGGCAGACGAATATAAACGCATCCTGAAATTATTTGATACCCAGTTGTTGAAGTAGCCGGTGTGCCTCCTGTGCAGGCCTGCATGCTATAACTTACATTTTCTCACATGGCTTACCTGGCTATAAACACCCCCATAGCAACCACGCATATCCATATAAACCGCCCCTGGAGCAGGCCTGCGTGCTGTAACTTACATTTTCTCACATGGCTTACCTGGTTATAAACACCCCCATAGCAAACAGGCATAGCCATAAACTGTGTCTTGAGCAAGCTTGCATACTATAGCTTACATTTTCTCACATGGCTTACATGATTATAAACAACCCCCATAGCAACCAGGCATAGCCATAAACTGTGTCTTGAGCAAGCCTGCATACTATAGCTTACATTTTCTCACATGGCTTACATGGTTATAAACACCCCCCATAGCAACCAGGCATAACCATATAGACTGCCCCTAAGTAGGCCTGCATGCTGTAACTTACATTTTCTCACATGGCTTACATGGTTATAAACACCCCCCATAGCAACCAGGCATAGCCATATAAACTGCCCCTGAGCAAGCCTGCATACTATAGCTTACATTTTCTCGCATGACTTACATGGTTATAAACACCCCCAAAGCAACCAGGCATAACCATATAAGCTGCCCCTGAGCAGGCCTGCGTGCTGTAACTTACATTTTCTCACATGGCTTACATGGTTAAACAAAATAAGCCTTAACACCAGCAAAGCACTACAACGTTTTCGTAAAAATATGGCGATGCGTTTTTCAATTTTCCCCCGCAAACAATGTACTCTTGCCCAGGTAAAGCGGTTACAATAACAATACAGTACATGGTCGTTACATGAAACTTTTCGGTTGTATAGGATTACAGGGCGCCTTTGTTCGTCAAAGGTTTACGTCACAAATACAGCGGTGTAGCCATGTATAAATGGTAAAATGGCCCAGGGCCGGTAAAAATAAAAAAACATGGAAATAAGATTTGAGCATAGCCCCAAAGAAGTAAGCCGGATGGATACCGAAGAACTTCGCTCTTCCTTTCTTACCGGCAACCTGATGAATGATGATGCGGTAACACTTGTGTATACCCATTACGACAGGGTTATTATGGGCGGGGCAAAACCAGTTAGTAAAACCCTTTCATTGGAGGCACACCCTGAATTGAAAGCAGGCTATTTCCTTGAACGGCGGGAACTGGGTGTCATTAACGTTGGCGGTAAAGGCAGTATTACTGTGGATGGGCAAACCTATACCTTAAACAAGCTTGACTGCATATATGTGGGCAAGGGCTGCCGGGAAGTAACTTTCCGCAGTGAAAACCCCGCTGACCCTGCATTGTTCTATTTGCTGTCGGCGCCTGCTCACCAGGTTTATCCCGTACAGTTTTTAGCAGGCCACCAGGCCAATCCTACGCAAATGGGCAGCCGTCAAACAGCCAACGAGAGAACTATTTACAAATATATTTATGCGGATGGCTTACAAAGTTGCCAGTTGGTAATGGGCCTTACCATTTTAAAGGAAGGCAGTGTATGGAATACTATGCCCGCCCACACACATACACGCCGCATGGAAGCCTATTTTTATTTTGATGTACCAGCCGGACAACGGGTAGTGCATTTTATGGGCAAGCCAGATGAAACAAGGCACCTGGTGGTAGCGGGTAACCAGGGTATCATTTCTCCGCCATGGTCTATACATTCCGGTTGCGGCACCAGCAATTATTCTTTTATATGGGGCATGGCCGGTGAAAACTATACTTATACGGATATGGATGCCGTAGCCATAGAAGACCTGCGTTAACACGCATTTGTCAACACAAAACTTTAACGCCATGTGTCCGTTGTCTAAGTTATTCTCCAGCACGATAGCTGTCTTACTGCTTATTACCTGCCAGGCGCAGCAAGTGGCTTTAATCATCAGCAACCCTGCGGATACTGAAAGAACAGACGAATTAATTATCCTGAAAAGGGCCGAGGTTGAAGCACGGCTGGGCAAGATTGCGGAAGGCCGGTTTCTTACCGTAAAAGACAGAAATGGCAAAAATTACACGCTTCAACTGGATGATCTTGATGGCGACGGCCATTGGGACGAAGCTGTTTTTCTTTTAAACATTAAAGCTTTAGAAACCCTTAACCTACAGCTTGAAGTAAACAGCAAAGCCGAAACCCAGGTACAACGGGCCCATGTACGCCTGAAAAAGAAAAATGCGGACGACAGTTTTGGCCCGGACATTTTAAAGGAAACAATGCCTCCGCAAAACCCGCCTACTGATTTTTCCAAAACAGCCTTACCCATGTATTTAACTGAAGGCCCCGGCTGGGAAAACGACAAGATTGCCTTTCGCCAATACTTCGATACCCGCAATACAAAAGATATTTATGGTAAGCTGCAGCCGGGTATGGTAATGGATAAAGTAGGTACCAAAAATTTCGGTAATTATCACCAGCTTGCAGCCTGGGGCATGGATTTGCTGAAGGTGGGTAAATCTCTTGGGGCAGGCTCCGTGGCAATAGCCACGAAAAATGCTGATGGTAACGATACGTTAATCCGCCTGGGTGGTAACAACATTCAAAAACAGGAGTATGAACGGGTGGCGGATGGGCCTGTAAGGGCGATATTCAGGATACATTACCAATGGCAGGTTAATGATAACCCTGTTGAAATAATCGAGGAAAACAGTATCTGTGGTGGCCAGTATTTTTATCAGTCAACATATACCATTAAAGGCATCGCCGCAGGCAGCAGCCTTGTTGCAGGTATTGCCAACTTTTACAATAACACGCCGGGCAATTTTTATAAAGATGGTGCCGCGGTTTTGTATTCTTATGGGCTTCAGTCAGAAAACAAAGATAGCATGGGGCTTGCGCTGATAACCAGCCGCAATGCAACAACCGGGTTTGGAAAAGCTCCCGATGCCGCCAGCGATATACTTAACAGCTACCTGCTATACATGCCAATAACGCAGCAACCGTTAACCTTCAGGTTTTATGCTTGCTGGCAAAAAGCAGGTGCCCGCTTTTCATCCATGCAATTTTTTACACAATACCTGCAAAGCGAAGTTGCCGGGCTAAATACACCGTTGCGGCTAAACTGGTAACCGCTATTCTCAACAAATGAAAATATTTAAACGGAGAGGCCTATAAGCTTATTTGCATGCCGGTAAAAACAGGCATGCAAAAGCCCTGTTGTTTTTAAGCCTCAGGTTTAGCGCAACGCCATGTAATGTTGAAAATTCAGGATCACCTAATTGTTAAAAACCCGGGGTTGGCGGTTGGTAAACTCTTTTGCAAAATAGCCTGAAAACAGAAACGTGCCCCACAATGACATAATACCAAGGATGATGATAGTGTTTTGCATAAACTAAATTGAATTATTAATGTTAAGGCAGCAAAAATTACAAACTCCAATGGTAGCTAATCGTGACTGGAACCGGTCAGGGAATTCATGTAAGAGTGCGGAAACGACTGTAATGTACATCATAATTATTAAATAAAAAAGGGATTGCATAAAAATGCTTTCCCCGTTTTTAATCCAGTATGTAATTAATTGAACAAACTTTCCAGGTTTGCTCAAACAATAAGGTTAGGTAAAAACCTCTCCTGTGAAATTTTAATAAGTGAATTTACCTTCACAGGCAGCAGGTTAAATAATACATTGATTATCTGGAAGCTTTTGCCTATTTTCCGGCGCAACGCCCGCTGTAAACGCGGATTAACATAGAAAACTATTCCGCAACCTGCGGTAGTTTTTTCCACTCCCTGCGTAAATATTCGCCAATACATTGCACCAGTTCAGGAACATCAATGTTAGAGCAAACCCATAAGCCCTGTACATACTCTATTTCACTGTCAAAAAAACCTTCTACTGTAACAGCAAATTTAGATGGCGGCTCATTGCTGGTATGATCATTTCTTGCGTAGGCGGTTCCATGTATCAGCAAATCATGAAACTGTAGCAAAATGGGTATTTCTCTTTTCACATATTAAAGGGTGACATAAAGCATACCATCTTTATTGCATCAACATCATCTAACACAAACGGTATTAAAGCCGCAATATTTTCAAGGTCAAAATTTAGGACGGCATTTATCAAAATGGCTAAACAAATTTTTTGGGAAAATACAGGGGCTTAAGCAGTGGCTGTCTCGTGATTGTGTTCTTTTGTATCCGGTATTGCAGATTTTTTAGGGGGTGTCCCTCGTACCTCGGGCCGGGCTTTCCGCTATTACTCCGCCACAAAGCTGGCGCACAAAGCCTTCAGCGGGGTAACCGCTTCAATCCCTCACCCGGCATCACCCACATCAATTGTCAGTATAATCATTAAGATCAAAATGACATACATTAAAAAACCGGCAATACGTCTATTGCCGGTCCGTTGTGGTTCTCCACAGGACTTCGTCCAAAACACTTTCAACAACAAAATCATGCCCAAAAATCTCTTTTCGGGAAAATTTTAAGGATTTTCATTCCTTGAGAATGATGTTGTTATAACCATATAGTTGTTTCTTGCGATTATTTACCCTTCAAAAACTATTTTTCTTTGCAGGCGATTTAAAAAATAGTCAAAATTTTTATTGATTATCAATATCTTATAAAAGTTCAATAAAAATTTCCTCATCCAATCATTGGTTATTCCGTTTAATAACTGCAATTTTGCGCTCCATTTTAGCGGCGGGATAGCGCCGTATCATTAAATTAAATTTTACAATGAGCAAACTTCATTTCACAACCAAACATGCGAACGAGGCTACCGTACAACGCAATTGGTACGTTGTGGACGGTACTAATCAAACCGTTGGTCGCATTGGTTCTAAAATCGCTGCGGTACTTCGCGGCAAAAACAAAGCTTATTACACGCCCCACGTAGATTGTGGCGACTATGTTATCATCATCAATGCTGATAAGGTAGTGTTTACAGGTAATAAGTTCGAAGACAAGCAATACATTAATTTTTCCGGCTACCCCGGTGGTAAAAAAGAAGAAACGGCAAAAGACTTAATCAAGCGCAGGCCGGAAGTTATTATGGAAAGGGCCGTAAAAGGCATGCTTCCTAAAAACCGCCTTGGCCGTAAAATGATTAAGAAATTATTCGTGTATGCTGGTACCCAGCACCCGCACACTGCACAGCAACCAAAAGAGCTGAAATTCTAATTACCATCACAAATTCCAAACAATTATAAATGGAAAAGCAAAAAAACGCAGTTGGCCGTCGTAAAGAAGCTGTAACCCGTGTGTTTATCAGCAAAGGCGAAGGCAAAATTGTTGTAAACGATAAAAACTACAAGGAATATTTTCCCCTTGTTTACCTGCAAAACCAGGTAGAAGCGCCTTTAAAAACCATTGAATCGCTGGATAAGTTCGATGTTAAAATCAATGCTGGCGGTGGTGGTTTAAAAGGCCAGGCAGAAGCTGCAAAACTCGGCATCGCCCGTGCGTTGCTGGAGATTAATGCAGAATACCGCCCGGCGCTTAAAGCCGCTGGTCATCTCACACGTGACCCACGTGGTGTTGAACGTAAGAAATTCGGTCATAAAAAAGCACGTAGAAGCTACCAGTTCAGCAAACGTTAATGTTATACGCTGCGAGATTATAGCTGCGAGCTGCCGGTTACATGGTTTTCACTCGAAGCTCATAGCTCAAGGCTCTCAGCTACAATCATTCAAAACATTTAATTATCATACTACATGGAAAATAACACTTCATTACAACAACAATTGCTCGATGCGGGTGTACACTTTGGCCACCTGCGTAAGAAGTGGAATCCAAAGATGTTGCCTTACATCTTTGCAGAAAAGAAAGGCATACACATTATTGACCTTAATAAAACCGTTGACGGCCTGCAGGAAGCTGCTGCTGCCCTTAAGCAGATTGCCAAAAGCGGTAAAAAAATAATGTTCGTAGCCACTAAAAAACAGGCTAAGGAAATTGTTAGCGAATGCGCCAGAAAAGTAAACATGCCTTTTGCCACAGAACGTTGGCTGGGTGGTATGCTTACCAACTTTAACACTGTACGCAAGAGCGTTAAGAAAATGCAGAGCATTGAAAAAATGCTGGGCGATGGTGTAGCAGAGAACATTACCAAAAAAGAACGTCTAATGCTTAGCCGCGATAAAGACAAGATGGAAAAAGTATTGGGCGGTATCGCTCAACTGGGCCGTTTACCGGCTGCTTTGTTCCTGGTAGATATAGGCCATGAGCACATTGCCCTGGCTGAAGCCAAACGCCTTGGCATTACCACGTTCGGCATGGTAGATACCAACTGCGATCCTAACAAAGTTGATTTTGCTATCCCTGCCAACGATGATGCAACCAAATCAATCGCTATCATTACCAACTATATCACTGCCGCTATTGCCGAAGGTTTGGAAGAACGTTTGGCTGCTAAAGAAGAAGATGTAGAAGAAGTGGATAATGAAGCTGAAAAGAAAGCTGCACGCCTGCAGGCTGAAGCAGAAGCTGAAGCCGGCCGTGGTGGCCGCGGTGGCCGTGGCGGTTCTTCCGGCCGTGGACCAGGTACTGGTGGCGGTGCCGGTGGCCCGCAAAAACGCCGTGTTCCGGGTGGCGCCAGCCGTGGAAGAAGCGGTGGCCCGCAGGGTGGCGGTGGTGGAAGAAGATAATCACCTCACTGTTAAATGATAATGGGCCATTAATCATTACCAAGTGATTACTGGCCCATGTTTTTATAACCTTTTCCGTGGCTATTGCTGTTTACGATAACTTAATAATGTGCTTAGGTTGTCGGGAATAATTTAGCAGCGTTTTACACTAAGACAATTAAAATACATAAACTGAACAAGATATGAGTACTGTAACTATTTCAGCAGCAGATATTAACAAGCTTCGCCAGGCTACCGGCGCCGGCATGATGGATTGCCGTAAAGCTTTAACTGAAACCAACGGCGATTTTGAAGCTGCCATTGACTGGTTACGCAAACAGGGCCAGAAAGTTGCCGCCAAACGCAGCGACCGTGAAGCTAAAGAAGGTGTTGTAATTGCTAAAACCAGCTCTGATAATAAAACCGGCTTTATTGTTTTGATAAGCAGCGAAACAGATTTTGTAAGCAAGAATGCTGACTTTATAGCATTTGCACAATCCATTGCCGATGCTGCGGTAGAAAACGATGTAAAGACTGCTGAAGAACTGAACGAAGTAACTGTTAACGGCGCTAAAGTGGCTGACCTGATTAATGATAAGTTGGCCGCTATTGGCGAAAAAATAGGTATTGCTAAATTTGAAAGGCTGGAAGCCCCTTACGTTGCTTCTTATATTCATGGTGCTAACAGGATGGGCGTATTGGTTGGCCTTAGCAAAGAATCTGCCGATGCCGGTAAAGATGTGGCCATGCAGATTGCTGCTATGAACCCCGTAGCAATTGATGCCAACAGCATACCTGTAGAAACAGTTGACCGTGAAAGGGGTATTGTGGTAGAGCAGATTAAGCAAGACCCGAAAATGGCCGGCAAACCGGATGAAATGATTGCCAAAATTGCCGAAGGTAAACTGAACGCTTTCTTTAAAGAGCAAACATTACTGGCGCAGCCTTTTGTAAAAGATGGCGGCGTAAATGTGGAAGCTTACCTGAAAGGCATAGATAAAGATCTTAAAGTAACCGCCTTTAAACGCGTTGCTTTAGGTTAACCAAGCATACTATTGCTTAGCATAAAAAGAAATCCCTGCGTGGTATAACCATTGCAGGGATTTCTTTTTTAGGTATCATCCTCTTTGCACAGGTTGGCATGTATCACCAAAATATCCTTACAATATTGCTGCGGCGCTCAAACACCGCCAGTCAAAATTGCCGCGACTGTGGGCAGCAGCAGGAATAATTGGGTGCTGCATAACAGCGCCTTCCAGTACGCCTGCGCTAACCAGTTTTTTACGGGCCTCATTAATCATACTCTGCAAAACAGGGCTTTTCATCCATTGTTGCTGGGGCGGTTCATACCCGGTTTTCCCTTTGCGCCATGCAATGGTGGCTGGCAGGCTGGGCTCTACAGATTTTCTTAATATCCATTTGGTAAAACCGTCTCTTATTTTATAACCGGCCGGCAGCGCAAAAACAAATTCTACCAGTTCGTGGTAAAGAAAGGGCAACCTCACTTCCCGGGAATGTACCATGCTGTTCCTGTCTGCGTACCGCAACAGTTCCTCTAACCCAACATGAAAAGTGTTGTAATACAGCATGTCTTCCAGGTGTTTTATTACCGGCTTTTGCAGCGTGCCGGTATTCTGGTATCTGCCAATAAAATCCTTACTTATAAACCTATGCCTGGTTTGCTGCTGCATTGCACGGGACTGCAGCAGGCTGGCAGTTTTTTCAGGAAAAATAGCTGCGGCATAGTTGCGCCAGCCCCAGTTATCCAGGAAACCGTTTTGCTGCAACAAACTCCGCTCCTTTGCTAATTGTTGCCTGCTGGTACGGCTAAGTTGCTGCAGGTACCATTGTGTATATTTGGTATAGCCACCCAGCACTTCATCGGCGCCTTGCCCGTCCAACAGAACGGTAACTTTGTTTTGGGCAGCCAGCTTGTAAACCATATACTGGGTAAAGGCGCTGCTGCTCTGCAAAGGCTCTTCCTGCTGGCTGCTAAACCGGTGCCAGTATTGCTCAAAGTCTTCAACGCCCGGTGTAACCGCATGGCTTACTACAGGAAAAGCTGCCGCTATTTGATCTACATAAATAGATTCATCTTTTTCAAATCCCGGAAAGACAGCGGAAAAAGTGTGCAGCGGCTTACCATTAATGGTTTGGCAAATAGAAGCCACGATGGCGGAACTGTCCAGCCCACCGCTAAGGCTGCTGCCTACCGGCACATCGCTGCGCAGCCTGCGTATAACAGATGTTTGCAGCAAGTGGCAGAACTGCTCAATAATATCTGCTTCTTTATCTTTTACCTGGACTTGTAATATAGCTTTTTGCGGATGATACCATCGCTTCATTTGAACCCTGGCTTCGCGGGGTTGAACAGTTAAGTAATACCCCGGCGGCAACGAGAGGATGTTACTGAAAAAGGTTTCAGTTTTCTTAAGCGGGTTCTGCAAATAGCCCAGTGTCAGGTAGTTCAGCATCATGGTGCCATTTAACTCTTTCTTTATACCTGCGGCCCATAGTGCTTTTATTTCGCTGGCAAAAACAAACTGTTCAAATTTTCCCCTAAAGAGATAATCGGCATGATAATACAAAGGTTTTTCGCCAAAACGGTCGCGGGCTATCAAAAGCTGTTGGTCTTTATTGTTCCATAAGGCAAAGGCAAACATTCCGTCAAACTGTTGCAAACATGCAGGGCCCCAGCAATCAAACGCGGCCATAATAACTTCGGTATCGCTCTGTGTGTTAAAATAATAGCCTTTTTGAACAAGTACTTCCTTCAGCTCCCGGTAATTGTAAATTTCTCCGTTAAATACAACACTGTAATGCAGGTAATGCATAGGCTGGGCAGCAGCGGCGCTAAGATCAATAATACTCAGCCGCCGGTGGCCAAGGCCAATACCGGTTTCCTGGTTTATCCAGAAACCTTCTCCATCAGGCCCGCGGTGGGCTATGGCGTCTGTCATACGCATTAACCTATCCGCATTAACCAATGCTGCATGGGGCGATATAATTCCGGCGATACCACACATAAAAGCTTTGCAAAATTTGGCTGGCTGCTGGCCAGGCTATTTATCTTCGCAAGGCAATATAATGTTTTCATACGGGCAGGCCACAAACCAATAAAGCGTTCGCCTGCCGCCATTATCCAACTTTAAAAAAAGCTACTCACAATAATGCCAGAAGAAATACCCCAGCCTGACGGAGATATGCTGATACAGCTTGTAAAAATGAAAATGCCTTTTGGCAAGTATAAAGACAGCCTGCTGTGCGACCTGCCCATATCGTACCTTGAATGGTTTCAACGCAAGGGTTTTCCCAAAGGCAAACTGGGCATGTTATTGCAAACTATTTACGAGATAAAATTAAACGGGCTTGAATACCTGCTTAAGCCGTTAAAGAAATAAATGAGGGGGTGCCCCCAAGCTATCGCAAGGGGTCGGGCAGAACTGCGTTCGCAACCTTCGTCAAAGCAACATTTAGTTGCTTTTCCTCGCTTGTGCTATACTCCGGCACAAAAGCCCTGCTGCCATGGCCTCACCGGGGTATCCGCTTCAATCCCTCACCCGAAGACCAGTTGCCAGTTACCAGTTGCAGGTTACCGGTCTGTTGAAATGTAAAAGGCTGATAATTTGTTTAGCTTCAGAAGGGGCAGAAGCACTATCCGCTGCTGACATTAAACTTTAAACAAACGAACATTGAACAGTGGCCGGTTACAGGTAGCTGGTTACTGGTCTGTTGAAATGTAAAAGGCTGATAATTTGTTTAGCTGTGAAGCGCAAAAATACTCCCTGCTTCTAACATTAAACTTTAAACAAACGAACATTGAACAGTTGGCGTTAACGATAGCCCGACGGGCTGAATGTGAATAGCCCCGGATCAAATCCGGGGTTGGCATTTGCGATGAAGTTCCCAACCCCGAAGGGGTTGAACAATACTATTAAAGATTTTTTTATCTAATTGAACTTTGAACAAAAGAACATTGAACTATCCAAGCCTGCTGCACGTTGCAGCGTAGCGAACAGAAAGTACAAGAGTGCGACGCAACGAAAGCCTCATGTCTGTGCTATAGCCGGGCCCATAAAAAAATTTGACGCGAAGTGGAAAAAGTGGCTGCTTTTGCAGCTACCGGTTGGTACGCCACCAGCGGTAACCAATAAAACCGGCAATGGCCAGCGGGGTAAACATTAGGTATAATATGCCGGCATTAAGCCCTTTAGCGGGCTTTTCGCCTAACTGAGAAGCTGTTTTTGTACAAATGGAGCATTGCGCTTTTATGCCTGAAGAAATACAACACGCAACGAGAAAACTGAATAAAATTATCACCAGCCGCTTTTTCATAGTCGCTAATTTCAGCGCAAAGATAGTGACCGCATTTTTAAATGGCGGGCTAATATGCAGCAGCACATTTTTTTATGCTGCCTGCTCTGTAATTTTTTTGTGCCGGGGCGTTAAAGGCAACGCGAAACAAAAGACAGATCCGTTACCCTGCTCACTTTCTGCCCATAACCGGCCGTTCATTTTATCAATAAAGTCTTTACATATAACCAGCGCAACACCGGCGCCTTTTTCCGCATTATTGCCAAAAGACTTTACTGTAAAAAAGTTAAAGAGGTTGTTCAGTTTTTCTTTGCTCATGCCTTTGCCAAAATCTTTTACGGCAATAATGGTTTCTTTTTCGGTGCTGATGCAGGTAATATGAATTTCGCCGCCATGCGGCGAAAATTTGATGGCATTGTGTATCAGGTTGCGGTTAACAAACTGGATCATTTCCCTGTCAGCATAAATGCAGGCATCATCATCAATTTTATTAATAAGGGTCAACGCCTTTTCTTTTAATGCTATTTCAAATACTTCCGCAGCTTCATTTACAAGGGTATGCATATAAAGTTCCTCAGGCTTATACACAAATCCTGAAAGTTGTTTTTTAATCCATTGCAGTATGTTTTCAAATATATCCACGGATGATTGCGATGAGTGCTCAATGGATTCCAGCACTTTATCCATCTCTTCCTGCGTAAGCGTTTCATGTTGCTTTAATAACGATACAAGGCTTGAGAGCGATATGAGAGGTTGCCTGAAATCGTGTGCAAGCAACGAAATAAGTTTATCCTTGAATTCGCTGTTCTGCTCAAGCTGTTTATTCTTTTTGTAAATCATGTTATTCAACTCTTTTAAAGAAGCTGAATATTTTTTGCTGGATTGGTACGCCCTGTATATAATGAAAAGCAAAATAAAAATAACCCCCACAAAAACAGACATGAGTATGTTGTAAAACTGCCTGTCTTTGTTCTTTTCTTTTTCCAGGATCAACTGCTTGCCGGTAAGAATATAATTAAGGTAATCAACACCACTCTCCTGCACAAAACGCTGGTATTCGCTCGCCGCATTCACCAGTATTTCGGCATAGATACCAGCATTTTGCGGGTCTTTTTTTGCTTTGTACAGTTGGTACAATCTTTCTGCACTTACAACATACACATCGGAGTACCGCTCTTTTTCTGCGGTTTGTAAAGCAAGCTGGTAATAATAAATAGCCTGTGCGGAATCTTTATTAATCCATACGCTTCCCAGCTTGTTGTAAAAAATAATCAGCTCGTATTCAAGCCCCAGCCTTAAAGCTTCCGGGGCTGCCTTTTCAAGCACTTTAATAGCTTCCTCATACTTGCCCATGCGCATTAATACCGATGCATAGTTTTCTTCAAAGCCAACCAGCATCCTTATATCGTTGTATTTAGCTGCCACTGCCCTTCCTTCGGCAAGCAAGGCTTTTACTGAGTCGTAAGACAGGCTGGAATCAAAACTGATCATATTGGATATAACCAGCGAACGGATGGAATCGTAGGATGTTTTTGTACTTAGATTATAAGCCTCCCTAAAGTATTTCAGCCCTTCATCAACCTTATTGTTAAAGCAAAGCTCAAGACCAATGTTCATTACCAGTTGCGCCTGGTTGGCTGTATCCTGCAGGCGCTTGTACAACTCCAGGGATTCGTTGTAATATCTCGTAGCGAGATAGGTATTTGTTTTTATTGAATAGAATATACCAATATTATTGAGCGCATCGGCAAGGCCCCGGCGGAGATTGTATTTTTCCGCCAGCAGGTATGCCTTGTGTGCATAATAATAACAACTGTCTGCGTTTTTCAGGTAATATAAAGTGCTTATCCTGTTAAGCAGGTTGGTATAAATAATGCTGTCTGTAACAAGGGGAAGGCTCTTCTGCAGTTTTTCAATTTCAGCCTGTTGGGCAGATAACCGCACACATAAGAACAATGCAATAACAGCGCAAATACTTTTTCGTATAACGCTGCCGGCTTCGGTATTGGGCCATATTACAGTGGTTGGTGTGCGCAAGGGCAAATGGGTAATTAAAGCGAGAAAGAAACACTCTTTTTCACAGATTTTGATTCAATATTAAACGGAATGATTGCTTGTTTTTATAAGAACGGATAGGTTATATTATATGCCTTTAACAAAGATAGCTGTTGCAGGTTAAAACCAAAGGGGTGCATAATTTAATATTATCAGGGGTACTGCTTCTCTTTTACATCCTCATTGCCATCTTACAGTACTGTTATAACAGTATAGCCATGGTCAAGAAAAGCACATAGGTAATACAACATTAATTTGTTGTAGTAAACTTAATAATTATATTTAAAGGGTTGTTGCCATATTTAATTATGCCCCAAACCAATTCTTGCTGCATGAAAAAACCTTTACTCTTCTTTCTTACTGCAATTGTAAGCTGCAGTATTGCTGCCCAGGATGCGCCTGTTCACTACTATTACAAAGGTCAGAAGCAATACGTTCCTGTAACGTTTGAAAGGATACTTGTTGGTGTTGAACAAAGGGATGCTAAAAACAAGCTAAGCCTTGCCAGGGAGATGGGAGTTAATGCAGATTCTGTAATACCTGCCGCACGCCCGGGCCAATATATCATACGTACCGGTAATGCCGGCAGCAAAGTTGCAATTACCTCTAAAGTGGAAAAAATGAGGCGTGATAAAACCATCAGTTTTATGCACCCGTTTCTTCGTAGCCCATCAGGGAAACTTGTAAGCTACGAAGATGAATTTATTGTGCAACTAAAACGCGGTAAATCGGCATCAGCATTAAACAACCTGCTTGCAAAATATGGCTGTACGCTGCTGAGAAAATATCGTTTTGCCGACGGCATCTATATACTTTCAGCGGGAAAGGCTAATGATTACGATGCACTAAAAATGGCCAACCTGTTTTTTGAGTCCGGCCTTTTTGATTATGCCGAGCCCAATTTTACCGTACACGATGCACAAGCTGATGCACCCAACGACCCACTGTATAACCTGCAGTGGCCACACAAAAATACCGGGGCCCCGGAACAATACAACGGCACACCCGGCGCCGATATGCAGATAGACAGCGCCTGGCTAACTACCATGGGGGATGCTGACATTAAAGTCGCGGTAATAGATACCGGTGTAGATACCGGCCATGCCGATTTAAAACCCAACCTGCTGCAAGGGTACGATTGCCATACAGGCACCGCTAACCCTGGCGATGGCGCCCCAAAAAACCTGGGCAATGCCCACGGCACCGCCTGTGCAGGCATCGTTGCAGCCGTGGCCAACAACAGCATTGGCGTTGCGGGCATAGCGCCCAATTGTAAAATAATACCTATTAACCTTTCTAACGAAAATAACATTTTTGCCAGCGATGAGGGCAAGGCCGGTGGCTTTGATTATGCCTGGCAAAACGGCGCCGATGTTATCACCAACTCCTGGTATGGCGGCCTGCCTACCGGTATTATAGACGGAGCTATACACAGGGCTGTTACCGAGGGGCGCAATGGAAAAGGTTGCGTGGTGCTGTTTGCTTCCGGAAATGATAATGGAGGCATTTCTTACCCAAGCTCCAATCCTGAAGTGATATCCGTAGGCGCCTCAAGTATGTGCCACCAGCGCAAGTCTCCGTCCAGTTGCGATGGGGAATGGCTCTGGGGCTCTAATTATGGGTTCGGCCTTGATGTAACGGCCCCGGGTGTAAAAATTGCCACCACAGATATCAGCGGTGCTAATGGCTATAACCAACTGCCCGGCAGCAACGGAGATTACCACCCTACTTTCAACGGTACTTCTTCCGCCTGCCCTAACGCCGCCGGTGTGGCAGCACTTATACTTTCAGCAAATAAAAACCTTACCGCCGCAGAAGCAACACTTGTACTGGAAAACTCCTGTATAAAGCCAGCCGCTTATGATTTTGCGATGAAACAGGGTTATCCCAATGGCACATGGAACAACGAGCTGGGTTATGGAGTTGTTAATGCCTATAGGGCTGTGCAGGCTGCACAAAACGGAAACTTCTGCAATGTGATTGCAAAGGCACAGGGTAAGCCTGTTATTTGCAAGGGTACCGGCGTAACACTGGCTGTTGAAAACCCTGTTTCCACAGCCAGTTACCAGTGGCGCTATAATGGCGGCGGCGCAGGTACAATTGCATCAACTTATCTTGCCTCCGCAGCGGGCACGTATGATGTTGTTGCTACGTATGCCAACGGTTGTATAGCTTATTCAGAACCGGTTACCATTACTGCCGCTACATCCCCTTTACAGGCCGATGCAGGTAAAGAAGTTACCTTTTGCCCGGGAGGGCCAGGTGTTAGAATTGGCGGCAGTCCTGCTGCTGCCGGTGGCTCTGCCTTTCCGCTGGGCCTACGGGGGTATGGACTTGAAACTTTTTTCAACGGCGGTTTAATGCGCTTTAATATTGATAACCCCGCAGAATATTTTTTTACCGACCTGCCGGACAACCCTGGCAATAACGACAAAAGTTTCTTTGCCGGCGATTTTACTCCACTGGGTTATTACCTGCTTACTGCCAATGGTAACCTCTTCCGCATGGATACAGCCACCGGCCAGCGCAGTTTTATAGCTTACCTGCAGCCGGAACAGGCGCCAAATTACGGCCAGTCATGGGCAGGGCTGGCCTGGGATGCAGCTAATAAAAAACTATATGCCGTAACGAATGGAGGTTACTATAACAAACTTTATACAATAGACATCATTTCCGGTGCGGCTTACGGTGGCCCGTTGGTGCCGTATAACAATATTGGCTGGCTGGCTTGCAATAAACAGGGCACTTTGTTTGCCTACCTTTCTGACAGCAGGCGCATAAGAAGGGTAAATACAACCACTGGCGAACTCTACGGCGCTTATTCTGATGATGTGGGTGTAAACAACCTTGGCCGGCTTGACGGAGCCGTGGACCCTTTAACGGGTAAATTGTATCTAAGCACTTTTTACGTACTGCAAAAAATTACCAACGACTTGCGGGAGGTAGATACTGCCACTGGTAAGATTACAGTTACCGGTACGTTAGGCGATATTTCGCAGGTTTCGTCGCTGGCTATTGCCGATGGCGCTTACCAATACACCTGGTCGCCAAAAGCAGGTTTATCTAATCCTAACGATGCCAACCCAATCGCCAAACCATCGGCCACAACTGTTTACAAACTAACCGTTACAGATTTTTGTGGAGATACGCTTATACGCACCGTAAAAGTTAATGTAAGCAATACCCCACCAGTTGCGCAGATCAGTGCGCCGGTTGATTCCATTTGCATTAATGAAACCACCAGGCTTTCTGCAGCCACCGGCAATAGCTACCATTACCAGTGGCTAAACCGTGGGAAAGAGATACAGGGCGCTACCGACAGTTTTTATGTGGCGCAAAGAACTGGTGTATATGCCGTACGGGTAAGTGCCGGGCTGGGCGGCTGCCAAAATACTTCTGCCGGTTTTACAGTAAAAGATTGTTCCATACTGTTAAACAACAATAACAGCGATACTGTTTGTACCAGTTATTTCTATCCAAGCCAGGGCTTTGTTCCAGATGGCTTTTTGCCTGGCGAATCTTATGTAAAGACCATTTACCCTGCTGCGCCAGGCAACGTATTAAAGCTTCACTTTAACAGCTTTAATATATCAAGTTCGCATTCCATACTGTCTGTGTACGATGGGGAAAATACCGATGCGCCGGTTATCAGGCATTTTTCCATTGGCAGCCTTCCGCAAATGCCGTTCGATTACTTTTCCTCTACCGGCCCGCTTACGTTTAAGTTTACTTCGGGCGCCCAGGTAAGCGGTTTTGGCGGCAACTGGGATGCCACTATCACCTGCTACCCCAGGCGTGTTTTCCGCAGCAAGCAAAACGGCAACTTTGGCGATGCCTCCACCTGGCAGGTTAAAACCGGTGAGGATACTTACCAGGATGCCGAAACCTTTCCTACATATATTGATGATACCATCATCATCCAAAGCGGCCATACGGTTACTTTAAAAACCTTTGCCCAGGTTGATCAGCTCTGGATTCAAAAAAACGCAACCCTGGTTGCCGAGGGCTACATGTACCTGCACAATGGCGAAGGGCATGAGCTTACTATAGACGGCACGCTGCAATTAATGTCAACAAGTTTGGGCGGAGAATACACAACGGTTGTTGTAAACGGTAATATTATTTCCCAGGGCGGCAGCTTAACTTCAGCGTTGTTGATAACGGGTACCCAACCGCAAAGCCTTGTATTGCCCAATACCAATGTGAAGTCAATGAATATCATGAACAACACCAGCGTAACCATCAGTGGTATGGCCAATATTGACTCGCTTTTCTTAAACACCAATGGCCGGCTTTACCTGGATACCACCTGCACCGTAAACCTGGAAATGCAACTTAACAGGGGCATCATAGAAATTAAGAACAACAACGCCCTTAAAATGAAGTACTATAGAAAACTCGTTGGCGGCGGCCCGGAAAGTTATGTTATCGGTACGCTTGCTCTAACTACAGATTTACCAGGCCTGCTTAATATTAATTTCCCCATAGGCACAGCACAAAAATATACGCCGGTAACACTTACTGTAAGCAATATGCAGTTGCGTTATGGAGACCAGTATTCCGCACGGGTATTTACTACAGATCCACCGGTAAGAACCCTGCCTGCCGGTATAGAAAAACTGGTTAATACGCGTTATTACAGGTTTGAGGCATTAAACAAGTTCCCTGTACATTATTACGCAGTAAAGCTGCCTTATTTTGAGGAAGATGAAGTTACGGATACCGCTTCCCTGCGTATGCTGAAAGATAATACGGGCACACTCTGGCTAAATATAGGCGGCGCCGGTTCTCACGTAGATACGGGTACCATTACCTCCGTAGAAAAATTCAATTATCTCGGTGATTTCGTACTGGCAAAAACAGCCGGCACATTGCCTGTCAACTGGGTTTCATTTACAGCAGCACTGCAAGGCAAGCAGGTGCAGTTAAAATGGCAGGTAGCCAGCGAGGTTAACTGCGATTATTACGAAGTGCAGCACAGCAGCGATGGCACTCACTTTACAACATTGGCACGTGTAGATGCCCAAACAGTTATTATGCCCAACAAAATTTACAACTGGCAGCACGTTAACCCTGCTCATGGCAATAATTTTTACCGCATTAAACAGGTGGATAAAGACGGCCGGTTTTCTTACAGTACAACGCAACTGGTGCATAGCCTGCCTGTTGCACAATTGCAGGTAAGCCCCAACCCCTCAGGTGGACAAACCTGGGTTACAGCCCACGAGTTAATAAAGGAAATAAACTGCTACGATATGCAGGGCCGTTTATTAAGCCGCACAAAGCCGCTGGCCATGCAGTGCCAGTTGCTGCTGCAGCATTTACCGGCCGGCGTATATAACCTTCGTATTGAAACGGCATCGGGCATTCATCATATAAAACTGGTAAAAAAGTAATGCTGCGTAGTAGGCAAAGCTGTTGTATTGCCGGGTAGAAGGAATTTTTTTTGGGGGTGCCCCCAAGCTGCGCAAGGGGTCGGGCTTTTCGCTCATACTCCGGCACAAGGCTATGCTGCGATGGCCTCACCGGGGTATCCGCTTCAATCCCTCACCCGAAAGCCGGTTGCCGGTTACAAGTTGCAGGTTACCGGTCTGTTGATTATGTAAGTGGTTGAGTTTTTTTAAGGGTTGATGATGTGCAAGTACCGTACAGCGGCAGAGCTGGCAGACACTAAATCCTGCGATGTGTCTTGGCAGCAGGGCTGGCGGGTGCTGCACTACAACCTGTTACACCCGCTTCTGCCACCGTAAGGTGCCAGAAGCATAAACAAGCCGTTGATTTGTATTTGCAAGCCTCCTGGTTGGCTACGTGTCTGGCAGCAAAGCTGGCAGACACTAAACCCGGGCTGAAAAGCCGCCCAAAGAACAGAACGATGAACGGATTGCGACGCAACGAAGAAGCCATGAAATACCACTGTTGGTATCATTATTCAGAATGGTTTCAACACAAGTAAATGTTTACAGGGCGTACAAATAATTTTTATCATTGCTAACCGGCCAATAGCCAAAACAAATGCCAGTATGAAGAAACAATGGACCCTCCTTTTGCTTGCCAGTCTGTGTATAATGCAGGCTACCGCGCAAACAGATACCCTTTTTTATTACTACCAGGGTAAAAAAATGCCTTTGCAGCAAACTTACAGCCTTATAGTTGTAGGCCTGAAAAACCAGGGCCAGCCCAAGGCAACCACAGCAAGGGCATTTGGTGTAACGGCAGACTCAGTTCAACTACTGGCCGGTGGCAAAGAGGCCTTTGTACATACAGGTGGCCGTGTTTCTAAAACATCTGTGGAAAAAACCATAGCTGGCCTGGATAAAAAAGTGGTGGCTTATGCCAGGCCTGCACTGGCCGGTCTTTCCGGTAAAAAAGTTACTTACGGAGAAGATTTTATTGTAGCCCTTAAACCCGGCGCCACCATAATGCAATTGCAGGGTTTGCTGGCCAGGTACAACTGCCTGCTTAAAAGCAAGTATCCTTTCGCCCCGGGCATTTACCTGCTGGCAGCGGGAGAAGCCAATGGGTACGATGCCCTTAAAATGGCTAACCTGTTTTATGAATCAGGATTGTTTGAATATGCCGAACCCGATTTCAGGACACACAAACCTTTTTCCGAAGCGCCAAACGATCCCCTTTACCGGTTTCAGTGGCCGCACAAAAACAATTGTATTGAGCAATGGGAATGTGTAAAGGATGCAGACATGAACATTGACAGTGCCTGGCTGGTTACTACCGGCAGCAGCGATATTAAGGTTGCCGTTTTGGATACCGGTGTAGATACCGGCCATGCGGATTTAAAGCCCAACCTGCTGCAGGGTTTTGACTGCACCACACTTACATCCAACCCCGGCGATGGGCGGCCAAGGGATATAGTGGGGGCCCATGGTACTGCCTGTGCGGGTATTATTGGGGCTATTGCCAATAATGGTATCGGTGTAGCAGGCATTGCCCCCAATTGTAAGATAATCCCCATTAACATGACGGACGAGAACGCAAACTTTGCCAGCGATTTTTCTATTGCGGCAGGCCTGGATTATGCCTGGCAAAATGATGCGGCAGTAATCAGCAATTCATGGACGCTGGGTATGCTCTCCGGCGCCGTAAATGGTGCGATAGACCGTGCGGCAAAGCAGGGCCGTGGCGGCAAAGGAACGGTATTGCTGTTTGCTACCGGCAATAATAACAGCGGCATTGATTACCCCTCCAGCAACCCGCAGGTAATAGCGGTTGGCGGTGTTAATATGTGCGAGCAGCGTAAATCTTTTTACAGTTGCGACGGACAATATAACTGGGGCGCCAACTACGGCGCCGGGCTGGATGTGGTTGCCCCCTGCGTATTAATACCCACTACGGATATTTCCGGCGAAGGGGGGTACAATAAATCCTCCGGCACAGATGGCGACTATTATGAAGTATTTGGCGGTACCTCTTCCGCCTGTCCCAACGCGGCCGGGGTTATGGCGCTCATTTTATCAGCCAACCCCGCCCTTACCATGGCGCAGGCCAGGGTTGTAATGGAAACAAGTTGCGATAAAATACCCAATTATCCATTCGCCATGACGCCCGGTTATTCCGCAGGCCCCTGGAACGAAGAACTGGGCTATGGCCGGATAAATGCTTACAAAGCGGTGCAGGCAGCACAAAGCGGGCTTTACTGCACTGTAGAGGCAGAAGCGGCAGGCAGCACCATACTTTGCAAAAACGGCACTGTGGAGTTAAGGGTACTTAACCCCTCAGCAGCTACCTACCAATGGCGTTTTAACGGCACCCCGAACGACAGCGGCCGCAACAGGCTGGTAGCCAGCAATGCCGGCATATACGATGTTTTGGCAACTTATGCCAACGGCTGCACGGCCACATCAATACCTTTTACCGTAAGCATACCGCAAGCTGACAGCCTGGTAGCAGATGCCGGCAAGCCGGTAACCATTTGCACAGGCGGCGAACCGGTACGTTTGGGTGGCATGCCATCTGCCCGTGGCGGCGTAAAGCTGGCAGGCAACAGGCGTGGCTATGGAGTGGATTTACTGAGAAGCGGCGGCATCCTGAAATTTGATATCGAAAACCCGAGAAGCTATAGCCTGGGCGATGTTACGCCCCCCTCTATTTCAGACCGGGCTTTTTATACCGGCGATTTTACGCCGCTGGGCTATTACCTGCTATCCCGTACAGGTAACCTGGTACGCATGGATACCGTTACCGGCCAGCAAACTTTTATAGGCAAGCTTACGCCCAGGCCGGGCATACCGGCCAACAGCATTTCGTGGACGGGGCTCGCCTGGAATGAGACTGAGCAACAATTGTACGCGGTAACCAGTGGCGGCCCTGCCAACCATTTGTACAAGGTAGACCTGTTAACGGGCCTTACAACCACCGGCACGGTAGTTAGGGATAATGCTATATCGTGGATAGCGTTTAACAGCAATGGAACACTCTTTGGATTTTCTGCCAGCAGTACTAAAATTACCAGGCTTGATAAGAACACCGGTTATTTTTACGGCATTTCTTCCGAAGCTGTTTATGGCACGCCTGTTTACTGGCTGGATGGCGGTTTTGACCCGTTAACTGGCAAACTATACTTAACTACCTATTATTTTTCCAATCAAACGCTGGGAGAAGACCTGCGGGTTATGGACACTTTAACGGGTAAAATAACGGTTAAAGGAGTGGTCGGTTACCTGTCTCAGGTAGGCGGCACTGCTATAAGTGGCGGCAATTACGATTATACCTGGTCGCCGGCATCTTTTTTATCCAGCAGTAAAGATGCCAACCCCCTGGCCAAACCCCTGCAGCCAACTACTTATACCCTTACTGTAAAAGACCATTGCGGCAATGTGGCGGTAAGCAGCGTAACCGTTACACCCAATGCCGGCAAACCTGCCATTAAAATAAGCGGGCCGAAAGACTCTATTTGCGTGGGCGAAACTGTAAGGTTATCCGCAACGCAAAACGATAATTACTATTACCAGTGGATGGTGAATGGCAAAATAATACCCGGCGCCAAAGACAGTTTTTATGTTGCTGCAAGAATGGGCAGGTACCAGGTAAAAGTTACGGCAGGCAGAGGTGGGTGCGAAAATACTTCCACTGTGTTTAACGTGCGTGACTGTTCCATAAGGCTTAACAACAATAACAACGATACCACCTGCTACAGCTATTTTTATGCTTCAGGTGGTTATGCGGATACGTCCTTCAGGCAAAATGAGCGCTGGGTAAAAACCATTTATCCCGCAGAACCAGGCAACAAGCTTAAGATTAACTTCAGCGATTTCCAGATAAGGGCTTACTATGGCTCTGGGTTTGACACAAATGACACACTATTTGTTTATGGCGGGGCAGGCATCAACGCCGTGCCAATAGGGGTATTTTCCGCAGCCTATGGCCCTATCCTGAATTATGATTATTACTCCGTTGACGGCCCGCTTACCTTTAAATTCCGTTCCGGGCCGCACCCGGATAATGTGGGCTCCTGGGATGCTTTTATAAGCTGCTTTAAACCACGGGTTTTCCGCTCAAGGATTACCGGGAAATTTAACCGGCCTAACACCTGGGAGGTAAAAGGCGATGACGGCAGGTTTACCAGGGCGCAAACCATACCGCAATATTTTGAAGACAGCATTATTATACAAACCGGGCATACCGTTACCCTTGACACCCCGGCGCTAAAGCTTGACCAGCTATGGGTGCAAAGCGGCGCCAAACTGGTAGTTACCACTTACTTTACCTTAATTAACGGTGCAGGATATGACCTTGTAGCCGATGGTGATATAGAAATGACTTCTTACGGCAGTATAACCGGGGCAGGAACCCTGCTATTGCGTGGCGGGCTTACATGCGGCTATAATACTATACAAACGCCCCTTTATGTAAACGGTACAGTGCCGCAAACCATAAACTGCCAGGGAAAGTGCATGTTTGATTCGGTGTATTTTCAAAACGGTAACGGGGTAACTGTAAATGGCTCTGCCGTCACAAATTTCCTGGTTATGGATGCACCGGGCACAGTACAAGTTGACTCCGCATTTTTTGTAAACTGGTACCTGTATTTAAAGAATGGTATTATACAGGTTAAAGGCAACCACGAAATAAGGTGCTGGAGAGATATTACGTTAGAGGGTGGTAATAACAAAAGCTTTATTGATGGTTACCTGCAATACGAATTGAGGGAAACGCCAGGAACGTATAATCCACGGTTCCCTTCAGGATATGGTACCAGCACTTTTAAACCCGTAACCCTGCATATACAGCGCCGCCGTTATGTGTACGACCAGCTTTTTAAAGCCCGTTATATCGGGCAGGCGCCGCCACCGTATAATTTGCCCGCCGGCATAAGTAAAATTATCAATACCGGTTACTGGCATATTCAACCTTCAAAAACAGATACCGTATCAACAGCCGCTATTACATTGGCTTATACCGCAGAAGATGAAGTAATGCATGACACGACAAACCTGCGCATTGTTAAGCATGATGGCAATGGCAACTGGGTGGATATTGGAGGGCTGCCCTCCAATGTAGATACGGGCACTATTACTTCCACCATCGCATTCTCTACATGGGGAGAGTTTGCGCTGGCCTGGGCCAGTGGTACCCTGCCTGTAAAGTGGCTTTCATTTACAGCCTCGCTGAAAGGTAAGGAAGTTGAACTGGTATGGATTGTTGCCAACGAAGTAAACTGCGACTACTACGGGATTGAGCATAGCACAGATGGCATTACGTTTAGTGAGTTGGCAACACTACCTGCGCAAAGCGGTTTGGCATTAAACAAAACTTACCGCTGGCCGCATGTTAACCCCGCAAACGGTAACCACTACTACCGCATAAAACAGGTGGATAAAGATGGCCGTTTCTCCCACAGCAAAACAGAGCAGGTGGGCATAAGCAACGGTGCATGGTACAGTGTTACCCCTAATCCTGCCGGCAACCATGTATTGATAACCGCCGGTGAACTCATCAGGGAAATATATTGTTACGACCTGCAGGGCAGGCTGGTAAAAACAGCAAGGCCCAAAGCATTGCAGCACCGCCTTGCTTTAAGCGGGTTACCGGCTGCTGTTTATAACCTGAAGATTGTAACAGAGGGGGGCGTTTATCACAAAAAACTGGTGAAGGCGTTGTAACGCCTAAGCTGCAAACTATAAGATTTTATGATACCGGCGACATAGCCTTGTAGCATCATCGTTGCGTCGCAATCCTTTCATCGTTCTGTTCATTGGGCGGCTTTTCAGACCCGGGTAGGGAATTTTGAACAAGGAACAAGGAATAATGAACGAAGAAAAAGGGGGAATGAAAGCAGGGCTTACCTGCGGTACACGTTACTAACGCTTACTTGCGAAGCAGGCAAAAGCCGCCAACATTAAACCTTGAACAAAGGAACATTGAACAGTTGCCGCCTGTTGCACCTTGCCGCGCAGCGAACAGAAAGTACAAGAGTGCGACGCAAGTAAAGCCTCATAGTAGTTCCTGTAGCCGGGCCCATAAAAAATGCCTGCAAAACAACGTGTAACATAACAGGCATTGTTGCTGTTGGTTAGGCCCATTGAAAATCCGGGGCTTTGGGTATAGCTTCGAAACCCTGCATTACCAGTGCCGGCGGTGTGGCTAACTTGCGGGCTGTTGTGTGTATCCATGCGCCGTCAATTGTAATGATGGCGCTTAAAGTATCACCGTTTTTCCATACCTCATGCTGCATGGTCCAGCGGCTCATGTCCGGCCGGCTTTTCAGCAGTTGCAGGTTAACATCAATACGGTCGGTAAACTGTATCTCCCTTTTAAAAATGCATTCTTCCCTAAAAAGTATAGGCCCGATAGAATGCTGCAACAAAACATGCGGCGTAAGGCCGTGCTCGTTTAAAAAAGAGATACGCACAAAAGCGCCCCAATCGTAATAAACCGAATGGCGTAAATGAAAATTGGGGTCCAGGTCGCTCCATCTTATATCAACTTGTTTGCTGTAGGTTTCCATGCCATGAAATTACAAAATGGTATTTGGCGTACAACTTGCTTATTATTGGCAAATATGTTTACATGAAGCTTGTACTTTCTCTGTTGATTACACTGTCTGTAGGTTTTGTGGCAGGTATCGCTACGGCCGCCAATGTGGATGAATGGTATGCAGGCTTAAACAAACCTGCATTTAACCCGCCCAATTCATTATTCATGCCCGTGTGGACGGTGCTTTACGTACTGATGGGTATATCGCTTTACCTGGTATGGAAAAAACCACCCACACCCGCCAGGAACAACGCGTTAATTATTTTCTTTGTGCAACTGGCGCTTAATTTTTCTTGGAGTTTTATTTTCTTTTCGCTGCACCAGCCGGGCTGGGCACTGGTGGATATTGTTGCTTTACTGCTTGGCATTGCCGTTACTATAAATGTTTTCAGGCACCTGTCTAAAACGGCCGCATGGTTACTGGTTCCTTATTTTTTATGGGTAGCTTTTGCTACTGTACTTAACACGGCCATTTACCAGCTTAACTAAGTTTACCAATTCGCAGGAATAACGGAAACTCAACCGGCAGCACGGCATTGTGCGGCCAGGCACGGTGAATGGCTATCATGAAATCTTTATCAAGCGGCGACTGATTATTAGCCTTACTGTAATGCTGCACAGAAGACCATGTATTAATGTATCCCAGCAGGTGCTCCAGGTTCCAGTTGTATTGAATGGACAACTTAGGGCAAGGCAATTGTGTAAAAGGGAAAGGGATGGTTTTGTACTCTTCATCAACATACTTTCTCTCCTTATCCCAATAAGGGCCTACCTTGTTTTTATAGAAATCGTCTATCATTGCGTTTACTGCTTCATTAACCCTTATAAGCCCGTAGCCGATTACAGCTATGATGCCATCGGGCTTTAATACACGTTTAGCTTCGTTATAAAAATCATTGAACCGGAACCAGTGAATGCCCTGGGCCACGGTAACCAGGTCGAAAAAGTTATCGGGGAAAAGATGATCTTCTGCAGCGGCTTTCTGGTATACGATGTTTTCTTTTTGCATGGCCTGCGTTAGCTGCTTATCGCTGATATCTGTAGCCTGCACTTCCTTAAACTTTTGTGCCAGCACCGCGGCTACCTGCCCGTTGCCTGTAGCACAGTCCCAGGCCCGGTCAAAATTCTTTAAATGCTGGTATAATTGCTGGTACATCATAGCCGGGTATTGCGGCCGGAAGATGGCGTATTGTTCCGCCTGCGCAGAGAACAGATCTTTCATGGTAAGCATTTTGAGCTTAGCAAGTTAGTTTTATTTACTGTAAGTTGGCCGGTTAGTTTAATTTCAGCCGATGAAAAACACTTTTGCCATAGTGGCGCTTTTACTGCTTGCAACGGCCGCAACAGCGCAGAAGAAAAAACTGGTATGGAGCGAGGAGTTTAACTACACGGGATTGCCGGACAGCAACAAATGGGGATATGAGCATGGCTTTATACGCAATAAGGAAAAACAATATTATACCATTGCCAGAAAAGAAAATGCGTTTGTGCATGACGGGGTGCTGGAGATAAAGGCAATAAAAGAAGCTTATGCCAACGCGTTTTACCAGCCTGGCTCCGGCGATTGGAAAACGGCAGATTCAACAGCGCAGTACACATCCGCATGTATTGTATCGGAGGGTAAGGCCTGGTGGAAATATGGAAGGATTGAGGTAAGGGCAAAACTGCCAAGGGGTTTAGGCGTATGGCCGGCCATCTGGATGATGGGCATTAACCGGCCGCAGTACGGTTGGCCAATATGCGGCGAAATTGATATTATGGAGTTTGTAGGCAATGATTCATCCCATGTGTATGGCACCATCCACTATGCCAAAGAGGATGGTATTAACCATTCTTCCAGCGGTGGAAAAATACAAGTAAAAAAGCCTTACGACGATTTTCATACCTATGCGCTTGAATGGAACAGAAATGACATAAGGATATTCTTTGACGATATCCTGTATCACACTTTTAAAACAGGCAATGCAGGCGTTAAAAGCGGCAACCCTTTTAAAAGGCCATTTTACCTGATGTTAAACCTTGCCCTGGGTGGCACATGGGCAGGCACGATTGATGACAGCAATTTGCCACAAAGTTTTTTGGTGGATTATGTACGGGTTTATAAATAGGTTATTCCAGCACGAGGTAAGGTTTTATTTTCTGGAAAACAGAATCTGCCAGGCCATAGGTTTTGCCAACCTGGTCAACACTGGTAAAGCCCCCTATTTTAGTCCTGAATTTTACAATGCGGTTACCCAGCACATCGCCAATACCCGGCAGTTCCTTCCACTCTTCTGCAGTTGCTGAGTTAATGCGGACAGGCTTAATGACAATAGTGGAAGCCTTACTAACTTTTTGTACGGTATCCGCTTTCGCAGTAGCGGCAACTGGTAGCTCTTCTGCTTTTTTTGATGGGGTCTCCTCCAATCTTACGTAAGGAACCAGCTTATCCGCCAGATCTGCCGGCAAGCCATAAATTTTACGCAGGTCTTCCGGTTTGCGGAAGCGGCCTCCTTTAGAGCGGTAATTGAGAATTGTCCGTATGTTTTTTTCCTTCAGGCCTAATTTTTTCCAGCCTGCTTCATCCAATGTATTGGGATTAAAATAAAACAGTTCTGTGGGTGGTTTTTCCGTTTGTTCCGGCTGAAAAGCAACGGCAGTAACATGCTCTTCAGCTAAAGTGTCGGCAGCGGCTGTTGTAATATTCGGCAGCTTGCTTTCTGTAAGCGCTTCAACGGTAATTTCCGGGGTTTTGGCGGGAAATAAAAAGGGCAGCACTATAAACAAACCTACTGCCAGCAATAAAACAATAACGGCGATTTTTTCTTTTTTGCTAAAAGCAAAATAATCTTTCCAGCTATCTTTCATGGTACGGATTTTATCAAACAAACTTTAAACAGTTAACTGCAAACCATCATGCGCCAGCCGTATATAAGGCGGTAATTCCTGGTTCACGTTATCGTGCCTGCCCAACTGGTGGCTTATATGCGTAAAATAAGCTTCGGGAATTTCTAACTCTTCCACCAGCGCCACCGCTTCGCTTAAAGTAAAATGAGAAATATGCGGCGCCCTGCGCAAGGCATTCAGCACAATTATTTTAGAATCTTTTATTTTTTCCTTATCCGCCGGGTCAATCCTGTTGGCATCTGTAATGTAGGTAAAATCTTTTATCCTGAAACCGTACACCGGCATTTTATGGTGCCATACCCTTATCGGGATTACAGTAATATCCCCAATATCAAATGGCGATTCGTCTATGGTAACCAGGTTCAATTCAGGAACGCCGGGATAACGTTTATCCGCAAATGCGTAAGCAAATTCTCTTTTTAAAGCTTCTTCTGTTAAAGAGTTCGCATACACATCCATTGCCCGTTGCTGGAAAAAGTTATAGGCCCTAACATCGTCAAGACCAGCGATATGGTCTTTATGCGGGTGGGTAAACAGCACCGCATCCAGCCGGGTATTGTTAATGCGCAACATTTGCTGGCGAAAATCCGGCGTGGTATCAATAACAAAACTGGTAGCCGCAGATTCCACCAAAATGCTGGAGCGTAACCTTTTATCTTTAGGGTTTACCGATGTGCATACCTCGCAGCTACATGCAATCATGGGTACGCCGCTGCTGGTGCCCGTGCCAAGAAAAGTTATGGATAAAGAAGATGCTTGCACTTTTCAAAAATAAAGCCTGCCATGCAAAAGAAAAAACGCCGCCTGCGGCAGCGCTCAAAAGAAGTAACCGGCTACGGGTTATCGGCTTGTGCCGTAAGAGCCCTTTTCATTACATCTTCATATAGTTTTTGAGAGCTATGGGTAAGTTTGTCAAATTCAATGTTTAATTGAGGGATTAGTTCAAGCAGGGTATTTACCCGCCCCTCGGTGTCCAGGAATTTGTTAAGCACCACAATCTTTTTGGCCTCCAGCAGGCACCACCCGCTCTGGAAAGTACCCCGCTCGTAGCGCACCACGTAAGATGATTCTCCAAGGATGTCTTCTAATTTGTCTAATGTTGCCTGTGTTGGTTTCATATCCTTCTTCACGTTTGTTTGCGCGGTAAAAATAACAAGCTTACTGCTTGGGACGGCAGGGTTTTATCCACAAGGTGCGTAATTCAAAGTATGGGCTACAAAGTACCAGGTACTTTTTCTCAAGTAAAGTTTATTTCGTACATCCCACATTAAACATAGTAGATAAGTAGGTACTTCGTACATCACCGTTCGTACTTGCTTTTGGGGGTGGTGCCCCCAAGCTGCGCAAGGGGCCGGGCAGAACTACGTTCGCAACCTTTGCCAAAAGCAACATTTAGTTGCTTTTAACTCGGTTGTGCTATTACTCCGCCACAAAGGCTATGCTGCGATGGCTTCAGCGGGGTAACCGCTGCAATCCCTCACCCGATAGTGCAAGCCTGCTGTATCTTGCCTGCAGGTTTTATTTTGGCGTTGCTGCAGAAGGCCAATGCAGGACATACATTTACAGACGTCATTACTTCACAGCTTTTATATCTCTTTGGCCTTATAACTTTCTGTCTTCATCACTTTTCTTTTATGATATTTGCCATTTGACGGGATAGAGCATTTTTGGCAAACGTTTGATAAACTAAACAACCCGATAATTTATTTACTTTATCAGTTAAAGAAAAACACATGGCATTTAAAGTAAGCATAGAGGAAACAGATAGCAGCAAAGTAATAACCCTGGCCAGTAAGGATGGTTTGTGTACAGCCGAAATCTATTCCTTCGGCGCCTTGCTTAACGCGTTTACCATTACAAACGGAAATAGTACAACCAATGTTATTGATGGGTTTGCCTCCCCGGCAGATGCCAAAGCCAATATTACCCATGGTTTTAAAAGCGCCAAACTAAGCCCCTTTGTTTGCAGGCTGGAAAAAGCGCAATACCAGTTTGAAGGGGAAGAATACAGCGTAAAAAAATTCAACCTGGGCAGCGAGGCCATACACGGGCTGCTGTTTGATGCTGAATACGCTGTAAAAGAGCAGGGTGCGGACAAGGATAAAGCCTTTGTTGTGCTAACCAGCAGCTACAGCAACAAAGAGCAGGGCTTCCCCTTCAGCTATACCGCCGAAGTAATGTTTACACTTGAAACCGGCAACCGCCTTACACTAACTACCCGTGTTATCAACGAGAGCGATAGTAACATGCCTTTGTCAGATGGGTGGCACCCCTATTTTAAGTTGGGTAAAAGCGTTAACGATTTGCAGGTACAGTTTAATACCAATACCATGGTAGAGTTTGATGAGCGGCTGCTGCCATCCGGCAATACGTTGCCAGACAACCGGTTTGAAAACATGGTGGACTTTAAAGATACTTTTCTCGACAACTGTTTTGTATTGAAAGATCACAGCGCTGCATCCTGCATATTGCAAGATGTGCAGCAAGGCTTGCGCTTAAGCATATACGCCTCCTCTTCTTACCCCTACCTGCAGGTGTACACACCACCGGAAAGAACCAGCATTGCTGTTGAAAACCTCAGCAGTGTGCCGGATGCCTTTAACAACGGCATTGGGTTGATTGTTTCCCAACCCGGCGATGTGCATGAGTTTACCACTACTTACCAGTTGGAGTTGATTTAGGTTTATTCGGGGCAACCGGCAGCACCTTAACGGCTGTATGTTTATTACGCTGCGTCACCACTGCGCCAGGGATTGCAGCGGATACCCCGGTGAAGCCATCGCAGCAGGGCCTTGTGCCGGAGTAGCAGCGGAAAGCCCGGCCCGCCCTGTATTTTGGCGGGGGCGCCCTGAAATCATTACATACGCCACCGTAATGGTAGTTGCCGTCCTATCGTGAAAAGTTTAACAGTTTTTGTAAACAAGCCTTTTCATTGCCTGCATTATGTTATAACTTAGTTGTAAAGAAAAAATCCTGCGGGATGCCTTCTTTGGCAAAGTCATTGCTTAAAGTGCTTGTAATCCTTTCTGCACCGCCCCTTTTTTGTTAACGAAACCAATTGATATGTCGTTACGTTACCTGATCTCCCGCAGGAATGCGCTGCGTTTTTTGAGCTTAGCAACCGGGTCTTTTTTGTTTGACTGGAAGGAGGTGGCCGCCATGTTTGGTATTAAACATGATGTGTATTACAACCCTCTGCACAAGCCGCTGGATAAGCCCGTAACAGCTATTGTACTGGGCGCCGGCAACCGGGGTAATGTTTATGGCGGCTACTCTGTACTGCACCCGGATGAGCTGGATATTATTGGCGTGGCGGAACCTAACGATACACGTAACGAACGGTTTTCTACGATACACAATATTGAAACGGCCAACCGCTTTAAAAGCTGGGAAGATGTTTTTAAAGTAAAAAAGTTTGCCGACGCCGTAATTATATCCACACCAGACGATTTGCATACAGAACCCTGCCTGCAGGCGCTGGATATGGGGTACGATATATTGCTGGAAAAACCTATTGCCCCTACTGAGGAGGAATGCAGGGCTATACTTACAAAGGCAAAGGAAAAGGGTAATATTATTGGCGTGTGCCATGTGTTGCGCTATGCACCTTACTTTAGGCAGCTAAAGGAGTTGATGCAGGCGAAGGCTGTGGGAGAAGTGGTGAGCGTACAGCACCTGGAACCGATTGAGCATGTGCATATGAGCCACTCTTATGTGCGTGGCAACTGGCACAACAGCAAACAAACAGCGCCTATTATACTGGCAAAATCCTGCCATGATACGGATATACTGCGCTGGCTGATTAACCAGCCTACCCAACACATACAATGTTTTGGCAGTTTAAAATGGTTTAACCCCGCCAACGCACCGGAAGGCAGCACAGAACGCTGTACAGGCGGTTGCGCGGTGGAGAAAGAATGCCCGTACTCCGCACTGCAGATTTATCACCGGGATAAGAAGAGGCTGTATGTGTTTGACCTGCCGGAAGATAAAGATGAATGGGATGATGCCATTATACATTCCCTGGAAACAACCAATTATGGCCGCTGTGTGTACAGGATGGGTAACGATCAACCAGACCATCTTACCGTAAATATTCAGTTTGCCAATGATATAACCGCGGCTTTTTCTATGGAAGCATTTACCTCTTACGAAGGCCGCAGGACGAGGATAATGGGCTCTATGGGAGACATTAGCGGCGACATGGAAACCTTTACCCATACCGATTTTAAGACGGGCAAAAAAACCATGTGGAGCATGAAAACCGATGCGCATGGCGGCGGCGACCACCGTTTAATGAAAGATTGGGTGCAGGCGGTGGGCCATAAGCAGCCGGATTCACTGTCATCCAGCATTGATGTATCTGTAGAAAGCCACCTGATGGCTTTTGCCGCCGAACGCAGCAGGCTGCATAAAACTATAGAAGATGTAAAGATTTAAAGGGCCAGAACCTGGCCAGGAATAAATAAGAGAGGTGATACCGGAAGCATTAACCGCGTATCACCTCTCTTACTTTATAGGATGGTATAAATTTATATTACCATAAAGGCCTGCCCTGGTAAAAATCCAGCACTTTGGTGCGCAGCACATAATCGTAACGGGCAACAATAAGGTTAACATTGGCCTGATCCATACGGTTTTTGGCCACCAGGTAATCTACGGAGTTGATAGCGCCGGCATTAAACCTTACCTCGGCAATACGGAAAGATTCTTTATAAGCTTCTACCTGTTCAGATAATGCCTGGTAGCGTTTGGTGGCGGCAGAAAGGTTTACATAAGCCTGCTCTACACTGCGCTGCAACTGGGTGCGGGTGGCAGTAGCATTAACGGTTGCCAGTTTTTCCTGGATTTTGGCAGTAGCTATTTGCGAACGTACCCTGAAGGCGTTAAGCAGTGGTATGCTTAGGCCCAAACCGAAAGAGGTGCTTTTGTTGTTCTTAAACTGGCTGCCGTAAGCTATTTGATGGCTTTGGTACTGCGCTTCGGGGTTAAACACAAATAGCTTGGTACCATTGTCGTTTACATAAGAATCGCTTTGCCTGTCTGTAACGCTTACCAGCTCCTGTGTAGTAGCCGCGCTGGAGTAATTGGTGAACAGGCCTCCACTTAGTACCAGCGATGGGTACTGCAGGCCTTTATTGGCTTTTACATTGTACTTAGCGCTTAGAGACCGCAGGTCAACAGCCTTGATAAGGGCAAGGTTCTTCTCGGCCGTTTGATAAATGGTAGTGGTATTGCTGTCGTAATCAAAGCTTATCTGGTCAAGTGTAAGGCGTTCTACATCAAGTTCTTTGGAATAGTTGATGTTAAGCAACTGGGCCAGGGTAAGCCTGGCGGTTTCCAGGGAGTTGTTGTTGTTTACCACACTAAGGCGGTCGTTGGCTAACTGTCCACGTAAGTCATAAAGGTCGCTTAAAGGGCTAACGGCACCTTCTTTGTTCAAAATTTCCAGCCTGTCAACCTGCTGGCCCGAAACCACCGCCTGCCTTTGCGAAAGGTCAACCAGGTCTTCATTGGTTAGTACCTGCAGGTAAGCCAGTATTACATTAAGGGTAACATTGTCTTTTTGCTGCTGCTCTTCCATGCCGGCGGCTTCATAAGCAAATTTGTTGGCTTTTATATTGTTCTGTATAGAAAAGCCGTTGAACAAGGTAACGTTACTGGTTAAGCTGTAGTTGGCATAATTAAGGTTGGCATCGCTGTAGGTGTTGGTATAAGGGTTAATGCTGCGGCCCTGTTGGGCGCCGTGGTTAACGCCTGCATTTAAATCAGGCAGCATATTACCCCTGGCCTGCAACAGGTTGGCCTTGGCGGTTTGCGCCTGCAGGCCGCGGGTTTGCACATCCAGGTTGTTTTTAATAGCCAGCTCAATGCATTCTTTCAGCGTCATTTTTTTAGGCTGGGCAAAAGCGCTGCCTATTGCCAGTACGCACAACGTAATTAATCCTGTTTTTCTAACTGCATTCATCATAGTAATTTTTAATAAACAGCACAGTTCTACGGCTGCCAGCCGGCTACGCAATCCTTCCATCCAGAAGGTTAATAACCCGCTTGCCGTATTCCGCATTTTTTTCTGAGTGCGTAACCTGTATTATGGTAACATTGTCTTCTTCGTTCAGCTTTTTAAAAAGCTCCATTATTTCTTCGCCCTGTTTAGAGTTAAGGTTGCCGGTAGGCTCATCTGCCAGCAGTAAACGGGGCTTGGCCACCAATGCACGGGCAATGCCTACCAATTGTTGCTGCCCGCCGGAAAGCTGTGTGGGAAAAAGGTCTTTCTTGCCCACTATGTTAAACCTGTCCAGCGTATCGGCCACAATGGCTTTACGTTCAGATGATTTGATGTTTTTATAGATTAAAGGCGTTTCAATGTTTTCATAAACGGTCAGTTCATCTATCAGGTGGTAGGCCTGAAAAACAAAACCGATGTATTGTTTATACAGTTGCGAACGCTGTTTTTCTTTAAGGTTATGCACCGCCTCACCCATAAAATAGTGGTAGCCTTCAGAAGGATCGTCCAGCATGCCGATGATGTTCAACAGTGTTGACTTGCCAGAGCCGGACGGCCCCATGATGGAAATGAATTCGCCTTCATCAACAGAAAGGTTTACGCTGTTGAGGATAAAAGTCTTTACACCGCCAATGTTCACCGTTTTGGAAATATTCCGTAGTTCAATCATACTGTACATAATTGTAGCATTTTGTTTGATAAATACATGCCAAGATATTTAATTACTGAAAAACAACGAGTTGTGTTTTATATGCCCGCAAAGCTGTACGCTTTTAATACAGTTTTTGTACAGTTTTGATACAATGATTTTTTGGTGGCAGGGGTCCGGTCCTTTGTGGGAGGCATCGTTGCGTCGCACTACGTTCATCGTCTGTATCATTGGGCGGCTTTTCAGCCCGGGTAGAACAGGAGGAAGGGGCGGCAGGTACCGGGGATATGAAGGATTTTTTAATACAGGTAGCCTTTGGGTAACCGTGAACAGAATAGACCAGTAATGAGGTTGACAGTTACGAAATCTCCACTACATTTTGAAGATTGCCTTGCGTAAGTTTTTCAAATAATTTAGGAACAAGTGCACTTAAAGTTTCACGACGGTTATCCGCTGCTATAAACACTACAATTGTAAGAGGCAATTTTTCCATGTTTTGCTGATAAGGCAAGTTACGGTCAACAGTTACAAAAAGGTCGAAACCATCTCTAATCATTAGCTTCAGCAAGGCCCCGTTCTTTTGCCCCAGCCATCCTTTATCACGCACAGACCAAACTTCATGCAGGGTACCAAAATCATCTTTTAGTTTTCTTGGCAGGCTTTCGTCAAGCAAAATTTTCATGCAGCACTTTTTCAGTCGTAAGGGTATGTTTAGCCATTTCTAAAACAGCCACAGCCGCTTGTTTTGATACAGAAGGAAAATCATCTAAAAATTCATTCAAGTCATCGCCACCTTCTATATAATCAAAAAGCGTTTGAACAGGTACCCTTGTTCCGGCAAAAACAGGAGTTCCACTCATCACTTCGGCGTCAATGCTTACTTGTTGATACAACATACTTACTGGCATTTGTACCCTAAGTTAGTAAATCTCAATTTAACGTGTGACTATCTGCTTTCCTTTTCCTGCTAACCTATCGCCCCAGATGGGGCTTTGTAGTATAAAACGGAAGAATTGGTAAACATTGTTCAATGCTGTACCCGTTGGCTGACCGCACAGGTTGGGGAATGCCGCTGATAGTTAACAGATCTCTTGCCGGGTAACGTGTCTGGCACCTATCGGTGGCAGACACTGCAGCGCTGCTCTGCAAAGTCTCCGGACTTTGAGGTTGTATGCATCAGGTCTCTAACTTGAGCATGAGGACTCATGCCCCGCAAAATATCTTAGCTGGTTTTTGTAAATCTAAAGTGCGGCGTAAAGGGCAGGGCTTAATTACATGCCGGGCTTTTTAGCTGAACCAACCAGGTTAACATCAATAAGCTCAAGGGATTTAACCATATCCTTTACCGCGTCTTTGTATTTCTTAAAATGCGGCGTGGTAATGTGAAGGTTATATGCGGCTGTATCAGCATATATTTCAAGGATAGTGATGCTGGAAGCATCGCTTTTGTTTGCAACGGCATAATAAGTCAGCACACCCGGTTCAACACGTACAGCAGTTGCCATTTGCTCCTTTAAAGCAGCGTTATATTTTTCCAGTTGTAAGGGGTCAATTTTAATCTTTGCCAATCTAACCATTTGGCTCTTTTCCTGTGCTATAGCTTCTTGGCCCGCAAAAAGTGTTAGAATGAAGAGAATGGTCAATGCAATGAAAGATTTATACACGTTTGTAAAGGATTTTTTCTGCATTTTCATATAAAGTTTACTTCTTTGTTTGCGGGGCATTCTGCCAGTACCGTCTATCTTCTATTGCGAACGCTTTTGGGTTAGGTTTTCGGGGGTTCAGCTCTCCATAGTCATGTAATCTAATTTTCCTTTTTCATCTGTAAAAAGTACAACCAGGTAGTTCGTCAAATCTCTGCCGATTGAATAATCAAAAATTGCAAACTGGTCTTCACTGTCAGGGTACAGACCAATCCTGACGAGCCGCAATGCTTTCATTAATTGTTCTTCCAAACTAATGGCTTTGTTATCAAAGTCTATAAGATCAGTCAATTCAGCTTTGTCGATTTCTTCTAAATGATGTTGCACATATAATTTAACTGTGTCGCAATCATCGTCTCCATAATCCTCTTCAATGTATTTTTTATTATTTCTGTCAAACCCGGGGATTTTTTCTAAGAAGGTTCTCACAGTATCCAACCGTTTTACCTCAATAGTCTTGTTTTCAAAGTTCAGGTCAAGTTCAATTTCCTGTCCATTAAAATCAATAGTGATATCGTAATATTCTTCAAGATTTGTAAAATCAACTGGTCCGAAATGAGGTAATGAGTAGGTTGCCATTTTCTATTTTGATTAAATGTTTAGTAACATCATGCTGGTTGTATTCTTGCTTTCAGCTTTAGCCAGAAAAGCTTCAGCCTGTTGTGTCCTTCGTAATGTTCCCAATTTATGTCAAATTTCTTTTTTCCAGGCAAACCGGAAGGCATGGCAACTTTGCAATGGAGCATTGGCGGGTTGTTTAAAACTTTTTCCCTGTAAGCTTTGTCAAGCGATGACTTTGGATAGTAGCGAAAATCAACTATAGTCATTCCTTTTGTCGCTTTGTAAATATGCAGGTTGATGTCGTAAAAATCAGGATAAAGCTTAAGTAGCGTTGGCATAAGCTCTTTAAGAGACATAGGGATTTTTTTATCGTTTTCTATCTTGCTCCTCTTTCGTTGTTCATGAAAATTTTCACTGCTGTCTTTAATCTCTGTCAAAATGAATTTATGGTTTTCTGAGATATTGTTCCATGTCAGATTTTTTGCTATCTCAAACAGCACTGGTATTGCTTTATTAATATCATCCTGTAAAGTAGCTAATGAAAGATGGCTTTGTGTACGGTTATGATTGTTTGACAATGTAATGGGTTCAAAATTTTTTAATAATAGTGGCTATAAAACTCCTTTACTGTTAAAGTATATGTTTACGTCTTTTTTCATCAAGTTAATGAATCTCTGCATAATTTAATCTTATGCGTATCTCCTTGCCACACATATATACAGCAAATAGGAGAAAAATGTGCGATTGCTTTGTTCAACCCTGATTGGGTTGGAGCTCTATCCTACAATGCTAACCCCGGATTTCATCCAGTGCTATTCACATTTAGCCCTTTGGTCATAAGATAATTTTATAATGCACATTCTAAAAATAAAAAAAATCTCTTGCTGAGGTAAAAGCCTTGCGGAGGAATTACGTTGTTACACTTTGCGCCAGGGATTGAAGCGGTTACCCCGGTGAAGCCAACGCAGCGGGGCTTTTGTGCCGGAGTAATAGCGAAAAGCCCGGTGCCTTCGGCAGGCGCCCCAATATTTTTATGCGGCTTTCTTTTTTAAACTGTAGTTTACCAGGTACACACCGGTAAGGGTAATAAAAGCGCCAATAACCAGGTTAAAGGTTAGCGGCTCGCTTAACAACCATGCGCCGGCCAGCATGGCTACCAATGGGTTAATGTAAGCATAGATGGACGCCAGGGCCGGCGGCAGGTTGCGTACCGTATAAACAAAGGCGACAAATGCCACCAGCGAGCCCATACAGATAAGGTATAGTAATGCCAGCCAGGTTTCTTTGGGAACCAAATGAAACGGCACAGGCTCGATGCCTATAACGCGGCTGAAACCATAAGTAAAAAAAGAGCCGAAAAACATTTGCCAGCCAAGCGCATAGTAAGGGTCCACATCGTACTTATTGCGGGCTACGAATATGGTGCCGATGCTCCATGAAAGCATGGCGATTAGTCCGATGGCTATGCCAAAACCATAACCCGGCGGCTGCTGGTGAAAGGCATTTTCATAAAACACAAACAATACCCCGGCAATACCTATAATTAAACCAATAAAGGTTAACGGTGTGTTGCTGTTTTTTTTGAGGAAGAGCATCTCTATAATTACCACGCATAGGGGGTATAATGCGCCGATAAGGGCACCCAGGCCGCTGGAAACAAACTTTACGCTCCAGGTGCTTAAGCCGTTGGCAAACACAAACATGAACAGGGATAACATAACAAGCCACCTGAACTGTGGAAGCGTAGGCAGCTTTTGTTTACGCAGCAAAAAATACAGCAGGAACAATGTACCTGCGATAAATTGACGCATAAAAGATAACTGAAGCCCGGGTACCTGCTGCACGGCAAACTTATTGGCCACCCAGGTAGTGCCCCATATAACGCTGGTAGCTGTTAAGGCAAGATAACCTTTTGCAATATTTTTATCAGAAGGAAGCAATTAGCGTTTTGTTCTTTGGCACTTGAAAATATGTATCATCCATTGGTGTAGGGATTATTTTGGTGGCAGTCATTGAAAGCCTGTACTTACCGCCAAAAAATGTTGTAATGTATCCCAGGGTCAGGTAAGGGTATCTGCTAAATAATTCTTCAACAGAACCATATTTTACACCTTCATAAATGCCTGGCGATAATTTTTGAGTGCTGTCAAAATAATAAACTGCTGTATTGTATTCCGGTTCGCTGTCATAAGAAGCATAATATTCCGAATACATTTCAACTCCCTTGCATGTTTTACCGAGTATAACTTTCCCGGCAGTATTCTTTATGCTTACGGCTTTAAAGGATACTGATTTGGATAAATCATTTACATAAACAGTATCAGAATCAGCCCGCCACATATACCTCTTAAGTGAATCGGTTTTTTGTAGCTCCCGGCTAACAATAATTCCCTTATCATTATAATAAATCCTGCATACATCCTTGCCTTTGATAAAGGCTTTGGCCGCAGTGCCAAAAATTTCTTTTAGCATTGCAGTATCTCCATTCTCTCCGGCAACTTCCATTTTAAACTCAACCACCCCCTCAAAGTAAGGATGGGCTTTTTTTTCTGTTTTTTGATTGCAGGATAACAGCAGCAATACAAGTGCCACGTACGATTTCATAAAGGGTCGATGGTTTAATATCATGCTATTTGTTCCAGGCTTACTATTTAATGCCTGAAATGCCTTTGACCGGTAATTACCATGGCCAAATTATTTTCAACACAATAAGCAATGCTGTCTTTATCGCGTATGGAGCCGCCGGGCTGTATAAATGCTTCTATACCTTCCGCATGCGCCATTTTTACGCAGTCATCAAACGGAAAAAACGCATCGCTGGCCAGCACGGCGCCATGCAGGTCAACATTAAATTGTTTGGCTTTTTCAATGGATTGGCGCAGGGAGTCAATGCGGCTGGTTTGTCCGCAGCCTTTGCCCACCAACTGTAAATCTTTAACCAATGCAATGGCATTGCTTTTTAAATGCTTGCAAACAATATTGGCGAATGCCAGGTTTTCTTTTTCTGAAGCAGATGTTTCCCTGCCGCCGGTTTCTTTCCATTCAGTATAATTGCCTTTATCGTTTTCCTGTACCAGTACACCGTTTAACAGGGATTTGTATTGTTCTGCCGGCGCCGGCGATTGCTTCAACTGCAGCAGTATCCTGTTCTTTTTCGACTTTAATACAGCCAACGCATCTTCATCAAATGAGGGGGCTATCAGCACTTCAAAGAAAATTTCGTTAATGGCTTCAGCGGTTGCTTTGTCAATAGCGCCATTGCTGATGAGTACACCGCCAAAAGCGCTTTCAGGGTCGCCGGCAAGGCCTGCATCCCAGCACTCCTTAACCGTAGGTCTTGCAGCTATGCCGCAAACGTTGGTGTGTTTTATCACCGCGAAAGTGTAGTTACCTCCGGCAGCGGCAGGCGCTTCAAAATCATTGATAAGTTGCACAGCCGCATCTACATCCACCAGGTTATTATAAGAAAGTTCTTTGCCATTTAGCTGCGTAAAAAGTTTATCAAGGTCGCCATAGAATACGCCTGACTGGTGGGGGTTTTCGCCATAACGCAGCGCTTTGGGGTTGGTAACCGACTCAAGAAAATACAGCGCATTGGCCGGGTTAAAGTATTGTGCAATTACTACATCGTAATGCGCTACGGTTTCAAAAGCCTTTGCCGCATAAGCTTTGCGCTGTTCAATGGTGGTTTCGCCGTTTTGGGCTTTCAGCAGCTCTGTCAGCGAAGCATATTCGCTTTTGGCGGCTATAACAACAAGGTCTTTAAAATTTTTGGCAGCAGCCCTTATCATGGAGGGGCCGCCTATATCTATTTTTTCAATGATGGCTTTTTCTTCGCTGGTGGTAGCCAGGGTTTCTTCAAAAGGGTACAGGTCAACAATCACCAGGTCAATTTCCGGTATGTTGTACTGTTTCATTTCCTGTACATCCTGCTCCACATCCCGCCTGCCCAGTATGCCTCCGAAAACAGAGGGGTGCAGTGTTTTTACACGGCCTCCTAATATAGAAGGGTAGCTGGTAAGGCTTTCCACCGCCACGCAGGGTATGCCCAGGTCTTCTATAAACTTTTGGGTGCCGCCGGTGGTATAAATGGTAATATCCAGGCGTTGTAGTTCCCGTACTATTGGTTCAAGGCCGTCTTTGTAAAAAACTGAAATAAGAGCGCTTTGTATCTTTTTTTGCATGATGGAGGATTTGAAATTACGGCGCCGAAACCGGTTGATTAACCCCTGGAAACGCGGCGTGGCAAGTGTTTTACCGAAGGTTCATAACAAAAGCCCCCTGCTGCGGCACCGAATGGAAGCGCAAATGTAGGTTCTGGCAATCTTTTTTCCATTTTTCTATTTTCCACAGCGGGTTGCTGCTGTCAAAAACCAGTTGCTCAAATTCTACTGCCGCTGCCAGGTGGCTGATGTACAACCTGGGGTTGCCAGCCAGCACTACCACATCCACTTTTATCTTGTCGCCGGCGCTATCAGCGGCCAAAGGGGCGTTAATAAGCAAAACAGACTTACTGCCTGCTTTAATAATAGCCGGTTGCGGTGGCCAGGTTTTTTCAACTGTTATCCTGTGTAAAATCCTGGAAGGTTTTAAATGAAAGTTTTGCAGAAAACCATCTTTTAACAGCACGCTGTCTCCCAAAAAACTGCCGTTCCGGCCCTGGATAATATCAACGGCCGTATAGCGCGGCACATTGTATACTACCAGTTTTTCCTGCCGCTGTTTCATAAAAAAATCGTAAGCCCGCAAGCCCAAAAAAGCAGCAAGCAGCAACAGGGCCAGCGATAAAGCCTTTTTTGCTTTCAGCATCAGCCATACCGCAAAGGCCGCAATAACGGTAAACAGTAACAACACCTGCACCATTGAAACCTGCAGCTTGTCCCAAACGGCGAAGGGCAGCCTGTCGGTATGCTTTACAATGGTATTCATCAGCCATACACCGGCGCCGGTAACCATGCCGGTAAACTTAGCCGCCACCGGCAGTATCGCCGCCAGCAACAAAACAAGCTCGGCGTAGAGTACCAGGCCCGATAAAGGCACCATCAACAGGTTGGTAATAAAAAACAGTAGCGGAAACTGGTGAAAATGGTATAACACCACCGGCAGTGTTAGTATCTGTGCCCCGAACGTCATGGCGTTAAGCTGCCATAGCTTATCCAAAGCTTTATTTTTTACATACAGCAAATTGTACAGCGGCCGGCTGAACAGTACAATACTCAGCACGGCTGTATACGAAAGTTGAAAACCAACATCCCACAGCATAAAGGGGTTGAGTACCAGCAGGCAAAAAGCCGATGCCGCCAGCGTGTTGTACATATTGGTATGCCTGCCCAGGTTCCTGGCAAGTACAATAAAACTGAACATGACCGCAGAACGCAGTATAGATGGTGCGGCGCCTGCCAGCAACGTAAACATCCACAACACCAGCAAAATAATAATCGGCCGCAACAGCCGCTGCCAGCGCTTCCTGCTAAAACGGGCCAGCAGCATTTTAAGCAGGCCGTATATCATGCCCAGGTGCAGGCCGCTGATGGCGATGATATGCACAACGCCGGTATTGCTGTAAGCCTGTACCAGTTCCCGGTCAAGGTCATCACGATAGCCAATCAGCAACGCTTCAGCTACCGCTTGTTCCTTTTTGCCCGGAATGTATTGCCGTAATATGCCAATAACATTAGACCTTAGCGTAAACAAAAACCGCTTAAACCAATTGCCATAATAACCCTTAACCGGCAGGTAATCCTTACCGGTAAGGTATGCCTGGTAACCAATACCCTGGAATAAGCAATACCGTGCATAGTCAAAGCCGCCGGGGTTGCCGGAATTGGTTACCGGCTGCAATGGTTTTTGAATAATAAAAGCAGAACCATAACCCAGCGCCGCGGCATTGCTGTCTTTCTTAAAGTAGAGCAGCACACTGCCGGTTACGGGTAGCCAGTGATTGTTCTTCCAAACTGCGTTTACCCTTGCAACCGCTTTGTATGAATTTGGTTTTGTTACCAATGGCTCCTGTATCGTTACCAGCAGTGGTTGGCCGGTGGTATAATGTTTGCCAAGCCAATCGCTCTTGTTGCGTGCATTGGCAAAATAAGCAAGGCTGGCGCCCGTTGCTGTTATCACCAGCAGTATGCACACACCGTGCAGCCAGCGGAGGCTGTAGCTGCCGCGGTTGAGAATGGCATTCAACAGCGCCGGCACAATACTGCACACGAGAAATATAAGGCAGGTAGCCAACTGCAGGCTGGCGTACCATTGCAGCAAAATGCCTGCGGAAAGCGCAACGGTAAGCCTTACAAAGGGCATGGATTTTAATGCGGGTAACAGGGAGCGGATCATGAAAGGAAATTAGTATAAATCTGCGCTCTGCGGCAATTCTTGCCGGGTATTTTTTATGGGCCCGGCAGAAGGAACAAGCATGAGGCTGCCGTTGCGTCGCACTCTTGTACTGTTGGATTCGCTATGCGGCTTTTCCCGCAGGATAGAGTTGCCGGTTCAATGTTCTTTTGTTCAAGGTTCAATGTTAGCGGCTGTAGTGGCTTGCGGAACCTGCCTTTCCACATCCTCAAAATTTCAAGACAGCTTGCAGCAATTTAATTGAGTATAAGATTGGGTAAGATAATCTTATTGAACAATAAGCGTTCCGCAGAACACTTTGTGTGTAGAACATTGCAGGATACCCCCATGCCTTCCAGGGGAACGCTTTGTGCTTTTCTGCGGGTGATGGGCACAAAATGTTCCCCTGGAACATAACAGCACGGAGATGGCTATTCTACCCACAACATGTTCCTCCGGAACATAGTAAAATTTTGCGCTAATCCTACATTATATATCCCCTCTGCATTTCATCAGCACAAAATTTCATTTGCCATTTACCCGTCAACAGACTGGTAACCTGCAACCAGCAACCAGCAACCGGCAACCGTCTCCCGGGGGCGCCCCAAAAAAACACCTTAAGTTAAGCCCTGTTGAACTTTTCAAAAATCCCTGCCGGGTTATATTAAACTTTCAACAATACAATTGAAACAACCGCCGATTTTAAGCAACCAGGGGCTGCAAAAAAGCGTATATTCAAACTGTCACAGCTTATGGAGAAAAATGCCTTGAGCTAATTGCTGCCGCTCACTCCTTTACGTTGCGCCTGCATGAAGAAACTGTTTGTTTTGATGTGTATGATAACCAGCACCATCGCTGCCAGGGCGGACCATATTTCCGGCGGGGAAATCTATTATATCTGCACCGGTAAGCTGGGCAATAATTACCAGTATGAAGTTTACCTTAGGCTATTTATGCTCTGTACCTCGCCGCGACAGTTTGATAACCCTGCTACGCTGTCTGTGTTTAATAAGGCAACTTATGCCAGGGTGATAGATGTTTCAGCGAATCTTAACCGTACAGAAACCATTAGCCTTACCAATACCGATTTGTGCATAAGCAACCCGCCCCGTATTTGCTATAAAGTGGGGTATTACCAGTTTAATCTTTCTTTGCCCGTATCTGCGGATGGGTACATACTTTCTTACCAGGTTAACTTCCGGGTGGATGGCATGAACAACCTGGCGCCGGGGTACAACAGGATAGGCGCTACATTTACCGCTGAAATACCGGGCATCGGCAGGCTGGCATCCGCCGCGCAAAACAACAGTGCCAAGTTTGGCGATAACGACCTGGCCATTGTTTGCGCCAACAACTCTTTTACCTACAGCTTTGCGGCCAAAGACCCTGATGGTGATGAACTGCATTATGCCCTTTGCGATGCCTATGCCAGCTCTATTGATGGCGGTTTTGGGGGTTTTGGCGATAACAATGAACCGCCAGGCCCGCCACCTTACCGGCCTTTGCCCTACGGCGGTGGTTACAGTGGCGGCTCCCCCCTTGGCAATAAAGTAAAGATTGACCCTAAAACCGGCATGATAACCGGTGTGGCGCCGGGGGCGGGGGTGTATGTAATTGATGTATGTGTCAGTGAATACCGCAACGGTATTTTTATTGCCATGCAGCGCCGCGACCTGCAGATTACCATTGCGCCGTGTACCATTGCCGCAGCCGAACTGCCGGATGCCTTTATGTTATGTAAAGAGAGCAAAACGGTGGCGCTTGCCAACAGTTCCATCAGCCCGCTGGTAAACTCCTACACCTGGCAAATTACCAACAGCAACGGCGCTTCGCTGTTTAACTCAACAGACCCTTTGCCTACTTATACTTTTGCTGATACGGGTACTTATAAAGTAACGCTTATTATTAACAGTGACGAAGAATGTGTGGACACTGCCAGCTCTTTAATAAAGGTTTATCCGGGCTTTAAACCTGCTTTTGATTATACCGGTATTTGTTTTACCAAACCTACGCAGTTTAAAGATGCCACCACTACCGTGTATGGACAGGTTAACGGCTGGCAATGGAACCTTAATAATAGCCCGGTAAGCAGCTTTATAGCAGAGCAAAACCCGGTAATTACCTACAGCAGTATGGGGGCAAAACAGGTTTGGCTGATAGCATCCAACACGGTGGGCTGCATAGATACCGTTATACAAACAGTGGATATAGTTGACAAGCCGCCCCTGAACCTGGCATTTACAGATACGCTGATATGCCTGAACGATACACTGCAGCTAAAAGCAGGCGGCAACGGCATGTATGTTTGGTCGCCGGTGGTAAACATGCTTAATGCCAATACAGCAACGCCAACAGTGCAGCCCACGCAAACCACTACATACTATGTTGACCTTGATGATAACGGCTGCCTTAACCGCGATTCCGTTAAAGTAAATGTGGTTGACCATGTAACGCTGCAACTTATGAACGATACGGTTATTTGCGCCAACGACCCCATTGTGCTGCGCACCATTTCTGATGGGTTGTTGTATAACTGGGCACCCACGGTGCAGCTAAACAATGCAGCACTGCAAAGCCCTGTAGCCACAACGCCAGACACCACCCGGTACCATGTAACGGCCATTATTGGCAGTTGTTCCGACAGTGCTGATGTAACAGTGTACACTGTTCCTTACCCGGTTGCTTACGCCGGCGCCGATACCTTGATTTGTTACGGCACCCCGGCACAACTGCATGGCAGTACCGATGGCAGCAGCGTTACGTGGACACCATCCAACACGCTGGAAAACCCTGCCACTTTAAACCCGCTGGCACACCCCACAAAAACAGGCGACAACACTTACCTGCTTGCGGCATATGATACAAAAGGTTGCCCCAAACCGGGCACCGATGAGGTAGTGGTTACCATGCTGCCGGATATTAATGCCTTCGCGGGCCGGGACACAACAATAATACTGGGCCAGCCATTGCAACTGGAAGCAACCGGCGGCACGGGTTATCAATGGTCGCCGGCGATGGGGCTTTCATCAACCAGCATATCCAATCCTGTCGCCACCCACTACGAAAGCATTGATTTTATACGCTACAAGGTTATCGTTAACAACCAGGCCGGCTGTTTGGATTCTGCGTTTATCGGTGTAAGAATTTTTAAAACGCGGCCCTCTGTTTTTGTACCCACCGGTTTTACGCCCAATGGCGATGGCCGTAATGATGTACTAAGGCCCATTGCGGCAGGCATGCAGCGTATGGAGCAGTTCGCGGTATTTAACCGCTGGGGGCAAATGGTATTTACCACCAGCATTAACGGGCTTGGCTGGGATGGTACGGTTAACGGAAAATCTCAACCGCCCGGCGTATTTGTGTGGATGGTAAAAGCAACAGATTATACCGGCCGGCCCTACCTGGCAAGGGGTACGGTTACTTTAATAAGGTAGGCAAAATATTTTTGGCACTTAGCTGCATTGCTACTATGAGGCATCGTTGTGTCACTCACTTGTACGTTCTGTAATTCTATTCGCCAATGCGCCGGCATGCTATACTAACCCATAAACCCAATCCTGTTATGAGAGCCGTCGCAAAAAGGCTTGCGGGAAGAAGCGCCGCAGCGGCACAAAGCGGTGATGCCCTGTTTCTGCTCAACCGTTCCGTCATTATACTGAATGGCGCAGGCGCCTTTCACCAGCAGGGGGCCGTTTTTGGCAAGTTCAATTTGCAGTACAATATCCGTTCCTGCGTCAACATCCTTAACAGGACTGGCTGCTTCTTCGTTGTTCATTACAAAACTCAGCGCACCGCTGGGGCATTTTTTTACCTGCTCAATTATTGTTGACGTACCTGCCCCAGCCATGTTAATCCACGGCTTTTTACCTGGGTCAAATACTTCTCCCAGCCCCTTCCAGCACTTGGTGGAGTGTATGCAAACATTGGGTTTCCATATCACCGTTACTTCTTCGTTGTTGTATTTGAATGTTTCCCGCGGCATAGATAATTTCTTTCTTGAAATTTACAACAAATGTGAATGGGCAGCGCATCATTATTTGTGCGTATCTGCCGGTTTGCTTTTGTACAACCGCAAGCTGATAACGCAAAACCATAGCAGGAACAACAGGAAAGTTATCTTTTGTACCACCGGTAAAGCTTTGATATATGCTTCGTGGTAATAGAGGTAATTATTAAGGCCAACAAGCAACAGGTTAACAATGCCCCACCAGAACAGGTTAACCCAACGCAATTTGTAGAGTGTAATTAGGGTACCAGTAAGCGCTACCACACCCAGCCCTCCGGCAATATTGGTAACCGTGTTATGCCAGGAGGTTGACAAGAACAACGTGCTGGCAATGGAAAGCGTACCCGTTGTTGAAATAACCCAGGTGATGGCCCTGCCGGCTTTCGCCTTAACCGGGAATAGTATCCAGAAAGAGGAAAGTGTTATAGCCAACACTGCCATGCCGGCCATTGCTACCGGCCTGGCCGGGTTTACCCGGCCGTTGATAGCAACTTCGTTAAGCAGGTTACACCAGTAATTGTGTGCCCAGCTAAAACCTTCAGCATACCTGTACGCCTGCGAGCCGCCGGGGTATAGCCATGCGGCAACGATGTAGAGTAACAGGAAGAAAGCTGTTCCTATAACCGGTAAAAGCAGCCACTTGTTTTTCAAATTATACCGGTTTATGGCTTGTAAACTTGTTTGACATATAAAATTTCTTCAAAAACAGTTTTGATAGTTTTCTTATCATGATTAGCCAGGAACATCATTAGTATAATGAGTGCTATGCTGGTTAATAGTAAGGCCACATTGTTGATGCCGGGGTTATGATAAGTTATAAATGCAAAATAAGCCAATGCTACACATGCCAGGCAAAAACACGTTAAGTAAAAAGATTTGGCCCGCACCGCTATGCTGATGATGGTTTGTCCTGTGGCTCCGTCAATGGTAATTTTTCCTTTTAGACAGGTTGAGTAATAAATAATATCCCCTGAGCGTGCAGCATCTCTGAAAATTTCCATGTAAAAAGAATCATCATCCACCATCTCCCCCCTGGTATCACTAAAACCCAGTTTGCCCGGCCTTTTAGAGAATTCCCTTTCCAGCCTATTGACGATGGCAGTTTTAGAAGACCTTAGCGTGTATTCATGAAACTCGTATCCGAAAGTTTTTTTAAGTAAGGGGTACATCCATAAGGTTTTGAATATGCGAATGTAGTTAAACGGATAAGAAACAATGTAAACCGTAGAACAGGGAATTGGGAGTACCATGATTGAGAGAGATTTTCTAAGTAAGTTAGTCCCTGTATGCTCCAATTTTGGTATTCACACCCGACGAAGTATTATTCCAGTTTTAGTGATTTGTTAAGCGGAGCTGAAAAACTGCCATTTGCGTTTTTATAAATACAGTTGTCGAAAGTAATTATTGTTCCAAGCCGGCTCATCTTATAATATTTATGCAGTATCGTAGTGTCCGATGCCTTAGTTGACAGAGGATTTGTAAATCCAAAGCCAGTAAAAAATATTGTTCCTGATACAAAATTTAAGCCTATTAATTTTTCCAGTTCCTGGACCGCCTGACTTTTGAATTGAACTTCAACCTTTTGTTTAACATTCGGGAGACCATTTTTAGAGAAAGACACTTGAGCATCATAAGATCCTGATGTTTTAGTTGTATCAACTTGCTTTTCAGAAGTGTGTTTGATGATCCTTTTCTTCTTTTTTGTTTGCGAAAATGTGGATCCGGACATAAGCAAAGAGAAAATTATCAAAGCTATTAATGGTAATTTTTTAAAAGAGGCCATTCAAAAATGTTTAATCAAATTTAATTGTAAATGACTGAAAGTTTAAGGATGGCACAGAACAATTGTATCTATTCAAAGCCAGTATGCATCCTTCTGGAAATATTGCCAGGCGCTCAGCGGTAACAGTTCCCTGTGCTTCCGTAGCAAACTGAAATTTCAGCCGCCGGAGGCGGCTGAAAAATGCTACAAGGTGGGAAAAGCTGCGTAGCGTATCCAACAGTACAAGAGTGCGACGCAACGATGCCTCATAGTAGTACTTCCTGCCGGGCCCATAAAGATAATGTCAACAAAAAAGCCCTTTTCAAGGGCTTTTTAAAAGTTTGTTGCTATGTTAAGGTTATTGACCTTGGGCAAGGCTGTAAGCCCTTTTGTCTCCCCACATTTGCAGCAGTTCTGAAGAACATATTTTAAAGTTGCCGCTAAGGCTTATGTACAGGCCCAGCACATCCTGCTGTGTTAAGGGAAAATCGTCTATGCTTTCAAAACGCACATTGTACTGGTTTACCAGGTTGGTATAAACAGAGCCTGTGGGCCATACCTGCGTGCCGCGGTTGCTTATGTTTACCAGCTTGAATTTTACACCGGCATGGCGCAGGCATTTGTTGGCAATGGTAATGGGCTGCTCATTGCTTTCGATAAAGAAGTCTACACCGATGATTTTTTCGTTGGATTCTTCCTTGGATTCCAGCATGGGGTTTTTGTCAAGCTTGAAATGCGTTTGAGTAGAAGGCATATCGGGCAGTAATGGTTTGGCGCCCTGCTCCGGCTTTTTTCCAAAGTTGGCTATAATGGCTTCAGCGAATTGTGTAGTATTTAGGGAAGGCCTTGATTTGTCGCCAAAGTCGCCGGTATGCTGGCCGTTTTCAAGGGTATACAGCAATGCGTTTTCTATAATGGCAGCGCTTTGCATAAGGCCCAGGTGGCGCAGCATGCCCAGACCGCTTAACAGCAACGCGGTTGGGTTGGCTATGTTTTTGCCGGCAATATCCGGCGCTGTTCCATGCACTGCTTCAAAAATGCAGATATGGTCGCCAATGTTGGCGCTGGGCGCAAAGCCTAAACCGCCAACAAGCCCGGCGCAAAGGTCGCTCACAATATCGCCCTGCAGGTTGGTAAGCACCACTACATCAAAAGTATCCGGGCGGGTAACCAGTTTCATGCACAGGTCGTCCACAATAACATCATCGGCCTTTAACTCAGGATATTCTTTGGCCACTTCATAAAACACTTCCAGGAAAAGGCCATCGGTAATTTTCATAATGTTGGCCTTGTGCCCGCAGGTAATGCGGCGGGCGCCTTTTTTCTTGGCCATTTCAAAAGCGTACTTAATTACCTGCAGGCTGCCCGGGCGGGTAATAAAACGGCGGCTAAGGGCAACATCATGCGTAATCATATGCTCAATACCGCCATAGGTATCTTCAATATTTTCTCTTACAACAGTAATATCTACCGGAATGCCGGCTTTGCTAAAAACCGTATCTACACCGTGCAGTGTTTGAAACACACGCTTATTGGCATAGGTATTCCATGTTTTGCGGGCAGTTACATTAACGCTTTTTACGCCTTTGCCTTTGGGTGTTTCCATGGGGCCTTTAAACAATATGCCCAAGGTTTCAATAGCCTGTTGTGCATCGGGCGTCATACCGTTGCTGTAACCTTTGTCGAAAACCCATTTGCCCATGTCTACAAACTCGTATTGCAGCGGAACCTCAGCCGCGTTGAAAACCTTTAGTACAGCATCCATAATTTCCGGCCCGATACCATCGCCTTTAGCTACAGCAACTTTTGTCATAACAGAATATTTTAATTTGAGGAATGAACATTGAAGAGCAGCAAAGTTAGGGGGTAAAACTTAGCCGTTGGCAGTTTTGGTGGCAGTGATTTTTACGGCTTACATAGAATATGAATGACGCTTATACCTCTTATGTTTATGTTGGAATGTTGGGGGGGTGTGCCCAAGCTTCAATCCCTCACCCGAAAGTGCAACACTCGGCTTATGCACAAACTGTTTTATGTGCAGTGTTTAAAGCGCAGCAGGTACTACCATCCTCACAAACTTTTCCCTAACTTTACCATGCAAGCGATGAATATGATTTCCAAAATATCAGAAGGCGTACAAATAAGCGTGGAAACATTTTACCAACAGGAATACAGCAACCCGCTGAATTATGAGTTTATGTTTGCCTACCGCATTACCATTGAAAATCACAATAATTTTACCATTAAACTGCTTAGCCGCCAGTGGTATATTTTTGACAGCAATGGCCAGCAGCGGGAAGTGGAGGGCGAAGGCGTTGTGGGGCTTCAGCCAGTTATTGAACCCGCCCGGCAGTTTCAATATGTAAGTGGCTGTAACCTGCGTACAGAAATGGGCCGCATGTACGGCTACTACATTATGGAAAACCAAAATACCAAAACCACTTTCAAAGTAAAAATTCCGCCATTTGAAATGCTGGCGCCGTTTAAGAATAATTAGGCTTTCGCAACCTTCAAAAAAATTCTACCCGCATGAAACCCGGAGGCTTTTGGTCTAAACTTAACTGGAGGCATATTCTCATTAATTACGTTGCCTCATGGTGTATTATCCATTCCTTTGAGGTACTTTCTTTCCTGTATGATTTAAAGCTGTTTAACTCATACCTTATGCCGGGATACTTTTGCTAACAGGCTTATTGTTGTTTTTTTCCAGGCAGTCTGGCAGGTTTATTAGTGGTTACTATAAGCCCGTACCCGCTGTTTAGTACCTGTGGTTTGTTCTGACCGTCTTTCTCATGGCTAACTATTCAACTTAACAGCAACTAATGAGAAACAGCCTTGTAGTATTTACGCTTTTGATATTCACTTTGCCGGCCAGTAGTTTTTCGCAGGGAATATCTTCCCGCTACCAGCAATCGTTCCTACAATTATACCAGGCCGTACAGCAACGTTTTTACGATTCCGCGACAAACTTTTACAAGGATATTGAAGAGCCGGAAGAAAAGCGCAAATATTCTTTTCTCTGGCCGCTTTGCGGGCTGGTACAGGTGAACAACGAAAGTGAAAAGCTGGGCATTGCCAACTTTACGGTTGATGGCGCTATGGGCGTTATTCAAAAGTATTACAGCAGCAGGCCACCTGCGCCAGGCTACGATTCTTATGTGGTTGCATTAGGCGGCGGCACCCGTTTTTACGACGACAACCAGTGGATTGGGCTGGCATTAATGGACGCCTGGTTTCGTAACCGGCGGCGGGATTACCTGGAAAAAAGCAAGGAAATCTACCGCTTTATGATGACCGGCTACGATACTGCCGCCGGTGGCGGACTGTACTGGGAAGAAGGTAACATGAAAACAAAGAACACCTGCTCCAACGGGCCGGGTATTATACTGGCGCTGCAATTATACAAGGCCACAAAAGAAAAGACTTACCTTGATACAGCCCTGTTATTATACCATTGGGTAAATAAATATCTACAGGATACCGATAACCTATATTTCGATAACATCAGCATACCCGGGGGTAAGATTGAAAAAACAAAGTTTTCATACAACACCGGCACCATGCTGCAAGCCAATGTGTACCTGTACGAACTTACCAATGAGAAAATATATCTTGATAAAGCTGTAGCCATTGCAGGCAGCTCTCTGCCTTACTTCTATGGCAAAGGAAAATTCAGGGATGGCTATTGGTTTAATGCGGTATTATTAAGGGCCTATCAACACCTGCGCAAACATGTGGCAGATGACAAATACCTGGATGCCTTTAAGCAATGCACCAACGAGGCGCTGGCAAACAACATTAACAATGCCGGGTTGATGGGTAAGGAAAAGATGCTAACCCTGGTAAACCAGGCTGGCATGTTGGAAATACTGGCGAGCCTGGCGTATGATAGCCAGCGCAGCAAATAATAGACAAATTGTTAACCTATTTAGGCTTGTATTTAGCCTCATTGAATATTTGCCGGGCGGGGGTTTGCATTAATTCCGGCAGTGTTTTTTTATCGTTCTTTTCCATCCATTTTTTTACAACCTGCCAGCCCACAAACTGGCCGATATTGCCAGGGGCGCCTTCACCTAATTCAGTTGTTTTAGGGCCATCATTAATATAATCACGGATAAGAAAGGGGTCGCTTTCATACAGCAGGTTATTCTTAAGGAAAAAGTTCCATATAGCGGCCTCGTGTGCATAGCAGCCGTCCAGTTGTTGCTGGGTGTAACCGGTTTTTACGCTATCTGCGCTTTCGGGCAGCAACTGGTCAAGCAGATACAAACGTTTGCCTGATTCTATCATCTGCTCCACCAGTGGTTTGCCTGCAGGGTTATAGGCAAACATGTCGTCTATAATATTACGCATACAATTTGCCGCAATGTATTGGGGCTCAAACCTTCGGCTGCGGTAAGCGGGGTAAACATTACTGATGAAATCCGTTTGGTACACCGGAAAATCCTTACCCATGTACAATTGCAGGCCAACCGCCAGGCCATCCGCGGTTAGTACATTGCCATACCCTTCCAGCGGCCCAATGAAGGTGATAATTTTGGCAGGTACTTTATAACTTGGAAAATAATGTTTCACAAACTGAAGGCCGCGTTTTACTTCCCCGGCCTCATTAAAATCAGGAAACTTTTGCTGAACGGCTTTGTAAAGGCTGCCATAATCCCGGGTAAACAATTTTACTTTTTGAATAACACTGTCCGGAAATGGGGGCGCCATCAAAATATTGTACAGGTAGTCGTTGAGAAAAGAGGGGTACTGCTCCTGCAGTTTATTTAATGAAGCCTCTACATTGGCAGTATCAATGGCAAACAAGGCTTTATCAAAACGCTGAACTTCCACATCTACCTTAATGCCCGATACATCAGGTATTTTTTTGCCCGGCTTACAGGAAAACAGCAACAAGCCGAGGGATACAGCCACCATGAATTTTTTCATACAGCGAAATAACGTTAAAGTACCCAAATGATTGTGCCGAACAAAAAAGCATGCAACAACCTGCCGGATTTTATTCAACAGCTTACCCCTTGCTGCATAGAGAACAAAGCCCTTCGTTTTACTCAGGGCAGGCTACTATGCAATTGGTGAATAGAATTGTTGCAGTACAAGTGTTCCAATCTTGCTGCTTCGTCACGCAAGATTGCTCAACCAAAGCCTCATAGTAGTAATGCTGCCCGGACAAAAAAAATGACCAACGGCCAGTACTCCATTGCCAAATAGATACCTGATCACAATAATCGCTCAATCAGTGGCAATAAATATCGAAATTTGCTTTTTGCTGGGGCCGCCACACAAAGACAAAATGAATAAAGATGAAAATAGTTTTAGCACAACAGAATTATCATATCGGCAATTTTGAAAGCAACACACAAAAAATAATCAACGGCATAGCAGAGGCCAAGGCACAGGGGGCAGACCTGGTGGTGTTTAGTGAAATGAGCGTTTGCGGCTACCCCGCACGGGACTTTGTAGAGTTCAACGATTTCATCAACAAATGCTACCTGTCTATTGATATCATTAAGCAGCATGCGGATACCATTGGCGTGCTGGTAGGCTCGCCGGCACGCAACCCGGTAAGGGATGGCAAAGACCTGTTTAACGCCGCCTTTTTCTTGTACGAAAAAGAAGTAAAGGCCGAAATACACAAAACCCTGCTGCCTACTTATGATGTGTTTGATGAATACCGCTATTTTGAGCCGGCCTACGAATGGAAAGTAATTGAGTTTAAAGGCAAGCGCCTGGCTGTAACCATTTGCGAAGACATCTGGAACCTGGGCGATAACCCGCTCTACCGTATTTGCCCCATGGATGCACTGATACAGCAACGGCCGGATGTAATGATTAACCTTAGTGCTTCGCCATTTGATTACATTCATGAAGAAGGCCGCAAGGCCATTGTTAAAGCCAATGTGCTTAAGTATAAGCTGCCCATGTTTTACTGCAACGCGGTGGGTAGCCAAACGGAAATTGTTTTTGACGGGGCATCGCTGATTTTTGACAAAGATGGCAACATCAGCAAAGCGCTTCCCATGTTTAAGGAGGCCATTGATGGAGCGGTTTTAAACGATGACGGAACCATTGATGCTGGCATTGCACAACCTGCCGGTAACATACCGGATATAGATGTAACACCACCCACATTAAAAGAAGACCTTAACATTAACCAGGTGTATGATGCGCTGGTAATGGGCATTAGGGATTATTTCAGTAAAATGGGTTTCAGTAAGGCTATACTGGGCTCTTCGGGCGGTATTGACAGCGCTGTAACATTGGCTATTGCCTGCGAAGCGCTGGGTGCTGAAAATGTAAGGGCGGTGCTGATGCCTTCGCCGTATTCAACTGAGCATAGTGTTAACGACGCGGTGGCACTGAGCAAGAACCTTAACAACCCATACGATATCATCCGCATCAACACTATCTACGAGTCTTTTTTAACTACGCTCAAGCCTGTTTTTGGTGACCTGCCTTTTTCGCTGGCTGAAGAAAATACCCAAAGCCGTACCAGGGGCAATTTGCTGATGGCCATTTCTAACAAGTTTGGCTATATACTGCTCAACACCTCCAACAAAAGCGAGCTGGCCACCGGTTACGGCACCTTGTATGGCGATATGGCTGGCGGCCTTGGCGTGTTGGGCGATTGCTATAAGCTGCAGGTGTACGCGTTGGCCAGGTATATTAACCGCAACAAAGAAATTATACCGGTAAATATTATTGATAAAGCGCCAAGCGCAGAGCTAAGGCCCAACCAAAAAGACAGCGACAGCCTGCCCGATTACAACGTACTGGATAAGATTTTATACCAGTACATCGAAAGGCGCCTGGGCCCTGCTGAAATAAAGGCGCAAGGGTTTGATGCCGCCGTTGTTGACAGAACGCTTAAATTGGTAAACACCAACGAATACAAACGCAACCAGTTTTGCCCAATCATCCGCGTATCGCCCAAAGCATTTGGCGTAGGAAGAAGGGTGCCCATTGTGGGCAAATACCTTAGTTAAACTGCCAACCCCAGCATTAGATTTTGACCACTTGAACATCAACATTTTTGGTGGCAGACGTCCGGTTTTTCAATGAAGCATCGTTGCGTCGCACTACGTTCATCGTTCTGTACTCTGGGCGGCTTTTCAGCCCGGGTTAAAATAGGTTTGGCGCCCAAAGGCGCCAAATCAACTTTTTAGTATAGTCAGAAAAAACATTAAACGTTGAACAACCGACATAAAACCATTGAAGCTTCTTGCGGTTCACCACTCACGATTCACGAATGCTACACCAGCGCCTGGTCAAGTACCTGCTGCATGTTCTTCACATAATGAAATTGCAGGCCTTTTATAAAATTGCCGTCAATCTCTCTTACATCTTTTTCGTTTTGCCAGCACATAATAATTTCCTTCAGGCCGGCACGTTTGGCTGCCAGCACTTTTTCCTTAATACCACCCACCGGTAAAACCTGTCCACGCAGGGTAATTTCACCCGTCATGGCAAGGTAAGGTTTTACTTTGCGGCCGGTAAAAGCACTGGCCAGCGCTGTAAGCATGGTTACGCCGGCGCTTGGGCCGTCTTTGGGCACAGCTCCTTCCGGCACGTGTACATGAATGCTCTTCCTGCTGAACAGTTCAGGGTCAATATCATATTTTTTAGCTATTGACTGCAGGTAAGTGTAAGCTGTTGTAGCGCTTTCCTTCATAACGTTACCCAGGTTGCCGGTAAGCTTAACTTCCCCTTTGCCTTCGCTTAGTGCAGTTTCAATAAAAAGTATGTCGCCGCCCACGTACGTCCAGGCAAGGCCAACAGCCACACCCGGCATGTTAGCGGTTTTGTATATTTCGTTGCTGTAGCGGGAGGTGCCCAGTATTTTCTCCACGTCCTGCAGGGTAAGTGCCGGTTTTATTTTGTTTTTGGTGGCATACTCTTTCGCTTCATAACGCATAATGCTGGCCAGTTGCCTGTCCAGTTCCCTCACGCCGCTTTCACGGGTGTGGTTTTCTATTATCTTTTCCAAAACTTTGTCGGCTATCTTAAAGTTCACTTTTGCCAGCCCATGCGCCTCTTTTTGTTTGGGCACCAGGTGTCTTTTGGCTATTTCAATCTTTTCTTCCACCGCATAGCCGCTAAGGTCAATTATTTCCAGCCTGTCACGCAAAGCAGGTTGTATATTCTGTATGTTATTGGCCGTAGCTATAAACAGTACCTTACTTAAATCGTACTCCAGCTCCAGGTAGTTATCGTAAAAAGTGTGGTTTTGCTCCGGGTCAAGCACTTCCAGCAAAGCAGAGGATGGGTCGCCGCGAAAATCATTGCCAATTTTGTCTATTTCATCCAGTATCATTACCGGGTTAGATGATTTTACCTTGCGTATGTTTTGCAACACCCTTCCCGGCATAGCGCCGATATAGGTTTTGCGGTGGCCACGTATCTCGCTTTCATCATGCAGGCCGCCGAGGCTCACACGTACATACTTACGGCCAATAGCATGCGCAATGCTTCTGCCCAGAGATGTTTTACCGATACCAGGGGGGCCTACAAAGCACAATATGGGGCTTTTCATATCGCCCTTCAGCTTTAATACAGCCAGGTATTCCAGTATACGTTCTTTTATTTTCTGCATGCCGTAGTGGTCGGCATCCAGTACATTTTTGGCTTTCTTTAAATCGTAGCTGTCTTTGGTATATTCCTGCCAGGGAAGGTCAAGCATCAGGTCCAGGTGGTTGTACACCACTGAATAATCCGGTGTGCTCGGGTGCATTCTTTCCAGCTTGGCAATACCTGCTTTAAAGCTGTTTTTCGCGGCTTCAGGCCATTTTTTAGCCTCCGCTTTTTTCTTCATGTCGGCAATTTCCCGTTCGTTGGTATCGCCGCCCAGCTCTTCTTTAATGCTTTTCAGTTGTTGTTGAAGAAAATACTCCTTCTGCTGCTTGTCAATTTCCGTGCGGGTTTTAACGGTTACCTTGTTCTTCAGTTCAGCAAACTGTAATTCCCGCTGTAAAAGTTCTACAAGTTTTTCTGCCCGCAGTTTTACATCGTCAATTTCCAGCAGCAATTGCTTTTCAGAAAGGTCTGAGTTAAGGTTGCTGCTTACAAAATTAATGAGGAAGGATGCGTTCTCTATATTACGCAGAATGATGGAAGCTTCTGTTGGCAGGTTGGGTGAGAGCTGTATAATTTGTGCCGCAAGGTCTTTTATGGTACCTGTGTAAGCATCAAATCCTTCTTCTTCAGGTATTACATCCTCGGGTAACAGGCTTATGCTTACTTTAAAATAAGGTTCGTCAGAAACAAGTCCCGTCATGCGGAAGCGTTTCTTACCCTGTATAATGATAGTGGTACCGCCGTCGGGCATTTTTATCAACTTAACTATTTTGGCTACGGTACCTACTTCGCATAGGTCTTTCAGTTCCGGCTCTTCAACATTTGCATCCTTCTGGGCAAGTACGCCTATCAGTTTATCGCCTTTGTAAGCGTCATTTACGGCTTTAATGCTTTTGTCACGCCCTACTGTTATGGGTATCACCACCCCGGGAAATAATACCGTATTGCGCAACGGAAGCAGGGCCAGTATATCGGGTATCACTAAATTCTTATCCTGTTCGGCGTCGTTTTCATTTATTGGTATGATGGGTAAAAAGTCGGTATCATCTTCCGCTTTCTGGTAATAAGTATCCTTGAATATGTTCATCTTCAAAAAGTCAATTTGTCATCAAAGAATGTAAATCACAATGGCTAAGTACTGGGCAATTAAAGTGCCAGCAGCGAAAGGTACAGTAATAAGTAACAAAATGGCATAAAAAAAGCGCCGCTAATGCGGCGCCGTATCAAAAAATGGTTCTTCAAAAGTATTACAGAACCCTTAGGCCAACGCCCAATTGTATCTGCTGGTTTTTCCACTTATCTGTATTATCAATATCGCTGATATTGCTAAGCCCTATATTGTACCTGCCGTAAACTTTTAGGCTGCCAAGGTTAACCTGTGCCCCAAGTACAGCGGCTAAATCACCACTCTTAAAGGCATTTTTGCCGTTCTGGAAAATTGATTCATCCTTATTGGTCAAAATACTGAATTGCGGACCTACATGAAAAGTAAGCAACTGGCCGGCATTAATTCTTAACAAAACCGGGATGCTCAGGTAATTCAAGGTTTTTTTCTCACCGTTTAATGCTCCATTTAAAACATCACTGGCATTGCTGGCCGTTTTGGTGTTGGTTTGATTAAACAAAACTTCCGGCTGAATGCCCAGTGTTTTGCTGAAATCCAGTTCCACAAATCCACCCAGGTGGTAGCCCAGTTGAAAGCCGTCTTTAAACGCCTGCCCGTCAACTTTATTCAGGTTGGCGCCTGCTTTTGCACCAATATGCAGCGATTGTGCGGAAACGAAAGTTGTTGCAGAGGTTAACAGTAACGCAGCTAACAAAATTTTCTTCATACGTGTGTTTTTGATTTGAGATTCCAATTCTTGTGCCATTGGTTTTTTACTTAAACGTAAATGCCGGCTTTTTGATTGTTAAAAAAACGGTAACAAATAAGCATTGGCCTTTAAACTTATACCCGCCCAATACTGCCTGTTTGCAAAAGAAGCAGTGTGTTACACTTGCGGGTGAGGGATTGCAGCGGTTACCCCGGTGAGGCCATCGCAGCAGGGCTTTTGTGCCGGAGTATGAGCGGAAAGCCCGACCCCTTGCGATAGCTTGGGGGCACCCCCTAAAAAATTTTATCCCGGAACAAGAGCCGTCTTTTTTAACCCCGGCCTTTCTAAGACAAAGACAACCTTACAAGGTTTAGCCCCTATGCTTATACAAATAAAAAAAGGATGCTCCCTATGGAAACATCCCTGAATATTTTATAACCGAATGGCGTTGCGGTAATAGTTTATGCTGTTTTAAGCGCCGTCTTTTTAGCCAGCTTGCTCTTAAGGTTAGATGCTTTGTTTTTGTGGATTACGCCACGTTTTGCCAGCTTGTCAATCATGGAGATTACGTTGGGCAAAGTTTCATCATAAACCTTTTCGTCTTTCTGCTCTTTCAGGTCACGGATGGCATTACGTGTGGTTTTGCCATAGTAACGGTTCCTGTCCCTGCGTTTAGCAGCCTGGCGCACATCTTTCTTTGTAGCTTTATGGTTTGCCATATTTTCTTTTTAAAGGACGGCAAAGGTAAGGGTATTGTGCATAAAAGAAAACATTTGCATAAAAGTTTTTTTGCGGGCCGGCAAAATACGCAAAACCGGCGGAGGGAATTTTTGCTGAAATAAAGAATTTTGGAGGCGGTCAACTATCGCGTAACCAGGCTTAAAATCTCCTGCATATCTTAACAATTCCCGTGATAATCTGCCGGTGTTGATGAAACTTTTCTGCATACAATCACCGATATTTGCATCCACCGTGAAATTTTTGACCTCTAAATGCTTCATATGAAGGATTTCTCATACATCACTAATTCGCATCCTGCCTACATTGAAAGTTTATACCAGGAATTTGTAAAAAACCCGGATAGTGTGGACAGTGAGCTGAAGAAATTTTTTGAAGGCTTTGATTTTGCCGTAGCAGGCCAGCCTAATGGCACTAACGGCACTAATGGCAGCGCAGTTGCCAAAGCACCTGCACAGGCCGGCGAAGCCATTGACTGGAAGCGTGAAATAAGCGCTTACCGCATGATTTTAGGTTACCGTAACAAGGGCCACCTGATTGCAAAAACCAACCCCATACGCACCCGTAAAGACCGCGGCGCCAACCTTGACCTTGGCTTTTTTGGTTTTACCGAAGAAGACCTTGACAAAGAGTTTCATGCCGGCAGCCTGGTGGGCCTGGGCAAAGTAAAACTCCGCGACCTGGTTACCTACCTGCAAAAAGCTTATGCCACCCATGTAGGCATAGAGTTTAAATACATCAGCGACCAAAAAAAGGTAGACTGGCTGTATAATGAAATGGAAAAGAAGTTCAACAACCCTTTGTCCATAGATACCAAGAAAAGGATACTGGAAAAAGTGAACCAGGGTGTAATGTTTGAAAAATTCCTTCACACAAAATACATCGGTCAAAAAAGATTTTCACTGGAAGGTGGTGAAACTACTATAGCCGCCCTGGATGCTATTATAACCACAGCCGCCGATAACGACGTGCAGGAAGTAGTTATTGGCATGGCCCACCGCGGCAGGCTTAATATACTGGCTAATATTATGGGTAAAACGTACGCCCAGATTTTCAGCGAGTTTGAAGGCACCGGCCAGGTTGACCAAACCATGGGCAGCGGCGATGTTAAATACCACATGGGTTTTGGCAGCGAAGTGCAAACGCCGCATGGTAAAACGGTACACCTTAAACTAATGCCCAATCCCTCTCACCTGGAAGCGGTTGATCCTGTGGTTGTTGGTTTTGCCCGTGCTAAAGCCGATATATTATACAAAAGCGATTACGATAAAATTCTGCCGATACTAATACATGGCGACGCATCTGTTGCCGGCCAGGGTATTGTGTACGAGGTTATGCAGATGAGCGATCTTGACGGCTACTACACTGGCGGCACCATACATTTCGTTATCAATAACCAGATTGGTTTTACCACCGATTTTGACGAGGCCCGCAGCTCTGATTACTGTACTTCCATCGCCGCAATGATACAGGCGCCGGTGCTGCACGTAAACGGAGACGACCCGGAAGCTGTGGTTAAATGCGCCGACATAGCTACCCGCTACCGCCAGGAATTTAACAGCGATATATTTATTGATATGGTGTGCTATCGCCGCCACGGCCATAACGAAGGCGACGATCCCAAGTACACCCAGCCCAATATGTACGCTCTTATCGAAAAACATCCCAACCCCAGGGAAGTGTACACCAAATTCCTGATAGAAAATGGCGAACCTGCTGCGCAGGAACTGGCTAAGGAAATGGAAAAGAAATTCTGGGGCGATTTGCAGGAGCGCCTGGATGAAGTAAAGCAAAAGCCCCTGCCTTATAAATACCAGCAGCCGGAAGAATGGTGGCGTAACCTGCGCAGGGCCACTGCCGAAGATTTTGAAAAATCTCCCGATACATTTATCAGTAAGCAACAGTTCACCACTCTGTTTGAAGGGCTGATGAAATGGCCGGATGATTTTAAACCGCTCAAAAAAGTGGAAAAGCTTCTACAGGACAAAGTAAAACTTTTTGACACTGAACAAAAAGTTGACTGGAGTACCGGCGAGTTGCTCTCTTATGCTTCTATTTTAACCGAAGGCAATACGGTACGCATGAGCGGCCAGGATGTACGCCGCGGCACTTTCAGCCACCGCCATGCAGTACTAAGAGACGAGAATACAGACAAGTACTACAACCGCCTTAACCACTTTACTGATACGCAGGAAAAATTCAGGATATACAACTCCCTGCTAAGCGAGTACGGCGTACTGGGCTTTGAATACGGTTATGCCATGGCCAATCCCCAGGCACTGGTAATTTGGGAGGCACAGTTTGGCGACTTTTGTAACGGCGCCCAAACCATGATTGACCAGTTTATCACCGCCGGCGAACAGAAATGGAACCGCATGAATGGTGTTGTTATGCTGCTGCCGCACGGTTATGAAGGCCAGGGCCCCGAGCATAGCAGTGCCCGTATGGAACGCTTTTTACAAATGTGCGGAGAACACAATATTGTTATTACCAACATAACCACCGCTGCCAACCTGTTTCATGCTTTAAGGCGCCAGCTCAAGTGGGATTTCCGCAAACCGCTTATCAACTTTTCGCCAAAAGCCAACCTGCGCCACCCGGGCAGCTACAGCCACATAAGCGAGTTTACACAAGGCGGGTTTAAAGAATTGATTGACGACAGTTTTGCCAAAGATGCCCCTGCATTGGTAAAAAAAGTGTTGTTGTGCAGCGGTAAGCTTTATTTTGACCTTGCAGAAAAGCAGCAAAAAGAAAACCATACAGATGTAGCCATTGTAAGGCTGGAGCAAATTTATCCGCTGCCCTACAAGCAAATAGAAGACCTGTATAAAAAATACAACAAGGCCACCTGGTTTTGGGTACAGGAAGAGCCGCTTAATATGGGTGCGGCCTCCTTCCTGCAAATGAACCTGAAAACCATCAATTACGGCGTAATCAGCCGCCAGGCCAGCGCCGCAACGGCTACAGGCTACGCCAAAATACATGCGGCCGAACAGTCTGAAATAATCGAAACCGCTTTTAGCATATAACAATGCTTATGGCAATACAAAAAGGTTGTTCTTAAAAGGGCAACCTTTTTTATTATAAAAAAGATAGAAAAAGATGGGGCGCCCCCGCCAAAATACAGGGCGGGCCGGGCTTTCCGCTACTACTCCGGCACAAAAGGCCCTGCTGCCATGGCCTCACCGGGGTATCCGCTTCAATCCCTGGCGCAAAGTGTAACACGCGGCTTTTTTTGCAGGCAGGTTTTTTAAAGTACGATTTACGAAGTACGAAGTACTTTGTGCAAAAAGCCTTTTTTCTGCGAAGCATTAGTATATTAAGAGACATGTCCGGGTAATTACATGCATCATTCGGGCAAGTGGAAGAATGGTAATAGCGAGAGGGAGGTGAAGGTGAATATTTTGAGTAGTGCATCGTACACCCCACATCAAACACCTAACATATTTATGTACTTCGTAGTTTTTAAAAATACAACTCTTCAAAAAAAAGAAGCTGTTTCAATAGAGAAACAGCTCCTGCACAAAAATAGAAAGTGATATATGTGGAGTTGATAATTGTATTATCCCTTGTTGCCGGTTTTTGTAATAAGCCATACAATCAGCGCTATAAGCACAGTTACTATCAAAATACCCGTCCACACGCCTGCCTTAAAAATGCCCGCTATGGCGGAACAACCTGCCAGCAATACCAGGGTAATGATGAGCAGAAAATGGTAAAAAGGCTTCATTATCATAAAACAGTCTTTTAAAGTACCTGCAAATGATAAATAAAAGATTGTGCCATTTTTTTAACAGCATTCTGCAGAACCTTTTTTAGCCTTTTGCTGTGTAAAAAAATACGCAACTGCGTGGCGGCACTGAAAAAACGGTTAGTTTAGTGAGGAAGTTTTACTATGGCTGCTGTACACTTATTGATAAAAGGAAGAGTTCAGGGCGTTTACTACCGGGCATCGGCACAGGCGCAGGCTGCAAAGCTGGGCATAACCGGCTGGGTTAAGAACACGGCTGCCGGCCATGTAGAGGCTGTAGCTTGCGGCAATAAGCAGCAACTGGATGCCTTCATTGCCTGGTGCAGGCAGGGGCCACCCGGTGCGCATGTTACAGAATTAGAAACGCAAAATGTAGAGGATGTGGCGATGCAAGGGTTTCAAATACACCGTTAGGGCACTTCACTAATAACCATACTTGTCTTTCCATAAGCTTTTAAGAAACTTTCTCATTTCTTCTTCCCTTGCGTTTTTACCGGGGTTGTACATTTTAGTACCGGCAATTTTATCCGGCAGGTATTCCTGCTCAGCAAAGTTACCCTCAAAGGCATGGCTGTATTTGTAGTCTTTGCCGTAATCCAGGTTTTTCATTAACGTGGTGGGGGCGTTGCGTATGTGCAGAGGCACGGGTAAATCGCCGTGTTGTTTTACCAGGGCCAGGGCATTGCCGATGGCCTCGTAAGACGCGTTGCTTTTTACCGAAGATGCCAGGTACACAGCACATTGAGACAGGATAATACGGGACTCAGGGTAGCCTATTTTATTAACAGCGTCAAATGTGGCATTGGCCAGTAACAACGCGTTTGGGTTGGCATTACCTACATCTTCACTGGCAAATATCAACATGCGCCGGGCAATGAATTTTACATCTTCCCCGCCCTCAATCATACGGGCCAGCCAATATACGGCAGCGTTAGGGTCGCTGCCACGCATGCTTTTAATAAAGGCGGAAATAATATCATAATGTTGCTCACCTTGTTTATCGTATAATGCTACTTTCTTTTGCGCCACCTGCATAACTACCGTATCGGTGACGATAAGGGTACTTTCTTTCTTACCCGGGGCAGACTGCACGACCAGTTCAAACAAATTCAGCAGCTTGCGGCCATCGCCGCCGGAAATATTAATCAGCGCAGCAGTTTCCTTCAATTCAATATTTTTTTGGTTCAGCAGTTCATCTTTTAACATGGCCTGTCGCAGCAGTTGCACCAGCCCCTGTTCAGTAAGTGCTTTTAATACATAAACCTGGCAGCGGCTAAGCAAGGCAGAATTTACTTCGAAAGAAGGGTTTTCCGTAGTAGCGCCAATAAGGGTAATGGTGCCTTTTTCCACAGCACCCAGCAATGCATCCTGCTGGCTTTTATTAAACCGGTGAATTTCATCAATAAACAGAATGGCATTCTGCTGTTGTTTGGCAGCATCAATAACTTCCCGCACATCTTTAACCCCGCTGCTTATAGCGCTTAGCTGGTAATACGGAACACTAAGCGTATGGGCAATAATATTGGCGATGGTGGTTTTGCCGGTGCCGGGCGGCCCCCACAGTATCATAGAGGGTATATGCCCGCTTTCTATGGCGGTGCGTAAAATACTGCCTTTGCCGGTAAGGTGTTCCTGGCCTACTAAATCATCCAGGCTGCTGGGGCGCATTCTTTCTGCCAGAGGTTGCATACTAATGATAAAAATTTTATGGAATTTTTCGGCAACTTAATCAAATATTATTCAATGCACAGCAGTTTGTATTGCTGCAACGTATAACAAAGCTATACTTAACATACCCCAATCAACATTAATTACCAGCATTGTTTTATGAAGTACGTATCCCTTTGCCTTGTAAGTTTTTTGTTAGCATGCTCAGGAAACCCTTCTGCCCTGAAGGATAAGCACAAAACCCTTTATTCGCCTATTGCACATCAAACAAAGGCATTTGAGAATATCATTGACAGCCTGTTATTGCCCGCTGCTACGTTTGTAAAACAAAAGGGGTTTAATGAGGATATTGTGTTTATTGCCGACCTATCCGTACATAGCGGCCTGCCCCGTTTTGCGGTGGTTAGCCTTAAGCAAAAAAGCATACTTCATAAGGGACTGGTAGCACATGGCTGCGGCAGCAAACTGTACGCAACTACTGCCAGCTTTTCTAACACGCCCAACAGCTATTGCAGCAGCCTGGGTAAATACAAAGTGGGTGGAAAATATACGGGCCGTTTCAGTAAGTCTTACAAACTGCACGGGCTGGAAAAAACAAACAGCAACGCCTTAAAACGTTTTGTGGTATTACATGCCTACGATTGTGTGCCTGATGAAGCCACTTACCCATTGTACCTGTGTAACAGCCAGGGCTGCCCGATGGTATCGTATGCATTTTTGACCACCTTATCGGGTTATATAGATGCCAGCAAGAAACCTGTGCTGCTTTGGATAGTGGGGTAACACAACATAAACCGGCTTACGAAGAGCAGCAGCATGTTTCACTATCGGGTGAGGGATTGAAGCGGTTACCCCGCTGAAGCCATCGCAGCATAGCCTTTGTGGCGGAGTAATAGCGGAAAGCCCGACCCCTTGCGCAGCTTGGGGGCACCCCTAAAACAAGTAAGAAGAGTGAAGTACGAAGTACTTTTTTATGTAAGATGTTAGGTGTGGGATGTACGATGTGGGTACAAGATGTCTTGTCCTGAAATAGCTATACAACCGATATTTTGCTTAACCTTTCCACCGCCTGCTGCAGGGTGCTTTCTTTTTTGGCAAAACAAAAGCGGACCACCTTATCGTCTTTTGCGTTTTTGTAAAACGCCGATACCGGTATGCAGGCAACGCCGTATTCTTTGGTAATGCGGATAGCAAAATTTTTATCGGCCTCGTTGCTTATTGCGGCGTAGTTATAGCATTGAAAATAACTGCCGTAAGAAGGCAGCGGTGTAAATGGTGTAGCCTGCATCAACTGTTGAAAGTAATCCCTTTTTTTCTGAAGGAAGGAACCAAGCCCAAGATAAGCATCTTTATTGCCCAAGTATTGCGCCAATGCCACCTGCTTGGGCGTATCGCAGCTAAAGCAGTTAAACTGGTGTACTTTTCTAAACTCTTTCATCAATGGCGCGGATGTTATGCAATAACCAATCTTCCAACCGGTGCAATGATAGGTTTTGCCAAAAGAGGCGCACACAAAACTCCGCTCCATCAAATCGGGATAGCGCAGCATGCTTTCATGCCGCAGCCCATCAAAAATAAGATGCTCATATACTTCATCGCTAATAATATAAATACCTGTATTACTGGTTATGTTCCTCAGCTCTTCTATATCTGCCCGGCTTATAATACTGCCTGTTGGGTTGTGCGGGGAGTTGATGATGATGGCTTTTGTTTTAGCGTTTATTTTTTCCTTAACCGCAGGCCAGGGTATGCTGTAACCGGGATATTGCAACGGTATCAATACCGCTTTGGCGCCGTTTACTTCAACATTGGGTACGTAACTATCATAAGCAGGCTCGAACACAATTACTTCATCGCCCGGTTGCAGTATGGTAGTAAGCGCTGTATAAATGGCGTATGTGCCGCCTGGGGTTACAGTAATTTGCGCATAAGGGTCAACGGTGTTGTTATACAGGTACAATACTTTTTGCGCAATAGCTTCCAGCAATGCCGGTAAACCGGCCATGTGGGCATACTGGTTAAAGCCATCCTGCATGGCTTTGGCAACCAGTGCCGTTAATTCTTCGCTCATAGGGAAATCCGGGAAGCCCTGGCCCAGGTTAATTGCCTTCATCTCCGTGGAAAGCTGGCTCATAACCGTAAAGATGGTGGTACCTATATCCGGAAGTTTGGACTGCAGCATAGCATGTGTGAATTATTTATGCGCTTAAAGTTAACCCTGCATTTACTTATTCTTTAAAAGACGCACAAAACTAATAGGTACAGCAACAAAATGGCAGAAACCTGCACAGCAAATATTTACGAAGGAAAAAAATAAAATCAATTAAGCGCCTCATTTCTTATGTGCTTGAAAACTTTAGAGTACAGTTCGTCTGATTTATAGGGCTTGGGCAGTACGTCGGCAAAACCCGATTGCCTTAGCTTTTTAAGGTCATTCTTGTCTACAAGATTAGCGGTAAACGCAATTACGGGAACATCGTAGTTATTTTCCCGTATCCATGCCATTACCTGGTGGCCGGATAGTATGGGCAGGTGCAGGTCCAGCAGCAACAGGTGGAACGGCAAGGCGGAGTTTTGCAGCAGCTCCAGCGCCTCTGCGCCATTGGTAGCTTCAACAACCTGTATATTTTTCTGTACCAGCATTTTGCGGATAATCATCATGTTAATGGAGTTATCCTCTGCAATAAGCACCCTGCAATTAAAATTTTCCGGCACCGCAGGCATGGCCGGCGCATGTACAGTGGTGAGTTCGGTTGGTATTTTTCGCGTGTCTTTCTTTAAGGTCAAAGTAAAATAAAATTTTGTGCCCTCATTTTCCCTGCTTTCAAAATCAATGTAACCACCCATCAGCTCAATTATTTGTTTTGTGATGGATAGCCCCAGGCCGGAACTTTGGGTAAATCTTTTTTCGCTGTTTAATAAGTGATTGTATGTTTCAAACACCCGCTTTTTTTGAGATTCGGGTATTCCTATACCGGTATCGGTAACCTCAAAATGAACGAGGGCTTCCTGTTCGCCCTGGCTTATGCACTTAACTGAAAATTCAACGCTGCCGTTATCGGTATATTTCAAAGCGTTGGATAAAAGGTTGCTTATTACCTGCATCAGCCTTACATCATCCACGAGGTAAGCCCCTTTATCCAGAAGGGGGTCAAAAACAGGCCTGAAAGCTATGCCTTTCTTTTCAAAACCAGGGCTGAAAATTCCATAAACATGGCTTACAATTTCCTTTAAATTTCTTGAAACCGTTTTAATTTCCATCTTTTCCACGCCAAGTTTGCTGTAATCCAGCAGGTCGTTTACCAGGCTAAGCATGTGAGTAGATGATTGTTTTAAAACCTCTACATATTTTTCTTTCTGCGAGGCCTGCTGTTCGTTTTCCAGCAGCTCAACAGTGCCGATGATGCCATTAAGCGGTGTACGCAGTTCGTGGCTCATAACTGAAAGAAAGTCTTCTTTTGACTTGGCAGCCTGCTCTGCATATTGCTTTTGCCGGGCAAGTTCCCGGTTTTGGTTAGTGAGGTAGGTAAAAATAACATACAGAAAAATACACGACAACGTGAAACTGAAGAATGAGTTAAGCCGCAAAATAAGATTGATATATTTTTCATCCGGGGCAGATTGTGGGTGCAACGGCGAAAAAATTACCACTGCGCTAATAAACAGCAGGCAGGTTAAGCAGTAAGAAATAACATGTTTGCGGGAATAACCTTCCCGCAAAAAATAAATTGATCCTATGGTAAACGGGATGTGGTAAAGAAAAACGCCGGAATGCAGGCCCATGCTTACGCTTAAGAGCAGCAGTACAATATTCAGCACACTGCGTGATAACAGCCGGGCAGGTTTTGTATACCCTTTATGATACAAATACAACGATGCACCAAGCAGAAATGCGGCACAAAAAAGAATAATTTTCTCGTATAAAGAAAAATACCCTGCAACAGAACCAATGGCCAGGTTAACAAAAATGGTTGCCACGCCAAAATATACCAAGGTGGAGTAACCAATTTTTTGATTTATGGTATTCAATTTTTGATAAGAATTGGATGTTAATAATGCCGGCAAGCATTACGGGGTTACAATGCTATCCTTCTTTTTGCAGCCGCACCGTCTTGCAATTTATTTCATTATTTATTATTTATGCCGGATTAGCTAAAACTTTTTTGCCATTACGCCAAGGCGGCGGCAACATTTGTGTCATCACGGCAATTGCATTTTAGTGTAATACGATCTTTTTGGGGGCAGCCCCGGGCCGGGAAGAACTGCATTCGGAATCTTCATCAAAGCAACGTTTAATTGTTTTGACAAAGTTTGTCCTCATACTCCGGCACAAAAGTCCTGACGCCATTGCCTCACCGGGCCCACCGCTGCAACCCCTCACCCGCTGGCAGCGCCTTTTGCCCATTTGCAGGGCATTTATATGTAGCCGCTATTACATTGCTACCCTGGTTTCCGGTGGTGATTTTAGGCTGGCTACAGCAAAAGGTGGGAAAAGCCGGGAAGAAATACCATAGCCCAATGGCTGCCGGATTGAAACGGAAAGCCCGCAACCACGAGGAACGAGTGGTGAGGACTTGCAGTGAAAAGCCGGAACTGCAGCCCGGTAAAGGATAGAAAGCTGAAAGCCCCAAACACTACCGGTTGCTTTATCATTACGAGTGTACTATTTAGCCTCTATGGGTAAGCAATACAATCATTACTTAACATTACGTTTTATGCTTAACCTTCTTTTCATTTCATAAACTGGGCATAATTCCTTTACTTTTGCAGATTGGTCTTTTCTGAACGGTTATACAGTTTACAGCAGGCCTGTGGCTAAACATCCTGGGACGAACCTGTAAAGCATCCGTTAAAATTTTAAACTGATACATGGCCTTACCACATCTTGTAAAATACATTTATAATAACGGCACTGACGAAGTGATAAGAAGAGGGAAAAAAATTCATGCCATCGGCAATGTTGAACTGGTTGAATTTGATGATCTTGTAGGCTCTGTTACACTACGCGTTAAGGACGATATTTACTCCACTTACTATAAAGTTTACATAAGCAAGTTTAAAGACCCCCGCACATTATCTGTACGTTGCGGTTGCCCTTATAACCTGGGTGAAATATGCCGGCACGAAGCGGCGGCGCTATTTCAACTGCAGGAAATGCTGGACCGCAACATGCTGGGCGATAAGGAACTGGAATACGACCAGAAGCATACGGTTGTTAAAATGAAACAGCTTGATTTGAAAATGATTAAGCTGCTTACTGCCCCGGCATCTTTTACCGAAGCAGAGAGTTATTTGCGCAGTAACCGCGCCAATATTATTTCCGCAAAGGATGAACGGGTGTATGCTGAACTGGATTTTGACGGCGCACTGCACAAGGTAATGATCCAAAAAAATGAAGAGCGCAATTTTGATACAAGCTGCGCCTGCGGCAGCGATACCAAGCACCCCCTTTGTGTGCACAAAGCCATACTATTGCTGCAGTTGCTGCATAGTTACGGGCCTTTTTATTTTGACAGCATACGCAACTGGGATAAAGAAAAAGACAAACTGCTTTCTCTTTACGGCTACTCCCTGACCGATGACCTTAAAGGTAAATTTGAATTTACGTATACTGATGGCAAACCTTTTTTACGGGTGCTGGACACTTCCATAAAACGTATTGCCCCATCTGCCACGCCTTTAAGGCCTAAACCGGTAGTGCCGCAACAACAGCAGCAGGAAGTGATTGTTGCCGAAGCTGAAGAGGCTGCCAAAACCCAATACAGGATTGGTATTGTGATAAGCTATAATGCGCACCAGTATCCATACATACAGGTTGATGCCGTACAGGGGGAAGCAAATGATGACAACACGGGGTTCCTGGGTAAAATAGAAAAGCTTGACCTGGCTAAGTTTATTAATACAGAGCCCTTGCCAGAAGAAGATAAAGCCTTGATACAGCACCTGCGCAAACTGCTGCCGGGAGAAGTGAGCCGTTATCTTAACAGGAACTCTCCATTTAGTGGAATATGGGAAAATATTGTGCAACAACATGATGATGAGTTGCCGGAAGAAACAAGGCACCTGATAATTGAATACCTGCACCCCAAGTACAAAAAGATATTCAGCGACATGGCAGGCAGCCCATTTGTGTTTTACCTGCCGCAGCGCAAAACATTTACCACGGCCAATCTTGAAAAAGCGGAATTGTCAAAGCATTTTTTATCGCCGGAATTTGCTGTTAATTATACCGGTACTACGTATGAAATGAGCTGTAATGCCAAACTGCCCGACGGCTTGTTTAGCATTGCTGAAAATGAGCTTTCAGGGGCATTGCTCTTCCAGGCCCATGACCAGCTTTATTTATGGGACAAGCCGGAAGACATTGTGCTTGCGGAGAAATTTTTGCCCACAGGTAAGATAAGCATTGAAGCAGAAGACTGGAACAGGCAGCTAACAGAATTTATTTTACCCCTTACAAAAGAATACAACGTAAACTTTATAAACGTACAAAAGGAAGAGATAAAAGATGCCAGGCCGGAAGTAAAGATTTTGCTGAAAGAAAAAGGCGACTACCTGATGCTGCAGCCCATATTTAATTACCAGGGCTATGACATAAGGCCATCTGACAAGGAAAAAATTATACTGCCCCTGATGAACAAGTTGCTGGTTATACAGCGCAACATGGAGGCTGAATATGCTTTTACCGATAAGATTGCCAACCTGCATTCCAGTTTTATAAGAACGGAAGAAAACAATACCCTTGCGCTAAAAGGAACTGAAGTTTTAAAGAATAACTGGTTCTTTTTGTTTGTAGATGCCGTAAAGGAAATGAACATACCCGTTTACGGCTTTGATGCGCTGAAAAATTTTCGCTTTAATACTGCCAAGCCAAGCACTAAAATCTACATCAGCAGCCATACGGACTGGTTTGACGCCAAGATAGACATACACTTTGGCGACATGAAGGTTACGGTTGCAGATGTAAAAAAGGCGCTGGCCAACAAGCAACAATATGTGCAACTGGAAGACGGCACATTTGGTATTTTGCCGGAAGAATGGATACGCAAATATTCACTGTTGTTCAGGGTGGGAGAAGGCAAGGCTTCTCACATGAAGCTGAGCAAGTATCACCTGAGCGTTATTGAAGAACTATATGGCCAGCGGGATGAAGAAGAACTGTTCTTTAAGCTGGAAGCCAAGTACGAAAACCTTAAGAATTTTCAATCTATACAGCCGGTTGAAGCGCCTGCACACCTGAAGCATATTTTGCGGCCTTACCAGCAATCCGGCTTTCAATGGCTTAATTACCTGAGCGAAGTACGCTGGGGGGGCATATTGGCAGATGACATGGGCCTTGGTAAAACCATACAGGCCTTAAGTTTTTTGTACCACATAAAAGATCACCAGGAAAATTTAAAGGCGCTGGTAGTATGCCCTACCACACTTATGTACAACTGGGAGAATGAAATAAAGAAATTTGCCCCCACATTAAAGTATTACATACACCACGGCGGGGCCAGAACGGCGGAAATGATTGTACACCAGAACATAGATGTGATTATTACCACCTACGGAACACTGCGCAGCGACATAAAGCAGTTTGTTGAAGTTGAGTTTGACTACGTAATTCTTGATGAAAGCCAGGCCATTAAAAACCCGGCCAGCAAGGTAACCAAAGCAGCCTGCCTGCTGAACGCTAAAAACAGGCTTTGCCTGAGTGGTACACCACTGCAGAACAATACATTCGACATTTTTGCCCAGATGAATTTCCTGAACCCGGGCATGCTGGGCTCAATGGAGTTTTTTAAGCAGGAATTTGCCGTGCCCATAGATAAATTTGGCGAAAAGGAACAGAAGGAACACCTGCGCAAACTGCTATACCCATTTATACTGCGGCGTACCAAAGAACAGGTAGCCAAAGACCTGCCGGAAAAATCGGAAATGATACTCTTTTGCGAAATGGGCAAAGAGCAGCGGGATATTTACGACGCATACCGCAATGATTACCGCGATAAGATTTTGGGAGTGGTAGAGCAGCAGGGAGTGGGCAAATCTCAGTTGACGATATTGCAGGGCCTGATGAAGCTAAGGCAGATTTGTGACAGTCCGGCCATTATGAAGGAAGAAGACAGGTTTCCCAATGTTTCTGTTAAGCTGGAAGAATTAGGCCGGGAGATTACGGAAAACATCAGCGACCATAAAGCACTGGTATTCTCACAGTTCCTGGGCATGCTGGCCCTGATAAAAGAAAAGCTTACCGAGCTGGGCGTTGATTACGAATATTTTGACGGAAGTACATCCGCCCCGGATAGGGAGAAAGCCATACAGCGTTTTCAGAACGAGGAAAACTGCCGTGTGTTTCTCATTTCGCTAAAAGCCGGTGGTGTGGGCTTAAACTTAACCGCCGCTGATTACGTGTACATAGTTGACCCCTGGTGGAACCCGGCTGTTGAGCAGCAGGCCATTGACCGTACGCACCGTATTGGCCAAACCAAAAACATTTTTGCCTACCGTATGATCTGTAAAGACACTGTAGAAGATAAAATACTGCAACTGCAGGAGAAAAAACGTTTGCTGGCGGCCGACCTGATAACGGATGACACCGGGTTTGTGAAGAGCCTTACCAAAGATGATATCGAATATTTATTCAGCTAAAATATGTAATTTAGGATATGCCTTTAATTACAAGAGATATTGAATTAAGTGAGGAAGAATATATCAGGCTTGAACAGGAGTCTGATATCAGGCATGAGTTTGTAAATGGCAAACTGATTGATATGCCCGGTGAAAGCTTGTTACATAATCACATTACGTCCAATATTCTTATTGCGCTTAAGATGCTCCTTAGAGAAAAGGGGTTTTCCGTTTTTATGGAAGGCATAAAGATAAAAGTACCGGTGGAGCCAAAATACTATTATCCCGATGTGTTTGTTACGAGGGAACTTTTCTCAGCCAACAGGTTTATTGCCTTCCAGCCTGAGCTTATTGCAGAGGTTCTGTCAGAAAGCACCCGCAAATATGATACGGTAGATAAGTTTATCAATTACCAGAAATTTACTTCACTTCAATATTACCTGCTGGTTGAGCCGTCTGTTACGCTGGTGCAACTTTTTTACCGCGAAGGGGATGACTGGGAGATGCGCTCCTATACCAACATAACAGACATTGTAAAATTGGATGCCCTGGGCATAGAACTTACCCTTAAAGAAATTTATGAAGGCTGACACGATCTCCATTCAGCGTATTAACCCTGACTGTTACCTATAGGTTCGAATTTTCATGTGAAGCTGCCAGGTATTTTTTGGTGGCCGGCGACATAGCCCTGTGGCATCGCCTGTTGCGCTATTTGCGTGGCAAAGCAGCAAATTGGTAACTACGTTCATCTGCAACAATACTATTCAACTTTTATTTAAGCGAAAATTTGAAATGCACCATAGTATGATTACAATTCACCTGAAAGCTTTACCTTTCCTGCCTTGGAAAAAGTAATTTATTAATTCCAGGAAGGCATTAATACATAACCCCCGTCTATGCAACAAACCGCATACCATACGTTAGCGGTACCGGATTGTTTAAAACTAACCGGGCGTTACTTATTGTATTTAACCTTTAGTTGTTTGTATAGATTGTTGTAAACTATACCACGCCATTTATGAAACCTTTCAATTATTGCTTCTTTTTTTTGTTTGTGCTTTTTGCCGCAGTTCAATACAACGATCCCGACCCATACATCTGGGTGCCCATTTATCTCTACAGCGCGGCTTTGTGCTTTTTGGCTGCCCGCAGGCATTTTTATCCTAAAGCTTATGCTGTTGGCGTAATAGTGTATGTGCTGTACGCATTATGGCTGTTTTTTGATAAAACCGGCGTACTTGACTGGGCTACTGAGCACAAGGCAGAAAACATAGCCCAGAGCATGAAAGCTACCAAACCCTGGATAGAGGAAACAAGAGAATTTTTTGGGCTGCTGATACTGATTGCCGTACTGGGATACAACTGGCGTTATTACTTAAAAAGAGTAAAAGGAAGCGCAAGGCCAAGCTTATAGTTACAGTACTATCACCTGCCTGCAAAAAAATTACGGAGTTTCACCCCGGGTGAGGGATTGAAGCGGATACCCCGGTGAAGCCATGGCGGCAGGGGCTTGTGCCGGAGTATGAGCGGAAAGCCCGACCCCTTGCGATAGCTTGGGGGCACCCCCTGAAATTTCCTGGCTTGAGAATGCAGGAACAATGGTTAAGAAACCGGCACCCGGCCAACACGCTTCGTAAACCTTGCCTTAATATACCTGTTACAAGGCTTTTCAACATACAGGTAAGAAAAATGGCTTACAACAAGGGTGATAAAAAGTATAAATAATATAAGAACAATACTGTTGTCTATAAACGTGTAACGGCTATTTAAAGTGGTAACAACGCGGATAACCAGTTGATGAAACATGTAAAAAGAAAAGCTTATTTCACCAAGGTGCACCATGGTTTTGTTAGAGAGCCACTTTGACAAAAAGCCGGAACTATACGCGAATGCAAGAATGCAAAAAGCCATTGGTAACCAATAATAAGACGAATAACGAAAGCCAGGAAGAACGTGATTATGAAAACGGAAAAAAACGGCGAGCAATAGTACGGCCGTAACCTCGCATATATTTGCTTTAAGCGGAGAAGAAAACCATGACTGCACACGCCTGCCGCTGTACAACATAAAAATCAGTATACCGATAATAAAATCCGTTAACCTCAAAAATGGGTTTACATAAAAAAAACGATGATGATCTAACCGCGGGGAAAATGAAATAGCTACCGGTAAAGCAATTATCAACAAAGCAAAAACCAACAAGCTTTTTTTGTACCGGGCAATAAGGGTTACGATGAATGGAAACAACAGGTAAAAAAACATTTCATTGGATAGGCTCCAGGAAGGCACATTAAATGCAAAATAAACATCCTGCACAGGTATAAAACTCTGCAGCAATAAGACATGCAATAACAGCTTTAGCAAACCAGGCACAATTAAAGGCTGAAATTCTTCCAGCGACATGGGCAAAGCTATCAGCAGGGTTAGCAAATGCAAGGGATAAATGCGTGCAAACCTTGCTATCCAGAATTGCCGGGCGGTAATTTTTTTTCCGGTTATACCATCCATATAATTAAGTGATAACACAAAACCGCTAAGTATAAAAAAGAAGCCCACGCCAATAAAACCCTCCGATGCAACATGGCCAAAAATAACGCCCGATACCCCGGAAAAGTGAACAAACCGTATATGATGCAGGAATACCAGCAATGCAAAAAAGAACCGCAGCGATGTTAATGGTTTAATAAGCATACCGCTTTGATATTGGCCGCGCTGAAGATATTAAAATAGCCGCTTCAGCAATTCTGAAGCGGCTATTTTAATGAAGATTACAGGTAATATCTAAAATTTCATTTCATCGGCGCTGGGGCCATAGCTGCCGGGTATGGGTACATCCAGCAAGCGCAGGTACACACCCAACTGTGCACGGTGGTGCACTGTTTGATTGATTGACATACGGATGACATCTTCTTTACTATTTGTGGAATAAATTTCTTCTCCGTTGCGCAGCACCCATTTGTCATCCAGTTGTTCTTCCTTTGCTTTTCTTATTTGCTCAACCGCGTCTTTCTGGTTGGTTTCAAAATATTCAAGTAAATCTTTAGTGCCGCTTATTTCAACAGGCCGGTAGGGGTTTTTGCTAAAATCCAACTCGCTTGTATTTAATGTAATACCTACCCAGGAAGGTAATTCCGCAACATGTGTTGCCAGTTGTTTAAGCGTCATGCTTTTTTGGTGGGGTTGCCAGGTAAATTTTTCTTCAGGTACGCGGCTTAACATTTTCCTGGTGGTTATGGCTTCCTGCTCCAGTTGCTTTAAGAATACAGCTAAAGTTGACATAAGTTTTTGTTTTGTTTACATCAAAGTAAAAAGCAGGCACTGACAACCCTCTGTCAGCAAGTTTTAACCTTTACAATCTTTTTCCAGCTTCGCTTTCTTCAATAAGTTTTTGCAGGCGTTTTACCCTGGTAACATCCTGCTTTGCACTCATTATCCAGTGAATAATCACTTTTTGGTAAGAGGGTGCCTGGGCTTTAAAAAATGCCATTGCTTTCCTGTTGGCCTTAAGCGTTTTTTGAGAAGCTATATCCAGCCTGGCCGCCGGTTTTTCGTGTGAGTAAATGCCGGATTTACTTTCCTTTCGTTTCTCAAATACCGCTGTTCCGGCAGGCTGCATTAGCCCTTGTTGCGTTAACGCTTTTACTTTATTAATATTTATCAGGCTCCATATACTGCCTGGCTTGCGTGGTGTAAAACGTATGGTATAGCTTTCCGCATCAACAGATTTTCTAACACCGTCTATCCACCCAAAGCATAATGCTTCATCAACAGATTCGCTCCAACTCATACTGGGCCTGCCACTTGTTGTTTTATAAAAACCAACCAGCAATTCCTTTTTTTCCTCATGATTCTTTTGCAACCATTTGCGAAACGCAGCGGCATTCTTAAAAAAAGTGGGCTCCATACTTTTAAGATTTTGTAAAGCTATGCGCAGGCGTGCATGCCGCCTGGCCAGATGGTGTAAATGGCATCCTGTAAATGGAGAAGTGGGTACCTGTTACAACAGTTTCTCAATCCCTCTTCAGCCAAACATCTTCATACTCCTGCGGGTGCCGCTTAAACTGCGCCTGTACATAAGTGCATAGCGGAATAACTTTTAGCTGATGCTTCCTGGCATATCCAACCATAGCGGCCAGCAGTTCTTTTGCAAGGCCCTTGCCCTCATATTCCGGGGCAACTTCAGTATGGTAAACAGTAAGGTGGTCTGCAGCAACATGCACCACCATTTCTGCCGCTCTTCCCTCATCGCCAGCTATAAAAAAGTGTCCGTTTCCTTTTTCATCCTTTAAAAATTCAACTGTATAGTTTTGTATGCTCATGGTATAAAGTTAACAGGCAACAAGCCAAAACACCAAAGCCCGCAGGCATAAAATAACGCTATGAATTCTAAAATCTATTGAGTATTTTACCGGTAAACATTATTCACCCGCATGCCGGGTTTAATAATTGCCAATCCCGGTACCGGATAAAACTTTCCATATGAAAAAAACAATACTCACTGTAGCCCTGGGCCTGCTGATGCTGCCCGTTTGCCACTCTCAAAACTCATCCCCTAAAGCAGACAAAAACAACTTCTTTACCTGGTGGAAAAATGAAGTGAATGAAAAACGAAATAAAGCCGTTGCACTTGCCGTGCTGCATGCTTTTGGCTCCGGCGATATTGATTTTATTATGAAGAACATTGCCAGCGATGGAGTTGATTACGGCGAAGGCAGCAACCCGCCGGTAATAGGTAAAGACAGTATAAAAGCATCGTTAACCATGTGGTTGTCTTCGCTTGAAAATTATAAAGCTACCAATGCCCGTGCCATTGCAGAAGGTGATTATGTATATGTGTACGCTGATTGGTCTGGCACGTTTAAAGTAGATTTTCTAGGCCTGCCAACACAGGGCAAATCTTTTGCTTACAAAGATGTTGACATATTTAAGTTTAACAAGAAAGGAAAAATAACCGAACACCGGGCCATACAATCCCTCACAGGCATTTTTGCACAGGTGTTATCCCAGTCTGCAGAGGCGCCGGTTTCATTGGTTAGATAGACCGCGGGTAGATAAAAAAATAGCTTCGCTATTTGTAAAGAAATTTATGAGCCCGGCATAAGAACAAGCATGAGGCTTTACTTGCGTCGCACTCTTGTACGGCTGCAATTCTATTCAACAATTGCAGCCGTAACCAGCCCTGGAATACACAAAGGGTCCTGTTCAATTTCTAAGCCAGTGAACATATCGCACCTACGCCGCTCTTTCCCGTTACTGCTTGTTGCTACTAACATGCCGCCCCGCCGGGGCTTTGCTGCTCAATGTTAGTACAGACCCAGCAACCGGCAACATTTGCTGTTCAATGTTCATATGTTTAAAGTTTAATAGTAGCAGCAAGTAGGGAAGAGCTTCTGCACTTCATCATTCAAACAAATTATAAGCCTTTTAAACTTCAACAGACTGGTAACCTGCAACTGGTAACCGGTATCGGGCTGTCGGGTGAGGGATTGCAGCGGCTACCCCGCTGAAGCCTTTTCAGCCCGGGCCTGTGGCGGAGTAATAGCGGAAAGCCCGACCCCTTGCGCAGCTTGGGGGCACCCCCAAAAAGCAAGTACGAAGTTTGAAGTATGAAGTACTTTTTTATGTAAGATGTTTGATGTGGGATGTACGATGTAAAACAAGTACGATTTACGATGCAATATATGTTTGTAACGAAGCACTTGTATATGTAATATGCAACTTTTGCAACAAGGTACTTCGTAACTCGTACTTTTTATTCTTTACCTCTGCTAATAAAAACCTCCTGCTCCAGTACTTTTTTATGTTGATGCAAAAGTTGCACCAGGTGTGCCAAGGGTTTTTCCGGCATAGTTAACTGTGAAGGGGCATGGGATAGTTGGCTATTATACAATGCCCTGTTGCCATGCTTTTGTAACAAGACTTCCGTACTGGCAGGCACTAAAAATTCAGCCCTTTCAGCCAGGTACTTTTTGTATTCATGAAGATAAATATGAATCCCCTCAAAATCAAGATCGCCAAAATGCAGGTAAGGGTTTGAAATGCCCTGCAGCCAGCGTATTAAATCATGGCTTTGCGGGTAACGGCTTACAAACAAAGGTTTGATGTGACTGAACAGGTGTTGTTGCTGCCGTATGTAGTTAAAGTTCTCCGGGTTTTCTATGCCTACAATATTTACTGCTTCATCAGGTATAAATGAAGCGTAATTACTGATGAATGTATAGCTGCCTTCCAACGGGTTAACGAAAAGTTCTTTACCATTCAACATAGCTTTTACAGGCTGGTAACTGTTAACCAGGAAGCCTTTAAAAGTGCGGATACTCCTAAGCTTTGAATTGCCCGCTATTGCAACGGCATCGCTGCGAGTTAAGTTTTCGTCACCGTACTTTTCTATGTACGCATGTATGTTTTCAATGCCAAAGTGATTTTGCAGGTACGCATGTAAAGCCTCGGTATTGACAATGAATATTTCCGCTTTTGTTTTGCCAAACTGTTTTCTCTGCAATACAGCATCGTCCAGCATTTTTTGAACAGTTGCATGCTTTAGGGCGGATGCGGGAAGGCTGGTACTGTTCACCAACATTTGCTGCAACTTTACGGCGATATGTATGGGCAGCTTCACGACTGGCTGTAATTGGTAATGATGCGTTTTATTTTAGTGTTGCGGTTATTGTCTTTTTCCAGCTTATAAATATGCCGGTAATTAAGCGCATTGGTTTCGGTAGGCGAGCCATTGATAAGCAGGATATTCCTGTCGTTGGCAAACTGCAAGATACCTTTGATGTTGTTGGGGTGCAGCTTGCCTATTTCATCCATCATGCAATGCAGCCTGAACTCCCTGAAACGTTTGCTGGCACCTTCTTTAAACACATTCAGCAGCATAATGTTTATCATGGCTTTTACCAGCACATCCGTTCCTTCAGAGCCTACATTGCTCAGCTTTTCTACCCAGCCGGTATCATTCTGGTTTTCCTCTACCCTAAACTGCAATTCGAATGAGTCGGATAAGGCTATCACATCTTTACGGTATTCGGCAATGGCCTTGCTTAATTGTTTCAATAAGTCAACAGCAATTTTATCATTCCCGGCTTTATCAACAGAAGAGAACAGGTTAAGGCCGCCAATGTCAAAGCTGTGATCGTCGTTAAACTTTTTAATCCTTAGCAGCAATTGTACTACACCGTTGGCACTGTCGTGAATGCGCAGCTCAATTTTACGGATAGCCCCCACAAAATTTTTGCTGTCAAAATCTTTGTTGATGTTGGTAATTACTTTTTGTATGTCGCCGGCCTTAGACATAAGGTCGGATGTTTCCTTGCCCACCAGTTTAATCACATTGGCAAAGCGTTCATTTACCCTTTTCTCGTACTCTTCAATCTTGCTGTTGTTGATAAACTCGTTCAGCTCTTCGGCAAATTGCTGATAAGCATATTTTTCGGTAAGGCTTTCCGGGAACTTGAAAATATTTTGCGCCGAGAAATTACCTAGGAACTTATTAGCCGCCTCCTTAAGGTTATCCAAACGTGTAATGGCAGTATAATAACAGCGGTTTATTTCCTCAATCAACAGCGTGCAGGACTTGTCATTTTTATGGATATCTTTTTCCTCAGTGTAAGCAGAGTGTATGCCCTGCCAGGCTTCTGTTTGCTGAAAGCGGGCAAAAGCTTTGGCATTATCCTCCGCTTCAGCTAACTGTTGCTGCAGTTGCAGCAACTTTTCATCCACTTCTTTTATGTTTGTTTGTATCGCTTCTTTCTGCAACTGGTATTTTTCTTCTTCCAGGTGGTGCTGCTGGTCAAGGGTGGCCTTCCTGCTTTTAAATTCATCCGCACGGTCTATCAGCTCTTTCTTATCTTTCTTATACTCGGCTACCAGGTCCCGTTTTTCTTCTATAAAAGCCAACTCAGTTTTTATGGATTGCAGGTTTTTATCAACAGCATCAATACGCTTAATATCCGCGCCTTTTCCTGAAAGTTCTTCCTGCTGGCGTTGTTTCAAATCCTGCTCCTGCTGTTGCCAGCTTTGCCGGTAGGTTTTTACATCTTCCTGCAGGCGGGCTATTTGCTGTGCCAACTGCTGTTCAATAACGGCAACTTTTTTACCATGTTCCCGCTCCTTGCTTTTTATTTGCTTGGCCAGTTCTTCTTCTGTACGCTGCAGGTTTTGCTGTGCGGCAGCCAATGCTTCACTGGCAGCGGCAATAGCCGCTTCAACAGATGCCAATGCCTGTTGTTTGGCTTCCTTCGCTTTTACTTCCCAATCTTTTTGCTGCAATTGCGCCTGCTGTAGCTGCAATGTATCCTGTTCCTGTTTATACTGTTTTTCCAGCAGGCTGTCCCTGGTTTCTTTAACCAGTGGCTGGTACTTCTTTTTCAGCTTTTCCAATTGCTGCTGCAATTGGCTTTGCAGGTTCTTTAATTGCTTTTCGTATTGCTCCGTTTCCTTGTTAATACGGGCCAGTTCTTCCTGGTATTCCTCCAGCGTTTTAACCTGTACAGGCATATCCGCCAGATCCAGCTCGATGCCATAAAAATTTTCGGTATTTTTTGCCAGCCTGGGAGATAACTCCGTATGAAAAAGCACCTGTTCATCCGTTACTTTTCCAATGGTTGCCTCCCAGCCCGGTTTATGCTGGTTAAGCCAGCCATACAAAGCACTACCGCTGTTTTTTAGTTTTTCATTGATGGCCTGCGACTGTTGCTGCAATTCCGCAACAGCGGCCTGCAGTTTTTCCTGTTCTCTTTCGGTTTTTTGTTTTGTGGAAGCGTCATCCAGTTCCCACTGTTTCTGCAAAGTTTCGCCACGGTTTTTCAAGTGCTCCAGCTCAAGCAGGTTTTGTTGTATGCTAACCTGGTACTGGCTTACCGTATTGCGGGCATCCGTTAATTCCGTTTCAAAAAAACGTTGGTGTTGAATGCCTGCCTTCTTAATTTTTTCCTGGTGCAGGTTATCCTGCTGTTGCTGTACGGAAAGCTGAGCCTGCTGTATAGCCTGTTGCTGGTACACTCGTACTTCGTGCAAGGCTTTATCCAGCCAATGGCGCAGTGCTTCCTTCTCGTTGCCGGCCTGCTCCCTATGGGCTACCTGCTGTTCTTTGTTGTCCTGCTCAAAAGCCCGGCCGCTTTGTGTAAGCGCCTGCAGCAGCCCTTCATATTTTAAAGTGACTTCAGAAAATTGCGTAGTAAGCAGTTGTTTTTCTTTCTGTAATTTTTGCTGTTCGGCTTCATAGGTATTCTTTTTGCCAACCCGCTCTATAATTGTTTCAATCTGCTGCCTGTTATAATAATCCGCTTTCTCTTTGGCTTTTTTTATGTCGCTCTCCAATACACTTATTTCGGCTTTTATCCTGTCAGACTTAGATAAAAAGCGGCTTGCCGTATTTTCAGCTTTTTCCTGCAACGCGGCTTTCTCAGCTTCAGCTTTTTCTTTTTTATCTACCAGCTTAGGTATGTTCCTGCTAACCTGTGCCGCACTCCACGCAAGCTGAAGGGCAAACCTGTTCTTTTCGCTTTCCAGGTGCTTAATAGCCAAATGGTTCTTTACTACATTTTCCGCCTGCTTTTGTATGTGCGGCTGCTGGTAAAGCTGTATGTCGTTTAACTGGTGCTCAAAATTTTTAAGATGGTGGGTATAGCTCTGCAGGTCTATTGTTATGTCTTCTTCATTAAGCGACATAATGATTGTTTGCTTAATAAATTCCGCTTCCAGCTTGCTGTTTAAAAACACGTTCTGTATGGTACGTGGTATGTTCTGGTACTGCCTGCTCTGCAATAAGGTGTATTTTGAAAATTCTTTTTTGCCGCCTTCAATATTGCCATAAACAATATCCCGGTATTCTTCATAACGGTCAATCTTGCGGGTATAATCAATATGTGCCGCATCCAATACCTGCCGGTTATCCTCCCATTTTTCAAAAGCCCTGCCGTCGGCGCTTACAAAATGTTCGCGGTTATAACCACTGTCTAAAAACCGGAAACATACCTTGCCCTGGCTTTTAAAAGCAACAATGCAAAACGGCCCTGTTTCCCGCATTACCTCGTAAATCAAAAAAGAGTTTTGATAGGGAAAATAGTATTCAGCGAAATTCTTTTTCTCTTTGGATATGCCCAGCTTTAAGGTATCGGCGTTATAAAAGAACAATACAGCCCTTAACAATGTGCTCTTGCCCACACCCTGCGTGCCTATCAGGTGCACATTGCCATCCAGCATCACTTCCGCATAGCGGATGGTGGCACTGTTTATAAAAACCACTTTATTCAGAAATCTCATTGGTTACGTCTTCTTGTATTTGTATGCTTACAATTAATTGCTTCATGTAATTAAAAGAGGAGAGCACTTTGTACTGTCCTGTAATTTCATTCTCCAGTTCCGCATAGCCGGGCGTTACCAGTTGCTTTTCCACCAGGTTGGTTATGCGCTCGTGGTAGCTGCCATCGCCGGTAAGCCTTTTCATTATCTCCAGCTTATCTTTCAGGTTGGCATCTATCTTTACCTGTACCAGTATATCCGGAACGGTAAAGCGGAAACCATGGGCAAACCCATTATTGAAGGCCATAAAAAAGTCTACCACATCTACCCAACGGTAAGCCTGTTCTATCTTATTTTCCAATGTGGCTTTTACTTCAGAACGTGAGAAGTAGAAATACTCATCTCCCTTTTCAAGTACAAAACCAATGGCGGAAAAATATTGATAAAGTTCATCGAAGTTTTCGTCAATAATATTGTAGAGCTTGCGGTTGTTATCTTCTACCGCATTGCTGCAAATAAACCTGCCTTTGCTAAGCAACTCAAAAATATCGGCGGTATGCCGGTTTGATGTGTTCATATCGTGAATGGTGAATGGTGAATGGTGAATTGGCCATTACACAATTCATGTTTTTTATTTTAATATATCGCACCTGCGGCGCTCAAAATTTTTCTATACTCCCGCTACTAATATGCCGACGCTATGGGGCTTTGCTTGTTCCATGTTCTTTTGGTTAAAGCTTAGTTGCGCTGTATTCTACACTGAATAACTTTTCTCACTCTTTGCCCTTAATCAGCTAAAACATTTCATTATTCATTTACCCATCAACAGACCGTCAACTTGCAATTTGTAACCGGCAGCCCGCTTTCGGGTGAGGGATTGCAGCGGATACCCCGGTGAAGCCTTGTGCATGGGCCTCTGTGCCGGAGTATGAGCGGAAAGCCCGACCCGAGGTACGAGGGGCACCCCCTAAAATATCAGCAGTATAAACTTAAGCTCCAATAAAACCATTACCCCGCCACTTAACCAGGATGCACTACCGCGTACTCAACCTGGCCATCGTGCAGGTAATTATCTTTTACATCCAACTCCATCTCGTACATGGAAACCATCTGGCAGAACAGTGTAATCTTTTCTTCGTAGCTTACTTGCCGCTGGTATTTGTACTGCATAATGTAATTGAACAAATGATTGCCCGATGCCATAAAGCCCCGCTTGATTTCTTCCAGGTCAATAAATATCTCTTCTTCTGTTACGGGCAACAGGTCGTGGCTGGCAATACTCTCGGCCACCGGTAGCGCAGGGCGTTTACTTTGCTTTAGTTTACCCGCTGTTTTCTCCACAACAAAGCGGCCTTCATCCGTATGCAGATAATCCAGTGAAAGCTTAAGCGGATACACCGGCCTCGGTTCGAACAACACATCGTTCTTCTGCTGCAACAGGCTAACCAGGTTGGTTTTCGCTTTCAGTTCAAACTGATCTTTCAGGTATTTTACCTGTTTTATTTTTTCAAGTTGCCTGCTCTGGTGTTTTACCTGGTTGAGGTATTCAATGATCTGCTTCTGTGTTTCTATCAGGTTATGCCGGCTTTCCGTTAAGCGGCCGCGAAGCTCCGTTACTACCTGTTTTAATTCTTCGTCCAGCGCCTGCGTAAAAAAGGTGATTTCTTCGTCTGTAACAAGCCTTTCGGTTTGCTCGATTAATGAATATATGGCCCGGCGCTTTTCATCAAAAGCTTCCAGCCTGGCTATTTTAATGTTGTAGGTTGGCTCTGTTTTAAAAGCGTTTTCTATGTTCCTGTTAAGGTCTATCACATTGCGCAGGGTAATACGGCCAATCTTTCGTAACGCGGCTTTTATTTGCTTTAGGTAAGTGTATTTACGTTGCTCGCCATTCTCCTGCAGGTAAAAATTAATGTGCTGTTTTACCTGCTGTATGTTTTCATTAATGTAAGAAGTGTTTATTTCCTCGTTTACTTCCAGCACCTGCTCAAAAAACGCCTGGAACTGTTCGTCTATTTCAAGGTAGGCGCCGTTCCTTCGCAATATGCCCTTAAGGCAAAGTGTTTCAACCCGGTCCTCTTCCAGTATTTCCAGGGCCTGCTCGTATTTATAGGTAAAGAATTTACGCTTTTCAAACATCTCTACAAGCAAATCCTTTGACCAGGCAAGCGTATTGATAAGTTCCTTTACGGAATGAAAATGATTCATAGTGCCATTACTTCACTTTTCAACGTATTTAGAAAAGCCTCAAATATACGGAGTGGCGGGCGAAAGGTGAATGGTCGATGGTGAATTGTCAATGGAGACCTGCATTAATACATTCCACAAACCCTATCCCCCCATCCATTCCTTAAACGCGGCCACATTTTCATTGCTGATAATCACCTCTTCTTCCACTGCCGGCAATAGCTCTATCAAAAGTTTGCCTTTGCCGTACAGTTTCATTTTTTTAACAGCATTTATATTGGCAATGTACTTTCTGTTAAGGCGGAAGAATTGCGATGGCTCCAATTCTTTTTCAATATCGGCCAACGATTTATCCAGTATATATTTTTGGTTGTGGGCATCTACCATGCATACCAGCTTGTGCGTGGCGTAGCAGTAGGCGATGTCTTCTGTTTTAACAGCAATAAGGTCTGAGCCACGCTTAACCAGGTACCTTTTTTTATAGCGGCCCGCAGGCTGGTTTTTGTACTGCAGCAACTGCTGAAAATTGATTGCGAAGTGTTGTTTAAGCTTATCGTATTTTTTCAAAGCTGTTTCCAGCTTATCCTGCTTAACAGGCTTTAGCAGGTAATCTATGCTGTTGTATTCAAAAGCTTCCTGCCAGTAATCATCGTACGCGGTAGTAAAAATAACCGGGCAGTTAATGTTGGCCTGCTCAAAAATTTTAAACGACAGGCCATCTGTTAATTCAATATCCATAAATATCAAATCAGGCTGGACATTTTCATCAAGCCATTGTACCGCGTTGGCAATACTGCCAAGCACAGCTACTACCTGCACCTGTTCATCAGCCAGCAACAAGGCTTTATGCAGCTTCTCCGCGGCCGGTTTTTCATCTTCTATAATAATAACGTTCATAAGGCAAAAATTGGTTTGGTGCAATTAAACTGCCCGCTATACAATTTTAAGAACCGGCAGCTTTACTGTAAAAAAGTTGTCATGCTGTTCAATGGTTATTTCTTTGCTGGTAGTAAGCTTATAACGTTCGCCCAGGTTTTGCAGGCCAATTTTGGAAGAGGGCTTACGCAGTATTTTTTTCCTTATCTCATTGCGTACCACCAACTCATCATTTACAAGTTGAATAGTGATTACCAGTGGCGCCGCATCCGAAAACTCATTGTGCTTAAAAGCATTTTCCATTAGTATCTGTAATGATATCGGCGGCACCAGGTAAGCATCCAGCAAAGCTTCATCCACAAACATATCCAGCCGCACCGCTTTTTCAAAACGTATTTTATGCAGGGAAAAATAGTCGTACAGAAACTCAATTTCCTCGCGCAGCATTACCAGGTCGCGGGCCTTGTTCTGCAGTATGTACCTGTACACATCTGCCAACGCTTCGTTAAACTGTTTAGCTTTTTCCGGCGCATCTTCAATTAAGTACGACAGTACATTCAACGAGTTGAAAATAAAATGCGGGTCAATCTGGTTTTTCAACGCTTCCAGTTCCGCTTCTGCTTTGGCCCTTTCCAGTTGTTCTTTCTTCAACTTTTCTGTTTCCGCTTCTTTCACCAAAAAAACCGTTTCGTACACATGCACTATAAACAAAACGCTTACAAGTATAATGATGGTGCTTAAGGTAACCACCTGGTTATTTACTAATCCGCCGGCAAAAATATGGTACCAGCCTGTAAGCAACAGCACACTTACGGGTACAGTAAAAAAAGGCACCACCAGCAACAAGGCCAGTATTTTTTTTACAGGCTTGTTAAACCAGTCAAAATAAGTGCGCAGCGTAAATACAAGAAAACGGTTACCCTCCCATATTATAAACGCAATGCCGATGGTGTACAGGTAACTTAATTTAAAGTTCCACAACCCGGGCCGTATATCTTGAGTAAGCCTGGTTAAAAGGGGTATGGCAATGCCGAAAAAAGGGATAAGTATAACCCTGAAACCAATATCATTCAGCTTTTCCCTGCTGATAGATTTTGTCGGCTGTATGTTCACGTTGGTCTGCATTTTTTCCTGCCTGGTTCCGCCCGGCTTGCTGTTGTAAAGTTTGGAAATTAGTTTAGAACTGTCATTAAATTTTTAACCCAACAATTCAGCATTATGGACCCCTCAAGCATTAACTGGCTGGCCGTTCTGGTAGCGGGAATATCCGCCTTCGTGGTAGGCGGCATCTGGTATTCGCCCGGCCTTTTCGGCAAAGCATGGATGAAAGACAGCAACCTTAACGAAGAAGAAATAAAGCGCAGCAACAAAGGAAAAATATTTGGTTTCACCGCCATTTTTTCTTTGCTAATGGCCGCCAACCTTGCCATGTACCTGGCCGATGGGCCTGCTACCTGCCCTGATGGCTGCTTTCAAAAAACCAACCTTGCCTGGGGCACCATGGCCGGTTTTCTTACAGGCATCTGGACGTTCTGCGCCATCGCTATCCACAGCCTTTTTGAGCTTAAAAGCTGGCGGCTCATCTTTATCAATGGTGGTTACAGTATTGTAGCGTTAACACTAATGGGCGCAATAATAGGGTTATGGAGATAACGCCTTATCACCCATCCCCTGAAGGGGAGTTAGCTTACGCATTGTAAAAAATTTTATGGGCCCGGCAGAAGAACCATGAATGAGGCTTTACTTGCGTCGCACTCTTGTACGGTTGGATTCGCTATTCGGCTTTGCCCGCAGGATAGCATCTCTTTCCGCCCCGGAGGTATAAACATATTTTTAGTCATTAACCAATAACAATCATTTTAAAAAAAGTATTATGGCCAAACATGCTATTAGCTGGTTTGAAATTCCTGTTACAGATATTGACAGGGCGCAAAAATTTTATGAAGCAATCTTCGGCATGCAGATGATTCCGCTGGAAGTGCAGGATTTTAATATGCGTATGTTTCCGGTAGAAGATATGTCATGCGTAGGTGGCGCACTTGTAAGCACCAAAGATTTTTATACCCCATCTGCTACGGACGGCGTACTGATATACCTAAACGCCAATCCTGATGTGCAGAACGTGTTAGACAAAGTGGAAGCCGCAGGCGGAAGCATTGTAGTGCCTAAAACGGAAATATCCCCTGAATATGGTTTTATGGGCGTTTTTGTTGATACAGAAGGCAACCGCATCGGCCTGCATTCTGCACCGGAAGGCATGATGTAAGAACAAGTACGAGTTACGAAGTACGAAGTACTTTTGGCGGGCAGCTCCTTATTCAGCGAAATTGCTTGCAGGCAGGTAGCCAAATAAGAATACTTAGCACTTCAAAAACATGGTTGATAGCACTAAGAATGTTCTCCGGATAAAGTACTTCGTACTTCGTAACTCGTACCTGCTATCCGGGTCTGAAAAGCCGCCCAATGAACCAACCGATGAACGGATTGCGACGCAACAGACGATGCCACAAGCTCTGTTGCTGGTATCATAATCGTGAATGGTGAATGGTGAGTAGTGAATAGTGAATAGTGAATTTTTGTGTCTTCTTTCAGAATTCCTTGTTACCTGGATGGCTACCTATTTTTACTGAACCGTAAACATTGCAATATGAAAAATGATTTTAAACAGTTTACCAAACGCATTACTGTAAACGCTACGCCCCAGCAGATATACAATGCCTGGACTACACAGGAGGGCCTTGAACAATGGTTTTTAAAACTGGCAGAATTTACTACGCCGGACGGCCGGCTGCGCAAAAGAAATGAACATTGCAAAAAAGGCGACGTTTACAAATGGTTGTGGTTTGGTTACCCGGATAGTGTTTTTGAAGCCAGGGAAATTATAGACAGCAACGGTACTGACAGTTTTAAGTTTGTTTTTAGTGCGGAATGTAATGTAACCGTTGTAATAAAACAGGAAGCGGGTGAAACTATTTGCCAACTGGTGCAGGACATGCTGATGGATGATATTGACAAACGCGAAGCCTTGTACAGCGACTGTGGCACAGGCTGGACTTTTTACCTGGCCAACCTGAAATCTATACTGGAAGGCGGCATTGACCTGCGTAACAAAAATGATGCTGTTTCCAATGTGGTGAATTCGTAATTAACGCCTACCTTAACAGTAAGCTGCCTTACCGGCGGCAGGTACAACTGCATATTACTTCAACAAATTTTACCTGTATGAGAAAAACGTTAGCTATCGCCTTTGTATTGGCCTGCAGTTTATGTAACACTGTAAATGCCCAGCCATCAGACCCTAACAGCATCCGCGACCAAATGGTTAAAGACTGGCAACGCGCCAAGGAGTACACACAATCTTACATGGATGCCATGCCCGCCGATAAGTACGGCTTTAAAGCCGTTGACAGCATACGCAGCTTTGCAGAGCAATTGCTGCACCTGGCGCAGGGCACCATATTTTTATCAAGCTATGGCCTTGACAAGAAAAACCCCTGGATGTTTAACCTGGAAACATCGCCCGGGGCTGCTTCCAAAGATTCCGTGATGTACTATGTAAATGCCAGCTACGATTTTGTTATTGAGGGCCTGCAGGCTATAGACCCCATGAAAATGAGCGAGACTGTATCTATGGGCGCACCGGGTACACCATCCGCTACCAAATACGCCTGGATTAATAAAGCTTTTGAGCACCAGACGCACCACCGTGGGCAGGCTACTATTTATATACGCCTGGTGGGCATAAGGCCCCCCGGCGAAAAGTTATTTTAATATCATTAAACGGGTGTAAACCCGTTTGCTTCCTTCATAAAAATCCTGCTTATGATAAAGTACATCCTTCTTGCATGTGCCTGTATGCCCCTTGCTTTAACCGCGCAAAAAATTGCTTACAATATTGTTTACAATGTATATGAAGATACCGCCAGGGGCAACTATGATATCTATATCATGAACCTGGACGGCAGCGGTAAAAAGAATATTACCAATCACCCTGCGGTAGACTGGGTTTACAACACTTACGAAGACAAAGTGTTTTTTATCAGCGACCGCGATACCTGCCACCGCTGCTTCTTTTTGTATGAGATGGATGCCGAAGGCAATAACCTGCGTAAGGTAAGCAACCTGCAACTGGAAGACTCCTGGATGGACAGCCGTGGCAATGGAAAGGAATGGATTGTATCCGGCCGTAAAGGTAAAGAGCTGCGTGCCCAGCTTTTTTTGTTAAACGTAACAGATGGCTCTTACCGCCAGTTAACCACAGATACCGCCGCGCTGCACCTTGACCCCGCTTTCTCCCCCGATGGCCGGCAGGTAGTGTTCCGCTACAAAAGAGACAGGCGTAACAGGGATATGGCTACGGAGCTTTGGTTAATGAATACCGATGGCAGCAACCTTCACCAGCTTACCAGCTATCCCGAAGATGATACAACGGCTGCCTGGCATGCCTACAAAGCAGGCCCGCCGCGCTGGAACCATAAAGAAGACTTTATTACTTACCAGTCTTTACAAAAAAGCGATTATCATTTGTACGCCATAAGCCCCGATGGAAAGAAAAACTGGAAACTTACCAGCAATAATCTTAACGAAGGCTGGCATGACTGGAGCAGCGATGGCAACTGGCTGGCCATAGAAATGTTTGACAGGGGGCAAACGCATTTTGATATTTACCTTTTCAACTGGCAAACAAAAGAGCTTAAGCAATTAACTGATAGCTGGAAGTTTGAACAGGCGCCTTCATTTGTAAAAGTAACGTTATGATGAAATTTTTCTGTTGGGCCATGTTATGTGCAGCATTCGCCTTTCATCCGCGGCAACATGACAAAGAAACATTCAACCGCCTTGCCGCCCTGCAGGGCACATGGATGATGAAAACACCCCGCAGCATTATTTTTGAAAGCTGGCAACAAGCCAACGACACACTGATGCAGGTTACCAGTTACCGGCTTAAGGGCATTGATATGCAGTTGCAGGAACGCATTGCGGTAACCATTAATAACGGCGGTATTTATTACACGTCGCTGGTAGAAGGCCAAAACAACGGCCAGGCCATCAGCTTCAGGTTAACCAGGGCAACGGAAAATGAATTTGTGTTTGAAAACCCGCAGCATGATTTTCCTAAAAGGATAGTGTACAAAATAGCAGCAGCAGATTCCCTTCATGCTTTTATAGACGATGGGGCTTCCTCCAAAAAACGCAGCGATTTTTATTATAAGAGGATAAAATAGTTATTGCGGAAACAGGCTCTTATCAATATTAGGTATAATGCGCAAAGCATTTTTATAATAAACTTTACGCAGAATATCATCACTAAGGCCCATGCCATACATACGCCAGAAAGCATGGTATTTTTTGTGGTAAGGAAAGTATTCATCCGTAGTTTCCAGCACACGAAAGTAAGTGGCGTATTCATCGGGCACCCAACTGTCTTTACCAAACAAAATCCTGTCCTGGTATTTGGTAAAAAACGCTTTGGCCATAAGCGGTTGCCTGCCCAGTTCAGCTATTACAGCGCCAAATTCAACCACAATATTGGGCATGGCCGTAAGCAGGCTGTCAAGCTTATGTAAATCGTTGGCATACCAGCCAAAATGAGCGGCAATAAAAGTTGTGTTAGGGTGCTTTTTAAACATGCGGTGCTGCTCTTCAATCAATGTCTCCCAGGGCACGGGGTTGTTGGGCCCACGTTTTCTGCCCGGGTGGGTAACCAGTTCCAGCCAGCGCTCATTATGCTCGTCAATATCGTCCCAAAAAGGTTTGGGGTCGGCAGTGTGTATTAGAACAGGAATATGCAATTCGCCGCATTTCTGCCATATAGGGTCAAGCCGTGGGTCATCCACCGCTACGCGTTTACCCGTGTTGTCATTTACAGAAAACCCAAGGTTCTTAAATACCTTCAGCCCGTTTGCGCCATTCTTCACATCATCTTCCAGTTGCTTAACGGCTTTTTCAGTCCAGCCGGCGCCGCCTACCCCGTCAAATTCCACGTTGGCAAATACGATAAAGCGGTTAGGATATTGCTCTTTTACATTAGCCGTCATGCGTTGCAGGCCGCTGCCATTGCCGCCGCTCAGGTTCACCATTACTTTCATGTTCAGCGCATCCATATCTTTCACCAGCCCGCCCAGGCTGCCGTTCTGCATGCCCCATTGATGGTTGTGCACATCAATAAACGGAAACTTTGCATGTGTAAGTTTATGCTCCGGAACTACCAGTGTAGAGGTTGGCTCGTACTTTTCAAAATCAATGGTTTTAGAACCCTGGCATTGCGCATGCTGTACCAGTACAACAGCCGGTGCCAGTAATTTAAAATACCTGCTGCTCATAAGTATAAAGTGTGAGGGAAAACAATAACCACAATGATAGCCGTAAAACAAACAGTAAAGAAATTTTTTCCGTAGCCGGTAACCCAATGGCGGTAAAATGCTGCGCATTTTGTTTTTGTTATGGGCCCGGCAGAGGGAACAAGCATGAGGCTTTCGTTGCGTCGCACTCTTGTACGTCCTGAACATTATTCATCAGCTACTGCCGCAATATGCCCTGTACAAAGGAAACGGTGCTGAACATTACCCAGCTATACAAAGCGCTAACCTTAGGGCAGGCATACTTTATTAGCCGGGGTATTTGCTTATGCAGGAACAGGCGCCGCTTGCCTGGATGGCGCCTTACGGGCAGCGGGCTTAACCGCTTTTTTTCGTTTCTTATACCAGAGTATAAACCCTGTTACTGAAAGCAGGCCGGTACATAAACCGCAAACCGTATAGAGCAACTGTATAGCCATGCCGCCATACCAGCCATAGTGCAGTTCATGCATTAGTTTGTCGGCTTTTTTGTAAGTAGGCGTATTGGCAGGGGTAATGATTTTCTCAACAGACTGGCCGGCAGCCGCAAGTACAATTTCAGTATCAAATTTGCCACCTGTAAGCCGGCTGCTTTGCGGCGTATTGCCCTTTAGTTTTATTACAGGATGGGCAGGCTTGGGAAAATCTATAACGCCGGGCATAAACCCCGCCACTTTACTGCTGTTAGCGTCCACAATCGCATCCAGAGAAAAGTTGATGTCATTGGTGGTAAACTGTTTTCCGTTGGCCGTTTTATATTTGCCTTCGTCTTCATGGTGGCCGGGCAACAACTCATTGCGGTGCATGTAAAAACCCGTGGCTGCTATCACCAGGTTAAACACAAGTGTACTAACGCCAACCAGCTTATGCATATCTGAGCTAATGGTTTTTGCGTTTTTATTCCACCGTATGCCTATGCGAAAAACGCTCAGTAAACTTTTTCTGTAAAAATAAATACCGCTTATGGTGGTTATAAACAAGGCCAGCCCCATCAATGCCACCATAATTTTGCCTGCCCTGCTCAATAAAAACTCGGTATGCAGTTTTTTTACAGCATGTACTATACCGGCATCTTTAGCCCTGGCGCCCATATAGGCCCCTGTGTATTGGTTATAGAAAACCTGTGTTTTGCCTTCATGCCCTTTTTCCACATCTGCATACAATGCCAGGGTTGGATACTGGTTTTGCAGTTCCATTTTATTGATGCGGTAACCGGGATATCTTTTCTTTAAGTCGGCAGCAATAATGTCAAGGGATGCTTTTTTAGCGCCAGGCGTTACTGTCATGATGCTGCCGTTAAGTGCCGCATCGGTTTCGCCTCCAAAAACAAGCATGGCGCCGGTTATGGTTAAAAAGAGTATCATAACACCCGCATACAGCCCAAGCCATTGGTGAATGGTAAATACCTTCTTATTAACTTTTGCGCCCATAATTGGCGGCAATATAAGTTCCGGCCTGCTGGTTTATTTATACAATCGGGAAAATTATTTGGTTTTCACCAGGAATTTGTACCCCCGTATAAGGAGGAAAATTCTTTACAAACAGAGCAGTATAGCAGCAGCGTGTTGCACCCACGGGTGAGGGATTGAAGCGGTTACCCCGGTGAAGCCGTCGCAGCAGGGCTTTGTGCCGGAGTAATAGCACAGCCGAGGAAAAGCAACTGAATGTTGCTTTGACGAAGGTTGCGAACGCAGTTCTGCCCGGCCCGAGGTACGAGGGGCACCCCCTAAAAATTTCAAAGTAAAACCGCATAATAAAAGCTTTTTCCTTATCTCGCAAACAGCTTTTCCCGATTTCTACAATGGTTGCCGTTGCAGCGCATGACTTTTGCACACCAAATCATTCTGCGGATGCACCTTACAAAATTTTACCCCCTTTTACTATGTGTTACAGGCTTTATTGCAGCTTCGGCGCAGGATAAAGCAGCCAATACAGATACCCTTAATGCCAAAGAAACCGGCCAGGTTACAGTAGTGGCCAAAATAAGCGGCACTACCATTGAGCCGGGCAAAATTATTTACAATACTAAAGACCTGCCGGTATCAAGGGCTGGTTCCGCAGGTGATATATTGAAGTTTATGCCGTCTGTAGCTGTTGGCGGCCCTCCCGGTGTGCCAAGGGATATACGCTACCGTGGGCTGGAAAAATCTTACTCGCTGGTGTTGATTGATGGCAAGAACTCGGGCCTTACAGGCAATACCCGCGAAACCATACTTAACCAGATACCCGCTTCGGCCATTGACCATATTGAAATCATTTCTAACCCCGGCCCGGAATTTGACGGGGAAGGCGTTAACGGGGTTATCAATATTGTACTTAAAAAGGGCGCCCGCCAGTCAGGTGTGCATGGCAATGCCACAGCGTCCGTTGATAACCTGGGCGGCTATTCCGCTTCTACCAACCTGGCTTATAAATCATCCAAAGGATGGGAGTTTTTTGGTGGGCTTGACCATTACCGCATGCACTGGACAAACAGCCGCCTGATGATTGATAACCAGCAGATTTCTAAGTATAAAGCAGATGGGTCGCCTGACGGGCTTCAACGCACAGACGGCAGGGAAAAACGAAATACACCCAATACTACGTTAAGGGCCGGCTTTAGGTTTGCCCCTTCTAAAAACAGCAGCTTTACAGCCGAATATACCCGCGGCATACAACAGGAAGACAAATATAAAACCACCGATACCCGCAACCTTAAAGCCGATAACAGCTTTAAAGATCGCACTTTTAGAGTTGAAGACAGGCATGATGTGATGACCTACGACCAGGTGCGGCTTAACTACATGCTTACCTTCCGCAATAAATCATCGCTTACGATAGAAACCAATGGCTTGCTAAGCAGCCAACGTACGCCACGTACCACCACCGATCAAAAACTTACCGAGGCCGGGGAGCATGTTAATACACAACCGGCCATTACCAACACCGCCGAAAACAGCAAAGACAAAAACATTTTTACCCAGGCGGATTACCGGTTGCCCATAGGTAAGTTCTTTACACTGCAATCCGGTTACAAGCACAGCTACCGAAACCGGGATGCGGAAAAGTGGGACGATAAATACAACTACAATACAGGAAAGTTTGACCGCACCCAAAAGCATACCGACAACTTTCAGTACACAGAAAATATTCATGCGGCCTACCTGAAAGGCACCTGGCGCCGTGGCAGGTTTAATGCGGATGGCGGCCTGCGCTACGAGAATACCGGCATACATTCCGCCACACCGGATAACAGCTCTTCTGCAACCGGCAGCTATGGTGTTTGGCTACCCAACCTTAACCTCTTCTATAATATAGATGCTACACAATATGTAAAGGCCAGCATAGGCCGCCGCATACGCAGGGCAGGCTTTAAAGACCTTAACCCCTTTGAAGACCAGAGTGACCCTGCAAAATACAAAAGCGGTAACCCAGACCTGAAACCGGAAAAAGCCTGGTTATGGGAAGTGGGTTATCTTAAAAACTTTAAATGGGGCAATGCGGGTATTAACCTGTTCAGGAGAGACCTGGTTGACATGATCAGCAAAGCAACCCTTGATTACCAGTTGCCCGGCGGAGAAATGATCCTTTACGAAAAACCGGTTAACGTTAACAAAGCCTATGTGCAGGGCCTTGAGCTGATGGCCGGCTTTAACCTGTTTAAGTGGATGGACCTGCAGTTGAATTACTCCCGTTTTGGTTCTAAAGTATTACAGGATTCTCTTTACAGCGGGGACGCGGTAAAAGACCAATACGACTGGAGTGCCAAAACAATTGCCAATTTTTACCTGCCTACCCAAACATCCCTTCAGTTTGCATGGAATGCTATAGGCCCCAAGGTTAGCAACACTAAAAAAGAAAAAACCATACAATATTTGGATGCGGCAATAACGCAAAAGCTGCTTAAGAATACAGATATATTCCTGCGTGTGTCTGATGTGTTTGCTACCAACAACAAAGTGTCAGAAGAAATAACTGCGGCGCAATACAAACAACAATGGCAAAATGGTGTAGGCCGTGTGTTCTACATTGGCGCCAGCGTTACATTTTAATAAGCTTACATTTTAAACAACCGTCTTGCAGGTGTAACCTGCAAGACGGTTGTTTTTATGGGCCCGGCAGAAGGAATAAGCATGAGGCTTCCGTTGCGTCGCACACTTGTACGGTTGGGTCCGCTATGCGGCACATTACCACACTAACAGCTCTTCAATCACAGCCAGTTTATGCCTTTAAACCTTACCTTTAACTACACACCCGCACCATGCTATACCGGAAATTTTCACCATGCAGTACGTTGCAGCCATTTGTGGAATGCTATTTTGTATGGCAGTCTCAAGAAGATAAAGCGCTGCTTGTAGAATCTCCACCCAGCGGCTATTGCTCCATTGTGTTTAATTATGGTTGTGATTATGTGGTAAAGAACAAAAAGTACGAGCGGCTGGTGGTACCCCGCCAGTTTGCTGCCGGCCAGTCTATTTACAGTTACAGTTTATCGCTAAACGGTCCTGTAGGTATGGCAGGTATTGTATTCAAGCCCGCCGCGCTGGCCACCCTTTTTAAGCTTAGCACATTTGAGTTTACGGAAGAACGTATTGACCTGTATAAAGTACTTAACCCATCCTGCGTATTCAACTACCGTCAACGCATCATGCTGGCGGACAGCATTGAACAAAAAGCCCGCCTGCTGGAAGAATTCGCTATGCTGCAATACCTGCAGCATGAGCCGCAGCCCGATGCCATAGACGAGGCTGCCAACACCATTGTTGCCAAAAACGGCATGCTGAACATTACAGAACTGATGGAAGGCATTTATATGTCACGCAGAAACTTTGAGAGAAAGTTTTTTCAAAAAGTGGGCCTTAGCCCTAAGTATTATGCACGCATACGCCGCATAGGCTACCTGTGCAACATGATTGCTGGCAAACAAAAAGCAGATTGGCCCAGCCTGCTCTACGAATGTGAATACTACGACCAATCGCATTTTATTAAAGACTTTGAAGAATTTACCGGCCGTACGCCACAGCAGTACCTGCAGGAGAATGCTGAACTGGCCAGGCTGGTAGAGAAGCCTAAGCAGCAATCATTAATGTAGTTTGATACGATTGGGGGTTTCATGAATACAGTGTGAAATACATAAGCCTGCTGCACAATGCTGCATAGAGAACAAAGCGTACAAGTGAGTGACACAACCACAGCCTTATAGCAGCAATGAAGTACGTCCACAAAGAATCAGCATTATATGGGTTGGCTAACCGCATAAACAACTTGTCGCATTTTTACAATGTAAGGGCTTTGCAGCTTCCTAATTTAGCATAACAAAAGCGGTAAAACCGCAACCATACATTCACCCACAAATAATTGAAACGTTATGTTAACCGTTGTAGAACAACAACAGGAGCTTAGCCTGAAAAATGCCTGCGTGGCATTCATGTTTGCTTACCAGCAAAAAAATATTGACAAAATGATGAGCCTTTGCAACCCGGAGGGCGAAGTGCATTTTACCCCTATGGGCGATGCCGGTAAGGGCAAGATAGGCGAACTGGGCAAAACCATCTGGACAATGCTGATTGACTGCTTTCCGGATATTGACAATACGCTGGATGCCGCTGTTGCCGAAGATGAATATACCGTACGCTGCCAGGTGGTAATAAGGGGCACGCAGAAAAAAGACTTTGCTGGTATTGTAAGCAAGGGCCTGCAATTTGACAGCGACCACATTTTCATTTTTCACCTGGATGACAACAACAAAATAGACAGTATACAAATTACCTGGAACCACGAAGATTTTAAGCGCCAGTTAGGCAGCTAAGCAGCAACTTATATGCTAATTCCTTAACGCTTAAATTGATTTGCCATGAACATACAGGAACGGGCAGCCATGCTTCACAACATTGGAAAAAAATATGTTGTAAATGGCCTGGGCGCAAAGAATTTTGACGCTATCCCGTACGATGAAAATGTATCTCTGCGTGCCCCCCTTACTGCGGGTGGCAGCTGGCAACCACTTACAGGAAAAGAGCGGTTAAAAAATGAGTGGTGGGGCCCATTGCCAACCCTGGTAGGCAAAACAGAACTGATTGACAGCTTTGTGAACAATGATGCCAGCGCCGTTACCGTTGAATTTCATTGTGAGATATTAAACCCCTGTTGCACATTAAGAATTATAGACAGGTTTAAAATAAATGAAGCAGGCTTAATTACTGAACAGGAAAACTTCTTTGATCCAAGAGCAGTAACAAATCCACCTGAAAATGTTTAACGCTTTTTGTGCCAAAAAACCTGTTTCATGATGAACATACCCGCACAGCACATATTAAAGGGCATAAAGAACAACTCCTGCATAGCATTTATGTTTGCTTACAGCCAGAAGAATGTTGAACGCATGATAAGCTACTGCAACCCGGGCGGTTCCATTTATTTTGAACCGCTTGGCGATGAAGGAAGAGGCACAATAGGTGTGCTGGGTAAGCAAATGTTTAATGCTTTTACAGAAAGTTTCCCGGATATGAACAGCATGCTGTACACGGCCATTAAAGAAAATGAGCATACCGTACGTTGTGTGGCTACAGCCAGGGGTACGCAGCATAAACCCTTTGCCGGCATACCCAGCAAAGGCCGTAGGTTTTACAGCGATTATATACTCATATTTAAGCTTGACAGAAATAAAAAAATAAACAGCATTAACATAAGCTGGGACCACCACGAGCTGAAAGCGCAACTGGGTTCCTGAAGCTTTAAGGCTTTCACCGGAGTTTACACATACTGAAAAAACCTGTTCATTCATGAACAGAGTTCGAATTCGGGGGATAAAAAAAGGCCGGTTTCAATAACCGGCCTTTTACACTGTATAATAGTTTATTAATCTTTCACTACCAGCCTGAAACCGTTGCCATGTATATTTACGATTTCAATGTTCTCATCATCTTTAAGGTACTTGCGCAGTTTGGCAATGTACACATCCATACTGCGTCCGTTAAAGTAGGTATCGCTGCCCCAGATTTTCTTTAATGCCCTTTCACGTGGCAGCAGGTCGTTCTTATGTTCGGCCAGCATTTTCAACAACTCGTTTTCTTTAGGAGAAAGCGTTTGGGTTTTGCCATCGTGTATAAGCTCCCGCAGTTTGGGGTTAAAGTGGTACTTGCCCAGGTCAAACTCCATGTTCTCATTTTCCCTGTTCAGTTCTTCGTTGCGCTTAAGAATAGCTTTTATTTTAAGCAGCAACACTTCGCTGTCAAAAGGTTTGGTAATGTAGTCATCAGCGCCCAGTTTATACCCTTGTATAATGTCGTCCTTCATAGTTTTAGCGCTGAGGAAGAACAGTGGAATTTCAGGGTCAATGTCCCTGATTTCTTCGCCAAGCGTAAAGCCATCCATGTTGGGCATCATTACATCCAGCAGGCATATATCAAACTTTTCCCGCTGAAAAGCAGCCAGGCCCAAACGGCCATCTCTTTCAAGGGTTACATCGTAATCATTTAGCTCAAGATAATTCTTCAGTACCATCCCCAGGTTCGTATCATCTTCACACAATAAAATTTTGTATTTCTTTCCTTCCATTTTATTTACGGTTTAAGTTTCAACAAATAAATATAATCAATTAGTGTGCCTGTGCAAACTGAAAGTAATATTTTGTTAAAGGTAATGCTCACCGGCATTACAGATGTACAGCGGCTGACACAAGTTTAACCTGGCTGTTTATTTTTGCATTTTAAAAACAAAAGATGTTGTTAACGCCGGATAATAAACTGAAGAAACTTATAGTAATAGGAGACCGTTTATTGGTAAAACCTTTACAGGCTAACGAACGCACGGCCAGCGGTTTATATCTGCCGCCGGGCGTTCAGGAAAAAGAAAAGGTTCAGCAGGGTTACGTTATAAAAAGCGGGCCGGGTTATGCCATACCTATGCCTGCGGATAATGAGCCCTGGAAAAGTGAAGAGGAGCAGGTTAAGTATGTACCCCTGCAGGCAAGGGAAGGAGACCTGGCTATCTTTTTAGTTAGCGGCGCTACAGAAATTGCATACGAAGGAGAAAAGTACTTTATCGTTCCCCAGAGTGCTGTACTGTTATTGGAGCGTGAGGAAGATTTGTAGCATTGGCCATGCTTAATAAAAGCAGCGATCCTGAAACAAATTTTGCTTGTTGCCCGTAATTCAATGTTTATCCCTTAAGGATTAAGGGCTCAAGCCCGAGCCACGTATTAATCTACAAAGCCTTTTATAAGGAACTTTCCGGCAAAGGCTTGTTAGAAATTAGTTTGCGGCTGCCGCATGGCCAGTTTTGGCGTTCTGTTTGTTTTATACAGGCCCCAGTGTTTTTCCGGTTCATTGAGATCCGGGGAACCTTTCCAGGATTCATCAAACGCTTCAAAAAAGAAAACAAGAACATCGTTTGTTTCAGACCATCGCATTAAATCTTCAAAATATGTTTTTTGATTTTGCTCATTTACATGCTCTGGGTTTATGCCCCTGCCGTTTGAGTTGGTAGCCCAACCGGCTTCTGTAATAATTACGGGTTTGCCGGGATAAACCATAGCTACAGATTCGTAATTTTCTTTTGTGTATGCTATTGATTCGTGTATATGCTTATACTCCCATACAGGATATGTGTGTACAGAGATAAAATCCACTGCTTCGGCAAGGGGCTTAAGCTTATTTAGCCAGGGCACATAGTTTTCGCAAAAAGTAACAGGTTGCCTGGCATGCTGTTTTACTTTTTGCGCAAACCCTGCTACCCTGCTTACTGGTACATAGTGGTCCGTCCAGTCAACACATGCTTCATTGCCTACCGAGAGGCAAAAAATAAGATCGGAAAACTCATTTGCCCATTCTATGAGCGTCAGGATTTTTTCATCATTTTTTTGCCTGTTTTCTTCTAACCTGCATTCATCATAAACACCCCCGCCCCATGGGCAGCCAAGGTTGTTCATCTCCGCTTCTATGTAAGCGCCCATCATTACTTTAAAACCGAATCCCTCATTTCTGATAACTTCCAAAACCGTTTTGGCGTGCTCATCACAGTCATATAAGCGCAGGTACTTCCAGTGGGGTTGAAGTATAAGTAAATCTTCTTTCACCTCATTGTACGATGGACAAATGCCACCAGGCTGCTGCCCATCCCTGTATCCTGAATAACAAATGGCCTTTCCCGGTTGTATATTGAATGCCTTAAAAAAATCCATATCAGAATTTGCTTTTTTCATGTTTATCCCAAATACCCCAGTAAGCGCCCACGGTGCCTTCAGCGCCTACTTTCCAGGATTCATCAAAAGAAGAAAAGTAGAAAACCGGGATATTATCATTGGCAGACCATAATTGCGTATTAATAAAATAATCCCTGGCGTTTTTTCCGGAGGGTACTGCGCCCTGCAGGTTTTCGCCCTGGCTGGGCCAGCCGGTTTCTGTAATAATTACTTCTTTTCCATTGCCTGCGTTTTGGGCCTGCAAGAACATTTGCTTCATGTAGTCTAATGAACTTTCAAAAGGGCAGCCCTCCCAAAAAGGGTAGCAATTACAGAGTATTACATCACAGGCTTCTGTAATGGCAGGCCGGTGAGAAAATTCATAATACGCATCTACATATCCTACCGGTACATGTGGTATCTGCAATTTTACGTACCTTAAAAAACCAAGCAACGCTTCCTCGGTAAGGTCTTTTCTGTACATTACTTCATTGCCAACCGCGGCAATATCTACAAGCCCCTTTTTTGCCAGCGTTATCAGCCCTTCTATTTCCCTTTGGTTTATTCCGGGGTCATTTCCCAGCCATGCGCCAACCAGCGTTTTAAGCCCCATTTCTTTAGCAATTTTGGGTATATATTCATTTCCATCCGTACATGAGAAAGATCTTATCCATTTTGTGTGCGGCCTTAATATTTCCATTCTTCGCCTTACCTGCGCTTCGGAAATTACATCTCCCGGCTTTTGGCCATCTTCGTACAGGCTGAAGCAAAAGCCATGTACACCGTTTTCGAGAATTTCGGCAAACAAATCCTTTAACGCAGCTTCAGACTCCCCTGCTATATAACTGCTTTCAGCGTCTGGCCTGAGGGATAAGACTTGTTCTTTCCTGTATGACATAACAGTATTATTTAAGTTGTGATTGTAGCATTAAAAAACAATATTGCCCGGTTATACTGTGCAAGGGGTAAAATTGTGAATTTTTTTTATGAGCCGGGCTGCATTACTGCCATTAACCGTCTGTTGCGTCGCACTCTTGTACGTTCTGTTCGCTATTCAGCATTGTGCAACACCATTAGTTACTGTTGCATACTGCAATTAATAACTGCAATACCGGCTTGTATTGCATGTACCGCAATAATGCTTACCGCATTATCCTTTTGCATGGGTACTTTACAAACACTTAAGCGGGTTTGCATTACTTGCCGCGCAGAGATATACAGTACAAGTGAGTGACACAAGGGACGATGATAGCAGCAATGCAGCTAAGGCCAAAAAAATTAAGAATAATGTTATAAATCTCCTCTTCTTTTTACTAACTCTTCCCTTATTTCCTTTGCCCTTTTTTCTGAAATATTATAACCCCACATAACAATGATGGCAAGTAACCCTGCAACAGACGGAACTATAATATCCGCAATGCGCAATGCTGTGATGGTGGCTGGCGCCTGTGCCTTTGCATTCTGATCGAAACCCACGCTGCTTAGTATAACACCACTGAGAAACAATGCAAGTGAGGTGCCGAGTTTTACCATCCACCAATATACAGCGCCGAACAGGGCCTCTTTGCGTGGCATGCCATTTTTTAGTTCATCATAATCGCACACATCGGCCGTCATACTCATCATAAGTGTAAATAAACCGCCTATACCGAATGACATTAACGGTATGGGCATAAACAATAACCAGGGATTGCCGGGATGGAAGCCCCACCACTTTAATGAATACCCGAAGATGGATATGACAGTAGAAACGATAAACGCATTTCGCTTTCCTATTTTGGTGGACATGTATGTGATGAATGGTATTACAAGTATTGCCGTAGCCAAAGCGCTTACCGTACCAAACCATGCAGGCCATTGGCCAGCGGCCTGCTGGTCTCCATTGTACATATAAAATATGATGATAAAAAATGCAAACTGCGCTACAATCTGAAAGCCATTAAATACAAAGAATGTTGCACCGCATAAACGCAAAAAGGGCTTGTTGGTAATTGTTTTTTTAATGTCGTGAAAGAACCCTTTTAGGTTGGTAACGATACCTTTAAAAGACAATTTTGTTTGCCCCTGCAAATTGGACTGATCTATCTCCTTACAAAAAATTGCAGGCATGATGCCCATTACAAGGCATAATAACCCTACCCAAATGGATAGCTGCCTTACACCTGTGGGCGCATTGGGAAACAGTTCCGGCCGGGAGATGAGGAACCAAAACCATGGCGCTATCATCCAGGCAATCTGCCCCATGATCTGGGACATGGCCATAAGCCTTGTTCGTTCGTTATAATCGGGCGTCATTTCATAACCAAGACCAATCAGCGGGGCCGCAAAGACTGTATATCCTAAATAGAATAAAACGGATACTACCAGGAAGTAAATGAAATTGTAGGTTTCAAAATTATCTCCTTCTATGGGGATTTTTAATTGCCACATTAAAATGAATGCCAGGCCTGTAACTATGGCGCCGCCAAAAATATATGGTTTTCTGCGCCCCCATTTAGATCTTGTGTTATCGGAAATGTAGCCCATTATGGGGTCTAGTACAGCGTCTATAAACCGTGGAATAGCGGCAAGAATGCCTGCTTTGTAGGGGCTCATACCAAAACCCACTACAAGAAAAAACATAAATACACCCAATGAGGCCGGAAGCAACTGGTTGGTAAGGTTGCCGGCCCCGAAAGCAATTTTCTGGCCTATAGGTACTACATCTTTTGGGTCTGTTTTGTGTACGGGCATATCAGTTGGTTTTATTTTTTATAATTACTGTTTGAATGGCTTTTTCCTGTACGGATGGATTAATCTTTTGGTATTTGTAACAACAATAATTTGCATGCTGCGGGCAGTGCGTGTGTATTTATTTTAAACTTGTTTCTTTTATAAAAACTTTTATTACAACCACTTCGCCCGTACGCTTAAACACTGCGGCGCTATCATTTTCTGAAAGTGCGGCAGCGCTGCCTGTTTCAGCACTGCCATCGGCTTTTTGTATTTCAATGCCATCTTGCCCGTGTACCATGTAAATAACCGGTACCTGGCAGTATGTAAAAAACAGCGAACCAGGTGCAAGCTTTATCTCCTCTGTACCTCCACGGGTGTTTACATATTGCACCTGCGTTTCTTTGTTGCAGAATTCATTTCTCCTTAGCAGCAACGGATTAAAACTCAGTCTTCCATTATCTACAAAAATGCCGAGTTCACTAAACCGGGTAAGGATATCTTCCTTTACCTGCCCCGTCATACCGGGCTGCTGTGCGCCTTTACCAACCGGTGTATGCGAGTAAGGGTCTGTTGGAAATGCTCCATAACATTGTGGAGACTTATGCACCCCGATACCTTCATTTATGTCGTAAAAATGCTGAGCCAGGCGCCTGCATGTTTGCTTATCTGCATTTTGCTGTATGGCATGGATGCATACCTCCTGCACTGCAAGCAGCAGCTTAGAAACCATGTGCCAATAAACAGAGCCCAACCCTTCGTACCCGAAAAAAGTACCAGACCTGCCTGTAAATTCTTTATGATTAAATACCTCTTCAAAAATTTGCAGCACTAAGGTTCTTTCGGTTTCCACAAGCGCCTGATAGCGGTTATCCAGGCTGCTTAAAGCCAATTCTGCATCATTTGCGTTTCTAAAGTTTCCGTTGAAGTGTAAACCACCCGACACATCTTTTTCAACAATAGAAAAGTTCTTATCTTCTATCAACTGCTTTAACAATGATGATTTACTTGCAGCTTCCCACGGTATATTGTTTTTGTGCAAAAAACCCGGCAGGTTCTTATCAGGATAAAGCATATAACTATTTTGGCCTGGCCGGTACAATAAGCTTGCTCTCAGTGCATCAAGCAGCCGCAGGCTTTGTTCGGCGGAAAGGCAGCCGGAGCTTAAAACCGCCACCTGGCCTTCCAGCATTTCGCTGAGGCAGGAAACACTTGCCGAATACGCATCGTAAGAAATTAAGTTATACGTGTGGAATAAGCCATCGCCGCGCTTGTTTACTGCAATAGCGTGATCCAAAAATTTGAGCGCATTATTAAAGCAACCAGAAATAAGCTTTGCGGTAAGCCCCTTTTTTTCTCCGTTAAATTTGTTTGTATAAACATTTTCCCTGTAACGGCTTGCCGCGGTGCCCAGTACATCGGTCATTTGTTTTCTTACAGCATCAGTTATACGCGTATGCAGCAAACTTTTATATTGCTCAAATGCGGCAGCGATTTCTTTAAAGAAAATCGCTAAAGATGAGGAAACCTCAATTACGGCAGCAGCGTCTTTTTCAAGAACAGGCTGAAGGAATGTAAGAAACCGCCTCAGGTAGCACAAAGTAACCATTGAAAGCCCATTGCCCACCAATGCGTTGTTGGCATCATTCCATTCCGGCCTCTGCGTATTCATCCAGATGCCGCCACCGGCTACAAAGTTTGAAAGCTTAGCCAATACGGTTGCCAGCACCTTCTCGCCAAAGCTTACGTGGTATATCTCACCGGTTACATCAGTAAGTAATGCGCCATCAGCGCCTATGGCTTCCATTCTTTCACGAATTGCCCTGTTACTTTTATGGTCAAACTCTATGGTATCTTTTGGATTTTGTAAAATAGCCTTATAAGGCTTTATGCGGTATGGAACATTGGCATATACAAACCCATTTTGGTTTAACATTTTTTGAATGCGGCCCGGCTTATGCTTCTCTAAAAATTCAAGAAACTTCAACAGATAAATAACCTGGTGATCGCCCCAGTAGCCAATATACGACCAGGGGTTATCAGGCTCGATTGTTTCCCAGTCAAAACCATCCTTTGTTATACGGTAAGGGTTATAGCCATCAAAAGTAGAAGCATTGAGAAATTTAAAAATCATGCTTTCTATAAATGCCGGGTACGAATGGGCCAATGCTTCCCAGTTCTGAAAAATATCACGCCAGTTGCCCTGGTAATCCAAAATTTTAGAACCATCCATCTCATTTTTTGTGTTAATGGAAAATTGGTTCCAGGGCCGGCTTGGGTCTCCATGCCTCCGGCTGAATTTTAAAGGCAGATACTCTGTACTTAATCTTTGCAAATCAAGGTTTGCTGTGCGGTAAGCAAGCTTATGTAACTCAAACACAGAAAACTGTGCCGGCATTTGCTGCACCAGGTGTTGCGCATTTTCAAATACAATAGTATTGGCTTTGCGCAGGTAGTTTGTAAAGTCCCACTTCTCAATTTGATAGTTATCATCAAAAATCCCACCGCGCATTATATTGAAAAGCACATTGGAAAAATGCCTTGTATCTTTTAAACTGTCTGCGGTAGCCTGCAAACCATCAGATGACGCTACCAGTCTTACCAGGTTTTTGGCGCCGCGTTTTATATCATTAAGCACCTCATCATATAAACCGGTATTACCCTTTATACTCTCTGAAAGTTGAATAACAGCAGCATGGCTTTGGTTTACATTTGCTACTGTCATCCATTCTTTTTCCTCATAAGGGTTAAGCATAAAAACGCTTACTGTAAAATAAGCGCCCTTTTCACCTTTTACATCTTCTTCCTGCTGTACCCGGCCATATCTTCTAAATTCCTTTAGCTGCAGCGCGGAAAGTAAATGTGCAGCTTTTTGTAAGCCCAATGACCATGCTACATTTGCCTTCAATGCCTCACTTGGTTCAGCTTTATCAACAATAACAGCACTCAGGGCAAAAATGCCCAAGCCTGTTTCCGCTATCAGTTCAGAACGCTTATACGCATCGGCAAGATTGCTTGCACGGGTTTGTAAATCGTTACTTACACCATACGGCAAAATGTTTTGCAGGCCATCAAGCATGTTTACCTGCAAAGCTTCCGCGGCATGGTTTGCGAGTTTACATTTTCTTACAAAGCCATACTTATCACTTGAGCACCATTGGTATCTAAAGCTGATTTCCAGGTCTGCATTAACCTCTTCAAATATTACGGAATTGCCATAGCGGCTCTTGTATAAATTTTGCTCGAGATTGTAAACGGCAGCGCTCCGCACGGAAAAAGGCTCCCATACATGCGTAAGCCCGTTTTTAAGTATCCGTACTATTGCCCTGCACCCCGTATGCTCCGCAGATTCAGTTATTTTATCATCTGTGCAGTAAGGAAACAATGCGTAGTCTGTATTTTTTCTTCCTGCACTTATGCCACCGTTACTTGAAACAAACATCCAATGATTAGAATCACTAACAATGCTCATAAAAAATGGCCGCATCGCATCCGCATGCGAAATCTTATAAAAAACTTCACCATCAATTTCAACTTCATCAAGGCCCGTTTGCTTTGCTGTTGCCGGTTGTTGTAATACTGCGTTCACTTTATGCTGTTTTAATTTGCACTTCATTTCAACCTTATGGCGCCCATTGTATGTTAGCGTTTGCCAAGGCTGTATTGCTGCTGTCATCAGCCATTATGTCACTCTCTTGTACATCGGTTCATTATCCGGCAATACATGCGCCATCATGCTTTGCTAGTTATTGCTTAAATAATGAAAGGCCATTTATGTACCCAACAGCATTACTGCTGTTAATCGTCTGTTGCGTCGCACTCTTGTACGCTTTGTTCTTTACTCAGCATTGTGCGGCAACCTTAGTTACTGTTGCCCGCTGCAATTACTGCCTGCAATGACAGCTAATATTCTATGTGCGGCTGAAAAACCGTTCAAACCATCTTCCTTTTTTGCAGCGGTACTTTACATACGCTCAGCAGGGCCGCATTACTTGCCGCGCAGAGATATACAGTACAAGTGAGTGACACAAGGGACGATGATAGCAGCAATGCAGCTAAGGGCAAAAAATGTATTAACTGTATTGGTATTGCAGCGTTTCGGGCAAAGCAATTGCCGCAGGCAAAAAATTGCTTGCCATTATTTAATACCGCAGCGCATACACGGAATAATACCACTATGCTTTGTGTGTATGCAGCAACTATTTTTGCTTATACACTTTTACATAATCTACATACATAGATTGAGGAAAGGGCGTACCGGATGTAGGGAAGCCAACGTAATTGCCGCCTACCGCCACGTTAAGTATAATGTAAAAAGGATGATCATATACCCACTCTCCGGTAACGGCATCCGGCGTGATGCGCTGGAAAAGAAAGTTGTCAACAAAATAGTCAATATAGCCTTCGCCCCACTCAATTGCGTATACGTGGTAGTCTTCATCGAACCTGCCATTGGAAAGGGCATAGGCTTTTGTAATGGAGCCGCCGCCGGAATAGCCAGGGCCATGTACGCTGCCATGATTAATGTATGGCTCCTGGCCCTTTTGTTCCATAATATCTATTTCGCCGCACTGCGGCCAGGGGGTTACATCAATGTTATCGCCAAGCAACCAAAACGCCGGCCAGATACCCGGGCCATAGGGTGTTTTTATCCTGGCCTCGAAACGGCCATAAGACTGTGAAAAATTTCCCTTTGTATTTATCCTTGCGGATGTAAAGCCTGCGCCTTCAAAAGACTCCTGCCGTGCAGTGATTACGAGATTGCCATCACCATCAAGCGCAGCATTGGAGGGCCTGTTGGTGTAATACTGCAGCTCGCTGTTGCCCCAGCCGCTGGCGCCGATATCAAAAGACCATTTAGCCGCATCGGGCAAAGCGCCTGCCGGGCCTGTAAACTCATCGCTCCATGTAAGCTCCCAGCTTCTCTGAGGCAAGGTTTGTACAGCATTTTTTTTACAACTTGCCAATGAAACAGAAAGTGCGGCTACCACGCTTAGCGCTCTAAATAATTTGCCTTGTGTTTTTATATGTAATACTCTCATAATAATTTTTTTATTGCGAAGTGTATGCTTTAAAACAACATGTAGTTGCTATCTGAAAAGAATATTATCAATGTATATATTACCGTTGCCTTCAAACTTAAACTGGAATATGCTGTTTAACGCCACTGGTGCAAATGCGGTTAATGGTATATCAACACTGTTCCAGCCATTTGTGGTAGGCACACCAAGCGTATAGGATGTTTCCACCGGGCCCGGGCTTATAAGAAATACTTTTAACGAAGTTGAATTTGCGGTATAGTAGTCTATATGCAAATAGGTTTTTCCGGAAACATCCTGGTTGCTGCCCAATTGAAGGCCCTGGTAATTGAGACCGGAATACAGCAATGTGTTATTACCTGCAACAGGTGTTTGCGTAGTTACCGTTGCCTGCCCCCAGTTAGGGTTAAAATCAGAGCCTGCAACGTTTGTGTAAGCATCGCTGAAAATTGAAATAACATCCGCTGCCGGGTATGCCGGCGTGGGCGCTGCTACCGGTGGCACCGGCGGAATTTTCCAGAAATAAATATTGTCAAGATAAACATCAACTCCGGTACCGCCATCAAACTTAAGCTGGATAATACTGTTTAACGCCACAGGCGAAAATGCCGATAAAGGGATGTCAACACTGTTCCAGCCGGAAGTAGGCACATTAAGCGTGTATGGCGTTTCTACAGGGCCGGGGCTTATAAGAAATATTCTCAGTTGCGATGCATTTGCTGAATAATAATCCAGGTGCAAATAGGCATAAGAAGAAACATCCTGGCTGCTGCCTAACTGTACGCCCTGGTAATTAAAAGCAGCATAATACAATGCATTGTTTCCGCCAACAGGCGTTTGTGTTACTACGGTTGACTGGCCCCAGTTGGGATTAAAGTCTGTACCGGATATGTTTGTATAGCTATCGCTGAAAACAGAAAGCACATTTTCCGCAGGTGTGGAAGGCACAGGTGCGCCTGTTGGCGGATTTGTAGGGTTTTTGTAGAAGTAAACATTATCCAGATACACGTTAGGTACTGAGCCGGAAAGTACCAACTGCGCCAAATGCGCTTTATTGGTAAGCCCTGTAAACGAGGAAAGAGGAATATCTATGCCAACCCATTTTTTTGTTGCCAATACCGGGCTGGTAACCTCAATTTCATGTTGAGAATCATCCCCGCCGCCAAATACGCCGTTGGCGCCAAAATCAACAAGCAGTATCTTAAAGTTATTAGGCGCTTCTGTGGCATCCGGCGTCCACATATCTATATGAAAAACCTGCATGGAAGATGCATTGACAGGAGGGTTCTTAAATTCAATACCAACAAAATTCAAACTTCTGTATCTGATAATATCATCCCCGCTTACCGTAACAAAAAAGTTTTCGGTGGTTGAAAATTGCCAATGGGTATTCCAGGTATCTACAGGAACATTTGTGTACGCATTGCTGTAAAGAGATATAACGTTTGCCGCATCTCTTGTTGGTGCAGGGGCTGCCTCGGCGGGCATAATGGGTGCGCCTGTAGAGGTAATGCTCAATGAGCCTGCAGCAGTTTCGCTGCCAAGCTTTGCGGTTATGGTTGCAGTACCTGCATCCACAATGGATATTAAACCATTTTCTGCCACGCCTGCCACGCCTGTAGATGAGGATAAGAAGGTAAAATAGTATGGCGAAATATTAACCGTTTCGTTAATGCCCGATGGCAGGTTTACGGTTGCCATTAACCCATTAATTGTAATCTTATCGCCTGTTTCTGCTTTGGCAATGGTATTGTTTTGTCCATTAAATATTATACCGGTAAGGTGTGCCAGGTCTGCTATTTTCTCAAACTTCACTTCATCAATCCAAAAGGTATAACCGCGGTCATTTTCCGGGCCTGCAGAGTAATACATTAAGCCTTTTTCTGCTGTAAGCTTTGATGCATCAGGGATAGGAATGATTACCTTTTTCCAGTTGCTGTTAACAGCAACTGCATTTAATGTAACCAGGTATTTTGACTCTCCTAAATCGTTGCCGAAACCAATAGAGCCGATAGTAGCCGCCTGGGTAGCTTTTATGTAAAAGCTAAGCGCATTGTAACCGGATAAATTTCTGCCCGTTTTACTGTAAAACACCCCCCCCGCATACGAACCTTGCGGGCTGTTGGCATCCGGCACAGCAAAGCGCATGGATGCGGATGAGCTTGCATAGGTTTCCTGTTTATCTACCTGGAAAGCTTTTACGTCAGACCCGCCAAATGCCGAATAAGCAAGGTCTCCTGTAAAGTCATCTATAAACACTTCACCCGTAGTTGGGTAAGCCACATCCCTTAACCCCGTAATATCTCTTTTTTTACAACCCCCAAAAAACAGCAGGCCAAACACAATAAGGATGCAGGCTGTTATTCGTATTAATGATATATTTCTCATATCGCATGTTTATTTTTTGGTCAAAATAGTAATAGCTATGTATAAAAATCTTTACTGAGAAGTTGTGTAAAAACAATGAATTTTAATACCGGCAATTGTTTTTTATGGCATCGCCTGTTGCGTCGCAATCACTTCATCTTAGTACGGTATGGCAGCTTCAGTCTGCGGTTGCATCACCAAAACAAAATAGCACAGCTTCAGGCATAACAGCTTTGTTTCAACCAGTTTTATTATCTGCCAAGATTAATTTGAATGTATGTCCGTATTTCCCATTCATTGCCATCAGGAAAGCCAATAGCGTTAGGGTCGGGCACCCAGTTGCCAGAAGCATCAATTGTTTTTACAGGCGAATACCTTGGTGAATATTTATTCAGCGTTCTATATGTACCCCTTATACCAATTTTAGTTGACGGCAGTATAAACCAATCTGGCTTGCCAACTTCAGTAGAAATATCGGCCATTAACTGTAAGGGGAACGTAAGGTTAAAGTCACGGTGATAATCAAAAGGGCCCCAATCATTAAACTTCGCAACAGTAGCCAGCTTTATTTTTTTATAAATCGTTCTGATATCTATGCCTGTTCTGTTAATGGTTCTTTTATCATTACCATTAGCCTGGGCGTTGCCAATATAAAAATTTGCAATAAGCCCCAAGTCAGGGTTTACTTTAGAAACAAAGCGGGTGTTAACCTCCCATAAATTCTGGGCCGGGGCAGAACCCGGAAAGGCAAACAATGTGCGGCCATTTGCCAAAATACCAATTGCAGCGTCTTGTATTGTGGGCAGATGGCGGTAAACAAAATCAGCACTCATTGCAAATTTGGCATCTTCAGCCCTGTCGTTATCCCACTCGTACATCCATGTAGCAGGTGTTGGATCATAGGTTAACAATAACTCTCCGGCAACTGTTTCCCTGTTGGATCGTACAGCAAACGGATCATCCAAAATATTTCTTGGCCTTGCAGGGGCAAGGGCATCTGACGGAATGGGCCCCTCAATAGGTTTTTGATAAAGAAAGTTCGGAGCAATCTGGATGCTGCCATGGTTATAGGTAAAACCACTTAATACATTGTATTGGTTGCCGCTGCCGCAGTCTTTTAAACGCCAGCCGGTAAATGTTTTTGTCTGGTCTGGCCCGCCATTGGCAACCAAGCCCATATAAGCACCCTGCCCATACCATTTAAAGGCCCCGCCGGTATATGTAAACTTTATTTTACTGCCGAAATTATCTTTAGACTTTATTTCATCCTGAAACACCTTCTCGTTACCTCCTGTATTTCTTACCAACTGAAAAGTGCGCCCATTAAGCGGCTGGCCAGCCCATAACCCGCCAAGGTCAAAACCAAAATTTCCAAATTTTCTTGCTATGCTCATAGCGGCTTTCCTGGTTTTTGGCACCGGTACTGCTATTGAGCTTTGTATGCCGCTGCGCTGCGTTATATCCTCATGAAAGATTCCGGTAACAGTAAATTGTGCCACATTGCGGCTATATTTAACAAGAACCGCAGGGTTAGCGCCCCACCATAGTTCCGGGCCAAATGCAACTTTTAAACCTTTAATCGCTTTTTTACCTTCTATTTCAAAACCAAAAGGCGCTTCTCCATTGTATATGTCTATATTGGGCCCATAGTTAGCCTCCTGGTAAAGGCCAAAGAAATCGCCTTCATACCCCCAATGGTTGTGGCCCGTACGGTAAAAGGCATTCAGTTTAAAATACCTGGCATTCCAGCTTATGCTGCTGCGGTACAGTTGCAACCTGTTATTTGAGTTTACCTGCACCGTGCCGGTGGGCGTATTTACCGTTATTTTTCTTCCGCGGTTTTCATAAAAAACTTCGTCAATTGGGTTTTCAGCTACATTTCCCAAAACATTAAACTGAACATTTGCGGTAACATTTGAAGATGGCTTAGCGGTAATACCAATATTGAAAGATTCCATGCGGTCGAAGCCCAGCCTGTTGGGATATGTATTGGAATTGGGAACAACTTCATCCGGTGTAGAAATAAGGCTTCCGCCGGTATTATATGTTGTAAAGTTCGCCTGTAAATCACTTAAGTAAATCTTTCCTTTATCCTCAGCTATTGAAGCGGCTTTATCCCCTCGGGCCCGCAACATCGCTTCTGTAATTTCAGCATTGCCAAAATGGTTAAGCTGAACCTGGGCATCACCGCTGTAGGGGTTTATTTTGTGAATTTCTTTCAAAGCATAATATGCTGCCCGTGGATAAAGCGTATAAATGCCTCTTTCGTTGGTTTTGCCTTTTGCGCAAATACCAAACCATTCCTCGTTCATATTATTTTCGCCGGGTTTAAAATCATTGAGATAACCCCCATTTGCCCATGACGCGTCAGCATCGTGCTCATCAAGGTTTAAGGTTTGGCCTGTTTTCCACCATCCATCGCTAAACTGAAAAGTAAAACCGCCCAAACTGTTGCCGCTTTTACCCATACCTGCGGCATTGGCATACATCTCTTTCCAGTTACTTACCAAACATTTTGCCTGGTATTCCTGGTCTTCTTCATTGGCAAGGCTGTTATACGCATCCGCTCCAAACTCCGTAAGCATTACCGGTTTGCCATACTCTTTCTTAACCCTCTCATATAAATCTGTGAACGAAAAGCCGCGATAACTGTTGATACCCAACACATCCACATCCGTACACTCCTTAGCTATAATATCCAGAAAAAGTAAATCCCCGTTACAAATTGCTGCCGGATGAGAAACATCAATGGCTTTTATTTCTTTTACCGCGTCATTAAATAACCTGTATAAATGCTGTGCATCCTTTGTAGACTTTCTATCCTGAACAGGAATGTTTTCTGTTTCCGCCCCCCTCCAAAAAAGGCCATAGTTATTCTCGTTCCCCAAAAGAAACATCAGCACACCAGGAGTATTCTTATATTGGTTTACCATGTCTTTAACCTCGCTTAACAACAGTTCTTTTACCAGCGGGCTTGAATAATCGGTATTAGGTGCCCACTTGCCTTTAAGCGTAAGCCCGTAGCGGCCAAAAGAATGGTTTAGTACCGTGTAAATACCATAATTCTCATATATATATTTAATCCACCTGGCAGGTACGCCTGTATATTGGCGAATAGTGTTTACCCCCATAGTGCGCAGCAATGGCATTTCGTAATCCAGTGCAGCCTGTATTATATCATCCGGTTGCTTCCATAAGCTGTAAGAATAATTAGTGCCAATAGGGAAGTAATCCCAGTTCATCCCATTAATAAAAAACTCCTTTCCATTAACAATAAGACTCGAACCTCCACCTGTCATTTTGACTGCAACAGTATTTGATTGAGCCTTTACCGAAGCGGTGAAAAAGAAAAAAAGAAAAGCAGATACGATACTTTTTCTCATACAGCAATTTTTTGATTTGAATTGTAAGACCGTTAGTTTTTCAACAACCAGGCAATTTTTTCAGCAATCTTTTAAAAAAAATTTCTGCCGGGATGCAGGTAAAAAAGTGGAGATAAAAATAACTTTCCGAACCGCCCAAAACCTAAAAAACCACCACATCCCTACTACTACACTTTCAATTAAGCGTTATATTTGGCCTAAATACGTACATCTATAATACATCTTGGGCCATATACACTTTCTCTGCGGTTGTTTTTAGTAAAAATTACATTCCCTGCTTTCATCATTATGTTTGGAGATAAGCAAGGGTATGGCCAGGAAATAATAGGGCTTAATGAAATCAGGGGCATTACAAGAAATCAATATGGAGCAGGCATTCAAAACTGGGCTATAACACAGGATGTTAACAATCGTTTGTATGTTGCAAATAATGAAGGCCTTTTAATTTTTAATGGTACAAATTGGCAGATTCTCCCTGTTCCCAATAAAACCATTTTAAGATCTATTGCATTTGATAAGTACGGAAAACTTTATGCCGGAGCGCAGGACGAACTGGGTTATTTTGCCCCCGACAATGCCGGCAAACTTCAATATACTTCTTTAAAAGACCTGTTGCCAGACAGCGCAAAAAAGTTTGCTGATGTTTGGGAACTGGAGGTTGTTGGGAATGATGTTTTTTTCAGGACAGACCCCATAATTTTTAAACTCACAGGCCAAAAATTTACGTCTTACCCTTCTTCTTCCAAATGGCTTTCCCTGCACCAATATCAGGGCAAAGCAATAGCCCATGAAAAAGACCGCGGCTTATTTATTTACCAGAATAATACCTGGCAGCCATTTATTGGCGAAACCTCTCTGCCCCCCGGATTTTTTATTACCGATATAAAGCCCGGCTCCGGAGATACCTGCCTGCTGAGTACCACAAAGAATGGTTTATACTTATTGGTACAAAATAAGTTGGCACCATTTAAACTCATTGCTTCAGATTTTAATGCCAGCCAGCACTTTACTTCACTGTCATGGGTAGATGACAGTAGTTTTTTGGCGGGTACCTATTTTAACGGCGCATACCGTATAACAAGGCAAGGGAAAATACTGGAAAACATTTCAACAAAAAACGGGTTGCCAAACAATACCGTCCGTTGCATTTTTACAAATAAAAACGGAAATTCATGGATTGGTCTTGACAATGGTATTGTCTTCTTTGCCTGCAATAACCCCATAAAACATATCAACCCCGCTGCGTTTAACAATGGCGCCGGTTACAGCGCCAAAACTGTAGGCGGTAACATATATTTTGCGCTTTCCACCGGTTTGCAATGGCTGCCACTTTCTTCTGCAGCCGATTTAAGTTCAATTACCGCAAAACCCAAACTGTTGCTCAGCGGCTTAACCTGGAATTTATCGGTACTCGATAATCAGCTTCTTGTTGGCAGGGATGATGGCTTCTAGAAAGTAACCAACCATCAGGCCAGCCTCATATCTTCTAAAACCGGCTATTGGACTTATCGCCCTATTGAAGCAGGAACATATCCATTACAAATTGCAGCAGGTAACTACCTGGGCATCCAATTGTATGAAACAAACAACGGTAACATTCTGGAAAAGGGAGGCATCAATAAATTTTCAGAATCCAGCCGGTATGTAGAAACAGATGGCGCCACTATCTGGGTTTCGCACCCCTATCGTGGTATTTATAAAATTACCCTTCCTGACTATACGGTTACCCATTACAACCAAAAAGATGGCTTACCTGATGATTTGGATAACCATGTGTTTAAGATTAAAGGAAAAATATTGTTTGCAACTAAAAAAGGGATATATGAATACAACAAGCAAAATGATAAAATGCAGAAGGCAAAAGATTATGCCCTGTTATTCGGTAACCGCCCTGTACGTTACTTAACAGAAGATGACAAAGGAAATATATGGTTTGTGCAAGACAAAATGGTTGGCGTAGCAGATTATACAAATCAAAATCCTGTAATAAATTATATACCAGAGCTAAAAAATAAAATTGTAAGTGGCTTTGAAAACATATTTCCCTATAATACCAGCAATGTTATTGTGGGCGGTCAGGACGGATTTTATAACATTGATTACCAAAAATATCATCAAAGCATTCAGCCATTTACAGCCTATATAACATCGGTTAAAATAATCGGTTCTACAGACAGCATACTATATGGCGGCTACTCGCTCAATTCCTTAGTAAATAAACCGGCGTTGCCATATAAACACAACTCACTGCACTTTGCTTATTCTGCTTCCATCGTCCACCTTAATACAGAACTTGAGTTTAGCTACTTTCTGCAGGGCTTCGACAAAGGCTGGAGTATATGGGAGCAAACCAGTACAAAAGATTATACAAACCTTCCTGCCGGCTCTTATGTTTTTCATGTAAAAGCAAGAAATGGCCCGTCGCAGGAGTCTAAAGAATATACCTATTCCTTTAAAATAAGCCCGCCGTGGTACAAAACCTTATGGGCCTATATTTTATATGTGCTTACACTTTTTGAAGCATTATACCTGCTTTTTAAGCACCAGGTAAGAAAGCAGAAACAAAAAATGGAAGCTAAAAGACAGGAAGACCAAAAGAAATTTGAAGAAGAACAAAGGCAAATGGCTTACCTGCACCGCCTGCAGATGGAGCAATCTGAAAAAGAACTCATAAGGTTACAAAACGAAAAATTAGAAGTTGAGATAGAACGAAAAAATGCAGAGCTTGCCAATACTGCACTGAATCTTGTACAAAAAAAAGAATACCTTTCAAAAATAGCAGACATTCTAAATAAACTCAATAAACCTGGAAATGAACCTATTGAACCTGGCGAGTTAAAAAAGTTACTGCGCAGCCTGGGTTCAGAAGAAAAACTTGATGAGGAATGGAGGCAGTTCTCTATTCATTTTAACAACGTACACAACAACTTTTTAATCACTCTGCAAAACAAATATCCAGGTTTAAAACCCCACGAACTAAGATTATGTGCTTACCTCCGTATGAACCTTAGCAGCAAAGAAATGGCCCGGCTGCTCAGTATTTCTGTAAGAGGGGTAGAAATAAGCCGCTACAGGCTTCGCAAAAAGCTACAATTACAGCCTAAAGAAGATTTGTTCCAGTTTCTCATGCAGGTAGATGCAGAAGGCAAAAGCCCCAAGCAAAATAACCAAACTTCAGAATCCACAACCTAAACTACTTTCATATATGCCCCGGCTTATCTCAAAAGCAGGTTGTTGATGGTATGCACCGCGTAAAACTTTGCAATAGCATTCTTCAATCTCGCCACAGGGTTGCAGGGCTATTGTATTGTTTGCACCAGAATTTTTTTTAGGGGGTGTCCCTCGTACCTCGGGCCGGGCTTTCCGCTATTACTCCGGCACAAGGCCCTGCTGCTATGGCCTCACCGGGGTAACCGCTTCAATCCCTCACCCGACGGTGCAGCCTGTTGTTTTTCCTGCGGGCAGGTTGTATGCCTTGTAAATAAAAAAAGCAACACCGCATTTCATCCGGGCAATTTATAGCATGTACAGGATAAAAATATTCAATAGCCGTAGCACTAAATATGAATAGGCCGGATTTTATCCGGGGTTGGCATTTGGCGATGGTCTCTCAACACCAACAGGGTTGAAAAAGCTATTCACATCCTCATCCTGTTTGCGGTACACATATAGCCCTCGGGGGCGCTACTGCACGTTTTACGCAGCATCTATTATAACCTGGCAATAAAAAACCATGCAGACATTTCTTCGGTTGGTTCTTTGGATGGCTGTTGCTAAACCGGTTTCATTTATTGGCTAATTGTGCTGGCCGGGTGCCCCTTTATTTTTTCCAGCATCATTCCCGTACGGGCGGCCAGGGCTTTCAGTTTCAGCTTCACCTTTAGTAAAGCGGCGTTGCTCTTGCTGTACAGTACTTCATTCTGTATCCAGCTCATAGCGTAGTGATAGTAGCGGCGGTTATAAGCACGTTTAAAATCTATATCCCTGTCGGTACTGGTCTCCCAGGGCAGGTTTTCAATAAACACATCTTCTACCTCACTGTAAAGCGGCGTTCCTTTAATGGGGTAGGCTACGGTAATGGTGTACTGGTCTGGGTTTGAATAGCGCAGGTGGTGCAGGGTTTCTTTAATATCCTGCTCGTTTTCCCCGGGATAGCCCAGCATAATGAATGTGCCGGCCTGCATGCCATACCGTTTCACCAGCCTGATCATTTCCCTTACCTGCTCCACTTTAACACGGCGGTCCATAGCGTCAATAATCTTTTGCGAGCCACTTTCAGCGCCAATCCACACCCTGAAGCAGCCACTTTCTTTCAACAGTTGCACTACTTCTTCCGTAAGCCTGTCTGCCCGTGAAATAATTTCGTAGGGTACAACCGCTTCACGGGTTCGCACTTCCATCACAAATTCCTTCAACCATTTGTGGTTAATCGTAAATACATCATCCACAAACCAAATCATATCAAAGCTATAATGCTGTTTTAGCCATTGCATTTCATCCACCACCAGCTTAGGGTTTCTGCGGCGGTAGCTGGCGCCATATACCGCACGGCTGCACCATTTGCAGGAGTATGGGCAGCCCCGCATGGTGCTTACATTTACCATGCTTGTTCCATGGCGTTGCTGCCATACATCAAAGTATTGCTGCAGGTTTATTTTTTGCCTTGCCGGAAAAGGCAGCTTATTAATGTCCCTGATTAGTACGCGGTCTTCATTGGTAACCACTTCATCGTTGTTGTTAATATAGGCTATGCCCGGCACAGCTTCCAGCAGTGGCGTGGGTTCTTTTTCAAATAGTTTTACCAGCTCCAACATGGTATCTTCCCCTTCGCCAAACACAACCACATCAGCGCCATAGCGTAAAAAATTCTCTTTATGGTTCCGCACCTCCGGCCCGCCCAGTACTATTTTGGTATTAGGTAAAAGCTGCCTGTTGCTGCGGATAAAATGAATCACCTTCAGCACGTTTAGTTTGGTCATTAGGTTGGTGTAAATGGCAATGATATCCGGCTGGTCAATCAGTATACGCCGTTTTAATTCTCCCGGCGACTGGAACGTGGAATCAAAAACTTCGTTGGCATAACCGTTTTCTTCCAGGTAAGCGGCAATGTACAGTATGCCCAACGGTGGGTATGGCCGCATAATCTGCTGTTCTTTGGCATCTTCGGCAATAAAGTATCCATGCGTAAGCAGTATTTTCATTGCCCTTTCTTTTTAAGTATCATACAAAAATGATCTGCAAAAGCCGAGAACATGGTATGGTTGCCCCAGCCATTATCCCAACGGTTAAACCTGTTTAGCCACGATGGTTTTGCAGCAAAATAGCGCTCCAGGTAAGAGGGGGGAACAAAAAAGCCAACCGGGTTTACCTGTTGTTTTTTAAAATGCTGCCGGAAAATTTTTTGCAGGGTCCAGGGGTGATAGTAATAAACCGGCAGTTGATTTTCACCGGCTTTGAACAACGTAAATTTTTGCAGGCGCCTAAACGCCCTTTTAAAATCCAGCTTCACCGTATAATACAGCATTTCCCAAAGGCAAAACCGGCCCATTACCACAAAAACCAATACCGCTCCGTTTGTAGTAAGGGTGGAAAGGCTGTTGCAGAGCACCTGCATTTCCTTGTCATCAATACAATTAAGCCCGCCGAAATTTGAAAGCACCAAATCAAAATGCCGGTTAGCAAAGGCTGCTGAAATGTTCGCAAAGCTACAGACCTGCAACTCCAGGCCACCTTGTATATTTTGGCCTGAGGCTTTTTGCCTGGCCTGCTCAATCATGGCGGCTGAAGCGTCTGTTGCACAAACGTAGTGCCCCAGTGCGGCAAGCCTTACAGCATCTTCTCCGGTGCCGCAGTTGAGTTCCAAAATATTGAGCGGCTTTTGATAACGGTTTAATACAGGTAGTAGCAGTTTCCACACTTTATCTCGCTGCAGCTTTCCGATACGCGTAGCGGTAAAATCACTGTCGTAAGTGCCTGCCATAATATCGAAAGGAGAAGTTGTGATCATACGCCTGTAAACAGCTTTAATAATTTGATTTTATCTACGCTTAAATGCCGCCATATTAACCGGACGATGAAGTGCTTGCGACGCAACGATGATGCTATGGAAATATGTCGCTGGTATCATAGTCGTGAATGGTCAATGGTGAATAATTATGCTTGGTTAGTATTACAGCCCGGCTAGTATTGAAACGCCTTCATTTTCTGCCGGTACATAAACCCGGTATACCAATGCCAGGGTACTTTGACAATTCTTTTTACATGCGCAAAGCGTAAACCCCACGGCTGCCTGAACAACTTTTGTACATCCGCCTTTGTGGTAGCCAGGTTAAACCTGCTGTGCACATAGCGGTGCAGGTGCTTGTAAAAAGGGGCAGGATAAGTATTCCTGAACATCAGTGCCAGTTCATCAGAATCTGTCCAGTTGGCTTTTTCACGCAACTCAGCTTCTACGCTTTCATAAAACTTTGTGCCCGGCAGTGGGTACGAAACTGAAATGCCAATATCACTGGGCAGCAACCGGCTAATCATGCGTATGGTTTTTTCAATATCTTCTTTTGTTTCGCCCGGGTAACCAAACTGAATAAAAAAAGAAGGTTTCATACCGTACTTTTTTATCAACCCTGTCGCTTCCTCTATCTGTTGCAGCGTGGTGCCTTTGTCCATAGCATCCAGTATTTTTTGCGAGCCGCTTTCTGCCCCCATCCAAATATTACTGCACCCGCTGCGGGCAAGGCTGGCTATATAATTTTCCTGCAACAGCAAATCTGCCCGGCATTGAATTTTGTAATTCAGTTGAAGGTTCTCCTGTTGTGTTAACTCCGCAAAGCGGTTTACCCAACCGGGTTTAAGGCCAAAAATGTCATCACAAAACCAGATACGGTCAAATGGGTAGCGGGCTTTCAGCATCTTTATTTCCGCCACTACATTTTCCGGTGAGCGGGAGTTGTACCGGTTGCCATAAATGGGCTTGGCACACCAGTTACATTTAAAGGGGCAGCCCCTTGTTGTAGCCAGGTTTATGGAAAAATAACCGTGGCGTTGCATCCAAACCTCGCGGTAAACATCCAGGTTAACCAGGTCCCATGCGGGAAAAGGCAGTTCATCCAGTTCTTTTAATACCATGCGCCGGGCGGTTTTAATGGTATTGCCGCCCTGGCGAAAAGCAATGCCCTGGATAGAAAAGAAATCAGCACCGGCTTTACCCAGTTGTGCAACCAGCTCTTTAAGGGTTATCTCTGCCTCGCCCAATAAAATAAAGTCGGCGCCATTGTCCAGGTATTTTTCAAAATGATCGGTGGAGTCTGAACTGGAAACAATTACGGTGCAGCCTTTTGCTTTGGCTATGCGTATCATTTCAAAGGCTGCCTCCCGCATGTTGGTAAGGCACATTTTGGTTAAGTAGTTAAAGCCGTCATCATAAATGGTAAAAATCTCCGGCTGCATGCTATCAATATGCGGAACAACTTCTGCAGCGTTATGTGCAAACATGGTATCAAAAATCTTCACTTCGCAACCCTGTTGCCGCATTAACGCTGCTGCATACATGGTACCCAGGGGTGGGTATGGCTGCGCCGTTTTCCATTGCTTGGCATCGTACCGGTGAAACCATGAGTGGGTAAATAGAATGCGTTTCATACGTGTTTGGCGTAAGGCAATGTACGTATAGCACATCAACAACTTACAGCCTTATGAATACGTATAACAAGTAGCGGGGTTGCCTGTGGGCTTAAAAGGGTGCTGCTTTATAGCTGGTACTGTTGTTTTAATTCCGCGGCAATGCGCTCTATAGATTCGTTCAGCGGCGTATATGTAAAGCCGGGCAGGTATTGCAGCAGCTTGCTGTTATCAAAATACACTTTGGTTAGGGATGTGCGGGCTGTTTCTTTTGTAAGCATTGGCGTTTTGCCGGTAAACATGCTTTTAACAGCTTCTGCACGCCACACAATTTCCGCGATTAGGGGTGTAACCTCCCGGTGCGGCGGCCTTTTATTAAAGCTGTTGGCAATAGCGGTAAACAGTTCACGAAAAGAGATATTTTCTGTGTTGATGATAAACCTTTGGGAGTGTATGTCGCTTTCCATCAGCATTATCATGGCTTTTACCACATCGGCAACATCGGTAAAGCCGCTGATGCCATTGGTATACCAGGGAAACTCTTTATAAGCGCTCTTAAACAATTCTGCGGAGCCCTTGCTCCAGTCTCCGCTGCCCAGTATAATACTAGGGTTAACAATAACAGCGTTAAGGCCCTCGCTTATACCGCGCCACACTTCCATTTCTGCCAGGTACTTGCTTTTGCCGTATTCGCTGTTGCTGGTTTCCGGTGTCCAGAACATGGTTTCATTAATGCTTTCACCTTCCCTTATCCTTCCCAACGCGGCTACGGAGCTTACAAAAACCATTTTTTCAATCCCGGCATCCAGGCTGGCATTTACCACATTGGCAGTGCCTTCAATATTGGTTTGCTGCAGTACATGTTTTGTTTTGGGGCTAAAAGAAACAATGGCGGCGCAATGGTACACCTGGCGGGCATCGGCCAATACTTCTTCCAGCGCAACAACATCCAGTATATCGGCTTTTACCCATTCTATACCGGGCATATTGCCTGCCGGGGCAGTTCTGTTGTACAGTGCCCTTACCTGTTTACCCTGCCTGGCCAGTTCTTTAACCAGGTGCGAACCTACCAGGCCCGTAGCGCCTGTAACTACAATCATAGCTTTAGTTTGAAACCCAAATTTGGCAAATGGCGCTAAAGGTAAGCATGCAGCGTAAATGTTGCTGTTGTTTTTAGCATGAAGAATGGGGTGGCCGGCTTTTGGTTCATTGTGGGAGGCATCGTTGCGTCGCACTACGTTCATCGGCTGGTATTTCATGGCATCTTTTCAGCCCGGGTAGTTTATTGGTGAGTGGTGAGTAGTGAGTGGTGAGTGGGTGCATCCGCTTCGACTTTCATCATTCAAAATTCCTTGTTCCTTGTTCGATATTAGGTTCGTGAGTGGTGAGTGGGGGTGCATTCCGCTTCGTCGTTTTATTATTCAAAATTCCTTGTTCATCGCAATCGCAAGTGAGCGTGAGTAATCGTGAATCGTGAGGGGGCGCTCTTCCTTCCTCATTCAAAACTCCTTGTTTCTTGTTCGATATTAAGTTCGTGAGTGGTGAGTGGGGTGCATTCCGCTTCGTCCTTTCATTATTCAAAATTCCTTGTTCATCCCAATCGCAAGTGAGCGTGAGTAATCGTGAATCGTGAGGGGGCGCTCTTCCTTCTTCATTCAAAATTCCTTGTTCCTTATTCAATATTCGTAAAACCCTTTGCCTGTTTTTTTGCCCAGTTCACCCTTTGCAACTTTGTCCTGCTGCAAAGCGGAAGGTTGCAGCCGTTCAGGTTTATCAAGCTGCTGCCAGATACAATCGCTAACCGTGTAGTTAACATCAATGCCAATAAGGTCCATCAGTTTAAATGGCCCCATTTTAAAACCGGCGTTCTCCATGGCCGCGTCAATAGTGGCAATATCTGCCACACCTTCCTCAAGCATTTTCAATGCTTCCAGGTAGTAGGGGCGGGCCACACGGTTTACAATAAACCCGGGCGAATCGTTACAGATAACAGGCAGTTTGCCCAACTGTTTTGCAAAGCTGCTGATGGTTTGCACAACAGCTTCACTGGTTTGCCGGCCTCGAACAACTTCCACCAGTTTCATGAGTGGGGCAGGGTTAAAAAAATGCATGCCCACAACCTGGGCAGCATAGCTTGTGGCAGCGGCTATTTTAGTTACGGAAAGGGATGAGGTGTTGGTGGCCAAAACAACGCCGGTATTATTTACTTCTGCAAGCTGATTAAAAAGCGCCGCTTTAACATGGATGTTTTCAACAACGGCTTCAATAACCAATTCTGCCTGGCAAAGCCCGATATCTGTGGTATAGGAAAGGTTGTTATGTATGGTTGCTTTTTCCGCGGCAGTTATTTTGCCTTTCTCAACCAGCTTTTGCAGTTGCGCTATAATGCCGGCCCTGCAATTGTCAAGTGCAGCTTCCGAAAGGTCGTACACAACGGTTTCCACTCCATGCATAGCGGTAGTTTGCGCTATGCCACCCCCCATGGTACCTGCCCCGCAAACGGCAATTTTTTTAACTGGTTGCATACGGTACAATTTTTGGCAAGTTGTAGCTGCCTAAGATACGTACATCTTATCCACCATACTTCCAAAACCACGCTTATGTTTTTTTTTGAATCTTAATTTTACCTGATGAAGCAGTTAGATTTATTTGGCATGTGGGAGGAAGCTACCGTAAAGGCTAATGACATTAAGCCTGTTAAACCGGTAACAAGTAACGATGCACTGGCAACAGAAGTGCTTGTAGCCGTGAAGCCGGATGAAGAACCGTTGGTTACGGAGCCTGAAGCACCGGCGAACGATTGGTTGCATGTAACTGTTTCTGCGGCCGGCGATGAAGAAAAAGACGAGTTGCCTGCCGACAGCCTACCACAGGTTGCAAGCATAACAGAAGCCGCCCCGGATGAAACAGTTGCCCTGCGGCAGCCGGTATCCTCTATTATATTTGAAGATGATAAAATTGCCGTGAAGGTTAAGCTGAAAGAGAAACCGCTGCCAGCACCGGTGCAGCAGGTTGCCAGTGAAGAAAAGCCCGCAACCGAAGCAACAGCCACATGGAAAGACCCGGAGAAAAGGCCCTTATTGGCAGTGGTAAAAAAACGCGGCAGAAAATCTTTTAAGGAAATAGATGCTGAAGTAGATTTTGTGGAAGTGCCCGATGATGAAGTGTTGTTTCAAAAACAGTACTATGCCATTAGCCAGGTAGCCCAATGGTTTCATGTAAACACATCGCTGGTACGGTATTGGGAAAATGAGTTTGATATTTTAAAGCCACGTAAAAACCGTAAAGGCGACCGCCTCTTTCGCCCGGAAGACGTAAAAAACCTGCAGGTAATTTACTACCTGCTGCGGCAAAGAAAGTTTTCTATAGAAGGAGCAAAAAAGTACCTGCGGGAAAACAAAAAAAATGCCGACACCAATCTTCAGCTTATACAATCTTTAACAAAATTCCGCACTTTTCTTCTTGAATTGAAGGCTAACTTAGGCGCATGAGCAACGCATTGAAACGCTTTTTCGCAACAGCGATATCCCTGCTTTTTTTGTCTAAAACATACGCCCAAAACAGTACGTTTGAAATTATAAAAGACGATGAAACCAAAGTGCTGAAAGGTATTTTAAAACGCTCTGATATTGAGGCTGATACCGCCTTTCGCTGGTTTAAGCAGAACTATGATATTACCCCAGCCAGTGCTGTTGCTGTTGATGCATTTAAAAAAAATGCATCCAAATTCCAGGTGGTTGTTTTTGGTGGTACCTGGTGCCACGATACACAATACCTGCTTCCACTTTTTTACCGCCTGGCAGACAGTGGTGGCCTGCCCGATTCAGCAATTTCCCTGATTGGTGTTGACCGGGAGAAAACCGCATCCGGCCATCTTGAAAAAGCCTTTAACGTGCTTAACGTGCCTACCTTTATTGTGATGAAGGATGGCAAAGAAATAGGGCGTGTTGTAGAATACGGTAAAGAGGGAGAAATTGATAAAGAGCTGGGCGCCATTGTAGCTGGTATTCAGTAATTTGTTCTGCCGCTAAAAGTTCTATGTGAAATGTGCTGGTTATATTTACCGCACAATTCTTTTCCATGAAAAAAGGAATGCTGCTTCTTAATTGCCTGCTCTGCGGCCTATACTTCGCTGTTGCCCAAACCAAACCTTCGCTTAATTTGCAAAAGACGGGAGATAAACCCCCAATGAACGTCATCTTCATCTTAACCGATGACCACCGGAATGATTTCATGGGTTTTACAGGTAAAATTCCCTGGCTGCGTACCCCTAATATGGACAGGCTTGCAAAAGAAGGGGCCTGGTTTAAAAATGCTTTTGTAACCACCGCATTGTGCTCACCCAGCCGTGCATCTATCTTGACAGGACAGTATTCGCATGTGCATACCATTGTTGACAACAGCGCACCGGCCCCGGAAAACCTGGTATATTTTCCGCAATACCTGCAACAGTCAGGGTATCAAACAGCCTTTTTTGGTAAATGGCACATGGGCGACGAAGATGATGCGCCACGGCCCGGATTTGACCATTGGGAAAGTTTTAAAGGCCAGGGCATTTATTACAACCCGGTATTGAACATTAACGGCAAACAGGTAGCACACGCAGACTCTGCCTACATCACCGATGTGCTTACGCAAGATGCAGTACAGTGGCTGGACAAACGGAACAGGAGCAAGCCATTTTTTATGTACCTGTCTCACAAAGCCGTGCATGCCGAGTTTTACCCGGCCAAAAGGCACCGGGGTATGTACAAAGGCAACAACCTGCCGCTGCCAGCCACCTACTGGCAAACACTATCTGATGAATACAAAAAATACAACTGGCCGGAGTGGGTTAAACAGCAACGCCATAGCTGGCATGGGGTAGATTATATGTACCACGGCCATCACGATATAAACGATATGGTACAGCGCTATTGTGAAACATTAATGGCTGTTGATGAAAGTATTGGCGCCGTGCTGGAATACCTGCAAAAAGAAGGCCTTGACAAAAATACCATGGTGGTGTACATGGGTGACAACGGTTTTAGCTGGGGCGAGCACGGCCTTATTGACAAACGCCACTTTTATGAAGAATCTGTAAAAGTGCCCTTCCTGGTATATTGTCCGGGCCTGTTTAAAGGTGGCAACACCATAACCCGAATGGTACAGAATATTGATATTGCCCCTACCGTTTTGCAATGCGCAGGCCTGCAACAGCCGGCTTATATGCCGGGCAAATCTTTTGTACAATTATTAAAGGGAGATAACAGCAATTGGCGTGACAAGATATTTTACGAGTATTACTGGGAGTACGATTTTCCCATGACGCCTACCATGTTTGGCGTGCGTACCGATAAATTTAAATACATACATTATAACGGAATTTGGGATACCAACGAATTATACGACCTGGAGAAAGACCCGGATGAAAAATTTAATTTAATAGAAAAGCCGGAGTACCAGCAAACTGTAAAACAACTGGCCGACACATTATACGGCTGGCTGGAGAATACCAATGGCATGCAGATACCCTTGAAGAGAACATTGCGCCATGCTCATGGAGATTACAGGCACCCCAATCAATATTAACCTGCCTTAAGGGCAGGAAGCCATAAACTAACAACGTGCTCAACAGTATCATCTTTGCAGGTTATCTTGTTTTGTTTACATGGCTTGTAACAAGGCTTGTTTTTTTCAGGCAATCCGGTATGGGCAAAAAATGGCTGGCCGCATTATTTATAGCTAAAGTTTGCGCAGGTGTGCTGTATGGCCTTTTTTATTCCCTGCCGGCTTATAAAGAAGGGAGCGATTCTTTCCGTTACTTCAATTTAAGCCTGGCAGAAACAGATTGGCTGCTGCGGGATCCGGCTGGTTTCGTTAAGGATTTTTTTTCTTCAGGATACAATGAACCCAGCAACCTTTTTGCCGCCAAAAACTCTTACTGGAACGATCTTAAGGACAATACGATCATCAAGCTGCTGGCAATTTGTAATGTGTTTACCGGCCGTAGTTATTTTGCCGATGTTATACTCTTTAACTTTCTTTTTTTCTTTGGTAACATAGCCTGTTACCGGCTGGCAGCGGCTTCTACAAATCTTACAAAACCCTTGCTGGTAGCGGCATCGTTTTTAATACCATCATTGCTGTTCTGGTGCAGCGGTATTCATAAGGATGGGCTGGCGTTCAGTTGTACTACATTGTTACTGTACTATTTCCATTTGGCGTTGCAGGGTAAAAAAGTAGTGCAGAACATTATGGCCTGCCTGATCTGCGCCCTGCTGCTTTTTGCTTTACGCAACTTTATGTTGCTGTTGCTTTTGCCTGCGCTGGCCGTTTGGGTGTTAGGAGAAAGGTTTCCACGGAAAAAGATAGTTATGGCCATTGGGGTGTACCTGCTTTGCCTGGTACTATTTGTAAGCGCTCCGTACATACACCCTTCGCTTAATTTATACCATTATCTTGCTGAAAGGCACAATGAGTTTAATAACCTGGCTGGCGGCTCTAAAATAATCACCCCGGCATTAGAACCAACCTTTGGCAGTTTTGCCCGGTTTCTGCCTGCCGCAATTGACATCGGTTTTTTGCGGCCGCATGTTAACGAGCTGCACCATGTAAGCTATATTCCGGCTTTTGCCGAAAACCTGGCGCTTTGCCTGCTGATAGTTATTTGTGCTGTGAGGTTTAGAAGGGCGGCACTATTGCACCCGCTATGGCTTGCCTGCATTTGTTTTAGCATAAGCATGATTATTTTAACCGGTTACACCGTAACTTTTTCCGGCGCTATAGTTCGTTATAAAAGCGTTGTGCTGCCCTTGCTGGTTATACCGCTGCTGCAGATATTATTGGGGAATAAAAAAAGGGTATAGCCTTTTTAGAGTTAGAAATTTCGGTTTGCCTCGAAACCGGCAGCGTGTTTCTTTTTGCGCCAGGGATTGCAGCGGATACCCCGGTGAAGGTTTTGTGCAGGGGATTTGTGCCGGAGTATGAGCGGAAAGCCCGGTGCCCATCGCCTTAGCGTGGGCAGGCGCCCTTAAATACTGTGCAAAAACAAAAAGCAGGCTTACACCTGCTTTTGTTTTATAAAGAAAAAATATCATGTTACTCCCCATTACCGCCAGAGCCGCCGGGCTTAACAAGACCCAGTTTAGCTTCAAGGCTAAGCGTGGCATGCGGCACAGCGCGGAGGCGGGCTTTGTCAATAAGCTTGCCTGTTACGCGGCAAATGCCATAGGTTTTGTTTTCGATGCGTATCAGCGCTTTTTCCAGGTGGTCTATGTAAGTAATCTGGCGGCTGGCCATTTGGCTTAATTGCTCACGTTCCATACTCATACTGCCATCTTCCATGGTCATGTAGCGGCTTTCGGCTTCATCGCCACCAAGGTCATCTTTACGGGTAATTAAACCCTGTAAGTAAGCCAATTCTTTTTTAGCTGCTTCCAGCTTCTTATTAATAAGTTCTCTGAACTCTGCCAGTTCGGCATCTGTATATCGTACCAATGGATCGTTTGTTTTTGAGGTTTCTTGTCTCTGTTCCAAGGGTTTATACTCCGGTTGATAAGGCACACTTGTCTTAACCGTAGTCTTTGGAACCTTTACTTCTTTCACAGGTACGGGTTTGGCCGCAGGTTTAGGTGCAGGGGCAGTTTTTTCTGCCACCTTTTGTTTTACAACGGGTGGCGGCGGGGCCGGTGCTTCTTTTTTAGCTGTTTTAACAGGTGCTGGCGCCGGTTTTTTTGCCGGGGCGGCTTTTTGCACTGGTTTTGGCGGTGCGGCTTTTTTTACGGCGGCCTTAGGGGCAGGTTTGGCGGCAGGTTTTACCGGTTTTGCGGGCGCCGCTTTTTTAACCGGGGCCTTAGCTACGGGCTTTGCCGCTGCTTTGGCTTTTTTTACTGGCGCCGCTTTTTTAACCGGCTTTGCCGGTGCTGCTTTTTTAGCAGGTTTTGCCGCGGGTTTCGCCGCTTTCTTAGGTGCAGGTTTTTTTGTTGGCATACAACGTTATCCTTTTTTATTTATGCTCACTTTCAACAGATGGCCATTTACGTCAATTTCAGTGCCGTCCTGCATTTCAGGCACCCAATTAAGGCTATCTGCCAAAATTTCCGCGCAAATATAGTTCTTAAATTCATTTATAGACGGCCCGATTTCGCTGCCATCGAGCACATCTACCAATATACGGTCGGTTAATTCAAGTCCCGTTTCTTTTCGGATATTTTGTATGCGGTTAACAAACTCCCTTGCATCCCCTTCTTTCTTCAAAGCCTCGCTAAGGGTAATATCCAACGCTACGGTAAGGCTACCCTTACCAGCCACACTCCAGCCCGGAATATCTTCCGCCACAATGTCAACTTCGGCAAGCAGTAAAGTAATGGATTCTCCTCCAATATTCAACAAATATTCTCCATCTTTTTCTAAAGCCGCTATGTCATGCTGGGTAAATTGTGACAAAGCGGCGCTTACCGCTTTCATTTTAGGGCCCAGCTTGGCGCCGAGTTTTTTAAAGTCAGGCTTTATTTTTTTATTGATAAAACCCTCTGTTTCAGTAAGATATTCTATTTCTTTTACGTTTACTTCCGCTTTAACCAGGTCGGCTACTTTCTCCAGTTGCACTTTCATCTGCGGGTTAAGTACAGGTATCAGCACTTTTTGCAAAGGCTGGCGTACTTTTATGTTCACCTTTTTACGCAGTGACAACACCAATGAAGAAGCGTCTTGCGCCAGTTGCATCCTTTCTTCCAGTAATTTATCTATAGCCGCTTCGTTGACTGCCGGAAAATCCGCATGGTGTACAGACTGTACTTTAAACCGGCCTGTTACAGCATCCAGGTTTTTAAATACCGCATCGCTGAAAAAGGGCGAAATAGGCGCAATTAGCCTTACCAGCGTTTCCAGGCATTCGTACAGGGTTTGGTAGGCGCAGATTTTGTCATGTTCGTATTCGCCTTTCCAAAAACGGCGGCGGCAAAGGCGCACATACCAGTTGCTAAGGTGTTCATCCACAAACTCTTCAACAGCACGGCCGGCAATAGTAGGCTCATAATCATCCATGGCCTGTGTTACTTTTTTTACCAGGGAGTTGAGTGAGGACAGTACCCAGCGGTCTATTTCCGGGCGTTGCTCCAGCGGAATATAGGTTTCCCTGAAAGCAAAACCATCCACATTGGCGTATAAGGCAAAAAACTGGTAGGTATTATATAAGGTACCGAAGAATTTGCGCTGCACTTCCTGTATGCCGGCAATATCGAATTTAAGATTGTCCCACGGCGATGCGTTTGTAACCAGGTACCAGCGGGTGGCATCGGCACCATATTTTTCAATGGTTTCAAACGGGTTTACTACGTTGCCCAGGCGCTTGCTCATTTTATTGCCGTTCTTATCCAGCACCAACCCGTTGGAAACACAGGTTTTGTACGCCAGGCCTGGGTATTTGCTGTCATCCACCGCAAAACCGGCGCTGGCCAGCTCTTCCTGTACGTCTTCTTTTATTAAAGAGGCTATGGCGTGCAGGGTATAAAACCAGCCACGGGTTTGGTCAACCCCTTCGGCTATAAAGTCTGCCGGGTAATTGTCTGCGAATATTTCCTTGTTTTCAAACGGAAAATGCCATTGGGCGTAGGGCATGGCGCCACTGTCGAACCAAACGTCAATCAGGTCGGGTACCCGATAATAAAAAACTTCTTCCTTGTTAAATACTACATCATCTACAAATGGCTTGTGTAAATCTAAGTCTCCATCGTAACTCTCTATTTTGCAAAAACCCAATTCTTCCTTCGATAAAAACATAGTTTTAAAGCCTGCCAGTCCTAAAATATAACCATTGAGAGCATCTGGCTTACGTTTAGTTAATTGAAGAATTAAAGAATAATTTAAATTACTTGGTACCCCGAAAATTTGAAAAAATCTATCAAATCCTGAGTCCACAGATTCTTGCGAAAGATTTAAGATTATTTGTTTTCCTTTTTTTGTTAATAAATACCCGTCTTTTAAGTCTTCAATTGATCCAATGCAAATGGTATCTTCAACATCTTGTAAAGAGGTTCCATTGTTCTTCCAAACTGGCAATGGCGTTCCCCAGAAGCGGCTGCGGCTCAGGTTCCAGTCAACCATATTCTCCAGCCAGTTGCCAAAACGGCCCTCGCCGGTGCTTTTAGGTTTCCAGTTAATTGTTTTATTCAACTCCACCATCCTGTTTTTTAATGCCGTGGTTTTAATGAACCAGGCATCCAGCGGATAGTAAAGCACAGGTTTATCGGTACGCCAGCAATGCGGATAGCTGTGTTCGTATTTTTCTACTTTAAAAGCCCGGTTTTCTTTTTTAAGCTTAACGGCAATATCTACATTAACATCCTGGTAACCAGGCTCGTCTTTGTAATCTTTTACATAACGGTTGCTGAATTCTCCAAGGCCGTCAACAAATTTGCCTTGACGGTCAACCATTACCAGAATGCCGATGCCATATTTTTTCCCCACTTTAAAGTCGTCTGCGCCAAATGCGGGTGCGGTATGAACAATGCCTGTACCATCTTCCGTAGTAACAAAATCACCTACCAACACACGGAAAGAATCACCACCTGTTTCTTTGTTGGCTTCGTAGGGCATCAATTGCTCGTACCGGCATTCCTCTATATCTTTCCCCTTGAATGTGGCCATTATCTGCCAGGGTAAAAATTTAGCTTTCTCGTCATACTCTTCAAAGTTTCCATTTTCATCTTCCCCTTTAAAGTATTTGCCCAGCAAAGCTTTTGCAAGAACTACGTTTACCGCCAGGTGCGTATAAGGGTTAAAGGTTTTAACCAGCACATAGTCAATATCGCCGCCAACGGTAAGCCCCAGGTTAGAGGGCAGGGTCCACGGTGTGGTTGTCCATGCCAGGAAAAACACTTCATCCGTTCCGGCAGCCTCAAACAAAAAGGCACTTTTATCATCCTTTACGGCCTTAAACATGGCCACGGCAGATGTATCTTTCACATCTTTATAAGTGCCCGGCTGGTTTAGTTCATGAGAGCTAAGGCCTGTGCCCGCTGCCGGGCTATAAGGCTGAATACTCACACTTTCATACAATAAGCCCCTGTTATACAGCTTCTTCAGTATCCACCAAAGGCTTTCTATGTAGTTGTTTTCAAAGGTTATATAAGGCTCATTCAAGTCAACCCAGTAGCCCATTTTACGGGTAAGGTCATCCCATTTATCCTTAAAGCGCAGTACCGCCTCCCGGCATTTTTGGTTGTATTCCTCAACGGAAATCTTCTTGCCGATATCTTCTTTGGTAATTCCCAGTTCTTTTTCTACGCCCAGTTCAACCGGCAGGCCATGGGTATCCCAACCGCCTTTGCGTTTTACCTGGTAGCCGCGCATGGTTTTGTAACGGCAAACCAGGTCCTTCAGCGTCCTGGAAATTACATGGTGAATACCCGGCATACCGTTGGCGCTGGGCGGCCCTTCGTAAAAAACAAAAGGTTTAGCCCCCTGCCTAAGACTTACACTGTTTTCAAAAGCCTGTTCAGCCTGCCATTTTGCAAGTATTTCCTGTTCTATTGCCGGAAGGTTTAATCCTGAAAATTCCTGGTATTTTGCGCTCATAGCCTGTAAAATCCTTATCGGTTCAGTTTTTAAAAGGCTGCGAAGTTAATAAATATAGGTGTTAAAGGATAGTAGTAACAATATGCCGGAAAGAAGAAATATGTGGGCGCCCCCGCCAAAAGACAGGGCGGGCCGGGCTTTCCGCTCATACTCCGGCACAGCGCCCCTGCACAAAGCCTTCACCGGGGGAACTGCGTTCGCAACCTTCGGCAAAGCAACTAAACGTTGCTTTGACTTGGTTGTGCTTCAATCCCTGGCGCGGCAAGGGGGGTAAACTTGAATACTTAAAACTTTTGAAATCTGTTTTGAACAAAGCGCCAGTAAGATTCGTTCCGGCACAATTTTATGGGAAAAGTGATCGATTTCGAACCATTTTTGACCGAAAATAATTTTTTGGCAGTGTTTACTAAAATCGTGTCTCCTATGGTACATGCATCTGTCGAAAGAATTTGATACAGCTCTACTTTATCACTTTTAAGCAAACAATAGAGATATTTTTTATGCTTGCGGTCATCAATAAAAAATTTGTTAGAAGTGATAACCTGGGCTCCAATAATGCCAAAGCCGTTAAAGCCGGCACCCGTCTCAACATACGTAATTACTCCCTCTAAATGCAGATCTAGCTGATTAAGATACAGGTCTTCGGATGAACTTACCCGAAAGTTTTTTACAAGCAAGAATATGCATAGAACAACCATCCCAAGGAATGGAAAAATCATTCTGTAGGTAGCGGATACGTTATTATATTGTGACATATAAGAGTTTACACCGTTAAATAAATAGTTTAATACATAAAACTCTCTTTATTTTTTCGGCTCAATTAAGACCGGCCTTTCTTACTTAGCCATATCATCATACTCCTGCTTCTCTTCCCTTAACTTAGGTTCACGCAATTCAACCGGCTTAACGGCTTTTTTCCGCAGGCGCATATTCAGCAGTTCTACAATAAACGAGAATGCCATAGCGAAATACACGTAGTTCTTCAGGTGCAGCGCTTCAGACTTTTCATGATCCCAGCCCTCTACCAGCAGGGTAATGCCAATCATAACAAGGAAGGATAAGGCGAGCATTTTTAAAGTGGGGTGTTTGTGTATAAATGCCGCTATTTTGGGGCTGAAGAGGAACATGATGATCATGGCGATGATAACCGCGGAAATCATTATTTCCACATGCTTTGCTGTACCGCTGGCAGTTATAATACTGTCGAAGCTGAAAACCATATCAATCAGCGTAATCTGCACTAAAGCGCCGCCAAAACTAAGGCCCGCTTTTTTTGCGCCTGCTTCCGATTCCGCCTCACCTTCCAGCTTGTGGTGAATTTCTTTTACTGTTTTGTATATCAGGAACAAACCGCCCGCCAGCATAACAAGGCTGGCCAAATCGAAGTTTTTACCTGAAATGCTGAACAATGCTTTTCCTTTTTGCTCCATCAGCCAGGTTAGCCCAAACAATAAAATGCTCCTGACTATAATGCCGCTGATCATCCAGAAAAGCCGGGCTTTGGATTGTTGCGGCTTGGGCAGCCGGTTCATGATGATGCTTACAAAAATCACGTTATCTATACCTAAAACCACTTCCAGAATTACCAATATCACAAAGCTGATGATGGCATCAGGCGTTAAAAGATGTTCCATGTTTTATTTTTCGGTTGCGCAAATATATAGCAGCAGGCTGCAATTTTGCGGCCAGCTACTGTGTTACCATGTATGCAGCGCTATTTTTTGGGAACTACTTCTGTAGTATCGCTAACCAGGGTGGGAACAACGTAACCACCGGAATCAAGCTGTACATTTTTAAATGCGGCCTGTAATTTGGGCCATTCAGCCTTATTGATGTTCGTTTGATAGAGGTATAACCGTTTTAAATTTTTTAATGGTTGCAACTGCGATAAACCGCTACCGGTAACACCCGTTGACACAAGGTTGATGTATTTGAGGTTGGACATTTTGCCCAGGGAAATAAGCCCTTTATCAGAGATTTTTGTATGGGTAAGGTTGATACGAACCAGCCTGTCGAATTTTTCCAGCAGGGTTAGTGCCGAATCTGTAACAGATGTATTTTGAAGTTTTAATGAAAACAATTGTTTTTGCAGGGGCTGCAACAGTGCCATGTCTTTATCTGTTATCGTGGAATCGCCAAGAAAGTTTACCTCCACGTAATTGCTGTTTTGGGCTACCGGCATTACAACGGCACCCCTTTGCTTTAAGGCTTCGATAGCCTTATCACCGGCTTTATCAACCGGTTGGGCCGGTACATCGCTGCTGGCAATATTGCCTTCACCAGTTTCTTCACCACCGGCATTTTGGAAAGAAAGCAGCAGCGGTTTTATTTTTTCTGTTTGTGCTACCTGGTTTACTCTCTTTTCAAATGTTGCTCCTGTAGCAATCCACCATTGCAATACCGCTATCTCCTTTTCTGTCAACTGGGACTTTTCCTTGGGCGCCATGTGGTCATCATCATCAACCGGCAAAAGAATACGTTTTACCAGTTCGCTTTCTTCTGATTTTCCAGGTTCAATCACCACGCCGTTTTTACCCCCTTTCATCAACAGCTCCGGTTTATCCATTCGCAACTTGCCTTTTTGCTTGGTACTGCCATGGCAACCATAACATTTTTCATGCAGGATGGGTTCTATAATATCAGCATACAACAATGCCTGCTGCACATCGGGTATTGGTTTGCGTTTTACTTTGGTATCTTCTGCAGCGCCGGCCCATGCAGCGCTAAGGTAATCTGAGCCATGTGTTAATGAACCACCCAGGTGACCGGTAACAGCGATTAAAACCAACAGGCCGATACTCATTACCTTATACAGCAATCCAAACTGTTTGTTTACCCTTCGTACATACATCAGGGCCGATACTACGGCAACGCCAATACCCATCCACATGTGCCAGCTTACAGTATCCTCATCATATTCCCCGCTCATTGACAGCAGGTAACCGGTAACACAGGAAGCAAAAGCGCTGAGCATACCGATGAGCAGCACAATATTTACCGCCGGATTTAAAGCGCTGTATTTTGCTTTACCGGATAAGTATTGCAGCAGCAAGGCAATTAACAATATGCCTATGGGCAGGTGAACAAGCAGGGGATGGAAGCGGCCAAGAAATTCGGTGATGTTGAGTAACACAATTAATGCTTAACGTTTGTTGTAAGTTATGGTTGTTTTGAATTCCTACGTCATTTAATACCCGCTTAACTGTCGCCATGAAATACCGAACGATAAAGTGATTGCGACGCAACCGGGATGCCATGAAAAACATAGCTGGTACCCAAAAAAGCATTAAAACTCCCCTTTAGGGGTTGGGGGTATACCTTTTACGCCACTCATGCATCATGTACACATTAATGGCCCATTGGTCTGCCAATGGCTGGCGGGTATAAGCCAAAGTGGGCATGTAATCCGGCGGGCCGAATTCAGTAAGCACGGTTAACGTTTCGCCCTTTTGTTTTTTAGCGGCTACTACCTTATCCCACCATTCAAAATGTGCTTTTACAGCGGGCGCCCACTCCGGCGCACGGGGATCGCTTACCTGGGGGCCTTCCGGATGCCCGACACGTGCATGTATATGATCAACCCGATCTAACGCCAGGCCAACCGTGTATTGCTGATCATGCAAAAGGCTTTCGCTTACGTTACACCAGTGGGATACATCGAAGGTTATGCGTAACTCCGGGATTTTTTCAAAGTACTGGCGGGCGGCAGGCGCAGAATACAGGAGCCGTGACCGGTGCGTTTCATGGCAAATTTTGACGCCGCTTTCTTTGGCAAGGGCAATGGTATAATCTATGATCTGCTTGTTTTCTTCAAAAGAAAAATAGTCGCGGCCGGAGTGGCAGTTGATATACAATGGCCGTACCGGCGACTTAGCTGCGGTGGCAATCATTTTTTTGAAGGAAGCAAAGTGCTCAGTAAAATTACTTTCATGGCCGGCTGTAAGAAACCCTACCTCAAGACTGTATTTTTTTAAGGCTGCAAACAATTCTTCCTGGCCTTGTTGTTCTGCAGGCCACCATATTTCAAAACCATCATACCCTTCGTGCTTTACTTTAGAACAAAACTCATCCATTGTACCTGAAAACCCCCAATTGGTAGCCAGGATTTTGAGTTGAAAATTCGAGTTCATATTTTCTGAAAATTGTGGTGCAGCGAAAGTATTTAATGAAGGCAACATAACCGACGCTGCTGCGGTAGTTGACGTTTGTAAAAAATTTCTCCGGTTCATGATTTGCAACGGGTAACAGGCCGTTTGATAGTTTAAGCTATTATTTCCCTGATCACTTTTCCCTTAGTGTCCGTTAACCTGAAAGGCCGGCCCTGGAAGGGATAAGTAAACTCTTCATGGTTAAAGCCCATCTGGTTTAAAATGGTGGCCTGTATATCGTAAGGTTCGGTTTTGCCGCTTACCGCAGCATAACCAATCTCATCTGTCTCACCATAACTAAAACCTTTCTTTATACCGCCACCGGCCATCCATATAGAAAACGCTTCAGTATGGTGGTCGCGGCCTTTGAAAGGATTTTGTTTGCCTTCGCGGTTTTCCATCATGGGTGTGCGCCCAAACTCGCCGCCCCAAACTACCAGGGTTTCATCTAATAAGCCGCGTTGCTTCAGGTCGAGTATCAAGGCGGTCATGGCTTTATCTACCTGGCGGCATTTGTTAATAAGGCCCACATCTACCGCGGTGCCTGCATCGGTGCCATGGCTGTCCCAGCCCCAGTCAAATAACTGAACAAACCGAACACCTTTTTCCACCAGCTTACGTGCCAGCAGCACATTGTTGGCAAAACTGGCTTTACCCGGCTGTGTGCCATACATGTCATGAATATATTGCGGCTCGTTATTGATGTTCATTACTTCGGGCACGGATATCTGCATTTTGTAAGCCATCTCGTATTGCGAAATGCGGGACAAAATTTCCGGGTCATTATACTCTTTATACGTTTCCTGGTTTACTTCGTTGATGGCATCAATAGAAGCTTTGCGCAAGTCACGGTCCATACCATCAGGGTCTTTGATAAAAAGTACCGGGTCTCCCTCGCTGCGGCATTGAACGCCCTGGTAAACACTGGGTAAAAAGCCGCTGCCCCAAACGCTTTTACCGGCATCCGGAAAACGGCCACCACTCGTAAGCACCACAAAGCCCGGCAGGTTCTGGTTTTCTGTACCTAGGCCATAAGTTACCCAGCTACCAATGCTTGGCCTGCCAAGCCGCGGCGTACCGGTATGCATCAGCAGTTGTGCCGGGGCATGGTTAAACTGGTCTGTAGTAACGCCTTTTAAAATGCTTACTTCATCGGCAATGGTAGAAAAATGCGGCAGGTTTTCACTTATCCATAACCGGCTTTCCCCGTGCTGTGCAAACTTTGCCTGCGGGCCAAGCATTTTGGGCACGCCACGTATAAACGCAAACCGTTTGCCTTCTAAAAACGATGGCGGACATTCCTGCCCGTCCATTTTCATCAGCTCGGGCTTATAATCAAATAACTCCAGTTGAGACGGGGCACCGGCCATGTGCAGGTATATTACACTTTTTGCTTTTGCTGCAAACTGCGGCAATTTGGGCAACAGTGGGTGTGCTGGATCAAAAGCAACCTGTGAAGCCACAGTATTATTGCCTTTACAACCAAACAAAGCGCCCAAAGCAAGGCCACCCAACCCCATAGCACTTTCTTTTAAAAAATGCCGCCGGGTATGCATGTGCGATACTGCATGCTCAGCTTCTTTTACAAGGCGCTGGTTGTGTAATTCTTTTTGTGTCATAATAGAATGTACAATGGTGTACAATGTTTGTTATCTTATAATATTTTGATACCAGCTTTATCTTTCATGGCGACTTCGTTGCGTCGCAATCCTTTCATCTGTATATCTATGGGCGTCGTCCGGTTTCCTTTGCTGGCCTTTATCAATAAACTCAAAGCCTTTATTTCAATTTGTTAATTTAATACCGCACCTGCGGCGCTTTGCCCATCATCTCTTTTTAATGTTTACTTCCCCATCCCACTCGCCATTTGCCACTCACCACTACCCTTTGATAACAGGTGGAAAAAGCAGGTAAGGCGTACCCACCCCACTCGCCATTTACCACTCACCACTACCCTTTTGTAACCACCTCATCCAGGTTAAGCATCGCATTGGCAACCACTATCAGCGCTGCTGTTTCGGCAGACGCATGTTCGTTCATACCGCCATTTATTTCGCATACTTCTTTGGGGTTATTTTTAAACTTAACCAACGCTTCATTGTACAGCCTTACCAATGCCTGCAATTTGCCCGGCGCAATGGGTTTGTACAACATCAGCTCATATCCTTTTGCTATTTGTTGCTGTACACTGTTGCCCGTTTCTTTTTGCATGCGCAAAGCAAAGTGGCGGGCCATATCCACATAAGCTGAGTCATTAAGGGTTACCAGCGCCTGCAACGGCGTATTGGTGCGTATGCGGCGCGGGGTGCATACTTCACGGGAAGCGCCATCGAATGTGATCATGGAAGGATATGGCGCCGTGCGTTTCCAGTATGTGTAAACCGCCCTGCGGTACTGTCCGCCATTTTGATTCATGTTCCACTGTGCGCCATTATAAGGCGATTGCCAGATGCCTTTTGGCTGAAACGGAAACACGCTGGGGCCGTACATTTGCTGGTTTAAAACATTGCTGAAGCACAAAGCCTGGTCGCGTACCTGCTCCGCATTAAGCCTTACACGCGGGCCTCTTGCATACAGTTTGTTGAATATGTCTTTTTCCTTCAACTCTTCCGTAACCTTTGAATCCTGCCGGTAAGTGCTGCTCATTACAATGGTCTTCAGCAGCTTTTTAATGCTCCATTGGTAATCAGTCATTAATTTATACGAAAGATAATCCAGCAATTCCCTGTGCGTGGGTGTAATGCCCTGGGTGCCCATGTCTTCCAGCGTTTCTGCAATTCCCTGCCCAAACAACTGTTCCCAAACTCGGTTTACCATGGTTCTTGCCACCAGCGGGTTTTGTTTGCTGGTTAGCCACATGGCAAGGCCCATTCTGTTAGCGGGTGCGTTTTTAGGCATGGCATAGGCCAGAGAGTTTGGTACGGACGGCTTTACCTCTTTGCCTTTTACCAGCCAGTTGCCACGTTCAAAAACATAAGAAGCCCGGTGCATATCATCAGGGTTTTCCATCATTACCGGCGTACTTTCTGTATTTAAGGTAAGCAGTTTCCAGAAAAGCTTTTGATATGCGGCATAATCCCTGGCCCTTTCGCCCGGAAAAGATTTAGCAAAATGCAACCAGTCAAACATAAGCCCGCTTTGTTCAGGCCCAAGGGATGGGTTTGCATAAGTGATGTAAATATCATGAACCCCTTGCTGCACAGGAAAGCTCACCTTTGCAATTTGCCAGCCGTTGGCAGGCGCGGCGGGCACAGTGGCAATTACTTTGCCGCCAAGGCTATCCAGGTGCAGCTTCCAGCTACCTCCTTTTGCCCAGGCACTGTAACGGTAAATAAGTTGATTGGCCTGTTGCAGGTTAACCTGTTTTAACCTGGCAGAACCATTGTTGCGGTAGGCCAGCCATTTGGTATCGCTCAACTCGCTGTTAATGAATTTATCAGCGGTTAAAGAATTGATGGCAGGTTGCCATGTTTTTACAAAACGGATGATAGCGGCTGCTTCGTTAGCACTGGTTTGTTGTTGCAGCCAGCCAGCAAGTTCGTTTAACTGCGCCTCTGAAGAATCTTTAAAGTTGCGGAGCAAGGGATAATCTCCATAGGTGTCTTCATCGCGGCTGTTGTTGAAGTAAGCCATAAACTGGTAATACTCATCGTGCCTGAAAGGATCGTAAGGGTGGCTATGGCACTGTACACAGGAAAAAGTAGTACCCATCAAAGCTTCCCAGGTTGTATTAACCCTGTCTATTACGGCCGCCGTTCTGAATTCTTCATTATCGGTTCCGCCCTCATCATTGGTCATGGTATTGCGGTGAAAAGCGGTAGCAATGTACTGGGCATCAGTTGGATTTGGTAACAAATCGCCGGCTACCTGCTCTACCAGGAATTTATCGTAAGGCTTGTCTTCGTTAAAGGATTGTATCAGCCAGTCTCGGTAGCGCCAGATGTTGCGGCTGTCATCACGTTCATAGCCCTTGGTATCGGCATAACGGGCAAGGTCAAGCCAAAGAGAAGCCCAGCGCTCTCCATAATGTGGAGATGCCAGCAGTGAATCAACCAGTAATTCGTAGGCATTACCGTTATTGTTTTGCAGGTATTGCGCAGCCAGTGAACGGGAAGGCTGCATGCCGATTATATCCAGGCTTACCCGCCGCAGCAGGCTGGCTTTATCTGCCCTGGCAGAGGGTTTTAGCTTTTCTTCCTTCAACCTGGCAAGGATAAAATTATCAACCTCACTAATGATGAACGTATCTGACAATTGTGGCACTTCAACAGGCTTTAGCGGAACATAAGCCCAATGCTCGCCCCAGTTGGCACCCTGCTTAACCCATTTGGTAAGTATGTCAATTTCTTCCTGATCAAGCGGCTCATGCTGGTAAGGCATACGCTCTTCGGGGTCTTTCAGGGTAAGGCGGCGTATCATTTCACTTTCCCCCGGTTTGCCGGGAACGATGGCCGGTTTACCGGATTCTGTTTTGGCCAGGGCTTCTTCACGGAACAACAGGCTGAAGCCGGCTTTTGCTTTTACACCCCCATGGCAGGAGATACATTTCTTATTGAGGATGGGTTTAACCTGCGTGCTGAAATCTACCGGCTGCTGATGGGTGGCAAATACAAAAACGGCTAATCCTGATAAAAGGATGGCGGTAACCCAAATGATTTTATAACGCAAGATCGTTAGCATACTACAAACCGGTGTTTCTACTCTTAAAAGCGGGAAGGTTAAAAATAGCCATTATATTCCTTTTATGGTGAATGGTGAATAGTGAATGGTGAATAATGTTGCTTTCAAGCTGACAGCATTTGGGCTAACCACCCTACAAATGGCCTTAACTACCCGGGGCTGAAAAGCTGCCCAATGTACCGGACGATGAAAGTAGTGCGACGCAATCCCGAAGTTTCGGGACCATGAAATACTTCTGCCCGTCACCAAAAAATGCTTAATACCTACGGCACTGCTTTTGACAAGCAGGGGCTGACAGCCTTAAAAAAAAGCATTGATCCACCACTTACTTTACCCTTTTGTAACCACTTCATCCAGGTTAAGCATGGCATTGGCCACTACAATCAATGCCGCTGTTTCCGGCGTTGCATACTCGTTCATGCCGCCATTGATTGCACAAACCTGCTCTTTGTTTTTCCTGAACTTTACCAACGCCTCGTTATACAATTTTAGCAGCGATTGCAGCTTGGCAGGCGCAATGGGTTTATACAACATTAATTCATACCCTTTTGCTATTTGCTGCTGAACACTTTTACCGCCTTCTTTTTGCAGGTGATAAGCAAAAAGCCTTGACATATCCACATACGCGGAATCGTTTAAAGTAACCAATGCCTGCAGTGGCGTGTTGGTACGCACACGGCGTGCAGTGCATACCTCACGGGAGGCACCATCGAACGTTAGCATGGATGGATATGGCGCAGTGCGCTTCCAGTACGTGTAAACAGCACGACGATATTGCTGCCCGTTTTTATTCATTTCCCAATCGGCGCCATTGTAAGGCGATAGCCAGAGCCCTTTTGGCTGAAACGGGAATACACTTGGGCCATACATATCCTTATTAATGCTGCTGCTGAAACACAGTGCCTGATCGCGGACCTGCTCCGCACTTAACCTTACCCGCGGCCCTCTTGCATAGAGCTTGTTGAAAAGATCTTTTTCTTTTAGTTCCTCGGTAACTTTTGAGTCCTGGCGGTAAGTGGCACTCATCACCATTTCTTTCAGCAGGCGCTTAATGCTCCACTGGTAACCGTTCATAAACTGGAAAGAAAGGTAATTAAGCAACTCCAGGTGCGTAGGCGAAATGCCCTGCGTGCCAAGGTCTTCCAGGGTTTCTGCTATGCCGGCGCCAAACAACTGCTCCCACAACCTGTTTACCATGGTTCTGGCTACGAGCGGGTTTTGTTTGCTGGTTAGCCACATAGCCAGGCCCAATCTGTTTTTGGGAGCCTTCTTTGGCATTGCATAGTTTAGAGCAGCGGGTACGGCAGGTTGCACCATGTCGCCTTTTACCAACCAGTTGCCCCTTTCAAAAACATGTGTTTCCCGCTGGCGGTCGGCGGGGTTATCTACCATGATGGGTGTGGTGGAAATATCTTTTGCATCCAGCAAATCCTGGTACTGCGTATAAGCGGTTTCATAACCAGTTTTGCACTGCCCCGGAAATTTTTGCGTGAAGTAAAACCACTCGAACGTAACGCCGGTTTCTTCCATTGACTTCATAGCCGGGTTAATGTAACTGAAATATAAATGATGGATGCCGGGGGGCGGCTCTATACTGAATGAAGCAAACTGCCATTTGTATTTAGTGTTATTTACCGGGAAGGTTTTTAATACCTGGCCATTCAGGCTGTCAAGTGTAATCTTACAAAGGCCGCTTTTTTCCGCAGTATAGCGCACCACCAGGTAATCTTTACCATCCAATGCCACTGACGGCAACCTGCAACTGCCGTTTTTTCTGAGTGCCGCATACCAACTGCTTACCTGTGCCCCGTTGATAAAACTATCGCATTGCAAAGAGTTAATGGTAGGCTGCCAGGTTTTAAGAAAAGTATACACTTCATCAGCCTTTTGTTGCGATACATTTTTTGCAAGCCAGCCGGTTAACTGCATTAGCTTAAGGCTGTCGCCGGATTTGTACTGCCGCAGCAGGGGATAGTCTTCGTAAGTATCTTCGTCACGTGAGTTGTTGAAGTAGGCCAGGAACTTGTAATATTCCTCATGACGGAAAGGATCGTAAGGATGGCTGTGGCATTGCACACAGGCGAAAGTAGTACCCATCAAGGCCTCCCATGTGGTATTTACGCGGTCCAATACAGCCGCCGTTCTAAACTCTTCATTATCTGTTCCGCCTTCGTCGTTCGTCATGGTATTGCGGTGAAAAGCGGTAGCAATGTATTGGGCGTCTGTGGGGTTGGGCAGCAAGTCTCCCGCAAGTTGTTCTGTTAAAAATTTATCGTAGGGCTTGTCTTCGTTAAATGCTTTTATCAGCCAATCGCGGTAGCGCCAGGTAACACGCCCGCCATCGGCTTCGTAACCCTTTGTATCGGCATAACGGGCAAGGTCCATCCACAGGGAGGCCCAGCGTTCCCCAAAATGCGGAGAAGCCAGGAGGGAGTCCACCAACATTTCATAAGCGTTAGTATTGCTATTACCCAGGTATTGCGATGCCAGCGAAGGCGAGGGTTGCATGCCAATCAAATCCAGGCTTACCCGGCGCAACAGTGTGGGTTTATCAGCTTCGGCAGAGGGTTGCAGTTTTTCTTCTTCCAGTTTGGCGAGGATAAAATTATCTACACTGTTCTTTACAAATGCGCTGTTTACTGCAGGTACTTCAACAGGCTTTAACGGCACGTAAGCCCAATGTTCGCCCCACTGCGCCCCTTGTTTTATCCATTTGGTGAGTATGTCAATTTCTTCGCCGCTTAAGGGTTCATGCTGGTAAGGCATCCGTTCTTCGGGATCTTTTAGGGAAAGCCTGCGTATCATTTCGCTTTCGCCAGGGTTACCGGGAATGATGGCGGGTTTTCCTGATTCTGTTTTGGCCAGGGCTTCCTCTCTAAACAACAGGCTAAAGCCAGCTTTTGCCTTAACGCCGCCATGGCAGGTGATGCATTTTTTGTTGAGTATTGGTTTAACCTGTGTACTGTAATCAATCTGCTCATCATGCGTAGCAAGAAGAAACAGGCCAAGCAGCACCGCAAGCCCAAGACCTATCCATACCATCTTATTGTTAAAAACTTTACGCATGAGTTGCAATCGTATTAAATAAAGTTACAAAAACACGATAGAACACGGATGAGACGGATGAAGGATGGCAAATTGTATCAGCCGGACTTACATTCGACAAAGAATATGTATTTTTAAAAAAAGATTTTATGGAGATTCTAATAGATGTTGATGAAATAGGCGACGCTTCAAAAAGAGAATGGTTGCTGCAAACATTGAAGCTAATGGGTATAGAATTCCAAACCAGTGAACAACGCCAATCTATTGATGAGTATAATAAAGAGCTGGAAGAAGGCGATGCAGAAATTGAGAGGGGTGAATTTATTTTGGCCGAAGACTTAAAGAAAGAAATACATTCATGGTAGTAACCTGGAGCAAAAAAGCGCAATTTGAGTTGCGAAAAGCCTACGACTATATCTTCCAGGACTCTCCTAAAAACGCCCTTAAAGTAACTACTGAAATTGTTAATACTACCCTTGAACTGCCGAAACACCCTGAAAAATTTCCTCCTGATAAGTACAAAAAGAGCAATGATGGAAGCTGGAGAGCTTTTGAGCAATACCATTACAGGATATCTTACCGCATCGTAAAAGATCAGATACGCATTGTTCGTATGCGCCACACAAGCAGGTCTCCTTTGAAATACTGATAAAGTCATTTTAGCTGTTTATTTTATACTTCCACCTCATTCCACCACAAACCATGTATAACTTTCCGGCGCTATTGCAAAAGTTAACTCAACTTCATAATTACGGGTTAGATTGTATTTTTTAGATGCCCCTTCTTTTTCCCTGATGCTTGCAACCGCAGTTAAACCCGTGTAGTAAAGCGGTAATTTGATGGTCCTGGTAATTTGTTGTTTCAGCGGGTTATAGAGCATCAGTAACCCTTTTGTTTTTAGTTGAGGGTTTACATGCAATACTCCATCCCAGTCGCGGCCATCTGCACGGCGCAGGTGAATGATATCCGAGTTAAGGATATGCCTGTATTTTTTGTACCAGCTAACCGTTTTGCTAACCGTTTGGCGTGTGGCTTCGGTATCATATAATCTCGGGCCACGGTAACAGGCCTGCACCCCGGCGCCGTAATATTGAACCATCAATTGCTCATAGTCCTGCAGGTGTTCGCTCAGCGGCTCCAGTACCGCTTCCGGGCCGCCCCCCTGGTACCTGGTAAGCGGCACAAAGCCCCAACTCATAGCAGGTGTTTTTTCCCACAAGCCATCATAGATATTCTGGCGGTTTAAAATCTTCTGGTTCTCCCTGGGCAAAGAAAAATTTACCTCCCGGTAGCCAATGGCTATTTTATTCGTGCCATCTAAAAAATACCAGTCTGGTGCATTTACATACACCCCGTTTTCGTTGCACCAGTGGTACAGGCTTTTTTGCAACTCCATCTGCCTCCACTGGCTGTCATCCAGGTTTTTATGGCCGGGGTGTTTGGTTGAGGCGCAAACATCGCCGGGGTAAGGGCCATCATTTTCAAAAATGTCAAAGCCCGTATTGCGCATAAAATGTTTCAGTTTTTCCAGGTATGCCAAACCCCAATTGCTGCCCATACAGGGTGCATAGCCAAAAAAAGCAGCCGCATCCGGTTTGCCGGTAACAGGGTCAATCACATCGTCTTCATCACTTATCCTTCTTGAGCTAAACAAAGAATAGCCACCAATCAAAATGTTTTTACTATGCGCATAAGCTGCCAGCTTTTTCCATTTTTCAACATTGGCACCGCTGCTGTCTTCCATGTTGCAATGGCTGCCAAAGCTTAAAATCAAAGCTTCATAGCCGGTTGCGGCACATTGGTCAATTGCATGAATAACCTCTTCATCATTTTTACTAACCAGGTGCATGAATATGGGGTTTTCCGTTGTCCATGGCGCCACAGTGCGGTACATTTTGCGAATGGCCAGCCCACGCCTTTCCCGGTCGTAACTGTCCATCAGTAACTCATGCGTTCTTACAGATTTAAACGTTTCTCCCGGCTTTAGTTCAACAGCGGTTACTTTTTCCGGATACACTTCCAGCAGGCAGGGCGTTTGGTAATTGTAATTTACCTGGGATGTATAAACGCTGTCGGTTTTCCAATGTGTGGTTTGGTCGCTGATATCGTATCGCATGGCATTGTTGAAGGCATAATTGGTTTCCACATAAATGCCATGCTGTTTTTTCATTTGTTCAGGTGTGCCCACTACAGCGCTTTCTTCTTCTACCAGGGCCAGCATTTCGTTAACTATGTTGCCAACAGTTATGGTATTGGCAGATGTATTTTCTATACCTATCCATTTTACTACCAGCGGAATGCCATCATACAACTCGTAATTCACACGTACCGTAACGCCTCTTAAAGCTGTTGATGCAAACAAGAAAGAAAGCAGCTTACCCGTAGGCTGTTTGTCACCCATGGCCCAGCTTTTACGCTTCCATTTCAGTAAAGGCTGAATATCCTTTACCTCATATTTTTGAAACTGAAAATCTTTATCGCCGGCAGTAAATTTATCCAACCACTCCGGTAACAGGTAGGCATGTTCAGACTGGCCGTAAAGCCCGCCAATATTGTAGTCCTTTCCATCAATGGTAATGCGGGCCTCCGGTTTTACTGAACGCAGCAATTGCTGGCCGTTGCTCATATTCTTATAGTCAACGCAGGCCACATTGGGACTTATGCGAAACGTTCTTTTTACAAGGCCATTAAACAAACTAATTTCTTTACCACCCGCATCCTGGTACACCACGGCTTTTTCTGTTACGGGCGTAACAAGCCAGTCTTTTGCAAACAAAGTGGCAGGCTTATTCATTACAGGAAGCTGTTGGGCAATAATGGTATGTGCAGACAATAAAAGTAAGGCAAGCAACAACTTGCGGGGGGCGCTTTTCATGTAATTAGTTTCGTTAGAGAAAGGGAAAATACGACGTTTTGCCCCGCTATACTGTGCAATGTCTAAATCAAACGTTTGCGTAAAAATTCCAGCTATCCCTGGCACAGAATGACCCCCTGCCTTAGAGAAGTGTTTTATGAGCCCGGCTGAAGAGCAAGTATGAGGCTTTACTTGCGTCGCACTCTTCTGCGGTTGGATTCGCTATGGGGCATTGTGCAGCAGGTTTTTGTTGTTCAGGGTTCCTTTGTTCAAGGTTCGATGTTTCCGTTACCCGGGTAAGCTTCCCGTCGGTATTCATTTTTCCTTGCTCGATATTAAATTACTTAGCCGTGAGTGGGGAATCGTGAGTGGGGCATTCCACTTCGCCCCTTGATTATTCAATATTCCTTGTTCCTTGTTCGATATTATTTTGTTTCTTGGTGCGTGTCTCCACGCACCCCAGCTATACCCGGGTCTGAAAAGATGCCCAATGAACCAACCGACGAACGGATTGCGACGCAATAGGCGATGCCATAGAAATATATCGCTGGTATCATAATCGTGAATGGTGAATTCTTCTTCCCCGGTGTGTGTCTTTACGCACCAGCGTCAATCTACTATCAACTCATCTACAAACAACCAGGCTTCATCACCCGCGCCAACATTGCCCGCAGCTATTTTACCAACAGGTTCCGCAATAACCTTTATATACCGGGCTGCTACTGCCGGCCAGTTTAAGCTAAACTTGGCTGCACCTTCATTAGCGGGAACGTCCATACTTTTTCCTGCTACTTCGGTGAAGTTTTTTCCATCGGCTGATACGAGCACAGTAACATTCTTTGCGGCCCATACCCAACTTGACGGCTGGTGAAAAAACCTTGTTTGCAAGGATGATACCTGTTGCGCCTTACCTAAATCAATGGTGCCGTTAAATGTTTTGCCATTCCAGCCCAGCCAGTCATCATCGCTAAAGTTTTCATCATTACCCAGGCTTCCGTTTATACAGGCAGCATTACCGCCTTTGCTGTATTGTTTTGCCGGGGGCGTTTCCAACTCAATACTTTTGGCAGTTGCCTTATGCAGTACAAAATTCTTCTTAAGCTGATCAACGATGATACCGTTGCTGATAACAGCGGCTATCATCGTACTATTTTTGTGGATTGCAACAGGTTTTACATACAATGATGATTTTACAGTTGGTATAGTACCATCAAGCGTATAGTACATTTTATACCCCTTAGGTACACCGCCCAATGAAGCAGTTACCTGTCCTTTGGTATTAATGGCCGTTTTTAGTTTTATTTCAAACAGGTGCTTGCTGTAGTTGACTTTGAGCTTATCCAAACGTTTCAGGTAAGGTATCAACCTTGTTATAAAACTTTCATAGGTTCTTGTTTCCTGTGGCGACCAACCCACTTCCGCCAAAGCGATGGCCCGGGGAAATATCATGTATTCAGCTTTTGCCGGTGTGGGTATATATTCCGTCCAAAGATTGCCCTGCGTGCCCAGTATATATTTTGCTTCGCTGGCTGTTAACTCTTCCGGTATGGGATTATAGGAATAGGTTTTGGCCAGTGTAGTTAGCCCACCAAACGCCACCGGTTCTCCCGGGGCATTACTTTGATAATGATCAAGGTAGCAGTAACCGCCCGGCGTCATAATAACATTGTGGTGCTGCTGTGCGGCTTTAATTCCGCCCTCTATACCTGTCCAACTCATAACGGTAGCGTTGGGGGCCAGGCCGCCCTGCAATATCTCATCCCAGCCGATGATGCTGCGGCCACGGCTGTTTACGTGCTGCTCTATGCGTTTGATAAAATAGCTCTGTAACTCCTCAACATTGGCAAGACCTTGTTCTTTCATGCGCTTAATATCATGCGGGCATGTTTTCCAGTTAGCCTTTCCTGCTTCATCGCCGGCCACATGTATGTATTGCGATGGAAATATATCCATCACTTCATCCAAAATGTTATTCAAAAAATTGAAGGTTTCATCTTTTGTGCAGTACTCATCCTGCACCTGTTGGGGATAGGGAAACGGGTTGCCGCTGCTGTCTACACAAGCCAGCCCAGGATAAGAAGCCAGTGCAGACTTCGAATGCGCCGGCATTTCAATTTCCGGAATGATGGTAATAAAACGGTCCGCGGCGTATTTTACCAGGTCTCGTAACTGCTGTTGGGTATAAAAGCTGCCATACAAAGTATCGCCCGGTCTTGAATTGTAATCGTAAGTGGTGTTAAGTGGTGTGCCCTTACGGTAAGCTCCGATTTGTGTAAGCTTCGGGTATTTTTTACTCTCAAAACGCCAGCCCTGGCTGTCTGTTAAATGCAGGTGAAAACGGTTCATTTTCTGCATGGCCAGCAGGTTAAGTAGTTTCTTTAAAAACTCTATGGACATGTAATGGCGTGCAACATCCAGCATTACGCCGCGGTAAGCAAAACGGGGTTCGTCTTCAATAGTTACACAAGGTAGTTTTAGGGTAGTGGCCTTTGCCTGTAACGGCAACAATTGCAACAAACTTTGCACCCCATAAAATATACCGGTTGCTGTTTTGGCTTTGATGCTAATTTTTCCAGGCAGTATCACCAACCGGTAACCTTCCTCGGCTGCAATACTGTTATCAAGTTCTATGTGTATGGATGCCTTTGCTGTAGCAATGCTTTTACTAAGCTTAACACCAAACTTTTCTAATGTGATGGATAAAGGGGAAACGGCTAATAACAATGCACTGTCTCTTTCATCAAAATATACAGCCGTGTTTTTTGCCAGCACAAAACTACCATTGCTGTATTTACTTTTTGCGGGCAGGGGGATAATACGATCAGACGACTGCGCATAGCTTATTGACGCTATACCTAAAAGGGCGGATAGGATGAAGGTTCTTAGCATATTTATAAAGTTCTGCATTTTATTGAAACAGGCTGGCAATATTAAGTTTCTGACAGACCGAAGCCTGTGCAAACATTACTACAAGGGTCTGAAAAGCCGCCCAATGAACCGAAAGATGAAAGGATTGATTATGATTGGTTCTTTCACTGAAAGACCCAATCATAACAAAATCATATTTGCAACGAAGATGCCACAGGGAACCGAACGCCGGTATCAAAAAAATGTAAGATGTACGATGTTGGTCACATACGTACATCTTACATACTATTTACCTGCCGTAACCTTCCATTTTTATAACGAAAGCATAAGGTGCTTTAAAGCTGTTGGGGTTGTATTCCGGCAACTGTATGGTGGTGCCGTTGCCAGTGGTTGCAAACACCAGTTTTTGGTTACTGCCCAACAGGCTTACCTGTGTTGCTGCAGGCAATGCAATATTCTTCAACTCCAGCTTTTTGCTGTTGGGGTACGTTGGCAAAATACCATACAATGTATTGGTTTCCGGGTTGTAGGTAAACATAACTTCTTTAACCGCGTAACCAGGTTCAGGGTCAATGGTAATCTTCAGCATGTAGTCGCCACCCGCCTTAAAATCGCCTTCCTTGCGTACGGGTTTGTAGTCTCTCTTACCGGCGCTCCATTGCTCAGTTTCCTTCCAGCGAACAGTGTTGTAAATGCTTTCGCCGTTGGCCTTGATCCAGTCGCCAATCTGCAGCAAACGCTCCTGCATAATGGGTGGAATTTTACCATGCTCGTCGGGGCCGATATCCAGTAGAAAATTGCCACCACGGCTAACTTTATCGGCCAGTTGCAGAATGAGCGATTGGGTGGAATTATAATCCCAGGCATCTTCGTTGCGGTTGTAGCCATAGCTAAAACCCATACCGCGGCTTTCTTCAAAATAATGGTCTTTAAAATCCAGCTCAGGCTGATATTCAGGCGTAAAGAATTGCCCATGCTTAAACCGTATACCACGGCCCCAGCGGTCGTTGGTTACCAGCGTATTCTTTACGGGGCTTTGGTTATAGGCCCACGAGAGAAACTCGGTTGCACGCCAGGTGGTATCGCTTTCGTCCCATTCGCCATCGGTCCAAAATACATCCGGCTGGTATTTGGTCAATAACTCTTTTGCCTGCGGCAGCATGTGCTTGTCAACATATTCTTTATGGTCTTTTTTCCAAAGCGGGTTATACCATTCGTATAAAGAGTAATACATGCCGGGATGAACGGATGTTTTGCGTACTGCCGCAAACAAATCGCCCAGCAAATCTCTTTTGGGCCCAGCTTCTACCGCATTCCAGGGAAACCCCCAATCCCGGCTGGCCTCTTTGCTTGGCCACAGGCAAAAGCCATCATGATGTTTTGAGGTAAGTACGATGTATTTGGCGCCTGATTGTTCAAAGAGTTGCGCCCATTCATCAGGATTAAAAAGGTCGGCGGTAAAGCGTTCCTGGAATTTATAATAGGGTGCATTGTTAAAATTAATTTTGTGATAAGCCACGGTGGCTGAGTCTTTGGTTTCCAGCGCATATTGGTACCACTCAGAGTAATTGCCCTTTGGTGCAAAGCCCGGTACGGCATACACGCCCCAGTGAATAAAGATGCCAAACTTGCTGTTCTTATACCATTGCGGTATGGGCCTGGTATCAAGACTTTGCCAGTTAGGCTGGTAAGTTTGAGAGAACCCTGTTAGCAGCACAGCGCTAAAAGCGAAGGAAAAGAATAGGCTTTTTTTCATAGCTCGTTATCGTTAGAAATTTAAAAGCCGGAAGGTAAATGAAGTATAGCTATACCGGTTGTTTTTAATTAGCAGATTATGGGTGGTAATTAGCTGTGAATTATTTACTTTTTTGTCTTCACACAAAAAAGTAACAAAAAAAGTCAAGAAAGAAACGATATACAGCACGTTTCTTTCTTTCGCCCTGATTTAGCCTTTGCACTACTGTGAATTCAGCAATTGAACATCTATCAGGCAGCCGTTACTTTAATCAAACAGATTTTCAGCAAATTATCATGCGGCTCTCTATCTACAGCATCTGCATTCCACCCCGCTCAAAAACTTCATTTTTCCTTATTAGGCCGTTTGTGGCCCATGCCCGTCAAAACCATTACATTTGTGCCCTTACAAAAATTAAGTGATGAATAAAGGTCCTATTTCACAGTTTATTACGCACCATTACAGGCACTTTAATGCCGCGGCATTGGTTGACGCTGCCAAAGGTTATGAAAAGCACCTGCTGGAAGGTGGCAAAATGATGGTAACGCTTGCCGGCGCCATGAGTACAGCAGAGCTGGGTGTTTCGCTGGCTGAAATGATACGCCAGGGCAAGGTGGACATTATTAGTTGCACCGGCGCCAACCTGGAAGAAGATATTATGAACCTGGTAGCGCATACGCATTACCGCCGCATACCCAACTACCGCGACCTTACCCCGCAGCAGGAGTGGGAATTGCTGGAACAAGGCCTTAACCGTGTTACCGATACCTGCATACCCGAAGAAGAAGCATTCAGAAAAATACAGGAACACATACACAAACTCTGGAAAGAGGCTGATGAAAAAGGTGAGCGCTATTTTCCGCATGAGTTTATGTACAAGCTGTTGCTGAGCGAAGTAATGAAAGATGGCTATGAAATTGATACAAAAGATAGCTGGATGATTGCCGCTGCGGAAAAGAACCTGCCTATTGTGGTAGGCGGCTGGGAAGACAGCACCATGGGCAACATTTTTGCCAGCTACGTTATTAAAGGCGAAGTGAAAGCCACTACCATGAAGAGCGGTATTGAATACATGGTTTGGCTTAGCGACTGGTACCGCAAAAACAGCGGCGGCAAAGGCGTGGGCTTTTTCCAGTTGGGCGGCGGTATTGCCGGCGATTTCCCTATTTGTGTAGTGCCCATGATGTACCAGGACCTGGAGTGGCACGATGTTCCGTTCTGGGCTTATTTCTGCCAGGTGAGCGACTCCACAACATCTTATGGCAGCTACAGCGGCGCGGTACCCAACGAAAAGATTACCTGGGGCAAGCTGGGTATTGATACGCCAAAATACATTGTGGAAAGCGATGCCACCATTGTAGCCCCTTTAATTTTTGCTTACATATTAGGCTGGTAAAAGCCCCCTGATATTTTTTAAGAGCCGCTGTTCATCAGCGGTTTTTTTGTGCTTTTGCGGCTGTCCGCCATTCAGAATTTCCCATTCACGACTATGATACCAGCGACATATTTTCATGGCATCATCGTTGCGTCGCAATCCTTTCATCTGCAAATCATTGGGCGGCTTTTCAGACCCGGGTAGAAATTAACTTAAAAACGGGAACAAGCAAAAGATTTAATCCCATATCTCCCCGAAATCAATAACTGCATTACAATCGTTGCCAAAGGTAAAAGTGAAAGCAAAGTCACGCCCTTTTTTTGCCAGTACATAGTTGGTTTCTTTCAGCTCAAAAATTTCCACTTCTTCAGCATCGGGAGAAACGATTATGTAGTAGGGAATTAATTGCGACAGGTATATTTGAAACTTGGTGTGGCGGTCATTTAATGCTGTTGATGGTGACAGGATTTCAGCAATTAAAGTAGGCGGAAAATCAAGGTAAGGCAGTGCAGGTTCTCTGCACACAATCAGCAGGTCTGGTTGTACTATGGTATCATCCGCAATTTTGTAATCAACTGGCGCCATCACTTTAAAGCGCTTGTACTTTTTGAACACATAATGAAACTCAGCTCCCAAAGAAGTAGCAATCTTTTGATGCAGGGGTTCTGCAGTCGGCCTCATAGCAAACGGAATCCCTTCTATTATTTCCCACTGGCCACTCCAGTGCAACCATTCCTCATAAGTATAATACGGTAGTATTACAGGTACGAATGACATATTGCTAAACTATGATTTTTACACAATACAGAAACCTGCTGCCCATACTTATTACAACCATATCTGCCATTTTCTTTCCTGTCCAAACTTTCTGTTCCTAATCACAATCCTACACCTTTACTTTGCCAAATTGTATGCAGGTAATACTTAACAACACGGGCAAGCGCTTTAACCGGGATTGGATATTCCGTAACCTGAGCTATTCCTTTAAGGCTGGTAAAGCGTATGCTATCACCGGGCCTAACGGCAGCGGAAAAAGCACCTTGTTACAGGTACTGGCCGGCAGCATGGGCGCCAGTGAAGGAGCTATAGAATGGCAGGCGGCGAATGGCGAATGGGCAATGGGTAATGAACAGGGCAAAACCCCGGCGATAGCACATGAAGAAGTACATAAACATATCTCCATTGTTGCACCGTACCTGGAATTGATTGAGGAAATGACTGTTACCGAATTCCTGCAGTTTCACCAAACCTTTAAGCCTTTTATCAGCGGTGTTGGTATTAAACACATTATCGAAATCATTGGCCTTGAAAAGGCCGCTGACAAACAAATACGTTATTACAGCAGCGGCATGAAACAGCGTGTAAAACTGGCCCAGGCCATTTTTGCCGAGGCTCCTATACTGTTGCTTGATGAGCCTTGCACCAACCTGGATGCAACCGGCTATGAGCTATATCACAACCTGGTAAAGAATTATGCCCCTGATAAATTAGTAATAGTAAGCAGCAACGATATTAATGAGTACAATTTCTGCGAAGAAAGGATTAGTATTATGGATTATAAGGCATTCTGAGTAGCAAGTAAAAGGGGGGAAGCGTTATTCCGAAAAAATCACATCAACCAAATTTCAAAAAACTTTGCAGAACTTATGTAAGAGCAATTCTTTGAAAATTTGGCTATTATTTGTTACAGTTTGTCACGCAAGTTCCTCTGACAAAATTTCAATTCTTCTCTTTTTGTCAATTATTGCTATAATTCCAAAATAATCAAACGCATTTCTTTTTGCTTCTTGTAAATCCATTTTAGTTTTATTCAACAATGTGACCAAACCGTTGCTGTTAAGCAGATGTTTTATTTCATCTTCAATGTCGACTTGATAAAAAGCAGAAACAATTATTTCAAAAACATCATTTCCGTACTTATCTGTGTATAGATTGTTTGCCTTTCTGTTATTAATCTGCTCTAAACTAAATTCATCACAGAACATTGCATTATACCCAAACCTACAGCCGTCAAAAATCACAATTTCCTCACCGCCAATCACATCTTTGGCAATTACCAAAGCCGGAGCGAACTCAGTTCCTATTATTAATGTCTTATGCGTCTTATGCAGTTTTCCATAGTACATGATTTGGAACCTTGTATTAGCTAAGGAAGAAATAAGTTGCCTGCGCCATTCAAATAAATACAGAGCTTTGGGGTTATCAATATTGCTTGTCAGGTTATCAAAATAGGTTGGGCCAAGCACTCCGTTATTTGTTGTCAAATATTGAGAACTATTGCGCTTACTTAGGAAATTTAAAAATTTCATACAAATAAGTTTTTTTCAAAAACTATTGTCAAGCTTAAATATAAGCACCCTTTAGATATAAAAACTTTGTACTATCCAACGCCCCTTTTTGCAATTTATTCTTTTGCTAAAAACCTGCCCACACCCCCCAACAGGTTTCACCACCGGGTGAGGGATTGAAGCGGTTACCCCGCTGAAGCCATCGCAGCAGGGCCTTTGTGGCGGAGTAATAGCGGAAAGCCCGACCCCTTGCGATAGCTTGGGGGCACCCCCTAATCTCTTTCTACTTTTTCTGCCGATGGCAGAAACAACACCCTGAAAATTTTTGCTTTTTTACGGCAAAAGATAATACTTTCAGCACCTGTAATTTTTTAATTACCTCGTAAACCAAAACCACACACATGAGTAGCGAGAAAAACTTTCGTCCCTTTGTTGCGCCCGAAACAAACATGCGGGAATTGACGGTAAAGTCAATTGTAATGGGCAGCATTTTTGGTATCATCTTCGGCGCGGCTACCGTTTACCTGGCGCTTAAGGCAGGCCTTACCGTTTCGGCCTCTATACCCATTGCGGTAATAGCCATAACACTAGGCAGAAAGTTTTTACATACCACTATACTGGAAAACAACATTATACAAACTACGGGCAGCGCCGGGGAAAGCATTGCCGCCGGTGTAGTTTTTACCTTGCCGGGTTTTTTGTTTTTAAGCGATGGCGGGGGCGAAAAATTCTTCAACTACCTTACCATACTTACCCTGGCCATTTTTGGCGGCATTTTAGGCACACTGATGATGATACCCCTGCGCAAAGCCCTGATTGTAAAAGAACATGGCACGCTGCCTTACCCCGAAGGAACGGCCTGCGGCGATGTGCTGATTGCCGGCGAAAAGGGCGGCGACTTTGCCAAAACTGCTTTCTGGGGCCTGGGCTTTGCCTTTTGCTATGCGTTGCTGCAAAAAGTGTTTCATGTAATTGCGGAAGTGCCCTTCTGGATGACGAAACAGGCCAACAAGTACTTTCCTTCTGCCCGTGTAAGTGGCGAAATTACACCTGAGTATATGGGCGTTGGTTATATTATCGGCCCTAAGATATCCGGGGTGCTGGTGGCTGGTGGTGTATTTGCCTGGCTGGTAGCCATACCGCTGCTGGCTACCCTGGTACCACCCGATGTTATTGCGGCACAGCAGTTTAAACTGGGCTACCTGGCAGACATGGCCAAGCCCGGCGGCCGCGGCGGATGGGACCCCGCCACACATAGTTTTACTGATTATTCCGCAGCCATTTATTACGCTTATATCCGCCAGATTGGCGCCGGTGCTGTGGCCGCGGGTGGTTTTATTACACTGCTCAAAACCATCCCTACCATTGTATCTTCTTTTAAAGGCAGCCTTGGCTCTATTAAAACTACGGGCGACCAAATGCAGGTTAAAAGAACCGATCGCGACCTGAACATTAAAGTGGTGCTGTTCGGCAGCATTGCGTTGATTCTGCTCATGGCTTTCCTGCCGCAAATACCCGGCGACGGTATTGGCCAGAAATTGTTGATTGGCCTGCTGGTAGTAATATTCGGCGCTTTCTTCGTTACTGTTTCTTCACGCATTGTAGGCCTTATCGGGTCTTCCAACAACCCCATCAGCGGCATGACCATCGCAACCCTCATGGGTACCTGTTTAATCTTTATTGCCGTAGGCTGGAGTGGCAAAGCTTACGAGCCCATGGCGTTGGTAGTGGGCGGACTTATTTGCATTGCCGCGGCCAACGCCGGCGCTACCTCTCAGGATTTAAAGAGTGGTTATATTGTTGGCGCAACACCCCGCAATCAGCAGATTGCCTTGTTTGTCGGGGCCATTGTATCGTCTATTGTAATAGGCCTTACGGTTAAGTTTTTAGATAAACCCACCATGGCCATGCTGGCTGCCGACCCAGGCATGAAGCATGCTATTGGCAGCGCCACCTACCCCGCCCCCCAAGGCACTTTAATGGCAACACTGGCCAAAGGGATTTTGTCTTTTAACCTCGACTGGCAGTTTGTACTGGTGGGTGTTTTCCTGGCCATTACCATGGAGCTTTGCGGCATAAAAGCACTCAGTTTCGCGGTGGGCGCCTACCTGCCGCTTTCCACTACTCTGCCTATTTTTATCGGAGGCGCCATCCGCGGCCTGGCAGATAAAAAAGCTGGCAAGGCCAAAACCGCAGAGGAAGAAGAACTGGGCAAAGGCAATCTTTTTGCTACCGGCCTTGTGGCTGGTGGTGCTGTGGCGGGTGTTATCATTGCCATTCTTTCAGGTTTTGATACCACTGCTGCAGGCCTTATTAAAGTTAATGCCGAGCATTTTTTAACAGAAACCCTGGGCACAGGCGGCTACTTTATCCTGGGCGTACTTTTGTTTGCAATAATGGGCTTTACCCTTTACCGCATAGCCATTAAAAAAACTGATGTGGAGTTGTAGAAAGGCTTTCGATACGCTCCGGCTGACAGTACTAAGGAAACAACATTGATTCACCATTCACGATTGACCATTCACGATTATGATACCAGCGATAGTACGCTGTGGCATCTTCGTTGCGTCGCAATCCTTTCATCATTCGGTTCAATGGGCGGCTGCAGGCTGTAGTGTAGCTGCAAAACATACCGCTGCCATCCTGTAGTGTAACAGGCGCATTGTTTAGATTGTATCCAACAACTCAACATAACGCGTAATAATCAGCTTCCAGTCATGTTGCTGTGCCCATGCCCTTGCATCGGTTGCATACATAGCATAGCTGTTTACAATATCGCTGATGGCTGCTGATATTTCACCTGGTTCGTAAGGGTTAACCAGCCTGCCTGTTTTACCCTGTACTATGGCATCGGTAATGCCGCCGAAGTTAGACCCGATAGCCGGAACGCTCATGGCATTGGCTTCCAGTATGGCAATGCCGAAGCCTTCAAAATCCCCTTCTTTGGTGTGGTTGCTCAGCATGAGTTTAATATGGCATTGCGCCAACTGCCGCAACAACTCATCCCTGCTCAATTCATCATGAAAAACAATGCTGCCTGAAACATTCAGTGATGCAGCCAGTTGCTGTAACTGCTGTTTGCGGTAAGGCCTGCCGATGATATGGTAAACAGCCTGGGGAAATTGCCGCAATATATCCGGCATCGCTTTAATTACGTTTTCCTGCCCTTTTCTTTCCGTCATGCTGCCGATGGTTACCAGGTTTAACCTTTCGCCTTCAGCTTTTGCAACAGGTACTGGCTGAAACTCCTGCAGGTTAATACCGTTGGGAATAATGAAACAGGGCACTTCTTCTAACACGGCAGCCGGAATGTGGGTGCTGGTATAAGAAGAAACGCTTACAACAGCGCTTGACTTTAGCAGGGCCGCAGCAACCCATCGCTTGCCGCGGTTGCTTTTCAAATCAAGCTCTGAACCATGTACTATCGCTATTATTTTTTGATGCCTGTACAGCAGTCGGAGAATATTAATCAGCCACAAAGAAAACTTGCCGGAACAAATAATGTAATCCTGGCGCCTTGCCTGTTTAATAGCGTAATTAATTCTTTGCATGTAGGTAAAAAATACAAAGCTCTTCCTGGTAATCGCCACTAGCCGGAAGGGTTGGCTGGCGGCAAACCGCCGGATATCCTCTTCATTGGCGCCTACAATATCCGCTATTACAGATACATCGAAGCCTTGCTGTGCAAAGCTCAATGCCAGGTTATAAGCATGGTTGCCTATACCGCCTGTGCCGGGGGGAAATTCGCTGGCTATAATTAATATACGGCTGTTTTGTTTCACGGATAATTATGCGGCCTAAGATAGATAGAAAACCGCTTGCTAAGCAAGTAGCGATGCCGGGGACTATGTTGCAGGCATAAAAAAATCGCCACACTTAAAAAGCATGGCGATGATTATATAATGAAAGCGATTGTTACACCGCTTCGGCGCTTAACCTTTTCTGTTGTTTTTTACGCTCTTCCTCGTCCAGTATGGTTTTACGCATACGTATTTTGTTGGGCGTTACTTCAATGCACTCATCATGCTGAATGTATTCCATGCACTCTTCCAGTGTCATCAGTATTTTGGGTGTAATGCGTACGCTGTCATCGCTGCCGCTGGCGCGGTGGTTGGTTAACTTTTTACCTTCGGTAGCGTTTACCACCAGGTCGCCTGGTTTAATGTGCTCGGCAATAATCTGGCCGGCATATACATCTTCCCCTGGGTCAACAAAGAAAGCGCCCCTGTCCTGCAGCTTGTCAATAGAGTAAGCAGTAGTGGCTGCCTGGTTTTTAGATAACAATACACCGTTATTTCTGCCAGGTATTGCGCCTTTCCAGGGTTTGTATTCGTTAAAAGTATGTGCCATTACAGCTTCGCCCGCTGTGTTGGTAAGCATGGTAGAGCGCAGGCCAATCAAACCCCTTGAAGGTATTTCAAACTCCAGGTGCTGCATTTCGCCCTTGGTTTCCATTACATGCATTTCGCCCTTGCGCTGGGTAACCAGGTCTATAACCTTACCGCTGAACTCGCTGGGTACATCTACCACCAGGTTTTCGTAAGGCTCACATTTTTTACCGTCAATATACTTTACCAATACCTGCGGCTGGCCAACTGTTAATTCGTAGCCCTCGCGGCGCATGGTTTCAATTAAAATACCCAGGTGAAGAATGCCACGGCCATAAACCAGGAAGCTGTCAGCGCTGTCGGTATCTTCAACACGCAGGGCCAGGTTTTTTTCAGTTTCTTTCATCAGGCGGTCCCGCAGGTGGCGGCTGGTAACAAATTTACCATCCTTACCAAAAAACGGAGAGTTATTGATGCTGAACAACATGCTCATGGTAGGTTCATCAACACTAATAACCGGCAATGCTTCAGGATTTTCCACATCGGCAATGGTATCACCAATATTAAAATCTTCCAGGCCCACTACAGCGCAAAGGTCGCCAGCTACTACTTCAGCCACCCTTTTTTTACCCATCCCTTCAAACACATATAATTCACGCACCCTTGACTTTTTGATGGCGCCACTGGCCTGTACAAGGGCGATGGGCATATTTTCTTTTATAACACCACGGGCAACTTTACCAATGGCAATACGGCCAAGAAAAGAAGAATAATCAAGAGAAGTAATCTGCATTTGAACGGGCCCTTCGTTTACTTTGGGCGCTGGTACATGCTTAATAATACCGTCGAGTAAAGGTGTAATGTCTTCGCTTTGGGTAAGGCTGTCGTTAAACCAGCCGTTTTTGCCGCTGCCATAGTAGGTAGGAAAATCAAGCTGTTCTTCGGTAGCATCCAGGTTAAAGAACAGTTCAAAAACAGCATCGTGCACTTCATCGGGGCGGCAGTTAGGTTTATCTACCTTATTAATTACCACGATAGGCTTAAGGTGCAGTTGCAGGGCTTTTTGCAGTACAAAACGTGTTTGCGGCATTGGGCCCTCAAAAGCGTCTACCAGCAAAATAACCCCGTCGGCCATTTTTAATACGCGTTCTACCTCTCCGCCAAAATCACTGTGGCCGGGGGTGTCAATTACATTTATTTTTACGCCTTTGTAGGTAACAGCGGCGTTTTTGCTGAAAATGGTAATGCCACGCTCCCTTTCCAGGTCGTTGCTGTCCATAATCAGTTCGCCCGTTTCCTGGTTGTCACGAAACACTTTGGTAGCGTGTAAAATTTTATCTACCAGGGTTGTTTTTCCGTGGTCTACGTGGGCGATGATAGCGATGTTGCGGATATCCATAAATTGTGTGTAACTACTTTGCGGAGTTAGCAGTGAGCGCTGAATGAAGCCTGTAAAGGCTTTCAGGCAATTCGCGGCTAAATCTTTTGAAATTAAGCTGCAAATGTACGGAAATGCAACGGCGTGGCAAGCGCTAAGAGGATGAATATTATGTTATGACTGCCTTAAGAAATGATTGAAAATGTGGTTTTGGTGGTACGCCTTTATGTTTTTTGTACTAAAATACACTGTTTTCACCGGGGGCGGTGGGTCATATTTTAAATGCCGGCAGCTTTACTTGGCTTTTGTCAAATGTTCATGGAATTACCGGGTGTACCCACAATGCCATGGGATGCGGATTTTTGTTTGCTGAATATAGCAATGGCGTACAAGAGTGCGACGCAAGTAAAGCCTCCTGTTTGTTCCTGCTGCCGGGCCCATAAAATTCTTAGCCTATATAACGTGTAACCATTCTTAATTTTTTATATGATTGCAAGGATATGGCATGGCAAAACCACCGCAGCCAATTATGAAGCTTATACCGCGTTGCTTAACAGGTTAGCGATACCGGACTATAAGAAAACGCCGGGCTTTAAAGGTCTGGCTTTCCTGCGTAACATCCGCAACAATGAAGGCCATTTTACGCTGGTTACCTACTGGGAGAACCTGGAAGCAATTAAAAATTTTGCCGGTGATGATGTTAAAAAGGCCAAATACTACCCCGAAGATGAGTGCTTTTTGCTGGAATTTGAAGAAAAAGTGCAACACCATGAAGTGTTTGCTTTTTTATAGTTAGGTGCCTGCGGCCCCATATCATTAAGCTAAGCTTTCAGCCTGAGCCTGTCGATGGCGTATTGGTGAAAAAACGGCTTGCATAACCCGGTTTCGACAAGCTCAACCTGACATTCGTTTCCTTAACTTAATGACATTGGCCTGCGGCCTTCCGGTTTTTCATGAGGTTATACATTTGCAACACTACGGCTGCCAGGATAAGAAAAAAACCAATATAGAAATAACTGCTTAACGACTCGTTCTCCTGATATAGCACAAAGGCCAGTAAAATTCCATACACCGGCTCCAGGGTTAGCGTTAGGTTAATGGTGAAAGCGCTAACCTTTTGCAGGGCCTTAATGTACAGGAAGAAAGTTAAAATGGTACAAAGCCAGCTTAACACAAAGAGCCATAACCAATCGTAGCCATGGGGTAAATGTTTTACTGCCGGAAAAAGCTGTTCGTATAACGGCATCAGCAAGGTAAGACCGATAAAACCGCCCGGCAACTGGTATAATATTATGGTTTCGGGCATGTAGCCCCGCACAATACTTTTGTTTAATATAGAAACCAGCACTGTAAACAACGTTGACAGCAACCCTATATAAATACCTACAGAAAAGTGCAGGTTGGAATAATAAATGATCGCTATGCCACCCAAAGCGAATAAGCCCAGCAACACCTCAAAAAAATTAATCTTACGCCTGAAAAACAGGGGTTCGGCAAGGGCAGATAAAAGCCCCGCAGTAGATAAACAGGTAAGCGCTATAGATACATTGGAATACTTTATGCTTCCATAAAAAAGCAGCCAGTGTATGGCCAGCAGGGTGCCGATAAATGCTATTTTAAAAAAATCTTTCCAGGCAACCCTGTGCAGCTTTTGCTGAAAGCCAAAGAGTATAACAAGGCTTACAGAAGCAAGAAGCATGCGCCACCATACCAGCCACCCTTCATTTAAGTCAATGCTCCGGCCCAGCACACCCGTAAAGCCCCACAAAAAAACTGCTATGTGCAAACGAATCAAAGCCGGTTTCATGCAGCAAAAGAAATTGATAAAACGAAAACGGCAAAAATATTGGGCTAACTTAGTTTAATATGAACAGCTACGAACTACAAGCCATGCAGGAATTAAAAGCCTGGCAAAAGAAGATGAAGAAAAAGCCATCGCTTATCAACAGGCTGTCTAAAAAATTGCAGGTAAAAATAAACAGCTACATACCCGATAAGGTTCACAAAGCGGTAACGGCCACTATTAAACAAATGGTGCGGGGGGTGCTATTTGGTTCCACGTACACCACCCGCAGCCGTACACCCTATTCCACACTGGAAGCAACGGAAGCGGTGGTGAAAGAAAAAATTGATTTTTATAAAAAAGCCGCCGCCACAGAAGGGGGCATTACAGGCGCAGGCGGCATATTGCTGGGCCTGGCAGATTTTCCCATACTGCTGAGCATGAAAATGAAAATGCTGTTTGATATAGCTTCCGTGTATGGTTTTTCGGTAAAGGACTATAAAGAAAGGTTATTTATACTGCATATTTTTCAACTGGCTTTTTCCAGCCAGCAACGCCGCAGGGATGTTTTTGAGCAGATTACAGACTGGAATGAAAAAAGCAAGCTCATACCCGAAGACATACACCAGTTTGACTGGCTCAACTTTCAACAGGAATACCGCGATTACATTGATATTGCCAAAATGGCCCAGTTAATACCCGGCATTGGAGCGGTTGTGGGGGTAATTGTAAACTACCGGCTCATTAACCAGTTGGGCGATACGGCTATTAACGCTTACCGCATGCGGTTACAGGAAGCAAAACTGATTGAAGGATGATAATGTTACGAAGAAAAATTTGGTTTTACATCATACATCCCACATCATACATCTAACATTATAATGGGGGTGCCCCCAAGCTGCGCAAGGGGTCGGGCTTTCCGCTATTACTCCGGCACAATAGCCAGGCTGCCATGCCCTCACCGGGGTAGCCGCTTCAATCCCTCACCCTCCGGTGCCACCTGTTGATTAATTGCAGGCTACCGCATGTTGTTACCCAGTTATTATGCAGTTGATGATAACAGCCTGCAACTATGGCAATAAAAGATGTAAGGCAGAAACACTATGCACGATGTCTTGTGCAAAAGATAATTACAGGTGAAGAGGATTGGATTCAGTAGAATTTGTATATCCAGCTTAAAAACCGCTGAAAACTCTAAAATTGATGATGATAGCCTACTTATTTTTAGGTATGTCAGTCTAAATTTGAATAAGTAACATACCCTTTTCAAATCTAAGTTTTGTATGAAAGCTAAAAACACCTGGCCATTTGCCCAATATGGCCACCGTTCAAAGCCCGTGGCAGCTAAGCTGCCGCTACAGAATCAATATTGATTGTTACGTGTTTATTACCAGGCAACATAGCCACAAACTCACACAAGTTTTACCGCTAACAGGATAAACAGCCCATGCAAGGAAATAGTAAAACAGCCTGAACATACCTAAACAGACATATTTCTGTCCAGAATTACTCCCCTCGGATTCAGGTACAAACTGCGGTGACGCGGTCAGATACGATCTGTTAAAACAGGGAACAACCTTAAGGGAAAAGTTTATCAGCCACACCCATCGCATTTAACCATTGAGCTTAACAAAACCAGGCACACATAACCTTCTATACACGTTAGAATACAGGTTGCTTAACAGTTACGAATAACTGTTACATACCTGGCTACCCGATAGCTGTAACCCAAATTTGGACAGACATGAAAAGACCATTACATGCTGCTTGCTTCACGGGGCTGGCTTTGTTTTTCAGCATCCTGTCAGCCCATGCCGCAACTTACAACGTAACCAATACCAACGATGCCGGCGCAGGCTCTTTACGGCAGGCCATTACCGATGCCAACAGCAATGCCGGAGCAGATATCATCAACTTTAATATCGCCGGTACAGGGCCCTTTACCATAACCCTGTCATCGTTGCTACCCATTATTACCGGCCCCACCACTATTAACGGATATAGCCAAACAGGATCTGTACAGGGCGCTATCGGCAGCCGCACCATTATGATTGCCATAAACGCCAACGATGTAACAACCGGAACAGGCCGCACTACCGCTGCAACCATAGATGGCATTTTCAGGTTTACATCCGCCGCAGGGGGTTCCTCATTAAGCGGACTAAGTGTATACAACAGTGCGGATGGGATAGAAGCAATTGTGGTAGAGCCCGGTATCAACACCCTGCATATCTGGGGCAATTACATAGGCCTGCTGCCGGATGGTACCAGCCCCTCATCAGCCAGCTTTAACGGTGACGATGCTATTTTTTTAGGGCACCCCACTGTTAACACCACTGCTACATTTACCAATGTATACATAGGTACGGATGGTAACGGTACCAATGATGCCAATGAGGGCAATGTGCTGTCTAATTCCGCCGGCGTTACCGGCGGTGGCGATGGCATACAAATTGGTAAATCAGCAGTGGCCTATACATTTACCAATCTCCGCATTTCAGGCAACTACATTGGCCTTGCGGCTGACGGGTTAACCGCTGCGCCCAACGGCCTTGCTGCTATTGACGGTGCTGAAGGCGGCGGGTACAGCGGCATTGATATGGCTACCGCGGTTGCCGCATCCACAATTACCATCGGCAGCAACGGCGATGGCACCAGCGACGCATTGGAGAGAAATGTTATTTCGGGCAATAATGGCTTTGGCATTGGGGTATTGGGAGGAAGTTCTAACCTTAGGATAGCGGGCAACTATATCGGTACAGATGCCGCAGGTACCACCGCTGTACCCAATGGTAAAAAAACGGGCAGCGCCACTTACCCGGCTATTTACCTTAATACACTTAACAGCACCGCAAATGTGCGCATAGGTTTTGACGATGGCATACATGTGGCCGCTTCAGCGCAGTATGTAAGGAACATAATATCCGGCAACCAAACAACCGGTATTTATGTAACCAGTAAAAATGCTACCGCCCAGTTGCGCATTGCCGGTAATTACATTGGTGTAGATGCTACAGGGAATGTTGCACTCGGTAATGGCCAGGGCGGAGGCTCCATAGGCGGTACAGGTATTGATATTTTAAATACTTCCAACGGGATAATTATAGGTACCGATTCAAATGCTGATGATGATGCCCTGGAAAGAAATATAATTGGCGGCGCCATTAACGGGCGGGGCATATTTATCCGCACGGGTTCCAGCAGTAATATCATCACCGGCAATTATATTGGGGTGGGTGCTAATGGCACTTCTGATGTAGGTAATTCAAGGGAGGGCGTAAGGCTTGGTTCCACATCCGGCGCCGCGGTAACCAATAACCGGATTGGGGCAAATGATGATGGTACCCGCGACGATATAGAGGCAAATGTGATAGCTTACAACGGCTCCGACGCGGCAACCGCAGGACAAAGATCGGGGGTTGCTGTAGCCAGTGCCAGCGGCGTGGCCGCTACAGGCAACAGAATTTCCCGCAACAGCATTTTCAGCAACGTTGGATTGCCGATAGACCTGGGGGATAACCTGGTTACCTTAAACGATGGGGCTACAACTGCCAATACACCCAACCTTTCATTAGATTACCCGGTAATTACAACCTATTCCATCAATGGCACTACAATGACGGTGAGTGGCTATGTTAGTAATTGCAGCGGGGGCGTGGAAACTACGGCGGGCACAACCATAACCGGTACAAAAACCATACAGTTTTACAAACTGGCCGATGATGGCGACCAGAACGGCCAGCTTACCAATGCCTGCAGCCGCTCCGTACCACATGGGGAGGGTGTGCAATACCTGGGTAGCATAACCACTACCAACGCGTTTACCAATTCTACTTTTACCCTGGTATCGGGGGCAACCTTTACTACTACAGACCGTTTAACAGCCATCGCCATAGACGCAAGCGGCAATACCTCTGAATTTGGGGTATCGGCGGCACAGTTGATAAGCGGGGCAGTATGGAATGACGCCAATGGAGACATTATTTTTGCCGGTGGCGAAACCGGCACCAATGGCGGCGGCCCACTGTTTGTAAACCTGGTTAATTCCGGCGGCACCGTTATCGCATCTTCGCCGGTAGCGGCCGATGGCACATGGGGGCTGGCAGCGCCACCCTCCACATCGGGCATGCGGTTGGTGCTGGCAAGTGTGGCTACTGCCACCACGCCCGGCGCATTACCCGGCAGTTACATTAATACAGGCGAGGCTGTTGGCAGCGGCAATACCGCTACCCAAACAGCCGTTACCGGGCAAATAGAATTAACCACAGCTACTGCCGATATCGGCAACCAGAATTTTGGCATACAAACCTATACCCCAAGCTGCAGCAGCGACCTTTATGACCAGTTTGTAAGCGCCTACCATACTACCATTGCGAAAGGCACTGATGGCACCTGGTATGTATGGGGAGAACATGGTATGCCCAATGGTACAGATCCACTTTATACGGCCCAGGCCCTTTCTCCTGCCAATGGCTATTCTTACAGTGGTACTATTTTAAAAGTAGCTATGGGTTCCAGCGGCAACGGAAATTCCCAGCATATTGTCCTCACTACAGCCGGGCTGTATGCATGGAGTGAAGAGCCCAGAGTGTTGCCCGCTGCCATGACCGCTTCAGACGCATTTGATAAAATGGTTTCACCAACCAACGGCAACCTGTACGGCCTGCCGGTTGGCGTTAACCCTTCTGATGTAACCATAATGACCGCTACGGCCCAGGCGCTGGCCATTGCTACCAAAACAGGTGAAGTGTATGTGCTGGGCGCTGCGGCTTTTTTATACGGTGATGGGGTAACCACGGCCAATGCCGTATGGCACCGGGTGCAAACTACGGCCGCCGGCAACCCGGCACTTACCGGCGTGGTACACCTGCGCATAAGTTTTGACGGCGCCTTTGCCGTTACTTCAACCAATGACTGGTACACCTGGGGCACCGCTACCAGGCTGGGTAACGGAACTGCCGTGGCCAACAGGACAAGGGCCACACTTATGACAAAGCCAGCCGCTTTTACCTCTATCAGCGACGTACGCATGATTGGTGTAAATACCGGCGAAACAGCCGGTGGCAGCGCTGCCTCTTATTACGTGGTGCATAACGGCCAGCGGATTATTTACAGCATGGGAGAAAACCAGGTGGGCCAGTTGGGCAATGGCAACACAACAGACCAGAATAGCTGGGTAGTGGTACGCAATACCACCAATACGGATACGTTGCGAAATATTGGTTTTATATCCGTTCAGGAGCATGATAACGAGCAAAGCTTTGCAGGCGCCATAGCTTATGACGGTACTATTTACCATTGGGGCTCTAACGATGGGGGCATGTTAGGTCAACCATCTTCTTTAAGCTTTACCAGCCTGCCCATGATTCCGCAAGGGTTTACAGTGGGTACCAATAAGGCCGTTTTTTACGAGGCTGGTGGTCATACCTCTATGTATGTGGGGGCAGATGGGACTTACTGGTATGTTGGCCACCGTGAAGATGGATCGCAGGGTGGGGGCAGTACCGCTGACGACCATTTGTACAGTTACACCAATACAGAAAGTGCACCCATTACTATGTGCGCCACCAATTTCCTGGATAAAACAATTTCAGGTACCGTTTACAACGATGCTAACGGGCTTTCTGATAATATTATAAATGGTACAGGCACTAACACCGGAAATACATTGTATGCCGTACTCTATAACAATACCACGGGCGCCGTGGCCGCGGTAACCACAGTGGCAGCTAACGGCACCTATTCCCTTGCCGGGCCGGATGGAAATGATTATACTTTGTACCTTACCACAACCGCGGCAACCGTTGGCCAAACCGCAGTGCCAACCGTAACCCTGCCTGCAGGCTATGTAACTACAGGCGAAGACTGCTGCGATGGCACAGGCAGCGATGGTACAGTAAATGCTGTGCTGCCGCTGGGTACAGTAAGCGCCAACACAACCAATGCCAATTTTGGCCTGGATGCAATACCAGAAGCGTCTATTATTAACTTAACGCTTGACCCTGTGCCCACCCGTGGCGGCACCTACCCCATGAATGGCAGCTACCGCAATATGTTCCCACTGGATGGGGTAGACCCCGAAGACGGGCCGTTAGGTGAAAACGCCACTTTCGTCATTACCAGCCTGGGCAATATGGATGGCAACGTATTAAAGTATAATGGAGTTGAGATTACCGGGCCTGTAACGATTACAGATTACGACCCCTCATTGCTTACCATCACCTTTAACCACAATGGTAACAGTGGCTTTACCTTTAACTATGCGGTGGTTGATGCCGCCGGTGTACAGAGCGACCCCGCCAGCTACACGGTAACCTGGGGGCTGGGCGTATTAGCGGTAAAGCTGGTAGATTTTACGGCGCAGAAAAGGGGGGATAAAGCACTGCTCAATTGGCAAACCGCCGAAGAAAATGGCAAAGAACGGTCTGAGCTGCAGCGCAGTGCAGACAGCAGGAACTGGCAAACGCTTACCCAAATGCCTGTGAAGGGCGGCAGCGGTAAAAACAGTTATAGCTTTATTGATAACAGCCCGTTGCAGGGAGCTAGCTACTATCGCCTGTTGATGAACAACGAAGGCATTATAGCTTACAGCCCCATCCGTAGGCTGGAATTTACAGGCAAATGGCAGTTACAGGTAAGCCCTAATCCGGTACACGACGGAGAAATGGTAACCTTGCAGAGCAACGTTAATATTACCAGCGTAAAACTGCTGGACATACAGGGAAGACCCCTGCGGCTTATCAACGCAGGCAATGCAGCTTCCTGCCGGTTAACGATGCCTGGGCTTTCCAGAGGGCTATACCTTATACAGGTTACTAATCGCGAAGGCCAGGTAAAGACTATAAAACTGCTGAGAGAATGACGAATGCGGCTTATGGAGGATGCATGTTATAATGCATATCCGCATTTTTGCCACCTACATTCCATATACCTTTTCCTGTTATCATTGATCAATATAAACGAGAAAAGACGCATGTTTGATGCGCCTTTTCTTCTTTAAGCAAAACAGGACCCATTATTTCTTACCGGCGATAACTTTAATTGAATCAAGGTGTTTTTGCAACACGGGCAATGTTTGTGTTGCAAAGTTTTTCACATCAGGATCTTTACATTCATTACTTGCTTTTTGAAAAGCCTCTACATCTTCTTTGTGGTCATCAAGCATTAAGTCCACATAAGCTTTATCAAAATCCTTACCTGATTTTTTAGATAAATCTTCTATGTGCTTTTTGTGCTCATCTCCCATTTCTGCCGGCAATGCAATGTTTTTTGCTGAAGCAATCTTCTTTAATTCATCCGAGGCTGCGGTGTGATCCTGCACCATCATAGCGCCGAAATTTTTTACCCTTTCACTTACCGCCTTTTGTTCAGCCAGTTTACCTAATTCCACTTCCATCATGCTGCCACTGGCGGCTTTAACGGCGAAATCGGCTGCATCTTTATCTACAGGCAAGCCGGTGCCCGGGTTGGCAGCGTCGTTATCGGATAAACTTCCTGTATCCCTTTGTTCATTGATGTTTTCTGCGCTGTCGGTACTATCCGGATTACTGCTGCCACCACCGCAAGCCTGCAGCAGGCAAACAGCGGCAACTAATACGAACGAACTGATTTTTTTCATATACAAGTGCTTTTTAGGTTATAAAAACACTATTTATGGCGCAAACAGTAAGCCATAGAACTTAACTGATTGATTACCTGATGTTAATGACTTGTATTGCCTATTGCAAGGCGGCGACTGGCTTACTCATTTGTAGATTATTTTACCCTTTTGCAAGCCGCAAAGCTTTGTGACAAGGCTGTTTATGGCTGGCATCATTTTTACCGCTCTTTAAGTAAAACAGTACATTATGGCTAAAAAAAATAACGGCTCTGCAGACCTGACCGATTCGAGGAAAGACCAGGAAAAAATGCAGCCGGAAACCGCGACAATTGACTTACCGGAGGTAAAGGATATTCCCGGCCAGGAACATGTACATCCCCCTGCATTAAATGAGTACAGGGATACCACCATTTCCTCAGCCGATGAAGAAGGTTATAGGGTATTTGGTGATGACAGCGGTGATGAAGGTGATGTAACAGAAGAAGAAAAGGAACTGCTGGAGCAAAGCGAACAAAGCACAGGTACAGAGGATGATGAAAGTGTAAGGCGTGTTATACTGGATAATAAAGATGACGATGGAACAGCGCTGAATGAATATGCCGAAGTTTCCGGGGAAGACCTGGATATACCAGGCGCGGAAGATGATGATGACAATGAAGATATTGGTGAAGAGGACGAGGAAAATAACAGCTATAGCCTTGGTGGCGACAGGCACGATTAAGAGTGTTGTTATTGTTGAGTAAAATACAAAGGGCCGCGGCGCGGCCCTTTGTATTTATATGTCTTAAATAAAAGCTGTACCCTATTGCCAACCTGTATCACCGGAAACTGCAGATGCCATAAGCACTACAGATAAAGTGCTTGCGACGCAAGGGACGATGCCACGGGTTATGAAGCTGGTATCATCAGCGTGAATCGTCAATGGTGAATACTGAATTGAAGCCTTGTAGCTGCTTCATGCTATTGCACCACCAGTTTCTCCGTGCGTGTCTGTCCATCACTGTTTATTCTTAAGAAATACACCCCTTTTGATATGTTTACCGGCAGGCTTATTTTTTGTCCGGCTTTAACCTGTCGGTAAGTGCTGTTATACAGCAATTTTCCGGCAAGGTTAGTGATAACCACTTGCATAGCATTAACATTGGCCTGCGCATAAACCGCGGTAGCATTGCGGGCAGGGTTGGGATATAGCTGCCAGGTTTTTTCAGCGCCCGTAAAACTGATGGTTTTAACGGCAGAATAATCAAATTTGCCATCCTTATCCACCTGCTTAATGCGGTAATAGTTAATGCCCGCTGCGGGATACTTATCTGTAAAGCTGTAACGCTGAACAGATGCCGGGGCGTTACCGGCCGCAACGGTACCGATAGCCATGTATTTGCTTCCGTCGCTGCTGCGCTCTACATTATAGTATGCATTATTTTTTTCTGAGGAAGTGCTCCATTTTAGCAACACAGAACGGTTGGCGCTTTCCTGCGCAGTAAAGCCAAGCCAGCTTACAGGCAACGTAGAGCCGTAAAGATTTACATCTTTGGTAAACACATAATACTGCCCGGGCTGCAGGACTACATTCTGGTTTACATTGCTGATAACCGTTGCAGAATCGGTAAGGTAGCTGTACCAGGTACCTGTGGATGGATAGGTAACTGTTACGCTTTGCGGAACTACGTCAAAGTTGCCAAAAACAATATAGGTGAGTGATGCATCGGTTACATACAGCCATTTAACCGCGCCGGCCAGGTTGTACGTAACATTGCTGCTGATAAAAGCATTAAGATAAGCAGGGTTTGTTTTTAGTTTGATCAGTTGCGCATAGGTGTTATACAAAGCTTTGCGGTTAGCATCCTGGTAATAATCCCATCTTACCGGTTTTGGGTTAGTGCGGCAGGCATCGTTAATGGTACCGTTTTCGCAGCGGTTAATGGAAAAGTCATAGCCAACCTCGCCAAACTGCCAGAGCATTTTAGGGCCGGGCATCAAGGCCCAGAAAGCTGCTGCCATACCATTTCTTTTCAAGCCGGTGGCAATGGTTTTTACATTATAGGCGCCGTTGCTGTTTCCGTATTGCTCATTCTTAAACATCAGCCTTTCTTCGTCGTGGCTTTCCTGGTAAGTAATTAAATGGGGAGTTGTCCAGCCACGTTTGGTATAAAGGCCCCAATCGAAGTTTGAGTTGGCCAGCCAGCCCATGGTAGCTTCGTTAAAGTTATAGTTGCTGTTACCCCATAGCATCATGCCTTCAGCGGAGAGTTCTTTTTCTTCTGTATTGTCTGCAAAATGTTCCAATATGCAATAGCTGCCCGCTGAGTAACTCTGCTGTTTAGCGTAAATACGTTTCCAGATGGCAACGCGGCTGGCATCGTAAGCCCCCCAGCTATCTACATTACAGTTGCCGCCATTGGCATCGCAGGTTTGCTTTTGAGTAAAGCCCTTAGACAGGTCGAAGCGGTAGCCGTCAATATGGTAATTGGTTAACCAGAACTGCAAAACCCTGTCAACAAAATCTTTGGTGGCCTGGCTTTCGTGGTTAAAATCATAACCAACGTTGTAAGCGTGTTTAGCGGCCGGGTTAAACCAGGGGCTGTTGGCGGCGGGCCGGTTATTGGCGCCATCCCAGTACATCTGCACCATGGGCGATTGGCCAAAGGAGTGGTTGAGCACCATATCCATAATTACAGCAAAGCCCTGTTTGTGGCATTCATCAATAAACTGTTTTAAAGCCGTTTCTGTACCATAAGCCTTATCTGGCGCAAAATAAAAGCTTGGGTTGTAGCCCCAGCTATTATTGCCTTCAAATTCATTAAAAGGCATCAGTTCAATGGCGTTAATGCCAAGGCGTTTAAGATAGCCCAAAGTATCTTTCAGCGTTTGCCAGTTTTGGGCCGCCACAAAATCACGCACCAGCAATTCATATATTACCAGGTTACGTTTATCCGGCCGGGTAAAGGCAGGCGCCTGCCAGGTGTAAGCAGGTTTGGCGGTTTGCAAAATGCTTACAATGCCGGTTGTTTTGCCTGTAGGGTAAGCTTTAAGGTTAGGATATGTTGCGGCAGGTATGTATTGATCGTTATTCGGGTCCAGCACTTTTTCAGTAAAGTAATCGGCCACCCGCAAAGTGCCGTCAACCAGGTATTGGTATGCGTATTCGGTACCCGCGGTAAGGCCGGTAAGACGTATCCAGAAACGGTTGCCGTCCGGTGTAACATTCATCTGGTAGTTGGTTGATTGCTGCCAATTATTAAAATCACCCAGCACAAATACATTGTTCTTGCCGGGCGCATACAAAACAAGAACGGCAGAAGTGTTGCCGGCCTCGTAGTTAATGCCATCTTTAACGCCGGCGGGCAAATCTGCTACTACATTAGAAGGTGTTACATAAAAATCAAACGTATCTTTTGCTGTATTGCCCCCGCTAACTGCTTCGGCAATAATGCGCTGGTTGCCTGAAACAGCAATGCTTGTGTTTACAGTTGCAGATGTGCTGCCTGTTGGGCTAAGCTCAGCGCCGTTAAAGTAAATTTTCAGCGTGCCCGCTTTACTGGCTTTGGCTGTAACGGTTAAGGCATCTCCCACTTTTTTGGTAAGCGCATCGGGAACAGGGTTGTATTTCGGCTGGCGGAAAGGGTTATCAATCCTTGCGTACAGGCCGTTGTCATAAACGGGAACATACGTGTCGCTGCCATCCGCATTGGCCTGCTTCAGGTTGCCATTTCCACTCCTGAAAAGGATGGCTATTTTCTTAATCGTCTCAGATGCGTCTGTAATGTTGAAAAATGTTCTTAACCCGCCTGTGATGCTGTACTTCCATTTGTTATTACCCAGGTAAGTACAATTGGCGGCAGGCGTGGTAGTGCCCCAATTAAATTTTACATACTTCCAGTCAGACGCGTTGGCGCTTTTGGAAGTGATTGCCCCTATGTGCACATACACATCTGTGGTGGGGGTGTAATTTCTCAGGCCCTGGTTACCTAACGTGGCGTCAACGGTAATTTCTACTGGTGTTGAGGCTTCCTGGATAAAATCCGGAGACCAGGTTAGTAACTGCGCCTTTGCGGCAAATACCAGCAATAAAAGTGGGAGTGTAAAGATTTTCTTCATACAGCAATTCGTTTCAGGATTCAAATATGTGTAAAAAATACACATTAACCAAAAGATTTCATTTTTTTCTTTTTTGGGGGTGCCCCCAAGCTATCGCAAGGGGTCGGGCTTTCTGCTCGTACTCCGGCACAAGGCTGTACTGCGATGGCCTCACCGGGGTATCCGCTTCAATCCCTCACCCGAAAGACGGTTGCCGGTTACCAGTTGCAGGTTACCGGTCTGTTGATGGGGAAGTCGATGAGATTACATGGGGATTATAAGGTACAAGGGCCATACAGCGGCGGGGTCGCAAACATTCAACTTTGAACAAGCGAACATTGAACAATAAAACCTCGTACAGGCGGCATGTTAGTAGATAAGAAAAGAAGCGAAAAGCAAAGAGCGCCGTAGGTGCGATATGTTGAGCAGGGTAAATTGAATAGAACGATGTAGGGTTAAGTATCAATAAATTTTCCCCCTTGCCCGAAGGCAAAATAACAATAGCCACGGGTGAAACCCGTGGTTAATGAACGTATAGCGCTACAACCCTGAAGGGGTTGAATATGTAAAAGTTCAACCCCTTCAGGGTTGGGATATTGTGCTGCCGATAACCCCGGTTTGCAACCGGGGCTATTGTCAGTAAAGCCTTTCAGGCTTTTAAAACCTGAATGGTTTCATCTGAAGCGGCGGGGTCGTAACCATTCAACTTTGAACAAGCGAAGATTCAACAATCAAGCCCCATCGGGGCGGCATGTTAGTAGATAAGAAAAGAAGCGAAAAGCAAAGAGCGCCGTAGGTATGGTATGTTGAGCAGGGCACGTTGAATATAACGATGGCGGATTAAGTATCAATAAATTTTCCCTCTTGCCCGAAGGGCAAAATAACAATAGCCACGGGTGAAACCCGTGGTTAATGAACGTATAGTGCAACAACCCTGAAGGGGTTGAATATGTAAAAGTTCAACCCCTTCAGGGTTGGGGTATTGTGCTGCCGATAACCCCCGGTTTGCAACCGGGGCTATTGTCAGTAAAGCCTTTCAGGCTTTTAAAACCTGAACGGTTTCATCTGAAGCGGCGGGGTCGTAACCATTCAACTTTGAACAAGCGAACATTCAACAATCAAGCCCCATCGGGGCGGTATGTTAGTAGATAAGAAAAGAAACGAAAAGCAAAGAGCGCCGCAGGTGCGATATGTTAAACAGGATGATGAAGCACTGCATGAGGGGTGATTACCAGGCCCTTTTGCAAAAGCCTGTTCAACATATCGCCTCTACGAGGCTCTACAAAACAGGCCGCGATTACCTGTCTGCTACTAACATATCGCTCCTACGGAGCTTTGGAGCTGATTGGGGAAAACTTAATCATAAGGCTACCGTTCTTTTGATGATGGTCTGTTGTTGGGTCTGTTGCTGTGTAAGATGATGCCTTTAAAATGATAATAAGCAAGGCTCCAATTATCCTTCCGGTCAATATCTACCATGTGGGAAAAGCCTGGCTTTGTATAGCAGGTGAATGGCTGCCGGATTGAAGCGGAAAGCCCGCAACCACGAGGCACGAGTGGTGAGGACTTGCAGCGAAAAGCCGGAACAAATGCCGGGCAGAATATCCTTGCTGACAGCCCCAAATAAAAGAGGCTGCCTCAAAAGTATTGAGCAGCCTCTTTACAGTTTTGTATGATTGTATTGTTCTATTGCTGCTTTTGCAACACCAGCTTTGATTGAGAAAAATTGTAAGCGGCATCCAGTATAGCCAGCATGGCTGGCCATTGGGATGCTTCGAAATTTTTGAGCTTGTACATTTTTTGCACCGTGATGGTAATTGTGTTGTTATCGGCCTTTGCAACGGTGGTAAAACTGCCACAATCGTTGCTGATGGATTTATTAAGCCTGTCTAACCCTTTAACTGTATAGCCGGCCGGCACAGGCATGGAGATAGTCCAGCTAAGCGTTCTGGGATAAATTACATCGGCGGGCAGGCTGCGCACCCTGTCTTCTTTCTTTATTTTGGTTTGCCCGCTTATTAATGCAGGCAGCGCCAAAACTATATCGTTGCCGGCAGTAGCTGTAACTTCGGAAAAGGTAATGTTCTCACTAAATTTAAGGCTGCGTTTTTTAAAGCTGCGGCCATCCTGCAACAGTTTAAACGAGCCATAACTTTCCACGGAAAAATCATAATCGTTTTGTGCCACGGCCTTCATCATTTTAGGCTTTTCTTCTTTCCACTCTTTCTTTTGCTGGGTAAACTCGCTCATGGCTTTTTCTTCGCTTTTGCTGTCCATACCTTCCCACATGCCCAGGCCGTCGTAGTTCTTAAAATCATTCTCCATGTAAGGGGTTAAGGCCAATGCTTCATCAATAACACTTTCTTTGGCGCAACCTTTTACTTCAACCGTTTTTTCAACGGTCATATTTACCTTATTAACCGGCTCTAATGTAGCGGCAATGATGGTTGCGATTGAATTAACGGCTGTATCCGCGGCAGGCAACACATCGTTGGCCGCCTTTGACTTTTCGTTATCGTACGTAAACCGGATGGCCTGGTTACCCGCAAAATACGATGGCAGTTCCTCGGGGTTAAGGTGCTCATCAGGGTTGCAGTAATACCCATTCTTGTACTTTATTATCCAGCCCACTTCCTGTGTAAAGGCAACTTTATTCAATAAAGTACGCTGGTTACTGGTGGTAACGATAATTTCGTGGTCTAAGTTTTTTTCCTTCAGCAGGCCGGAGAAAACTTTGGCAAAAGCATAGTCGCTCCAGTTATCATACAAAGTATTGGCGCGGATGCTGTAATAGGCTTTTCTTACATAATCATCATCTGCCGCCTCGGTAATACCGCGTTTTTTCATTTGCTTGTACATGCTTTTAATAGTACCACTGATACCTGAGCGCAGGCCCGCAGTGTAATCACCGGTATTGTACAGCTTGTCCGGGTGAAACCAGAATTGTTTGGCCTTTTCTGTAAGCTCTTCGGTGCTGATATCTTTTTTCATATCCGCCTCGTTCTTAAACCAGATATAATTTTTACTGCTGTTGCGGGCATAGATAACCTGGAACTTTACAGAGGGCAACTCCATAATGCGGTTAAGAAACCTGGTGTCGGAAATTTTATCGCGGTTATTGTCTTCCCAGCGGTACACTTTTTTGCCTGAGCTGCCGGTTTGGGTAAAATCCGGGGCGCCCTTTAAGCTTTTATAACCTATGTAATAGTTATCGTTTTCCGTTACCACCTCAATTACCTGCTTTGCAACGGGCATAGAGCGGTTGCACAGGTAATACACCGGGGAGAACTCTTTGTAATCCGGGTTATTGGAATATTGCTGTGTATTAAAGTTTTTGAATTCGTATTCAACTATATCGCCCTCTTCAAGGTCGGATACAGGCAGCTTAAAGAATGCGGGCCGGTACCTGGATGAAAACTTCTCATCGGTGTAGCTTCTGAACAGGTCTGGCACGGAACGTATATCTTCCACCCTAACGGCATCGGCAAAATCAATATCAGTTACAGAGCCGTCTTTCTTAATTACGCGGGCCGCAAAGGCATCCCCTTCTGTAGATAACCTGAAATACAAAACGGAGTACTGCTCTATGGCATACTTATCGTTCAGCAATAATTTACGGCGTTCTGTTTCTTCTACCAGTATCTTGGTATCGTTATTGGCATTGGCCCACAGCAGGGAGCTACCCAGCGTTGGTATGGCAAACAGCAGGCCCCAAAAATTGCGGCCAATTCTTTTACCGGCACTCAGTCCTTTTTTATCAAACTCAAAACTTGTTTTCTGGCTCAATATAACAGCGCCTTCTGTTGACCATTTGGCGGCTGAAGAAGCGGAAAAGTCGTTATCGTCTTTCAGCAGGTTGGCTGCTTTGGCATTTTTGGTAAGCAGTTCCAGTTCTCTTTTGTTAATGCGTTGCTGCGAAAAACCGTGCACACAACAAGCCACCATAAGAACGCTACAAACAATTATTTTTTTCATGATAACCGGGGTTTAGCAATTACAGTTGTACGGTAATGTTGTTACGGTTGAATTCTTTTAGTTTATTGATAAAAGTTTTCCAGTTGGCAAACTCGCTGGTGTAAATAACCGGGGAATTTAGCTGCAGCTTTTTTTGCAATACCACTTTGCTGCCATTTTGGGTGTAAGTGGCTTCTATGTTATTCTTGTTAAAGTCTGCCTTAAATGGCTGGGGCAGGCTTTGCACTTTGGCGTTGGCAGGCAGTTCCAGTGTTACCTCATCCTGGGCAATAAACACATTGTCCATATCAATAGGGTTTTGCCTGTCTTCTGCAGGTATAAACCTTGTTATCTGGCCGGGAAAGAAATCAATACTGGTGTAATACAGGTCATCCACCACGGTTACATGGTTGCTTATTTCAATATCGCCTTCCATGGTTATGGGTATATCGCGGTTGGAAAAGTCAGATGTTTTTACATTGCTTATTTCTGAGTTGTTGTTCATTTGAAGCAACGTATTCACAAAATCTTTCCGCTTGTTGGATGGGATGCTGTTATAAATATTGTGAAAGAAGTTTTTGGCTTCGCCATCAAATTTTAAAGACACATGGCCGGTTATTTTTTCGCCATCCAGTTTTAGCGCGGCTTTTGTGGCAATCTGGTTTTCATCCATAACAGCAGCGGGTACGGTTTCTACCTTATAGGTTTCGCCATGCTCTACCAATACATTTTTACCTTGTATGCGGTACGCATTTTTGCCCATCGCGGCATATTTTTCTGTACCGTCCAAAAAGTACGTCTTGCCTTTGAGGTACAATACGCAAATAGCATGGTTATCTACGCACATGGATTGAATTTCTTTCCTGTCGTACGGTATGTCTTTTGTTCCAATCCAGGCAAAATGTGCATCAAAACCTGCTTGTTTCAGCATCTCCGTAAGCAGGTTGGCCATGCCCTTACAATCGCCGTACTTGTTCTTATAAACTTCCTGCACTGTTTGCGGAACAAAGCCTGCATAGCCTTCTTCAAATGCTATATAGCGTATGTTATCCTGCACCCAGTAGTACAGGGCTTTTACTTTGTCTTCATCGGTAGTTTTGCCCTGCATTAGTTGTGTTACCTGCGCCTTAACTGCATCCGGGTTATTGTCTGCCTTTTTATACAGGAAATCATACCAGGCATACATATCATCCAGCGATTTAAAGCCATTGTACTGCTTTTGGTTAACGCTGTAACTGCGTACGGTTATCACCAGGTGGGGCAAATAATATGGACGTGAAAGAGAAGATGGCTCCCGCTTTATAGCACTCAGGTTTTCTATGGTAAATGAGTAAGAGGTAAGGTTCTTTTCTTTTTTGGTCTCTTTTTTAATACGGTAGCCTGTAAAATTTTTCTCAGTTATCTCAAGCTGCAACCAGTCCGGCACCTTAAAGGTTATGCTGGTACTCCGCACCGGAAAGCCTTCGTGAAAGAATACACGGGTTAAATATTTGGCGTCAGTATATTCATAGTTGTATTTAAACCGGCAGCGCTGGCCCATTTCCTCAGCTTTAAAGCCGTAGAACATGCCATAATTATCATCCAGGAAAATAGCGTCATCGGTAAGCGAAACTTTTTCCGGAGCATACTTCTGGCTTTTAAACCTGCTGCCATAAAATATCTCGAAATCGTAATCCTTTAGTTTCACAAACTGGTTATACCCAACCAGGTAGCCAACATTCGCCTGGTTTTCAATGGCCACCATCTCCACATTGCCTTTTTCAAAAGCGGTAACCACCGGTTGGTTATTTACGCCTTTGGTGGTAGCGAATTCCACTTCTTTTTCTACCAGGTAAGCGCCGTATTTGGCTTTTTTATTCAGCTTTTTAAGAAAGGAAGCCTGCATTACGCCTTCGCCGTCAGAGGTTTGAAGCTGGGCATTTAACTGCACGGTACAGATTAATAGAGCTAAAAGAATATTAGCCTTTCTCATGAGTGTTTTTTGGGTTTAGAATGAACAAAAAATTACCGCAATTTCAGCAATTCTACTCTATTCCCGTTTAAAAAATGATGAAATGAAGCTTAATTTTTTGGGATATGGTTTGCTGCGCAAACGTTTGAGCAATAATAATTGTCCGGGCTAAACGGCTACTATGAGGCTGCTGTTGTGTCACTCACTTGTACGGCTGGTAACGCTATTCACCATTGTGCAGCCTGTTCATTTAATCCTGCCGGTAGCAGGTGCAACTACTTTATTTTAAAGAAAAACAGGGGCGTTTTGGCGGCATAACTCCTGTAGCTGTTGCCAAACCTGGCCACCAGTTTTTTTTCTTCCAGCCAGCCGCCAATAACTACATATAAGGTATTTATCCCGCAGGAGATAAGGTTTTTGAGACTGGGTTTCCATAAAAAGAGTGCCCATATAACCAGCAATGTGCCTGCGTACAAAGGATGGCGCATGTATTTGTGCAAACCCGTTTTAACCAACCCGATAGTATGGGTTTTATTTGAAAACGCATCCAGGCCGGTCATTTCTGAAAAATACACCCTGGCGCATACGGACATAATGATAGCCCCGGCAACACCTGCTACAACCGCCACAACTTTTTGCCAGGCTGCGGCGTTCCAAAATAAAGGAGAATTGTTTATACCCGCATGATACATGACAACAGCAATGAGCGTGACAAAAGCAAAAACGGCATAATAAAAACGGTAATATTTGTAGCTGCGGCCCATCGCTTTCATCATTCTTTGCTTAACAGCTTCAGCAGCAAAAAAGCTGTGAAAAAAAGCATACGCAATCCATAATACCGCCAGTATAAGATGATAATTTTCCATGCAGTATAAAAATTACAAAACCCGCCCTAATAATATGCCAACTTAAAGGCATCAAGATTAGGCAGGTATTTTCTGTGCCTACCTAATTCATACCGGTAGATTATTTCACCTATTTCCCTGAAAAAAGGGTAGCCTGTTTCTTCATACTCATATTTGTCATCGTTAAGTATGCCGTCTCTGTTAACATATATTACAGCACTTAGCATGAATTCTACATTGTGCTTAAAGTCCGCTATGTAAGCCACATCGGTTAAAAAGCCATAAGACCAGCCTGTTTTATTGAAAGAACGGATATAGTCCGGCAGGTGTTGCCTGCCATCCTTAAACCAGAAAAATTTGGTATAGCTGTCAAAATACTCCGTTGTATCGTACCGCGGGTACTTGCTTTCCCGGGGCAATTCGCTCATGTATTGCCGCAAAAAAGCATAATCCAGGCTATCCAGCCCAAAACGCTGCGCCGGCTTTACGGACAAAGGGAAAATTGCCGACTGTAGGATCTGCTGCAAATCCTCCAAGGGTGCATTATTGTGCGTGGTAAAATCCATCGGCGTTTGTATCAAAGAATCCTGCCGGTTGTAATGCCCCTTTCCAATGAAGACCTTTTTGCTAAAGTCAAACTCTACCCTGCTTACCGCCGCAGGCTGATAATACAATACACTATCTCCGTTTTTAAACCGAACAGGATTTGTATGCCTGTTTTCATCCTCATTCATCGGCATAAACCTGCGGGTAATGCGTATGTCTTTATATCCCTTTTTCCATAGCTCCAAGTTAATATACTGCTGCCCCAAAAACTCATACAACCTGTTATAGGCGTTGTTATCACTTACCAAAAACACTTTCTTAATATAATGGGCAAGCGAAGGCCTATAGTTTTCGGCTGAAGAATCATATTGCACTGCTACCTGTTTGTTGTAGCCGCTGTCCGTCAACATAGCCGTATTTTTCTCAATCCCGTACTGCTTTAGGGCATGCAACTTTTGCAGCGCCAGGAATGCCAGCGGCATTTTAACTGTAGAAGCCGGTTGAAATAACGGTTACGGTCAACATTAAAAAAATAGTGGTGCAGGTGCGGGTTGTTCTTTTTATCCCGGTTTATCTGTGTATAAATAAGCTGATATTGGTAGGTACCAGGGCTGTCAAGCACCTGCTTTAAGCGTTTAGAAGCCCCTGCATACAAAAGTTCTTTTAACCATTTGTGAGTTTTAGTTTGTGCACAAGCACAATATGCGCAGCAAAGGAAGGTGAGCAATAAAAAAGGTTTTCGCATAATAAGGCATTCCGGTTAACAACATTGGCCAAAAAAGAAAAAACCGTCTCACAAAAGTGAGACGGTTTTTGGATGCAAAAAGTATCTATGATTTATTTAGTCTTTTTGTACTGTGGGTGCGGGGCAGGAACTGTGCTTGGGCCAGTTTCTGATGTGCCTTGCAGGTCAACTGTGTTAGCATCACCCATTTGACCGTAAGTGAAGATGAAACGGCTTTCAGCAACACCTTGTTTTTCAACCAGGTATTTGATAACTGCATTAACCCTATCCCAGCTTAACTGCTGTTCGCGTTTGTTGGTTGCACCGTAACCGATAACTTTCACGTTACAAGTTGGGTTGCTGTTAATCTGCTGTGCAGCGCTTGTTAAGATAGCTTGTGCATCTTTGCTTAAAGTAACGCTACCTGCTTTAAATGTAACGCTTGGTAGGCTGATTTCGCAAGTTGGTTTTGCAGTAAGAGTTTTCATGGCTTCCCTTAGCTCAGCGCAGCAAGGAGGCTCAGGACATTTACCTACGCCATCTGCATCAACAGGGAAGCAGCTTTGGGCAGTAAGTAATTCTTTGTCTTTGTAGTCAGGAACGCCGTCGCCATCTGTATCTTTAGCTACACCGTGGCTGTCAACCGGAGAACCAGCGGGAGTGTTAGGCTCCTGGTCAAACTGGTCTGTTACACCATCACCGTCTGCATCAGGCAGAACAGGAGTTGGGATTTTCATGTGCTTGGGCACATTCAGCTCGTTGTAGATAAAGTTGTTTGGATTGATCCACCAAAGAGGAGCAACTTTTTTGGAAGTGCTGCCGAGGTTGAAGTTCATCCTTGCAGTGGTTAGGCTGTAGATGTCGCGGTTGCCACCAGCACCTTTTTGGCCATCCAGGTAGTCATAACCTGAAGAAGGAGTAGTGAACCTTTGTTCTACACCGATATTCCACCTGTCGCTAACTTTGAAAGCGATACCGCCACCAAAGCTAAGACCGTGCAATAAAGTCCAGCCTTTTCTGCCGTTAACTTCTTCGCCTAAAACAGTTCCTATAATACCAGACTGGGTATTAGGAAGTCCTTGGCCGTAGAAGTTGTGCCATTCGCCCTGGGCATTTTTCTGCTGAACCTGTGTCATAATCAGGTCAGAACCCACCAACAAGTAGATGTTGGTTTTAGGATTGCCCCTGTAGTGGCTGATGGTGTTAAGGGAAGCGATCAGGTCAATTGCACCTGAGTGGGTTTTAGCCCTAAACTCCCTTGAGAAATTGTCCTGGTAGGCACTTGGTTCACCATAAGTAAAGTGGCCAAAGTAACCAAACCTCAAAGAGAATACATGTCCGAGTGCTTTTCTAAGTGAGATACCACCACCGAAACCGGCTTTAGATTTGATATCTCCCGCTATTACCGCATACCCTGCTGCAATACCCAGTTCCCATTGGCTTTTTGGCTTGGCGGGATAAGGATACTGGTTGTTTCTAAATTCGCTGTACTGTGGCATGTCTTTTACAGATACTTTCGACGAATCCAGGGCGTAGTCTGCGTTTGCGTCATTACGTTGCGCAAACGAAACTGTTGAAATAAGGCTTAATAAGCCTGCTACCAAAGCGTACTTTTTGCTTGCCATAGGTATTTTTTAAGATTATTGTTTAATGTTTCCCTAATAAATATCACCCGCAAATTTATGTAATGGCTATGAATTACCAAATTTTTGCGATTTATTTTCTATGTGTGCTCAAAGCTGTAGCAAACACATTTATATATAATTATGTAACCTTTCACCAGATAGCTTTTATATAAGCCTGCTGTTTTTGCAGCGGCATTTAACCTATTGCAAACACAATGCCGTATAGTTAACAAAACATAAATATGTTTTATTTGTTGGCCTGGGTGTGTTCCGTTGAACCATTATCAAGACGTGCCTGCATTATCTACATATATTACTTAAGATGTCAGTTACATTACTTCCATACTAAAATTTCAACCGTCACAACTTAAAGCTATTTCACCTATTTGCCCGGCGAGGCGATACCTAAAAGACATTTCGTTTTTACCTGGGAGCTGCGAGTGAAACATGCGGCGTGCTGCACTTTGGGTGAGGGATTGCAGCGGATACCCCGCTGAAGCCTTTGCAGCATGGCCTTGTGGCGGAGTATGAGCGGAAAGCCCGACCCCTTGCGCAGCTTGGGGGCACCCCCTGAAAATGTTGTTTACGTTTAACTAAAGGCTGCACGGGTTAGCTTACCCCCCGGACAAACAGGTTTGCGGTGAGGGAAAATACAATCCCTAAAATTGAATATATGCTGCAATATTAATAGGAACTATATTGCAGCTAAGTTCAGCATCATGGAAAAAGCGCTAAAAGTTATTCAGAAAGAGCTTGCAGAATTCGAGGGACATTTCAGGGAGGCCGTTAAAAGCAGGGTAGCGCTGCTAGACAGGATTATGGCATATATAGTAAAACGCAAAGGCAAGCAACTGCGCCCTATGTTTGTTTTATTAAGCGCTAAACTGGGTGGGGAAATAAATCCATCCACCTACCGGGCCGCATCGCTGGTGGAGCTGTTGCATACCGCCACGCTTGTACATGACGATGTGGTGGATGAATCTATGGAACGCCGGGGTTTTTTTTCGCTTAACGCGGTATGGAAAAACAAAATTGCCGTGCTGGTAGGCGATTATCTTTTATCCAAAGGCCTGCTACTTTCCCTTAACCATAAAGATTACCAGGCGCTGCAAATACTTTCTGACGCTGTGAAACTGATGAGCGAAGGCGAATTGCTGCAAATGGAAAAATCACGCAAACTAAACCTGGATGAGCAGGTTTATTACGAAATAATAAAAGGCAAAACCGCGTCGCTGCTGGCATCTGCCTGCGCTGCCGGGGCTTCTACCACTTTTGAAGACCCCACGGCCACGCAAACCATGCAAAAGTTTGGTGAAATGGTGGGCATGGCGTTCCAGGTAAAAGACGACCTTTTTGACTACAGCAACCAAAACATAGGTAAACCTACCGGCAACGACATTAAAGAAAAAAAATTAACCCTGCCGCTTATTTATACGCTCAATAACTGCAGCCGTGAACTTAAGCGCAAGCTTATATATATTATTAAGAACGAGAATACCCAAAAGGATAAAGTAAAGTTTGTTACAGACGCCGTACAGGAAAACGGTGGCATTGCCTACGCTACAGAAAAAATGCTTTACTTTAGAAATGAGGCCCTTGCCCTTTTGCATCAATTTCCTCAAAATGAAGTAAGGGATGCCCTGGAAGACCTGGTTCGTTTTACTACAGACCGTAAATTTTAAATGGACAAACGCTGGAAAATACTGGAAACCCCTGTGCATACGGCAGCCAGCCTGCATACCGGCATGCGCATTAATAAAACCCTTTGCAGCATACTTGCCCAGCGGGGGATAGAAAGCTTTGATGAGGCTAAAGCATTTTTTCGCCCCAGCCTTCAAGACCTGCACGACCCGTTTTTGATGAAAGACATGCAGCGGGCTGTTAACAGGATACAGCTTGCTTTTAACCGCCAGGAAAAAATTCTTGTTTTTGGCGACTATGATGTGGATGGCACTACAGCCGTAGCGGCTATGTACAGCTATCTTACCCAACTTTACACACAGGTTGATTATTATATTCCACACCGCTACCGGGAGGGGTACGGCATTTCAAAAGCCGGTATTGACTATGCCCTGCAAACCGGCGCTTCCCTAATCATTTCACTGGACTGCGGCATAAAATCAGTTGAACTGGTGGCTTATGCCCGGCAACTGGGTATTGACTTCATCATTTGCGACCACCACCTTCCTGAAAAAGAATTGCCCGCCGCCGTGGCTATACTTAATGCTAAACAGCCAGGTTGTAATTACCCTTATAAAGAACTGTGCGGCTGCGGCGTGGGCTTTAAACTAATGCAGGCACTAAGCAGAACTTTTGAACTGCCGGATGACAGCTACCTGAAATATATTGACCTGGTGGCAACAGCCATAGCCGCTGATATTGTACCCATTACCGGTGAAAACAGGATATTAACCTGGTATGGCCTTAAAAAGGTTAATGAAAACCCCTGCACCGGCATTAAAGCCTTGATGAAGCTGGCAGCCGTTGAAAAGGAAATGATGGTTAGCAACCTGGTTTTTATTATCGCCCCCCGTGTTAATGCCGCCGGCCGTATGGATGATGCCCGCAAAGCAGTGCAGTTATTTATAGAGCAGGATTTTAATAAGGCTCTTGGCTTTGCCGAAATGCTGCACAATGATAATGCGGAACGCAAGGAAGCCGATGAGAATATTACCGAAGAGGCGCTTGGTATTATTAAAAGCAATGAAGCGCTTAGTAAGAGAAAAACAACGGTTGTTTACCAGGAGCACTGGCATAAGGGGGTGGTAGGCATTGTGGCATCTCGGTTAATAGAGCGGGGTTTTTACCGCCCAACCATTGTACTTACCAAAAGTGGCGATGTTGTGGCAGGCAGCGCCAGGAGTGTGGCGGGTTTTAACCTTTACGAAGCCATACACGCCTGCCGGGACCACCTGCTGGGTTATGGCGGCCATTTTGCGGCCGCCGGTATGACCATGAAACCTGAAAATGTGGATGCCTTTAGCCTTAAGTTTGAGGAAGTAGTTTCAAAATCAATTGAAGAGCACCTGCTGGTGCCACAAATAACTATTGACGCGGAAGTGAACTTTGCTGAGTTAACCCAAAGCTTTTACAATATCCTACGCCAGATGGAGCCATTTGGCCCGGGCAATATGCGGCCCGTTTTTATTGCACGTAAGGTTAGCGATACCGGTTACTCCCGCATATTGAAAGAAAAGCACCTGCGCCTGGAAGTAAAACAAGGGAACGTTCAGTTTAGCGGCATCGGCTTTGATATGGCCGAAAAATTAACCACTTTGCAACTGTGTAAAGAAACTGATATTGCTTTTACACTCGACCTGAATGAGTGGAACGGTGAAAAAAACCTGCAACTGCGGCTGATAGATATACGCCCCGCGGAAAACTGAGTTACGAAACCACACAGGTAAATCAAGCGCTGCCCCCACTGGCGATCTTCCATCCCCCACTTGCCTTTTTATGATACCAGCGACATATCCCTGTAGCATCATCGTTGCGTCGCAATCACTTTATCGTCCGGTTCTTTGGGCAGCAATTCGTCTCCGTATCAATATTTGTCTCCGCTTAGTAAAATACGATTACTGCAAACGATTGGTACACCGATGTTGAGAAGTATTACATTTGTCCACCTAAAAAAGTTGCCATGAAATTATTAGACGGAAAAGTAGCTATAGTTACCGGTGCGGCCCGCGGTATTGGCGCAGCCATTGCTTTAAAATTTGCAGAACATGGCGCCCATGTAGCTTTTACGTATGTTAGTGACAGCAGTGCGGAAAAAGCGGCGGCGCTGGAAGCGCGGCTGCAGCAACTGGGCGTTAAAAGCAAAGCCTACAAAAGCAATGCGGGAGACTTTGCACAAAGCGAAACCTTTGTGGCTGATGTATTAAAAGAATTTGGCACAATAGACGTTTGTGTAAACAATGCCGGTATAAGCAAAGACAACCTTCTGCTGCGTTTAACACCTGAACAGTGGGATGATGTAATAACCATCAATCTCAAGAGCGTGTTCAACATGACCAAGCAGGTTATTAAACCCATGATGAAAGCCAAATCCGGCAGCATTGTTAACATGAGTTCCATTATAGGCATTAGCGGCAATGCCGGCCAGGCAAGTTACGCGGCCAGCAAAGCCGGCATAATAGGCTTTACAAAATCTGTAGCCAAAGAACTGGGCAGCCGCAACATACGCTGTAATGCCATAGCACCCGGCTTTGTTGAAACAGATATGACCCATTACCTTAAAGGCAGCAGCGCAGATGAGTTCCTCAAAAAAATTCCACTGGGCCGTTTTGGCAAGGCAGAAGAAATTGCTGATACTACTTTATTTCTCGCCAGTAACATGAGCGCCTATATAACAGGGCAGGTATTAAGCACCTGCGGCGGCCTTAACATATAAATACAGGCGAACTGCAATGAATGAGAAGCGGGGTTTGGAATATATTCCACGCCCCGCTAACCAACACAATTGCCGGGCGTCCTCCTGCCATCATCTTTTTGTTAAACTTTCCGGCATACGTAACCGTTTTTATAAGTGAATGTCTTATTTTGCATTATACGCCGATGAGAAAATGGTTAACTATATTGTGCCTGCTGGTTTTCAGCATCCAGTTGCTGCCGTTGCGGCAGGTAGGTTCATTGCTATATAGTAACCAGTTAACCGAAGAACTACCCCACTCATTTGGCGCTGAAAAATCTGAGGATATTAAGTTTGAGCCTGTAAGGCATGACTACTTTGACAACATTGCCCCGGCCACACTTTTTAGCGAGGAAAATTACAGGCATTTTGCCAGCACCCTGCCAGACAATCACGAAGGCGAAATACAAACCCCTCCTCCCAATATTTAGCCCGCTATTACATCGTATTATCTACCATTCGTTGCATTACCAAATATTTCGGATTTATTCGTTATCTACATCGTTGTCGTTTATGAAAAGCTTTTTGAAAAACGCGGGTGCTGACCTGCCTGCTGCCCTTGTTGTATTTTTAGTAGCATTACCCCTCTGCCTGGGTATTGCTCTTGGCTCCGGGGCGCCATTGTTTTCCGGCCTTATAGCCGGTATTGTGGGGGGCATTGTAGTAGGTTCCCTCAGTGGCTCTAATGTTAGCGTAACCGGCCCTGCCGCCGGTTTAACAGCCATTGTTGCGGTAGCTATTGGAAAAATGCCGGCCTTTGACGCCTTTTTGCTTTCTGTTGTTATAGCAGGGGTAATTCAGCTTATCCTTGGTATTGCCAAAGCAGGTTTCCTGGGGGATTATGTACCGTCCAGCGTTATTAACGGTATGTTGGCGGCCATCGGCATCATACTGATACTAAAACAAATTCCGCACCTGGTGGGTTATGATGCGGATTTTGAAGGGGATGAAACCTTTTTGCAAAAAGACAGGGAAAATACTTTTTCAGGCATATTCAGTGCTTTTAATAAGCTAACTGTACTGGCGCTTGTTATTGGCGCCGTTTCGCTGCTTATCCAAATTGTATGGGAGAAGGTGCTGGTAAAAAAAGTCAGCTTTCTAAAGCTGGTACCAGCGCCGCTGATAGTTGTTATTGTTGGGGTACTTATCAACCAGTGGAATATTAGTTCCGGCGCTGCCGGACAGTTAACACAGGAGCAAATGGTAAATATTCCCATAGCTACTGACATAAAGAATTTCTTTTCCTTTTTTACCATGCCTAACCTTAGTTACCTGGGCAGGAGCGATGTGTGGCTAACAGGGGCCACTTTAGCCATTGTAGCAAGCCTGGAAACGCTGCTGAATATTGAAGCTTCCGATGAGCTTGACCCCTACCAACGCGTAACACCTACCGACAGGGAACTGAAAGCCCAGGGAATTGGCAACATGCTTTCAGGCCTTATTGGCGGCTTGCCCGTAACTTCTGTTATCGTTCGTACATCCGCCAACGTAAACGCAGGCGCCAGAACAAAAATGTCAGCCATCCTGCATGGTGTTTTGTTACTGGTGTGCGTTGCCTTTATTCCCCGGGTGCTGAACCTCATCCCACTGTCTGCACTGGCGGCGGTACTTATTTATACCGGCTACAAGCTGGCCAAACCTTCTGTTTTTAAAGCATTCTTTAAAAAAGGCCTTGACCAGTTTATACCTTTTGTGGTAACCATTATAGCCATCATTTTAACAGACCTGCTGGTAGGTATTTTAATTGGCATTGCTGTTGGTTTATTCTTTGTTTTAAGAAGTAATTTTAAATCGGCAGTGTTTATTGTGCACGACGAAAACAAATACCTGGTAAGGCTGCGCAAGGATGTATCTTTTCTGAATAAGCCAATTTTAAAAAGAAAACTTGAGAATGTGCCTGAAAACAGCTACGTGTTAATTGATATTTCAAGAGCTGATTTTATTGACAAAGATGTAGTGGAAGTTATTAATGATTTTATGTGCCACGCCCATCTTAAAGGTATTAAAGTGGAGCTAAAAAAAAGCCTCAGCAAGCCAATGCACCAGTTAGTGAACGAACAGAAATATGAATTTCAATTAAACTAAAAATTATCAACCAATGGTTACATCCTACCAGAAATTATTATTAGAGAATAAAGCCTGGGCACAGGAAGCAGTGGAAGATGACCCGGATTTTTTCAACCGGCTTGCGAATATTCAAACCCCGGATTTTTTATGGATTGGCTGCAGCGACAGCCGCGTGCCGGCCAACGAAATTACCGGTACCAAACCCGGTGAAATTTTTGTGCACCGCAACATTGCCAACCTGGTAATACATACCGATGTAAACCTGCTGAGCGTACTGGAATATGCCGTAGCACACCTTAAAGTAAAGCATGTAATTGTTTGCGGCCACTACGGGTGCGGCGGTGTTAAAGCGGCTATGAGCAACCATGATTACAAACAGGTACTTAACATGTGGCTGAGGAACATCAAGGATGTTTACCACCTGCATAGCGAGGAACTGAAAGGAATTGCCAATGATGAAGCCAGGTTTGACCGCCTGGTGGAACTGAATGTGGTGGAGCAGGTATTGCACCTTGCCAAAACATCTATTATTCAGCGGGCATGGCGGCATGAGCAGCGGCCACACCTGCACGGGTGGGTGTATGGTTTAAAAGACGGTTTGATAAAACCCGTTTTTGAAATGGAGCCCAATGCTCCCATTAACCCGCTTTATACTTACGATGACCTTTCGGCATCCTGACATACCAGGGACATTCTTTTAAGGGGGCCGTTTATTACAGCCCCTTTTTTATGCGGATTATTTTTTGTTCAGATATGTATCCTGGCAATGTACGGCTGGCCTTATGTAATCTTATCCTTCCAACTCCTTGCAGTAATAACCAGCCCTCTGCATTACGTTTTCAATAGCATGCGGCGAAAGGCTAACTGCCTCAACACGCAATACTTTGTCATTGTCTTCCAGGTCAACATTCCATTTCAAAATTCCCTGTATTGCCCTAAGAATACGAAACAGCTTGCGAACATGCTTCCTGTCTTCCACATTGGTTTTAAAAACTAAAATTTCCATATCATGTTGGTTTGTCAGATAATCTTTTCTTCCTGACCGGGTTTACCGGCAATGTCTTCCTCCCGTTTACCGTACTTCCAGTGCCCGCAACGTTTTCGCCATTCCTGCTTAAACTTTTGTCGTTCCTCCGGTGTCATGTTTTGCCACTTCTCCATCATTTCCTTCCGCTTCTCAAATGACGGGCCGCCCCAATGACCGCCGTAGCCACGGCCCCATCTGCCGGGTAAGCCGCCAAAAAGTATCCTGCATAATGTGAATATGCCCAGCGCCTGCCAAAAGCCGATAGCATTAACCTGCAGCACCGGAACCAATATGTTATTCCACAAAGCCATTACAATAAAGCTTAATGGTGTAATAACCGCGAAAATGAAAATAGCCAGCATCACCAGTTTCTTTCCCCAGAAATATCTTTTCATAACTTTCTGTTTAATAGTTGAGTAATTCATCCCGCAGGCTGCTTAACCTGTTTCGCAGGTGCAGCACCGCGTACCTTTTTCTTGATATGAGCGTGTTTACAGTTTCGCCTGTATGTTCCGCAATTACTTTAAACGGTATGTCTTCCAGCTCATTCCATACAAATACCTGCTTTTGCGTTTCGGGCAATTCGTTAAGTGCATTGTTTAATGTTTCCCAAAACACGGTACGCAGAAATTCTGTTTCAGGGTTATCGCCACCTTCAAAAAGCAGCCCGGCCCAGCCAGCCAAACCATCTTCTTCATCGTCTTCAAAAATGTCATCCAGCAGGTCTGGCTGCATTTTACGCTGCCTGTCTGTTATCTTATTACGCGTAACCCTGAAAAGCCAGGCGGTTAACTGTTCTATGGGCTGGGTGTTGCCAATTAACTGGTAGAACACATCCTGCAGTATGTCTTCGGCGTCCGCCTCGCTGGATACACGTTTGCGGATAAAACCCATCAGCCGTTTGCTGTAGGTATTAATAATGTCCGTGATATTACGCTTCTCCGAAGGCATTTGGTTATATGTGGTAACAGCCCCATCCATTACTATTGGCTGACGGACGGGGAAGAAGAATATTTTAAAGATGCGAAAGTTTTTTGGTGAATGGTGAACAGGCAACAATGAAATAGATGTGTTTGCTTAATACAGTAAACCCTGGCCCGCCGAAGCTAATGCAGTTTTGACACGTTCAACAGCACGGCTAATACCAGGGATGTGCAGGATGTGCGTGAGGGATTGAAGCGGATACCCCGCTGAGGGCCTGTGCGATGGCTTTGCGGCGGAGTATGAGCGGAAAGCCCGGCCCCTTGCGCAGCTTGGGGACACGCCCAAAAAAAATTCCGGGATTTGACTATACTATTTTTTATTGAGGCTTAGGTCTGTTACCAGCATCAGGTGATCGCTAAGGTCTTCATCTACCATTTCAAACTGGTGAACATTAAAATTGTTATCGGGCAGCACATAATCTATGCGAAGGGTTGGCGCTATGGCATTATAAGTGCGGCCGATGCCATAGTCTTTTTTAAGAAAGGCATCCTGCCGGTTGCCGCGGATATGAAAATAAGCGTAAGAGTTGGGCACATCGTTAAAGTCTCCGCAAATGAGGGATGGATGCGGGCTCTTGTTCATTTCTTTCAGCACCGTTTCGGCCTGCCTGCCGCGGCGGGAAAAAGCCAGTTTCATTTTACGGAAAATGCTTTCTGAGGCGGAGAGCATTTCATCATCCTGCTCCTTTATTTTTTCCAGGTCTTTGTAATCAGATTCGTTAAACTTAAAAGATTGCAGGTGCGTGGTAAACACCCTGAAGGTATCGCCATTGTGTTTGATATCCGCGTAAATAAGGCTTTCTATACTGGTGCCTTTGTAAACCGTTCTGCCGGTTTTGATAATTGGATAACGCGAAAAAATAATGGACCCGTATTGATAAAAACCATTGTCTTTGTTATAGTCTTTGGAGAAATAATAGTGGGGATACTTTTTTGAGAACAGTGCAATATTATCCGCCTCCGGGCCCTGGCGGGTGGAGTGGTTAAACTCCTGCAGGCAAATTACATCCGGTTCCATTTTAAGCACAGCATCAGCAATTTCGGTGCGGTTATGGCGGCGTTTTTCCTGGTTCTTGCTTATGCCATACATATTGCCCACATTCCAGTCCACAAAACGTATATGGCCGGCTTGTTTTTGCTGCTCAAAACCGTGCCTGAAATGCCAGCCAAATAAAACGGTTATTTGTTTGTACCCTACCGCCAGTGTAAGCAGCGACAGCAAGGCCCAACGGGGCTTGGCCACCAGCCAGAATATGATGGCAAAAATGTGCAGTACAATAAGATAGGGCACTGCAAGACCTAAAAAACCGATAAGCCACCATTTGGCGGGGTTAAGGTAGGGTGCCAGGCATGCGGCAACAAAGGCAAGGCTCACCAGGATATTGATGACGATGAAAAATTTTTTGGTAAATTTTCTAAAGAAGCCTCCTGCCATGTTGTAAATGTAAAAAAATGATGGTTACTGCTTCCATTGTATATCGGTAATTACAGGAAAATGATCAGAGTCGTACACCCTTTTTACGGCACACTGTGTTATGCTGAATGCTTTGTCAACAAAACAAACATCAATTCTTAAGGTTGGCGCCAGGCTGTAAAATGTTTTGCCAATACCGGCACCGGCTTTAAGGTATGCATCCTGCAACCCGCTCCTTAGCAAATTGTAGGTGTAAGAGGCTGGCGTGGTATTAATATCCCCGCAAAAAACAACAGGATATGGGCTTTGGGCCATAGTAGCTTTAATGGTTCTTACCTGTTGCTCATGCACTATTTCCTTACTTTTTATTTTATGGTAAATAGAACGCCTTCTTTGAATTGTTTTTTCATAAAGCTCTTCCCGTTCAGAGTAATCATCGTTGTCGTACAAGCTGAATGAAAGCAAGTGTGCGGTGTGTACACGCAATTTTTTTCCGTTAAACAATACATCTGCGCTTAACAGGTTTTCTCTATGGTCTCCGTTGTAAATGGCAGTAACGGCACTGTCAGCCAGCGGCAGTTTTGAAAAAATGCTTACACCATGAATAGCTTTAAAATTTGGCGAAGTGCGTATGCTGTCATTTGAATTGCAGCGGTATTTGTACCCCAGCGAATCCAGTACACGTACATGTTTATCCGGGCGGCCCTTTGACTCGTACAAAGCAACTTCCTGCATACAAATTACATCGGGGTCCCATTCTTTTATGTGCTCCATGGTAGTGCGCCAGTTAATTTTTTCAATGGCGTTCTCATCATGTTCCGGTATCTGAAAGCTGCGGATGTTCCAGGTAAGTATCCTGAGCGTGGCTGTGTTTTTTTCTGCTTTCCATGTGGCTGGCAGGTTAAAAGCAAAGCTGTTGACAAGGCTTTTAATACCGGCAGCCGTAACCAGCAACAAAACCAAACCCTGCCTGCGGTTTTTTAAAAAACTGACAAGTGATAACAATACCATTACAGCCAAAACATAAGGGAATAACAGAGAGAAAGTACCTAAAATTGCCAGTGATGACGGAGGAACATACGCGGCCAGCACACAGCATATATACACAACGGAAACAACAATTTTTATAAGTATGCCAGTACCTTTAAATACCTTTTTCATAAACTGGTTGGTGCAAAAATTAAAAGAGCGGCAGCAACGGGGGCGGCATTAATTTATTTAATATGCCTGCATTGCCAAAGTAAGAATTATTAGGCACAAAGCAGTTGTTATTTTGCAGAACAGGCCGCAAAACAAAACCACATACACTAATTAAAACGTGCACGTTTTATAAACTGGCATTTAAGAATTGCAGAGGAATTTTTATGGGCCCGTCAGCAGGAATTACTATTGGGCTTTACTTGCGTCGCACTCTTGTGCGTTCTGTTCACTATGCAGCTTTATGCGGGTACCAGGCTTTTTGCTGAGTGTTTACAATAGTGGGCACAATACAGACTTACAAGTCTTGCTCACTTGCTTTTTTAAGAAACTCCTTTTCTTCATCCGTTAAGAAGTGGTAACCCTTCTGGTTGATTTTATCAAGAATTTCATCCAGGCGTTGTTGCGTAAAATGGGGTTTCTTTTCAAACGGTTTTTTGGATGTTTTGTAGAAATGCTGATCGCCGGAAGATTTTTTCGCATGCTTTTTTTCAGGGCTAAAGAGGTCATCAAGCCAGTTCCAGAAGCTGCCCATCCAGGCACCCCAGTCATGCCCCCGCCTTAACTGGTGAATAAACAGGAAACCCAGCAACCCCGCACTAAGGTGGGCGAAACCGAAAGCCGCATTATCGCTGGCGATGGTAGCGTAATCTATGGCCACAAAAATGAGCGTAAAAACCCAAAGCGGTATACCCCCATTTAACATAGGGAAAATACGGTACCCGGGCGCTAATGTGGTAGTGGCAACCGCCACTGCCATAACCGCGGCGCCGCCGCCGGCCAGCACATAGCTGCTGTTTATACCCGCCCTTAAATTTGGAAAAATGTTACTGGTAGCCACAAAGAAAACAGCGCCAACAAGGCCGCCATAGAGGTAAAGAGGAATAAGCTTGTTATTACCGGTGAGGTCCTGCAGAATATAACCAAAACCCCAAAGCCATAAAACTGTGGTAAGCAAACCCCATATAGAAACGTGGGTAAACATGTGGGTAAGCACCGTCCACGGCCGGGTGCTCAGGGTTTCCAGGTTGGCAGGTAAGGTAACCCAGGTAGCTATCTGCTCATCAAAAGCCGGTACGCCTGCTTTGCCACTGGAGAACAGGTACACTATTTTAACAAAATAAAACAGCGCAAAAACAACCGCGTTTATAATGATCAGCCAGGTTAAAGCATTGTTATTCTGGCCCAGCATCAACCTTCTGCCCCGGTTTTGTTCCATTACCCCCATACAATTTGTTTTTCAAAGTTGCCTGATATTAATAAGTGGCTTTTTTTATGTTTTGTTAATAAAAATTGCGCCGGTTGGTTTTGTTCCAGTAATATACGAGAATTAATCCAACTAAAGCGCCGCCAAGGTGGGCAATATGCGCAACATTATCGCCAGCCGAGTTTTGCACGGCACTGAAGAACTCTACCGCCGCATATCCAATTACAAACCATTTAGCTTTTATGGGTAAGAAAAAATTAAGGTAGATATACCTGTTGGGAAACAGGTAACCAAACGCTGCTAAACAACCAAAAACCGAACCAGATGCACCAAGAGTAGCAGTATTAAGCCGCAACTCTACTATGTATGTAGGGTCATTAACTCTGTGACCAGGATCATATTTTTCAATAAATGCAAGAATTTTACTCATTGCATCTGGAGAATTCACCATTAATGAATTGTAAGCATTCAACATCGCATTATTCTCAAAGTATAAGGCAATCATGTGGCAAAAAGCTGCCCCCAGGCCGGATATAAGGTAAAAAACAAGGAACCTTTTTGGGCCCCACAAATTTTCCAGCACAGAGCCAAACATCCATAAAACAAACATATTGCCTAACAGGTGCATGAAGTCTCCATGCATAAAAAGATAGGTTACAAATTGCCAGGGCCTGAATAAAGTGCTTTGCCAGGTGTGTAGTGCAAAAATATCTTCCAGGTAGTGTTCGCCCACCGCTTTGGTTGCAGTTACCTGTGCCAGGTAAACAAGCACATTAATAATAAGCAGGTTCTTAATAATCGTTGGTAATATCTGGAAATTGCCCGGCCTGAAATCTGACATAACTAACTCCGCTCCATAGAAATCTGCCCCACCCCCTGCAGAGTGGCATAGGTTAAAAATTGGCTTTACCAGGGCATAAAGCTTACCTGTTACTCTCTCATCCGGCCTTTAGTTTCAATTGCACAACGTTTTCAATATGGTGCGTATGCGGAAACATATCCACCGGCTGTATTTTGGTTACGTTGTATTTTTCGCTTAATAGCTGTAGGTCCCTGGCCTGTGTGGCAGGGTTGCAGCTTACATACACAACGGTAGGCGCCGCAATTTCCAGCAGTTTTTTAACGAGTTTTTCGTGCATGCCTGCACGGGGAGGGTCTGTTATTATCACATCCGGCCTGCCATTGGCCGCAAAAAAATCATCATTGCAAATATCTGTTACATCGCCGGTAAAAAATGAGGCATGCTGAATATTATTAAGCGCCGCATTTTCTTTGGCATCTGCAATGGCTTCGGGCACTACCTCAACACCGACTATTTTTTTGGCCATCCGGCTTACGAATATGCCAATGCTGCCCGTTCCGCAGTACAGGTCGTACACCACCTGCTGGCCGGTAAGTTCCGCAAAATCACGGGTAATGGCGTACAGCCGCTCCGCCTGGCGGGTATTGGTTTGAAAGAATGATTTAGGGCTTATCTTAAACTGAAAGTCTTCCAGCTTTTCTATAATGTAGCCTTTGCCAAAATACACCTGGGGGTCAAGGTCAAAAATGCTGTCGTTTCTCTTAGTGTTAATGGTGTAGAGCAGTGTTGTTAAAGATGGAAATTGCTTAAGCACATAGTCCAGCAGTGCTTCCCGCTTTGCTTTGTCTTCATAACCAAAAACAATGTTCAGCATCTGCTCTCCGGTAGAAGCCATGCGTATCATCATGGTACGTAAAAAACCATGATGCTCACGTATGTTGTAGAAGGAGTAACCATTCTTTTTGGCAAAAGCCGCTATGGCATTGCGTAGCTGATTGGTGGGCTCTTTTTGCAGGTAGCATTTGTCAATCTCCACCACTTTATCAAACATGCCCTTTGCATGAAAGCCGGCATAAGCTCCGCCATCCTCTATCTCCTCCCCTTCTGCCTGCCGGGCACGCATTTGCAGAAATTCTTCCTCAGGTATAAACCGTTTGGTGCAAAAGGTATATTCAATTTTATTTCGGTAATATTTATCTTCTGCGCAACCGGCAATAGGCAGCATTTCGGGCAGTTGCAGCTTGCCTATGCGGGTAAGGTTATCCAGCACCTGCTTTTGTTTGTATTTTAACTGTTGGCCGTAGGGCAGCATTTGCCACTGGCAGCCGCCGCAAACACCAAAGTGGGAGCAAAAAGGCTTTTCCCGCTGCTGGGAATATTGCTTAAAACGTATGGTTGTGCCTTCGGCCCAGTCTTTTTTGCTTTTATACAGCCGGATGTCCACCACATCGCCGGGAACCGTGTTTTCAATAAACACCACTTTCCCTTCAACCCTGGCCAGCGATTTGCCTTCCGCGGCATAATCCTGCACCAGTACATCTTCTAATATTACAGGTATTTTCTTCTTTCTCACGGCGCAAAGGTAATGGCTGGGTAAATATGGGTTGCAGGTTACAGGTAGCTGGGTGTGCGGTTGAGCGTGTGCCGGGGATGAAGGACAATAATAACTTTGGCTAAAGCCAGGCTGTTGCATTCTGATTTGCCCGTACAAACCTGCCTGTGCAAGAAGCGGCGTGCTGCACAATCGGGTGAGGGATTGAAGCGGATACCCCGGTGAAGGTATTGTGCGGCTGGCATGTGCCGGAGTATGAGCACAACCGAGTTAAAAGCAACTAAATGTTGCTTTTGACGAAGGTTGCGAACGCAGTTCTGCCCGGCCCGAGGTACGAGGGACACCCCCTAAAAAACCTTGCCCTGCTTAATTGTTTTGGAGATAAAGAATAAGTAACGTCCGCTGCTGTAATAATACGCCCCAAATTGCTACCAACATGCTACATTAGCTAAACAAAACTTATCCACCCAAAACTTAAATACAATTCTCTATGGGACTCTTCGACTTTATTAAAAACGAATTCATTGAAGTAATAGACTGGGTTGACGACACCAATGATACCGTTATCTATAAGTTTCCTGACAAGGGCAATAAAATTATGAATGGCGCACAGCTTACCGTGCGGGAATCGCAGGTGGCCGTGTTAATGAATGAGGGCGAATTTGGAGATGTATATATACCCGGCAGGCACGAGCTTAGCACCAAGAACATGCCCATTACCACTACCTTAAAATCGTGGAAATACCTTTTTGACTCTCCGTTTAAGGTGGATATTTTTTATGTTTCTACCAAACAGTTTACCAACCTTAAATGGGGCACCAGCAACCCGGTTATCATGCGTGACCCGGTTTTTAAACAGGTACGCCTGCGTTCTTTTGGTACTTATACCATGCGGGTAATAGACCCCAAAAAGTTTATTAAAGAATTTGCCGGTACCAACCCCTGGGTGCGCATTGACGATGTGAGCGAACAACTGCGCAATACCATCATCAGCAAGCTGGCGGAAGGGTTGGCAGAGGCAGGCATCAGCGTACTTGACTTGGCCGCCAACTTTACGGAAATTGGCGAAAAACTGAAACCTGTTTTTCAAACTGAGTTTGAAACATGGGGCATAGAGCTGGGCAAGTTTTACATAGAAAATGTAACGCTGCCCGAAGAAGTGGAAAAAATGCTGGATAAAACCACTGAGCTTAACATGCTATCTGACAGGCTTAACCAGTTTAACCAGATGCAGGGCGGCATAGCCATAGAAAAACTGGCCGATAACCCCGGCGCTGCCAATACCGCCGGCATTGGTGCGGGGGTTATTCTTACCAACCTTATGCAACCCCAGCCACAACAACAGCCGGCCACAACCGCAGCAGGTGCAGATGCCAACGATAAACAAAAACTGGTTGACCTGCTGAAACAACTGGGCGAACTAAAAACCGCGGGTATATTAACAGAAGAAGAGTTTAACCAAAAAAAGGCGGAGATACTCGGCAAGTTATAAAACATGTAATGTTGCTGCGTAATGGCCAGAACGTACAAGAGTGCGACGCAACTACTTATCATGCTTATTCTTATGCCGGGCCCATAAAAATTCTTTTCAGGTAATTGGCCCAATAAAAGTTAACTGCTTTAATAACAGCCGGTAATACTCATCATGGATAATCTTTTACTGTTCCCTTGCCCGGGCTGTAATTCTCAATTATACTTTAATGCCGCCAGCCAGCAGTTGGAATGTGAGCATTGCGGTACCAAAGTAGCTATTGAAAAGGCTGCCGATAAAATAACTGAAAACAGCCTTAAACAGCAGCTTGCAGCCGGCAGCAATACAAGCGGCGTTACCGTTGAGCAAATGGTTTATAAGTGTACCCGCTGCGGCTCTCAAACTGTTTTTACTTCTGAAACACCCACTTTTACCTGTGGCTTCTGCAATTTTGAAGTGGTTAACCCGGTTGCTTATAAAACAAGAATTATACAGCCATCGGGCATAGTGCCTTTTATTGTTGAAAAACAAAAGGCACTGGAAATTTTCAAACACTGGACAGGTACTGGTTTTTGGGCGCCTGGCGATCTTAAAGAATTTGCCCGGCAGGATGCACTGCATGGTATTTACCTGCCCTTTTGGACATACGATGCTCAAACCGATAGCCAATGGCAAGGCTATGGCGGCAGGCATTACTGGGTTACCGAGAGTTACACCGATAGCCAGGGCAAACGGCAAAGCAGGCAGGTACAAAGAACAGAATGGATTTACCGGAACGGCACTTACAACCATTTTTTTGATGATGTGCTTATTGGTGGCGCCACCGAACTTACCCAGAATGAATATGAAAGCATCTTCCCTTTCAGGCTGGGGGAACTGGTAAATTTTGATGCAAAATATTTATCGGGCTGGCAGGCAGATGTTTATGATATTGCCGTAAGCGATGGCTACAGTAAAGCGGAGCAGGTAATGAAAGATGCCATTTACGATGCCTGTGCCAACCTTTGCCGCATAGATACCTTCAGAGATCTCCAGGTATCTACCAACTACTCCGCACAAACCTATAAGCATATACTGCTGCCTGTATGGTTATGTTCTTATTTTTATAAAGGCAAAAAATATCACTTTCTTATTAACGGGCAAACCGGCAAAATTCATGGCAAAAAGCCGGTATCAACAGCCAAGGTTGTACTGGCCGTTATTTTGGCGCTGGTTGTAATTGCGGCTATCGTGTACTTCTCGCAGCAAGGATAGCACTATCAATGTCTCTTTTTTATTGTATTTATTTGGGGTGCCCCCAAGCTGCGCAAGGGGTCGGGCAGAACTACGTTCGCAACCTTCGTCAAAGCAACATTTAGTTGCTTTTCCTCGCTTGTGCTATTACTCCGGCACAAACTCTTTGCTGCGATGGCCTCACCGGGGTAGCCGCTTCAATCCCTCACCCAAAGTGTAACACGCTGTTGTTACATAATCCTTTAAATACCTAAGCAGCAAACCTGCTGCAGCATTACAATATTATAACCGGTATTAAAGGGCCAGTGTCTTTTTTTATTTTCGGGCAATGATAGCAGCCACAGCACAATTGTATAAAAATGCCTATACCGGTCTTTCCAGGAAAACCTGGTACCTAAGCGTGGTTATGTTAATTAACCGCAGCGGCACCATGGTTGTACCGTTTATGACTATGTATTGTACACAGCAACTGGGTTTTAGCCTTTTGCAGGCAGGTTTTATCATGGCGCTTTTTGGCGCCGGTGCTGTTACAGGCGCTTTCATCGGCGGCATAATAACAGATAAGGTGGGCTTTTACCCTATGCAGGTTGCTGCCTTGTTGCTGGGTGGTTGCATGTTTATTGTAACCGGCTTTTTAAAAACATATCCAGCATTGTGCATCGGCAGTTTTGTGCTGAGTGTTTGTAACGAATCTTTCCGGCCTGCTAATTCCGCCGCGGTGGCTTTTTACAGTAAACCTGAAAACCGCACCCGGTCTTATGCCTTAAACCGGCTGGCGATTAACCTGGGCTGGTCTTTTGGAGGTGCATTGGGCGGTTTTATCGCTTCCATCAACTACAACCTGTTGTTCTGGGTTGATGGTGTTACCAATATTGTAGCAGCCCTGCTTTTAATGCGATTGCTGCCTTATGTAAACCATAAAAAACAAACTGCACAGGCAGCAGAAAACGCCCCTGTAAAGTCTGCCTACCGGGATGTGCCTTACCTGTTTTTTACACTGCTCACTATTTTGTTTGCTACCTGCTTTTTCCAGTTGTTTACCATACAGCCTGTATTTTTTAAGAACGAGTGGAAGCTTACCGAACAGATGATTGGCCTGCTGATGGCCCTTAACGGCTTAATTATAGTGGTAATTGAAATGATTATTGTTTACTCCATAGAAGGAAAAAGGCCACTCACTTTTTTTATAAGGGCCGGGGTGTTTACAGTTGGGTTAAGCTATGCGCTGTTTAACATTTTGCCTGGCGTTGCAGTAAGCGCATTTGTTTGCGTTGCTGTTATGACACTTGGCGAAATACTGGCCATGCCTTTTATGAATACTTACTGGATAAGCCGCACCAGCGAAAATAACCGCGGCCAATACGCCGCTATTTATACCATTGCCTGGAGTATTGCGCAGATTACAGCCCCATCATTCGGAAGTTACACGGCTGAAAAGTTCGGCTTCGCAACATTATGGTGGATGAATGCCGGCATTTGCACTATTACCGCCATTGGCTTTGCCCTGCTGGGGAAAAAAGACGGCCAACTTACAACCCGCTCCTGAAGCTATTGCGCCATTATCTGTAGCGAATTTTTGACAGCTTTATTTTTGCCTGCATTTCACAATAAAAATAAAAAAGTTTATTTTGAGGCTGGAAACCGTGAAAAATCTACCATTATGTCACGTGTCAATTCTGCCGGACTAAACACTAACAAAAAACACTAAACTCACTAAAGTTGCTTCTATGGATATGATACAAGACATTTGGGATGCATCCAAAGAAATCCTTCATGTGTCTTCTGAATTTGCAAAAGCCAATCCCGCCGAAAAAGAACGGCTCTCTGAAGTTCTATCCAAAATATCGGAGGTGCTTAATGAAATGTATATAAAACTCAGGCAAAAAGTACGCCCGTCCAACGAATTTAGCCAGTTGAACCTTTTTTCAAACACCTTTTATCAGCATGCCAGCAACATCCTGGGAGATGAGCAGGCAAAAGAATTATACGAATTGCTGAACACTTCAGATAAATCCGACAAACTGTTCAACAGGGTAATAAGCGATAAGTTTTCTTACGATGAATTACAAAAGCTGGAAGAAGCATCCGGCAAGTTCAAAGTTGCTTCTGTAATAATTAAGTAGTTAATCCTTTTTAGCTGCCGCGGCCTTTTCGGGCGTGAAAATAGAAACAACCTTTACCTCACCTTCATAAGGCAAAGCAGGAATTTCTTCATCAATTACACGCAGCTCCGGTTTGTCGAATATAAAAGTCTTGATGAGGTAAACAGTAGTGAAAAATAGAAAGCAAAGCGAGAGTATAATACCCGTAGTGCCAAAATAACGCTGGGCAAAAAATGCCAGTATGCCCGATGTGATAGTCATGGCCGCTAACGTAAGGGTTATCCTTTTATGAGAATATCCTTTGTGGAGCAATAAGTGATGAAAGTGGTTTTTATCAGGCACAAAAGGCGATTGGCCTTTCGAAACCCTCAAAATAAACACCCGTAAAGCATCCATCAACGGTATAAGAATAATGCTGAAGCCGATAGCAGGGGTGGCATTTACAGGAAAACTCTTTACAGAGGCTCCCGTTTGAATGAAATGAATAACCATAATGGAACTTACAAGTCCAATAAGCAAAGAGCCACAATCTCCCATAAAAATTTTTGCCGGCGGAAAGTTGTATACCAAAAATCCCAACAGGCAGCCTGCCATGCAAAAACCCAGGATGGCGTAAGCATAATCCTGGTTAAATAAAAAGAAGAATGCAAGCAGTGCCGAACTTATAATTCCCAAAGAAGCGGCCAGCCCGTCAATACCATCCACTAAATTAAACGCGTTGATAATGGTGAATATGGTTAGTATGGTAAACCCCTTGGCAACCAGGGGGTGCATATCATCTACGCCGATAAACCCATGAAGGCTGGTAATTACCAGCCCGGCTTTCATTACCAGCAATACCGCTATAAATAGCTGGATGATCATTTTTTTCCAGGCAGCCAGGATAATAATATCATCCACTACACCTAATGTAAAAATGATAAAGAAACTGGCAATGTAGTATTGAAAAGCCATCAGGCCATCACCAAAGTTTAAACTTAATAATAAACTTAAAACTAACCCGGCGAAAATGGGAATTCCGCCTAACCGTGGAGTGGGATTTATGTGTGCCTTGCGTTCGTCAAACGTATCGTATAGTTTTTTTACCTGTGCAATTCTAATAATTACTGGCATTAGAAAAAAAGTAACTGCAAAGGCAAAAAGTGCTTCTAAGGCAAAATAGGTCATTCTCTTAATTTTAGTCTTAACAGGGGTATATGGGATTTTTTATGCCATCGGCGGCAAAACTAAGCTAATATTCTTAAAACCTAAAGGTCGTCAAACGCTCTCCGCTTCTTATTTATTGCCGCCGTGTAAATAACAGCACAAATCGTGCGAATATTTAAACAATACGTGCAAATAACAATCCAGTATGCCTGAATGATAAAAAATAAATCAAGACTGCAAAACATTAGCCAACGTTGCTTAAATCAGAAAATAAACTTCACGAAAATACTAATGAGCATTTGTTTGTAATAGGTAGCAATATAACCTTATTACATTTTTGCAAACTGGTAATTGATACGTGTTTTCCCTTAGATTTGTGCTCCTAAAATTAACTACTGATGGCAGAAGTTGCAGAACTAAAGGATATAGCCTCTCAAATACGAAGAGACATCGTAAGAATGGTACACGCGGTACAAAGCGGCCACCCCGGTGGCTCTCTGGGCTGTACAGATTTTTTTACCGCACTTTACTTTAATGTAATGCAGCACAATCCTGCTTTTAACATGGACGGTGTTGGTGAAGATATTTTCTTCCTTTCCAATGGCCATATTTCCCCGGTGTTTTACTCAACACTTGCCCGCAGCGGTTATTTTGATGTAAAAGAACTTTCTACTTTCAGAAAAATAGATTCACGCCTGCAGGGCCACCCTACTACTCACGAGCATCTGCCCGGCATCCGTGTTGCCAGTGGTTCACTGGGCCAGGGTATGAGTGTAGCCATTGGCGCCGCACTTGCCAAAAAGTTTAATAATGACAGTCACCTGGTTTATTCCCTGCATGGCGATGGTGAACTGGATGAAGGCCAGAATTGGGAAGCCATCATGTTTGCCGGCCACCACAAAGTTGATAACCTGGTAGCCACTGTTGACTGGAATGGCCAGCAGATTGACGGCCCCACTTCCAAAGTAATGGACCTGGGCGACCTGAGGGTGAAATTTGAAGCCTTCAAATGGTTAACGCTTGAAATGGATGGCAACGATATGGATGATGTTATTGCTACTATGGCAAAAGCAAAAGGTTTAACCGGACAGGGCAAACCCGTTTGCATTCTGATGAAAACAGCCATGGGCAAAGGTGTTGATTTTATGGAGGGCTCTCACGAATGGCACGGCATTGCGCCAAATAACGACCAATTGGCCAAGGCACTTGCACAGTTGCCTGAAACTTTGGGCGACTACTAAAAACAAGACTGATTGATTGCAGCTATAAACAAAAAGCCGTCTTTAAACAGGCGGCTTTTTTGTGCGCCGGTATTGCTGCTGTTATATATTGCCGGTAAACTATATTTTCGCAGGTACCAATTCTCAACTTTCAACAAAAGTCTATGTCTTCATTCGAAGTTAGGGGCGGCAAAAAACTGCGTGGCGAAATTGTTCCGCAGGGCGCCAAAAACGAAGCTTTGCAAATCATATCCGCCGTATTGCTTACGCCTGAAAAGGTTACCATTACCAATATCCCCGATATTCTTGATGTAAACCTGCTGATAGAACTTTTGATAGAACTTGGCGTTAAAGTAGAACGCCCCCAACGGGATACCTGCATTTTCCAGGCAGATAATGTTGATGTAGATTACCTGGGTTCTGAAGCCTTCCGCAAAAAAAGCGGCCGGCTGCGTGGCAGTGTAATGATTGCCGGCCCCATGCTGTCCCGTTTTAAAAAAGCATACATACCCAAGCCCGGTGGCGACAAAATTGGCCGCCGCAGGCTGGACACCCATATCATCGGTTTTCAAAAACTGGGCGCCCGTTTTGAATACAATGATGAACTCAATTTCTTCCAGTTGGTAGCGCCCAACCTTACCGGTACATACATGCTGCTTGACGAGCCTTCGGTTACCGGCACAGCCAATATTGTAATGGCCGCCGTAATGGCCAAAGGTGTAACCACCGTTTACAATGCTGCCTGCGAACCTTACCTGCAGCAGTTATGCAAAATGCTTAACCGCATGGGCGCTAAAATAAGTGGCCTTGGCAGCAACCTGCTTACTATTGAAGGGGTGGATTATTTAGGGGGCACAGAACACCGCATGTTGCCGGATATGATTGAGGTGGGCAGCTTCATAGGCATGGCAGCCATGACGCAAAGCGAAATAACAATTAAGAACGCAGGTCTTGAACACCTCGGTGTAATACCCGAAAAATTTCAACAACTGGGCATTCAAATGGAGTTTCGCGGAGACGACATTTACATCCCTTCCCAGGATAGTTATGAAATAAGCACCTACCTCGATGGCGGCATCCTTACCGTGTACGATCATCCCTGGCCAGGGTTTACGCCAGACCTGTTAAGTATAGTGTTAGTAGTGGCAACTCAGGCCATAGGCAGTGTGCTGGTACACCAGAAAATGTTCGAAAGCCGCCTTTTCTTTGTAGATAAACTTATTGATATGGGTGCCCAAATCATCCTGTGCGATCCCCACCGCGCCACGGTCATCGGCCTTGGCCGCAAACAGGCGCTGCGGGGCATTGCCATGAGCAGCCCCGACATACGTGCCGGCCAGGCGCTCTTAATAGCCGCCCTTAGCGCCGAAGGCAAAAGCACTATCCAGAACATAGAGCAAATAGACCGTGGTTACCAATACATTGACGAACGGTTAAGAAGGCTCGGCGCCGATATCAAGCGGGTGTAGGCTTTTTGTAATTTTTGGTGACAGGGGTCCGGCTCCTCAATGAAGCATCGTTGCGTCGCACTACGTTCATCGCCAGGTATTTCATGGCATCTTTTCAGCCCCGGGTAGATGATGCCCGTTAATTTAACTGCACATGAAAATGGTCATCATGCCTTACAGCCTGGCAACCATGATATCTTATTTTGTAACTGGTTAGTTTCATCCGCTGTTTAAGGTGTGGCTCAAGAAACACTTTTTCCACCGGCGGCTCTTTAGCAAATAAATTAATCAAAGCTGCTGTTCTTTTCTCATCTAATAAAAACCCATGCTTTCTTACAGCCAGGCTTTTTAAGAAACTGTATTGCCAGTAGCCACGGTCTGCGCATTCCCCAGGCATATCCGTTTCCCCGGCTTTCGGCATTTCCGTGGCACCATAACCCCAAAAAGTAGCTGCGTCATCAAGCGGTTTACCTTTCAGGTTAACATAGCAAAAGGCAAGGTCAAGCTTTTTGCCGTTGTTATGGCTAAGATGAGGTAATAAAGGAAAGCCATCACAAAACGGAAAGCCGGCATCCAGGTAGTTAACTTTACTACCTGGAGATAACATATTCATTTTATCTGCTACATCCATCACTGCTGTTTTTAATTCCGGTTGTACATAATGCCGGTTTAGCAAACAGGTAAAAACAGTAAGTGGCCCCAGGTTATGTTTTCTAAATATTGGTAGTGGAACCCGCCCAAATTGTTTGGCTATGGGGGGCACAAGAAAAAAGGTGGCCACCCCATACAAAACCAGGAAAACAGAAAACTTAGCTAACCTTCGTAAATATGGCCTTTGGGTTAAAGTTGCAATACTGTGTCCAAATAGTAAGGTTACCAAAAAAACAATACCGCCAATTTGTGTAATAACAGTCAAAAATGCAAACAATAGAAAGCGGTACAGGATTTTTTTTATGCTCATTGGCCAGGTTTAGGCAGTTATTTAACTAACAACATCTATAAAACGCCATATTGCTTCAGGTGTAAACGGTTTTTGAAGATAAGTATACACCTCGTTGCCAGGTACCAACCGGTAAAAATCATTTTTATCCTCAGTGGAAATAATAATAAGCTGTAATGGCTGCTGCCTGCTTTTCTTCAATTCATTAATTTCTTCAATCAGCTCAAAACCATCCATAGCAGGCATATGCAAATCGCATACAACCAGGTTAATGCCAAAGTCTTCTTTTAGTATGCACAGCGCTGTGTGGCCGTTAGAAGCACTAAAAGCTTCTACGCCGCAATGACGAAAATATTTTTCCAGCACCATTCTTTGTATAGGCTCATCCTCTATTATCAATGCCACCACCGGCACATTACCCGTAAGGTTTTGCATAGTAAGCAGGTAGTTTTACAACAGAAAAATTATGCTGCTTTCAGGCAGGTTTACGAGCAGCTATCCTTCAAATTTATTCCAAATGGCCGTCAATAAAACTGTAAAAGTTATTAATGGTTAAATAAAGAACAAGCAGGCAGAACGTATAGTTATATAAAAATTATACTACTTCTTGTAACTATATCATTTTACTGTAATTTCACGGCTCAATTTTCGCATCAGGCTACTGGTGCAAAAACAGTAAAATCCCGGTTTAAAAGGGGACAGGCTGCCGCAAAAAAACTGGCTTATACAAGCAGCTTGCCACCATAAAATAATTTATCATCTTAACCAGATATTGATTTATGGCTGAAGTGATTTTAATGCCCCGACTGAGCGACACCATGACCGAAGGAGTTATTGCGGCCTGGCATAAAAAGGTTGGCGACCCTGTAAAAAAGGGTGATCTGCTGGCCGAAATAGAAACTGACAAAGCTACAATGGAACTGGAAAGCTACCAGGAGGGCACCCTGCTTCACCTGGGGGCAGATAATGGTGGCAAACTACAGGTAAACGACCTGCTGGCCATTATTGGCAAGCAGGGAGAAGATATCAGCAGCCTGTTATCAAAGCACGGCGGCGCCAATGGCAAAACCGAAGCACCCAAAGAAGAAAAGCCTGCCGAAGAAAAACCAGCCAAAGAAACACCCAAAGCTGAAGCGGCTGCCCCGGCCAAAGAAGAAGCAGCACCAAAAGCCGATGTTTCCAAAATGGATGAAGTGGTTTTAATGCCACGCCTTAGCGATACCATGACAGAGGGTGTAATTGCCGCCTGGAACAAAAACGTTGGCGATAGCGTTAAAAAGGGAGAGATACTGGCCGAAATAGAAACCGACAAGGCCACGATGGAACTGGAAAGCTACAAGGAAGGCACACTATTGTACCAGGGCGCCAAGGCCGGCGAAAAAATACAGGTAAACGATTTACTGTGCATAATAGGCAAAGAGGGGCTTGACGTTGATGGAATTGTAAAAGCTGTAAAAGGCGGTGGCAGCGCACCCGTTGCAAAAGACAAACAAGACCTTCAAAAAGGCGATGGCGACGTAGCGCCGGCGGCAGCCAGTGCGGTACCCGCGGCAGCACCGGCAAAGCAGGAGGCAGAAACCGCTACCGAACAGGTAGTAAATGAAGGCAGGATCATCGCATCTCCACTGGCTAAAAAACTGGCAGAAGAAAAAGGTGTTGACCTAAAATATGTAAAGGGCAGTGGTGATAATGGCAGGATTATAAAAAGCGATGTTGACAGTTACAAACCCGCCCCGGCGCCCGCCAAACAAGCGGATAGTAAAGAAGCAGCAGCTAAACCACAAGCCCCGGCTGCACCTGCAGGTGAAGTAAGCTTTGAAGAAGTGCCTGTTTCCCAAATGCGTAAAACCATTGCCCGCCGCTTAAGTGAAAGCCTGTTTACCGCGCCGCACTTCTATTTAACCATGAGCATAGACATGGATGCATGCGTGGCTGCCCGTGGAAAGCTCAACGAAGTAAGTAAAGTAAAAATCAGCTTTAATGACTTAGTATTGAAAGCTGTGGCCGTAGCGCTTAAGCAACATCCTAAAGTAAACAGTAGCTGGCTTGGCGATAAAATACGCATTAACCACCACGTAAACATAGGCGTTGCCGTTGCTGTGGATGAAGGTTTGCTTGTACCGGTTATACGCTTTGCAGATACTAAACCGCTGAGCAAAATAGCCGCAGAAGTAAAAGATTACGCACAGAAAGCAAAAGATAAAAAACTGCAACCTTCAGATTGGGAAGGCAGCACATTTACCATATCCAACCTGGGCATGTTTGGTATTGAAGAATTTACCGCGATTATTAACCCGCCGGATGCATGTATACTGGCCGTGGGTGGTATTTCGCAGGAACCCGTGGTTAAAAATGGCCAGATTGTAGTTGGCAATGTAATGAAAGTAACACTTAGTTGCGACCACCGTGTAGTGGATGGCGCTACAGGTTCAGCGTTCCTTCAAACAGTGAAGAGCCTGCTGGAAGAACCACTAAGGATGATGATTTAACGGAGAAAGAATCTTTTAATAGAAGCCCTCAGGTAACTGGGGGCTTTTTGTTGATATCGTTGCCGACTGAAGCTAAATATCGGGAACAAGTTTTTCCCCCAACACCTTATACCTCACCTCTTTGACTTGTTGGCTCAATGACTTAGTGACTTGCTCGGCTTAATATTCCCATTCTACCAGGGCCTGAAATGCTGCCCAATGAACAGAACGATGAACGTAGTGCGACGCAACCGGGCCGCCACAGGGAACCGGACGTCCGGCACCAAAAAAATGTGGGATAAGGTTAAACCGTGCACTCTTCCAGTTGCGAAGAGGAGAAGCTTACCACCTGCCTTTCGGGCAAAAAGCCATCGTAACGGCTAACCACCTGCTCCAAAATGCCTTCAATTTCTTCCAGCGTTTTTAGCGTTACCAACTGGTTGCGGTATTCTTTTATGTGGGGAAAGCCTTTGAGGTAATTGGTGTAGTGGCGGCGCATTTCCAGTATACCCAGCACAGGCCCCTTCCATTCTATGCTTTTTTGCAGATGCTTTTTAATAGCGGCCACACGTTGCTGAATAGTTGGCGGAGCGGCCAATTGACCGGTTTGTAAATAGTGCTTTACCTCGCTGAATATCCAGGGATAACCGATGGCCGCACGGCCAATCATTATGCCGTCAACACCATAGCGGTTCTTATATTCCAGTGCTTTCTGCGGGCTGTCAATATCGCCGTTGCCAAAAATGGGTATCTGTATGCGGGGGTTATTTTTTACTTTGGCAATATGGCTCCAGTCGGCTTCGCCCTTGTACATCTGGGCACGGGTGCGGCCATGAATGCTGAGTGCTTTTATACCCACATCCTGCAGGCGCTGCGCCACTTCTTCTATGTTAATGCTGGTACTGTCCCAACCAAGGCGGGTTTTAACGGTAACCGGCTTGTCAGTTGAATTTACCACCGCTTTGGTTAAACGCACCATCAGGTCAATATCCTTCAGCACCCCTGCGCCTGCGCCTTTGCAAACCACCTTCTTTACCGGGCATCCAAAGTTTATGTCCACCAGGTCGGGGTCAACGGCAGCCACAATTTTAGCGCTCAACGCCATAGCTTCTTCGTCACCGCCAAATATTTGTATGCCTACCGGCCGTTCGTAGTCAAATATGTCCAGCTTTTGGCGGCTTTTAATGGCGTCGCGTATTAACCCTTCACTGGAGATAAATTCCGTGTACATCAGGTCGGCGCCATTGTCTTTGCACACGGCACGAAAAGGCGGGTCGCTCACATCCTCCATGGGAGCGAGCAGCAGCGGAAACTCAGGAAGCGTTATGTTGCCTATTTTAACCATTTAAACAAAAACTTGCTCAATAAGCCAATAAAATGGCGGGTTATTACAAAAGAATCGCAAATTTACGGCTTATAATTTATTTAGATGTACGGGCAACAAAGAATGGGTTACTGGAACCAATTGGCTATAGTATTGGGATTGGTTGGCGGGGGATTGATAGTAGGCAGTGTAATAGTGCTGGCAGTTGTATTTGCAATTCCCGGCACTAATATCGAAACCCTTTTCCGCGATGCAAATAACGTGGGACTTGTAAGAATACTGTCGCTACTGAACGCCCTGGTAGGCTTTGCATTGCCTGCCCTGGCTTTTGCCATGATAGTAAACCGGAAAAAGCCATTTGTTCAGTTGGGTGCAACACACTCGTTTAACATACGCCAGGTTTTTTTTGTAGTGGTTATTGCCTTTTCCGCTGTTTATGTTGGCGCCATGCTGGCGCAGGTAAATGAGCTTATACCAATTAGCAAATCGCTGGAGAAAAGATTTAAGGCCGCGCAGGAAACATACATGAACAATGTAATGGCTATTGCCAACATGAGGGGTTTTGCCGATTACCTTATAACCCTGGTATTGATTGCCCTGCTGCCAGCCATCGCCGAGGAATTACTCTTCAGATCCTGCCTCCAACCAGTAATGATCGGGCTAACCCGCCATGTATTTGCCGGAATATTAATCAGCAGCATTTTATTCAGCCTTATGCACTTTGAATATTATGGTTTTTTAACCCGCATGTTCCTGGGCATGTTGCTGGGCTACATTTATTATTACAGTAAAAGCTTCTGGCTAAATGCATTGGCGCACTTTATTAATAATGCCATTGGTGTTACACAAATGTATATTCTTAGCAGGCAGGGTAAATTGAATACGGCGGCTATGGATGACAGATTTCCCTGGGCAGTTGGCATTGGGGCTACTGTTCTGCTGTTATTCCTGGTAGCACGTTTTAAGCAGGAGAGTGAAAAATATAATGCAGAGCACCCGGCGCCGGAGCCCGCCATTGAAGATGAGATTGGAAAAACAACAGCCGGCGATTAGCCGGCTGCTGCAAATTATCACGCTTCAACAGGTTCAAGATTGTTCTTTTTAACAAACTCATCCCTGTATTGCTGAAGCTTGTCAAGCAATTGAGAGAGGCTTTCTAAACTTGTATCTGCCTTTTCATGAATATCCGGGAGTTCCTGGTCAAGAATACCCACACCGGCATTAATATTTTCAGCTTCTACCTGTGCAATTTTTTTCAGTACGGCTGTCTGGCTATTTTTCAGGTCATCCAGCTCACGTACCATTTTCTCAATCAGTTCTAATTTTTGCCTTTTTTCCATAAACTATGTTTTGAGAAATAAAAGCACAAATAGCATACATAAATTCAGTGAGGGCGGTAATGTTTCCATTCCTTTAACATAAATAGCTAATAAACCGTTGTAATACAATGCGTTTTGATTAAAAATAAGACAGCAGTTGTACAAGCAAAAGGCAGAATATTTTCCACATGTACAGCCTATGCCGCTTAATTTTTTGGTGTCGGACGTCCGGTTTTTCAATGATACATCGTTGCGTCGCACTACTTTCATCGTTTGGTTCATTGGGCAGCTTTTCAGACCCGGATAGATTTTTGGGATAGTTGCTTATCCCTTCCACTATTTGACTATCGCCGCAGGCGAGCAATTTTATTTGGTATCTTGTCCCCGTGCCAACCACCACGTTTTACAATACCGCTTTTTGGAAAAGGCTGCGCAAAAACCGCGGCGCAGTAGCCGGCCTGGCAGTTATTTTATTGGCAGTTATTGTAGCGGTTTTTGCATACTACATCGCCCCGGATAAATCACCTTACGCCAACCGCATTATACCTGAAATAGCTAATCAGAAACCCGGGTTCAGCATATACTTTTTACGGCATAAAAAAAATACTGAGACTGTACATTTTCTTTCGCAACTAATTAACGGTCAACCTGATGTGTATGAATACGTACCTGTTTCTTCCTATAAAAAAATAGCGGACAGCATTATTGCCGAAAAATATATTGATGAAGGGGTAACCGAGAGATTGAGTGTACCTGCACCCGCGGCCAATATTGTGCAGCAAAAGTTTTACCTGGGTACAGACAAGTTTGGGCGTGATATTTTAAGCCGGCTGGTTGTAGGTGTGCGTGTTAGCCTGAGCGTTGGGCTGATAGCCGTGATTATTTCGCTAACCATAGGTATTTTCTTAGGGGCTGTTGCCGGTTACTTTAGGGGCAAAGCAGACAATATGATCATGTGGCTGATAAACGTTGTATGGAGCATACCGGTGTTACTGCTGGTATTTGCCATTACCTTATTGCTTGGTAAAGGTTTCTGGCAGGTTTTTATAGCAGTGGGGCTTACCATGTGGGTAAATGTGGCCAGGCTGGTACGGGGGCAGGTGCTGGCCGTGCGGGATTTGGAATATGTGGATGCGGCACGTGTACTGGGCTTTTCCCCGGCTCGTATCATCGCTGTGCACATTTTGCCCAATATATTGGGGCCCGTACTGGTAATAGCCGCGGGTAACTTTGCTTCAGCCATTGTTATTGAGGCCGGGCTGAGTTTTTTGGGTGTAGGCGTACAACCACCGCAACCAAGCTGGGGGCTGATGATAAAAGAAAATTATAATTTCATCATCACCAGCAACCCAGTGCTGGCATTGGCGCCCGGCATAGCGATTATGGTGCTGGTATTGGCTTTTAACCTGTTGGGCAATGGGTTGCGGGATGCGCTTAATGTAAGGGGTAAGATATAAGCCCCGGCCTTATTCCCCGGCGCCGGTTACCTGCACATTGCGCATAAAGCTTTCTTCCAGCGAAATAAATGTTTCGGTACGTTCTATCCCTTTAATCTTTTGCAGTTCATCGTGCAGTACATAGCGCAGTTGCTGTATGTCTTTACAAACAATTTCGGCAAACATGCTGTAGTTGCCGGTTGTGTAGTTAAGCCGCACTATTTCAGGAATCTTCCGCAAATCCTTGGCAACGGTATCGTAAAGGGAGCTTTTTTCAAGATAAATGCCGATAAAAGCGATAACATCGTAGCCTAAAGCTTTTAAATCTACATTTAATCTTGTACCTTTAACAATCCCAAATTCCTGCAGCTTTTTAATGCGTACATGTATAGTACCGCCTGATACAAAAAGCTTCTTTCCCAGGTCGGCATAGGAGATTTCAGCATTCTCCATCATTTCCTGGATTATTTGAAAATCCAGCTTGTCCAGATTTAATTTCACAGGTATATTTTTGGTTTTAAGTGTAAATTTTCTAACGAAAAAACCAAATTATTGAATAATTTCGATAAATTCAAATTTTTTATTGAAATATTTGCAATGAAAAGAATCTTTTTATTAATATTGCACTTCCAATAAAGAAAAAGGTTCTTTTATACTGTGGGGTGATGAAACTTTTGGCAGACATGCCCTCTCGTCTCGGGGGTGGGGATTACAGGATAAACGTAGCATAGAGCCTTCCGCAAGGAAGACCGGGGTTGACCACCGGACTTTGTACTACAGCTAACTGCCCCGTGTAGGTTCGACTCCTACCCCTACAGCAACTATTGCTTGAACAGCCTTGTAAATCATTGATTTGCAAGGCTTTTTTATTTTCAGGGCTACCCTCTTTGTATTCTTAAGCCACCAATATCAGCTACAATTCTGAACCCAGCAACGGGTATTTAAAAAAGGCGACCGGCTACACCTGAGGGTGAGGGATTGAAGCGGTTACCCCGGTGAGGGCAATGTGCATGGGCCTTGTGCCGGAGTATGAGCACAACCGAGAAAAAGTAACTAAATGTTGCTTTGACGAAGGTTGCGAACGCAGTTCTGCCCGACCCCTTGCGATAGCTTGGGGGCACCCCCTACCATTTACCCTCATAATTACCTTACCATCAGCCTTTAAAAATTGTTTTTAGCAACCCATATACGGCAAACAAATGCACCAGGCAAAGTACAAAAAAAGCCAGGTTAAGCAGGCCAAAGGGTTTACCATATTGTTTTTTTCTGCCAATAAATACATTCAGGAGTGCCAGGCCAAGACCTGCTAAATACAATACCGGTATATCTTTAAATGAAGGGTTTTTGCTGTTAAACCATAATAAGGCAATCAATAGTACATAAAGCAATAATATCAACCAGGCCAAGGCGTTTTTCATGAAGCATTAATTAGCATGAAAGTAGCAATTTAAACCCATTGAACCACAAACTGTAAAGCAAACTGCCCAGGTGATAAAATTGGGTAAGTAGCTGTGTCTTAGCTTTTTAAAGAAAATTGCTGTGCGCCGGCCTTGCGTGCCGGTATCCAGGCGGCGGCAATGGCAACCAGCGTAACGGTGGCTCCCACCAGCAAAAAATCGAACACGGATAACTGCACGGGATAATAGTTAATGATAAAAGTGCCGCCTTCCAGCTTAATAAGGTGAAAATGAACTTGTAAAAAACAAACCAGCAATGCCACCAGCATGCCGGCAATACCTCCAATACCGGCCAGTACAAACCCTTCGCTCAGGAATATTTTTTGCACCATGCTGTTGGTAGCACCCATGGCTTTAAGCACAGCGATATCTTTCTGCTTTTCCAGCACCAGCATGGTTAAAGCGCCAATCATATTAAAAGCGGCCACTACCAATATCAGGGAGAGGATGCCGTAGATAACCCATTTTTCCATTTGCATGATGCTGTACAGGCCCTGGTTTTGCTCGTAGCGGGTTTGTACTTTAAAGGAAGGGCCCAATACTTTTTCTATCTGCTCTTTGTACAATGGCATTTTTTCGGGGTCGGCCACATGCACTTCAAGACCGCTGTATTCGTCTGGCTTAAGGCTTAGCATATACTGTACAAAATCCAGGTTGGTAAAAGCGTATTTGTTGTCAAACTCCTGCTGCACCATAAAAGTGCCGGCTACGTTAACCTCGTAGGAGTTCATGGCATCTTCTATGCCCGTATAATTAACAGCACTCCGGTTGGGCAGGTAAATAACAAGCCCGTTGCTAAGTCCCTCGGGGTCTGCCCGAACGGCGTTTTCAATACCGGCGCCTACCACCAGCAATGGGGTATCTGTAACGCCCAGCCGGTAATTACCCCTTATAATGTGGGCGGTAAGCTTGTTTACATCTCCGTAATTTTCATCAACCCCTTTTAAGAAGACAATAGATTGCGATTCACCATTTACCAGTACGGCCTTTTCCTCTACTACCCTGCTCGTTTTTTCAATACCTGCAACGGCCTGTATTTTTTTTAGGCTGGCATCTGTTATCTGCACAAATTTTCCTTTGGAAGGCGATACTTTGATGTCGGAATAAAAATCTCCATAAAGCCCCTTTACCAGGTTCTCAAACCCGTTGAACACGCTTAAAACAATAATTAAAGAAGCGGTGCCCACGGCAATTGCCAACACACTAATCCATGCAATGATATTGATGGCATTGGTTGACTTTTTAGATTTGAAATACCGCCAGGCGAACAACAGGTTCAAGAGCTTGCTATTTGTGGGTTATGCCTCGCCGGAAGGCTTGTTGCCGCCAGCTTCGCTGTTTATTTGCTTGAAGAGTTCTTCCATTTTAAACACATGGTCAAGCGTATCATCCTGGTAATAATGAATTACCGGGATGCGCCGCAACTGGTGTTTTACGCGGTCTGAAAGGTCTTTTTTTATTTCCCATGCCCTGTCCTCAATCTTTTTCATGGCCGCTTTTTCATCATTTACCTTAAACAGGCTGAGGTAAATTCTTGCTTCCAGCAGGTCCGGCGTTACTTTTACCGAGGAGATGGATACCATGCCTCCGTCAATCATGTTCAGGCCAAGACGCCTGAAGATATCGTTCATTTCTTCCTGTATTACACCGGCTACCTGCCTCTGACGTTTTCCTTCTTCCATAATTGTACCTTTACAGGCCGTAAAATTAACATGATTGAACTATAGCAGCGCCATTTTATTACCCGGCGCTTAATTATAACATAATGAAGAAATATTCAAGGCTTTTTACTTACCTGGCACCACTGAAAGGAAATATCGTTCTCTATGTAATTTTCACCATACTTTCCATTATTTTCTCCATCGTTTCCCTGGGTATGCTGATACCTTTTCTTGATTTGCTTTTTAACCCGGATAAAAGGGTACACGAGTTGCCATCTGGTGGTTTTAACTCCGGCAACCTGTTACAAACGCTTAATTTTTACCTTACCAAAATAATAGATGCACATGGTACTGCATATGCATTAGGCGCCATTTGCATTATTATTATTATAAGCATATTGCTGAAAAACCTTTTTCTCTACCTAACCTTTTATGTACTATCGCCCATGCGCAACCTGATTATGGAAAGGCTGCGCAACGACCTGTACAATAAAATACTACAACTGCCCATCGGCTATTTTACCGAGCAGAAGAAAGGCGATATCATCAGCCGCATGACCAACGATACCAATGAACTGGAAGGCAGTGTTATCGGTACCATGGAAGGCTTTATTAAAGACCCCATCAACATTATCTTCATTTTGGGCAGCCTTGCATTTTTAAGCCCGCACCTTTCTTTGTTCCTGCTGGTGTTTCTGCCATTAACCGGGTTTATTATAGGCAGGGTTAGCCGCTCTTTAAAAAAAGCGGGCAACCAGGCTGCCATTAAGTACGGGGAGGCGTTATCCACTTTGGATGAAACACTTTCCGGCCTGCGTGTTATAAAGGCCTTTAACGCGGAGGGTATATTGCGCAACCACTTTTTTAAAACCAATGCCGCACTTGCCGATATTAAAACCCGAATGAATTACAAACGGGACCTCGCTTCGCCCATGTCTGAATTTTTGGGTGTGTTAGTGCTTTGCGGCATACTGTATTTTGGCGGCAGGCTAATTCTGGGCGGTGGCGATATAGGCCTTACGCCAAGCGGTTTTATGGCTTACATAGCGTTGTTTGCGCAGATTATAAACCCGGCCAAATCTTTATCCTCTTCTTTTTACAGCATGCAAAAAGGCACAGCCGCCATTACACGCATAGAAGAAATACTGAAGGCCAATATTACCGTTGAAGACAAAGTAAACGGCCAGCAGTTAACCGACTTTACAGACAGTATAGAATTTAAAAATGTACGCTTTGGCTACGAAGAAATTACCATACTGGATAACATCAACCTGCGGATAGCGAAAGGCAAAACCGTGGCACTGGTTGGCAGTAGCGGCGCAGGTAAAAGTACCCTTGCCGACCTTGTTCCACGCTTTCATGATGCCACGGCGGGGGAACTATTGATAGATGGGCTGAACATAAAAGAATATTCCCTGGCCAGCCTGCGCAGCCAGATTAGCATTGTAACGCAGGAACCCATTCTGTTTAATGATACTATTGCCAACAATATTTCTTTAGGCAAACCTGATGCAACCACAGAGGAAATAGAGCATGCCGCAAAAGTGGCCAACGCCTACAACTTCATTGTTGCCAAAGATGAGGGTTTTAATACCAACATTGGCGACAGGGGCAGCAAACTGAGTGGCGGAGAAAGGCAACGCCTTACCATTGCTAGGGCGGTATTAAAAAACCCTCCGATACTTATACTGGATGAAGCTACTTCTTCCCTGGATACCGAAAGCGAAAGGCTGGTGCAGGATGCTATTAACAACATGATGCAGAACAGGACCAGTATTGTGATAGCGCACAGGCTCTCTACCATTCGCCATGCGGATGAAATTATTGTAATGCAAAAAGGTGAAATTGCCGAACGGGGCACACATGATGAGCTACTTAAAAAAGGCGGCATTTACAAGCGCCTGGTGGATATGCAGGAAGTGAGATAAAAGATGTTGCCACGGAAACACGGAGGAGGGCAAATGCCACTGATTGAATGACGTGGATGATGATTCAACCAGTGGCGGATTTTTATTTTCTTTCGGCTTTTACTTCTGTGGGCACTACTGCTTCTCCCTTGTTGCCAAAAGAGTTGCGTATAAAGTTCAGCACATCGCTTACTTCGGTATCGTTCAGGTCTGTTGGTTTCATTTCGCCGTTGTACACAACACCATTCACTTTCATTTCCCCGGTTACGCCATAAATAATTTCCTTGATGGAACGTTTCTTGTCCGCCATCAGGTAGTCTGATTTAGCCACTGGTGGAAAAGCGCCTTCCACGCCCTGGCCCTCGGCCATGTGGCAGAACACACAATGTGTGCTGTAAATTTCTTTGCCGCGTTCTATGCTGGCTTTCAGGTCGAATTTATCCTGGGGCTGCGGTTTAAACGAAAACAATGCTGTACCTACTATCGCGGCACATCCTGTTGCAAAAAGAATATGTTTCAATTTCATAAGCTGGCTGTGTTACTTGCGCCGCTAATATAAGCCGATGTACTTAAAAAATTATGAACAGGCTGTTATTTAAGTCCTGGCTTCCGGCATCTAAGTGGTGACAGTTTTTTAATACCAGCGACAGTATTACATGGCATCGCCTGTTGCGTCGCAATCCGTTCATCGTTCAGTTTTTCATGGCGGCTTTTCAGACCCGGGTAGAAAACAGAATTAACGTGAGCATTGAACATAAAAAATCAGTTAGTTTAAGCGCAACGCCCTTTATTTTCAGGGGCAACATTTTATGCTGATCTACGCATACAACCACAAAGCGTTCCTCCGGAACGCAGGCTGGCATGCTAAATGTCTTCTACCCACAAAGTGTTCCGCTGGAACACCCTTTGCGTACAGCGCTTCTTCTATTTTATCTTACATTGAACTTTGAACAAAGAACATTAAACAACCTGTGCTGCCATAAAATTTCTGTCGCCAAAGGCGGCAGAAACAAAACTACAATGCGGGAAAAGCTGCGTAGCGTATCCAACCGTACACGAGTGCGACGCAACGATGACTCATAGTAGTTCCTATTGCCGGGCTCATAAAAAATCCCCACTGCTAATTTTATACTTCCTCAAGTTTAAAGGGCAATTTGCGTATGCGCTTGCCTGTAAGGTCAAATATAGCATTGCACAATGCAGGGGCAAACGGTGGCAACCCGGGTTCGCCAACACCGCCGGCCTTCTCATCATTTTCCACAATGTGTACCTCAATATCTGGCGTATCGGTAATACGCGGCATTTTGTAAGTGTCAAAATTTTTCTCTACTGCCTTGCCATCTTCAAAATGTGTGGCATGGGTAACGGCTGCGCCCAGCGCCATAATAATGCTGCCTTCTACCTGCGCCTTTACAATATCGGGGTTTACATACCAGCCACAATCCATAACCGCCACCACTTTGTCAATTTTTACTTTACCATCGGCGCCTTTTGATACCTTAACCGCTTCGCCAACAATGCTGCGGAAGCACTCGGTAATGGCTACGCCCCATCCGCTGTTTTTAGACCGGCTTTTCCAGCCGGTCTTTTCCTCCAGGATGGTAATAAGGTTCTGGTAACGCTCATTGTAAAGATGGCTGCGCCTGAAGTCCAGCGGGTCTTTACCTGCCGCTATGGCCAGCTCGTCCATAAAACTTTCAAAAGCAAAACCGTTGGTAGAAGAATATACGGAACGCCACCACATAACAGGTATGGGAGATTTTGTGGGCACATCGCCAAAACTATAATTGGGGATGGATTCAAAGTAAGATTCCAGGAAGCCTTCTGTGGTGCTGTCGTTGTAAGAAGACCTGTCTGCACCGGGGTTTTGGTGGCCCATGTTCTGCGCCGCCATTTTGGTTTGAAAAGCCTGTATGCGGCCACCATCGCTTAACCCTGCCTTACAGCCATATACCGCACCCGGCCTAAAGGGGCCCTGGGTGGTATCATCCTCCCTCGTCCATACCACCTGTACCGGCGCATTAATAGCTTTGGATATTTCAGCCGCCTCATGAGGGTAATCAGTAAAGGCTTTACGGCCAAAGCCACCCCCCAAAAACGTCATATTAATCGTAACATCTTCAGGCTTTAGCTTAAACCTGTCGCAAAGATCGTCCTGTATCCAGTCGGGCGCCTGTATAGGTCCCCATACGTCCAGCTTGTTATCGTGATAATGGGCAACACAGCTAAGCGGCTCCATACAGCTATGGCTTTCGTAAGGGGTTTCATAAACCGCTTCCAGTTTTTTGGCGGCTTTGGCAAAAGCCCCGTCAAAGTTGCCGCCGGTACGTTGGGAGAGAAAAGGCTTTTCCAGGTCCTCATTCATCCGTTTATACAGTTCGGCCGTGTTAAGGTGTTCAAAACCTGTATCATCCCACTCCACTTTTAAAGCCTTGCGTCCCTGCATGGCAGCCCAAAGGTTATCGGCCACCACAGCCACCCCTTCCTGCAGGTTGGCAAATACCCCACGCTGCACTTTAATAACATGCTTAACACCTTTTACTGCTTTGGCAGCACTATCATCAAAGCTTTTTACTTTACCGGTAAAGCGGGGGCTGCGCTCCACCACAGCGTACAGCATACCCGGCAGCTTTTTGTCAAGCCCAAAAACGGCTTTACCGTTTACTTTCAGCGGGGTATCCTGCCTGGGCAAAGGCTTGCCTATTATTTTGTAATCCTTTCTAAGTTTTAGTACCACATTCTTTGGCGGCTCCAGCTTAGAAGCATCCTCCACAAGCTCGCCGTAGCCAAATTTTTTGCCGGAGGGGCGGTGCAACACCTGGCCATTTTCCGCATAGCAATCTTCTTTGGCAGCGCTCCATTTGCCTGCGGCGGCCTGCACCAGCATTTCCCTTGCCGATGCACCGGTACGCAGCAGGTGCTTATAAGCGCCCCTTACGGTGGAGCTGCCACCCGTTATCTGGCTGCCATATTTTTTGGCATTGCCCGGGGCGAATATGATGTTGATGTCGTCCAGGTTTACTTCCAGTTCTTCTGCAATCATTTGAGGCACTACCTGGTAGGCGCCCTGCCCCATCTCTGACCGGTGGTTAAAAATGGTAACCTTGCCGGATGTATCTATAGAAATAAAAGCATTCAGTGCAATACCCATGCTGTCGGCGATATCTCCCCGCATAATACGGGTTGCATCTTTACCCAGAGCAGGCAGGTAAAACCCAATGGTTAGCGCGGCGCCAGACATGCCGGATAACCTGATAAAATTTCTCCTGGATATATTTTGTGCAGTCTTGTTCATGGTAAATGGTTTTTACAGGTTAAGCTTTTTGCATGTTAACAGCAGCGGTTTTTATGGCTTTGCGTATGCGGCCATAGGTGCCGCAACGGCATATATGGCCCTGCATAGCCTGGTCAATTTCTTTTTCTGAAGGGTTATTGTTTTTCTTAAGCAATGCTGCGGCGGCCATAATCTGCCCGCTCTGGCAATAACCGCACTGGGGTACCTGCTCTGCTATCCAGGCTTGTTGTACGGGGTGAGAATTATCATCCGACAAGCCCTCTATCGTGGTTATTTTTTGATTGACCGCAGCCGATACCGGCATAGAACAAGAGCGTACCGGCATGCCGTTAAAGTGAACCGTGCATGCGCCGCACTGGGCTATACCGCAACCATACTTAGTGCCCGTAAGGCCCACAAGATCACGTATTGCCCAAAGCAAAGGCATTTGCGGATCTGCTTCAATTGTATAAGATTTTCCGTTAACCTGCAAAGTGTAGGAAGCCATACTATATGTTTTAGAGGTGAGTTAAGGTACAAAATGACCTATAAGGTACATATATTTTTAGACGAACGGTAGCAAAAGCAAGCCCACCAACATAGCTATCATCAATTGTAGCGGGTTAGCAAACACGATAGATTCTTATCTTTCCCAAAAATCTGGTCTTGCATTTTCCTGTAGAAATAACAGTTGGTTCAGTAAAAATTTTGCTGCACAGCATTGCAGAGCCGCTGGCTTTTTTTATTGGCTTTCGTTACTTTTTATACCTGCGCAAAAAGCAGGGCGATGCTATTAACAGCCAAAACAGGCTATGGGTATTAATCGGCGCTGTTTTTGGCGCTGTGTTGGGCAGCAGGCTTATTGGCGGGCTGGAAAATGTACCGCAAATGATGGCAGCAAAAAACAAGCTGTTTTATTTTTATCAAAACAAAACGGTATTGGGCGGGTTCCTGGGTGGATTGCTGGGTGTTGAGCTGGCAAAAAAACTTATTGGTGAAAAAACTTCTTCCGGCGACCTGTTTGCTTATCCCATGATACTCGCACTCATCATTGGCCGCATTGGTTGTTTCAGCATGGGCATATATGAAGAAACCTATGGTTTGCCCACCTCATTACCCTGGGGTATGCACCTGGGCGATAACCAGCCACGGCACCCCGTTTGCCTGTATGAAACGCTGTATTTACTGTTGTTATGGGCAGCCCTTGTACAATTAGAGAAGAGATACATTTTACAAAATGGCGCCCGGTTTAAACTGTTCCTCATCAGCTATTGCATGTTTCGTTTTCTGCTGGATTTTATTAAGCCGCATTACAGCTTTGGCATAGGCTTATCAACCATACAACTAACGGCGCTGGCCGGGCTTGTGTATTACTACCGGTACATCATCCACCCCGGTTTATTGGTGCAGGAGAGGAAGAAAGCCATTACGGGCCCGGCGGCGGAATACCCTCCATCCCCTGAAGGGGAGTTTTATGAGCCCGGCAGCAGGCTTTAACTGTTCAACGTTCTTTTGTTCAATGTTCAATGTAAGGCTGGTCCGCTTCGCAGCGGGTTTCTGCCACCGCAGGTGTCAGAAACATCCACTATCCGGGTCTGAAAAGCCACCCAATGAACAGAACGATGAAGTGCTTGCGACGCAACTGGGCCGCCATGAAACTATATCGCTGGTATCTAAAAAACGGGTGGGATACGCTGCACATACAAAACTGTATAAATTGTAAAACACAAACCCTAAATTTACTGCATGCCTGAACGCCCATATACCTACTACGATTTTACGCTTAGCCTTTGCCCGCAATGCCTGCGCAGGATAGATGCCAAAATTGTATTTGAAAACAACCACGTGTTTATGCTGAAGAACTGCCCGGAGCATGGCTTTAGCAAAGTGCTGATTGCAACAGATGTGGAATACTATAAAAACATTCGCAACTATAACAAGCCATCGGAGATACCGCTGAAATTTAATACCACCACTCATTATGGCTGCCCTTACGATTGCGGCCTTTGCGCCGACCATGAGCAGCACAGTTGCCTTACGGTGGTGGAAATAACAGACCGCTGTAACCTAACCTGCCCCACCTGCTATGCTATGAGCAGCCCGCACTATGGCAGGCACCGAACCGTGGAAGAGGTAGAAAAAATGCTGGACATTATCGTAGCTAACGAAGGCCAGCCTGATGTGGTACAAATAAGCGGCGGGGAACCCACTATTCACCCTGATTTTTTTGCCATATTGGATATTGCGAAACAAAAGCCCATTAAACATTTGATGGTAAACACCAACGGCATACGTATAGCTAAAGACAAAGCATTTGCTGAAAGACTGGCTGCTTATATGCCCGATTTTGAGGTTTACCTGCAATTTGATTCTTTTAAACCCGAAGCGCTGCAAACTTTAAGGGGCAAAGATTTAACGGATATACGCCTGCAGGCTTTGGAACATTTGAATGAGCTGAACCTTTCTACCACACTGGTAGTTACTTTACAAAAAGGGCTGAATGATGATGAGATAGGAAAAATTATAGAGTTTGCAGTGCAGCAACGCTGTGTTAGGGGTGTTACTTTTCAGCCCGTGCAGATAGCGGGCCGGCTGGAGCATTTTAACCCGGCTACAGACAGGATTACCTTAACGGATGTTAGGCAAAAAATCTTGGGCCAGACAAGCATTTTCCAGGCAAATGATATAATACCGGTACCCTGCAATCCTGATGCGCTTGCTATGGGCTACGCGTTAAAACTGGGTGGGCAGATATTCCCGATGACACGTTATATAGACCCTGCCCACCTGCTAAACAACAGCCGGAACACGATTGTATATGAGCAGGACGAACAACTGCACCAACACATGCTGAAAATTTTCAGCACTGGCATATCCGTTGACAGGGTGGAAAGCAATTTTAAAGAGTTGCTCTGCTGCCTGCCGCAAATACATGCGCCGGGCTTAAGTTACGATAACCTGTTCCGCATCATTATTATGCGTTTTATTGACGCCTGGGATTTTGACGTGCGGGCCATTAAAAAAAGCTGTGTGCATATTGTGAGTAAAGATGGCCGCATGATACCTTTTGAAACCATGAACCTGCTGTACAGGGATGAAAAGGAAGCGCATGCAAAACAACTGCAGAAAGAGAGGGAGGCTGTACTGTTATGAGTAAAATGTGGAAGGTGACCCTGATAACCGTACTTGGTAATTTTTGCTTCCTGGCTTTGGCATTGCTTCGCCTTGGAGATGTTGGTATTGGTGGTGAAATTTTGGTATTGGCATTTCAACTAATTTTCGGAATTGGATTAGCGGGCAATAAAGACAGTCGGCAAACCGGCCAGGGTTTGTTGCTTGGACTAGGTTTGTTTTTGCTGATTGGTGGCGTTACCTGCAGTATCCTTTTTTCCAACATCAACATAAGGTAGTTATGAAGTTGTATAAACCGGTTATCGTTGGCAATAGCATCGCCTTTGCAAGTCTCGCCCTTGTGCTTGGTATGTTCGGTTTTGCCGGGGTAGGCGCTGCCGCATTCTGCATTGTGTTTATTGATTTGTTTGTGCTGCTGGTGTACATTTTTACAAAAAATATGGCTGCGGTAAAAGCCACCTTATTGTGCATAGGAGTATTGTTGCTTACCGGTTTTTCTATTTGTTCTGTTTCAAACGGTGTCGGTTAACCATCATATGAAAAAAACAAGTATTGCTGTAAAAATTCTGTTGGTAAATATCGGGCTGTCCATACTGGTGGCTTTATTATACCTGCTGACGGCATCCCAGCCTGACGGTGAAGAATTTGCATTTGCGGCAGGAATAGCCGCTTTGATGCTGGGAATCATTAACCTTTTTGTTGGCCTGGTACTGATATTCACCCAATACAAAACCTGGCGGGATGGCTTTTTTCTTACATCTGGCGTGCTGCTGTTGCTTAGCGGCATTACCTGCGGGGCAGGAGCTGCCTTATAGCTTTGTATTATACGGTAACCGCCCCATTCTGTAGGAGGAAATGATGCGTTAACATGGGTTATTGCTCAATAATGTACAAGGCGTACAAGAGTGCGACGCAACGATGCCTCATGCATGTTCCTGCTGCCGGGCTCCAAGAAATTCTCATGCTGCTATGCGGCATTTTTATATGCGGCAAACGTTACTCTCTGTCAACAGGCAATAACACCAGTACCTGCGTGCCGTTACCTTCGGCAGAATCTACTTTAATCATACCATGGTGCAGCCTGATAATGTTAAGGCTCAGCGGAAGGCCGATACCATAACCCTGGAACCTCTGCGAGTTAGATGCCCGGAAGAAGGGCTCAAAAACATGCTCCAGTTCATTTTTGGGTATGCCGATACCTTCATCTTCAGTTAGTATATGAATGTAGTCTTCTATTACTTTAATGGTAACTTTTACTGGCCTGTTACCGGAGTATTTGCAGCCGTTCAGCACTATATTACTTAAAGCAAGCTTAAGCAGTTGCTCGTTTCCGCTAACAATAAGGTCTTCAGACGATTCTGGCAAATCATGCAGCAGAAGCTGCACCGTGTTGCTGTTCACTATCTCTTCCACGCTGTGTTTAACCTCGCACATCAGTTCATCTATCCGTATCCTTTTCCATTCCTGCCGTTTACCATCAAAGCCTGTTTGTGCAAGGTTTAACAGGCTGTTGGATATATGCTGCAATTTCTCGGCCTGTGCAAGAATATTCAATACAGATTGCTGCAGCTCTTCTTTTGTACGGTTTACAGACAATGACAATTCAGCTTCCCCTATTATAGACGTAATCGGCGTTCTGAATTCATGGGATGCGTTGCTCACAAAATTGTTCTGCGTTTCAAAAGATGTTTGCAGGCGGTCAAGCATTTCATTAAAAGTGTAACCCAATTCCCATATTTCATCCTGGCCCTTTTTTTCCGGCAGCCGCATGGAAAGGTTTTCTGCATTAATGTTTTTAACCCGCTTTATTATAGTGCGTACCGGCTTAAACGTGTACCGGGAAAAAAGAACCCCCGTGGCATACACAATAACTATAGCTACAATAAAGCCCACCAGCAAAAAATTACGAAGGTTTTGCAGTGTATCGGTTAGCTCTTCATTACCCGCGGAAAGCACAACGATAAAATCGCCCTCATTGTCTTCATAAAAAATACCGGTATAATAGTAGTTTTTCTTTCTGAAGTACGAGCTGCCTGTTTCCGCCACGCTGCGAAAGAAATTGGCAGGCAGCGCGGGCAGTATGGCAGCCTTGTACCCCTGCTGCTGCAAGGTGTCTACCCGAAAAAAGTATTCACGCTCCCCCGGCAGCACTTCCAGGTGTTCACGTCGTATTTCGCTGTAGGCATCAATGGAGGTTTCATCTTTTTCCAACATTACCCTGGCTGCTATGTAGGCACGTATCTCCAGCCTTTTGTAAAAGTCTATGGTAGCAAACCGGCTGGTAAAAAAATAGGTAAAAACGCTTAACAACAATATAACCGTAGCGGTTATAGTGGTAAACAATATGGCAGTTTGCGTTTGTATTTTCAAAAATTAGCCCTCCCTCATTACATAGCCCATCCCCACAACTGTATGAATGAGCTTGCTGTCAAAATCCTTGTCTACCTTTTTGCGCAGGTAATTAACATACACATCCACAACATTGGTAGCCATGTTAAAATCAACGCCCCAAACTTTTTCCAGCAGTTCTACCCTGGATAAAACCTTGTTCTGGCTGCGCATAAAGCACTCCAGCAGCCTGAATTCGGTAGCGGTAAGGCTTATTTCCTGCCCTTCCCGTTTTACGGTTTTGGCGTCAATATCCATTTCCAGCCCGTTAATGGTTAGTTTTTCAGTAAGTTCTTCTCCGTACAGGCCCCTGCGCAGCAGGGAGCGTATTCGGGCCTCCAGCTCAGCAAAACGAAAGGGCTTGGTTAAATAATCGTCAGCCCCGCTGTCAAGCCCGGCAACAATATTTTCAGTGGTTCCAAGCGCTGTAAGCATTAAAACTGGCACCGGCACTTTGTTTTTGCGTAGCTGCCGGCATACTTCAAGGCCGTTTATCCCGGGCAGCATAATATCCAGTATCATCAGCCTGAAAGGGTGCTCCATGGCCATAGCCAGGGCGGTGTGGCCATCCTGCGCCACACTAACTTCATAGCCTTTTTCGCTAAGGCCCTTATGCATCATGCCTGCCACCGCAGGCTCATCTTCTGCAAGTAATATCTTCATGGTTATCCGAAAGTATTATCAAATAAACACAAATCATGCATTTATGTTGGTTAAAAATAAAAAGACTCAGCGGGGGTATTGCCTCCGGCAACAAGGTAAAAATGCTTATGGACCCGGCAGCAGGAACATCCATTGAGCATCGTTGCGTCGCACTCTTATACGTCCAGGTTCTCTATTCAGCTTTGCCCACCGGGTAGACGGTCGCTCTTACATACAACATTTAGTTGCATAAACAACTTTTTATTACATTTGGTTTCTTAAATTGTTTGCTATGCAGGAAGCATATATAGTAGCCGGTTACCGCACCGCTGTTACCAAAAGCAAAAAAGGCGGTTTTCGTTTTTTCCGGCCAGATGATTTGGCTGTTGAAGTCATCAAAGGCCTCGCCGCGGCTGTTCCGCAGCTTGATACCAAACGTATAGATGATGTTATTGTGGGCAATGCTGTTCCCGAAGCGGAGCAGGGGTTGCAGTTTGGCCGTATCATAGCCGCCAGGGCGCTGGGTATTGAAGTGCCGGGCATTACTATAAACCGTTATTGCGCCAGCGGGTTAGAAAGCATTGCCATGGCCACTGCCAAAATAAGAACAGGCATGGCTGATTGTATTGTAGCCGGCGGCACAGAAAGCATGAGCCTGGTACCCACAGCGGGTTGGAAAACGGTGCCTGCCTACAGCATAGCCAAAGAGGAACCTGATTACTACCTAAGCATGGGCCTTACCGCCGAAGCTGTGGCAAAAGAATACAACGTTAACCGGGAAGACCAGGATGCTTTCGCTTTATCCTCTCACCAAAAAGCCATGAACGCCATCACCCAGGGCTTTTTTAAGCCGGGCATTTTACCTGTACAGGTAGAACAGGTGTATGTGAATGAAAAAGGTAAACGTGCCACTAAAACTTTTACCATTGATACAGATGAAGGTGTACGTGCCGATACTACCCCCGAAGCTTTGGCCAAACTAAAACCGGCATTCGCCCAGGGCGGAACGGTTACCGCAGGCAACTCATCCCAAACCAGTGATGGCGCTGCTTTTGTACTGGTAATGAGCGAAAAGATGGTAAATGAGCTTAACCTTAAACCCATTGGCAGGCTGGTAAACTGTGCCAGCGCCGGTGTACACCCCCGTATTATGGGTATTGGCCCTGTGGCCGCCGTACCAAAAGTGCTTAAACAGGCCGGCATGAACATCGGGGACATTGATTTGATTGAACTCAACGAGGCTTTCGCTTCCCAGTCTATAGCGGTCATCCGGGAACTTAATTTAAACCCGGATATTGTAAACATCAATGGCGGGGCCATAGCGCTGGGCCATCCGCTGGGTTGCACCGGCTGCAAGCTTACCGTGCAGGTATTAAATGATTTGCAGCGCCTGAACAAAAAATACGGCATGGTTACAGCCTGCGTAGGCGGCGGGCAGGGCATTGCAGGCATTATTGAGCGTATTGCATAATATCTTCGGTTTGGCATTATACAAAGAAAGAATTTTCAGGGCGTGTCCCTCGTACCTCGGGCCGGGCTTTTCGCTATTACTCCGGCACGGGCAGCGCTGACCCCTCCACCTTAGGCTACCGTGTGTACACGTCTTTTCCAAGAAAAAAAGGGAACACGGATGACACGGATAGAGTGGATTTTCACCGTTTGTTTTCGCAGAATGCGAAAACATCCAGTAAGAAATCAAACTTACAAGCCAGGAAAAGTACGGATTGGCACTGATAATGCTGCGAAGCAGCATTGAAAATTCAGCGTATCCGTTCTATCCGTGTCATCCGTGTTCCAATAGTTATTTGTGTACACACGGTAGCCACTTTTAGGGGGAGTTGGAGGGGGTTCCTCACCGGGGTAACCGCTTCAATCCCTCACCCAAAGTGTAACACTCGTCTGCTTTTGCAAGCAGGTCTTAAATAAGCCTATTTTATATTTCGATATTCTGATGGTATCATGTAGCCAAAAACTATTCCTTAACCCGGTATATTTTTTGACTGATTTAATCAACTGATTTGTTACCCTTTTCATTTATTCATCATAGATTCGGGCTAACAAACATTATTTATGAAAACCATCCTTGTTCCAACCGATTTTTCAGCTACAGCTTCCAATGCCGCCCATTATGCCGTGCATCTTGCCAAACAGGTAAACTGCCATAAAATAATTCTCTACAATGCTTACCAGGTACCTGTTATTACGGACGCGGTAATGACGCCGGTTGAGCTCGTAGGGATAGAAGAAATGAGGGAGGTAAGCGAACAGGGGCTGGAAAAGTTCAGGCAGCAGCTACAGGATTATGCCGGGCCGGAAAGCGATATTACACTTGACACGGTAAGCGATTTTGCCCTGCTTGCCGAAAGCATTGACGATGTATGTAAAGAGTACCAAATTGACCTGATTGTGATGGGCATTACCGGTGGCAATAAAGTAGAAGAAGTGCTGATTGGCAGCAATACCATCAGCGTTGCCAGGCATACTACAGTGCCCGTGATTATCGTTCCTGCCGATGTGGAGTTTACACCCATCCGGGAAATTGTACTTGCCTGCGACTTTAAAAAAGTAGTAGAAACCACACCCGTAGCGCCCATTAAAAAAATTCTGGATGAAACTGGCGCCAAACTGTTTGTGCTTAATATAGACCACAACCGCAAACACCAAACCGGCGAAACGGTATTTGAAAGCCTGCTGCTGGACACCCTGTTGCAAGGTTACAACCCCGAATACCACTTTGCTGACAGCCCCGATTTTGTGGAAGGCATCAACCATTTTGTTTCCGAAAACAAAGTTGACCTCATTATTACCATCCCCAAAAAGCACGGCATTTTCGAGAGCCTGTTTAAACGCAGCCATACCAAAATGCTGGCTTACCACAGCCATGTACCGCTGGTGGTGTTGCATGACTGATTAATAAATTATTTTTCTTGTTTTCTGGAAACTCAATATAAAATGACAGAACCTGTCCCGGAAAGAAACTGGCTTCGAATTTTATCTCCTTGTATTTTATGCGCTGTTTTTTCAGTTGTTGCTATTCTAATTAGCATGCTTCAGCTTAAAAGTTCCCAGGGATGGAGTTTATTGGGTGTAATAATTTATCTACCCTTTTTACTCATTTTGCTAACGATAGACATAGTATTGAAGGTTGTAATTAAGGTTAATACACTTTTGCTTTGGCTAATAGAAATCAGTTTAATTGTATTTGTAATTATTTTGTTTTTGAACAGATGGAATTAACGGGACTCAATATCTTTTACGATAACATTAGCCGGGTGAACTGCATGCCACAACAAACACCAATGAAAAAAATAATTCCTGCTTTTCTCGCAACATTACTGCTAACCGCGTTACAGGCACAGAAAACCGACAAAAAACTTGAGCACCAGTTAAAACAACTCGTCGCCGGCTTCCGTGGCGATGTAGGTATTTATGTGCTGGATGCAAAAAAGAACAAAGTAGCCGCCATTAATGCCGATTCTGTTTTTCCAACGGCCAGCATTGTAAAAATTCCCATTATGATTGCCGTAATGGATAAAATTGAAAAAGGACAGTTAAGCTATCACCAGCGCCTTACCTATACAGATTCTTTGTACTACAACGAAGGTGATGATATCCTGGCATCTTTCAAGGATAGCAGCAGTATTGAGTTGAGTAAAGTGATGATGCTGATGCTTACCACCAGCGATAACTGCGCCAGCCTTTGGCTGCAGGGGCTTGCCGGCACCGGCAGCAGGATAAATGAAATACTGGACAGTACAGGTTATACCCAAACACGTGTAAACAGCCGTACCCCGGGCCGGCAGGGTAACCGGGCTCAATATGGCTGGGGGCAAACGTCGCCCCGGGAAATGGTAACCATTATGAGCCGTATTGTAAACGGCAGCATGTTAAGCCCACAGGCCAGCGAAAAAATGCTGCGCCTGCTGGGCCGGCAATATTGGGATGAAGAGGCTATATCTCAAATACCACCCGGTGTTTTTGTGGCCGATAAAAACGGCGCTGTAGATGCCAGCCGCAGCGAAGTAATGTTTGTTAACGGCCCACACCCTTATACCTGGGCAATTTTTACCAAAAACAACCAGGATACAAGCTGGGAGTATAACAACGAAGCCTGGGTGCTTACCCGTAAAGTTTCTGCCTTGCTTTGGAACTACTATAATCCTGGCGGCAACTGGAAGGGCGCCCCGTTTGAAAAATGATGCCTGTCAATATTTGCCTACGGACGCTTATCTACTCTGTGGGAAAAAGCTGAAGAGAAATTCTACCGGCGATGGGCTGCGGGATTGAAATGAAAACCCCGCTGAAGGTCTTGTGCGGAAGCTCTTGTGGCGGAGTTGCAATGAAAAGCCCGGACTAAAGCCCCAACAAAGCTTCCACAGCCGAAAGCCCCAAAATCTCTGTATTGTTTTCAATAGTGGCTAAAAAAAATTATGCGGTCGTGGGAACACAACCGCATTTTCTTAACTGCGTATATTACTCTAAAACCAAAGACGTGTTTAATACTCATCCCCACGGCCGAAAATAGGTTTCCGGCTCATCCACTTGCCCCTTGTAAAGTCAGGTATCTGTTGTAACTGGCCACCTTCTGCGATTGATTTCTCGCTAAGCGGCGTTATTGCATACCAACTTGCCAGGTCATATATATCCAGGGGAAATTCTGCGTTGCGTTTAATGCACTCGATAAAAGCATTGTCCACAAAAAAGTCCATACCGCCGTGGCCGGCGCCTTCTGCCTCTTTACCAAATTTTTTCCAGAGCGGGTGGTCGTATCGCTCCATGTATTGCTGGGTATTCTCCCATTTGTGGGGTTGGCTCTTGTCTTCAAAATAAATAAAGCCCTTGTCCAGCCCACCAGATGAATAATCCTGCCACAAGCCATTTGTGCCCTGCACCCTGAAGCCCAGGTTGTACGGCCTTGGCGAAGAAGTATCATGCGTTAAAATAATCGTTTCTCCGTTGGCGGTTTGTATTTGCGTGGTTACTATATCGCCTTGCCGGTATTTTACTTTTGCGTTAGGGTGGTTGGGCCCGCCCTTGGGGTGCATGGCCACGTAACGGTTAAGCCCCAGCGATTTTGTGGAAACAGAAGATAAAGCAGTTAGCCTGTTGCCACGGTTAAGGTCTATCATGGTACCCACGGGACCAAGGCCATGTGTGGGGTATAATTCGCCGTTACGGTTTTTGTAGTGCACCGTACGCCATTTGGCTTCGCTAAAGCCTTTGTCTCCAAACTCGGCCCCGCTGTTATAAGGGGTAACGCCATCGTTAAAAAGTACGCCCCTCAGGTCGTGCTCATAGCCGCCCTGCAGGTGAAGTATTTCACCGAAGAGGCCCTGTTGCGCCATGTTAAGAACAGCCATCACATCCCTGCGGTAGCATACATTCTCCATAATCATCACCGGCACATTCGTTTTTTCGCAGGTATTCACAAAGTCCCAGCAATCTTCCAGTTGTATGGCGCCGCATACTTCCATGCCCACAATTTTACCGGCGTTCATCGCATCAATTCCCTGGGGCAAATGCCACTCCCAGGGGGAGGCTATCAGAACAGCATCTATATCGTCCCGCTTTAGCAGGTTACGGTAATCGTAAGGCCCATTGGTATACTCAACCGGCGCTTTTTTGCCGTATTTACTTACCAGTTTTTGCGATGCCGCCATCATTATTTTATCGGGGTCTGCCATGGCCACAATATCTACATCGCTGCGCTTAAGCATTTCTTCCAGGTGCGCCTGGCCCCGAAGGCCAACAGCGATCATGCCTATCCGTACTTTGGATTTTTTTTCTGAAGCGAATGTTTTAAGTGGAGTATTGATGGCTGAAAGCGCCACGCCGGCAGCAGCAGTATCTTTTATGAATTTTCGTCGGGTATAATCCTTTAGCATGGCATCGTTTGATGAGGCAAACATAGAGCATAAAAATATTCCTGCAACACGCAAACGTTTGTTGAAAATTAAGCGGGGCTTATATTTGCGGGTTATGGGCCAAAAGAAACTACAACGTTTTGCCGAGATAAAACAATTTCCCAATGTATTGGAATACCCTCAAAACATGCCGGGCAACTGGGCAGCTTTTTTTAAAAACAGCCACCCGCTGGTGCTGGAGCTTGCCTGCGGCAAAGGCGAATACGCCGTAGGGCTTGGGCGTATGTTTGCCAGCAGGAATTTTGTGGGTGTTGATATAAAGGGTAACCGTATATGGCGTGGCGCCAAAACAGCGCTGGATGAGGCTTTAAACAATGTGGCTTTTTTACGTACCTCCATTGATACCATCGGGCAGTACTTTGCAGGCAGCGAAGTGGATGAAATATGGATTACTTTTCCAGACCCGCAACTGCGGCTGTCACGCATAAAAAAAAGGCTGACCCATCCCAAATTCCTGAGGATGTACCAGCAGTTTTTAAAGCCTAATGGGCTGGTGCACCTTAAAACAGACAGCCCCCATCTTTACAATTTTACCAAAGCGGTTATACAGCTTTACGGCCTTGAATTGCTGGAAGACAGGGATAACCTGTACGATGGCAGCAATATAAGCGAAGTGCTTAAAATTAAAACCCATTATGAAAGCCTTGACATTGCACAGAGCAGCCGCATACATTACCTGCAGTTTCGTATTAACAAGCCTTTGCCCCAGCAACTTGAGGAGCAGTTAAAAAATCTTTTTCGTGAGCCAGCCAATGATTGAAAATCGCGATTATTATTTTAACAAAGAGGGCCTTATGGTAATGACGGCGGCCTGGCACCTGCGGCGTGGTTACTGCTGCGGCAACGGCTGCCTGCATTGCCCCTACGATTATGAGAAGGTACCGGAGCCCAAAAAAAGCCATCTATTGCAGGCAAGAGAAGACAAGCCCAGCCCCTGAAGGGGCTGCTGTTGAAGAATTTTTATGGGCCGGGCTACAGTACTGCTATATGGCTTTGCTTGCGTCGCACTCTTCTGCGCTTTGTTCTTTACGCGGCATTGTGCAGCAGGCTTTAAAAGCTCAATGTTCCTCTGTTCAAAGTTCAATGCTAACGGCGTAGCCGCTCTGCGGAATTTGCAGTTCCGCAGCATTACTCTGTCGCTTGCAGCTACTAACGACACAATTGTAAATTACTTCACCGTCCTACCCTTCCACTGGTACTTGCCAAACTTGCCGAAAAAGCCGGCGATAACTGTGTAAAAAATATGAACGGGCTGCATAAATGTAAACCACCACAGCAAATGCTGCAAACGGAAAAAGCTGGAAACGAAATACATAAACGTAAACTCGCTGAAAGTTTTTAAAACAACCAGCGCCAGCCAGTACCACAAAATTTCCAGCTTATAAAAGGCCAGGAAGGGTAATATTACCATTAACGCGTTAAGTATATATACAAACAGCAGTACTACAATAATGCGCTTGTCATCGTAAGCTTCTGCTTTGCTGGCCCAGCGTATGCGCTGGTTAATAAAACTCCTCCAGTCGGGCATAGGTTCGGTAAGCACGATGGCATCGCGGGTAAAGAGATACCCTATCCTGCCAGGAAAGCGCATGTGCATTTTGTGCATCAGCAGCATATCATCCCCGCTGGCTATATTGTCAATACCCTTAAAGCCATCCACCTGGTAAAAAGTTTCTTTTTTATAGGCCAGGTTGGCGCCATTGCACATGCTGTGAAAACCGGCGGATACAGATGCCGCCGTAATACCCTGCAGGCTTATAAAATCAAGGCACTGGAAAATAGAAACAAAAGAACCATTGTTGATGAACATTACCGGTGCAGCCACAAAAACAGGCTGGTGCTGTTGAATGTACGCATCCAGGTTTTTAAGCCATAAGGGGGTAACCAGGCAATCCGCATCGGTGGTGGCAACCCATTCTTTGGTGGAATAGCTGATGGCTGTTTCTATTGCTTTCTTTTTGTAAGAATTAAGCTCTTTGCCCTGCAGCACATCGGCCAGCTTTAGCAACCGCACATTGGGATGGGTTTTAGAAATCTCATTTACTATGTCCGGGGTTTTATCGGCAGAATGGTCGTCAATTACAATTACTTCAAATAAATGAGACGGATATTGGTTATTTACGATAGACATTACACAGTCGCGGATGGCATTTTCTTCATTCCTGGCAGGTATAATAATGCTGAAGCCTGTTGCCGGAACTTCAGCACCGCCGGGCCTGAAATGTTTAAGCCGACGGTACCATACACGGTAAGCATGAATAAGTACGGCATAAAAACTAAGTAATACCGCGGTTATGTAAACTAATGTCATGTTGTATAAATCGCAGCAAAGAAAAGTGATATTATTCAAAGAAAAGCGACGCGATGGTTGCGGCATGCTTTTCCTTCAGCAACTGGTGGCCGGCATCAATAATATGTATTTGCACCCATGCCGGGCAGATGCGCTGCAGGCCCTGCGCCCTTTTGGAAAGAATAACCCTGTCGTAACGGCCGAACAATAACCTGGTAACAATATGGTGACGGTTAATGCAGCCTGCTATTTTTTCGATGGATGGCTTTATTTGCCGCATCGTTGTCCACCGGCGGTACAGAAGGTTTCTTTCATCTCCATCCTCCAGGTAATAATGCGCAATTTTAAGTACAGACTTATTCATTACCCCGGCGCTGCCGGCAAGTTTCATTAAAGAAAATACCGGGGCCGGTTGCTTCATGCAATAATTGAAAAGCCGGTTGCCGATGGTTGTTTGCGTAGATAACCTGTACCAGAAATTTTTGTGAAACCCGTCTGGGGCAACCAGCGCCAGGCGTTCAACCCGCCCCGGCATTAATTCTGCAAGCTGTAAGCAAATTCTGCCGCCCATGCTAAAACCCAGCAAACTTATTTTATCACCGTCGCTGAAACCTGCATGCTGTATAAGCCGTTGCACCCAGTTAACCAATTGGCCCGGGGTAAGTGTAAGCCCTTCGTTCCATTGGGTAAAGCCGTGCAGCGGCATATCGGGCGCCAGTAAAGTATAATGGTTGCCCAGGGCATTTTCGAGGAAGGAAAAACTACCGCCTTCTTCGCCATAGCCGTGAAAGCAGAGCAACAATTTTTTACCTGTGCCCCACCGGTAGTAGGCAATAACCGAATTTTGATATGGTAACTGCTGAATCAAAGCGATAAATATAAAGCGCCATTTGTTATGCGGATACAACAACAGGCTTCACAGGAACGGGATTGTATATTATTGCGCTGTGCCACCACCGCGCCAGGGATTGAAGCGGATACCCCGCTGAGGGCCTTGTGCATGGGCCTTGTGGCGGAGTATGAGCGAAAAGCCCGGTGCCTTCGGCAGGCGCCCTGCTGCTCTTTAAGCCATAAGCGAATTTTAACCCTGAAATATTTGGTTTGTACAAAACTAAAGCTAATTTTGAAAATAGTTGCATAACTAACTATATGCCCAACAACCAATTTAAAAGAGGGGAACTTTACAGCGTAATAAACGGGATGGCAAGTACGGCTGTTGCAAGGCGGCTTCAGAAAAACTTCAGGAACGCCGGGCTGGAAATTACGATTGAACAATGGACAGTGCTTTACCATTTATGGAAAGAAGATTGCCTAAGCCAGCAGGAATTGTGCAACCGTACTTACCGCGATAAACCCAGTATTACAAGACTGATAGATAACCTGGAAAAACAGAAACTGGTAAACAGGGTAGCATCCAGGGAAGACCGGCGCATTAACCTGGTTTGCCTTACAGAAGCCGCAAGGGAACTGCAGGATAAAACGCTGCTGCTTGCCAACCAAACTATGGACGAAGCGCTGGTGGATGTGAACAAAGACGATATTGAAGTGGTAAAGAAAGTACTGCAGCAAGTGTATGACAACCTGAAATAATAATTGCCTGCAATAAGAAAAATAACTTAACCGTAAAACCTGTTGTTATGGAAAGTGCAACAACACAATACGCCGCTTTAAAGGGCGGCGAATGGCTGATAAAGGAAACCAACCCTTTTGAGGCTTTTATACCCGAGGACTTTGATGAGGAGCAAAAAATGGTGATGGACATGTGCAACCAGTTTTTGCAAACCGAAGTGATGCCCATAGTGGACAGGATTGATAAAATGGAGCCAGGCCTTATGCCATCTCTGATGGAAAAGGCGGGTGAGCAGGGGCTGCTGGCCACATCGCTGCCGGAAGAATACGGCGGGCTGGGTAAAGATTTTATTACAGCCACCATTGTAAATGAGGGGCTGGGCGCTGGCCACTCTTTTTCCGTAGCCATAGCGGCGCACACAGGTATTGGCACTTTACCCATTTTATATTTTGGTACAGAAGAGCAAAAACAAAAATATATTCCCAAACTGGCATCTGGCGAATGGAAAGGCGCTTACGGCCTTACAGAACCCAACAGTGGCAGCGATGCCCTTAGCGCTAAAACAACAGCTAAACTTAGCGATGACGGCAAACATTACCTGCTGAACGGGCAAAAGTGCTGGATTACAAATGGCGGTTTTGCGGATGTATATACCGTATTTGCAAAAATAGACGGCGACAAGTTTACCGGCTTTATTGTAGAGCGTGGTATTGAGGGCTTTACCCAGGGGGCGGAAGAGCACAAAATGGGCATTAAAGGCTCTTCCACTGTTCAGCTATACTTCCAGGATTGTAAGGTGCCGGTGGAAAATGTGTTGGGCGAAATAGGCAAAGGCCATATCATCGCCTTCAATATTTTAAACATTGGCCGCTTAAAACTGGACGCGGCTGCCATCGGAGGCAGTAAGATGGCCTTAACCACCGCGGTACAGTATGCAGTTACACGGGAACAGTTTAAAATGCCTATCGCCAAATTTGGCGCCATTAAGCATAAGCTGGCGGAAATGGCCATACGCATTTGGGTGGCGGAAAGTGGTTTATACCGCAGCGCCAAATTGATTAAAGACAAAGAGCATGAGCTGCTGGCTTCTGGGGAGCCATTTAGCAAGGCTTTGCTGGGCGCAGCGGAAGAATACGCTATTGAATGTGCCATGTTGAAAGTATTTGGCAGCGAAGTGCTGGATTTTGTGGTGGATGAGGGAGTTCAGGTTCATGGCGGCAATGGCTTTAGCGATGAGTACAATATTTCAAGAGCTTACCGCGACAGCCGCATTAACCGCATTTACGAAGGCACCAACGAAATTAACCGGCTGCTTACTGTGGACATGGTTTTAAAACGTGCCATGAAGGGTAAGCTTGATTTAATGGGACCGGCCATGAATGTGCAGAAAGAACTGATGAGTATTCCTGATTTTGGCAGCGATGATGATGCCCCATTTGCCAAAGAGAAAAAGTATATCATCAATTTTAAAAAGGCTATTCTGATGGTAGCAGGCGCCGCCGTGCAAAAGCTGATGATGCAACTGGAAAAAGAGCAGGAAGTACTGATGCATATAGCCGATATGGCCATTGAAACTTACCATGCGGAAAGCGCTTTACTTAGGGCAATTAAATTAACTGAAAGCCTTGGCGCCGGCGCTGCACTGCAAACAGATATGACCCGCACTTATATATACGACGCGGCAGACCGCATTAACAAAGCGGGCAAAGATGCGCTGAACAGTTTTGCTGATGGCGATGAACTGCGTATGATGCACATTGGCTTAAAACGCTTTACCAAAGTAGATCCGTTTAACAGCAAAGAGGCAAGAAGAAGAATTGCCGGTAAAATGATTGAACAAAACAAATACAGTTTTTAATAGTTTTTCAAAGGTTGGTTGTTAAGTGTAAGTCCTGCACGGTTTCGCCCTGCGGGGCTTTTATTTTTCGGCAGGTGAAGAGATTTTATGGGTGCCCCCAAGCTATCGCAAGGGGTCGGGCAGAACTGCGTTCGCAACCTTCGTCAAAAGCAACATTTAGTTGCTTTTAACTCGGTTGTGCTATTACTCCGGAACAAGGCCCTGCCGCGATGGCCTCACCGGGGTAGCCGCTTCAATCCCTCACCCGAAAGCAAGTTGCTGTTCTATTGATATGTAGGGCTTGCTCAATAACTTCCAGATTTATCTAACCGGGTGAAAATGATTATCTTTTTG
>NZ_VVIP01000035.1:393166-405166 GCF_009650435.1 Foetidibacter luteolus
ATTTTAAAGAATACAATCCAGCAGAATCCTCATTGATTTTGACACACTCTTACTTTGAATCCCTGATTAAAAGGATTGAAAGGTCACAACAGATCAACTGGAGTAAGCACACTAAAAGCATTACGAATAGACGATTCTGTATTGGTCAACAGTCAATTTATTGCGAAAGATCAGGAAGATTTGAAGAGATGAACTGAAGTCATTATTTCAGGTAGATCCTGCTTCTCCTTGCCTTTTCGATTTTGTCCTTGGGTACTTTGTAATATTTCCCCATTTCTGTCACAATCTCGTTCCAATATTCTGCACTGCATTTACGCTGGTTAACCGGCTTCTCTTTTTTTAAACCGAGCGCATATTTGGCCTTGGATACTATGGATGGAATTTTTTCCAGGCTATTAATCATTACTTTGCCATCTATTATCTCCATAAAAAAATTTCGGCGCAAGATAGCAAAGTCTTAAGTTAACGGATCAATTAACAGGTATGGCTGATCTTGAAAGAAATTTCTTTGATAGAGCCCTCGTTAATCGAAACGATGGAAGGTGATCCCTTTTAGAAGATATCAAGGGAATAATTATTACAATAAACATGATGCAGGCCACTATGCATTGTATAACGAGTATATAAAAGCCGTCAGCACGTCCAACGCACGAACTTTCATTTATAATTGCGCAAAGAACGTAGCTGTTTTGGTGCCTTTTTTAGTCTCCTTTCCTATGGACAAATTTTCCTTCGACAGCAGGAACTACAGTAATTAACTCGTTTTAAACAGCAGACTTTTTTTGAAAAATCGTTTTCCAAAACGATGACAAATGACCCCCGCCCATCTTTATCCCCGACAATGATAAGAGCGGACAAAATTGCACTCTTAATGCGCTTGAAATAGACAGCGAAAAATTTATTGATGAACGCCATTTATATAAGGACTATGACGACCTCAATCACTGGCTGGTCAGAGTCGGGATAACCCAAAAACATGGGCTCCGGCAAAAGCCCTGATTTTCTATTCAGCGGCAGTAATGCTATCGTTAAGGGCTTTTACCGGTCATCATTGTAAACGCTGGCATTTTCTGGATTGCTAAAATTCTCATTTTATGGATGGCTGCACAACCGACGCCAGTGAGATTGCCTGTTGCACCACAATCGGCCAGATGTACCGTTGTGGCCACAAAGTGGGCCTAACGGAATCTGGCCGCCCTTCCTCCGAAGTCGGGGGCGGTCATTTTGGAGATTCCTTTTTTAGTGTGAACTATCTTTTTAAATGTGAAAATGAAACTGTGATGAAAGATAAAAAGGAGAATAAGGACATCATTTTTAAGATACGATTTACAGCTACAGAGCTGGATAAAATCAAGGCAGCTTTTGCCCGCACCACCTGCCGAAATCTCACCGACTACATACGCAAATTATTGCTGCAAAAACCGGTCGTTACAACTACCCGCAACAGGTCGCTCGATGACTTTATGACAGAGCTGGTTCGTCTCAGAAATGAACTCAACGCCATCGGCGCCAACTACAACCAGATGGTTAAAAGACTACACTCCTTGCAGCATATCCCGGAGATAAAAACCTGGGCCGTTATCAACGAATCGGCCCGGCAAATCCTCACCGGAAAAGTGGAAGAAATCAAAACCAAAATCGCCCAAATCAATGACCAATGGTTGCAGTAGTAAACGATAAAGCCAACTTGCGAAATGCCATTCATTATAATGAGAATAAACTAAAAGAAGGGCAGGCCAAATTGATCCTTGCCGGCAATTATGCAAAGGATACTGAGAGGTTAGGTTTTACGGATAAGTATATGACGCTTAAGCGCCGTAACGACCTAAACGACCGAGTTATCCATAATACCCTTCATATATCTATCAACTTCGAGACCAATGAAAAAATCCCCGAGGACAAGCTTAAGGAAATAGCAGCTGTCTATATGCAAAAAATTGGCTTCGGTGATCAGCCCTATTTAGTCTATCAGCACTTTGATGCGGCGCACCCTCACCTCCATCTGGTGACCACAGCCATCCATGCCAACGGCAAAAGACTTCCGCTGCATAACCTGGCAAAAAATCAATCTTCCAAAGCCCGCCGGGAAATCGAAAAAGAATTTAACCTGGTGGTGGCAGATGATCATAAACAAAAAGAAACTTATCGGCAAAAAGCTATTGATGCCAAGAAACTAGTAAAAGGGAAATCACAAGTTAAAAGGTCCATTACAAACGCGCTTGATTTTGTTCTTGACCATTATCAATATACTTCCCTTGCGGAACTCAACGCTATCCTGAAACAATTCAACGTCCAGGCCGATAGAGGCGGTGAAAATTCAAGAATCTATAAAAACAATGGTCTTGTTTATCGGGCTCTGAATGATGAAGGAACCGTAGCAAATGTTAAACCGATAAAGGCTAGCGATTTTTATAATAAACCTACCCTCGCATATCTGGAAGAAAAGTTCCTTATTAACAAACAAGCAAGGCAAGATCAGGAACAGCAATCTAATTATCTGACTCCTTCAAAGAGACGTATAAAAAATGTCATTGACCTGGCTTTTAAAACCAATGCAACTATTTCTATTGAGAAATTATCCTCAACACTTAAAAAAGAGCAGATAGACTTGGTTATACGGCAAAATGACAATGGACTTATATATGGGCTGACTTACGTTGACCATGATAAAAAAATAGTCTTTAATGGTTCAAACCTGGGTAAGCAATACAGTGCTAAAGCCATCCTCGAAAGAACCGGCCAGATGCAGCAGGTCGAACAAATGCAAGAAATTAAACAGGGACAGTTTATCCCAACAAGACAGCCGGAGCAAAAGCCTGAGCGGCTACAAGACCCGGTTGCCGCCAAACCGCAGGAAAGACCAACAACAACACATGCAGAACAATCGGAAAGCAAGCAACAAACGCCTGTTCCAACTCACGACAAAAATCCTCTTGAAATACTCATCCAACCCGAAGAAGGCAGCGGCTCAATAGCCGCAGAGCTGCGCGAAGAACAAAAAAGAAAGCGGAAAAGGAAAAAAATAAATCAATAAAAAACGCCTGCGGTCTGCAGGTAAGGAGGTCTATTATGGCAATGCATACAGGAGAGAACGAACAGGGGTTAAGGAAAATCATTGACATGATCCGCATGATCAGTATTGTAGTATTATTACTACACTTCTATTTTTATTGCTACTACGCATTTGAGCAGTGGAAATTGACAACAGACCTGACCGACAAGATACTGCAAAATATTATCCGGTCAGGGTTGTTTAGCAACTTTCATAAAAGCAAGCTCATCGCCCTGGGTCTATTGCTTTTATCATTGATCGGCATTAAGGGCCGCAAAAGCGACAAGCTGAACTACCGTACCGGCCTGGCCTATTTTATTACCGGACTACTGTTATACTTTATCAGTGGGCTTGTATTGCTGCTTAGTGACGTTCCTTCCGACCTGGTAGCCATCCTTTATTTTATCATTACGGGTGTCGGTTTTATCTTGATTCTGACCGGCGGCGCCGTGCTTTCCCGCATCATACGAAACCGTATGAAAAATGACATGTTCAATAAATTAGGTCAGACCTTCCAGCAGGAGGAAAGAAAGCTCACTAACCCATATTCGTTAAATCTGCCCGCCGTCTATAACCTTAAAGGGCAACTCCGGAAAAGCTGGATTTCTTTTGTTAACCCCAGACGCAGCATTCTCGTGCTTGGGTCGCCAGGTTCAGGCAAATCTTACTTCTTAATCGAGAACTTTATCCGGCAGCTAGCTGATAAGGGCATGTCATTATTCGTTTTCGATTACAAGTACCCGGAACTGACAACGCTTACGTATAACCACTTTTTAAAGAACTATGATAAGTATCCTGTTGGCACCCGGTTTTACAATGTCAATTTTAAGGATGCCTCCAGCTCCAATCGCTGCAATCCGATTGATCCCCGCACTATGGACAGTATGACAGACGCTGTAGAGGCCAGTAAAACACTACTGTACAGTATCAACAAAACGTGGCTGGGAAAGCAAGGCGATTTTTTCCCGGAGTCTGCTATAAATATCCTGGCCGCAGCTATCTGGTTCTTATTCAAATACCGGGAAGGAGAGTTTTGCACTCTGCCGCATACAATTGAATTGATCCACACGCCTTATACAAAATTGTTTACAATATTCCGGGCGGAGCCCGAACTGGAAACGCTTCTCGATCCGTTCGTGACATCGTTTTTAGACAATAATATAGAAACCCTGGACAGCCAGATGGCCAGCATAAAAATACCATTAGGCCGGCTGTCTTCTCCAGAGTTCTACTACGTCCTTTCAGGAAACGATTTTACCTTGGATATCAATAATCCTTTAGCCCCAAAAATATTCTGCCTGGGAAGTAATGCTAAACAGGCCAATGCCCTGGCGCCAGTGATTTCACTTTACGTTGACCGGCTTAACAAAATTATCAATCAGCCTGGCAAACATCCCTGTGCGTTGGTGATAGATGAAGCGTCTACCTTAAGGGCCACCAGTATTTTAGAGACCATTGCAACCGGTAGATCCAATGACATCATCGTTATCCTGGCCTTGCAGGATTATAGCCAGTTAAAGCGTGTTTACAGCCGTGAGGAAGCTGAGACTATCATGAACATTGCCGGCAACATTATCTCCGGCCAGGTGGCCGGGGAAACCGCCAAAATGCTGTCTGAACGCTTCGGTAAAACCATGCAGGACAGGGAAAGCCTGTCCATTAATAGTTCCGATACCTCCTTAAGCAAATCCCAGCAACTGGAAACTGTAATACCCCCCTCTACCATCAGCAGTTTATCTTCCGGGGAATTTGTAGGGCTGGTGGCCGATGATCCGTTGCAAAAGATTGATTTAAAGATGTTCCATTCTTCAGTGGTCAACGACCATGCAGCCATAACAAAAGAGAAGAAAAACTACTTGCCGCTGCCCGTTTGGGGAGCTGAAACTAGTGATCCTATTAGGGAGAATTTCAGGCAGGTAAAAACTGATGTGGATGATATTGTAGAGGCTGAAATGGAGCGTATTATGAATACACCAGCACTGGGGCATTTAATTGTAAAAAGCAAATAAATTAACTACGTAGTTTTGCAAAAAATGGTTTATTATAAAAACAATGCTAGTATATTGAGTCTATTTGTCCACTTGCATTTTGGATAAACTCTAAACAAATCAGCATGTTAACAACCTCAACCTAACACACAATACCAATATGAAAATAACGTCATTAGACAAGAAATACAAAAGGTATTTGGATGGAGACTTTTTTTGAATGATTAGATTTAGTGAGAATAGGCAACTAAAAAAAAGATCGTAATACGTATTTTTGATTATAATCACACCCGCATTAACATTAACCTACCCAATAGCTACCTACGACGGAATACTCATTTTGATTCCCTGACAACCCTCTTTTTGCTTTTAACACCGGAAAAATTTATCTTTAAGTCACTTCTGTTTAAGTGTTCCGTTCATTCGATTTTTTATATACTCAACAGTATGATTCTCTGAAATCCTCCATATTTGGGACTTAAAGGCGTATTTATAGATATTGATAGATTTGAGTCATCAAGTATTTCCTGGCTAAATTGTGCAAAGCGGTCATGGATCGGACACACATGAACTAATTACTAAAGATTGTAAATGAGTTTTTTGGGTAAAAACTACAGCAATCAAAACTTGCTATTCGCAACTGCCTGGAAAAATCTAAAACACTTCTTTCAACCGCCAGGTAAGTTCTAATGCTTCCTGCCAGCCCGAACTTGCAAATAAGTCTAACATTGTAATAAGACTCTCGAAATGTTCCTTACAAGTTAGTAATTCTTTATGGTCAGCCAGTATTTTTTCTGTGAGTTTAATAACTTCTTGAAGGGTGACGCGATCGTAAGTAAAACCATTTGCAGCAGCACATTTTACAATTGATGCCGAAATAGTAAGCGCATAGTCAGGATCAGTATCAACAAAGATATTCAATAGCTGCATAAAATAGTACCCTGTATGAGCAACCATAAAGCCTGAGTCGACTTTTTCCGATTCATTTACAATAAATGTCAAAACCGGTTTTATCTTCTTAAAAAAAGCCAGCTTGTTAGCCGATGTGGTACTTCCCCCTTTGTTCTCCTTCCTTCCGTGCTCGATAGTAAAATAGAGCCGCTGTACACAGTTGTCTATTATTTCAAAATCATCTCTTCCAGAATCGTTTTTAATATCTTTGGTCTTAAGTGATTCGAAACGGTATACTAAAATTTCATGTAGCAGATTTATGAGATTGTCATACTTGTCAGGAGTTACCAAGTAATTATTGTCTTTGTTATGCGGATCTATAATTGTTGTGATTTCAGATATCACTTGCCTGACAAATCTTTTGATACCTAAATTGGAAGCGATGAGGTTGTCAGCAGTCTTACTATTATACTTTATTTTTAGTCTCAACAGTAAACAAACATGCCAATGCCACACTTCATCAGCTGGTTTGTCATTATTATTTGATAACGAATCGTTTAGAGCTACAGCTGCGTTCTCTACTTCTGTTTGGTTATCTGAAATGATGTTGTCGTAAGATAGATTACTAATTAGCCTTTGAAGACACAAGCCGTCCTTTTCAAGCATACATCTTTCTTTAATCTTGTCCCAAAATGAATCCCGATTATATTGCCAGAAAAAAGTAAATACATGCAAGGCTTTGAATCTTACTATTGGTATATTATCGCTAATTAATTTTAAAATACGTGGGCCGATCATTCCTGCCTTGTCTGAATACAATAATTGCACAAATGTTTCTACGGCTGCAGTCCTTGGTGTTGGTGCATAAGCTCCAGTTCTGTCTTTTATATTCCCAGTTTGGTATTCTGAGCTTATATAGGAAGGATGGTCTATGTAGTTGTTCGCGATAGCTTCGACAAGAATTCTTGTTTTTTTATTTAGTTTGCCGCCATTTCTCGCAATCAATTTTGAAAATCTGCTAACCTCATAATCACAATTAAACTGTAGTTTATCATTAAACGCATTGCTATTTTGGCATACCTTAAATAGCTGATCCACATAAGGCACCAGTGGGTCATATTCAAGTATAGGTGGTATGTCTGAGTTATTATGATCATATTTATTATTAAATGGCTCTAACTTTTTGATTAAATTATAAGCCAAAAACTCAGTATCGTTTGAAGAACTAGCGCCGATATCTATTATCCTTTCTTCATCAGTCGGATGATATGGTCGAACACCGCCGTGAGTGACCAATGGCTTATTTTTAACAGGTCCATTTACTTTTACGAAATTCTTTGCCTTAATTAATGTCAATTCTTCAAAAGGTATACAGCTCAAAAGCCGCTGCATTCTTCTTGTTTTAAATTCTTCATTTTCTTCTTTGATCAATTTGGAAGTTGATAAGTTGAAAATGACTCTTTCAAGCCTCTTTTTATCAGATGCGGTCAAATGATTCCAAATGGTTTTAATTAACTCTCCTGCTTCATAAACTGTTTCATCGCAAAAGAAAAATTCTTCATTCATAAGTAAGCCAACTGCTTGCTTTTTGAAGACTATCGGGCGCTTAACAAGCAGTGTTAATATTCGTCTCCAAACAGTCGTGACTTCAGACTTTCTGATTACGATATCAAGTAATGCTCTTGCTCGACTTTCGTCGTGTTGCGCTACTAATAATTCTATATGCTTAAAAATTGCTTCCAGATGGGATAGTGACCCATATTCTGTATCGTGATCATTGTCAGAATAGGAATAATCAGGAACTATCCTGGATTTTATTCCATTTAATTCAATTATCAATGGCTTTGCAGAAGATTGATAATAATTGGCAGCGCTAAATTTATTTACAATTTCTATTCCCAAGGGAATAAATTCTTCGGGTGCAGCTGTGATAAATACTTTATAGTCTCTTTCCAGCTTGTGGTGGATACTTTCAAAATCCTGTCGCCTGTTGCTTCGCATGGTTAACACCACACTATTTCCAAGGTATGTTTCTTTGTCACTATTCTCAGAATGATAATAAATGGTTTTATAAATTAGTTTGGTAAGTGGTCTATCATATTTTAAGATGTTAGCCAGATTATCACTCAGTGTGTAGAAAAATCGGATGGGGAAGTCAGGTTCTTTGAGTAATTCAAGAACCTCTTTGATCTTACTTGATGCAGATTTCTTGTGTACAGAAAAGATCATGCAGACGTTTTCGATTCCCCAGATTCCACCATTTGCTTCTATCAGGAATTTTTTATTTGATATACTTCTCTGTTCAAGGACGAATGCCAGGTAATTTAATGAAGTCTTTGAAATGGTGGTCATAAATTTGCTACCTGGACTCTTGGAAACAATCTTTATAGCTTTATCAATTAAATATCCAAATTCCCATAGAAAAATCTCTTGCATCCCCTCAGAAATCTTCAGAAATAGTAAAAAGTCCTTTTCTCTTAACGCACCCTTGGTAATAAACCTAATTGCTTCCAAAATTTTCCTGATTGTATTTCCGCTTTCCTGAACATCCTGCAGGCTGAATATTGGCGCCACATCCTCTACGTCCTTGTAGTATCCGGCAAGTATATAGTTAAGTATCGTTTGATGATACAACCGGAATAGTGGAGTAGAATTACTTTGTATCTCAAAATAATGCTTCCAGAAAACAGTGCTCTCCTGTTGCCATAATTTGCTATAGAAATAAATAAACCCTTGCCGGAACAGAAAAGCCATTTTTTGATGTTCGTCAATAAATGCAACCAGTTTGTTTGCATCTTCCGGGATAAGGTATTTGGAGACCGCAAATTCAAGAAGAATATTATGATTGAACGAAATGTTTTGCTTGGTAACGGAGCTTTCTTTGATAACACCTAGGCTAACAAGATTGTCAAAAGCAGTAGAATTTGTGTCCGAGACAACCGATTTTTTGGGACAGCTCAGGCTTTCAGAAAAAACTAACTGCTGTGTGAGGTCTCTTAAGAATATATCCCTGCTTGTGTTGTTGGCTATTTTAGTATTCCAATAAACCTCCAATAACTGTTCTTCTGTTTCAATATGCGATAGGTCTTTATTCTTAAAATTACTGCCGTCAATCACTATCCTTTCCAATAATTTTAAGAAGTAAGGAATCTTAAGAAGTGTTTTTAATTCATCCGTACATTTTTGAACTATAGCATAAAGTCGTTTATTTTCTTTCGCAGCAAGATCAATTTCCAGTTCTGAAAGCTCTGGAATCTCAAAATACCGGCACGAAACAGATTTAGTAATATTAATCTGGGGAAATAATTCCAGCAGACGGCTGGATTTAGCAGCATCAAAGGTTCTGGCACTCACCAATATATTCCATCTATTCTTCAACTCACCAATTGCGGTTCTTATCTGCTTTAAGATTGCTGATTTCAATCTTTCGTCCTTTGCCGTATCAAACGCATCAAATATCAGCAGTGCTTTGAAGTCATTATTAGATAAGGGGATCTTCTTTAAGGCATTAATCCAATAGCTGTTGACTTTAAATTCTTTTTGTAACTCATCATCTCTTCCATCCAATAGTTCATTGATTCTGATGACAAAGCATGGTATCTTTTTCTTATGACAATATTTATGCAATTCTTCAATCGTAAAACTTTTTCCCACTCCTGGTCCTCCAATAAGAATGCCATTTGCAATTTGAGCAAAGGAAAAAATATCTTCAATCAGTGACATGCGTCTGATATAAATGCCACTATTGTTTATGGAAATTGCCTGCGCAGGTATTGTCTCATTACTTTCGGGCTTTTCAGTAACAGGGTAAGTGGAATTTACCAAAACAGGCTCGGTCGCTTCTTCTAAAATTTGGTTTAAAGGTTTTAGTTCAGAGGAATGTTTGTTTTGGTAGTATAATTTGGTAAGCAGTTTGGGAATATCGTAGCCTTCGTACACAAACTCTTTACTTTTTACCTGTTTGAGGATATTAGCGGGACACTTTCTTGATATGAAAAGAATAATAAGATGTTTTATTTTTTGCTTTTTTTTACTGCGTCTGTATGAGTCCACTGTCCTACTAAGCTTAGTGGTATAGCTTTTATTTGACGTTACCTGAATTGCAATACCCCTTCGTTTGTCAATAAGATCGAAACTATCCTGGTTCTTCTTTTGCTCATTGGCGTTAATAAGTTTCCATCCAAAAGCCTTATTCAAAAAAGAACAAAAGAGGTTTTCAGCATTCACGGCTTCGTTTGATAATCCCAAGGAATTTGAATGCTCCACCAAATCAGAATACCGAAATAACAGTTTTTGAAGGTTGTCGTAGTAAATAGTCACACTCATGGAAGCATTCGTATTTGTTCAATCTACATAGCTTAATCAACTAATAGTCGACTACGTGCAGAAAAAATTTAATAATATTAAAAAATACTGACACCAATGTAGCGTAAATCGGGAATATTAATTATATATATTTATTCAGGTATCTGGAAACTGTTCAATTTGTACTTCAGCTTTCTATGCCATCATTCGTTACATGATGTAATGAATTGGCAACTCTGTATTGAATTTTTCAGATAACCCGTAATTTCTGAAGGTTATACAAGACAATGCCCCGATTTTAGGCAGGTTGAATCTGATATTTTTGTAATTTAAGGGGAAAGCCATTGTGTATTGGAGATTTAGTGAGGAGCGCAAGGCGGTTTATTGCCTTTGAAAATGCAACCAGTTACCAGGAAAGAACCGGATTGTTAATGATTGAAGCCCTACAAATGTACGATAACCCTATTGATTTTGCCTCCGAACACTGGTGAAATTTCGTCAATGGTTATTTTTGAGTTTAAAAGACTTGGACAATTGCACATCAAAAAACAAATCTGATTATCGATGGGAGTTCTCAGAATTGATAGGGAGGTATTTCGGCTATTTTCTCTATGATGACCAGAAGAAAAACTACAGGGAAAGTCAGGTTATAATAAGAAAAGAAACACCCAAATTCGGATACGTTATAGTTGACATAACACCTGAAAGACTTGAAGCTTATAATATCGGCAAAAGGTTATCGTAAGACCCCGTTCGGAACTTTTTATAAAATTTACCTCGAACTAAATATGCATATTGGAGTGCTACAATTTAGTTGCCTTGTCCAGGCGGTTGAAAAAAGGCATGCTCTTTTTTTTGACAAACTTTTCAACAATTAACCTGTTGATTGAATATATTTAAAGCTATTATAGATTCCTTCTGGAAATTAGCGAAGGGTAGAGCAAATAGCTTGACAAAGAAGTATTGAAACAATACCTTTTCAAAAACGACTTGACTCACAAAATACTCATGCTTTTTGGAACTACCTTATAACCAGGCAATTCAGTTTCTGGATTAGGAATTTAGTCATACCTAAGAAGACACTACGGTATATTTACTGCCCTCTATATAAGTTCTGCATAGGCATCTGAAATATTCTCCGCCGTTCAGGTTTTTCCTATGGGTTACTAACTCAGAGAATGCCAACCTAGCTTACGTTACTCACACTATGTAGGGCTTGCTCAATAACTTCCAGATTTATCTAACCGGGTGAAAATGATTATCTTTTTGCAGCAAAAGCTGAAAACAGATGCAAGGAAACCGTAAGGATAACCCCAAAAAGCCTGCACGGACGCCTGGGTATGTAAGTCCTAACCAACTGACAATATGCGGGTTTGAAACCCCTTTTGAGCAGGCGCTGACCCGGGAGAACCGCTGGGTAAACCTCAGCAGGTTGCTGCCCTGGGACCAGATGGTCAATCAGTACAATAAGAGCTTTAAATCCTCCGAAGGCCGCCCGCCCATCAGCGGCAGGATTGTTATAGGTGCTGTTATCATCAAACACATGCTGAAACTCAGCGACCGTGAAACGGTACAGCAGATACAGGAAAACGTGTTTATGCAGTATTTTTTAGGCTACAGCAGTTTTACCAATGAAGCGCCATTTTCACCCACCTTATTTGTAGAGATAAGAGAACGGCTGAGCCTTGAAGTGATGGGCTGCATCAATGAAATGGTTATCGCCCATCACTTTGATGCACCGGCAATCCCAAAACAGGAGGGCAA
>NZ_VVIP01000036.1 GCF_009650435.1 Foetidibacter luteolus
CTGCTCATGGATATGCTGCTGCGCACTGAGTCCTGTAAGCGAGCGTAACATATCACTCAGGTAGTTCGGCGTATAATTCAATTGTTCAGCGAGGTACTGAACAGTAGGCAGACCACGATCGATCGGCTCTTCTTTTTGGAAATAGCTATTGAGGGCCGCTTCGAACTTCTGAAGGAGATCGTTGGTGGCTGCCTGCCGGGTCAGGAACTGACGTTTATAGAACCGCTTGGCGTAGGTCAGCAGAAGTTCTATCTGTGCGATGACCACCTCCTGGCTGAAATCGTCAATGCGGCTGTTCAGTTCCTCTTCGATGATCCTGAAAATAGATGCAACGGTGGTCCTTTCCTGCAGCGAAAGGTGAAGCGCCTCGTTCGATGAATAAGAAAAGAATCCATACTGCCTTATCTTAGCAGCAAGGGGATGACCCTGTAAAAAATTCTGGTGAAAGATCAATGAATAGCCTTCATTTCCTTTGTACCTGGATGTGCTGCCAACGACCTGGTTAGGCGCAGTGAACACCATACTCCCTTCATCAAAATCATAGTACCCCTGGCCGTACCTGAATTTGCCACCCAGCTTCTCGATAAAGGATATCTTATAAAGTGTTGTCACATAACTCACCGGTAACCGGCTTAGGTTGATCCGTTCGTCACGGGTATCAAACAGGGTGATCAGGGGATGCTTAGGCCCCGGCAGGTCCAGCATACGGTGAATCTCCTTAATAGATTCCAGTTTGGGAACTTTGGGCTTTTCCTTTTTCATAACTAAAAGTAAGAAATATGACCGGCACCTGTTTCGCCGGTCATATTGGATAAATTGTCGTTTTAAAGTACTGGCATTACCAGGGTAATTTGCCTTCCGGGCCCGTAAAGCCGCCAGTTGGGCCGTCGGTTTCCAGCGCAACGCGAATAGGTTCACGAGAGCCCACTTCCAGGCTATCCGTACCCTGGAAATTATTAAGGGCCGTTGCTGTGTAGCCCGGGCTGGTTGCATTTACTTTAATGCCTTCTTTTTCCAGTTCTATGGCGAAGGCCAGCGTAACGGCATTAAGTGCAGTTTTGGACGCGCCGTATACAATGCCAAAATGCTCCCGCGCCCAGCACTCCGGATCAGCTATCCAGGTTAGCGAGCCGAGGCCGCTGGACACATTAACGATACGTGCCGCTGATGATCGGCGCAGTAAGGGCAAAGCCGCCTGGGTGACAGCGATCACACCGAATACGTTGGTCTCCCAAACGGTGCGTACTTCATCCAGCGATACGTTGACGGCACGGCCGGTGCGCATCAATTCCTCCGGATTCTTCGGGGCATTTCCCGCATGCGAAATACCTGCGTTATTCACCAGCAGGTCAAGGCGGCCATATTCACTTGTTATTTTTACTACAGCCGCATTAATACTATCCTGCTTTGTGACATCCAGTTGCACTGCTTTTGCATGGCCGCCGATCTCCGCAGCCGCCTTTTCACCGTTCTCCAATTTACGGGAACCCAGATAAACAATATATCCGTTCGCGGCAAGCGCTTTGGCAATTTCATTACCTACACCTTGATTGGCGCCGGTTACCAACGCAATCAGCGCTGTGTTTGTAGATGGTCCGTTATTACTTTCCATGATATAAATGATTAATAGTGCAAAGATGGTTACCATCATTTTTGTCAATGTAACCGAATCAAGGATATTCCTAACTCAATCATCTTTTACTAAAAAAAGCTGCACCTACGACCAGATCAGCTAACAGGGACGCTTCACAGGGATTTTCAAAGCACAGTAAAAGGAGCAAACGCCGTCCAGCACTACTATATGACTCATATGTCCGGGAGGTTCTAAAGCCGCTCTGCAGGCGGTGTTAGCGCCTTGGCCATGCTCAACGATAGCAAACTTTTTATGACACTGCTTCTTCATCTTCAACTGTATCAATAGCTTTGGCTCGTTCAGAAGACCAGCTATGATATGTGGATTGGCAGGCGGTAAAGCAGCTTTGATAATCTGCCAAAGTCTCTCAAATCCGGGCATGCCACAGTAAACTTTTTGCCTCATATTATGCTACTTTGTGCCAGGCTGTGTGGGTGCGTGGATGCCTATGAAGCAGTAGAATTGGGTAACCTGCACCGTCATAGCGGACTCACAGGGTAACCTCAGATAAGGTGAGTGTACTTAAAATACAGTTTTTAAACATAGCTGATAAAGCTAATGGAATGAATCAATTAGAAGGCCTGAAAACACAAGAGCAAAAGGATTGCTACCTTTATCCATAATGTAATGGATTGTTTATGAGCCTGACCATCCAATCAAGATTGCCGGATAGTTCTATATCCCAGTTTGTTCACAGCTTCTGGACGCTGGAAAACAGCACGGGCAATGACATCCCTTCGACTGTGCTACCTAATGGAATGGTGGACGTGATTGTATCAAAGGTAAATGCTGAACATTGGGAGATAATAGTGAGGGGTATTGACACAGAACCTTCCCAAGTGAGCATTGTAAACGGGACAAAGATGTTCTCGATAGGCTTGAAACTCCTGGCAGTAGAATATTTGCTTGGGGATTCCATAAAAGATGTGCTGAACGGAGGAAGAAGTATCCCATACAGCTTTTGGCAATTTGACGAAAACGATTTGAGCAGTTTGGAAAACTTTTGCAATAAGGCCACGCAAAAGATAAAATCCGTTGCCGACGGGCAAATAGATGACCGTAAGAAAAACTTATTTGACGTTATCTACACAACTCACGGTTCTGTAACAGTAAAAGAGCTTTCTGAGAAAGTATTCTGGAGCAGCCGCCAGATCAATCGTTACTTTAATGAGCAGTTTGGTATATCACTAAAAACATACTGCAATGTGCTTCGTGTTGGTGAATCCTTCAGGCATATCAGCGAGGGCAAACTTTTTCCAGAACAAAATTTCACCGACCAGAATCATTTCATCAAAGAAATTAAGAAGTATACAGGCGTTACCCCCAAGGTGCTGAGCAAAAACAAGAATGCACAGTTTGTAAATATTACAGCCATTAGAAATTTCCCTTCCTAAAAAACGGCTGATTTTTACTATTCCGTTTCCTGCTGACGTAACAATTTTGCCCTATAATTAATAAAGCAAAATGTTATTGACTTCAAAAAAAATCGCCATTATTGGCGGCGGGCCAGGCGGATTGACACTGGCAAGATTGCTGCAGCTAAACGGCGTTGATGTAAAAGTGTATGAAAGAGACAAGGATAAAAGTGCCCGTGTACAAGGCTCGCCGCTTGATCTGCACGACGAATCGGGGCTGGCTGCCCTAAGCAAAGCTGGCTTGTTAGATGCGTTCAAGCAGAACTTTCTTGCCGGGGCAGACCGCCTGCAGATTATGAACGAACATGCCGAGGTACTTTTTAGCGACCATGCAACCAAACAAATAGAAAATTTCGACAGCAAAGATTTCCGTCCCGAAATCGACCGGGGCGTGCTGAGACAACTCTTGCTCACGTCTCTGCACCCAGGAACAGTAGCCTGGAATAGCCACTTCATTTTAATGGAAAAACAAAAGGAGGGCCGGCTGCTACATTTCAAAAACGGAATAACAGCTTATGCTGATATTGTTATCGCGGCCGATGGTGCCAACTCAAAGGTGCGTCCATATATCACAGATTTTAAAGCCTTCTATTCAGGTATTACGATGCTTGAAGGCACTATATATGAAGCCAGCAAAACAGCACCTCATATTTCTGCCATGCTTGGTGGCGGAAAAATAATGGCATTTGGGGACAGGAAGAATGTAATGTTAGGACAAAAGGCAAACGGCGTAATCGGTTTTTATGCCAGCTTCAAAGCCAGCGAAACCTGGGCAACGGATAGCGGATTGGATTTTTCTAATAAGGCACAAACGTTGCAGTGGTTTAAAAGCGAATATCCCGAATGGAGCAGTATCTGGCACGAGCTGTTTGAAGCTGCTGCGACGCCTCTCATTCCGCGGCCCATATTCTGTATGCAATTGGATCAAATCTGGAAAACCTTACCCAATCTTACTATGGTTGGCGATGCGGCGCATGTGATGCCGCCGTTTGCTGGCGAGGGGGTGAACATGGCGATGCTTGACGCTTTGGAGTTGAGCGAAAACTTGACATCTGGTAATTACAAGACCATACAGGAAGGTATTGCCAACTATGAAATGCGGATGCAGCAAAGAGCAGCAAAGGCTGCCCAGGAATCCCTGATCAATGGCGATCTGATGCACAGTGAAACTGCCCTGACCAGAATGCTTGAATTCTTTAATGGGCATCACGCTCAATAGGATAAAGTCTTGCATGGGTAGTCCGTGATAACGGTTAATATCAGACAGCGACCTAGTACCGATAGTGTTTGATTTTGTTTTTTTACTGGTGTGATTTTAAAAAATAACCGGTTGCAAGACCGGTTATACGCCTGGCAAACAGGAATGATCAAATAATGTTTATGGAAAAATGAGCTACGGATTCGGGTGGTTTATCAGCGGAGATCAATGATTCTTTCAGCAACAGGACGGTGGGTTTGCCGGTTTTCGTTCTTATAGGCACCATGGTTATTCTTCTGGAAAGTGAGGGCTATAAAGTTACTGGCTACCTGAATGGCTCAATGATATTTGACATTGAATTTGATCTGCCCGACATTTTTATTTCGGACCAGCGACTGCCGGGAATCGAAGGAATGACACTTTGCAGGAAATTAAAAAGTGAGCCACTACCAAAAATATTCCCGTGATTTTAATGTCCGCGAGCTCAAGTATTAAACACCTCGCACAGGATGCGCTGGCCGATGGATCTCTTGAAAAACCTTTTAATGCCAATAATCTGATTAATCTAATGGCCGCACACCTTAAATCATCGTAATAGGGTGTTCAAAGCATGTCTTAAGAAAAGTTATATCAAATTGCCGGCGCCGGAACTGCTGCCTTACTTTTTAAACCTTGATGAATAACGCCTCGCGGCTGCTTCAATGGAAACTTTTTTGCCCGACATCATGCGGTCAAGATCTTCCTTTTTGAAGTAGCCGCTTTCATTTTTAAACACTATATGGTCTTCACAGTTCTTTGAAAACTGGGTCCTGCCGAGATTGGTGTAGATCAAAGCTTCCTCCGGTTTCAGGAAAGGTTTAAAGCAAAGGGCAATGATCAAAATATTCCTTTGGGCGTGTATAACATAGACTATAAGAGCTATAGGGAATCTTCCCAGTTATGCGTAGAATATCTATCCATTGGAACAATTAAGGTTGCAACGGTTTCTTTAATTCTGAAGTGGTTGCGTATTATGATTCACCGTCGTTTAACTCAGGAAGTGTATTGACCAGCAGCCAGTAAATCCCCAGCCCTGTTACAGCCTTGACAAAGTTCTCAAAGCCTACCGGTTTTACGACATAGCTATTGATCCCCAACTGATAGCTTATCAGCATGTCTTTTTCTTCCGCAGAAGAGGTCATCATTACCACCGGAATCAGGCGGGTCCTTTCATCGGATTTTATTCGTTTGAGCGTTTCGATACCGTCTACCCTGGGCATTTTAAGGTCCAGCACAATCAGTTTTGGCCTCTCCATTAACTTGCGGCCGGAAAACATTCCTTCTGCAAAAAGAAAATCAAGGGCCTGCTGCCCATCCTCCAGGTGTATGAGTTTGTTCGCAAGGTTTATTTTTCGCAACGCCCGGATCACCAGTTCCGCATCATCCTGACTATCCTCCACCAGCAGAATTTCTACTTCCTGATTATTCATGGTCTTTTATTTTTGGTAAGCTGAAATAAAACACCGCCCCTTTCCCCAACGCAGCCTCTACTGAAATGTCTCCATGGTGACGGTTAAGTATTCTTTTAACAAGGGCCAGCCCTATCCCCAATCCTTCAAATTCGTTTTGGCCATGGAGCCTCTGAAAAACTCCAAATAATTTATGGCCATACTGCATGTCAAATCCAACACCATTATCACGGACAAAGTAACATGAAGCCGTCGCCTCCTTTTTGTAGCCAATTTCTATCCGGGGCGCCGGATTTTTTGAGGAGTATTTTATGGCATTGCCAATTAAGTTGAACCAAACCTGTCTGAGCAAGGCCTCGTCTCCCAGGCAGACTGGCATGGGCTGAACCTGCAGCTGGTATTTGTTTTCAGGTTCATGCTGGAGCAACTCCGACGCACATGACTTCGCCAGTGCTTCCATATTTACAGGCTGCTGCTTTAATTCTTTCCCTGACATTTGTGAAAACGAAATGAGGTCATCAATTAGCTGCCCCATTTTTTTTGCATTGGAAATAATCTTGTCTGCTAAACGATTTGCTTCTGCATCCAGTTTGCTTGCATAATCTTCTTTAAGTATGGCCGCAAACCCGCTGATAGAGCGCAATGGCGCTCTCAGATCATGCGACACCGAATAAGAAAAACCTTCCAGTTCTTTATTGGCTGTATTAAGTTGCATTGTACGTTCCTGCACTTTTCTTTCCAGATCATCCTGTGCATTTTTTACGCGTACGGTCATGGCATTAAAAGCACGGGCCAGCTTTCCCAGTTCGTCTCCTCGTTCAACTTCAACCGAAACGGAATAATCCCCTGCTGCCATTTTTGTGGCGGCACGTGTCAGCTTATTCAATGGCCGCGTGATGTTTCGGCTTGTTATCCAGGCCAGCAAAATTCCAAACAGCACGAGGGCCGCCCCGATGCCAATAATCCAATGCAGAAAACGTCTTGATGTTTCCATTATCATCCCCCTCGGAAATTCTATCAGCAGGGACCATGGCGCGTTGGGTATAGGCATCGCTGAAGCGAGAACGGCGCTGTCTCCCTGCCTTTCGTATTCAAAAAAGTCTTGCTTGTCATATTGTATAGTTACCGGTGGTGCGGGGACAGGCCCGATGAGGTTTGTCCATACACTGCCATCGCTGTTTCCCACGTAAAGTGTGGCATTGGTACCGAGCAATAGTGAAACCTGTGCGATTGCTTTTAAAGTGGCTGCCTGAAGACGCCATCTCGCCAGGTACCCGGTGACGTTTCCTTTGTCAGTAACTGCAGCGATTATCGGATAATAAATGGAATCTCCAATGCGGAGTAATTTCCCAATCTGGCAGGAATGAGGGGCAGGGTTAACAGCAGACAGTATTTCGCGGGAGTTAACCTTCGTTGTTTTTCCCGGGGGAGAAGAACGCAGAAGAAGTTGGTGGCGGGCATCAAAAAGCTCGGTCAGTATCCAGGTGCTGTCAATGCGAAGATTATCGAGCAACTGCCGTGCAGAGTCGGCGACAATTCCCGCCCTGTCTCCATTCACAAATTTTTTGATATTCTCATTGTCAACGGTCGCACTGGTTGCAGACAAAACAAGGGAGCCGGACTGGCCGAACAGATAACTAAGTTGCGCCGTAAGTGATCCAAGCCGTTCTTTAGCCATGTCAACTGAAGCCCGCTTCACGCCGACCTGGGACAACCATCCGAGGGCCACAGCCATACACAATAAAAGAACACAAATCAGGAGCGGGAGGCGTTGCTGGATCGAAAGCACGCGAAAAAACAGGATCTTTTTTCGTGCCGCCGCCGTTACATTCATTGCCATAGTCAGCTATATTAGGAATATTGGTTTACGTTATCAAAGGCAGGAGATATTCACCGGGACAGAAGTTACAAAAGTATCAGTCAGTAGTGAGGGTTGGCATTTTCAGTCAGCCATGTTAATTTAAGTAATTCCTGGGATAACTGAATAAAGATATTTAATGTATATCCAAATATGAACCACCAATAGCACTGTAAAGAGTTTTTCTAGCAGGCCTAACTATAATATGTAAAATTTAAGTCTATCTGCGCTGAAAGGATGCGATGCAGGATGCGAGGAAGCGCGTTACCTCTTCAAAAAAGAAACGTTGACGTTAACGTGTAACAGCGCCACATATGCTGCATCGTTCTACATTAAGGTCACCCATATAGTATTGCGCTTAAGTTTGGGAACGTTGACAGCATTTGACCCTATTATTAATAAAAACCACATACAGGAAACGCCAACAGCCACCGCCCCAACACATCAAAAACTTGCACAGAGCTTAAAATCTCTTGCTGGGGGTTTCGTTTGACACAGCCTGCATCAACAGCCAACTGATTGATCATCAAAAGGTATTGCGACTTTTGAACAAGAGTCCACTTCAGGAACGGATGGCGTGTTAAAAGCCCATGCTGCCAAAACATTGCCGAAGCTAAGGATGTACCTTGAACATGTGGAAGCCACTATCACCCAGCAAAAACACTAAGCTTTAAACCCCTCAACATATTCACTATGCTTATGCCGTTGCTCGCGGTAATTATTGTATTTGCAATTGTTGCCGTTTACCTGATCATCAATGCGAGAAATAAAGATAAAGGAAACAGAGGTCTGTAAAAAAGCTTAACCTTTTTTATATTGATAACCACAGGCCGGCCGTTACCACGACTTACACCTATAAAGCATTGATTATGTTTCACCAAGTTAAAGACTTACAATATGATGTGCGGGTTTCTGCGCCTGACCCACGTCTTGCTGCCCTTTTACTGGAACAGTTTGGCGGCGTCAACGGTGAACTCAAGGCTGGCATGCAGTATTTTACACAAAGCACTAACGGATGACAAGCTTTATCGTATCCAAACTGCAGCCTTGCGAAACTGGCAGCTTAACGATAATGCTTAGCCACCATGGTGGAGGATCTTGGACATTTTACCACAACAGACGGAATGATCTTTGATGATGCGGGAAATCTTTACATGGTGATCTGCAACGTTACCGTATTGTAAAAATAACTCCAGATCTGCAACTTATTCCGCTAATCACAGATCCCCGTCTTATCTGGCCGGATAGCTATTCTATTGCAGATGGTTATTTATACATCAGCTGCTCTCAGATTCAAAAACAGCCGGAGTATAACAACGGCGTCGATAAAAGAACAAGCCCGTATACAGTATACAAGGATGAAAATCAAATAGGCAGCAAAATTGTATGGAAACTGAAGTAAAACATGAATTATACGAAACCTACGATGTTCATGTGGCAGAAAGAACGATGACAGTGAGGCGACTGCTAAAAAAACGCAGCCAGTTTTTTGACATTTTGGAGAATGGCTATGATTGAAGCAGCATTGCTAAGCGTTGATAGATGGCGCCGCTGCTATACGGCCCTTTACTTCAAATAGATCCTGCTTCTTTTGGCTTTTTCAATCTTGTCTTTGGGGACTTTGTAGTACTTACCCATCTCCGATACAATTTCATTCCAGTATTCGGGACTGCATTTGCGTTGGTTGATGGGTTTTTCTTTTTTCAGGCCTAGCGCGTACTTAGCTTTGGATATAATGGACGGAATTTTTTCCAGTCCATTGATCAACACTTTACCATCTACTATTTCCATAAAAAAATTTCCGCACAAGATAAGGAAAACCGCGATGACAAAGTTGATTGTCATGTTGGATAGTGTACCCAACGGGATTAGTAGCAATTAGCCCGTAAGCGGACGGCCGCTGTCCGCTTACGTACACTTTAGTCAGGCGAATCCCGCAAAAAGCCTTGCCGGACAAGCCTTTGGCAACTGGTATATTTATTGAGGCCAGCCTTTGGTGTGGCAATAATATGGCAATAACAATAGCTGTTTTTTGAAAATATTGAAAGGGAATTTCTTGCAGCCTGCTTAACCATGAATGCTGCATGAATCATCCATTATAACCAACTGCTATGTTTACAAATTATCTTAAAACAGCCTGGCGGTCTGTCCTTAAAAACAAAAAATATTCATTATCGAACATCGTCGGACTGTCTGCCGGGTTAACCTGCTTTACACTCATCACCCTTTGGGTAACCGATGAAGTGAGCTATGATAAATTCAGTAAGAACTTTGGCAGGATTGTACTGTTGACGTCTACTACCAGGACAGAAACCGGCATCATTGCTTCGGCGGTGTCAGGCGCGCCAATGGCTGAAGCACTTAGACACGATTATCCAGAGGTTGAAAATACAGTGAGGATGCGTATGCGCGAGGAGATCATAACCCATAGAAACCAGCAGGTGTTGCAGCCGGCAATCTTACTTATTTTGTTTAAAGTTTTTCATATTTTATCTCAGAAGCCTGCATGGGTATGTCGGTCTTTGTCTAATAATACCTATATTTAGCAAGACCATTCAGGTCTATAAGCTGAACAAAACGCTATTTCTATGGCGTTTTTCATTCTCTTCCGATCCAACCTATCAAATAGCCACTATATATCTTTTTATCCTTTCAAACCTAGCCTCTCCAATCTGGGTCTATTGGTTTCATCCATACTTTATTAATGAACTTTCAGGAGTTTGAAATAAAAATTAAAGTAGATAGCCAGTCCGTTACGGTATTGGTAAGACCGTGGCCAACAAATCAAGGAAATAACAACCCACTTATTTTTAATATAACAATTGATGCTGAAATTATTGGACTGATTTATAAGGAGGGTGAAACCTGGCGAATGAATGGCGATGCAACCCAGGATCTGGTTGATGCCATTGGAGAAGTCCTCGACGGAAAATATAATTTATAATACAAAGTAGACATGATACGTCCGTACCGACTCTTTTCAAGAGACTTTGTCAGGGTAAATCATGCCACCTTATCTCAGTCATGAAATAGCGTCACCAGCGCTTCAATGGCATGAGATTTGTTCACAGTTTTTTCGGTTGAAAATAATCTGTAATATATATTTTGTTCACAATCTTAGCCAAAATACTTAAACATGTTTATAGCTATTATTGAGAATGATGAAGGGATCAGAGAAATGCTGGTCTCTCTCTTTGAAAACAAAGGACATCAGGTAGCTGCTGTGTCCAAGGTCGAAAACTTAATAATTAATCCCTCTCAGCTTTTCGACCTTATTTTAACGGATTCAAAAGTGGCAGGCAGGCAGGTTGTATCGACATGTCGCATGTTGGAGGAAAAAGGTTTGTTCCATATTCCCGTTATTGCAATGTCAGGATATACCAATATTAGCGCTGAATGCCTCCAGGCCGGAGCGGCAGTTTTTATAGAGAAGCCGTTCAATATTGATGAGCTTTTAGCCACAGTGGAGGATATTTCAGCTCGGAGAAAGGCCTCAGGCGCAAATATGTCGCCTCATATAGGTTAACGAACCTGTGGCGCCAGCCAGCGACAACTCAATGAATCGCTACCAAATACAGTTAAATGGTTATATGCCGGCACATGGTATTGAGAGAAGCTGTGTTGTGTGTTGAAGAGCAGTAATTTATATTATTGCGACTATTTTCAAAAAGGGCGTAGACATTCAAAACGAAAATGATTTGACTGTATAAGGTATGGAAATCATTGTATATTTAGACGTAATGATGGCAAAGAGGAAGATGTCACTAAATGAACTGTCTGAAAAAGTTGGGCTGACCTTATCGAACCTTTCTATTTTAAAGACAGGAAAAGCGAAGGCAATTAGATTTAGCACATTGGAGACGATTTGTAATGTATTAGATTGCCAGCCAGGTGATATTTTAGAATATTCAGATGACAACAAAAAAACGACCAGCTAACATTTGCATTGCTGCAAGTGAAGCTGGAAGTTGAAACTTCTGCGGAGTCGCTTCGTTAACAAAAGAATGTGACCAAACAGGTATTTAATGCAAAATTATCCTAGCTCAATAAAATGATCCAGTAAAGCATTTTTTGTCTGGACTGTATCAAGTATTTCCTCTTGCTTTTTAAGCAGCTGCTTTTTTACATTCTCTAAGGCAATGAAATTCAAGCCGACATTTTTTTTGTTTATTGATTAACCCGTTTATATGTTGCAAACGTATTTTTATTCGTAGTAAAGGTTTTGCCATGTGACTGGTTTAAGGATGTGATGAATTCATCCAAAAATAACAGTCCTTCTCAAGGCAGAAGTTACCCCGACGGCAGTTTTATCACCGTATCAGACATATTAAACAACGGTGAAACATAACTGTAGGCTTAAGAAAGTACAGCATGTCTTGCCAGCAGTTCCAGCTTTCGATTGGTGTCCACCAGCTTTTTTGTCAGCAATTTATTCTGCTTGCGTAATGTGTATACTTCAAAACTCTTTTGGATAAAAATTCTCATCGTCTCTTCATCCCAGGGCTTGGTCAGGTATTTATACACCTGCCCGGTATTGATGGCGTCTATGACGGCGGCTATATCTGAATAGCCGGTAAGCAATATCCGGATTGGGTCCGGGAACCGCTTAATAACTGTTGCAAAGAATTCGATGCCTGTCATTACCGGCATTCTTTGATCACTAATAATTACCTGCATCTCATTTGACTGAAGGATCTGCAGACCCTCTTCGGCCGATTGAGCAATATGTATATCAAAGTCCCGACGGAAGCCAGCCTGGAAGGCTACCAGGTTATTTACCTCGTCGTCCACATACAATACTTTAATGGGGGATGTTACCATATCAAGAAATTTTTATTGGTTGATGCAGTGGCTTAATCAGGATTAGGATTATCTAATGGCAGGCAGCGGTTGCGGTAATATCTTTTCCGCTATTAACGATGGGCGAAGTGATTTTGCCGGAACTTCACAGGAATTGGCCACTTAAATGTGAGTTGAGAAATAAACTTATTGTAAAGCTAATATTATGCTGTTGATAATAATTCATTGACAACTTTAAATCTGGTTAAAAAAAGTGACAGACAGTTCATATTGCCTGCAACAGCGCCGACTGTACAGCTCCTTATTGTCATGTGCTCAAATCCGTAGCCAGGTCATAATTTTTTGCATTGCTGATTTATCATTAGAAAAGCCTAATTTGTAGGATGTTTACTCCATCCTATATGAAAGCTTCCTTCCCGGTTGAATGATGACCTGTGCTGTGCAGTTAACCTATTTTAAGCATACTAAATGGAACTTTACCCACTTGACTTCAAAAGAATATTTGAAGCTTCTCCTGGTTTATACCTGATTTTACGACCCGATCTGCAAATTGTGGCAGTTACGGATTCCTATCTAAAAAATACGCTTACAAAGCGAGAGTTAATCACCGGACGATATTTGTTTGAAGTATTTCCCGATAATCCCGAAGATCCTCATGCTGACGGCGTAAAGAATCTCCGTGCATCACTTGAGCGTGTCCTGGAGTATGGCCTGCCTGACGCAATGGCAATCCAAAAATATGATGTACCTGATCCTTCAGGAAACGGTTTTGTTGAAAAATACTGGCGTCCTTTAAACAGTCCCGTTTTTGATGATCAAGGTAAGGTTATGTATATTATGCACCAGGTTGAAGACGTTACCGACCTGTACCAGTCAGAAAGAAATCTTCAATATATTGATGACAGGTATAACAGGATAATAGGTGAAATCAAAGACTATGCAGTTATATTAATGGACGCGGCCGGCAACATCAACAATTGGAACATAGGCGCTGAGCGGATTAAAGGCTATAAACCAAACGAAGTAATCGGCAAAAATTTTAAAGTATTTTATACCTCTAACGATATTCATCAAAATCAACCTGAAAAGTTATTACAAAGCGCAACAGTCAATGGAACGGCCGTCGATGAAGGGTGGCGCGTAAGGAAGGACGGTTCCCTTTTTTGGGCAAGTGTAACCATTACTGCTATCTATGACGAGAAGGGAAACGTAACCGGTTTTTCAAAGATTACCCGTGACCTTACCTCGAAAAGGAACGCGGAAAAAAAGCTGCAGGAAAGTAACGAAGAACTTGCAGCAACAAATGAAGAGCTAAGAAGTGCAGAGGAGGAATTGCTGGCTGCCCAGGACGATATGAGAGCAACGCAGGTAGCATTGCAGGAAATGGTCGAAAAGTTGACGGCAAATAATGCATCACTTGAAAAAACAAAAATCGAACTGATCAATAAGACTGGAGAACGGGAGCGGAGTAATAATTTTAAGAGCGAGTTTTTGTCGAATATGAGCCATGAACTCAGAACGCCGCTGAACAGCATGCTGATTCTTTCGAAGGTTTTAAGTAACAATAAATCGGGCAATCTGACTGACAAGCAGATGGAGCAGGTCGCCATGATACATTCGGCGGGAAACGACCTGCGTGTTCTTATTGATGATATTCTTGATCTTAGCAAAATAGAAGCAGGGAAAATGGATATTGTTATGAGCAGTGTGGAGTTAACAGACCTGATGAGAAATATCGGGCACTTATTTACGCCGGTAGCAACCCAAAAGGAAATTTTCTTCAATATATATGCAGACCATAACGTACCTCTTCAAATCGTAACCGATCAGCAGAAGTTGGAACAGATTCTCAAAAACCTGTTATCCAATGCCTTTAAGTTTACGGAAAAAAATGGAACCGTAAGCCTCGAAATAAGCCAGGCATCTGCTACCAGTTTGCCGAAAGTTGACTATGTACCAGTCCGGGACATTGCGGCGATTAGTTTCACGGTAATAGATACCGGTATAGGCATACCCTTACACAAACAATCCGAAATTTTTGATTCCTTTAAACAGTTGGATGGAAGTAT
>NZ_VVIP01000037.1 GCF_009650435.1 Foetidibacter luteolus
CTGCTCATGGATATGCTGCTGCGCACTGAGTCCTGTAAGCGAGCGTAACATATCACTCAGGTAGTTCGGCGTATAATTCAATTGTTCAGCGAGGTACTGAACAGTAGGCAGACCACGATCGATCGGCTCTTCTTTTTGGAAATAGCTATTGAGGGCCGCTTCGAACTTCTGAAGGAGATCGTTGGTGGCTGCCTGCCGGGTCAGGAACTGACGTTTATAGAACCGCTTGGCGTAGGTCAGCAGAAGTTCTATCTGTGCGATGACCACCTCCTGGCTGAAATCGTCAATGCGGCTGTTCAGTTCCTCTTCGATGATCCTGAAAATAGATGCAACGGTGGTCCTTTCCTGCAGCGAAAGGTGAAGCGCCTCGTTCGATGAATAAGAAAAGAATCCATACTGCCTTATCTTAGCAGCAAGGGGATGACCCTGTAAAAAATTCTGGTGAAAGATCAATGAATAGCCTTCATTTCCTTTGTACCTGGATGTGCTGCCAACGACCTGGTTAGGCGCAGTGAACACCATACTCCCTTCATCAAAATCATAGTACCCCTGGCCGTACCTGAATTTGCCACCCAGCTTCTCGATAAAGGATATCTTATAAAGTGTTGTCACATAACTCACCGGTAACCGGCTTAGGTTGATCCGTTCGTCACGGGTATCAAACAGGGTGATCAGGGGATGCTTAGGCCCCGGCAGGTCCAGCATACGGTGAATCTCCTTAATAGATTCCAGTTTGGGAACTTTGGGCTTTTCCTTTTTCATAACTAAAAGTAAGAAATATGACCGGCACCTGTTTCGCCGGTCATATTGGATAAATTGTCGTTTTAAAGTACTGGCATTACCAGGGTAATTTGCCTTCCGGGCCCGTAAAGCCGCCAGTTGGGCCGTCGGTTTCCAGCGCAACGCGAATAGGTTCACGAGAGCCCACTTCCAGGCTATCCGTACCCTGGAAATTATTAAGGGCCGTTGCTGTGTAGCCCGGGCTGGTTGCATTTACTTTAATGCCTTCTTTTTCCAGTTCTATGGCGAAGGCCAGCGTAACGGCATTAAGTGCAGTTTTGGACGCGCCGTATACAATGCCAAAATGCTCCCGCGCCCAGCACTCCGGATCAGCTATCCAGGTTAGCGAGCCGAGGCCGCTGGACACATTAACGATACGTGCCGCTGATGATCGGCGCAGTAAGGGCAAAGCCGCCTGGGTGACAGCGATCACACCGAATACGTTGGTCTCCCAAACGGTGCGTACTTCATCCAGCGATACGTTGACGGCACGGCCGGTGCGCATCAATTCCTCCGGATTCTTCGGGGCATTTCCCGCATGCGAAATACCTGCGTTATTCACCAGCAGGTCAAGGCGGCCATATTCACTTGTTATTTTTACTACAGCCGCATTAATACTATCCTGCTTTGTGACATCCAGTTGCACTGCTTTTGCATGGCCGCCGATCTCCGCAGCCGCCTTTTCACCGTTCTCCAATTTACGGGAACCCAGATAAACAATATATCCGTTCGCGGCAAGCGCTTTGGCAATTTCATTACCTACACCTTGATTGGCGCCGGTTACCAACGCAATCAGCGCTGTGTTTGTAGATGGTCCGTTATTACTTTCCATGATATAAATGATTAATAGTGCAAAGATGGTTACCATCATTTTTGTCAATGTAACCGAATCAAGGATATTCCTAACTCAATCATCTTTTACTAAAAAAAGCTGCACCTACGACCAGATCAGCTAACAGGGACGCTTCACAGGGATTTTCAAAGCACAGTAAAAGGAGCAAACGCCGTCCAGCACTACTATATGACTCATATGTCCGGGAGGTTCTAAAGCCGCTCTGCAGGCGGTGTTAGCGCCTTGGCCATGCTCAACGATAGCAAACTTTTTATGACACTGCTTCTTCATCTTCAACTGTATCAATAGCTTTGGCTCGTTCAGAAGACCAGCTATGATATGTGGATTGGCAGGCGGTAAAGCAGCTTTGATAATCTGCCAAAGTCTCTCAAATCCGGGCATGCCACAGTAAACTTTTTGCCTCATATTATGCTACTTTGTGCCAGGCTGTGTGGGTGCGTGGATGCCTATGAAGCAGTAGAATTGGGTAACCTGCACCGTCATAGCGGACTCACAGGGTAACCTCAGATAAGGTGAGTGTACTTAAAATACAGTTTTTAAACATAGCTGATAAAGCTAATGGAATGAATCAATTAGAAGGCCTGAAAACACAAGAGCAAAAGGATTGCTACCTTTATCCATAATGTAATGGATTGTTTATGAGCCTGACCATCCAATCAAGATTGCCGGATAGTTCTATATCCCAGTTTGTTCACAGCTTCTGGACGCTGGAAAACAGCACGGGCAATGACATCCCTTCGACTGTGCTACCTAATGGAATGGTGGACGTGATTGTATCAAAGGTAAATGCTGAACATTGGGAGATAATAGTGAGGGGTATTGACACAGAACCTTCCCAAGTGAGCATTGTAAACGGGACAAAGATGTTCTCGATAGGCTTGAAACTCCTGGCAGTAGAATATTTGCTTGGGGATTCCATAAAAGATGTGCTGAACGGAGGAAGAAGTATCCCATACAGCTTTTGGCAATTTGACGAAAACGATTTGAGCAGTTTGGAAAACTTTTGCAATAAGGCCACGCAAAAGATAAAATCCGTTGCCGACGGGCAAATAGATGACCGTAAGAAAAACTTATTTGACGTTATCTACACAACTCACGGTTCTGTAACAGTAAAAGAGCTTTCTGAGAAAGTATTCTGGAGCAGCCGCCAGATCAATCGTTACTTTAATGAGCAGTTTGGTATATCACTAAAAACATACTGCAATGTGCTTCGTGTTGGTGAATCCTTCAGGCATATCAGCGAGGGCAAACTTTTTCCAGAACAAAATTTCACCGACCAGAATCATTTCATCAAAGAAATTAAGAAGTATACAGGCGTTACCCCCAAGGTGCTGAGCAAAAACAAGAATGCACAGTTTGTAAATATTACAGCCATTAGAAATTTCCCTTCCTAAAAAACGGCTGATTTTTACTATTCCGTTTCCTGCTGACGTAACAATTTTGCCCTATAATTAATAAAGCAAAATGTTATTGACTTCAAAAAAAATCGCCATTATTGGCGGCGGGCCAGGCGGATTGACACTGGCAAGATTGCTGCAGCTAAACGGCGTTGATGTAAAAGTGTATGAAAGAGACAAGGATAAAAGTGCCCGTGTACAAGGCTCGCCGCTTGATCTGCACGACGAATCGGGGCTGGCTGCCCTAAGCAAAGCTGGCTTGTTAGATGCGTTCAAGCAGAACTTTCTTGCCGGGGCAGACCGCCTGCAGATTATGAACGAACATGCCGAGGTACTTTTTAGCGACCATGCAACCAAACAAATAGAAAATTTCGACAGCAAAGATTTCCGTCCCGAAATCGACCGGGGCGTGCTGAGACAACTCTTGCTCACGTCTCTGCACCCAGGAACAGTAGCCTGGAATAGCCACTTCATTTTAATGGAAAAACAAAAGGAGGGCCGGCTGCTACATTTCAAAAACGGAATAACAGCTTATGCTGATATTGTTATCGCGGCCGATGGTGCCAACTCAAAGGTGCGTCCATATATCACAGATTTTAAAGCCTTCTATTCAGGTATTACGATGCTTGAAGGCACTATATATGAAGCCAGCAAAACAGCACCTCATATTTCTGCCATGCTTGGTGGCGGAAAAATAATGGCATTTGGGGACAGGAAGAATGTAATGTTAGGACAAAAGGCAAACGGCGTAATCGGTTTTTATGCCAGCTTCAAAGCCAGCGAAACCTGGGCAACGGATAGCGGATTGGATTTTTCTAATAAGGCACAAACGTTGCAGTGGTTTAAAAGCGAATATCCCGAATGGAGCAGTATCTGGCACGAGCTGTTTGAAGCTGCTGCGACGCCTCTCATTCCGCGGCCCATATTCTGTATGCAATTGGATCAAATCTGGAAAACCTTACCCAATCTTACTATGGTTGGCGATGCGGCGCATGTGATGCCGCCGTTTGCTGGCGAGGGGGTGAACATGGCGATGCTTGACGCTTTGGAGTTGAGCGAAAACTTGACATCTGGTAATTACAAGACCATACAGGAAGGTATTGCCAACTATGAAATGCGGATGCAGCAAAGAGCAGCAAAGGCTGCCCAGGAATCCCTGATCAATGGCGATCTGATGCACAGTGAAACTGCCCTGACCAGAATGCTTGAATTCTTTAATGGGCATCACGCTCAATAGGACAAGATCATAACCACCCGCTTTGTGGCAGAGTGGCAATACTGGATGGAAATTAAACGGGTGCCATCTTCACGGAGTTTTCCTTTCTTACAAATTAACTTGATAGGCTGACGCATAACTTGGTCTATTTAGGTCTATAAAAGCACTATCAAGTAGATTAAAGTTACCAACTAAGAATCGGCTGAAATGTTAGCGTAGATTGAATTTCAGCGATTTAGTATTAAGTTGTTTAAAGTTAGTTATGGAGTGCAGACTGGTCCGTAAAACCGTCCGGTCCGCCATCCGCCTGGGCCACTGCTTAGAAGGCAGTAGGTCATTGGTTTGGATCCAATCCGGGTCACAGCGACTGCTTGGTGAAAAGCATTTATCCTAATATTCAAATACTTCTTATGACCAGGTATATTAAAGACCCGTGGGCTAAGAAAACCAGAGAGGGCATGAAGATTCTCACCGGGGCTTTCAAGGTTACTTTTAAAGCAATTAAAACATTAAAACCGTCAAAGCCTGTCCGAAAGAATACCAAAGCCGCAGAAGCAAAACAAAGAGAAGAATACGAGGCATTAAAGCAATGGAAGGCCCTGGTATATAAAAAGTATGACCAGGGAGAAATACAGGCTGCAGAAGCGATATATATCAAGAGATACCCATTAAAACCAAATGAGGATATACATGCTGTAGTCAAAAGGCTTAAAAATAATGATGTTAGTGTGATGATTTTTCTAGTGATCGCTGCCGCTGTTATTTTAGCTGTAATAGCTCTACTAATCGTGTGGGTTATGTAAATAACAACAATTACGTAAATCTGAATAGTTTGATGACAGAAAAAGAAATTTTTGATAGGGTTAAAATAATTCTAAATCGAGCGCTTGCTGGTCTCGAAATAGAGAATCCAAAAGTAGAATTAAAGTCTCAGTGGTATGACCTTACTTCAGAACAAGGACTAAGCGAGTTTATTAAAGATACATCCGCAATAGCCAACACTGTGGGCCTGGATGGGTTTCTTATCATAGGGTATGATGAAAAAGGAAAGATATTTAAGCCTGCTAAATTCTCTGATTGTAAACTAAGAGATACGGCAGACTTGGTAGGCTTAATAGCCAAACGTATTAATGAGGCCTTTAATATCTCTTATTACTCAATGCCTTATCAAGGGGTAGTTGTTGACGTATTACATATTCCTTCCTCTCTAAATAAACCGCATGTGGTGCGGCTGCATAAATCATTCGATAAAACAGGCGCTGTCAGGAAAGAGGAAGAACTATGCCGAATAATTGAAATCCTAGCCAAAGAGCGAGCTTAAGGGCAAACTATCACCTTGAATCTCGTCAAGCTGCATGGGGATCACATTTTTAATTTAAAAAAACGGGTAATTGATAACCAAATATTACTTTGACAATATTTCAAAATCATTACAACTTTATACAAAACCCCCTTCATGAGCATTCATGCTAAAATGGATAAGCTCATATTAACACTTGACTTATATGAGTTTAAAAGAACGGATTTGAAGAAAATCAAAGCCGTCGGACGCCATGGTATTAAAGATCTGATTACTACGGTTGAAAAGGACATTGCTGATTCCTGGAGACTCAAAAAGCTAATCCTCATCAATCTGGAAATCATTGATAATCGCTTTGAAACTTTAGAAGGTTATGCTTCTGTGGTAGATATACTGATTGAAATGAAGTTTGTATTACTAACTTTCGGCGATTTACTAGAATCTAAGAAAAGCGCCTTGGAGTTTGGAATTTACTAACCTGATGAATTCTTGGGCGAACGAAACGATGTTAGTCCGCCTATCTTTTAACTTTTCAATCTTAGCATAATGGCTCAATTTGCGAAAGTTTTTTAAGGGTTTAGGGTTTAAAGTGCCTGGTGTTTTAACGCCGGGCTTTTTTATTAACTTTATCCGGGCCACTAATCCCGGTCCAACATTGATAGGACTGTAAGTTATCAAGCGCCTTTTCCAAGGCGCTTTTAATTTGATTGCTGTTTAATAGTTTCAACTTACGCTTAATTATATATTATTTATATTTGGCAAGTGTAATAGAATCTCTGTTTCACGGGGTATGAATGCCGGACAATTGCCCGGCATTTTTGTTGTTTTTATTATTTTCGAGCAGAACTCATAAGAGCAATAAGTTGGACCGGCATTTTCATTCCGGGCTTAGGAATCAAAAACAAAAGCCACCTATTCAGGTGGCTTTTTTTGCACTCCCATTGTAACTTTAACCGGGTATCTTTACCGGCATCCACACTTCAACCATGACTTTAATATCGCTATCAAGCTCCTGGTATTAATTGCCTTCGTTTTCGGAGTGGTTATTATTGTGAAGATCATAAACCGAAAAGAGCCGCCCAACAGCCAACGCATATACTTGCTCGACGCGGCAGCTATTGCAACCATTCTGGCCCTTATAGCCGTTATCCTCTATGAGTACCAGACGATGAAGCCGGAATAAAATAAAACGCCCCTGCGAAACGCAGAGGCGTGTAGTTGTCCCCCTAATGACATGCTGAGGCAAAGGTATTTAAAGCACAAATAAAGTCCTGTAGCGAACCCGGATGGCTTTTTGTAGCGATTTTACTACCATCCTTGCATTTCCCAAAAATCCTTTTTACCTTAAACTAGCTAAACTTGCCATGCGAACCCTTATCCTGTTTTGGGCAGTCATCAGCTGTAGGTCCTTCAATCCATTGAAACATCATTACAGTAAATGCCCCAGTACAGCCTATTGCTCTGCCTGCTCAAACTGTAGCCACGATAAATAGCGCAGAAGTGGCGGTATAGGCGGTGTCTGTACAACATCAGTAAAGTTGTAGTGTAAAGCAAAATTACTCGACAGTAGTTACTCGTAACGTATCCCTGCCAGCAAGTACATCTTGTTGCGCCTTTTAATTGACCGTTACTTTGTCAATAAAAAATTATGCAAAAGGATATTGAGGTCAGAGAGCAAATGTTTAGTATGATTGGAGACTGGCAGCAAAGCGGGCTTAGCCAGAAGGCGTTCTGTGCTCAGCACGGTATCCGCTACCATGTTTTTCACTATTGGTACAAAAAT